>CAWILE010000007.1:0-136648 GCA_963836835.1 uncultured Acidobacteriaceae bacterium | reverse complement strand
AGGTCGAACCCAGGCCTTAGGACTGGAATTTGGGACAACTCCGCTGCCAGTTACTCGGCGCGAGAATTTTGTTGGAAATGGTGCGTTGTTCGGAGAGCCGACCCTTACGGTCGTACCCGCGCGAATGGAGAAGGTGGTCCGGTATTTGTGCTTCCTCGCGATTGTTCCCGAAAAATTCGGCAAACTTCGGAACATTCACCTAGGGAAACAAGAGATTGTTCTGATCGGATCAGGGCGACTAAAGGAAGTGCGATTGAAGGCTTCAGGGCTTGACGAAAAGATTCGGGGTTTGTAGATAAAGTGTGCACATCATTGGATTTGTTGGACGACTTGCGTCAAGGGCGATCACCCCGCTGTCACCCCATCGGGCCGAAGCCTATGAATCCCGTAGAGGTTGGAGGATGGCAATAGACCAAAAGTGCGAACATCGAAGCGGAAAGAATGGAAATTGGGACAATGTACAAGGGTGAAACGAAATCCATGGGCTCACGACTTGTGGGTAAAACTGCACTACTTACCGCTGCCGGACAAGGAATCGGCAAGGCGACGGCACTGGCATTCGCTGCTGAAGGCGCTGTCGTCTATGCCACAGATATCAATCGGTCGTCACTTCAACAGTTAGCTGCTGAGTGTGGGACCATCCATACTCAGGCCCTGGATGTTCGGGACGAGAAAGCCATTCAGCAAGCTGTCGATAAGATCGGGAAAGTGGACGTTCTATTCAATTGTGCAGGCTACGTCCATCACGGAACCATCCTGGATTGCACAGAGAAGGACTGGGAATTTTCTCTCGATATCAATGTGAAGTCGATGTACCGCACTTGCCGCGCAGTTCTTCCTGGAATGCTAAAAGCAGGGAATGGCAACATCATTAATATGTCATCCGGGGCATCGAGTATCAAGGCGGCGGCGAACCGATTTGTCTATGCGACAACAAAAGCTGCGGTGATCGGCCTTACCAAATCGATCGCGCTAGATTTCATTAAGCATGGCATTCGGTGTAATGCCATTTGTCCGGGGACGGTGCGATCGCCTTCGCTTGAGGAACGAATGTCGGCACAAAGCGATTTTGTCAAAGCCCAGGCTGAATTTGTGGCACGTCAACCGATGGGGCGTTTGGGGCGTCCCGAAGAAATCGCTGCCCTCGCGGTATATTTGGCATCGGATGAGTCGAGCTTCACCACCGGCCAAACCCATATCATTGATGGCGGCTGGATTCTCTAACTACATAACTTTTTGGATAATCTAGTGCACCATGGTTGCCGAGGCTTGACCCATACTATGCCTCGCTGGTCTCGGTGAATACCTGAGCGTCCTCCTGCTTTTCCTTAGCAGCAGGCCAATCAGGTGAAACCCAACGTCCTTGAGCCTTACATTGACGCGGCGAAAGCGGCATGGTTCCGCGTAATGTCCCGCAAACCTTCTCGATCGCGCCCGTGAAGGCAAGTTGCCCGGGCACGCCATCGGTTCCGGGCCCGGCAAAATATGTAAAATTCCGTTTTTCGAGCTCGAACAATGGATGCAGGCGGAGCGGCGGAGGTAACGTTTGCACAGCAGCTAAGGACCTGTCCAGGAAGGATTTCGAGCAGATCAAGGCATCTGAATGGAAGTTTGAAACTGATGCCCCGCAAATGTGGACGTGCAGTCTGGGTCCCACCTGCTAGCGCGAAATGGGCCGGCGGCAGTTGCAGGAAGAAAGCAATTGGAACGGTCAAGCGGTTCCCCACAAAGGCGCTCGCCTTATCGGCCATCGAACCACTCAGGATGACATTAAACAGGCAGGGCTTCCGGAGGCTGGCCGAACCCTCAACCTTTTGCGGCCTCGTCGAGCACTACCGTCGAAGGAGTTCCCAAAAGAGAATCACGAACGCAAGACGAAAAAGACGAAACACGTCTACGAGTCAAACTTGAGAGACTACATCATTCCTAAGTGGGGAAGTACCGGCTCTCTGACATCTTTGCCGTCGAGGTCGAACACTGGCTCAACGGGCTGAGGCAGGCTTGCGCCAAGCAGCTGGGCGAAGATTCTCAATCAGATGAGCGTGATCTTTTGACAGGGTATCCGCTGGGGGTGGCCTGGAGTCAAGGAAACCCCATCGCCTATCGTCCGAACGAGCGCGAGCGAACTCTGTTCCGGAAACGCTGACCGTCGAGAAGTCCAGAGTCGTTTTCCGGAAAACTGCCGGACAGAGAACCGAGTATCGGGACCCCCTGGGCCACAACTGGCGTCCGTGTTGCTGACTCGGATTGGATCTTTGGGAATGGAGCGGGCTTCGGGAAGCTGCCGATCGGGTCAAACACGTCCCTGCAAAAGGTGCTGAAGCCTGCTGCGAAGCGTGCCCTGATCATGAAGAAGAATTGGCTGGCACACGTTCCGGCACACCTCCGGCACGCTGGTATCGGAATTCGGCGATGAGGTCAAGCTCGTGCAGGAGTTGATGGGATACGCGAAACTCTCGACCATGGCCTCAGCACTTACAACGCGGACATTTGCCGGACATCGTCATGCCCGGCAAATCGGCAGGACGAGCGTGAAACCGTTTCGTTAGGATGTCACCAACGTGCATCTGCGTCTTGCAGAGTGCACCAGCAGGTTGTAGAGGTATGCCATATGGTGGCTCGTTCATTGCACTGGTTGTACAACTTCGCTGTGAACAGGCTTCGAGCATGGATCTAGTACATCTCGAAACCTGCGGTGCCGAATACGCGGAGATTAGAAGCGGCCAAAGCGTAAATATGCCACTTTAGGATCTATTCCCTGCAAAATGGCTTTACGAACGCGACTTTCCGTGTTCATTACGTCGCTGACCCTGTGCGCGCATTCCTCGGCAGCCGCCTGCGGAATTATTACGATGCCGTCCCGGTCCCCTATTGCATAGTCACTCGTACGAATCTTGACTCCACCGATTACAATTGGCTGACCGATTTCCTCTACGCCCCACTTGCCTACAATGTCAGCTGGCGTTGAGTACCGGCTAAAGACTGGGAACCCAATCTTTAAAATGTAGGATGTGTCCCGGCAGCCGCCATCAACAATATATCCGCTGATCCCACGAAACTTCAGGGTTTCAGCTGAGAGCTCTCCCATGTGAGCCAGGTTCGCGTCATTCGGCTGGCAGATGACGATGTGCCCTTTTGGTGCTTGTGAAAGCAAATCGCACCAGCGCAGAATAGATTCATCGTCGCTGATGTTCATCGCTCGGCCGCTCACAGTAAAAAGAGGACCAACCAACTTCTTGCGGGGATCAAGAGAGACGATTTGTGGCGGAAGCGCTTGATGCGGCATTCCCATCTCCCGGAGAACGTCGAAGACAGCCCCAGAATAGGCATTCTCGAGCAGTCCATGAATATCGAAGGTCTTCGGGTCCTCTTTTTTCATAGTAAGTCCGATTAGGAAGATTACTGTCTACAGAAAAATATATACATGATATACTCATTAGTGTATCACAAATTGCACACACATTATTCCTGCGTCGGTCGCATGTGGCGGTTATCGAGGAGAACTCTATGAACCCGGCTGGCGCCTTTTTGCTTTTCAATGCGCGGCCTGAAATATAATCCTGGCGGGATCATTTGGGGACAGGAGAAATATATATGTCGGTAAAAGACGGCGCAGCCAAAGGGAAGGCGACTCAGACTGAGAGGACATATCACATTCTCAAGCAAGCTGTTCTTCGAGGCGAGATTCAAGAAGGTCAGTTTCTTTCAGAAAGAGAATTTATGGATAAATACAAGGTTGGCCGAACGCCTTTCAGGGAAGCCTGTAACCGGCTGCACAATGAAAAGATACTTGAGGTCGTGCCGCACCGCGGATATTTCGTTCCGGAGCTTACCTTTCGCGGCTTCGGGGACATGTTCGAGGTTCGCTTCCTAGTTGAGGGTGCCATCGCCGAGGTTGCCGCGCTAAGGGCCACTCCGGCGCAAGTGGCCGAGTTGGATCTTATTGCCGAAAAGTTTTCTCCAGACAAGTCATCGCCGCTAGGTACTGATCAAGTCATTTCCCTGAACAAGGAATTTCACTTATGCCTCGCTCGCATGACGCAAAATAATGAATTGATCGACCTAGAAAGGAGGATTTTGGAGCGCACTGAGCGCCTTATGTATATCGAACTTCGACGATCTGGGCACCCAACGCCGTTATTTTCCGAGCTCCACAAGGCAGTGGTGGACGCGGTCCGAAGTGGCGATGCCGCGGCCGCGCGCCGGTCAGTGCTTCAAGATATAACCCAATCTCAAATACGCAGCACCGTATTCAGGCTTCCTGGCGACCGAGAAAGTGAACACGCAAACACACTGGCCGTCCATCCATCTGCTCCGACTGTCGCAAAGAGGCAGCGCAAAGGACAGAAGATCTGAGATCCACCCTGCACCACTGTCCGGCAGCATTCATGACGCAGATCCCTGGCGCGGATCTATGAGGCACTCACGAGTGGTACTCATCCACCGGCCAAGGCTCCGATCACCCTTCGCACTCGACCAGCGGCGTTCGGCGACGAACTCCGCGCCGTTATCTGAGCGTAATGCTGCGGACGCCGTTCATCATGACTGTTGAATCATAGCCTTCCTCGTCACTTCTGCTTCTTAGGGAACTGAAGCCCTTCACGGCGATCGCTCTGGTTGCGCTCGATCCGACGCATGTAAAGCACGTGCGGAGCTACCACTTCTTGAGTGCACGAAGGCACGATTGTCCGCAGCGTACGTATCCTGAACCTGATCGCCAGAGCTCCGCTCAATCCCTGCCAACCTTCCCATCGCTACGCTGCAACAACGCCGTGATCCGGCGGTATCCTGAGCGCATGCTGGCTAGCGAGAGCAACGACGGCTTGATCGAGCGATCCTCGTTTTCGCATTGTGTCGGTCGATAATGCTGCGTGCCGCGTGACCTGCGGGCCAGATCACACGCTCCGCCGTTCACTGATTCCAAGCTTGTCGCACGCATGCTCGATCGTACAATGCACTGCTTAGGGTTTAAAGTTTTACGCGCGAATTTCTCTGAGACGAGCTTAATCGAGACTCAGGTTCGGCACTAGACGCGTCAGCTTTGCGTTCTCCTGCCGAATTCATTCAGTGGTCGCTTCGCTTGGTCCACCTGTAGACCGCCGTACTCCTTTCGCCAGCGGAAATACGTTGCACCACGATCGCCGCTTCCTTACATGCCCGCGACGTCGTCTGGCCGCTCGCAAGCGCGACCTCAACCTGGCGTAGCAGGTTCACCTCCTGTTCTGTCTGATACCGCTTGCCTTGGTCATCCTGCTCTTCTTGTTCCGGTCCGTCTCTTGTCCACTGGCACATTGCAAGCTTGGCGCTCGGCAGTCAATATCCCGTAGATATATTAATTACATATTTTCCTCTTGACAACTAGATTTGCGAGGTTTAAGAGTTACGTTGCTGTTCAGCGCCAAAAACTGTTCGTCTTTTGATACAGCCTTAAGTAAGAACATTCGCCTCAAAGGAGCGCGTGGGAATCCACTTTAGCGCAGAGTTTTTCGATGCACGGGTTACTGAATCTTAGCGGGAAGCATTAACGGTGGAACTGGGGAACAATTTTGAGCGTGCACACCCCGAATCTGACCAACTGGCATTTAGGGGACTTCCGAAATCGTCTTTTTCCGGCCTGTGAGGCCCACTCCCTTGACAGGCCACTAAATCGGTTACGGGTTCTGGCGGAGATGACGCAAAGTAACGTAAGCAGAGGCCTAAGTGATAAGAGTCCTAAAGTCTATCGTGGTCGCTCTTGGTGTCGCCGGCTCCCTTTGGTGTGGATTTGCCGGCAACCGGGCTCAGGCGCAAGGCGATGTCCGCACCATCTTCCAGATAGGAAAGCGTGACCAATCCTTCACTGAGTTCGCAAGAACACGCAAGCCAGGAACCCCTGTTGTCTATAACGTCAGCAAAAGCACACCCCGCGCGGACTGGTTCGCATATCAGCCCGGCATGTTTGATTATCAGGTTGCTCCAAGCACTCGCGAAGCCAGTTGGGTTGAGAACAAACCGCCTTCTTCGGGAGACCTGGCCAAAGATCCGATGCCTGTTCCATTTAAGGTCCAATTCTCGTTGGGCTCGGCCCCCCAGGGAAAGTTTGTCCTTCATCTAGATGCAATCTTTCGCTACGCGCGGCCAGCGGCGCCTAGATATGAGATCGATATCAATGGACACGCGGGGAGCTATCAGCTGGCTCCGAAACCTGCTCCGGACCTCTGGTGGCCAACGGGTAGCGGCGCCCCGCAGTTCATTGGCTATCAGTCTCTGGATATGCCCCTGCCGGCCTCTTACTTCCACGCGGGAAGCAATACCCTTACCCTCAAGTGCGCCGGTGGCTTTGGGATTTACTACGACGATCTCTCGCTTTTCAACGACCGCGAATCGAGTGTCGCGGCGTTCGTTTCGGCCAATCTGCAGCCAACTATTTTCTACAAGCGCCGGGCCGGGGAACTGGTCGAGTTGGCGACCGTAAAACTTCAGACTTCCCAGCCTTTGGGTCACGCGACGTTACGCGCAGAAATCGGCTCTAAGGCAATCTCAGCCAACGTAGAGCAGTCCTCATTTGGAGACGTGGAAACCACCATAGAAGTTCCGGCAACCGAACAGCCGTCGCAGGCGGCTATATACCTTGAAGGTCAAAAATCGCCCGTCTACCAAGGATCCTTTGTGCCGGCGCGGCGTTGGCGTGTCTATGCAATGGCAGCCGAACAAGCGGACTTTGGATACGACGAAGTCCCGGCACGAACTCTTGAATGGGAAAACCGCTATACGGACAGGGTGCTTGAGATAATGAAGCAATATCCGGCCTACTCCTTCAATTTGGATGCGGCAGAGAACCTGGAATCCTATCTCGCTACCCGGGACGATGAGCATAGAGAACAGTTACTCGGCTATCTGCGAAATGGGAAAATCGGTCTCAATGCAATGTATGCCGGGTTTTTCACTGGCGCCGCGACCACAGAAGAGTTATTCCAAACAATAGGCTATGCGCTAGCTGCAGGAGCCCATTACAAGTTCCCGGTGGATTCTGCGTCTCAGACCGATGAACCCACGGTGACCTGGGCGCTTCCCCAGGTGTTAGCGGCCGCCGGTGTAAAGTATTTTGCCGAAGGCAGTGACCCCATTCGTGGCCCTTTCAATCCCATCGGCCACTTGAACTTCCACTCTCCCTTTTATTGGGAAGCGCCTAACGGATCCAAATTGCTCGTCTGGAGCGCGGTGAGTTACGTCAACATCGAGGATATGGCTTGGGGAGGCTGGAATCTCGGATCAGTGGAGAAAGGGAAATACAGCCCATCCTCATTTGGACTCGAGCACTCGCTACCGCTTTTTCTATCGCAATACGAACGTAAGGACTATCCCTTCGATGCCGTGCTTCTTTATGGTTTGCACAATGATGAGATACCGATCTGGCATAACGCGAGCGCCGATGTAATCGCAAACTGGAATCAGGAATATGTTTACCCGGCAGTGATTCCCGCCACCCAGCGCGATTTTTACACCTATGTGGTCAAGAACTTCGATTCCAGTATTAAAACCTTGCGCGGCGATGCGGGTGCCTATTGGGAGGACGAGATGGGGGCCGACGCCAAGGTTGCAGCCTCGAATAGAACCTCGCAGATGCAAGTAGTTGCTGCAGAAAAATTAGACAGCATTGCCCAATGGTTGAAGCCGGATCTAAGGATCGAGAATGGCCCTTATCGGGACGCATGGAAAAACATCCAGCTTGCCGATGACTATGTGTGGAGCGATCAGTATTCAACCAGCCGCCCGTTTAGTTATCGCACCCAATACGAGGAAGATGCCCATCGCGGGTATGCCGACGCAGCTTACCGTCAAACGCGTGACCTACTCCGAATCGGAATGGACCGAGTGGCGGAGTTGGTTAAAACGGACAAACCAGGCGTAGCCGTTTTCAACACTGAGACCTGGCAGAGGGGCGGCTTTTTCGATGTGGAGTTGAAGTCGACAGAGGCCTTGAAAGACCCCGCCGATGGCCACCTGCTTTCCTGCGGAAATCTCAAAGTTCAAACCTTGTACAACGAGGTCAAGTGCTGGGCGCCCGCCATTCCGCCGCTGGGCTACAAGGTCTACATCATCGTAGACAATCCGCCTGCCACGATCCAGCCGGGCAAGATTGAGAGCGCTACAGCCGTAATTGAAGGCAAGTATTACCGGCTACAGTTGAACTCTCAAACTGGGGCCGTCGCCCACCTGATCGATAAGGCCACCGGGAAGGATTTGGTCGACGGTCTTTCCGGTTACGGTTTGAATGAGTATGTATATATAAGTGGCGGGGATCCCGTCGGCAGTGGTAGCGACAAGGGTTCCGGTGAAGACAATCGCATTTTGTCCTCGGATCCAACCTTGCCCCTGCCGCACTTGACCGTTCATAGGCCCCAGACCGTGGGACCGCCGGAAGTGAGGCGTTACCCATGGGGTGTATCTGTGACAATTCACGCGCGGTCGGTTAACACCCCGCAGTTGACTTCGACCGTCATCCTGAACGACGAAGAGAAGTCGGTAATCTTCGACAACGAACTGCAAAAACAGACAACCCTCAAGAGAGAAGGGATATATTTCGCGTTCCCGTTTGGACGTGGAGAAACCAAAAATCGAGTATCAGGGAGCCACCGCGTGGGTAAATCCGGAGACCGACATGCTCCCTGGTGCAAACTGTGAGTGGTTTGCTACGCAGGCTGGTGTGCGAATCTCGGGGGCAAAGCAGAGCATAGGCTGGGCCAGCGTCGATGCGCCACTAATCACGTTGGGTCATCCAAACCGCGGCCTGTGGCCGACAACCATTCAGATCAAGGATGGGACGGTCTTCTCCTATGTAATGAATAACTATTGGTACACGGATACGCCCGCGCAACAGGATGGCCATTTCCGATTCCGCTACATTTTGACTAGTGGAGACAATCTGTCACAGGCGAGCACAGCCCAACTTGCAATCGGAGCTCGTTCCCCGCTTTACGTCATTCCCTTGGAGCACAAAGAATGGACTCCAATCCTGCCAGAGCAAGGCCAAAGTTTTGTCAGCGCATCTCCGCGCGGGATTTCGGTGGTTGCGATGCGCCCGGTGCCCGGTGAAAGAGGGGCCTACTTGCTGCGGGTGCAGAACGGCACGTCCCAAACGACCGATGCGCAAATACGGTTTCCGGGTTCCCAGCTCGAAGGCGCCTATATGGGGTCAGTGATGGGCGACAAGTCCGGATCTGTTGATTGGTCTGCCCACCAGGTGAATATATCGATGGCGCCCTTCGATGTGAAGACGGTGGTGGTCCGCGTTGGGTCAGCATCAGCCAACAGTAAAGAGCAGAAGTGATCTGCCGCAAATGGAAGCCACAAACTTCAATAACGGAGATCGTCAGGCCGGACGTATTTAATTGCATGCCGGTAGAGCTTACCCTTGCGGCGTCGTGGTGAGCGTGGGAGCCTTAGCTTGCATGCAGTATGAGGTCAATTGCTGATACGCCTATTCGGATGACTCAATGAAATTAATTTTCAGCCAGGCACTCCTGGAGCTTGCCCGTCGAACTCAACGCAATACTTTGCTAACCCTTGGGGAGTGGCGGCAAAGTCGCACAGAAAAAGCAATCTCCAAGGGCGTAAATGCAGTACGTGGCTGCTCAATGCAGCGTTTACCAGGAGACGCAATGAAAACGAAATTCTTGATCCTTATTTGTGTGGTCCACTTGGTGCTGCCGAGCGGATTGAAAGCGTGGGCAGGTAGCCAGACAATTTTTCAGATCGGGAAGCCGGACAGGTCCTTTCAAGAGTTTGCGCCAGGTGAAGCTTCGGAGAACGTTTTATATCGGGTAGGCCAGAGTGCACCTGAAAAGGACTGGCGTGCCTATCAGCCAGGCGCGTTCGATGACTTCTTGAAAAATCCCAAAGGGGTACCCTTCAAAGTTACTTTTTCATTGAATGCAGAGCCTAAGGGTAAATTTATTCTGCGGCTTGATGCAATTATTCGGCAGCAACGACCTAATGCTCCACGTTATATCGTAGACATTAATGGGAATGCTGGAAGCTATCAACTCAATCCGCAACCGGCGCCGGAGCTATGGTGGGCAACTGGAGGCTATAACTATGCTGAGTTCGTTGGTTATCAGTCAACAGATATGTCCCTTCCGGCGTCGTATTTCCATCGTGGCGAGAATACGCTGACTTTGCGTGTCGACGGTTTTGGTATATTTTACGACGATCTCTCCTTAATCAACGAGCCGGACTCGACGGTGGGAGCGATCGTCGACGCTTCTGTGCAGCCGACCATCTTTTACAAGAAGGGCAATTCAAATTTAGTAGAACTAGCAAACATAACAATACGAACTTCCGGCCCTGTAAATCGCGCAAAACTAAAGTTAGTCGTAGGCGGCATGGAACTGACCAAAGAGATTAGTCAGCCAACTTTTGGTGATGCAGAAATTGTGGTTGAAGTGCCGGCACCCGATCATCCGCTTCCCACCGCCCTTTATCTCCAAGGAGTGTCGCAGCCGATCGTAAAAACAATGTTCCAGCCAAAACGCCGCTGGCTAGTCTACGCAGACCCGCGGGAACAGGCAGATTTTGGATTTGACGATACACCAGCAATAACGCTTGAATGGGAAGATCAATTCACGGATAGATTTCTTGATCTCGTAAAACAGTTTCCCAGCTACTCTTTCACGCTGGACGCATCGGCCAATCTTCAGTCCTATCTAAAAAATCGCGATCCCAAGCACAAGACAGAACTACTGGATCATCTTCGCAGTGGGAAGGTTGGAATCAACGGGCTGTGGACGAATTTTTTTACCGGCCTAGCGTCACCTGAGGAATTATTTCAGACCGTCGATTACGCTTTGCGGGCTGGGAAGGAATATGGGTTTACCGTTGATCAGGCCTCGCAAACTGATGAGCCATCTGTCACTTGGGGGCTGCCGCAGATTTTGGCAGAGTCTGGAATCAAATATTTTGCTAACGGCAGTGATCCGATTCATGGCCCTTTTAATCCGATTGGCCATTTGAATTTCCAGTCTCCGTACTATTGGGAAGCTCCAAACGGATCCAAGATATTGGTCTGGGATTCGGTGTCGTATGACGTTGTGCGCGATATGACGTGGGAGGGATGGGACCCTGAAGACGCGCGGACAGATATCTATGATCCTTCCAGCAGGGTTGGCTGCTGGCTTATATGCGAGGACCTACGGACGTCAAAATATAGCCCTTCTTTATTTGGGCTGCGTCATTCTCTGCCCTTGTTCCTATCTCAATATGAGCGGGACGACTATCCCTTTGATGCAGTTTTGCTGTACGGCCTATACCCTGACGAGTTTCCTATTGTGCAATTTGGCAGCGCAGACATCATTGAACGCTGGAATGCGGAGTATGAGTACCCCAAAGTGATTCCGGGAACACAACGTGACTACTTCCGCCACATTAAGGATCACTTTGGTTCAAAGATCAAGACCTACCGGGGAGACGGGGGAGCATATTGGGAAGATGAATCGGGAGCTGACGCACGGGTCACTGCGATGAATCGCAGTTCACAGGTTCAAGCGGTGGCCGCGGAAAAGCTGGATAGCATTGCTACTTGGGTCCAGCCTCATCTGCGATACGACGAAGCGGCATTTCGCGAGGCCTGGGATAATGTGATGCTGGCAGATGTATATGTTTGGAGTAGCGCGGCATCGTCACGCACAACCAGTGACGTAACTCGGATCAGCGAAGATGCGCATCGGGGATGGGCGGGGGACGCCTATCGGCAAACTCGAGACTTGCTGATGGTTGCCATGGACAAGGTCGGACAATCGATCAACACAGAGCATAAACGTGGCGTGGTGGTATTCAATACCGACAGCCAACCGCGTAGTGGGCTCCTCGACTGGGACCTCAACACTAATGAAACACTTCAGAACCCTGCAACGGGCCAGTCCTTACCTTGTACATTGTTAGAATCATCAGAGGGATATTGGAAAGTTCGTTGCTGGGTCGATGATGTGCCGACCTTGGGATATAAGTTTTACCCTATTGTTACGGGAAATGTAATGCCGGTAAAATCAGAGACTACAGACCCTTGGGCTGCAGTTGAGAACCGGTATTACAAAATGCAGCTTGACCATTCTTCTGGCGCCATTGCTCAGTTGATTGATAAAGAAACAGGCCAGAACTTGGTAAATCTAGCCTCCGGTTACGGGTTAAACGAGTACCTTTATGTGACAGGTGGCGGCAATCATACTCCGCTCTATGTGGCAGATCCTACTATGGAATTGCCGAAGCTAACGGTTCATCAACAAACAGTTGTCGGGTCACCGATAGTTACACGGGATCCTTGGGGTATTCAAGTGACGGTCCACACCAAGGCTGAGAACACGCCGAATATCGTCACTACCATAATTCTGAATAACGAACACAAGCGTGTAACCATTCAGAACGAAGTGGAGAAAGCCGCGACGATAGCGCCCGAAGGCGTCTACTTTGCTTTCCCCTTTGCCGTCGAGAGCCCAAAAGTTGAGGTTCAGGGACCGACTGCTTGGGTCAACCCAGAAACCGATATGCTTCCGGGAGCCGGCCGGCAATCCTTCGTCACGCGAGGCGGTGTACGAATTGAAGGCTCGAACCTGAGTGTAGGTTGGGTTAGTGTAGATGCGCCGCTGCTCACCCTGGGCGATATCAACAGGGGACTGTGGCCTGAATCTACAACAATCCGTAACGGGTCGATCTTTTCTTATGTGATGAATAACTACTGGGAAATAGACGCGCCGGCTCAGCAAGGCGGCAATTTTACTTTTCGATATGTGCTGACTAGCGGAACAGACCTACCATTGTCTGTTATGGGAAATCTGAGCGAAGAAGCGCGAATCCCACTTTATGCTATTCGGCATTCCCATAAGAATTGGGAACAACCCTTATCTGCTCGGGGGGCAAGTTTCCTTGGCGCGTCGGACGGAGTCGCCATACTGACGATTCGTCCCACTTCTGACAATGGTAATTACTTAATCCGAGTGCAAAATACAACGGATCAGCCACTTACCACCCATTTGACTTTTCCTTTGGTGCAATTAGAAGATGCCTACCTTGGGTCGGTTTTGGGGGACAAGCTCGACTCCGTGCAGTGGACTGGACACGGAATCGATTTACCTATGAAGAAAAACGATATCAAAACAGTTGTTGTCCGCGTTCGAGGCAAACAAGCACGAGGCTCCGGGGTACCAGTGACAAAAGAGACCGCGCAGCAGGTACCTAGCCGGTGAAAACAGCAACGATCGGCGTTCTTGGTGCTTTACAAGCGATGGAAATACTTGGCCGGCTATGGATCACGAGAGAATCCAGGGCAAAGGACGCTGGCTCTAAGAGCATGGGGTTCACAGGTAAAGGGAAGCAGGTCTTTCGGCGCCGAGCCGTCATCCTTTTGAGACTGGGTTTGATTTTAGCGGATAGTTTGCATACGGCGCGTGTGCAGGCGCTCGACGTGGAGCTGACCTGCGCCCGAAGTCTCAACCAGTCATAACTGGAGATTCTCGGTTGGTTTGATGGTTGTGGTTTGGCAGCGAGCGGGGCCATGGCCTGCTCGCTGCCCAGTGTTTGTCGGAACTCCTCCGGCGTCCTGTAGTCGAGCGAGCTGTGCGGGCGCTCGCAGTTGTACTCGTCACCGCCAGCTTGCCAGAGTGCTCCGTACATCGTTGAGCGTGCGGAACCAGTTGGCGTTGAGGCACTCGTCGCGCAGCCTGCCGTGGAAGCTCTCGACATGGCCGTTCTGCATCGGCCTGCCCGGCTGGATGTGCACCAGCCCGACCTTCCAGTCCTCCGCCCAGCCCAGCATGCGCCGCGAGGTGAACTCCGGACCGTTGTCCGAGCGCAGCGTTCTCCGGCCGGCCGCGCTCTCCGATCAGCCGTTCCAGCACCCGGGTCACGCGTCCCGAGCCCAGGCTGGTGTCGGCCTCCAGCGCCAGGCACTCGCGCGTGTACGCATCGACCACGCTCAGGATGCGCACCATCCTCCCAGTCGCCAGGCCGTCGATGATGAAGTCCATCGCCCACTCCTGGTTAGGCCGGATCAGACGCGGCTCCAGCGCTCGATCCCGCACCAGCCGCTTGCGCTTACGGCGCCGCACCGCCAGCCCCTCCTCCACATACAGCCGGTAGACCCGCTTCACGTTCACCTCGTGGCCTCGCCGTTCCAGCAGCGCATGCAGTCCGCCGATAGCCGTAGCGAGGCTTCTGCCGCGCCAGCTTCACCAGTTCCTCGCGCAGTGCGATGTTGCGGTCCGGTCGAGGCTCATACCGATAGCTCGACCGCTCCACCCCCAGCAGCTTGCAGGCCGTGCGTTCGCTCAGACGGAACTCCACCGAGACGAACGCAACCTCTTCTCTTAGACCGGCAAGCTCCAGCCGTTTTTTCGGATCACTGCCTTCAGCGCCTCGCCGTGCAGGACTCAGCTCCGCCACCAGCAGCTTCAGACGCCGGTTCTCATCTTCCATCGCCTTCAGCCGCTGCGCCTCGCTCACCTCCATGCCGCCGAACTTCGACTTCCAGCCAGTAGAACGTCGCCGCGCTGATCCCGTGCTCCCGGCACAGATCCGCCGTCTTCACCCCAGCCTCATGCTGCTTCAAAATCCCGATGATCTGCTCTTCCGTGTACCGGCTCTTCTTCATCTCCGTCCTCCCGCTCAAATTACGAGAGAACTCCAGATTCAACTGGTAGAGTTTTCCGGGGGCAGGTCAGTTCTAGGAGACTGAAACGTCATCTGTCGTGAGGCAATACCATCGTCGATATATTTATAATATTTTCACGTTGACAACCGTACGCTACCCCCAGTAGCGTGCAGTCTATTGCGGGTGGCATCTTCGGCAATTGAACTTTGCCAACTTTAGATCACCTTCCAGGAGGCTCAACCTTGTCGGACTCTCAGCGCGTGAATCGCAGACGCCATAATAGGGACCATGGGCTTTTATCCTGCGTTATCGGTGTCTTTTTGCTATTGTTCATCATCGCCATGCCCGAATGGGCCAACAGTCAAAACATCACGGGTTCCATCGTAGGAACATTGACAGATTCTTCGGGGGCGGTTTGTTCAGGGGCCGCCGTTACGGTCACAAACACTCAAACCCAATTTACCCGCACTGTTGTTACCGGAACGAGCGGGGACTACGTTGTGATCCCTCTGCCACCCGGAGAATATATAGTCAAGGCCTCCGCATCTGGATTCCGCACCGCGGAACGCCAGAACATAACTTTGGAAGTCAACCAAAGCCTCCGCGTGGACTTCAAGCTAGATGTGGGGTCTGTAAGCGAGACGGTCAAGGTTGCGGGAGGAGCACCGATCCTGGACAGTCAAACTTCTACGATTGGCACCGTGATAGAGAACAAACAGGTTGTGGAGATGCCACTGAACGGGCGGCAATATACGCAGCTTATCTTGCTCACGCCCGGAGCGGTCCCAGCCTCGACCGGACAATTAGGCGGTTTTTCCGTTGGGGGGATTGCGCCCTCGGTAAATGGACAACGTTCTCAATCAAATAACTATACCCTGGACGGCATCGAGAACAACGAAACCTACTTTAATGGCTTTGCAATGGCTCCTTCTGTCGATGCCATTAACGAATTTAAAATCCAATCCAATATCACGTCGGCGGAATTTGGCCGCGCTGCTGGCGTCAACGTCAATGTGGCCACCAAGAGTGGGACGAATAGTTTCCATGGATCCGCCTACGAATTTTTGCGGAATGATGTGCTGGATGCCCTACCCTACGCAAGCGGACTGGCAGGACTGCAGAAAGCACCGTTTCGTCAAAATGACTTCGGCGGCACGATTGGTGGACCTATCCGAAGAAACCGGACTTTCTTTTTCTTCTCTTACGAAGGCTTTCGCAACTCAGAAAGCAACTCAATCCTGAGTACGCTTCCTACCGAAGCGATGCGCAATGGCGACCTATCCGGAGGCCCTGCCATCTTCGATCCCGCTTCCACTCATCCTGACCCCGCGAACCCTGGGCAATTCATCCGCGATGAATTTCCCGGTGGCGTGATTCCCACCGCGAGGCTCAATCCTGCTGCAAAGTTGTGGATGGATCTTTTTCTTCCCTTGCCTAATGTGTCCGGGAACGGTGCTAATTACGCAAATACGCAGCCCTTAACTACCAATAACGATCAATACATAGCGCGAGTGGACCAGAAACTTACCGAGAAAGATAATATTTATGTTCGTTACGCGCAAAGCACGCTAAACAACTCATCACCTGGAGAGCTTCCCGCGACCCCCACAGAAACGGGTATTACGACGAGAAATATCGCCTTTACCGTTGACCATGTCTTTAACCCGTCAACCGTCGCCGAGTTCCGGGCCGGTTACAACTTTACGCGTCATCCCTATGGTAACCCCGCACCTCCGCTTGCGGGACCGGACTTCGTCCAGCAAACTGGCATATCTTCTCTCCCCCCCAATCCAACGATACAACCCTTCGTACCAACTGCCGACCTAGATGGCTTTTTCCGCATCCAACAATTTGCATTCGAAGTTGGTCCGAATCACACGTATCAGTACATTGCCAGTGTGACTCATACCACTGGCCGGCATACTTTGAAGGTGGGATTCGAGAATCGAAATTACCGAAACTTTAGCGCTGATAGCGTAGCTACACAGGGAGCCTACGGATTCTCAGGGGCGCCGACGGCCAATCCGGAAGTGTCCGGGACGGGCTCATCTTTCGCCAGTTTCTTTCTAGGTTACCCGGCATCTTTCCAGAGGATCGCTCCTAATCCTGCGGGAGGCCGGAGTAATGATGCCGTCCATCCGGGAACTAGCTCCTGGAATGGCTATGTGCAAGACGACTGGCGAGCCACTTTGAAGCTAACTTTAAATTTAGGTCTCAGATATGAGTACAATGGTCCTCCCGTTCCTCGCGACAAGCCCAATCAATTGGCAGACGTAGATTATCCGTCAGGGCAAGGACTATGGGCCAGCACGAATCCGTTGACACAACAGCCAGCAAACGTTCGACCGTCTATTATCGATCCCGATAAGAATAACTTTGCTCCCCGCATAGGCTTTGCCTACTCGCACGATCCCCAAACCGTCCTTCGTGGTGGAGGAGGAGTATTTTATTACTCCACTTTCTTTCAACATACGGGCGATTTAGCTGATAATCCTCCGTTTGTTCTATATCAAGCGATTTCTCCCAACACCGATCCAGCAATCCCAACCGTCGATCTTCAGCACATCACTTTCACCTCAACCAGTGAGGGCCTGCCATCTCTTCTGTCCTGTTATTGTGCGAATCGTCACAACCGGACCAGCTACTCCATGCAATGGAACTTGGGCATACAGCGGGCGATAGGCTCGAATCTCTTAGCGGAGATCAACTACGTCGGAAATAGGGTCAACAAGTTGGAGCTCAACTTCGACAGAAATCAGCCCCATCCGGGTCCGGGAGATGTGGACTCTCGTCGGCCAATCCAAGGATATAGCAATATGGATTGGAAGGAGAATTCTGGTTGGTCAAATTACAATGCGCTCCAAGTCAAGCTCGAGAAGCGCTTTTCGAATGGTCTGAACATTCTTTCCTTTTATACCTGGTCGCACACGATGGACTTGGCTTCTGGCCTTTATGCCGGGGGACTGATAGACGCTTACGATCCGAACAGGAATAGGGGTCTTTCCGACATAGATATGAGAAACAACTTCGTTTTCAGCTACATCTATGAACTGCCGATTGGGCCGGGCAAAACATTCCTGAGTCCAAGCAATCCATTTCTCAAGAAACTGTCCGAGGGTTGGCAGATTGCTGGCATCACTAGCGTGCATAGCGGCACGCCAGTCAGCGTTGATCTTGGGTTTGATAATGCAAATGTCGGAGGCGATGCTACGCCCAATCAGATCCGCAATCCCAATCTTTCGCGCTCTCAACGAACATCTCAACGCTGGTTTGACACGTCAGCCTTCGTTCTGCCCGCGCCTTACACTTTCGGGGACACCGGACGTAATAACGTTACTGCCCCTGGTGCACAAAACTGGGACATGTCGATCGCAAAAAACACCAAGATCACCGAACGAACGATGCTTGAATTTCGCACAGAGTTCTTCAACGCGTTCAATCACGTGCAATTAGCAGGACCCGACACCAATTTTTCGTCGCCTACGTTCGGGCAAATCTTTGATGCAGCCCCTCAGCGGCAAATCCAATTCGGTCTGAAACTACTCTTTTAGTCTGATGTGGGGTTTAGGCGGCAGCTTGCTTTTGCGATAAACCGTACATGACCCATGACATTGCAGCCCGCCGCCTTTGCGAAACGCTCCCGTGGAGCAAATGGCGGATGGTAGTGAAGGACGGACCGCTGATACGTTCTCTGACCAGATATATAGGCGACATATGGTTCGTGAATTACAGATGAGAACGACGCAGGTCTAAAACAAAAGCATGAAAATTACTCAAATAGTGTGCCACGTGCTTCTCGACCCCGGCTATGACGTAAGCGCTACCAGTTCGTCGCAAGACGACATCGTCGTGGAAATTCACACCGATGAAGGAATTAGCGGAATTGGGGAAACAGACGTTAATCCTTGGATCGCCCGAGCATGTATCCAGGCTCCCGGCACCCACACCATGGCCCGCGGGCTTAGCGAAATGCTAATCGGCGAAGATCCTATGCAACCGGAGGCATTGTGGGAAAAGCTCTACGTAGGGTCGGCGATGAACGGTCGTCGGGGGGCGGTCATTAACGCTATTGGAGCGATCGACATGGCACTCCACGATCTGCGTGGAAAGGCCCTGGGAAGACCTTGTTTTGAATTACTTGGTGGTGCTGTCAAAAGCCACATAACTCCTTACGCATCACTTCAGCCGGAGGTTGATTCTTACGACGCATTCCGCCGTTCAATGGTGAAGTGGGCCCTACGCGCCAAGGCGCTTGGCTTTCGTGCTGCGAAGCTTGAGGTTACGCCGAGTGGCCCATATGCGCATAACGGATTGACCGCATCGGACGAAGAGACAACGGAGTTGATCGGGGAGGTTCGTGATGCAGTGGGCCCAGACTTCACACTGATGGTGGATGTTCAATATGCATTTCGAGATGTAAAAGCATGCCTGCGAGCAATACGTCCCTGGGTTGATTTTAATTTGTTCTTCATCGAGACGCCATTGCCGGCTGATGACTTAGATGGCTATGCGCAGCTGGCTGCAGAACAACCCATCCCCATCGCGGCGGGTGAATGGTTGGCAACCCGATTTGAGTTTCTTGATCTGATGGATCGCGGAAAGATCAGCGTGGTGCAACCTGACGTCGGCCGCGTGGGTGGATTTACTGAAGCCAAGCGTGTGTGTAATCTGGCAGAGCAAAGAAATCTGACCATTGTTCCCCATCTTTGGAAGTCAGGGATTTCCATCGCCGCAGCCGTTCATCTGGCGGCTACGACATCCAATTGCGCGTTTATTGAGTTCTTGCCGGACGAATTGTGCGAATCCTCGCTGCGTCGAGAACTGGCGCGTAACGAACTACAAATGATCAATGGTCAGATTACTCTTCCCACGCGACCAGGACTCGGAGTTGACTTGAATCGGGAGGCCCTTGCCCGCTTCAAGCGGGAAGCCGAATCTGTTATGCCAACGTTATCGAGTTGCTTGGAGCAGTAATAATGGACTCTCGCGTCGTGGTAGTTACCGGTGGAGCTTATGGTATTGGACGAGGCATTGTGCTGGAATTTGCCAGAAGAGGCGATACCGTAGTGATTGCGGATCGCAATGCCGAACGTGGCGCAGCCCTTGAGTCTTCTCTCCGGGACTCGAGAGGCCACGCATTGTTCGTCTGCACCGACGTCCGCATCGAGTCCCAAATACAGAACCTAATGGCGCGAACCGACAAGACCTTCGGACGAATTGATGTCCTTTGTAACAATGCCGGGATCGAATGCTATCGTCGCAGCGAGGAGTACTCGATTGACGAATGGAATGCTATTTCAGAAACCAATTCGCGCGGTGCTTTTCTATGCGCAAAGTACGCATATCCGCTTCTGAAACAGACTCGTGGATGCGTAGTCCACATCTCCTCCGTCCAGGCTTTTGCGAATGAGAGTCAAATCTCTGCCTATGCTTGCAGTAAAGCAGGTTTGCTCGGCCTCAATCGCGGCATGGCGCTTGACTTCGCCGTCGATGGTATTCGGGTTAACGCGGTTTGTCCGGGTGCGGTGCAAACCGGCATGATGGAAGAATTCCTGAAGGACCAGCCGAGCGCTGAAGAAGCTGCTAAAACGATTGGGAGAGCCGTTCCCTTGGGTCGCGTGGGGCAGCCGGAAGATATAGCCAAGGCCGTCTATTTTCTCGCTTCCCCTGCGGCCGCCTACATAACCGGCGCATCGCTGGTAGTCGATGGCGGGTTACTCTGCAAGCTTGCGATATGAAGAGACGAATCAGTATGCCGTGGATCAATTTCGCGGTACTTGTTCTGGTGAACGTCTTATGGGCGGCGCAATATCCAGCCTACCGTGTCGCAGGCGAGCACATGGAAGCGGCAACATTGAATTTCTGGACACTACTGGTCGCAGCGTGTCTGCTTGTCCCACTATGGTTGCGTGAAAAGAAGAGGCACAAAGGTAAGACAAGAGCATTAAATTGGAGGACTGTCCGTGAATTCCTGCTGCTAGGGCTATTGGGAATTATTCCGCCCTCAGTGATGCTATCTTGGGGAATTTCGCATTCCTCAGCCTCCAACGCAGCCATTTTGTCGCTCACCATTCCCATTTTAATGATCGTCCTAGGCATGGTGATGCTAGGAGAGAAGCTGACCCGGATCCGCGTGTCCAGCCTGGCGCTGGGTCTGGTGGGCACTCTTCTGATGTCAACAACTGATCTGGCAGAGGCCTCATTCAGCCGAAGACTTTTGTTTGGCAATCTTATTATTCTCCTCGCAGGCCTAGGTAGCGCATTTTACAACACTTACAGCAAGGACCTTCTGGTCCGTTATTCAGAATTGGAAGTCCTTCTTTATAGTTACTCCATCGCGGGTACGGCCTGCGCTGTAATTTCTGCGGCATTTGAAACCAAGCCATTCTATCGCGTCACCGGATATACGGGGCTAACGTGGCTGGCTGTCGGCGTCTTGGGACTTTTGTCTTGGGGGGTAGCGATGGTCTTGTGGATGTGGGTGTTGAATCGATTGGAAATAGGACAGGTATCAACGTCCATCTACCTCCTGCCACTTTTCGGTTTAATTCTTTCGATTGTGACAATTCACGAACGAATCACGGTGTCGCAAATTCTAGGTGGGATGTTAACTGTCGTGGGAACTGCAATGCTTACACTGTATGAAGGAAGACGCGTGAGGCTGACGACCTAGTTTCAACAATGTGGCCTGTTCGTGATTGTATTGTCAGTCGCACGTCTGAGCGAAGACAAAATGGTAATCAAATCCACGAGCCTTGAGTAATGGAGGTAGAACGTAGACGCGAGGCCAAATCCTTGCGGGCATAGGAACCCTCGGACGTGGTTCGGTGATGTCATCGCTGCGCAGAAATAATAGGGCGTCGTAACCAATAACAATGGGCAGGAAACGACGACTATAGATTCATTCGCCTTCAGAGTGGCGGCTATCAGCGACGGGATCCCGTAGGACTTTGAAAAACGCTTGTCAAATCGCCTCCGACGATTCCGGTTTTGCATTGGATCGGGCTACGCAAGGTGTGGAACAAGAACATCGTCGATCTCAACGGAAGGGAATTGGAAGATGCGCGGAAAATCGTCAAGGACACAGAATGTGCGTCACCGATATTGCCGGTTCGCTCCTCAAAACTGAATGGCCCTGGGGCCCGCAGGATTTCTCCGGGAAAGACGCAGGACCGGGTCGAATATTCGCGGCTAGGATCAGAAGCGATATTGCGTCAACATCAACAACAATCTACGGAACGCCGTTTCCAAGATAAAATCGTCTTTCCCCTCGAAAACGAGATGTCCCTGCAACACTGCAACTTGCGAGAAATCAACCGCAGTTCTAAAGGACATCCCCTCACAAAATGTCATGCTCAACTGGGATCATGGCGATGCAGCGGTCTTCGGAAGCATAGCCTATTCAACCGGCTATAAATTGAATTCCAAAGACCAAATCGGAAGACGAGGTCATACTACTGGACCTGAAGTCGTCAGTCTTCTTGCCTCCAAGGATCGGCATACACGGTGGCCATGCCGGATTGCGGGCTGGCAAACACGTTTATCTAGAGAAGCCATGCAGCCACAATCCTGCGGAAGGAGAAATGCTGATGCGAGCACAACAAAAGTATCAAAAGCTCGTAACAGGTGGACACACAGCAGAGGTTTTCTCCGCACCCGATCGAGATCATCGCAAAGATTCATGGAGGCATTATCGGCAGGCCTCATTTCCGAAGGCCTGGTACGGCAATGTGCGGACGTCAGTCGGCAACAGGCAAAGAGGCACGGGTGCCACCTCAGCTTGACTGGAACCTCTGGCAACGCCCGGCACAACGGCACCCCTATCAGAACAATTGCACCCATACAACTGGCACTGGTTCAAGATGTATGGCACTGGCGAATCCCAAAATAATGGTACTCATGAGATTGATATCTGCTGTTGGGCACTCGGGGCAGACTATCCCAAGCGTGTCTCATCGTCTGGTGGCAGATATCAAAAATCCGCAGTTAAGCTGTATGACGTCTGCAACTTATATTGGATGGGCGGTCCGATTCGTGAACCGGAAGTTGAAAGAAATATGTTGTCCGGGGAAGAGGATATTCACGTCGGTTGACGATCCTGCAGATGCAGCTCTTTACTCCACCGAGTAGCCTTTGGCCTGCTGGCCGGAAGCAAGATCAAAGGCCTCAGCATAACCGGGCGTGCACGCACAGGCGGCCATCTGCACTCGAACGGTCAAGCTTAGAGCAACGATAGCGATAGTGCAAACCAAGGTGTGTGAACTGCGCCGGCAGCTACTTGCCATGATCAGAGCCAGAATCCGTTTGATATGGTTTGTCGCTCATTTGAAGTACAAGCGTAGAGCCATTCACGATGTCCTGTTGTTGAAATTCAAGCTGGCGCATCGGCCTGCCATTTAGTTTTGCAGACTGCACATATATCTTTTTTGCAGAGTTGTGTGCAGCGAGGATCGTGAAGCTTTGCCCATCGTGCTGATGGATCGTCACACGGGAAAAGAGTGGAGATCCGATGGTGTAAGCAGGTGTTCCGGGGCACTTCGGATAAAAGCCCATCGCGCTCAACACATACCAGGCAGACATTTGGCCGGCATCATCGTTACCGGGCAAACCATCGGGTCCGGCGTGGAACTGCGAATGCATGATCTGGCGCACACGCTCCTGAGTTTTCCAGGGCGCCCCGGCTTCCTTATAGAGATATGCAATGCCATGGCTCGGTTCATTTCCCTGGTTGTAGAGATCCCTCGCAAAGAGGCCATCAAGTTTGGCGATAAATTTGGAGGGCCCGCCACTCGCCTGGATCAGACCAGGGACGTCTTGCGGCACAAAGAAGGTGTATTGCCATGAAACGCCTTCCGTAATATACGAAGCAGGTTTTGATGGGTCGAACGGCGTCACCCACTGTCCATTCGCGTGGCGCCCACGCGCAAAACCCGTGGAAAAGTCGAAGGCGTAACGCCAATTTGCGGACCGGTTGCGCAGCGCTTCAGCGTCTTCGGTATAGCCGAGCGCTTCCGCGAATTGGGCACACACATAGTCGTCGTAGGCATACTCAAGCGTCCGCGAAACCTGCTCATGCTGATGATATGCGTCGAGCACCTCGTCTTCGAGAGGTATGAACCCATAGCGCAAATAAGAATCGAGAGCACGGCGTCCCTTCCCTTCTAGGTACTGATCGCGTGGAGGGGTTACGAATGCATTCTGGCGGATGAGACGCCAAGCGCTGGCAACATCGAAGTTACGAAGCCCTTTGGCATAAGCGTCAACAATCACGACTGCAGCGTGATCGCCAATCATCTCGGAGGTGTAGCTGTTCCACGTGGGGAAAATGGGAAGAAATCCACCCTGCTCGCCTTTATCAATGAGACTTTGCACCATTTGCTGATCCCGGTCCGGATCTAGAATGGTGAGCAGTGGATGAAGCGAGCGGAAAGTATCCCAGAGAGAGAAATCGTCATAGTAGGCAGAGCCAGCGGGTGCACGATGGAGCCGGCCTTCCTGGGCGAATCCATTATAAGTGCCATCGGCGTCGCTAACCACTCGCGGCGCAAGCGAGGCGTGAAACAAAGCGGTGTAAAATATGGTCTGCTGCTCAAGCGTTCCGCCTTCGATCTCGATCCGTCCTAGTAGATGCCTCCAGGCTGTTTCGGCAGCATGATGTACTTGCTCAAAATCCCACCCGCTCTCTTCGGCGTCAAGGTTCTTCTCCGCCTCTTCAATGCTTGTAAAAGATGTGCCGACCTTGACAACAATTTGTGTGGGCGCACTGTCGGCAAACGTGACAAATGCACCTGGCCGAGAACATGGCTTATTCACGTTACGGGAATACTGCTCGACCTCTACTCCACACCATGTCCCGAATGTAGCGATGTCTTCACGGAAGCGCACAGCAAAGTATCCGCTGAAGCCCGCTGGTTTACCCGCTCCTTGATAGATACGCACGACGGGGTTGTAGCCAACAATTTCATGTCGCGCTGGCCTAACGTCGACAAAGCCCTGCCCCGCTCGCGCATTGGGCTGCACCAGAAGGTGGTGTGGTCCTTGGACTGGATAGACAAGCCGCAACATGCCGGCTCGCACCGAGCCGGTCAGTTCAACCTTGGTCTGATAATCCTCCAGAAATACCGAATAATAGGCCGGCGTCATGATCTCAGAATCATGTGAAAATCGTGAAGCGCGTGCCGCAGGCATAACTTTTAAATCGCCCACTTCCGGCATGAGAGTGACACTGCCATAATCCTGCGTGCAACTGCCGCTGAGCCAATGGCTGCCACGAAAACCAGTAAGCTTATCGTCTTTGTAGTAATAAGGTGAGAGGCACTTGTTCTCGGTAGCCTGTGTTTCGGGCGTCCAGCCTGTCATGCCGAACGGCATGCCGACAACCGGATACGTCTGTCCATCGTGTGCCGTGCCGACGCGAGGGTCAACCAAGTGATAGGGATCGACTGAACAAAACGACGGCTGTACCAATTCAGTTCCGCAGAAGAGAAGAAACAACAGAAGCACAGGATGCTGCGAGAAAAAGTTACGTCGAATTTCTAGATGTGCCCGCTGCCTGTGTCTCCTTCTGAATAACCGATAGTGCACTATGTCTCCTCCGCCTCTCGTTATAGGTGTTATGGAGACCCGATCAACGAAAGATCAGTCCCTCTTTAGTGTGTCTCGCATCGTGAAACACGCTAACCCGCTAACGCGTCGCTGTTCTCTATAGCTCGGGAATAATCAAGTCTGCGCTAACAAGCGTCGAGGCGCTTTTCTTAATTGCACTATTGTTTCACGATGTGAAATGTATTACGATCCATTAACGTGTGCTTGAGACACGATCCGGTACCTTTTCCATCCAGGCATCGTTGGGGTAGATCTTGTTGACATTGTCAGCCGTGATAAGTTCGTGCTCCACAAAAACGGCAGGGGCAACAGGCTTATGTTTGAGGATATCGAGCGCCAGCTGAATGATCCGAGCGCCGTAGGTTTCGGGAAAATAAGCTACAGAGCAAACAAGACGGGACGAGTGCCGCCGCATTTCCTCCCTGGCAGCCAGACTCCCGTCCTGGCCTGCGACTGCGCAAGAGCTTTCAAGACCGGCTTCGCGAAAAGCATGCAATGCCGCAAGCGCAGTCGAATCGTTAACCGCACCCACTAACGCGTGCTCCGTTCGTTTGCGACGTAGATGTTTACGCACGATATCCAATGTAGCCTCGAACTGGCCGCCCTTAGTGTCGTAATGGTGCGTGGGAATGGTACGGCCATTCGGCAGGAGTTCGCCGATGCCGTCTACTATACCCGTAAGACGCGCATTCAGGAGTGGGCCAGCCGCATCAACGCCGAGCAGGATGAGTTGTTCAGGATTTGCTTTCCAGTAGCGAGTCGCCCATCTGGCCAGATACCGCCCGGCCATGCGGCCGGCTTTGTAGTTGTCCGCTCCAAAGTAAACAGCGCCCGGATGAGGAATATCAAGAGCAATAAATGGGACGCGCGCATCCGAGAACTTGGCCGCGATCTGCGCGGCGACGGCAACGTTGATCTGCGAATCAACGACGAGATCGACCTTTTCTGAAATGAACTTGTCTGCATTCTGCAGCGCGATCCTGGGGCTGAATTCATTATTCACAATGAGCAGATCGATGCCGGCAGCTGATGCCGCCACCACCAGGCCTTCCGTAACAGTCGCAGTAAAGGGAAGCAGATTGCTTTGCGATGCATAGCCGATGCGGAAATGCTGCGAACGAGAAATTTGAATGGACGAGCGATATCCGTGCTTACCGGCACGCTCGAGTACCCGTGTCTCCACCAATGTCTCCAGAAGCCGGAAGGCCGTGGCTTTGTGTAGACCGGCACGAGCGGCAATCACGCGAAGGTCTAGAATTTCAGATGTAGACGTGAACGTATTGAGTATCTCCACGGCGCGCACGACGGACTGGATCGTGTATGAGCGTTTGCGAGGCGGATATTGTCCTGTTGTTGCGATGACGTCGTCTTTCTTCATGTAAGACCTTTTATTGGCTCCCTGTTCTTTTTGGTCTTTCAGCGCCGGATCGCTGTCTTATCCTGGGGCAAAAGGCGCGAACTGCATTTCACATCATAAAACGTTCTCCTCAGTTCCCGATTCCTAGTCACAATCGAATTGCACCGCTAGTATGATCGGGCCGACCTTGATATATGCGGGCGTGCGCAAGGCGCCCCATACACAATAGCGGCAGCACTAAGAGTTCCCAATAACAGCGCTTTTTCTCGAAGAACACGCATCGCCATAAAAATTCATTGTGGGGTTGGAGTATGGAGCAGACCTGGCGTTGGTTCGGGCCAGATGACCGAGTCACATTGCGAGACGCGAGAGAGGCTGGCGCGGAGGGCATTGTCACTGCATTGCACGAAGTTCCTGCAGGCGAGGCGTGGCCGGTCGAGATGATCAGGCGGCGGCGGGCGGACATCGAAGCGGCAGGGTTGCGGTGGAGTGTGGTCGAAAGTCTTGATATCAGCGAGACGGTAAAAATGCGCGCCTCTGGATGGCAGCGCGATATAGAGAATTTCAAGCAGTCATTGCAAAACCTGGCGAAATGCGGCATTCGGACCGTGGCTTACAACTGGATGCCTCTGTTCAGCTGGATGCGCACGCATCTTCACGCACCAGCCCCGGGCGGCGGCTTTATGACGCGCTTCGATGCAACGGCATTCGCGGCATTTGATCTCTATCAGCTGAAGCGTAAAGGTGCCGAAGAAGAGTGGGGCGAGGCGGTGAGCGGTGAAGCATATGCCTATTTTCAGTCGCTCGGGATAGAAGAGCGGAATGAATTACAGAAAACCATCTTGCAAGGATTGCCGGGGGGCCATGGCAATTTTACTTTACAGCAGGTGCGAGACCTGCTCGCAAAATATGCGGAGCTTGACAGCAGCGGTTTACGTGAGAATGCGGGCGAGTTTTTGCGATTGGTTTGCCCGGTGGCTGCGGAGTTGGGCGTGAAACTGTGCATCCATCCGGATGACCCCCCGCGGCCCCTGCTGGGTCTGCCACGCATCGTGAGTACGGCAGCCGATCTCGATTGGCTGATGAAGCAATCAGATCTGGATGCTAACGGGATTACCTTCTGCTCCGGCGCTCTTGGTGTCAGGGCTGATAATGATTTGGCTGTGATGGTACGCACCTTCGCCACGCAAATCGCCTTCTTCCACCTCAGATCTACACAACGGGAGCGCACCCTGAAAAATGCAGGCAATCAGCCCATAGAGAGTTTCTTCGAAGCAGCGCATCTTGAAGGAAATGCGGACCTCGTCCAAATCGTCATTGAAATTGTGAGGGAAGAGCGCCGGCGGATTGCCGCTGGAGAGCACTTTTCAATTCCCTTCAGAGCAGATCATGGCCAGGAGATTCTCAATGACCGGGAGCGTGCCGCAGCGCCAGCCTATCCAGCTGTGGGACGGCTGCGCGGACTGGCGGAGCTTCGAGGCGCCATACGTATGGCCGAACGTCTGATGGCGGAAGAAGGATGAAGATGCCATCTTATCAGGATAAAAATGCCCTCATCTTTGGAGGGTCATCAGGGATTGGCCTCGCTACGGCGCAGCTTCTCCACAGCCGCGGCGCAAAAATCACAATCGCCGACCTATACCCTCCTTCCAGTAACGAAATCAATATAGCTCTATGGGTCTGCTGTGATGTACGAAAGCCCTCGCAAGTCGATGCGGCGGTCGCAGCTGCTGCAGGCCGAGAGAGCTTGCACTGGCTGGTATACAGCGCCGGAATCCAACGCTACGGAACCGTAGTTACGACACCAGTGGAAGAGTATGACCTGGTCCAGGAAGTGAATGCTCGTGGCGCGTTTCTCGCTGCGAAATTCACAATTCCGCAGATGCGGCAGGGCGGCTCGATTGTTATAGTGTCGTCCGTGCAAGCGATTGCTTGCCAGAATGGCGTCGCCGCCTATGCTGCAAGCAAAGGTACGCTGGAAGCCTTGACGCGTGCCATGGCCGTCGATCATGCAAAGGAAAATGTGCGAGTGAATTCTGTGATGCCGGGAACTGTCGATACACCAATGGTACGTGCCTCAGCCGATTCAATCCGGGCTGACGCACCACTCGAAGTGGTACTGGAAGAGTGGGGCAGCTCTCATCCGATGCAGAGAATAGCGCGACCGGATGAGGTGGCAAAGGTCATTGCATTTCTATTGAGCGATGAGGCATCGTTCCTAACTGGATCCTCATATCGCATCGATGGCGGGTTGCTCGCACAGTTGCCGGTACGCTTATAGCTGAAATTGGTATGATTCTCTGGGAGTCCGGCAGCGGCTGCGCTGCGGAGAGCGGATGACGCGCTGAATCATTTGGCGGTCGCACCGCCTTGATCGGCGCGATCGGGTTGTCATCGAGGACCTTGCGCTCTTTAAGAAACTTGAACATTGATCGGAGGACGCCCCCACTGCTGCGATCTAGTCGCGATGGCTCGATCTCTCCAGGTCTTTGACGAGTACCAGCGCTCCAGTTCCAGCGTTGTTATGTCCTGGACCGTCGTGATCCCATGCTCCGTAGCCCAATCGGTGAGCTTGGCCATGATCGATTTGTACGAAGGAACGGTTCCCTCACCGCGCTCGCGGATGGTTCGATCTATCCAGAGGTCGCACGCTGCGGCGACCGTCATCCTCTGCTTTTCCTGCTTGACTTCGGATGCATGCGCTTTCGCGATCGTGGGATTGAGCAGCTCGTGCGCTTCACTCGCTCGCTTCAGAGCGTCAGCCCAGGATGGAGTGTTGAGCGAATATCGGCTCTTCTTACCGCTCCGCGCATTGTAGACGTATAGCCATTTGGGGCAGCGGCAGGAATTGTCGTCGTTCGATCTGCGGTAGTCTTTCCCGTGACGCGTATAGGGTTTGACCGTCCCATATTCGTTCCGCAGCAAATTTTCCATGCCACGGATTATAAAGGGGGGTGGGTGTACATATAGGTGTACAGCACGCGTTCCTGCCTACTATTATCACTGGCTACTTTTCGGGAATATCGTCGGAATCCTTTGTTTGCAGGGAGCCCACCCGCATATCGTGAAATATCTTTTCCAGCGTGCTCTGCATGTCTTTGTACTTCTTGTACTCGGTCATCTGCTGTTCGGCATCCGCGGTTCTGCCTTGCCGGCGATAGAGCATGCTGAGCCTGTAGCGGGCCACGGTGTTCGAAGGATCGGCTTTGACGGCGCGCTCGAAGGTGGCCTGCGCTTTGTCGGCTTCGTTCATCGTCATCTGAATCTTGCCGAGCTCTACCAGGGCATCGACGTCATTCGGCTGCAGCTCCGCGGCGCGGGAAATTTCGCTGTAGGCCGTTTTCGTATCGCCGCGCTTCGCGGCTGCCTGGCCCAGCAGCAGATGCGCCCTGGCGTCATCGGGATTGTCGGCAATCGCCGCCTGCAGCTCGGGCCCGGCCTGTGCCTGAAGCTGATCGTTAGTGGAGTTCTGGAGGATCTCGCCGAGATCGAAGTGCGCGCCGGGCAGATGCGGATTGATCTTGAGTGCCTCACGGAGATTGACGATGGCCTGTGCCTCGTCGCCGTGCCGCGCCAGCTCGCGTCCCATCATCTGGTGCATCAGCGCGCCGTCGGGATCCGTGAGCGCCATGGTGATGAGGGCCTTGTCGGTCAGGTCGGAGTATAGGCGATAGGAGGTGTAGAGGAGAGATGTGTCCGTAGGATGGTCGGCCAGCAACTGTGATGCAACCGCTGCTGCTTTTTCGGTGTCGCCAGTACTGATGTAACTCGACACGAGCGCCCCGCCTACTTCGGATTTGAACTTCTCTTCCGTCAGGTGCGGCAGAGCGGTGGCCAGATCAGTCTGACCGGCATCGACTGCCCCGGTATGAAGTTCCGCGATTCCCAGCAATCCCTGGAGCTTCCATAGCTCTGGTTTAAGCTTCACCGCGACCTGCAGTTCCGGTACGGCGCCGGCGTAGTCTCCGCGGAAGAACAGCAGCACGCCAAGGTTGCCGCGGGCTTCTGCATTCTGCGGTTCGAGCGCAACAGCCTTCTGGAGTTCAGGAATGGCGAGTTCAGGACGCTGCTGCTGGAGATATTGCTGCGACGCGCGGATATGCTGCTCGGCCTGCTGCTTTTTCGTGGGAGCGGTTTGGGCGGCAATGAAAATCGAGCCCGAAAGCAGCAGAGCAGCGACCAGCAAGTTACGGCAAGTCATGACTGACTTCATCATAAAGTGGCGAGACCCATGAGCAAAAAAGAAGAGAACGGCAATCGCCGTTCTCTTCTTTTTCTGAAGCGGGTTTTGAGGTTAGAAGGAAATACGTCCGTAGAGCTGCATGGTGCGGCCGTATACCGTCAGGCTGCTGATCTGACCCTCCGTGCCACCGTTAATGGTCGCATTCGGTAAGCCAAAGCTGGGGTGGTTGATGACATTGTTTGCGGATGCGCGAATCTCCAGTCCCATGTTTTCCCACGGTATATGGAACGTCTTACCTACCGCGGCATTCACGAGGAGATATTGCGGGCCGTATAGATTATTCCTTTGTGCGTTGCCGAAGGTAGCAGCCGCCGGCTGTACGAAGGAAGCAGTATTGAACCAGTGCTGAAGGTCCTTGTGGGACGCGTTGGGATTGCCAATCTGGTCCGCATACTGCTGACCGTTGGCCGTTCCGGGACCCGTTCCTGAGAAGGAGTTATCCGAGCTCATGGTCACGGTATATGGACTGCCGGAGGTCCACACGAAGCTCGGAGCAACCTGCCAGCCTCCAAGTACTGCATCGGCCAGCGAGTTGCTATTGAGGAATTGGCGTCCCTTACCTATTGGCAGGTCGTAGATCGCCGCCCCCTTGAAGGCATTGCGAACATCGAAGTTCGCCGCGCCATAGTTGGCAGATGGTTTGTAAGCGTTCTGCCAGTCAAGGCTTCCTGCACTGCTGCCCCATCCCGACGAGTCGATGGTGTCCAGCATATGCGACCACACGTAATTCGCATTGAACTGGAGTCCTCTTGAAAGACGCTGAGTGACTGTAGTTTGGAGCGAGTCGTAATTGGAGACTGCGTTATTGGTTCCACCGGCTCCGGAACCGCCATTGATTGCCCCGAACAATGGGTATGGCCGTTTACCGTTTGGTCCCAGATTGGCTTCGGGCACCTGGTTGATGTCAACCGGGAAAAGCAGGTTCCAGCCATGGCTGGCGACATAAGCCATCGTCACCACTGTGTTGGCCGCCACTTGCTGCTGCACCTCAACGTTCCATTCCAGGATCTTGGGAACCGGAGTGTGATAGGCCTGGTATGTAACCCCATTTTGACCGTTCAAGGCGTCCGGAGTGGTTGGAGCAGTAATATAGCCCTGATTGACGCTCTTGCCTCCTGGACCCTGATTGTTCGTATTTCCATCAGAGGCCAGGATCACGACTGGACTGATGCCGTTCGTGGAGTCGCTGAGGTTGCCATTGGATCCGAAGGCGGCTCCCATTCCTGGCCCATACGTATCGTCGCTCCAGGTATAGCCGTACAGTCCGATGCCCCCGCGAAGAACGGTCGCGGGCCCGTGTCCGTAAGAGAACCCGACGCGAGGCAGCCAGGTGCTCCAGTTTGGAGCCTGCAGGCTGTCACGCCCGTTCGCTTTCGTTACGCCGTACCACATCGCGCCCTTGCTGCCATTGGCCGGATTAGTAACAGTTGGATCGAACGAGGCCATATTGCCCTTCACTTCGTGCCAACCAGTCATGCCCTGCCAGCGGAGGCCGACATTCACTGTCAGGTTTGGGCGAAGCTTGATGTCGTCCTGGACAAAGAGCTGAGGGCTCTTCATGCGCCCGCCCCACTCCGGCGTCACCTTGGCGTTCCAACTGGCCGTATAGCCGAGCATGAAGTCCGCAAAGCCCATTCCGGTGTTCGTATTGGTTCCAGTATTGTCCGCCTGCGTATACACACCGGTGTAGGCCATCGTGCCCGCATTGGTGTTGCCCCACGCAGTCGAGTCGGCGCGATTGATCAGGAACTCACCGCCAAAGTGCAGCACATGCCGGCCGCGGATCAGCGTGACCACGTCCGACGGATCGAATACGAACTCCTTGTAAACCGCATTCGATTGTGGCCCCAGTTCGTACAGGTTCCCGTTTCCGGAAATCTGGACGTCAGGGAACGTATCGGCTTTGGCAAACTTCCAGCCCAATTTGGCCGGGAAGCCCTGGCCGATGGAGAAAGGCGTGAAGAAGTTTAACTGGTCCGTGAACCCCATGCGCGCTTCGTTGATGGTGCTTGGGCTGATCGTCCATACCCATGAAACCTGAGCATTGTCGCGGCTCACATCGCCATTCTGGCAATTGACCGGGCAGATGCCCTGGTTGTGATACTGCGCCGGGTTATCGCTGTTCGTCTCCGAGGCGATAAAGTGGTTATTTTGATTGATCTGCCAATCAAGACGTCCGAAGTACTTTGTGAACGGGTTCGAACTGGGTACGTTGTAGAAGAAGTTATTGCTGATACCCGAACCCGCATTCGGTGCCGGATAGTACGCCGAGATAGCCTTGGCGACCGGATCGATCATGCCCGCAGGAATCTTGTTGCCGTTGCCGTACTCATCCGCAAAGGATTTGCGATGGACGGTGCCGCTCGCGTCGACCGTCTGCGTTGTCGGATCGTAGAGAGTGGGTAGACCGGTGAAGTCACCTCCGAGCATCGCCTTGGTGGGAACGTTCTCGAAGCCGGTCGAGGCGCTTCCAGGGTTAATCGTCTTGTCGTAGTTGAAATAGAAGAACACCTTGTCCTTCAAGATCGGACCGCCAACCGAGAAACCGAAGTTGTTGTAGCGAACCCGGCCAACCGTCGTTTGAGCACCGAAGGCATAGTCTGCGGCATTCAATGCATCGTTCTGGAAAAACTCATAGCCCGCACCGTGGAACTGGTTGGTGCCGCCCTTGCTGATCTGGTTGAAAGTAGCGCCACCGATACCGTACTGCGCCGAGAAGGCAGAGGAGTCGATCTTCACCTCCGAAACGGTCTCCAGCACCATCACATCGGAGTTTTGACTCATGGGCAGCGTAGTGGTCGCGCCATCGGCCAGCACCGTGTTATAGGGCAGGTTGCCGTTGATCGATGCCGTCTGGCCGGTTCGATAATTTACGCTCGAAGCGCCGGGGAGTAAGGCAACAAAGTTCTGCCAATCCGCTCCCACTTGCGGCAGCTGCAGCAACTGCTTCGACTCAAGCGTCGTTGATTGTGCGCCGGTTTCAGTTTGCAGTAACGGCACGTCTGTCTTGACGATCACTTGCTGCTGCGCAGTACCGACTGCCAGGGCTGCATCGACCGCGACCGTGGCCACCATCAACGTGATCGGCCCACGCACATAGGTCTGGAACCCGGGAGCCGTAACGGTGATCATGTAGTGGTCCGGAACTAGAGAGCCAGTATCGTAGACGCCCGCTCCGTCGGTGGTGTAGGTGTGGGAGATACCTTTGTCGACGTCGTCGACCTTTACGGTAGCGCCGGGAATGATGGCTCCTGACGAATCGGTGACTACGCCTCGAATCTCGCCGGAATTCGTGTTCTGTGCGACCGCGACGAGGACTGGCCACATTAGGGCAAGGCCAAGGCTTCCTCGAATCCACTGCTTCATATTGCCTCCTGGAGAAGTACCTCTGCTTGCGCGCAACAGCCGCGCTTCTTTTTCGTTGCATCGGGCTGCGCCGGATGGCCGGCAATCCAGCCCACGACTCCCCGAATCACGGAAGGAAAGGACCGCAGATCGTCTCATTCCATCCCGTTTGATTTTCCGGAAACGGGCCCTTTGCTCCAATCGCCCGGCACAAAGACAACGGTTTGCCTTCGGGACGGACCAGGATGGTCTCCGGTGATCGTTGCAGATGAGAACAATTCAAGAACAGCATTGTCAAGCGAAATCTTTGATGCGTATGCTAAGACAATCCTTTGTCTTCATAGCAGTAAACAGATGTCCTTAGAGAGATCGATAAAGTTCATGGATAGAACGAGCCGTCGCAGCTTCCTGAAATTGGCCGCCCTTGCCGCTCCGTCTGCCGCCTCGCTGGGCTCACTGGCGGAGTGGGCCGAGGGGCAGACGGCGCGCACGTCCGCCGGCGGCCCGACCCAGGCCTGGCGGACGGCGGCGAAGCTCCGCTGCGAGCGCATTGACGCGCCGGAATGGCGGATGGCGGCGGCAAGTTCAGAAGCGATCCGTCTGCATCCCGATCAACGCAATCAGGAACTGCTGGGGTTTGGCGCAGCCCTTACGGACGCCTCCTGTTTTCTGCTCCACGGCATGCCGGCGGCGGCACGCAAAGCGCTGCTCGATGAGTGCTTCAGCAGCGGCGGGCTGGGGCTTTCCATCGCGCGCACGACAATTGGTTCCAGCGACTACTCGCGAAACCCTTACACCTACGACGATTCGGCCCAGCCCGATCCGGAACTGGAGCATTTCAGCATCGATCATGATCGCGCGTACATTCTGCCGACGCTGCGCGAGGTGCAGGAGGTAAATAGGGATGTTTTCTACTTTTCCTCGCCGTGGAGCCCGCCGGCATGGATGAAGGCAGGGAAGTCGCTGGAGGGCGGTTCGATGGAGAGCCGTTATTTCGGCCCGTATGCCGAGTATTTCGTCAAGTTCATCCAGGGCTACGCCGCCGCCGGAGTTCCCATTCGCGCGGTTACCGTGCAAAACGAGATCGATACGGACCAGGATGGGCGCATGCCGCAGTGCATGTGGGGCCAGGAGTATGAAATCAAATTCGTGAAGGAGTTTCTGGGACCGGCCTTCCAGAAGAGTTCACTCGATACCAAAATCTGGATTCTCGACCACAATTACAACCTGTGGGGACGTGTCGCCGACGAGTTCGAGGACGCTGAGGCGGCAAAGTACGTGGACGGCGTCGCCTGGCATGGATACTACGGATCGCCCGCGACGATGTCGCGTGTTCACAACATGTTCCCGCTAAAGAATGCCTACTGGACAGAAGGCGGCTCCGACTACACCTCGCCCGATTACATGACGGACTGGGCGAAGTGGTCCGGGACATTCGCGGGCATCCTGAACAACTGGGCGCGCACGATCGTGAGCTGGAACCTGGTGCTCGATGAGCACGGCAAGCCGAACATCGGGCCGTTCTCCTGCGGCGGTTTGCTTACGCTCAACTCGCAATCAAAGGAACTGTCGCGCAGCGGCATGTACTGGGCGCTGGCCCATCATGCGCGGTTTATGCGGCGTGGCGGCAATGTGTTTGCCACAAGCGGCGATGTGCCGGATGTTACGCACATCGCTGCGCAGAACCCGGATGGTACCCTCGTTCTGGTACTTACCAACCGCGGCCGCGATCAGCAGGTCCAGTGCGCGCTGGACGACAAGGTGCTCGATGTGCAACTGCCGCCGGACTCGGTAACTACGCTCACTCTGTAAGAATTGCTGGAATGACGAGAAAGCTTCGGGCCTCCATCGCAGGCGTTGTATGCCTTAGCATCGCTGCTTCCATTCGCGCCGAGCAGCCGGCGCTCTACCGCCATGCAAACGCTCCCGTAGAACGCCGGGTTGACGATCTGTTGCGGCGGATGACAATCCAGGAAAAGGCACGCCAGCTGGACATGTATTCCGGTGCGCCTTCGATCGTCGACAAGCACACCGACGAAACACATGCGGCGAGCGATGCCGTCTTCCTGCCCGAGAAGGCGCAGGGGCTGTGGGGCGATCTCGGCGTTGGCAGTATTCACGACCTGAACCCGACTCCGGCACAGTACAACACCATCCAGCGATGGGTGATCGCGCACAACCGCCTCGGCATCCCGGCGCTGTTCATTGAAGAGGGCCTCCATGGATTCGATACCGGAACGGTATTCCCCGCGCCCATAAATCTGGCCGCCACCTGGAACCCTCAGATCGCCCGCGAGACGGGGGCCGCCATCGCGGCAGAGGCTCGCGCGACCGGGGTCGGTATGATTCTTGGGCCGGTGCTCGATGTGGCGCGCGACCCTCGGTGGGGCCGCGTGGAAGAGGACTTCGGGGAAGATCCCTACTTGACTGGCCAATTCGGTCTTGAATATGTGCGCGGAGCGCAGGGCACACGTCTCGATACGGATCACACGGTGGTCGCCGAGCCGAAGCACTTTGCCGGTCACGGCTCGCCGGAGGGCGGCACCAACACCTCGCCGGTTCACATCGGCGAGCGGGAATTGCGCACCGTGATGCTGAAGTCGTTCGAGCCCGCATTTCGCGAAGGTCACGCGATGGGCGCGATGGCGGCGTACCACGAGATCGACGGCATTCCGGTCACCGCGGACCCGCACTTGCTCAAGGGCATTCTCCGCAATGAGTGGGGCTTTCGGGGATTCGTGCTCTCGGACCTTGGCGCCATCGAGCGCCTCTATACCGTCCATCGCGTGGCTGCTTCGCCGAAGGATGCGGTGTGCCGGGCGATCCGTTCCGGTGTGGATATGCAGTTCTACGACTTTCCACATGATGTGTTTCAGAAGGCTCTCATTGACTGCGTGCACGAGGGGACGCTGGCTCAGTCAGATGTGGATCGCGCCGTTCGCTCCGTTCTTCGCGTCAAGTTTGCGCTGGGACTCTTCGATCATCCCTTCGTCGATCCTGATCTGAATGCTCGCATGCACCGCGCGCAATCGCATCTCGCGCTCTCGCTGGAGTCGGCGCGCGAGTCGATGACATTGCTGAAGAACGAGGGCGATCTGCTTCCGCTGTCAAAGTCGCTGCAGCGCATTGCCGTGATCGGGCCAAACGCGGATGTTGCGCGCTACGGCGACTATGAACGGGAGTCGAACGGCGACCACATCAGCCTTTTGGACGGCATTCGCGCCATGGTTCCGAAGGCAAATGTGAGTTTCGATCCGGGCAAGGACATCCGTGCCGCGGTTGCCGCGGCAAAGCAGGCGGATGTGGTGATCCTCGGACTAGGCGAACGGCAGGGCATCTCCGGCGAAGGCTTCGACCGCAGCAGTCTCGACCTGCCGGGCAATCAGGAGCAGCTACTCGAAGCCATGGCGGCTACGGGGCGGCCGGTGGTGCTTGTGCTGGAAAATGGCAGGCCGCTGACGATCGGCTGGGCGAAAGAGCACGTGCCGGCGATTCTGGAAGCCTGGTATCCCGGGGAGTTCGGCGGCCGGGCAATTGCCGAAACGCTCTTTGGCGACAACAATCCCGCCGGCCGGCTGACGATTACCTTTCCGCGCAGCGTAGGCCAGCTTCCGGATTTCTATAACAGCGATCCCTCGCGCATTCACAAATATGTGGACGACGATGGAAAGCCGCTGTTCCCCTTCGGCTTTGGACTAAGCTACACGACCTACCGTTACGACCATCTGACAGTAGACGCAGCGCACTCCGGAAGCACCCAGCCCATAAAGATCACCGTGGATGTGGCGAATACCGGGAGCCGCGAAGGCGATGAAGTCGCGCAGCTCTATCTTCGCGAAGATGTAACAAGTGTGGAGACGCCGGCGCGTTCACTCGCCGGCTTTTCACGCATTCACCTCAAGCCCGGCGAGACGAAAACGGTGGTATTCAGCGTGCCTAAGGCGCAGCTTGCGGTGCGGAACGCGGAAGGGAAGTGGGCCATCGAGCCCGGTCAGGTGACGGTCTGGGCGGGCGGATCGTCTGAGGCATCGCTTACTGCACGCTTTCAGCTTGAGCCCTGAGAGAAGAATGCCCGGTCATTCCGACCGGGCATGTTGTGCATGAAGGGAGTGCTTCTACTTCGGCTCCGGGCCGTCCTCCTGCGGGACGTCCTTGCCTTCGCCAGGGAAGGGCCAGTGCCGTTCCAGCGGCTGGGTTGCTTCGCGCACATTCTTTGGAACCTTGTTGATCTTCAGGTTCTCGAGAACATGCACGCCAAGCTTGCCTGCGCTCGCAATGTCGAGGTCGCCATCGTGGTCGAGATCGCTGGCGATGAACTGCGTGCCCGCGCTGGCCGTGCCGTTGACCGACAAGCCATAGCGAAGGAAGAGGGGATCGGCTGATGGGTCGGCGATCTGCATGGTGTCCATCGAACCCTTCGTGCTTTCCCCGCCGGATTTCGCAGCGTCAAGCTGGGTCTTGGTCGGCAGCTTGTATGCGTAGACGACGACTGGATCGTACGATCCGGGGTCTTCGCCGGAATGGCCGCGATAGCGCTTGCCGGTGATCAGCTCGGGCGTGCCGTCATCGTCGACGTCGGCCAGCAGCAGCGCGTGCGACTGCGAGAACGACTCGTCGATGGTGTGGCGGATCCACCGTGGCTTCTCTGTCGTTCCGGCCTGCTCCAGCCAGTACAAGCCGTAGCCGTGGCCCTGCCCATAGATCAGGTCCATCTTGCCGTCATGGTTTACGTCGTAGCCAAGTATCGGGAAGCCGGTGTCGCCGATGTCCCAGTCGCCATGCCACTTCCACTGATCGCTATCGGCATTGACCTGCTCGAACCAGCCGTGCGTCGTGAGCACGTCGGGCTTGCCATCGCCGTTGATATCTGCGGCGCCGATGCCGTGACCATCCTGCTCGCGGCCGCCCAGGCGGTGCACCGCGGGCTTGGCTTTGCTGAAGTCGATCCAGATCACGCCGCCGCGGTTGTAGTGCGCCAGCGCCAGGTCCGGCTTGCCGTCGCCGTTGATGTCGGCGAAGGCGCCGCCCTCGGTGTCATAGCTGTCTGTGATCTTCTCGGCCTTCCACATCGTGCCTGCGGCGGTGGCTTTTGGTCCCGGGTTGTGATACACCCAGACGCCGTTGGCGATCCAGCCGGTGGTGACCAGGTCGGGAAGTCCGTCGTGATCGACATCGACAATCCACTCGCCGCAGTCGGAGACGAACTCGTTGTGGACGCCGACGGTGCGGAACTGGTGGCGCTTCCATTCGCCGCCATTGGCGCCGGGATTCTCGTACCAATACGCCCCGCTGAGCAGATCGTCAAAGCCATCGCCGTTCATGTCCAGCAGCGAGATGCCTTCAGCATGATCGTTGCCGAGGCGATGGGAGAGGAATGCAATCCGCGGCTGCCCGCCCGGTCCGTTGCCGGGGTGCTGCATGCGGAACTCGGTCGCCTTTCCCGGCTCCTGGGCATGGCCCAGTGCCGGGGCGAGCAGAGGCAGAGCAATGAGGGGTGCAAGATGCTTGAACGAAATCATCATTCTCCAATTCTCCGGGTTAAGCATTTTCGGTAGCCGAAAATGCTTTTAGCTACGCTCGAGCTTCATTGTCTCGGGATTCCAGTGGACAACCTCGCCCTTTTCCACGCTGAGATTGCTGAGCAGCGCCGCGCCTGCCGCGCGGAAGCCGAAGGTTGCGTCCTCCACTACGGGCTGCCGGCTGCGGACCGAGTTAAAGAAGTTATGGAAGTGGTCGTAGCTGTCGCTGTAGCCCTCCGGCGCGGTGAACTTCTGCTCGTTCTCCGGCAGAGCACCGCTGAATGCTTCTCCGGATATTTCGTGCGGTATTGGTCGATGTATTCCTTCTGCATCGCATCCGCGAAGGTGGAAACGGTGTAGCCGGGCTCGCTCTCAGCGGGTGTGCGTTTAACCGTCACCGTATTGCCGGCGATCGTCATCAGGCCTTCAGAGCCGGTGAACAGGAAGCCTTCGCTCTCCTCGCCACCATCCACGAAGTTAACGTGCAGGCTCAGATTGAAGCCCTCGGGATAGTCGAACAAAGCGAGCATCACATCGTCCGCGTCGCGGCCGTCCTTCCAGTAGCGGATCGCGCCGGTCGCCATGGCGCGAGTAGGCCCGTGTGAACCGGTGATGAAGTGCGTGCCGCTGAACAGATGCACGAAAAGATCGCCCGCGACGCCGGAGCCATAGGCCTTCCATTTGCGCCACTGGAAAAAGTGCTCGGCATTCCAGGGAATCTTTGGAGCACTGCCGAGGAAACGGGGCCAGTCGCAGGTGGTGGTGTTGGCATCGAGCGGGATGGAGTAATTCCAGGCGCCGATCGAGGAGTTGCGGTCCCAGTGCGCGCCCACCATGTTGAGCTTGCCGATGATGCCCGAGGCGAGCAGTTCCTTGGCCTTGGCGTAGATGACCGAGCTGACGCGCTGGCTGCCGACCTGGATGATGCGATTGGTGGAGCGCGCTGCTTCGATGATCTCCGGACCGTCGGGGTAGAGGTGGATCATCGGCTTTTCAAGATAGACGTCCTTGCCTGCCTTCATCGCGTCGATGGCCGCGGTCTTGTGCCAGTGGTCCGGCGTCGCGATCAGCACCGCGTCCACGTCTTTGCGGGCCAGGATCTCGCGGTAGTCGCGAGTAGTGAAGACGTCCGGCCCCCACAGCTCCTTGCAGTGCGTCAGGCGCCCGTCATAGCAGTCGGCGGCGGCCACAAGCTTGACACCGGGCACCTGCACCGCGATTCCTGTGTCGTGCTGCCCCTGGATGCCTGCGCCGATGAGCGCAAGCTGAATGTTATCGTTCGGCGACCGCGGCGCCGGAGCCTGCGCAAGCAGAGGTTTCAAACGTGTGGCCGTCGCGGCCATGGCAGCAGCTTGGATGAACTTTCTGCGATCCAGCATCGTCAACGATGTCTCACTTTCCCGATGGAATTTTGCGGTACGGCCGGAGCCAATCGAGCATCGACGCAGGGAATCCAGCGTTCCGATCACGAATCGCGCAGCAGCAGAAACCGCTACCAACGATACACGATGCCGGCCTGGGAAGAACCTGCGGCGGAAGGCGGGTCTTTTCCGGGCTTGTCGAGGAAGAGCATTCCATCATGGTTTGACAGTGCCGGTCGTTAAACCGTAGCTTGCAAAGCGCACTGTGGCGCAACCTATTTCGAGTCCACAAAGAAATCCGCAATGGGTCAGTTCTGCCTTTTGAACAAGACTGCCGTTGTGATCGGCGGGACATCAGGCATCGGGAGGGCCATTGCCTTCGGGCTGGCAAAGGCCGGGGCCTCCGTCGTCGCTGCCGCGCGCTCCGAGCCGCACACCACAGAAGTGGCTCAGGCGCTTCGCGCATTGGGAGTACAGACCATACAGTGCGCCGTCGATGTGTGCAGCCGCCAGTCCGTGCAGGCGCTTCACGACGCCGTGATGCAGGAGTTTGGAAAAATCGACATTCTTGTCAACTGCGCCGGAATAACGCAGCGTGTTCCGACGCTCGAGTGTACCGAGGATGCATGGCGGAAAATTCTTGATGTGAATGTAACCGGCACGCTGCGGGCCTGCCAGATCTTTGGACGCACGATGAAACAGAAGGGACATGGCCGGATTATCAACATTGCGTCCCTGTCTACGTTCGTCGCGTTTCAGGAAGTTGCCGCATATTGCGCAAGCAAGGCTGCTGTCGGCGCGCTGACTCGCTCGTTGGCTGTCGAGTGGGCGCCATACGGAATTCTTGTGAATGCAATTGCGCCGGGCATCTTTCCGACCGGACTCAATGCGAGCCTGCTGCAGTCGCCACGCGGGCAGGAGTTGCTGACGCGCACACCCATGCGACGTTTCGGCTATCCGGACGAGCTGGTATCAACCGCGGTCTATCTCGCTTCGGACGAAACATCCTTCACGACCGGCCAGATCATTGCCGTGGATGGAGGCATGCTGGCCAGCGGAGTGAATCAATGAGAGCGCTGATTCGCAGCAACGGATCGCGCAACCCGGGCGAGCAGCGGCGGTATTTCGAGCACGCCTGTCTCGAACGCCGGAATCATATGCGGGCAGGCAGTTGCGCAGGATGCGACGGATCCGCCAGCAGCTTGTCGAAATCCACCAGCACGGCGGTTGCTCCGCGCAGGCGCGCGCTTTCTCCATCGCCCGATCATCTGCACCCATCGCTCGCTGGATATCGAGCCATGGCACAGGCCATACCGCTCACTCTCTTCGCGAACTGCGTTGAGCAGGCGCTCCCGAAGTGAAATGGTGCTGATGGCCAATTCGCGTCGTCGCGTTGTCGCCCTCCTTGCCGCATGGCTCGTCTTCGGCACGTTTTGTCTGCGCGCAGAGGATGGCGCAGCGGGATGGCTGCGCTATGCGCCTATCCGTGGCCCCGCACGGGCCTTATGTCAAACTTTGCCTGCCGCCATAGTGATCGGCTCCACCGAAGGCCGGGGCGGTGAACCTATCGCCTCGGCAGAGCGTGAGCTGAAGGAGGGAATGGCGGGTATCTGCGGCATCAAGCTCCACGACGTGACCGGGGCAGACGACGAGCCCGCATTTGTACTCGGCACGGTGCCGTATGTCAAGACGGCCGTGGGTGGCTTTGCGCCGGCGGCAGTACCGGGCCCAGAGGGCTTCATCCTGGCGCGCCGGAACAGATCTGTTCTCATTGCCGGTCACGACGGCCGCGGTGTTCTTTACGGTACGTTTGCCCTGCTTCGAGAAATCAGCGCGGGCGTCACGCCGGCGCCACAGCGCATGGAAACACCCGCGAATGCAATCCGCTGGGTGGACCAATGGGACAACCTTGATGGCTCGATCGAGCGTGGCTATGCGGGCCGGTCAATTTTTTTTGAGGGCGGACATGTTCGTGCCGACCTCAGTCGCGTGGCGGCTTATGGAAGGCTGCTCGCGTCCGTTGGTGTGAATGGCATCACCATCAACAATGTCAATGCCGATGTTCGCATGCTGACCCCGGAGATCATGGACGGTGTCGCGCGCGTTGCCGATGCTCTGCGTCCCAACGGCGTGCGTGTGGCGATCGCCGTCGACCTTTCCAGTCCAAAAGCGGTTGGAGGTCTGGATAGTTTCGATCCGCTGGATCCTAGAGTTGCTGCATGGTGGAAGTCGCAAATTGACGCGCTGTATGCGAGGATTCCTGATTTCGCCGGCTTCACTGTGAAGGCAGATTCCGAGGGAAAAGCTGGCCCATCACGATATGGCCGCAGTCCAGCCGACGCGGCTAATATGCTGGCGGCCGCGCTTAAGCCGCATGGCGGCGTGGTCCTTTATCGCGCATTTGTCTATAACCATCATCTCGACTGGCACGATCCCAGGGCAGATCGCGCCCGTGCTGCATACGATATCTTTCATCCACTGGATGGCAGCTTTGCCGCGAATGTCATCGTGCAGATCAAGAATGGCCCTATCGACTTTCAGGTACGTGAACCGGTCTGTCCGCTCTTCGCCGGCCTGAAAAAAACAAATGAGGCGATCGAACTCAAATCACACAGGAGTACGCCGGCCAGCAGCGGCATCTTGTCTATCTGGTTCCGCAGTGGAAGACCGCGCTCGATACCGATATGCGTGTCGACGGACGCATTCTCCCGTGAAGGCGATCGTCCAGGGCCGCATTTATACATCGTCCCCTGGCGGTTTTGTCGGGGTGGCGAATATCGGCCTCGATACCAACTGGATGGCTCATCCGCTCGCGATGGCGAATCTGTATGGATTCGGCCGCCTTGCCTGGAATCCTGACCTTTCGTCCGAAAGTATCGTCGATGAATGGACTCGGCAGACCTTCGGCAACGATCCGCTGGTGGACCGCGTTATCGATGACATGCAGATGCGCTCCTGGCCGCTTGTATGAGGACTACACCGGTCCCCTGGGTTTGGGGACATTGGTCAACATCATTGGCGCCCATTACGGGCCGGGCCCGGAATCAGCCGAACATAACGGCTGGGGTCAATGGCTGCGAGCTGATAAAGAAGGTATCGGCATGGACCGCACCGTTGCGACGGGAACGGGATTATCGGGCAGTATCCGCCCGAGCTTGCAGCGGAATACGAGGCATCTCTCGCGTGCCCAGAGAATCTATTGCTCTTCATGCATCATGTTCCGTATACCTATCGTCTTCGCTCGGGCAAGACGCTGATGCAGTATGTGTATGACTCGCATTATCATGGGGCCGCCGGCGCAGCAGAGTTGGTTACAGAATGGCAAACGCTTGAAGGCCGCATGGATGTGGAGCGCTTATCATAAGGTGCTGGCTCTGCAGCGCTGCCAGGCTGGTCATGCGGTCGTGTGGCGAGATGCAATCACGCGCTGGTTCCAGCAACAGTCCGGCATTCCGGATGCGCAGGGTCGCGTAGGCCATTATCCCGATCGTGTCGAAGCAGAATCGATGCAGCTCGAGGGCTTTAGAATCGTAGATGTGATGCCATTCGAGATGGCGAGCGGCAGCAAGGCCGTCATCTGCGCATTGTCACAGTGTTCAGCAACCGCGGTATTAACCGGCCCGTGGGCCGTACCGCATTGCTGTCGCATACTACGACTTTCACGAAGGCGCATCGCAATACACTCTGCGCTTGAATGGCGAGCCGATCGGTAATTGGACTGCCAGACAACACTCTGCCCACCAATTCGATCAATGGTTCAACGGCAACCCGATGGACGGATTGGACTCCGGTTGATTGAATCCCGGAGATGTACTGAAAGTGACAGCACATCCGGATGGCGGCGAGCCAGCACCTGTCGATTACATCGAAATTAAGCCGATAGCACTGGGGGAGAAAAGTAACTATGAAGATCACAGATGCCCGCGTAAGTGTGTGTTCGCCCGGAAGAAACTTCGTCACGCTACTGATCGAGACAGATCAGGGCGTGCTTGGGCTGGGCGATGCCACGCTCAATGGCCGTGAGCTTGCCGTCGTGAGCTATCTCGAAGATCACCTGTTCCCTGCCTTATCGGCCGCGATCCTATTCAACACAGAGGATACGTGGCAGTTCTTCTACCGTGGCGCCTATTGGCGCAGAGGGCCGGTGACTATGACAGCTATCGCGGCAATCGACATGGCACTCTGGGATATCAAGGCGAAATCGCTCGGCGTGCCGCTCTACCAACTGCTTGGCGGGAAGAGCCGCGAGGGAGTGCTTGTCTACACCCATGCCAGCGGCAAGACAAATGAAGAAGCGCTCGATGCGGCCGCCGCCTACATTGAGGCCGGATATCTCGCGGTTCGGCTGCAGAGCGGTGTGCCCGGCCTTGCCGGCACGTACGGGGTAGCCAAGGGAACGAAGCCGTATGAGCCTGCTGGGCGCGGGCTTCCTGCGGAAAATTTCTGGTCCACGGAAAAATATCTGCTTCACGCGCCAAAGCTATTCGAGCAGGCACGTCTGCGCTTTGGCGCAGATGTGCATCTCTTGCACGATGCACACCATCGACTCACGCCCATTGAGGCTGCGCGCCTTGGCAAAGCGCTGGAACCATATCATCTTTTCTGGCTGGAGGACCCGATTACGGCGGAACTCCCGGAAGGCTATGCGCTGCTGCGCCAGCACACCACAACGCCGATCGCTACGGGAGAGGTGTTCAATTCCATATGGGATGCGCACGAATTATGCCAGCGCCGATGGATCGACTATCTACGCATGGCGCTTGTGCATAGCGGCGGGTTTACTCATCTGAAGAAGGCAGCCGACTTTGCGGCTATGTTTCATGTGCGGATGGGGTGCCATGGCGCCACGGATATTTCGCCGGTCACGATGGCGGGTGCACTGCATTTCGGGTTGGCGATCCACAATTTCGGCATTCAGGAATACATGCACCATGCTCCGGAGACGGACGAAGTCTTTCCCCATGCCTATGGATTTGCCGGCGGCTACATGTATCCCGGGGATGTGCCCGGCCTGGGCGTGGAATACGAGGAAGCGCTTGCCGGGAACTATCCTTATCGGCCCGCGTATCTTCCGGTAAATCGCAAACTGGACGGAACGCTCACCGATTGGTGAGGAGAAGCCTCTATGCCTTGGTTATGAGGGGAATGCCGGTCCCAAGCCAAACAGAACGAACCAATTTACCCCAATAAATCACCGAAAAGGCGTGAGGGGCTTGAGAGGGGCTGCATACTGGCACCATGCTCGAACCAGAGAGTCCAGTCTTTCATTGCGGAGAGAAACGGCGGCAGCCGTGCGGCGAAGGAACTGTAGATCTAATCAATGGGGTTCGCGGTCTTTAAAAATATGGATGATTCTTTGCACACCACGCGGACAGCCACCTGGCGCACCGCATTCGTGCTCGCGATCCTATGTTGTTCCGTGTTCGCTCTTCCGGCCAAAGCGCAGCAACAACCACTCCCCGAGGACCCCGAAGATGAGAAGCAGATAGGGCTCTGGCTGGACCAGGGAATTTCCAACAGCCTTTCCGCCAATAAGTCTCTGGAGGTTGAATTCCATCAGAGGTTAGACGAGGGCGCGTCGAACCTGTTCGAGTACTTCGTTCAGGGCGGGATCGCTTTTCGCCTGCGGCCGTGGTTCATCTGACACCGATTTATCGCTACCAACGATTTCCCGGCAATCCCGCCACTGCTTACGAAAATCGGCTGCAGCTCAACCTCACCGTAAGCAATCCCGGGGCGCTTGGCGGTATAACCTCCGCACGCTCATCGAAGGGCGTTTCCCCGACGACCGCGAAGCTTCTGCGCGCTTCCGATTCCGTCCTGGTGTTGACTACATGCTTGCCGCTTCCCACGAGCGCGGCGTCCTGCCATCGTTGTCAGCAACGAGTTCTTCATCGTTCCGTGGACGAATCCCTACTCCAACGGCGGCAGCAGCTACACACAGAACCGCTTTCAGGCGGGCGTCCGGTTGCCCATCACCAATGCGCTTTCTGTCCGGCCTTACTACCAACTACAGTCAGTAAATCTGCCCCCTGGCTGGGATACCAACCAAATCATCGGTATATCCTTTGCCTATAAGGTCCCACGCAAGACCAGATGAGCCTTCGCTGTCGGAGGTCAATTTAGCCTGAAACAATTTTGCATAACGGCAACATGGGTCCGAGTTTTTCACCGATCTGACGCCCGCGGCTTACGATTGGTTCGTCCTGGCAACCTGAGACGGACTTCTGCGTGAACAATCCGCTGACCTCAACCGAAACCGCCCTTGCGCGCCGCAGATTCCTCGGCGCCGCCATCGCCGGAACAGCCGCATCTCTCGTCGGCGCGGCCTACACTGGCTTTTTCTCCCCAGCCCGTCCGCTCGCGAAATAGAGTTAACCCACACAGGCGTGAAGTCGAACAGCAAACAAGCCGCCCCGCGATTATGCAGATGCGGGCCGCTCAGAATTGGGCTCTTTGCGACAGAGCCGCCATGCGTTGCCAATTCGAATACCCTGCAAAGATATCGAGACGCGATGGATTCCATGACCAGGTGGTACTTGGCCGGCATTATGGTGAGATCGCCAGGCAGAAGGGAAGTGGCACAATATTGCAACTATGGAATCGAACCGGCGCACTTTCATGAAAGCTGGCCTTGCTGCGGCCATTCTTCCTCATACAAGCGGAGTCATGTCATCTGTCCCGCGCAAGGGCCGTATCCGGCAGTCTGTTTCCCGCTGGTGCTATAACCAGATTCCGCTGGACCAGCTCTGTGTGGCCGCCGCACAGATGGGGCTCAAAGGGGTCGACCTGCTGGAAGTAGCAGAGTTCGACATTCCGCGCCGCTATGGCCTCATTTGCACAATGGGGTATGCCGGAGGCGGGACGATTCCGGATGCGCTGAACCGTACCGAGAATCATGCCGCCATTGAAGAGGCATTCCGCAAGAACATCCCGATAGCTGCAAAGGCGGAAGTGCCGAGTGTCATCACCTTCTCTGGGAGCCGCCGTGGCATGTCGGATGAAGAGGGCGCTCGCAATACGATCCTGGGACTGAATCGTCTGAAGAAGATTGCAGAAGATCACGGAGTCAATATCTGTCTTGAGTTACTGAACAGCAAGCGCGACCACAAGGATTACATGTGTGACCACACTGCCTGGGGCGCTCGTGTCGTTCGCGAAGTGAACTCGCCGCGTGTGAAGCTGCTCTATGACATTTACCACATGCAGATTATGGAGGGAGATCTGATTGCGACCATCCGTGAAAACATCGACGTCCTCGGCCACTTCCACACTGGAGGTGTTCCTGGACGGCATGAAATCGATGGGACGCAGGAGATCTATTATCCGGCGCTGATGGAAGCACTGGCAGAGCTCAATTATCCCGGGTACGTCGCGCACGAATTCGTGCCGAAAAGCGATCCTCTGACTTCATTGCGGCAGGCCGTGGACATTTGTGATATCTAGCGGCTTTCAATAACCGAACGGCAGGCAGTGTGGGCAGTGCGGCGCGCAGGGTGAGCGCGGGGCTCCCCTTTTCAGGGCGCACGCCAGACGTTATCCTTGTTGCCAATCTGACAAAGCTTGTTTTAGAGAGGCGATTCATGCGTCTTCGCTGGAAATACGTTTGTTCTTTCCTGGTTGCACCGATGTTCGGAGCGCTCAGTGTGGCCAATGCACAGCCTGCACCGCCGAGCGCCAAGCAAGTGCATCTCAAGCACGTTCTCGTGATTGGCGAAACGAAGGGGTTTGAGCATGACTCCGTCTCGGCTGCGATGGATGCCGTGTACACGATGGGCAAGGAAAGCGGCCTGTGGGACACGGAGATGCGCACCGATACGGAGTTGCTGACGAAGAAGGACCTCGGCCGCAACGCGAAGAACCTGGCGTATTTCGACGCGATTGTCTTTGCCAGTACAACCGGCGAGCTGGACATGGACGCAGGCCAGAAGCAGGACATGCTCTCCGCCATCAAGGAGGACGGTAAGGGGTTTGTAGGGATTCACGCGGCTCTGGACACAAACTACAGCTGGCCGGAATACGGCGAGATGATTGGCGGATGGTTCGATCAGCATCCGTGGATGACGTTTCAGGCACCGATCGTGAATGAGGATCCAGACTTTCCTGCTGTCCGCCATTTCCCGAAGGAATTCACCAAATACGACGAAATCTACCAGCCGAAGGATTGGTCGCGCGACAAGGTGCATGTGCTCCTGAGCCTTGATCCAACCAAGCTGGATTACGCAAACAATCCACGCATTCATCGCACCGATCACGATTTTGCCGTGGCATGGAGCAAGATGTATGGCAAGGGACGTGTCTTTTATTCCACCCTCGGTCATACGGAAGAGGCATGGCAGGACCCCGACATTCGCAAGATGTATTTTGAGGCGATCCGGTGGGTGCTTGGAATGACGGAGGGCAGCACCGCGCCACATCCGCGCGTGGCACGTTGAGCTTTGTGAAGAGGGAGTGACGCGGCAGGTATGAAGAAGATCGGAATGGGTTTGGTGGGGCCGGGCTTTGTTGCAGGACATCATATCGATGCGGTTCGGCGGCTTGGCGATGTGGATGTAGTGGCGATTGCCGGGTCGTCACAAGAGTCGGCGAACAAAAAAGCGCGCGAGTATAAGGTGGATCGCGCGTATGGGGATTACAAGGCGCTGATAGCAGATCCTGATATCCAGGTGATTCACAATACGACGCCGAACTACCTGCATTTGCCTGTCACGTTGGCAGCACTCCAAGCGGGTAAGCACGTCATCTCTGATAAACCACTCGCCCTGAATGCTGAGGAGGGCCGCAGATTACGCGACGCAGCGATGGCCGCCAGGGTCGCGCATGTTGTCACCTTCAATTACCGCGGCAACCCGCTGGTGCAGCAGGCACGCGGCATGGTGGCGCGTGGCGAAACAGGCCCGTTGAGCTTCGTACGTGGCTATTATCTGCAGGACTGGATGAGCGATCCGAATGTCTATTCGTGGCGTTCTGATCCGGCCAAAGGCGGAGTCACATCCGCGCTGGGCGATATTGGCTCTCATTGGTGTGATCTGGCTGAGCATGTTGCCGGAGCGAAGATCGTTTCCGTGCTGGCCGACCTGGCGATCGTCATTCCGGTGCGCTATTCCTCAGGAGCATCGGCGGAGGCGTTTGCGGTCACGAGCCGTGGCGACAGGCAGCCTATCCAGGTAAAAGCGGAAGATCTGGCAAGTGTGCTGCTCCGTTTTGACAACGGCGCAAGAGGCTGTTTTTCCGTCGGCCAGGTGCTGCCTGGGCATAAAAACGATCTTGAGCTTGAAGTCAACGGAAGAGCGCTTTCGCTCAAGTGGCGGCAGGAGCAGCAGAACGAGCTGTGGATCGGGCGGCACGACCAGTCCAATCTGAATATGGCAAAAGACCCATCGCTGGTGTCCCGGGACGTGCTTCCGTATGTTCACCTGCCCGGAGGGCACCAGGAGTCATGGGCGGATGCGTTCCGCAATCTGCTGCGCGATGCTTATCAATGGATACGGGAGGATGGGCGTCCGGAAGCAAAGCCCGCGCCGTTACCGACCTTTGAAGATGGCTATCGTTCAACTTGTCTCGTGGAGACCATGTTGCGAAGCCATGCCGCAGGCGGACGATGGGAACAAGTACAGCAATAACTGAGGAGACCGGATGAGGCTCGGGGTATTTACGCCGTTGCTGTCGCATCTTCCCTTGGAAGATGCATTGGCGACATTGAAGTCACTCCAGATCGATACAGTGGAGCTGGGGACTGGGAACTATCCCGGTGATGCTCACTGCAAGCTGTCGATGCTGGAGGATGCATCCGCACTCAACGAATTCCAGCAGAAGCTAAATGACTATGGCATGTCCATCAGCGCGCTCAGTTGTCATGGCAATGCATTACACCCGCAGCAGGCGCTGGCGGAAAAAGCACGGGAGGTCAGCCGGAAAACTATTCTGCTTGCGGAAAAGCTGAGTGTTTCGACCGTTGTCGATTTCTCAGGGTGCCCCGGTGATTCCCACGCGGCGCAGTCGCCGAATTGGGTGACATGCCCATGGCCGCCGGAGTATCTGGACCTGCTGCGATGGCAATGGGACGAGTTGGTCACTCCGTACTGGATGGAGCATGCAGCATTTGCTGCCGATCACGGCGTGAAGATCGCCATTGAGATGCATCCCGGGTTTGTGGTCTACAGCCCGGAAACCCTGCTTCGGTTGCGTACGATTGCGGGCCCGTCGATTGGCTGCAATTATGACCCGAGCCACATGTTCTGGCAGGGCATTGATCCCATTGCCGCTGTGCGGCTGCTTGGCGACGCCATCTTCCATGTCCATGCGAAGGACACGCAGATGTATTCGGCGAATCTTTCCCTGACGGGAGTTTTGGATACCAAGCCATATACAGATGAGCGCAACCGGGGATGGATCTTCCGCACCTGCGGCTATGGACACGGCGCGGAGTGGTGGAAGGAGTTCGTTTCCACGCTGCGTATGTATGGCTACGACGGCGCGCTTTCGATTGAGCACGAGGACAGTCTGCTCTCTCCAGCGGAGGGACTGGCGCGCGCAGCGCAGTTTCTGAGCACGGTCATTCTGAAGGAGAAGCCCACGGCGGCGTGGTGGGTGTAACCGCGCATATCTTGTCAATGATCGAAGGAGCACGTTGGCGAGGATGCTGTGCCAGTTCCAGAAATGTGATGAAATGGGGGAGGTCCCCGTTGGGGCCAAATATTTTCATGAATCGCAGAAGCTTTCTTTCAGCGACAGGAAGCCTGGTTGCTGGCAGTTCATTGCATGCGCTGATACCTCGCATGTTCGCAGCCGAGGCTGGTCCGGCAGGGAAACCTGATCACAGCCTGCGCATTGAGCCATGCACGCTCGACATTGGGCCCGGAGTCTCAATCAAAACTGTGGCGTATAACGGGCAGGTTCCGGGCCCGCTGCTCCGGTTGCGCCAGGGTGTCCCGGTTTCCATTGACGTAACAAACTCATCCGCCAATAGCGATATCGTCCATTGGCATGGGCTCGCGATCGACTCGCTCAACGACGGCGCCATGGAAGAAGGCTCGCCCATGATTCCGGCGGCCGCAACGCATCGCTATTCGTTTACTCCCAATCCGGCCGGGACTCGCTGGTATCACACGCATGCTTCTTCGTATGGCGATCTCTCAGTCAGCACTTATACCGGTCAGTTCGGCTTTTTGTTGATTGAAGGCCACGATCAGCCCGCAAAGTATGACCAGGAAATCAACCTGGCGATCCATCACTGGGAGCCATCCTTTGTCCCGATGGTGGAAACGATGCGCGAGCAATCGTCCAATATGCCCCTGACAAGCGGGTCGGATGTCGGTTACAAGTACGCAACGATCAATGCGCATATGTTAGGAGCGGGCGAGCCGCTACGTGTGAAAAAGGGACAGCGGGTGCTGATGCGCCTGCTCAATGCCAGCGCAACGGAAAATGTTGTTCTCGCGCTGCCGGGTCACACCTTCCAGATCATCGCGATGGATGGCAACCCGGTCCCGACGCCACGGTCCGTGGAGACCATCTCGCTTGCGGTTGCAGAACGCGTGGATGCCATCGTCCAGATGAACTCTCCCGGCGTCTGGGTACTTGGCTCAGTACTCGAAAAAGAACGCCGAATGGGCCTCGGGATCGTGGTCGAATACTCGGGGAAGAAGGGAGACCCTGTCTGGAAGGCTCCCGCTTCCACCGAATGGGATTACACGCAATTTGCCAATGCGTCCGTTGCCGCAAAGCCGGACGAAACATTTACGCTCACATTCCGTGATATCGGTCCGACAGGTAACTCGAAGTTCGATACCTGGACCATCAATAACAAGTCCTGGCCGAAGATCGATCCGCTTATGGTTCAACGGGGCAAACGCTACCGGCTTGTCTTGCGCAATGGCAGCGGAGATCAGCACCCCATTCATCTGCACCGGCATACGTTCGAGGTGACCCGTATCGGCGAGAAGCAGATCAGCGGACTGAAGAAGGATGTGATCAATGTGATGCCGCTGGATACGGTCGAAGTCGATTTCACGGCGGATAATCCAGGCGATACGCTCTGGCACTGCCACCAGCAGTTACACATGGATTATGGATTTATGCAGCTTATTCGATATTCGGGATAGGTGTGTAGAAAGACAGAGTTTTTGGGGAATGATGAAGCGAATATATGCTTGTATCTTGTTCGTAGCCGCCGTTGTGACGTGTCCGACTTCGATTCGCGTTCATGCTCAGGAGCCGCAGAACCAGGCAGGAGCTGCATCCTATGCAAAGCACTGCTCCATTTGCCATGGTGACCAGAGAGAAGGAAATCTTCCCGGGTTCCCGCCGCTGCTGGATTTAAGCCGGCAGTTGACGCCGCAACAGATCGAGAGCCTGGTCCGTACAGGAAAGGGCCGCATGCCGGCATTTCCGAAGCTATCGCAGCAGGAGATGGCGTCGTTGTTGCGATTTATCACGGCCAGCGAGCCCTCCACTGTCGAGTCAAATGGTTCTGCCAGCCTTGCTGAGGTTGGGCAACATCTCTTCCAGCGCAACTGCGCATTCTGCCATGGGCGCGATGCTGCGGGTGGAGAAACCGGCCCCGATCTGACCCGCTCTAAGCTTGTGCTTGCGGATGTGAACGGGAATCGGATCTCGGAGGTAATCCGAGATGGGCGCCCGGCCAAAAAAATGCCGGCATTTCGTTTATCCAACGAGGAGATGCGCAGCCTTGCCGCGTTTATTCATCATCAGGCGGGCTCTTCCCGTCCTGGAGGGCGGCGCGGGGTGGATGTCAGCGATCTGCAGACAGGAGATGTTGCAGCGGGCAAAGCGTACTTCAATGGAGGCGGCGGATGCGCAAAGTGCCATTCACCGGCAGGTGATCTTGCTGGTATCGCTTCACGCTACCAGGGCTTAAAGCTGGAAGAGCGAATGCTGTATCCGGACGACGCAAAGAGTCATGTGACCGTTACTCTTCCAGCCGGTCAGCAGATTACCGGCTTGCTTGCCTACCGGGATGAATTCACGATCGGGTTGCGCGACAGTAACCGCGTGTATCACTCGTGGCCAGTCAGGCGGATCCACTTCACCGTGGACTCCCCAGTAGATGCCCATGTCGATCTATTCAGTAAATACACGGACGACGATATTCACAACCTGATGGCATACATACAAACTCTGCGCTAATGAGGTTGAATCTTATGAAGTTCTGGAAAAATGCCCTGGTTGTGGTTGCCGCGGCTCTTGCTGGCTTGCCTCATCCTGGGATTGCGCAGTCGCTGGACCCTGCTGCCATTGAGCATCCTGCTCCGGCTAGCTGGCCTACCTATCATGGTGATTACTCTGGGAGACGGCATAGCGCGCTCACGCAGATTACAACGCAGAATGTCGGATATCTCTCGCTTGCATGGGCGTTCCAGACCAATCAGAATGCCGAGATCAAATCCACGCCTCTGCTGGTTGACGGCATTCTTTATTTCACGGTTCCGGACAATGTCTGGGCTGTGGATGCGCGCTCCGGGCACATGCTTTGGCACTACAACAAGCCGACGGAAGATGGAGATCATATAGGGCAGCGTGGCGTCGCCATGTATAAGGAGTGGCTCTACTTCCTTGCGCCCAATGGCCATCTCGTCTCACTGAATGCCAACGATGGAAGCGTTCGGTGGGATGTGGTGGTGGCAGACGTCAACAAGGGTTACTGGACGACGATGGCTCCACTTGTGGTGGGGAATCACGTGATCGTTGGTGTCTCCGGCGACATGGATAATCTTCCCGGCTATCTTCGTGCCGTTGACCCTGTGGACGGCAAGGAGCAATGGCAATGGGAAAGCACGCCGCCCGCGGGAACTCCGAATACCACAACCGGCGGCATGACATGGATTACCGGTACCTATGATAAAGAGTTAAACCTGATTTATTGGGGAACCGGCAATCCCACGCCTGTACTCAATGGAAAGACCCGTCCGGGAGAGAACCTCTATACCTGCAGTATCGTGGCGATAAATCCAGATACAGGAAAGCTAGCCTGGGGTTTCTCAGCTTCGCCACACGATACCCATGATTGGGATGCAGTGGAAGTGCCTGTTCTTGTAGATGGAAATTTTCATGGCCGTCCGCACAAGATGCTCATGCAGGCATCGCGTAATGGCTACTTTTTTGTATTGGATCGCACCAATGGCAAAAGCCTGCTGACTGCGCCATTTGGCCCCGTGAACTGGACCCGCGGTGTGGACAAGGATGGCCATCCCATTCCGAATCCGGAGAAAGAGCCGGCGCCGGATGGACGCCTGATTGCGCCGGATGAAGGCGGTCTTACGAACTTCCGCTCGCCTAGCTTTGATCCGAAGACGGGACTCTTCCTGGTGGATACGCATCCGAGTTACAGCCTCTATTTCTCGAAACCAGCCGATGGCGCTTATGGCTGGGCAGGTGCAGATTACGGATTGTGGGGCAAGGGTCTCCTGGAGGCGATCGATTACCAGACGGGCAAGCTGCGCTGGACCCATGATCTGGGTGAAGATGGTTCCGGTGCAGGCGTGCTGACGACTGACTCCAGCCTGACATTCACCGGCGATGCATACGGAAATTTCATGGCGCTGGATACAAGAAACGGCAAAACCCTGTGGCATGCCGGTACTGGCGTAGGCATGGCCAGCTCACCCATTACATATGAATTGGATGGCCGTCAGTATGTGTTGACCAGCAGTGGAGGCGTACTCTTTGCGTGGGCACTCCCCGATGCTGCAATCAGGACGGCGCCTACCCGGCACAAATAGAATAGAAGGAGTCGCATGCCTCCTTTTGCTTCCAGCGTCGGCTTGATGGTACTGCTTGCGGGGAGCTTGCTGTCCGCAGCACACCTCTACGCGCAACAAGATGAGGAGCAGGAGAAAGCCCCGCTGGTAGTTACAGCGGATTTCAACCGCGACGGTATCGCAGACATTGCGAGTGTCGCTGCAAACGGCAGGCTGACCGTTCGGCTCGGCCGGTCGGACGGCACGTTCCTGGAAACAGCATCCATGCCGGTGTCAGGGCGCGAGCCCCGAGCCCTGATTGCGGATGACTTCAATGGCGATGGTATTCCGGATCTGCTGATTGGTAACGAAGATGGCGCGGTGATGTTGTTTCGAATCGACGGGACCGGGCACGTTGCTCCGGGCCGGGAGATTGCTCACCTGCAGTCGGTTACATCAATTGCAGTGGCTGATTTTAATAAGGATGGCACTGCGGATATCGCTGTGTCCGATTGGCGGGCCAGCACCGTCACCGTTTATTTCGGATCAGGGAATGGTTCCTTTGACCACACATGGTCGTTCCCTCTACGCATGCGAGGCACCGCGCCGCAGATTGCCACTGCGGACTTCAATAACGATGGTATTCCGGATCTTGTCGTTGTTTATGGTGACGATGACAGCCCCACGTTTGATGTGATGCTAGGCAACGGCAATGGCACGTTTACGATTGCACCCGAGCGAGGATACAGCAGGAGCCCAAATGCGCATTGCAATACCCTGACAGGGAATTGAGGCAGTGTGTTTCGTGAGCTGCACGGCGAAGCGTAAACAGGGGTACAGGCGGATGGGTTATGAATAACATCTCGAATTCGATCTGCTCATGCAGCTAGACGCAAGAGGACGGGCCATTCTCTAACGAAGGAGCCCTTTTATGACTGAAACCACATCCGCTGAGACGTCGGGCGATGGTGTGCGCGGATCTCCTCAAGCGAACACAGGTAAAGGACTACAGGCGAAAAGTGTTCTAACGAAGATTGCAGCGTTTGTTGCAGATCGAAATATCCCTTTCCTTATTTGCAGCATTGGAATGATCGTGATGTTGCTGTGGGCAGGCAAGTTCAAAATGACAGCACCCGGAGCAGAGGGCATCATCCCGCTCGTCACTAACAGCCCACTTACCAGTTGGCAATTCAAGGTCTTTGGACCATATATTCTCGGGGATATGATCGGGGCCGCTGAATGGACAGCAGCAATCCTGCTGATCGTTGGCTACCTTAAACCGAAAGCAGGCATTCTGGGCGGGATCATTCTAGTCGGCATGTTCTTCACCACAAGCAGCATGTTGATCACGACTCCGGATGACACCATCGTGGTTCACGGCATCCATTACATGAACAATCTCGGCCTGTTTCTCTTCAAGGACATTATCTCTTTCGGAGTTGCGTTCTATCTGATTAGCTACTATGGCCGAAATGCGATCATTGCTGAAAATCAGAGATGACGGTCTGGTGCATTCGGGAGGGCTCTGTGCGGCTCCACATGCTTCCCAAGGCAAACGAAAAGGCCGCCGTAGCAGCGCATTTTCACCGTTCAGACACGATTAGGCGCTTAATCCCTATCCAGTCAGACATGTACACAAGTTGATTTTCGACGGTTTACTGCCTATCGTCGCCGTCACTTCATGCTAGGGTGTTCTCGCTATGCCCAACAACGGGACGATTACTTTCCGCATTCCGCAGAGTCAGGTTGCCATCTGGAACGCAGAAGGGAAGTGGACAATCGACACTACGGTTCACTGTCTGGGCCGGCGGCTCATCCGAGGCCTCTCTTACCGCCCATGTGTCGGGCTCGAGCGTCGAATCAACAGACATGCGCTACTTCCCCTCGGCCTGACGCTACGACTTGCGATCTTCCCAGTCTACCCACTCAACGGCATAGATCGACAGGTAAGCAGTTACAGCTTGCCCTACGGTTGCGAAGAAGGTCTGCTCGCCGAAGCGGCTGAACACCCCGAAGCGCTTCAGCTTGTCCTTGACAGGATCCTTCATTTCAGCAAAACACAACTCGATGCCGGCGGCGTGTAGGGTCTCGTCGAGTTCGCTGAGTGCATCGGAGGCGGTGACATCGATACTGGTGACCGGCTCTGCCGCGACCACGAGCCAGCGGACAGGCGTCGGTGAGCTTGCAACGGAATCCAGGACGCGTTCATGGAATAGCTCGGCGTTCGCGAAGAACAGCGGCGCGTCCCAACGGAACAACACCAGGCCAGGGATCAAGCGTGCTTCCGGATACCGGGTGATGTCGTGATAGCCTTTAACGCGCTCAACACGGCCGAGCACGGCTGAATGCGGGCGCCAGCCGTCCCAGAGGAACTCGATCACGGCAATCACTATTGCGAGCGCAATGCCAGGGATGGCACCGAACACGGCTACGCCCGTGAAGCAGACCATCGAAAGCCAGAACTCCCACTGCTGGATTCGATAGATGCGGCGCAGGTCCGACACCTCGATCAGGCCGATGGCCGCGGCGATGACGACGGCAGCCAACGCAGCCTGCGGCAGATGCTGAAGAAGGTTTGGTGCGAACACTAGCAGCAGTGCAATCGCGGCCGCACCGACGATCCCCGTCAATTGGGTCCTGGCGCCCGCCGACTCTGCCACCGGTGTACGCGATGAACTGCTGCTGATCGGAAATCCCTGAAAGAAGGCTGAGGCAAGGTTGGCGATGCCGAGACCGACCATCTCCTGGTTCGGGTCGACGGGCGTGCGCAGACGCGACGCATAGGTCCGAGAGAGTACGCTCGTGTCCGCGAAGGAAACGAGGGCAACCGTGATACCGCCCATTAGGATTGATCCCAGTTCGTTGACGTGGACAAGGGGAAGTCGTGGCAAGGGCAGTCCTTTTGGCAGAGGACCGAGCACGGACACACCGGTACGCGTCCCGAGGTGGAAGGCGGCGACGACAAGAGTCGCGGCAGCGACTCCGATCAAAACGCCCGGGATGCGCGGCCAGCGCTTGAGCAGCATTATGAGAGCGAGCGTCCCAGTTCCGATTGCGAGGGCCGCGACATTCGTGTTTCCTGCGAGCACCTTACTAATGATTCCCCACGCCTGACGCACGGGGCCGTTTGCATTGACAGAGAAGCCGAAAAGCTTTGGGATCTGGCTCAGCAGCACCGTTAGCGCGATGCCATTCATGTAACCGTACCGAATCGGCTTTGAGAGTAAGTCGGTGATGAAGCCCAGTCGTCCTAGGCCTGCTGCGACGCATACTGTGCCGGAAACGATTGCCATCATTCCGGCAACCGCGACCGCGTGTGCTGGTTTCCCTGCCGAAAGCGGCAACACAACTGTGAGGATCAACGGCGCAAGCGACGAGTCAGGGCCAAGGACGAGAATGCGGCTCGGACCGAACAGAGCGTAGGCGAGCAGCGGTACGATTGTTGCGTAGAGGCCGTTGATACCTGGCAACCCGGACGCCTCGGCATACGCGATGCCGGCCGGCACGAGCATGGTCGTCATGACGAGGCCGGCGACAAGGTCGTGCCGCAGCCAGGACAACTCATATTGGCGCAGCGTGTTAAACCCGGGAACCCAGCGACTCCAGCCGGTTCCATTCACCGGCGTTGCATGTCGCACGATGCGGCCCGGTGTTGTTGCGGCGGGTGGGAGCGAGTTATCCATGGCGTGCAGGCTGAGAGCGAAGACGCCTTTCTTCAGCTTGGATCTCGATCATTAGAAAGCAATATCAACACACAGTTGCTGCTCTCATCAGGGATCCAAGCGTCGCGACCGAAGTAGAACGAAACGTCGTCTTTGAAGCAGTATTCGTGAACTGTGCCACGCCACTTTCACAGAGATCCGACCCACTCTTGCCTTCGGATGCCTGTCTCAGTGCACTGTATTCAGGCATTCTGGTGGCCCAGCTCCATTTCGGGGAGGCCCAACTTTACCTCTTTTCCATAAACCTCGACCCGATAAGTTTGGGTAGGTCTTCACGGCTCTGGGACGATCTGGAGATCCGTGGTTCCGCGCATGGGCGAGGACCGAATTTTGAGAGATCAACGGCGCCAGCGAGCCCTGCACTCGAAAGGGAGCGAGAAGAGTACATTACAGCGGTGTCGATGCCCCTTCGCATAGCAAACGAAAAGGCTGCCAATGGGGTGGCAGCCTTTCAACTCAACGTTTCAGAAACCGCTTAACGTGGGGTTCTGCAGGGTTGATTTCCGCTAAATGGTTGCGGGGGCAGGATTTGAACCTGCGACCTTTGGGTTATGAGCCCAACGAGCTACCGGGCTGCTCCACCCCGCAACATGATACTAACAATCTGAGCTCTTTCAGTCAAGGTGACGCAGGTTCTGGGCCCGGTCTCTAAATATCAGAATTCACAGGGCTTTAATCGCGTCCGCCGGATCGGGTCGCACGCGAAAATCCGCGTGTCCCCGCGACCACAGAATCACTCCATCTGGGCCGATCACAAACGTAGCCGGCACAGGCAGACGCCACGAGCTTTCGCCGTTGATGAAGGGAATATTCACCAGGATCGACCGGTAGTGACCCTGCATGGACTCGGGCACGGTGTACGCGGAACCAAAGGCCGCTGCGACCGCTGCGCCTTCGTCACGCAGCAGCGGAAACGGAAGCAATGCTGCGTCACGGCGAACTCGTTCTGCCGCACAGTCTGCGGAGAGATTGCAACCAGCAGAGCGCCGCGTTCCCGCACCGCAGGGAAGAGTTCACGCCACGCCTCCAGTTCCGTGACGCAATACGGGCACCAACGCCCACGAAAAAAGTTCACGACCAACGGGCCCAGCGCGAGCAGGTCGGCGGAGCGCACGAGCTTTCCATTCGCATCCGGCAGCGCAAAGGAAGGCGCCGGGTCGCCGGGCTTCAGCAACGTGTCTTCAATGCCGGTCGCGAACAGTTCTGCGATCGCCCGCTCGCCGATTTCCAGCCGCTCGGGCTGCACCAGGCTGCGCGTTCGCGTCGTGATCTCGTCCAGCTTGTCCTGCAGCGCCAAGGCGATTCAGCGGCCCATCCCGCCCATACCGCCCATGCCCGCATTGCATTCAATGAGCCCATCAGCTTGCGCTGCATGCCTGGTTTGCCGGCGCTCTTGAACATCTTGCGCATCTGCCCGTATTGCCGCAGAAGTTGATTCACTTCCTGCACGCTGGTGCCGGAACCTGCGGCGATGCGCTTGCGGCGCGGTCCGGAGATGATCTCGTGGTTGTTACGTTCCTTCTTCGTCATGGAGTTGATGATTGCCTCCACGCGCGAGAACTGCTTCTCATCTACCTGTCCGGCCATCTGCTGCATGCCCTGGAACGGCCCCACCGACGGCAGCATCTTCATGATGCTCTGCATCGAGCCCAGCTTCCGGATCTGCCGCAACTGGTCGCGAAAATCCTCCAGCGAGAATCCATCGCCGGAGAGCGCTTTGAGGGCAAACTCCTCGGACTTCTTGCGGTCCAGCGTCGCTTCCGCCTTCTCGATGAGCGTCATGATGTCGCCCATGCCCAGAATCCGGCTCACAATGCGGTCCGGGATGGAACGGCTCAAAGGCGTCCGGCTTCTCGCCCGTGCCGATGAATTTCACCGGCTGCCCGGTGATGTGCCGGATCGACAGCGCCGCGCCGCCGCGCGCATCGCCGTCCATCTTCGTCAGGATGGTGCCGGTCAACGCCAGCTGCTTGTGAAAAGCCTCAGCAGATCGCACCGCGTCCTGGCCGGTCATTGCATCGGCAACGAACAGGATCTCCTGCGGCGATAGCAGCGCTTTCAGGGAGCGCATCTCCTCCATCAAGCGATCGTCAATATGCAGGCGGCCGGCCGTGTCCACAATCAATACGTCACAGCCATAGTTCACGGCCTCGCGGCGCGCCTCTTTCGCCAGTCGCTCGACAAGCGGAGTGCCGGCAGGCTCGCCCTTCAGGTCGCCCTCATAGATGTTCGCCTTGATCGCGCTCGCGACCACCTTCAACTGCTCGCGCGCCGCCGGCCGGTACACGTCGACCGAGACCAGCATCGGGCGATGGCCGCCCTTCTGCAACCATGCCGCCAGCTTGCCGGAGGTCGTCGTCTTACCGGAGCCCTGCAGCCCCGCCATCAGGATCACGCTGGGCGGCCGCGACGCAAAGTTGAAGCGCGCCGTATCCCTGCCCAAAATCGCGACCAACTCATCGCGCACAATCTTGATGACCTGCTCGGTGGGCGAGAGCGCCGTCATCACCTCGGAGCCCATCGACTTCTCGCGTACGTGCTCGATCATCTCCTTCACTACGGAGAGGTTCACGTCGGCTTCGAGCAGCGCAATGCGGATCTCGCGCAGCGCGTCGTTAATGTTCTCTTCGGTAACGGTGCCTTCGCCACGCAGGTTCTTAAACGCGCGCTGCAGCTTATCGGACAGGTTCTCAAACATAGCGGTCAGCTCTCAGTTTATCAGCCCGAATTCCGGGGCTTGCTGGGGGTGCACGCCGGCTTCGCGGCAGTGTAAGGTGACCTGTATGTTCCCAACCCCGGTGGCCCGGCGGCCCCGCTTTCTTGCGGTTGCCGCATGCTTCTTCCTTGCCGCTTGCCTTTCATCGCATGGGCAACAGCCGCAGTTGCAGGAGCGTGGAGGCGCAGCCACTCCCCATGTCGAGCAGGTGGCGCCGCTCAACGACTACCAGCGCTCCCAGATGGAGTCCTGGGCCCGCGACTTCGCCGACCTGCACCGCTACCGCGCCGCGAACCAGGAACTTGGCGAGCCTGCTGCCGGCGATCGCCGCGTCATCTTCTTCGGAGACTCGATCACCGACAAGTGGGACCTCAGCCAGTACTTTCCCGACAAGCACTACATCAATCGCGGCATCAGCGGGCAGACCACCTCGCAGATGCTACTGCGCTTCCGTCAGGATGTGATCGACCTCAATCCCGATGTCGTCGTCATCCTCGCCGGCACCAATGACATCGCCGGCAACACAGGCCCCATCTCGCTCGAAGATATCGAAGGCAACCTGACCTCCATGGCCGAGCTTGCCCGCGAGCACAACATCGCGCTCGTGCTCTCTTCGGTGATGCCGGTCAATAACTACACGCCTGCCTCGCAGCGCTTCTTCGCCGATCGCCCGCCCTCAGAGATTGTGCGGCTCAATCAATGGATAAAAGGCTATTGCGCGAGCACGAATTGCTACTACCTCGATTACTTCAATTCCATGGTGGACGGCAGCGGCCTGCTGAAGCGCGCGCTCAGTGAAGACGGCCTGCACCCGAACGATGCCGGTTACAAAATCATGGTGCCGCTCGCGCAGTCCGCGATCGATAAGACCATGGCCTCTCGCTGACTGGCGATTGTCATCCTGAGCGACACGAAGGACCTGCAGTTTGCTTGCACTCAGCAGCTCGTAGCCCCATGGAAGCTGAACACCTCCGCTGCAGCCAGCACGGTGTTCGCGTGGATCGTCACCGTGTCCTCAAGCCGCATCGCATAGCCGCCCGCGTAGACAGAGAACACCCGCGCACCCGCTGATTGCGCCGCGCGAAAGACCGTGCGATCCCGCTCCTTCAGTCCTTCGATCGTCATCGCAAGGCCGCCCAGCTTGTCCTGCTCGTACGGATCAGCGCCTGCCACGTAGGCGACGAGCTGCGGATGGAAATGCGCAAACGCCACCTCCAATGTGCGCTCCAGCGCTGCCAGGTACTCCGCGTCGTCGGTTCCATCCGTCAGCGGCACATCGATCGATGAAGGCGGTTTGTACGCCGGGTAATTGTTCTGCTGATGCATGGAGAGCGTGAACACGCCATCCGCGCTGGGCTTCATCGATCCCGAGGGTACTCCATACCGGAGCGGGCCGCGATCCTCCGCGGCCGGTGGAAAGATCGCCGCCGTCCCGTTGCCGTCATGCACGTCGAGATCGATCACCATCGCCCGCTGGATCGCGCCCTCGTCGAGCAGCCGCGCCAGCGCAATCGCGAGATCGTGCAGAATGCAGAAGCCTTCGCCATGATCCCGGTGCGCGTGATGAAAACCTCCGCCGATCGAGCACGCAACACCGTTGCGCAGCGCCAGCCTTGACGCGAGCAGCGTGCCGCCGCAGTTCAGCAGCGTGGCATCCACCAGCGCCTTCGAGTACGGTACCTCGGTCTGTAGAATCTCCTCTTCGCTCAGGGTGCCGCTCACCAGCCGCTCTGTGTAGCCAGGCTCATGCACGCGCAACACATCCTCGAGCGCAATTGTCTCCGGCGCAGCAAAGTCGCTCTCTGCGGCGGCGCCGGTCGTCAGCAGCCGCTGGTGAATCAGCCGGTACTTCTCGCCGGGAAACACATGGTTTCCCAGCGGAAGCGAGAACCCATCACTGTAGACGAGCGAGAAGGGAAGCATACCTGCTCATTGGATGCGCGCCGAGAAAGTCAGCGCCCCGCCGGTTTTTTCTCGACTTGCTCCAGAGCCTGCACCTTGCTGTGACGGATGCTGTAGGTGAAGTAGATGATCAGCCCGATCAGCAGCCAGCCGAAAACGACTTCCTTCGTGAGACGGGGCAGGGTATAGACGAGGTACAGCGAAGAGATGATACCCAGGATGGGAACGAGGGGAACGAAGGGTGTCTTGAAGGGCCGGTGCATCTCCGGCGCGCGGCGACGAAGAATCCATACACCGGCGCAGACAATCGCAAATGCGAGCAGCGTGCCCATGTTCGTGAGCTCACTCAAGCGGCCCACCGGGAGCAAGGCAGGCAGGATAGCCGAAGCAAGTCCGACGGCAATGTTGGAGAGCCACGGCGTCCGGAACTTCGGGTGCACGTCGCTCGCCCAGTTCCAGAGGAGCCCATCGCGCGACATCGAGAAGAACACGCGCGATTGCCCCAGCAGCATCACCAGCATGGTTGTGCCCAGTCCGCACACCGCGCCGAACTTCACCAGCAATGTGCCCCAGCGGTGGCCGGTGACATCGATGCCGGTTGCAATTGGCGAGCCCACATTCAGCATCTTGTAATTCACCAGCCCGGTAAGTATCAGCGCCACGATGATGTAGAGGATGGTGCAGAGCACCAGCGAGCCGATGATGCCGATCGGCATATCGCGCCGCGGATTCTTCGCCTCCTGCGCTGCCGTTGATACCGCATCGAACCCGATGTAGGCGAAGAAGATGGAAGCCGCGCCCGCCATGATGCCGCCAATGCCGTAGTGCCCGTCGCCCTGCGAAGGCGGAATGAAGGGATGCCAGTTGGCATGCGCCAGTTGCGGATGGTTCGCCAGGAATGCCGCGCCCGCTACGATGAACACGCCAACCACTCCCAGCTTGATGAACACAATGGCCGAATTCAGGTTCGCCGATTCCTGGATGCCGATGACCAGCACCGTTGTCACCACGGCGATCGCGGCGAAGGCGACGAGATTGGCGAATGCCGTGGCATGTGGGAGCGATGACAAGTGAACACTCACGCTGTCCGGCAGCGACATGAACGGCACCCAATGGCCGTTGTATTGATAAAGCTCGGTTCCAGGTGGGGCAATGATCTGCGGAGGCAGATGAACGCCGAGATCGTCGAGCAGGCTGACGAAATAGCCGCTCCATCCGGCGGCAACTGTAGACGCGCCGAAGGCATACTCCAGCACCAGGTCCCAGCCGATAATCCACGCAATGAATTCACCCAGCGTCGCGTAGCCGTAGGTATACGCTGAGCCGCAGATCGGAATCAGCGCAGCGAACTCCGAATAGCACAGCGCAGCAAAGGTGCAGGTGATGCCGGCCACGATAAAGCTGAGCGCCACGGCCGGCCCCGCGTAATTGGCGGCTGCCGGACCGACCAGCACGAAGATGCCGGTGCCGATAATGGCCCCGATGCCGAGGGTGATCAGATTCACCGGGCCGAGCGAACGCTTGAGCGTGCGCTCCCCTTCCTCACATGCTTCGGCGCCCAGCGCCGAGAGCGATTTGGTTGCGAATAGTTTAGGCATCAACGACGATCATCCTTGTGTGGGCGGCCGCAGGGGCCCGGTATAGTGCGGCTAGTAGCGTATCAGGACGACACCGGCACGTGCGACATGGAGTTTCTGCCGCCATGACTCGACCATGAAGCCACCCCGTGTGCCGGGGCATCCAAACTAGCGGACCGCGAATGACACCAAGAGATACCGGCGTAGACGACACCGGAGCACTGGAAGTGCCGGCACTCGAAGAGCCGGTGCCCGCCGCCGCGCCTGACGGCACTCCGCTCTCCGCCACCGAGACGATTGCAACGCGCGACCAGCCCGGCGGTATCTCGCATGCCTGGCGAGCGCTTCGCGCTCCAATCTTCCGGCTCTTCTTCAGCGGCCAGAGCATCTCGCTCATCGGCACCTGGATGACGCGCATCGCCACCAGTTGGCTTGTCTATCGCCTCACCGGATCGGCGCTCCTGCTGGGCATGGTTAGTTTCGCCGGCCAGATTCCCACCTTCCTGTTCGCGCCGTTCGCGGGCGTCTGGGTGGACCGTCTGAACGCACGCACGGTCCTGGTCTGGACGCAGGTCCTCGCCGTGCTTCAGTCGCTCGCGCTGGCTGCGCTCACCTTACCGAACATCATCACGATCACCGACATTCTCGTGCTCAGCGTCTTCCAGGGACTGATCAACGCCTTCGACATGCCCGGCCGCCAGGCCTTCATGGTCGCAAATGGTCGACGACCGCGATGACCTCGGGAACGCCATCGCGCATCAACTCTTCCATGGTCAATCTGGCGCGGCTCATCGGGCCCGTCGCTCGCCGGCATCGTGATCGCGCTCTATCGGCGAGGGCTGGTGTTTTCTCATCGATGGCATCAGCTACTTCGCGGTCATCGCTTCGCTGCTTGCGATGCAGCTTCGGCCGCATCCTCCGCCGCCGGCACGAGACACCATTTGTCAGCAGCTTCAGGAAGGATGGCGATATGTCTCCGGTTCCTGCCCATCCGCAATCTCCTGCTGCTCTTTGCCGTGGTCAGTCTCATGGGCATGCCCCTACACGGTGCTCATGCCTGTCTTCGCGGCAGAGGTGCTGCACGGCGGGCCGCACACGCTCGGCTTTCTCATGGGCGCCACGGGAGTAGGCGCGCTGGTCTCCGCCGTCTCGCTGGCGCTGCGTAAATCCGTCAACGGCCTGCATCAGATGATGCCCATCGCCGCCGCCCTCTTTGGCGCGGGACTTATCGCCTTCGGCCTGTCGCACGTCCTCTGGCTCTCGCTCGCGCTCATGCTGGTCGTCGGCTTCGGCATGATGCAGGGCATGGCCGCAAGCAACACCATCATTCAGACGCTTGCCCCCGCCGACAAGCGCGGGCGCGTCATGAGCTTCTACACCATGGCCTTCGTCGGCATGGCGCCGTTCGGCAGCCTGCTTGCCGGCGGTCTTGCCCGTGGCATCAGCGCATCGTGGACCGTGGTGCTCACCGGCACCTGCTGCATCCTCGGCGCCGCATGGTTCTGGCGTCAGATGAAGGAAGTTCGCGCCGCCATGCGGCCTGTCTATCGCGAACTCGGCATCATCCGCCCCGCTCCCGAGCAGTAAAGAGTCCAGCTAGTGCTGTGGATTGCTCGGCTGCGGCATGCTCGGTGGATTCGGCGAGGGATTCGATCCGGAGTTGCCGAACCCGAATCCCGAACTGCCGCTCGAGCCGCCATTCGAGCCGCCATTGTTAAACCCAAAGCCGCTCGAACCGTTGGAACCGCCCGATCCGGCCGGTCCGGGCGCCCCGCTCTGGCTGCCGGACCCATTTGGACCAAGACCTCCGGGATTTCCGTTCGCGTCTCCGCCGCCTGTCACGCCGCCAGCCATCACCAGGTCTTCCTGCGGGTCGTAGACAAACTCCCAGTCCGAGTACTTCTTCTGCTTGTGGTACTCGAGCATGGAGGCCTTCTTCACCGGAATCCCGACACCCACAATCGGGCCGCCGCCAAACGTGTTGCCGCCGCCTGTCGTGCCCGTATTGTTGCCGTTGCCCGGAGTGTTCGCGCCTGGAAGGTTGCTCCCCGGTCCATTCGTACCGGACGGATTCATTCCGCCAATGCCGCCCTGGCTCGCGCCCGTGTTGCTGTTGGAAAATCCGAAGCCGCCGCTGCCGGAGCCCACGTTCGAAGACCCGCCGTTGTTGTTAAACCCGAAGCTCGAGCCTCCGGTATTGGTCGGGCTCGCGCCGTTCACCGCGCCGCCAGTCGTGCCCGGATCGCCGCCGGCACTCCCGGTCCCGCCTGCGCCACCGTTCAGTCCGGTCGTCACGCTGCTCATGCCCTGTTGCAGCGGCTGTCCGAAGAAGCCCATCGGCGGCACCTTGGCTTCGCCCATATGGATCAGCCGCCAGTCATCTTTGCCCGTGATCGGGTCGGTATAGCGCTTGCGCAAAAAGCGAATTTCGTTCGTCTTTTCGAGCTGCTTGATGTCCGTGGGATAGGCGCCGAACTTCTTGTAATACATCCGGATCGCGCGTTTGTATTGCAGCCCGCGCTGGAGCGCCTCCTGCTCCTTGTCGCGCTGAATCTCTTTCGCCACCCGCGGAGCGGCCACAGACAGCGCCAGCAGCAGTAGAAAGACCATCACCAGGACGGTCAGCAGCAGGTAGCCTTCTTCCTGGTTTTCCGGTTCCGGACTGGTATTGCGTAACAACATAAGACACTAATTTTGCGAGAGCGGCACGCTCTGCGTGTTGTGGTACGGAATGTCCTCAATCTCCACCGCGAATGGCCGGATTGCCACCACGCGATAGCGGCGGTCCACGATGTCTCCCTCGTGCGCCAGGAAGATATCGTCGCCATGCAGCAGGAAGATCTCCTTGCTGCCGCCGTGCACCGAGGAGTACCCGTAGAACTTCAGGTCGATCGTAGGCGGAGGCGGCGGCCCCGGCGGCGGTGGCGGCGGCCCGGGCCGAATGGGCGCAGTCGGCTTTGGGATATCGACCGGCGCCGCGGAATCCGGCGAAAAGATATTCCGTCCGTTGCCTTTGTACGTCGTATCTTCGGCCTGCGCCATCAGCTCCGGATGCAGCGTGGGGTCGAGCGCCGACGGGCTCGGCAACTGCGTGGCTTCGTGCGGAAAGGCATTCGTCGTCTGTGCAGCCGGCGCGGCGTTGGCCGTGACAGGTCTCGGCGCCACGGGCGCGGGAGCCGCGGGCGATGAGCCTCCAATCAACTTCGGAATCTGGATGATTGCCAGGATCACCAGCAGGGCGCCCAGACCGATCGCGGCATACAGCTTCGGCTTGCTTTCGGCGCCGACACGAACGGCCATCGCTATCGCCCTCCGTCCTGATCGGTTCCGGCTGTGCCTTCGTCGCCGCTGCTCACCGGCTGGAGATGCTCCACATCACTGCCGCGCAGATAGGTGGTGACCCTCAGCCGCAGGTTGACCAGTCCGCCCTGCTGTCCTGTCAGCGTCAATCCGTTGATCACGAAAAACATCCTGTCCCGTTCGACGCTGTTGATAAAGCGCATCACCGATGCATAGTCGCCGCTCACGCTCGCGTCCATGCGCACCTCGGTCACATCGCGCAGCGCCGGCGCAAATGCCGTCTGCACCCGGCTCAGATGCACGTTTGCTTTCTGCTCCAGGCTACCCAGCTCTGCCAAAATCGCCGAATCCGCACCCGGCACCCGCGCTCCATAGAAGTGGTCGGCGCCGCTGGTGGAATCCGCGATCCGCTTCGGCAGGTTGCGCAGGGGCCGCGCCTGCAGTTGCGCTGTGCGCAATTCCACCTGCTTCAGTTGCAATTGCTCTGGACGGTCGGTGCGCAATGTGTGCCACGCCATCACCAACTGCGCCAGCAGCACCAGGTTCACGATGGCCAGTACCGTCACAGCGGCGAAATGCGCGTTCAGCAGATTGAAAGTACCGGAGCGGGTCAGTTTCATGGCGTGCTCCGTCTGGCGGTCGGCTTCTTTACATGCGACTCGCGAACCTGCTTCGTTTTCGCGGCGGCCGCGGGCTCCTGCTTCGTCTTCCGTGGCTCCAGCGGGTTGTACTCCGCCAGCACATCGAAGACCACGCCATTACCCGTGCTCACGGATTCGAGAGTGCCCTGCCGACCATTCTGGTTTTGCGACTGTGCCGTCTCGCCCACAATCCGCGGCGTGCGGAAGCGCCGTGAATGCTCCAGGTTGCGCACCAGCGTCACCGCCTTATCGCGCGGCCCGGCCACCCGCATATGGATCGTCACGCTGCCGTCTTTAGCTACCACGGGATCGATCGTCAGCACTTGCACGTTCGCCGGCAGCACCTGCTCCAGGTCCATCATCACCGCGGTCCAGGAGAACGATTTGTGCAGGAACAAATTATTCAGGAACTGCGCCTGTGTCAGCACCGCCTCGTTCTGCGGCTGGCGCATGGATGCTTCCGCCTGCTGCCGTTCCTGCTGCGTCTGGGTAATGGCCGAATCGATCGTTGCCGCGCGCGCGTGCGCCGCGTCGGCTTTCTGCTGTTCGCCGCGCAGCACCCACCAGAACAATGCCCCGGTAATCACCAGCAGCAGCGCCACAATGCGCAGCCGCCGGTAGAGCGGTCGAAGCTCCACATATGGGTGCGACGCGAGATTGAGTGTGATCCGCATTAGAGCGGTTCTCCCATCCGTGCGTCCCGAAGCCGACACACGTGCTCGGAGAGAAGATAAATAGGCATAGTAATGGGAAATCCGCTCATTAGCTTGCCAGTGCTCCCACTACCGGAGCGAGCATACCGGCCAACACGTTGTTATTGTCGCGCGAGGGAATCAGGTCACGCACACGCACATCCGGCAGTCCCAGCAGCCGCTCCAGTTCGACGGCTCCTCCCGGCCCTACGGAATAGATCGTGTGCGCGGTCGATGACAATGTGTCTTCGTAATACGCCATCGCTACCGAGACCGTCTGCTGCAGTTCTGCGGCTGCCTGCGTTTCGCCGACGTCTCCATTCCTGCCATCCATGCCACCGTCTCCCAGGTCGATCGTGCGGAACAGCAGCAGTTCCGGACCGCGCGCGATCGCGGTCGTGATGCAGTTTGCATTGCGGTTCACTACCAGCACCGGATCATCACCCGAAACGGCGGCCAGTGCCGCCAGCGAGCTCGAAAGCACCGCGCCCGGCTCATACCCGGCCTCGCGCACCGCGTCTTCATACTCTGCGCGCACCCCGGCCGGCATCACCGCGACGACCGTGCGCACCACCGGCTCATCGCCCTGCTTCGGCAGCACCTGCCAGGAGATCGCCGCATCCTCCACATCGAAGTGCACCAGCTTGCGCAGGCGGAAGCGCAGAATGGGCAGCACGTCCACGGCCTTCGCCGGCAGCGTATCGAAATCCAGCAGCAGTACCCGCACCGCGGCATCCGGCACAACCACGGTCACTTTCTTTGCGCGCTCGGCGATCGGCTCCAGCGCCTGCCCGATAGCCGCGGAAACCGCGGCCCGGTCGCTCATCGCCGGCGCTTTCAGGTCCGGCTCCAGCACACCCAGGCGCAGCGGCGCGAATTGCGTCACCACATCCTGCGCCTGGCCGGCTTCGGTTACCGGCCCCGGTCGCGCTGCCAGCACTCCCGCCGGCGTGATTTCACACGCCAGCCGCGGACGAAGCGCGTCGATGTCGGATGGAAAAATGCGGCGGACAATACTCATCTTGCTCGTCTTACCGTCCCGTCTCGATGAACGTGACCTTGTTGATCTCTCCCAGTGTCGTTACCCCGGCCCGCACGCGGTCAAGTGCCGATTCGCGCAGAAACTTCATTCCCATGCCCTGCGCCGAGCGGCGAATCTCCGATGTCGGCCGCTTTTCCAGAATCAGCTCGCGGATCGTATCGTTCAGGTCCAGCAATTCGTGAATAGCCGTACGTCCCCGGAAGCCCGTGCCCCCGCACTCGATGCAGCCGCCGCCTTCGCGGAAGGGGAAGGATCGCCACTCCGCCGGATCGAGCGCGCTCTCCTCCAGCATCTCATCCGTGATGTGTACCGGACGGCTGCAGAACTCGCAGATCGTTCGCACTAGCCGCTGCGCCAGGATGCAGTTCAGCGAGGAAACGAAGTTATACGCCTCCACGCCCATGTTCAGGAAGCGCCCCAGCACGTCCAGCACGTTGTTCGCGTGCACCGTCGTGAACACCAGGTGACCGGTCAGCGCGGAGTTGATCGCGATCTGCGCCGTCTCCTGGTCGCGGATCTCGCCGACCAATATCTTGTCCGGATCATGGCGCAGGATCGAGCGCAGCCCGCGCGCGAAGGTCAGCCCCTTCTTCTCGTTCACCGGAATCTGCGTTATGCCGCGGATCTGGTACTCCACCGGGTCTTCAATCGTGATGATCTTGTCTTCGTCGCTCTTGATCTCGTTTAGCGCCGCGTACAGCGTGGTCGTCTTGCCGGAGCCGGTCGGCCCGGTCACCAGCACCATGCCGTACGGCTCGCGGATGTAGCGGCGGAACCGCTGCAAATCATCCGGAGCGAAGCCTACCACATCCAGCGTGAGCTTCTTGAACTTCTCGCTCATCGACTCCTTGTCCAGCACGCGCAGCACGGCATTCTCGCCATGAACCGTCGGCATGATGGAAACACGGAAGTCGATTAGCCTGCCCTTGTAACGCACGCGGAAGCGTCCATCCTGGGGCACGCGCCGCTCCGCAATGTCCAGTTCGCTCATCACCTTGATGCGCGACAGGATTGTCGTATGGTGCTCGCGCGCAATCGGCGCCATCGCGTGCTGTAGCACGCCGTCGATGCGGTACTTCACCAGCAGGGAATCGTCATACGTCTCGATGTGGATGTCCGAAGCCCGCCGCTCGAGCGCCGTGAAGATCGTCGTGTCCACCAGCCGGATGATCGGCGAGATGTCCTCTTCCGACGTCAGCTTCTCGATCGAGATGTTCTCGTCTTGATTCTCCTCGAGCGAGATGACATCGAACGTAAGCCCCTCAGACGCCTCATCCAGCACCCGCTGCGACTGCTCGGTCTTCTTCAGCAGATCGGTGATCTGCGAGAGCGTGGCCACTCGCGTGACGACACGCTGGCCCAGCAGGCCGGCAATCTCGTCCAGCACCATCAGCCGGCTCGGATCGCTCACTGCGATAACCAGGCGGTCTTCCATTTGCTCCAGCGGCACGAAGTTGTACCGGAACATCATGTCCACCGGCACGGAGCGGAACAGCTCATGCTGGATACGGAAATTCTTCAGATCGACAAATTCGCAGCGATAGCGCGCTGCCAGCGCCTGCGCGCGCGCTGCTTCGTCAGCCGGAATCGGTACCGGCATCACCATCACAGGACTCTCAGCCATGCGCGGCAACTCCTTCCTTGCAATCCTTGCCCGGAGCGGAATCGATTGCGACTCCAACGCAATAGACGCAGTTCAGGGACCTGCTGTTTGCAGGCTGCGCGGAGGATCTTCCCGGCCCGTGAAAACAAGCCTGAGACGCTCTCCTCATCTGGCCCCCATCGAGCCCGCTTGCCCCAGCGAGAAAATCGGCAGGTACAGCGCAATCATGATGGTGACCACCACAATGCCCATCACCACCAGGATGATCGGCTCGATCAGCGACAGCGCGGCCGTCAGTGCGGTCTGCACGTCCTCCTCGAAAAACTCCGCTACCGAGTTCAGCATCTGCGGCAGCGCGCCCGTCGATTCGCCCACTTCGATCATCGAGGTCGCCAGCTCCGGAAAGACTTTTGTCTGGGTCAGCGCCAGCGACAGCGCCTTGCCCTCGCGCACATTCGTCACCGACGTGCGTACTGCCTTCGCTACGATGCGGCTCGAAATCGACCGTGCCGCCGTCTCCAGCGAAGGCACCGGCGGCATGCCGCCTTCCAGCAGCGTCGACAGCGTTCGCGAGAACTGCGCCACCTGGTACTTCAGCCAGATGTTTCCGAAGATCGGCATCTTCAGCCGCGACTTGTCGATGCGATTGCCTCCGCCTTCTGTACGGCTCCAGCGCCATACAAAATACGCAATCACCGCCACCACTGGAATCGCATACAAGATGTAGGCCTGGAAATTCTTGCCCAGCGCCAGCAGAAACAGGGTCAACGCCGGCAACTGACCGCCGATCTGGTCGTACAACTGCCCAAAACGCGGCACCACAAAGGTGATCAGGAAGAGGAACATCGAGAGCACCATGATGATCAAAAGAGCCGGGTAGAACATCGAGGCGATCAGCTTTTTGCGGAAGGTCAGCGAAATCCGCTGGAAGTTCAGATACCGCGCCAGCACGTCTTCGAGGTGCCCGCTGCGCTCGCCGGCCAGCAGCGTCGTCGTGTAGATCGCCGGAAATCCGCCCTGCGATTCGAAGGCTTCCGACGGCGACTGCCCGGTGCGGATGCGCTGCGTCACACCCTCAAGCTGAGCCTGGAAAGCGGCATTCTTCTGGCTCTTCGTCAGCATCTCCAACGCTGGCAGAATCGGCACGCCGGCGCGGATCAGCGTCAGGAACTGCTGGTTGAAGATAAGAAAGCCCTCCAGCTTGATACGCTTGTGCCGCGCACGTAACCCCCGCGCCTTGACCGAGTAGACGTAGTAGCCCGCCTGCGTGAAACGCGCACGCAGTTCTTCCGCGCTTGCCGCCGACTGCACCTGCTCCTGCAGGCGCCCGCGCTCGTCGGCCAGCCTGATTACAAATTCCGCCATGAAGATTTTCCGCTCGGGTCCGTCCGGCTCACAATGGAGCCCACCGGGGGCGCTCCTGCTCCCTGTATTAAGGGTATCAGTCCAAGGCAGGACGCAGCCGGGCGCCGTTTCGCTCAAACAGGCAGTAACTTGCACACTTTTGGGGAATGAAAGCCTTCCTTATGGGAGTGAAGACTGTATCCCCAGATCCTGGGCGATTTCCGCCAACTCTTTTAAGTGCCTGATGGCCCCTATTTCCCCTTCAGGCCGGTCAGCTTCGCAATCCGTCCGCCCGGCCCCACCACCCACGGCAGGCTGATGGCGTTGTAGCCGTCGTTCCCCAGCTCCGACCAGGTCTGCCCGTCGTCGTAGGAGACATCCGAGCCATTGGGTCCCACGGCGATCCACGCATTGTCTGCCGCGTCCCACGCCACGCTCGAGCGATACCCGTGCGGCATTTTGGCGGCCGCCGTCCATTTGCCCGTCTGTTGGTCCCGGCGCGCCGCCGTTCCCTCGCTCTTGCCGGGTTGCGAATAATCGCCGCCCACCGCTACTGCCACAAGAATTCCGTCGCGTTCCTGGCGCATCCCGAGGGCAAAAATCCCCTGTGACTCACTCGCGCCTGCCATCGGGACCTCGGTCTTCTCGAAGGTCCAATATCGCGTCAGGCATTGCTGCGGGTTCCGCTGGCCATCTGCATCCCGCAATCCACGCCACCGGAAAATACATAAGGATGCTGCCCGCCCGTCGCTCCGCTGGTCCCGAACCACGGCATGGAGACGTTCCCCAGCACCGGTCCCACCAGAAACATCGACTGATTGCTCGCGGCAAACGCCCCCAGCTTCTGCCCGTTCACATCCAGGTCTTTGCTGGTCACGGATTTCCAGTGCAGTCCGCCATCCGCCGTCCGCAGCAGCTTGAACTGCCCGTTCACCGGATCCCCCAGTAGATAGCCGTTGTTCTGGTCGGAGAACGTAAGTCCATCCCAGAAGCCGGCGGAGTCCTTGTTGGTCGCCACAAGCGTCCAGTGCGCGCAGCCGTCTGTCGTCCGGTAGAGCCGGCTCTGGTCCCCCGGCCCCGACGACATCACGATGGCCGTCTTCGCATCCCACGCCCAGACGCTCCGGAAGTCCAGCTTGTCTGCCCCCGGCGGCATCGAGCATCGCTGCCATACATAGCCCGAGTCCTCAGTCCGCAGCACCGTGCCGCGCCCCCCGCTGGCCCAGGCCACGCCGTTGCCCACCGCGTGGATGCCCCGCAGCGGCTGATCGGTTCCGCTATGCTCCGTCTCCCACGGATTCCAGACCGTGCTCGGCGATGGCCCGGCCTTCGGAGCCAACTGCGCCCCGGCAGAGAAGGGAAGAACTAAAAGAAGATGCAGCCCCAGCAGAAAAACGAAGAAACTCCTCATTCTCTCTAGGATAAACAACCTGTGCCTCGGGGTTTTCAGCTCATTGCACTGTCGATTTTGATGTAAAGATCGCCCCACCCAGGCAAATCGCGATGATGATCTCGACAATCACCGGCGGCAAGAAGAAATACACGCAGGAATTCACCGCCATTGCAAGAAACGTCAGCAGCAGGGTCCAGTAGATCGGCCGCAGCCTGGGTGACTCCGTCCGCGCCAGCGAGCTCAGTTGCCACATCACCACCGCCGCTGCCGTCAGAAAGATCGTGATCCCCAGGCCAAACCCTCTGTAGAAAATCCAGAAGCTTCGCATCGATCCCATCAACGGAAAGGTGTTTGCCTTCATCGCATCCACCGCTACCTGCTGCGGACCCGGCTCAATCTTGCCAAAGACCCCGCCCACCGTATGCAGAATCGCGTGCACGAATGTCAGTACAGATGCAATGCGCAAATAGATGACGGCTTTCATGGCTCTCCTTGGAAAATGAGTCGGCCAGGACTTTTATAAACAGGCCCCGCTTTTATAAACAGGCCCCGCTTTTATAACGGGCCCAGGGCAATTGACGGACTCAAGCCATCCGGATCCCGTGCTTTTCCAGGTAGCCGGTCAACACCGCCGCAGAACCCGTTGCATCGGCCAGCCCAATATACCCATCCGGCCGCACTAAGTAGGCCGCATTCCGCCACAGGGGCGCGCGACGCATCGCAGGCCGCCACGCGAAAACATGCAGCGGCATCTTTCGCGCCTCGCAGAGCGCGCGCAGATCCGCTGTTGCCTCGCCATACACGTGCACCTGCCAGTCAAGCGAGCGCAGCGGCGCAAAGTTGTCGCGCAGCGGGGCTGCGTTGTCGCGCAGCGGGGCTGCGTTGTCGCGCAGCGGGACAAAGTTGTCGCGCAGCGGCGCGAAGTTGTCCTCGCCTGCGTCGGTCGCATTCTCCACCCACGGCAGCCGGTCGCCGCCCTCTAGCGCCTGGGTCCAGCCCACGCTCAGCCTGCTGCCCTCGTAATCGATCGCTGTCTGCGACACTCTGCGGAACATCGCCCGCCGCATCGAGCTGGAAGCAAACAGCAGCGGAAGCAGCAGCGGTACGAGGTGCAAGCGCACCAGCCGCGCGATCGCACTCGAGCTGGTGACGCCTACGAAGGCCTGGTCAGTCGTCTCCACCAGGGTGTGCGCGAACGCAATGCGTTCCGGTTCATAGCTGTCCAGCACCGACTCATGCGCCCGTCCCTGCACCACGGCCGCCAGCTTCCACGCCAGGTTCACCGCGTCGCCAATGCCCGTGTTCATCCCTTGGCCGCCTACCGGGCTGTGGATGTGCGCCGCATCGCCCAGCAGAAACGCGCGGCCCTTCCGAAAATGGTCCGCCACGCGATGGTGCACGCGATATGTCGAAAACCAGTTCACCCGGTCCACCTGGATGCCTGTCCACTCGATGACGCGCGTGCTCACGTCGTCCCAGGTCAGCTTCTCCTGCTGTCTTTCAAACTCCGGCCGCACTGTCCCGATCAGTCGCGCATGTCCCTCGCCCTTCAGCGGAAACACCACCAGGAAATCCGAGCGGTCCAGCGCCACATGCACCTCGCCGTTCATCGTTGGCCCGCGCGCAGCCACATCGGCGACATAGAACAGGTGCTCGTACGTTCCACCCGGAAACCCGAATCCCAGCGCCTCTCGTATCGTCGAACGCGCGCCATCGCATCCCGCGATATATGCTGCCGTGCACGATGTCTCGCATCCATCGGCGCGTCGCAGGCGCCCCACGACTCCGTCCGCCGTCTCTTCAAATCGCGTGAGCTCCGTCTGCCGCTCCACTTCCACGCCGGCCACGCGCAGCCGGTCGATCAGCATGCGCTCATGCTCGTCCTGCGGATAGATCAGGGCATAAGAATAGGGGCTGATGCCTTTGCCCATCTCGCCGAAGACCACATGCGCCGCGCGCCTGCCGCGTACCCACATGTTGGCCCCGATCATCCTGCGCCCCGCTGCCACGACCGCATCTGCCAGCCCAAGTTGCGCGTAAAACTCCAGCGTCCGCGCCTGCACCGCGAGCGCGCGCGACGTCGTTCCGGGCTCGGCCGTCTTGTCGACAATCCGCACCCGCACACCAGCGCGAGTCAGCCACAGCGCCAGCACAAGACCCGTAGGCCCCGCGCCCGCAATCAGCACATCGGTGTCATGATCGGTAGCCATCGGCAGCCAGACTACCGCCATCCGGCTCCTGCGTGAAAGCGCTAATGGATGCGTTTCAGCGCAATATTTCTGCCATCATCCAGGTGAACCACCAGAACCTGTGCCGTGCCATCATCCGGCCCGGCAAAGCTGATCTCATCGCTCGATGTTGTCGAATAGAAATCCTGCTGGCCATCCGCCTGCAGTTCTTGCTTTGGCTCGTCGTTCTCCTGCGCAAAGAGCCTTCCGTTTTCCAGCGTCACTGAAAGCACCTCGTCGGAAGACACCCCGTACCTGCCCACAAACCTCTGCAACTGCGCGGGCGTGAGCGTCACTTTCCTGTGCTCCTTCAGCTTGGGGAGCGGAGGAAGGTCGGTGTAAGGCGTGTAGCCTTCCCACGCGAATGGGAACTGAGTTGGACCGAGCAGGGCGTCCACCAGAGGCTTGAAGATACCCTCGCCATTCGAGCTGTTGGTCACGATCAGGATGCCCGTCCCCTTCGGTTCAAAGCAGAGGACCACGTGCCGCCAGCCTTCGTCGTGTCCCTCCTTGAAGAAGGCGTGTCCGTACGGACCGGTATACAGCCCCCAGCCCAGTCCATAGCTCAAACGAATCGCATCATTCGCCGTCGAAGTTTCGCTCGCCAGGGAAGGGAACTGCTGCGCCGAATGGATCGCAATCTGCGGCGTCAGCATCTCTGCTCTCCCTTTGCCGTCCAGTGCTTTTCCCTCCATGATTGCGCTCAGAAAGGTCGCGTAATCATGCAGCGTCGTCTGCATCGAGCCTGCTGCATCGGGCTTGCTTCGTCTCTCCGCCCCCAGCGAGCGGCCGTATTCGTCATATCCGTTGGCGAAATCGCTCTCGAAGCGTGACTCCCAGACCATGCTGCTCCGTGTCATTCCCAACGGCGCAAACAACCCGGTCTGCATCAACGTTGCCAAGGATTGATGTGTCACCGTCTCAACGACAAATTGCGCGAGGTCGATGCCTTCACCCGAATAGGCATACCGCGATCCCGGCTCAAAATGGATCTTCAACTTGTGATCGTCTTCGAAGGCCCGCCAGTTGGGGAACCCGGCCGTGTGGCTCAGCAGCGTGCGCAGCGTGATCTTCCGATAGCGCGCATCTCCCGCCAGGTCGGCATATCGCGGATATTCGGGAAGCGGCTTCGGCAGGTATTGATAGACCGGCTTGTCCAGGCTCAGCCTTCGTTGTTGCACCAACCGCATCGTCACCGTTGCGAACGCCGCCTTGCTCAGAGAAGCCGCGGTCATGACGGAGTCCGGCGTCAGCGGCAGCTTCTTCTCCGTATCCCTCAGACCATAGGCTTTCAGATAAACAATCTTCCCATCGTGAAAGAGCGCAATGCCCGCGCCGGTCACATGAGCCGCGTCGATGAGGCGGTTGACTGTCGCATCCACCTGCTGTTGCGTGATGGTGCTGCCGTCCAGCCGCGTGATGGCCTCATCAGCGGCCGCTCTCGGCAAAGCGATCAGAAATGCTCCAGCCATCCATGCCCAAGGGACCAGACGCCCAGCGTGCAGCATGCTCGCTACTACGTCCCGGCATTGCAAAAGTTCCCAGTTGAGTTGCGTCAGTCGGCCACGGCTCGCTTTGCCAGCCGAAGCACCGTCGCCTCTGCCTCTGTCTCGCTGTGCAGGCTCTCCGCCAGTGTGTCGAAAAACTCGAACGACGTAATCGCCGCCAGCGCCGCCGCTCGCCTCGCGACCTCTGTGCCTCCATCCATCCGCTGAACAATTCGCGTAGCCGCCATCAACCGTCGCTGGTTCCGCGCTTCGATCACCGCGCCAAATTCCGGCTCGATCGCGGCAATCCCATGCACCCGCCGGATCAGCACCCGGTTCTTCGACCACATGCCGCAGAAGGTATCCACGAAGCGCTCAATCTGCGCGTCGCCCGGCGGCGACATCATGACCTCGCGCATCCGCTCCATCCCGCTCTCGAGTGCGATCAGGTCGAACAGAGCTTCGAGCACCCCGGTCTTCGTCCCGAACAGGTTATGGATCGTCTGCCGTGTGACGCCGCTCGCGGCCGCCAGGCTCTCCATCGTCAGCCGCCGGTAACCTCCGGCCTCAAGCTGCTGCTTCGCCGCCCGCAGGATCGCTGCCCGGCTCGCATCCATCTGCTCCAGGCGCTTGCCCAGTTCGTAGGGCCGTTTCTCCGGCGCTGCGTGCCGCTCCGTCACAAATGCATCCTAACCGCGCGATATTTCATTTGACAAGCAGTAAAATAAAATCCAGAATGAGAATCTCAGGAGGGCCTCCATGGCCAGCCATCAGACCCCGATCGGGCAGGGAACAGCAGCGACCGCCATCCGCCTGCCCGACCGCTTTCCTCGCAGCCTGAAAGTTGGCTTCTGGATCTGCATCGCGATTGCCGTCGCGGTCGTCATCCGCCGCCTCGCCGCGCTTTCCACTCCGCCCAGCGCCGGCGCGCCGCCGCAGCTTGCCGGCCTGGACGCATGGTTCGTTCACCACGCCGCGCTCACCTACATCCACATCCTCTGCGCGCTGGCCTTCGTGCTACTGCTGCCGTTGCTCTTCTGGCATCGCACGCGCGGTTCCGTCATGCTCGCTCGCGCCATCTTTCCGCTGGGCGCCGTCGTCGGCCTCACCGCCTATGCCATGAGCGTCTACGCCGTCGGCGGATGGATCGAGCGCGCCGCCGTCCTCTGCTTCAACACGCTGTATCTCTTTGCGCTCTACCGCGCCTTCATGTTCTCCCGCGGCGGCAATCGTCCGCAGCTTCAGCGCTGGATGCTCCGCGCCATCGCCATCCTGCTTGGCATCGCCACCACGCGACCGGTCATGGGCGTCTTCTTCGCCACATCCTCGCGCACCCACCTCACGCCGCAGCAGTTCTTTGGGATCGCCTTCTGGATCGGCTTCTCCATCAACACCGTCGTCATCGAGCTCTGGCTCCGCTCACGGGGTAAAACCGCATTCGCCTGAAAGGAGGCAAGTCATGAACACGCAAACCGCACCCGCTCCGGCAACTGCCGCTGTCCATCGCGGCCCGCATCCCGGCATGCTTGCCGTGCTCTACACCGTGCTCTTCTGCGCCGGACTTTATCCCGTCACCGCGCTTTACAAGCAGCCTTACTGGCCCGGCCCCTGGGAGCCCGCCTCCACGATCGTTCCGTTCTTCCAGCATCAGGGCGCACGCGTCGGCCTCTGCCTCTTCCTGCAGTTCGGCGCCACGGTCTGCCTCGGACTCTTTACCGCCGCCGTCGTCAGCCGCCTGCACTTCCTCGGCTCGCGCGCCGCCGGCACCTACATCGCACTCTTTGGTGGTTTTCTCGTTGTGGCCGACGCCTTCGCCGGCACCATGGCAGCATGGGCCATGATCCACCCCAGCGTCGCGCCCTACTCCGGCGCCGTCATCGCGCTCTACTATGTCGCCTACGGACTCGGCGGACCCGGCTTCTCCATTCCGATGGGCCTGCTCATCGCTGGCATTACGATCACGGCGGCGTTCATGAAGGTTCTACCGCGGTGGGCCATCGTCTTCGGCCTGATCCTCGCAGCCGCAGGCGAGTTGAGCTGGCTGCACCTCATCCTCTTTCCCAAACTCCTCTTCCTCATCCCGCTCACCCGCTTCCCCGGCTTCATCTGGCTCATCAGCGTGGGCTTCCTCCTGCCAAAATCGAGGAGGGCCGCCGCCTCGCTCGCCGTCTGAAGTTCAGGCTGCCGAACGCTTGCGGGCTATACTGGCCGCCCATGAGGCTCCTCCACGTTCTCGCGCTCGCAGCAGCCTTCTCCTTACCTTCCGGTGCGGCCGCTATCCCCGCCGCGACCCGCCAGATGGTGCTGTCCAGCCACGGCAGCAACCTGCTTGGCATCTTCTATCTCGCTGCCGGAGAAAGTCCGCATCCCACCGCGATCGTCTTCCACGGCTTTCCCGGCTACGAGCAGAATCTCGACATCGCCCAACTCCTCCGCGCCCATGGCTGGAACGTGCTCGCCATGCACTACCGAGGCTCGTGGGGCGTGAAGGGCAACTTCTCCTTTGAGCATGCAGCCGAGGATGCCGACACCCAGGTCCGTTTCCTTCTCGATCCCGCGAACGCGCAGAAGTACCGCATCGACCCCCATCGCATCGTCGTCATTGGCCACAGCATGGGCGGCTACATGGCTGCCTCCGCCATAGCCCACAATCCCGAGGTCGCAGCCGCTGTTCTCATCTCCGCCTGGAACATCGGCGCCGACTACGAAACCCGTCGCCATGTCGGTAACGCCGCGCCCACCGTCGCCAACGAAGCCAGGACACTCGCCGAGGACAACAACCTCACGCCACTGGCCGGCACCAGCGGCACGGCACTCGCGCGCGAGATCCGCGACCGGCGGCAGGTGCTCGACTTCCTCAATCTCGCGCCGCAGATTGCGCCCCGCCCCGTCTTCATCATCACCGCGAGCGAAGGCCTCGCCCCGTCGGATCACGCCCTGGCAGAAGCCCTCGGCAAAGCCGGCGACATCCACGTCACAGAGCGCCACTGGGACACCGATCACAGCTACTCCGGCCAGCGCTCCGAGCTGGCGAACGCCATCCTCCAGTGGGCCGGCAACCTGCCGCGCTGAATCTCCGGGGATGGCATTCGTCATTCTGAACCTAACCGGAGGTGGGGTGAAGGATCCGCTCTACGGAACGCACACGCAAAAATATTCAGAATTTCTGTTAACTTTCGCGTGCTCTTTTGCGTTGTATGGGTAAACGCGGCAACACCGCACAAGGGAAACGCCATGGATAACACACTCGTTCCGCTCTTTATCTGCTCATTGCTGGCATTTCTGGCCTGGACCATCTTCACGTCCATCCGCCGCTTCCTCGTGGCGCGCCTGCAGGCCGGCCTTCAGTCCAGGCTGCTGGACCGCATCAACTCTCCCGAGTCGATGCTCACCTACGTCTCCACCGACTCCGGCCGCGAATTCGTAGAGGCACTGCGCCTGGAGCGCGAGTCCGGCAGCGCGGCCCCCTACCGCACCATCCTTGTCGGCGTGCAGCTCTCCATCGTACTGATCGTTTTTGGCGCGGCTCTGCTGCTCCTCCACGCCAATCACGTCGTCACCGACGATAGCCCCGTCGTCATGGGCACGCTCGCCATCGCGCTCGGCGCCGGGCTCGGCATCGCCGGCGCTGCCACCTACTTCCTTTCCCGCAGCTTTGGACTCCTGCAGAACGGCCGCTCGTAAGCACGCATGGAAGCCGTCCTCCACTTCGCAGGGCTACCCGGCCGCAGCGCGCTCGACGCCGCTCTCTCCCTCACGGGCGCCGAAGCTGGCGACGTAACCGGCATGAGCGACGTAACCGGCATGGACGAGCAGCGCTTTCAGCCGCTCTACGCCGCAACCGCGCGTCCCATCCATGCCTATCTCGTCGGCGTTACCGGCAATCGCGACACCGCCGACGACGTTCTCCAGGAAACCTATTTCCGCTTCCTGAGCCGCCGCGCGGCTGCCATGCCGGTCGAAGAAGCGCGCCCGTACCTCTTTCGCATCGCCTCCAACCTGCTCCGCGATCGCTGGCGCGCGCGCCGCGAAGAGCAATGGCCCGAAAACTTTGATCACGCCAACTTTGATCAGTCCCACTCGTCCGATCTCAACGCGCAGCTCGACATCCGCCGCATCCTGCAGGCGCTCAAACCGAAGGAACGCCTCCTGCTCTGGCTGGCTTATGTCGAAGGCATGACGCACGCCGAGATCGCCGCCGCTACCGGCCTCACGGCTCTCAGCATCCGCCCGCTGCTCTTTCGCGCACGCAAAAAGGCCGCGGCCCTGCTCCAGCCGGAAGGAGCGCGTCGATGAGTCACGAATTCTGCGAACGCGAACCGCGCATCATCGCCGCAGTCCGCACCGGAGATTGGCCGGCCGAGCTCCAAAACCACATCGGCGCCTGCGCCGCATGCGTCGAGACAAAGCGCATCGCGCAGCTCTTCCGCCAGGCAGCCATCGCCTCAGCACCCGTCCAGCCACAACCGGCCAACGTCGTCTGGCAGAAGCTCCAGGCGCAGCGGCGTCAGCTCGCCATTCGCAGGGCCACCCGATGCATGACCTTGATGTGCGTTCTCGCCGCGCTCTACGCGGTCGCGTTCGCCGCCTGGTATCTGCCTGAGCTCTGGCATCGGCAGATTGCCGGCGATCTCACTTCGCTCTCCAGCGGCGGCGCGCTCGCAGGTCTGCTGACCGCGATCCTTGCGGTGTTGCTGGGGTCCGGTTGCTTCGCCTACCTGGGCAGCAGGACCGATTTTCGTCTGCGCTAGCCACCCGCAATCTTCACTCAATGCGCATCGGCAGGCCGCATGATCCGCAGCACAGGCTTGCCGTCGACATTCTCCAGCGGGAAATACACCAGGTGTGTCTTCGGGTCGACCGCAACCGTGTGTGCGTGCGGCATGTCGAAAGAATCCAGCGGCGTGAGCTTCCCGCCCTCGCGCTGAAACACCGTCACTTTTCCTGATTCGGCCGAGACATACAGCCGCCTCAGACCTGGATCGTACGCAAGCACATCCGGATCCTCGCCGACCTCGTGCGTCGAAAGCACCTTCATGCTTTTCAGGTCCACCATCGCGAGCGAGTGGTTCTCCTCGCCGGCGACAAACGCAAAACGGCTATCTACATCCAGCGCGATACCATGCGGGTTTTCAATGCCCTCAAGCGGCACCCTTTGGATGATGCGATTCGTCTCCGGATCGATGACGGCCAGTAGATTTGCGCCGTGGACCGCGACCACGATGTGGCCGGAGACCGGATCGTACACCGTGTTGCCGGCACCGCCTCCCAATGGAATTTTCGTAATGAGCTTATTGCTCGCCGCGTCGATCACCGCGTCGACGCCGCCGTGTTCGTCCGAGACAAACACCTTGTTCTGCTTCGGCGCATACGCCAGCCCATCGGGATAGTCGATCGGCCCAGCCCGCCCAACGATCTTCAGCGTCTCCGAGTCCAGGGCCACCACATCGTGCCGCCCGGTCGCCGAGGCATAGACGCGATGAATCGCTCCCGCCACGGTCACGCCGTGCACCCGCTGGAATCCGTCGAGATTCGCGACAACCTTCCTGCTCGTCGTATCGAAGACCACAAGCTGGTCGGCATTCATGTGCGCGATGTACAACCGCCCGCTCGCCGGATCGAAGCTCTGATAATCGAAACGGACCGCCGGCCCCGGCATCGGCACATCGACAACCTTCGTCAGCACACGCTGCCCATAGCCGGGAATCGCCAGAAGGATTCCGCCGATCAACCTTGAGTATCGATGCATGCGCCACCTCTCCCGGATCATCATTCATTCACCACCCGAATGGATGCTGAAGGTCGTCTACACCGGCGGCGTCCCCTCCACCACCGGCACACCCTCCGGAGCCGCAAACCGGAACGTCCCGTCTGCCAGCTTCGGATTCTCTTCCTCATCCGAAAACGCGAAGCTCGTCCGCGAGCCGTCCAGCTCCTCCAGAGTCATCGCGTGGATCGTGCCATCCGCCGTTGCCATTACCTCCAGCGACCGCACCCGCTGCTCCATCCCCTTCGGCACGCCGCGCAGCCGGAACTGCCCGTCGTCCGCCGGCGTCATCGTCAGCCCGTCCAGCTCTTTCGCGAGCTGCGCATGCCCCAGCAGGAAGCGCAGCGGCGACCGCAGATCGTCCAGCTTCTTCGCCGGAATCTGCTGCACCTGCGCATCTCCCGGCGTATAGAACCAGCCGTACTTCCCGTCCAGCACAAAGACCTTGCCCGGCGGCTCCGCGTAGTTCCAGCGCATGCGCCCCGGCTTCTCCAGCAGCAGCACGCCCGTTTCCTGGCGGTCCATTCCCATGCCCTGGTATGTCTCGGTGAACTTCACCCGCAGCCGCTTCAGCGTGTTGTAGTGGTGGTCGACTGCAGAAGCCAGTTGCGCTGCGGACGGCGCCACAGCCTGCGCACGCAGAGGAATCGCGATCAGCAGCAACGCCGCAAACAGAAAAGGCCAGCAGCGGTGCTGGCCTTTCCGGCGAATCCAAAACCTCACGAGATCGGTACCGTGCAGTTGGTGCCTCCTGCCAGGTCAGTTTTGATCTGCCCCGACATATCCATGCAGAAGCCGCGATTTCCGGTCTTGCCCACCGTCTGCGGCACGGCTGTCACCTCGTATGAGGTGAAGATGTCCTGGTTATTCGCGCCCTGCGCTTTCGTGCAGTTGGTTAGGTTGAAGATGTAGCCGTCTTTCAACCCGGCGGCCAGCGTGCCCTGCAGCAACTGCGCGGCTTGAGGATTTGGCGGGCTGCCGCCCGCGCCACCCAGTGCCGTCAGCGTGCACGCATACCCATTCGCCGGATACGTCGAGGTGTACTGCACCTCCGCATCCTGGATTGCGTGCAGCGATGCCAGCGCCGACGTCTCGTGCGCATGAATCGTCATGTTCAGCAGGCTGGGGATCGCCACCAGCATCAGGATCAGGATCACTGCCATCACGATCAGCAGTTCCATCAGCGTAAAGCCTGCTTCGCTACGCCGGTAGCGGCCTTCCGCCACCGGCTGCTTCCAATACTTCTTCATGATCTGAACCCTCAGGATCCTCTGGCGCTACTGCCGAACGCAGAGTACCAAAACTTCCATGGTGCCGAAAACATCTCCAGCGCGGCCAAAGTACGCCCCAGAAAGACGCACGGCGATTCCATTCCGCTCACCTGCGGTTCTCGCAAGAGGCTGGCAGCTATTCATCAGCAGGCAAGCTGGCTGCGCTCCACCTTGATTCCATCCAGCCGCCCCAGCATGGTCACGGCAATCTTCTCCGGCACAAACAGCTCCTGCGCCAGCGCCGTCACCTGATCCGCGGTCACCGCTTCCACATGCTGCATCACTTCATCGATCCCGAAGAAGTGATCGAAGTACATCTCCTGCCGCGCCAGGTTCGACATCCGCGCCCCCGTGGACTCCATGCTCAGGATGATGTTGCCCAGCAACTGGTCTTTCGCCCGCCGAAGCTCGTCCTCCGGCATCGGCTCCTGCTTCAGCCGCCGGAACTCGTCCGTCACCAGGTCGATCACCTGCAGCGCGCGGTCCGAAGACGTGCCCGCATACACGCACAGCATCCCGGTGTCCTTGTAAGGATTCAGATCGCTGTAGATCGAGTACGCCAGCCCGCGCTCCTCGCGCACTGTCTGGAACAGCCGCGAGCTCATCCCGCCGCCCAGCACCGTGTTCAGCGTCAGCGCCACATAGCGGCGAGTGCTCCCGATCGGCAGCGACGGCACCCCCATGCAGAGCTGCACCTGCTCGAGCGCCTTTTTGTTGCGCAGCACAATCTTCGCGCTCACCGTCGGCGGCAGGCTCGTGTCCGTGGGCACGCCGGCCGGCATCGCTTCAAAGCGTCGCCGCACCTCGTCCACGAAGGCCTGATGATCCAGGTTCCCCGCCGCGGTAAAGACCACATTCCCGCCGCGGAAGCGATCGCCGTAGTATCCGAACAACTTCGCCTGCTCCAGCCGGCCCACCGTCTCCTTTGTTCCCAGGATCGGCTTGCCCAGCGGGTGTCCCCGCCAGAAGTTCTGCGTGAAGATTTCATGCACCAGGTAGTCGGGGTTGTCCTCGTCCATCTTGATCTCTTCGAAGATCACGCCCCGCTCACGCTGAATATCTCCCTCCGCAAAGATCGGGTGCAACACCAGATCGCTCAGCACATCAAGAGCTGTAGGCACATGCTCATCCAGCACTTTAATGTTGAAGCACACCGTCTCCTTGCCGGTGAAGGCGTCCAGGTTTCCGCCGATCGCGTCCACCTCGCGCGCAATGCGCTGCGCCGTTCGCGTCTCGGTGCCTTTGAACACCATGTGTTCCACAAAATGCGAGATGCCGTTCAGCTCCGCGATCTCATGCCGCGAACCCGCGCGTATCCACACACCCATCGCCACCGACCGCACGTTCTCCATGCGTTCGCTCAAAATCGTCAACCCGTTCGGGAGGACCGTTCTTTGTACACTGCGTTCATTCGCCATAATCTTCGCCGCTCCCTCGGTTAACCGGACATTCCTTGAAGGCGGACACGCGTCCGCGCGCTAAGCACATGCGTGCTGCTAAGCCGATGCTTGAGCCATTTCCTCCTGCCCCTGGAAATGCTCTATCCTTGCCTGTTGCCGGGTCGCTTCGATGCCATTGGATGCCGGATTGCCGTCAAAATCTCAGTCTGGGCCGCCGTCCGGATCAACGGGGGAGTGCCTCTCCATTTTAGACTCTGCCGGCCCGCAATCGGTTCAGGCCGCTGCACCAGCCCCGATGCAGCCGCTATTCGGCCTTTCCCATCAACAACTTAGCGAACTTGTAAATGGGTTTGACGAGCCGAAATTTCGCGCCCGCCAGCTCGCCCAGGCCCTTTACCGCGATTGGCTCCCCGATCTGGACGACGTGACCACCCTGCCGCTCGCGCTGCGCAAAAAGCTGAGCGATGCCGGTTACATCATCGGTCTCCCGCCCATCCAGCAGACCTTCCGCTCCATCGACGGCACGGAGCGCTACCTCATCGGAGTGAGTGGACAACCAGACCGTCGAGACTGTCTGGATGCCCGATGGCGACGGTGCCGAAGACAACGACGACGAAGCCGACATCACACCCACGCGCAAGCGCGCCACCATCTGCGTCTCCTCGCAGATCGGCTGTGCCGTGAACTGCCGGTTCTGTCTCACCGCAAAGCTCGGCATCGAGCGCAATCTCACCGCGGGCGAAATCGCCGGCCAGGTCGTCACTGTCATGCGTCGCCATCAGGTCGAGCTCGGCGGCGATCGCATCAACCTCGTCTTCATGGGCATGGGCGAGCCCTTTCTCAACTACGACGCCTTCATGGATGCCGTCCGCCTGCTCGTCGACGAAGTCGGCCTGCCCCCTTCGCGCATGACCGTCTCCACCTCGGGCATCGTTCCCGGCATCGAGCGCTTCGCCAAGGAATCACTCCGCCCCCGCCTCGCCATCTCGCTCAACGCCTCGAATAACGAGGTGCGCGAGTCCGTCATGCCCATCACGCGCAAGTGGCCCATCGAAGCCGTCCTCGAAGCCGCTCGTACCGTCCCGCTCGCACCGCGCGAAAAGATCACCTTCGAGTACGTGCTGCTGGGCGGCGTCAACGACTCGCTCGTCCACGCCGGCGAAGTCGTCGCGTTAGCTCGCCGCGCCGGCTTTCCATCCAAGGTCAACCTCATCGTCTGGAACCCCGGCCCCGGCATCCCTTACCACCAGCCCGCCGACAAAGACGTCCAGCGCTTTCAGCAGCGCCTCGTCGAACGCGGCGTTCCCGCATTCATCCGCCGCCCAAGAGGCCGCGACATCTACGCCGCCTGCGGCCAGCTCAAAAAGACCACCGAAGCAAATTCCTGAGCACGATCCGTGACAACCCATGCGATACAGTGGTTGCGCCATGCGCCCACTCGCACTCCTCGCGTCCACCCTCCTGCTCGCCGCTCCCGCCGTCGCTCAAACCGCAGACACCAGCCGCTGCACAAATCTCCAGCAGCTCACGCTCGACCACGCCCACGTCCTCTCCGCCGAGGTCGTCACCCCCGGCACATTCATCGCGCCGCCGCGCCCTACCGGACCCAATGAGCAGGTCCCGCTCTACAAACAGCTAGCCGCCTTCTGTCGCGTCAAACTCCAGGCCACTCCCACCTCCGACTCCAACATTCAGATCGAGGTCTGGCTGCCGCTTGAGGCCGCAAAGTGGAACCATCGCTTTCAGGGTCAGGGCAACGGCGGCTTCGCCGGCGAGATCGATTACCAGGCTCTCGCCCGCTTTCTCGCCGACGGCTACGCCACCGCCGGCACCGACACCGGCCACTTCGCCGACGGCATCGATGCCCGCTGGGCTCTCCATCATCCGGAGAAGATCACCGACTACGGCTGGCGCGGCATCCACCAGATGACTGTGCAGGCCAAGGCCGTGCTTGCCGCTTATTACGGCGCGCCTGCCGCGCACAGCTATTTCGCAAGCTGCTCCGACGGTGGCCGCGAAGCGCTTATGGAAGCCCAGCGCTTTCCCGCCGACTACGACGGCATTCTCGCCGGCGCGCCCGCCTACAACTGGACCGCGCTGCTCACCAGCGCCGCCATCGGCATGAAAGCCCTGCTCGCGGATGAAGCCAGCTACATCCCCGGCTCTGATATCCCCTTCATCCATCGCGCCATCATGGACCGGTGCGACAAGCTCGATGGCCTGAACGATGGCATCATCGCCGACCCGCTGGCCTGCCACTTCAGCACGGCAGCCCTCGCCTGCAAATCAACCCAGGGAACAGCCTGCCTCACCGCGCCACAGATCAAGGCGCTCACCGCGATCCTCTCCGGGCACAAGGCCGGGGCCACCACGATCCCCTCCATTGTTGCCGCCGGTGGCGAACTCGATCCCAACGGCTGGCCCAGCTGGATCACCGGCCAGGAGCGTGGCAAGTCCGCCATGACCGGCTTCGGATCGGGCTACTTCGCCAACATGGTCTACAGCGATCCCAAGTGGGACTTCCGCACCTTCGATCCCGCCGCCGGTCTCGCCGCCGCGCGCGAAAAAACCGGCCAGGCCCTCGACGCGCATCCCGATCTCGATGCTTTTCACCGTCGTGGCGGCAAGCTGATCCTGTACCACGGCTGGGCCGACGCCGCCATCAGTCCGATCTACACCATCCAGTATTACGAAGCCGTCCAGCACATTCTCGGCAAAGACGAAACAGCCGGCTTCCTCCGCCTCTACCTCATGCCCGGCGTCAAGCACTGCGCTCAGGGCCCTGCCCCTGACTCCATCGGCCAGTTCGGCCTTCCATCACTCAAGCACTCGAACAGCGGCAACAACGCCATCCTCGCTCTTCAGGACTGGGTCGAGCAGGGCAAAGCTCCTGCCACCATCACGGCGACAAAATACGGCGAGCTGGCCGATCATCACGTCGATCCGGATAAGGTGCTGATGACCCGCCCGCTCTGCCCCTACCCCCAGCAGGCGAGCTACAAAGGGAAGGGAAGCGCGAACGCGGCCTCCTCGTTTGTCTGCAAGTGATCTCGGTGTCTGGAAGTGATCTTGAACCTGTCAACCATCAACGGTCGGTCTTCGCCGGGTGGCCCCAGGGTCCCTGGTTCTGGGACCTGGGATTACCACGAAATTCAACCCAAACAAATCGGGCGCGACCATTACCTTCGCGCAGCGACAACCGGAAATCTTGCCATTCAATTCCCCTCAATTCGCTACACTAAAAATAGACAGAGAAATCCAAGGCCGGGTGCCCCAGGTCCCTGGTTCTGGGACCTGGGATTACCACGAAATTCAACCCTCCGGTCGTTTTGTCTCACCCCAATTCTCGGCTCTTTGCCTCCGCATAAGTCCTTTGTCTGGATATCTTTAGGGTCTAAGTCCTTTAGACACCGCACTTAGGCCTCGGCACAAGCCACAAGTTATTGAATCAAAAGGAATTACAGGCCGACGAAATGAGGGAGGGGGAGGGGGGTACCCTACCCACCCGTCTGCCGCGATTCGAGGTCTGCTTCGAGGCCCAGATGCAGCAGCACGTCGGCCACGCGGTCGGCGTTGTGGCGCAGCACATCGCCCTCCGCGGCGAAGTTCCCCGGGATCGCGCGGACGCCCAGCGCCTCGATGCGCTCGATGTCCGGCAGAATTGGCGCCGCGCCCTCGCGCGCATAGTTCCGCCGCAGCGCTTCGCTCACCGACGCCGTGTTCACCAGCGCATAGTCGAAGATGGCCTGCCCGGTGTGCTCGTAGATCTTCTCAATGTGCTGCGAAGCCGTCAGGTTCAGGCTCTCGTTCGATTGCGTCATCAGATTGCAGACAAACACGCGCAGCCCTCGCGTCTCGGCCAGCGCCTCGGGAATGCCCTTCACCAGGAGGTTGGTGATCAGGCTGGTGTACAGCGACCCTGGTCCCAGCGTGACCAGGTCCGCGCGCGCGATCGAATCCAGCGTTTCGGGCAGCGGCTCTGCGCCCGCCGGCTCCAGCGTCAGCTCGCAGATCCGATGCTTGCTTGCCGTGATGCTCGTCTCGCCTTCGACGACGGAGCCGTCGTCCATGCGCGCGGAGAGCGTCACGTTCTTGGTGGTCGCGGGATAGATGTGGCCGCGCGTCGCCAGCACCTGCGACGAAAGCTTGATCGCCTGCGCGAAGTCTCCGGTGATCTCGGCCAGTGCGGCGACAAACAGGTTACCGAAGCTGTGACCTTCCAGACTCGCCATATTCTCGCCGTTGCCGTTCGCCGTTGCCGCTGTGCTGGCCGAGAATCGGTGGCGGAAGAGCCGCGACAACAGCGCCTCGTCATCCGCCAGGGCCACCATGCAGTTGCGCAGATCGCCCGGCGGCAGCATGTTGAAGTGCCGGCGCAGCCGCCCGCTCGATCCGCCATCGTCGGTGACCGTGACGACAGCGGCAAGATCGCTGATCAGGCTGGGTGTCGCGTCGGCGTCTGCTTCGCTTGCCTGTGGTGAGGGAGCATAACGGCGCAGGCCCCGCAGCAGCGTGGAAAGCCCGGTGCCGCCGCCGATCGCCACCACCCGCAGCGACGCACGCCGGATCGGGGCCGTCAACTCCTGCTCCTGCCCGGGTGCGCTGCTCGATGTCGCCGGCATACCGCTGCGGTTCCTTTATTGCACTTCCGGATACAGAAGCTCGGTGAACCGCGGATCGTCCGCCATGTCTTGGAAATCCGAATCCACTCGCGCGTGAATCCGGTTCTGTGGATTGATGCTGATCGCCTGCGACAGGTGCTCGAGGCACTGCTCGGTCTGGCCCGTCATGCTCTCCAGGATCGAGAGCCCATAGAGGGCGTAATCGGCCTGCGGCTCCTTGGCCAGGATCGCCTCCAGCTGTTCCCGCGCTTCGTCGTATAAGCCGGTATTCAGCAGCGAGATCGCATAATCGTACCGCTCTTCTGGTCCGGCGAATTGGCGCTCCTGCTTTGCCGCCTGGCGGCCGCACGCTTCCAGGTACACGCGCGCGCGCTCCGCCACTTCCGGCGAACCCTGTTCGCTCAGCTTGCGGAACGCTTCCCGGGCCTTGTCGTATTTGCCTTCCTGCATCGCCTTCAAGGCGCCTTCGTATTCCTGCATGGTCCTCTGGTGTGCCGGGTCGGTCATGGTCCGCACCTTGCCCTGGATCGTCTTCGGGCTGCGCGCCTTGGTCGTGCTTGTGGTTGGCATCTCTTGCTTGTCCTTGCTCAGTGCTCTGTCCAGCCGTTGTACACTCGACACCCCCCGGTACGTCAACCACACAACCCGGTCATTCCCGCGCCCTCTGCCGGTAAACAGCCGGGTTCAGCTCCGGGTCGTTGTACATCTTCAACTGCCGATACTGGCGGAAGAAGCGTTGCCCTGTGCATACCTGGTGCCACATCCGTTCCAGGCACGCCGCCAGGTCGTCCCGCTGGCTATGAAGAATGGCAAGCCGCTCCTGGTTGCGTTCATGATGTCCGGCGGGTACCTCCGTTCGTTCAAGCTCCTCCTCCGTATGAAACAGCTTCAGCGACAGAATCGACAGCCGGTCGATCATCATGCCCGGAGTCTCGGAGTGTTGTTCGCCGGATTCCGGTCCTCCGCCTTCACGCAGAGCGGCCAGCAGCCAGGCGTCGATCTGCTCCACGGTATCGTTCCGCACCTGATTTACGCGGTCGATCCTCCGCTTGACGGCAGCCATGGTTGCATCATCGGCCGCCGGCCCGCGCGCTTCGTCCTCCGCGTGCCAGAGCGTAAAGTTCGCAGCGTGAAGCGCCTCCACCAGCCCAGGCAACGACTCCTCCTGCCGAGCCTCGGCCGATGTGTGATGCCACAGACGCGTGCGTTCATCCTGCAATTGCACGGTGGCGCGCACGTCGAGCAGTGTGGAAAGCGGCCTTGGCATGGAACGGGAGCAGCGGCGATCTGCCTGGTGAGCTCGCTGGGAATCGAACCCAGGACCCACGCATTAAAAGTGCGTTGCTCTACCAACTGAGCTACGAGCTCACAGAATCGCTCAACCGCTATCTAACGGTAACACAGGAAAGCAGATGAAACGGCGAAGGGCGTCCACTGGGGACGCCCTCATTGTTGACTCACTCGCTCTAGGGCAGATAGTAGCGGAACGATGTCTCGACGACATTATCCGTGCCCTTAGCCCCGCCGCCGGGGTTCGTTGTACCGCCCGCGCCAGACCAGAGGTTGCGCTGGAAGTAACTGTACTGCAGGCCTTGACGCAAACGGCCCTTGTCGCCCTTGTAGAAGTCATACCAGTAGCCCGTGCTCAGCTCCTGGACGTCCTTGTTCTGGTTGCCGCAATTGGCCGGCGTTGATGGCGTAAAGCCGTCGCCGCCGTTCGTGGTTGCGTTGCCAGGTAACGGCTCGGTGTTGCAGCCGCTCATGTTGGTGGCTGGCGAACCATAGCCTACCTTGCCGAAGTAACGCCGGCCCACGTAGTCGCCGCCGTAGTTGATCCACAACATCAGGCGTGCCGACGGGTTGTACTCGATCGTTCCCAGCGCGGAGAAGTTGTGCAGGGGAGCGATCTGGCCATTCGGACGGAGTGTAATGTCCGCAATTGTCGAACTGCCGTACCGGCCAGTTCCCTGGCCCCAAAGACCCTTCAGCGCAACAGAGAACTTCTTGTTCGCCATGGGTACTCGCAGGCTGCCGCCGAGACCGCCGCCGACCGTGCTGTCGTTATACGCGCCGGTCGCCGAGCCCTTCACCGTGGTTGTGCCATCCGGATTCTTTATGACGGTGTAGTCCGGATAGATGCGATCGCGGAAGAAGCGCGCAATTCCGAAGACTTCATAGTGTCCCCAGCCCGGCTCAAACGCGACTTTCGCAATCATGTCGGGCGCGAGATTGAACGAGTAGTTAGAAGTCGAGTTGTAGAGACCGCCGCCGGTGCCCCCCGAGCCGAGCAATACATTCGTCGGCAATCCCGAGCCGGCCGGGTTCAGTGTCTCGGCGTTTTCCGCCGAAACACCGAGCCAGGACTTGCTGCCGATGTTCTTGGTCACGCGAAAGCCATACTGCCGTGTCCATACGAAGCCCGCGGTGTACTGCGGATCGATGGTTGCGGGCAGGATCTCGGTGCCGTTGTCCAGGCCTTTCGTGGTTTCCGTTGCCAATGACCACATCTGGCCGCCGGTAAACTTCCAGCCGCTGTTGAGAGCCGCCTGAGCCCACAACTGCCGCTGCCGCAAAACATAGCTGTTCGACTGATTGTTGTTGGAGGTGATGCCGGTGCCCAGCCAGTCCATTTCGTAATAACCGGTCATCGTCATGCTAGCCACCTGCCCGGTCGCTTTGATCGCCAGTCGAGACTGCCGGGCCGAGCCGTAGAATTCGCTCAGTTGCGCAGCATTGGAGTTCTCAAGCGGTATTCCGGTAAAGGCAGTGTTGATGTCTCCGCCGGTCGCGGCGCTGCGCCACACCGTCGCGGCTTCGATAAACGACCCGGTGGGAGAGATGGTGATGCCTTTGAAGTGAATGGCGTCGGGATGATCGACCTTTTTCGCGAAATTGGTCTGCGATTCCTGAATGGAGGAGGCAAGTGAAGTGCTGTTTGTCTTCAGGTCGCTGACAGCACCCTGCAGGCTGGATACGGCGGCTGCATTGTCAGTTGCCTGTTGCTGCTGTTGCTGGGCTTGTTGTTGGGCCTGGGCTGCCGCGGCATTAGCCGTTGCTGCCTGCTGCTGCGCCGTCTGCAGTTGCGACTGGCTGTCACTCAACTGCTGCTTCAACTGGTTGATCTGCGACTGCATTTCTTCACGGAGCTGTTGAATCTGCGTCTCGACCGAGGGACGAGCAGGCTTCCGTGCCGCGTGGTGCTTTGCCGTGGTCTTGCCGGTCGCGGTCGGGGTTTGCGCATGAGCAGTCGCCATGGTCGACACCAGCACGCATGTCGCCACCGCCATCCAATGATTTTTCATTCAGCCTCTCTCCAGAACTCGTCACAGACGCAAGCTTTCCGTAGGTCTCTTCAAGTCAAGGCAGCGGGGCACACGTATGACGTACTGATAGGCTGGCAGCCAAAGATGACGGAATGGAGAATGCAGATTGAATAGATTGTGAGGAAATGATGAGCGTAGTGTTACAAAGCAAAGCTGGCTATTGTGCAAGCGGGTTCGAGCCGGCGCTGAGCAGATTCGCCAACAATCGGTAAGCGCCCGGTACGCCCTCAGGCGTCTGCCGGTGCAGGGCAAAGGCCACATAGATGTATTCCCCCTTGCCGAACTGCGCATGAAGGAGCCCGCCACGCTGCGGGTCCTGTCCGGGATCATGAGTTTCCGTTGGTGCAGCATAGTTCGGCGCCCAGGAGGACATGAAGGAATGTCCACGCTCCTCCGCCCATCCGTCGAAGTCTGCTTCGGTGATCTGGTTGGGGGTAGTCAGCAGTGGGTCGTGCAGATCAAGCCTTGTTACCGGTGCCCGCTCATCGACAACCCTCTCCGGGATGCCACGCGAATTCAGGTGCATTTCATAGGGCGCGTACCCGTGGTCAAACTCCGGGCCCTGATACATCACAACCAGTGTGCCCCCTCCGCGGGTCCAGGCAAGCAGACGTGCGTTTGCCAGCGGCAGTTCCGGTCTCGCCGCATATGCGCGTATGCCGAGCACAATGGTCTGGTATGGGGAAAGGTCGCCGCTCAGCAGATCGGCGGCGGAAAGTTGATCGACCTGCAAGCCGAGTTGTTCGATCGCGCTCGGCAGCTTGTCTCCAGTGCCCATGACGTAGCCGATACGGCGGCCTGCGGCGACTTTCACATCAACCCCACGCACGTTCACACGCGCCGGCCGGTAAAGGTTGTAGGGGATCAGGGCGCCATAGCCTGCAGTCTCGTAGCCTGCGGTGAACCGGTAGTTCCCGCTTTCTGCAACCACGGTAACGGGATAACTCGTGGCCTCGAGCGCCGGCGATTGGACCTGGAAACTGAATGGTGCGTCCTCGCCCCCGTGAAGATGAAACTCCGCCCTTGCGGGAGTGGCGATCCAGCCCTGCGGAACGTCCAGCCGAAGCGTGCCGGAAGCGGCCTGCGTAGCATGCAACTGGGCCTGGACGGCAAAGTGGTGAGGGCCGCTGTGGGAGTTGCCGATAGGGAGAACAATCCAGGGCTGCCCCAGGGAGATCGACAGCTCCGGAGTGACCACCAGCGGCGCATAGACTGCACCCGGCCCCAGTTCGGTATGCATTGTCTGTACAACCTGGGCAAGCCGTATCGGCACGCCATCGTAGTCGAATGTCGCGATGCCGGTGAGCGGATAGGGCGCGAACGACAGGTTGCGGTACTCCGGTTCCAAGATGTCGTAGTACGCCTGTTCGGTCGAGGGCCGAGAAAAGTATGGCGCGGTCGGAGTGGCGTCCTGTGCCGCCATCACGTGGAAGACTACGTCACCGCTGGTGCTTTGCGGATCGTCCAGCCCCGGAGCGCCGATGCGTTCGACCGTCCAGTGTTCCTTCGCCGGCGTCTCGAGAGTGACTTTCTTCAGAATCGCGGCTTTGGGGGTTCGAATATGCACGCGAACCTGGAAGTCTTCCCCGGGCGTGACCTGCGCGGCGGTTGGCTGCGGAGTGGAAGACAGTCCGCCGCGCGGACCAGAGTAAAGCTCGAAGCCTCGGCCGCCGGTACTCGGCGTAACCAGCGCGGTCATGTCGATACCCAGAGCCTGGGCCAGGGCCGTGTTTGCCTGTTGGAGCTTGATCCTGAGCTCGCGCTCGACCGAAGACTTCTGTTCTCGATTCAGGCTGCTGGCCTCTACCTGGTCCAGAAGCGCCGAAAATTGGCGATACACATCCGCCAAATGCGGAGCCGTCCGCTCCGGATGGTCCGGCGCATAGTTCAGAATGGCACCGGCGACGATCTGGTGAATACGTGATAGTGGCTGTTGCAGAAATGCGCCGCCCGGGCCCGCCAGCCTTGCGAGACCGGGCAGGGAAGTATCGATACCATCGAAGAAGTTCTGCTCTTTATCCTGCGCCGGGACGCGCGATCCATAACGGTGATAGGAGCTCGATGCCTCGCCGGGCAGGGGAACGTTTGGCCCTTCGTGCTGCGAGCGCTGCTCGCCGAGGCCACGCCGGGCGATCTGAATATATGTCTGACCCTGGAGTGAGTCGCGCTCCCCCTCCTCGATCGTGACATTCGTCGCGGGGATGCCGTTGATATCCGTATTGTTCACATAATTATGAAAGCGCACTGGGGCATATTTGCCTGTGGCGTAATCGAACATGCCTTTCGGCGACAGGGAGAAGCCAGGCACACGCGCGTAAACCTTGAGCGGCTTCCACGGTTCGAGGCCTGCCGCGATCTGGTCAGGGAACATCTTTGGATCGCCGGCGGCATTGAAGACCTCCTGCGCCAGCATGCCCGAAACCTGATGATGTCCATGCCCGTCCGTTACCCCGCCGTTAAAGACGGAGCACACCACCATAGGACGGTACAGGCGGACCGCGCGTACCGCATCGTAGAGCACGCGCTCGTGTCCCCACTGCGCGAGCGCTTCCTCCATCGTCTTGGAAAAGCCGTAATCGGCAACGCTGCCCCAATATTGCTGATCGACGCCGTAGTATTCGTCTGCCCTCATTAGCTCATTGGTGCGGATCAACCCCAACGCGTCGTAGTCGGCCGCGGACATCGCATTCTGTCCGCCTTCGCCACGGGTCAGGGTGAAAAGCGCGGTACGCACACCTAGACCGCGGCTCTCGTAGGTCAGCATGCCGCCGTCCTCATCGTCGGGATGGGCGACGATCATCATCAGGCTGGCGGTGGTGTCCAACCGCTTCAGGTTTTCGTAAAGTCTGGCGGCGCCGCGGTTCTCCGGCAGCGGCATCGCCTCAATGGGTGGCGCTGAGCCGGGCAGCAAATCGGGAGCGGCAGTCTGCGCGCAGACCGTGGTCGCCAGCAGAGCAGCTACCGAGAGGAGGTGCGCGCGCCGTGAGTGCATGAAAGATGAGTGTATCGTCTGAGGGGCCCCCGGGGAGCTGCCGGATACACTGGGGCGACCTTATTCCTCTTGTGCCCAAATCTGATTCGAAGAATCTAAGACCCATGCTCACGGATCGCGCCATGTCTGGAAGACAGCAGCCAGGAACGCAGCACCTGCAGCGGGAACTGGGTCAGGGCAGCGCGCTCGCGCTCAATATGCTGGAAATGGTCGGCGTAGGTCCGTTCATTACGCTTCCGCTGATCGTTGCAGCTATGGGCGGCCCGCAGGCGATGCTGGGCTGGATCCTGGGGGCGGCGTTGGCGCTGTGCGATGGTCTGGTGTGGGCGGAGCTGGCGGCAGCGATGCCGGAGGCCGGCGGATCCTATGCCTTTCTGCGAGAGATTTACGGTCCGGGCCGCGTGGGTCGCCTTGTGTCATTTCTGTATGTCTGGCAGTTCACGCTCAGCGCGCCGCTCGTCATGGCCTCGGGAGCGATCGGTTTGGCGCAATACGCAGCCTTCCTCGTTCCATGGTTTTCAGCGCCGCTTGCGGCGAGCGGCCCGCTGCATCACATCGGGCGCACGAGCCTGCTGGCGATTGCGGTCATCCTTATTTCGGTTGCGCTGCTCTATCGGCGCCTCAGCGCGATCAAGCGGATGGCTTGGGTGTTGTGGACGGGTGTGATTTTTACGCTTGGCATTACAATCTTCGCCGGCCTAACGCATTTTGATGTGAAGCAGGCATTCTCATTTCCTGCAGATGCCTTTCACCTGAATCATCACTTCTTTATCGGCCTCGGCGCTGCCATGCTGATCGCCACCTACGATTACTGGGGCTATTACAACATTTCCTATCTGGCGGGCGAGGTCCGCGACCCCGGCCGCACCCTGCCGCGCACGATTCTAGGCTCGATTGTGATTATCGCCGTGCTCTATCTGCTGATGAACGTCAGTGTGCTGGGCGTAATTCCATGGCAGGATTTCACGGCAAAGCATTCAACGAGCTACAACGCGGTGATCGCCGAGCTGCTGGGGCGCAGCTTTGGTCCCACTTGGGCGAAGATTGGCGCGATTCTGGTCATTTGGACAGCTTTTGGTTCGCTGTTTTCGCTTCTACTGGGTGCGTCGCGCGTACTATGGGCGGCCGCTGCGGAGGGCAACTACTTCCACCCGCTCGCAAAGCTGCATCCGAGCGGTGGTTTCCCGGCGAATGTGTTGCTGTTGCTCGGCGGGATCGCCTGCCTCTGCTGCTTCTTTGACCTGAAAGCGATCATTGCCGCATTGGTCGCGCTGCGCATTGTGCTGCAATTCCTGCTGCAACATGTGGGTGTAATCCTGCTGCGCCGCCGGCGCCCCGATCTGCCGCGGCCTTTCCGTATCTGGCTCTATCCGGTGCCGGTAGTGTGCGCGATTCTCGGATTCATCTTCGTTCTTGCCTCTCGCGCGCACGCCGGGCGCGAAATTGTCGCGGCCATTGTCGTGACGGTTTCCGGCGTTGTCGTCTATCTGTATCGCGCGCGCCGCGACTCCGCATGGCCCTTCGCCAAAGTCATAGAATGAATGAAGCAGACGGCGCCTACATCCGGACTCAGCCACGGTCCCGTACTGTAACCGGCGCCCCATGCAGGCGTCCAAGCCATTGGAGCCTGGAGACCCACGATGCTGATCCGCAAGCCTGCCGATATTCCCTCGTCTGAAATTACGCCAAGGTCCGACTACCTGAACCGTCGCACTTTCATGACTGGAATAGCGGCAGCAGGTGTTGCGGCTCTGGCGACGGAGCGTGTCAGGGACTGGATGGAGCTCGGTTCCGTGAGGGCTGCAGATAAGCTGCAAACGATCAAGAGCCCCCTGTCTTTGAAAGGCGAGACCCCGACTTCCTATCAGGACATCACGCATTACAACAACTTCTATGAGTTCGGCACAGACAAGGGCGATCCTGCTCGCAATGCCGGCGCCCTGCACACGCGGCCATGGACTGTGCAGGTCACGGGTCTGGTCAAGCAGAAGAAGACCTTCGATATCGATTCGCTGATGAAGCTCAGGCCAATTGAGGAGCGCATCTACCGCTTCCGCTGCGTCGAAGCGTGGAGCATGGTGATCCCTTGGGACGGGTATTCGCTCTCCGAATTCATCAAGCAATGCGACCCGCTGCCGAAGGCGAAGTACGTGCAGTTTCTTTCGCTCGCAGATCACAAGCAGATGCCGGAGTTGAACCAATCCGGCATTGCGTTCCCGTATTCTGAAGGGCTCCGCATGGACGAGGCGATGCATCCGCTCACGCTGCTGACATTTGGTCTGTACGGCGAGTCGCTGCCTAACCAGGACGGCGCGCCCGTGCGCGTCGTCGTGCCGTGGAAGTACGGATTCAAATCGGCCAAGAGCATCGTGAAGATCAACTTCACGGATCATGAGCCGCCGACCACATGGAACATGATGTCGGCGAACGAATACGGCTTCTATTCCAACGTGAATCCGAATGTAGACCATCCGCGATGGAGTCAGAAAACAGAGCGGCGCATCGGCGCACCGCTTTTGAAGCAGCGCCAGCCCACACTCATGTTCAACGGCTACGGTGACCAGGTGGCGAGCCTCTATAAGGGCATGGATCTCAGAAAGAATTTCTGATGTCGAACCGGGTCATCGTCACTCTGAAGGTGCTTGTGCACCTTGCCTGCCTTGCGCCGTTTGTTGTTCTAGCGTGGAAGACCGGCCATGATCTCACGCATCCAGATGCCGTTGCGCTGCTGGGCCCGGATCCAACGGCCACCCTCTCGCACGGCACGGGATTCGCCGCGTTGCGCATTCTCATCATCTCCCTCGCCATTACGCCGGTACGTCGTCTCAGCCGGCATCTGGCGTGGCTGATCCGTTTCCGCCGCATGCTAGGGCTGTATGCTTTCTTTTACGCGTGCGTGCATCTGCTGGTTTATCTCAAGCTGTACGCGAATCTCGACTGGCCGACACTGGTTGATGATCTCAGCCGGCGTCGCTACATCATCGCGGGCTTTTCCGCGTGGCTGTTGCTGCTTCCCTTAGCGCTTACTTCGACGAAGTGGTCCATCCGTAAGCTTGGCAAGCGCTGGCAACTGCTGCACCGGTTCGTGTATGCGGCGGCGATTCTGGGCGTGGTCCACTACTGGTGGATCGTGAAAACAGGCGTCCTCGACCCGATGAAGATCACGATTGTGCTAGCGGTGATACTGCTTGCCCGGCCGGCATGGTCTTTCATCGATACGCGAAGACGCTTGCGGCACATGGCTCGCGTCTGACTGTTACGTTTCATCGATCCCGGCAAAGATATCCGTCTCGTCCCTGAATCGTTCAGGATTTCTGGCAGAGGCCAGCAGATAGTGTTCCTCGTGCCCGAATTGCTCGTAGGCTGCAGCGGCGCGGCTCATCACGACCTGCGTGTCGTGCGCCTCGATTGCCTGGCGCTTCACTTCCTGTAGCGGGCCGAGGTCGAGCTTGACCGAAGATGGAGTGCGCGGCGCCACGGCGGCCTCATCTTTGAACTTTGAGACTGTGAAGTTGGTGGAGGAGTAGTAGAGTTTCTGCGGCGCCCAGATCGAGAGGCCATTCTGGAACTGCTCCGCGGCGAAGTTGCTGCGGCCGCTCCAATGGAAGGCGGCGGTAGCAGCGAAGCTTGCCACGACATGGTCGCGGTGCAGGTTTGGACCGCCATCTCCGCCGAAAGTGAGCACAATATGGGGCCGAAGCTGCCGCATTCGCTCTACCAGGCGCGTCGTGATCTCAAAAAGATTTGCCTGAATCAGCGCGCCATCCGGATATGTCCAAACCTCATAGCGAGTGACACCGAGAATGCCGCACGAGATTTCGAGCTCCGCAATACGCGCAGCAGCCAGCTCGTCATCACTACGGGTTTCGCCGCGATTGGATGCCGCGCGTCCTTCCGTGAGGCAGATTACCGTGGTATCCGCATGGCGAGCGTGTGCTAGCAGCAGTGCACCGCCAAATCCGCCGCTTTCATCGTCAGGGTGCGCTGTTACGCACATCAGCCGCAGGGACAAGCTGTTCTCCTTCGGAATATGGATCGATTGCTATTGGATGATCCCAGGGCAGCGAACGCTGTGCCACTGGCCGAAAGCTGAAGCGATGCAGAGGTGTAGGACCGTGCTCGGCGAGCGCGCGCTTGTGCTCCGGCGTGGAGTATCCCTTATGCGACGAGAGCCCATACTGCGGCCATTGTTCGTGGTACTCGCACATGCGCCGGTCGCGATAGACCTTGGCGATCACAGAAGCTGCTGCAATCGAAATGGAAAGGGAATCGCCATAGATGATGCTGGTCTGCGCGCAGGTAACATCGAGTCGAAGCGCATCGATCAGCAGATGATCGGCTGCAGGGGCAAGGCGCGCAACAGCGCGCACCATCGCCATTTTTGACGCTTGGTAGATGTTCACGCGATCGATCGTTTCCGCATCGACCTCTTCGATGGCAAGGCAGACGGCCCGCTTCTCTACGACTTTCGCCAGACGCTCGCGGTCTTCGCGTTCCAGTTGCTTCGAATCGCGCAGCCCACGAATACGACAATCGGGCGGCAGGATCACAGCAGCAGCCACCACAGGTCCGAAAAGCGCTCCGCGGCCAACCTCGTCCACTCCAGCAATTATCAAGGCGCCTGCAGCGCGCGCGGCTTTTTCGTAGCGCAGACCGCAGTGCAGCTTCTTCAGCATGCGCATCTTGCGCGCTGAAGGCGACAGAGCATCTTCGTCCAGACGCTCGATCTCCTGCTCGCCGATCACTTTCGGAGTGGCCATCAGCCACAGTGTATGACGAGAAGCCGTGTCGAAAAGCAGGGCCGCGCTGTGCGAATACCAACGCGGCCTTCAGATCAGGCGCTCAGCTCCGTCTCCTCCTCGGCAGCGTCTTCATCCTGCTGCTGATCGGGAAGCAGCCCGAGTGCCTGACGTTCGAAGAGCCGTTTGTAACGCCCTTCGGGCGACGGACCAATTCCTCGTGACCACCCTGTTCCGCTACGACGCCCTGCTCGAAGACCAGGATGCGGTCGAGCATCCGCACCGTCGACAGGCGGTGGGCGATGACGATTGCCGTGCGGCCAACGATCAACCGCTCCATCGCCTCCTGAATCAGCGCCTCCGACTCGGAATCCAGACTGGAAGTCGCCTCGTCCAGAATCAGGATCGGCGCATCCGCCAGGAAAGCCCGCGCCAACGCAACCCTCTGTCGTTCGCCGCCAGAGAGCTTCACTCCTCGCTCGCCCACCAACGTGGCATAACCCTTCGGCTGGCGAGTGATGAAGTCGTGCGCGTTCGCGAGCCGGGCTGCCTGCTCGATCTGGGCCAATCGTGGCATCCGGCCGCGCGTAGGCAATGTTCTCTGCCAAGCGAACGATGGAAGAGGATCGGCTCCTGCGGCACCAGCGCAAGTTGCGCGCGCAACGATACCTGCGTTGCACGAGCGATCTCCTGCCCATCGATCAGGATGCGGCCTTCGTTCAAGTCGTAGAGCCGTTGCAGCAGCTTCACAAACGTCGTCTTGCCCGAACCGGAGTGGCCGACCAGCCCAACACGTTCTCCCGCCTCAATGCGCAGGGTGAAATCGCGGAAGAGCGGTTCAGCATGCGCGCCATAGCGGAACGTCATGCGGTCGAAGACCACCTCCCCTTGTCCGATGCGCATGGGATCGCGCATCCGGCGCGGTCGGCCACGCCCAGCGGCTGCGACATGCATCTCCACCATCTCTTCCATTTCGTTCACGCTGCGCTGCAGGTTGGCCACATGCTGGCCCACGTCGCGCAGTAGCCATGAACGATGAAATAGCTGGTGAGCACGAACGTGACGTCCCCCGGCGTCGCCCGGCCTTGCCACCACAGCCAGATCGCGTACAGCGGTCACCGATCGCGCTCAGAACGAGCAACACGGTCATCTGCATGCTGCCGCTCCGTGTACCACTTAGTCCAGTGCGCTAGGTGCGGCGACTCCACTTGCCCATCACCCGGCCAGGCGCTCGTCCTCGCGCGCCTCGGCGCCGAACGACTTTACCACTGCGTTGCAGGTCACTGCATCGGCCATGGCTCCGCCCACCAACGTGTCCTGCGCATTCGACAGGCGCGCCGCCGGGGCCACATAGTTCAGCGAAAGCGCGATCGAAAGGCCAACGTAGAGCGTCGCGCCCATGGCGACGATCAAGCCCATCGACAGCCAGTGCCAGCCCAGCAGCACCAACGCACTGCCGACCAACACGAGCAATGCAGGCAGCAAGGCCAGCAGCAGCGTGTCGTCCATCAGGTCCACCGCCCACATGCCGCGGGTGACGCGACGAACGATGGAACCGGCGAAGTTGTTGGCGTGCCAGTCCGTGGAGAAACGCTGCACGCGCCAGAACGCATCGCGTGCAAAGCGCGACATCAGCCGCATGGTGAGCCGGCAGATGCCCATCGAGACAAGTGGCGCCCGGCGACCAGCACTGCGCCGAGAGCAGCCATGCCGCCAAGCGCCAACAATGCCGCGTGGAGCCCCTGCGCGCGGAGGTTATGGAGAGCAGAGGTGTGTGTCGCCACCGCGTCCACCAGGCGTCCGGCGTAGACAGGCATGAAGAGATCAGCAGCGGTTGCCGATAGCATGGCGGCAACCACACCACCTACCAGCCACGCTTCGCGTCGCCAGTGCCGAATCAAGAATGCGAGAACATCACGCATCGCGTGATTGCCTTGAGAGGCTTTCATAAAGTCACTCACTTAAACGCGGGCCAGGGCCCGGAAAGGTACCGCAATTGGAATTGCCACCTGGAAGTGAGGAGCCTCGTTACGGGACGCCCTTGCTGCTGGTTGCAGAAAGGGAAAGGCCCTGAGGCAAGCGCCCCAGGGCCTTCGTGAATCACTGACGAAGACGCTAAGTGCGCTCCACTTCCTTCAGACGGGCAGCCTTGCCACGCAGTGCCGCGGAGGTAATAGAGTTTGGCGCGACGGACTCGGGCGGAACGAACCTTCTCCACCTTGTCCACGACCTTTGAGTTCAGCGGGAAGATACGCTCCACGCCCTGACCAAAGCTCATCTTGCGGACGGTAAAGGATCCTTGCGGGCCGTGTTTCTTCGCGATCACGACGCCTTCAAAGGCCTGCAGACGCTCCTTTTCTCCTTCCTTGATCTTTACCTGCACGCGTACTGTGTCGCCGGGGACAAAATCGGGAAGGTCCGTACGCTGGAGCTTCTCGGCAAGGCGCTGCATGACTGGATGAATGGACATCGGAGATTTCCTAGAGATAATTTCGAACTCTTAGTGTACACAATTTTACGCTGATTGGCACCTGAAACTCTTCGGTACAGGTCCAATCCATAGCGTCTCAGGGAGGCTCTTGTGGCCGAAACGAAGGAGTATCCGTACGAAACGCGCCTAAACAGCTACTATAAGCCGCTCGAAGTCATCGACGAGAAGGCTCTCGCGGATGCATGCAATTTCCGGTGGTATAACCAGACCTTATGTCGTGTGAACGAATCGGTCGTTCGTCTTGGTGTCGTGGAGGGTGAATATCACTGGCACAAGCATGATGCCGACGACGAGTTCTTCTACGTCGTTGAAGGCAAGCTTCTCATCGATCTGAAAGAACGGACGGTGGAGCTCCTCCCGAGACAGGGGTTCGTCGTTCCCAAAGGGGTCTTGCATCGAACCCGTGCGCCGCAACGTACCGTGATCCTGATGGTGGAGAATGCCGGCATTGTCCCTACAGGCAGCGAATGAAGACTTCGTGAGGCGCATAGTCGCCCTCATCGTGTTCTGCATCTTCGCAAGCAGCGTATATGCCGCTGCACAGAACGCGCCGCTTCGGTACAGTCAGCTCCTGTCTTTCGCACCCGCACCAATCTCGTTCTGGTTCCGGCTCTGGTACGAACCAAATCCGGAGAACCGGTCTTCAGCCTCGCGGCCGACGATTTCGTGCTGACTGATGACGACCAGTTGCAGAAGCTCTCACTCGAGCAAGATACGGATAGCGAGCCTCTGGCGGTTGTTATTGCAGTCGAGACCGGCGGCGCTGGTGCGCGCCACCTCGACGACTACCGCAATCTCGGCACTACGATCGAGGCGCTGGTCGGCGGAGTACCGCATCGTGTTGCGCTCGTCGGCTTCGACAGCGAACCGCACCTGCTTGAAGATTTCACGCCGAATATTGAGGCCATCGCGGCTGGGTTGCATGATCTTGAATCAGGCGACAGTGGCGCAGCGATCTATGACGGGCTGAAGTTCGCAGTCGAACAACTACAAAAGCAGCCACCCGAATATCGCCGAGCCATCCTGCTCGTCAGCGAAACCGTCGACCACGGCAGCAAGGTTGCTTTGGAAGATGCGGTGCGCTCGGTGAGCGACACAAATACGGTGATCTACAGCTTCGCATTCTCCTCGACGAAATCCGCGGCGGGTCACGAAGCATCGCGCATGATGCAGGATGACGAGCCTGGGCCCCCGGGTGGCTGTTTTGCCAATGATCCCAACGCGAAACCCTCAGAGAAGAAAGGCAACGCCGAAAAGACATATGACTGCCTGGGGTTGCTGGCCCCTCCGCTGCGTGCTGCCAAGATCGCTGCACTCATTGCCATGAACAGCATGCGAAAGAACGCCGCAGAAACGGTGGCGCATCTCACCGGCGGCGAGTATTACGGGTTCAAGGACCGTCGCTCGCTGCAGAAATCGATGCTTACTGTTTCAAACCACGTGCCGAATCGTTATGTCCTCAGCTTTCGTCCGGAGTCGCCGCATCCGGGCATGTACGAGCTGAAGCTGCGGCTGAAAAACTACTCGAATCTGGAGATCACGGCGCGCAGGAATTACTGGGCGGAGAATGCCGCAGTGGATAAGAAGGAGCCATAGCCAGTTTTTACTTCTCCGCGCGGAAAGCCTTGCCCAACTCCGTGTCCGCGAGGCGGAAATAATGCCGGAAGTTATACAGAGGCCTCCTCGTCAGGAGGAGGCCGTCTCGATCTGGCGGTTGCCTTTTCCAGAAATGCGCGATCGCTTGCGTTCAAATCGGCATCCTTCAGCAGGTCGCGCCGGTTTCGCAGTGTCTTGAGCAGCGCCTGCTCGCGGCGCCACTTGCGAATCGCTGCGTGATCGCCGCCACACAGCACTTCCGGCACCACAAGGCCGCGAAACTCTGCCGGGCGCGTGTAGTGGGGATAATCGAGCAATCCGCCGCTGCCGTGGGTTGAGCGCGGCGCCTTTCCTTTAACCGGTGGCCCGGCATCGGGAGTTCCAAAGCTCTCATATGCCGAGGAAGCTTCATTGCCCAGCACGCCCGGCAGGAGACGGGTGGTCGCATCCATCACAACCGCCGCCGCTAACTCGCCGCCGGTGAGAACGTAATCGCCGATGGACAGCTCGCGATCGCAGAAGAGCAGGTTGATGCGTTCGTCCACGCCTTCATAACGTCCGCAGATCAGCACGACGCGATCCGTTTGCGCCAATTCGCGGGCGACGGATTGGCTAAATGGTTCCCCCTGCGCCGAAAGCATGACCACGGTTTCCCGCTTTCGATCGCGCCCGCGTTTTTCCCCGATACCTAGAGACTCAATCGCCGCAGCCAGCGGCTCCGGCTTCAGCACCATACCTTCTCCGCCGCCGAAGGGCCGATCGTCAACCGTGCGGTGGCGGTCGATCGTGAAGTCGCGGAGGTCGTGGCGCTCGCAATGGACAATGCTGTTTTCGATTGCGCGCCGGACGACACCGTGCGTCAGAAACCCATCGAAGAATGCCGGAAAGATGGTGAGGATATCAAAGCGCATCACTCGCTCCATCGTCTTCGGTCGCCTGTCGCTGTGCGCTCATTTTCCGTCATAGGCGCGTTGACCTCAGTCAATCCTGCGGGCAGCCGCATTCGTAAGACGCGTGCATCGAGCTCGACTTCCAGCAAATAGGACTTCGCAAAGGGAATCAGAAGCTCTTGATCGTCTTTTTTCAGCACCAGCAGGTCCGCAGAGCCGCCTTCGCCGCGTGCTACGTCGAGCACCGGGCCAAGGTCGGCAGAACCCGCGGTTTCATCGATGACATGACAGCCGATCAGGTCTGCGATGTAAATCGAGTCATCCGTGAGCGGAACGCGTGCTTCGCTCGGAATTGCGACATCCCAGCCGCGATAGATTTCAGCGTCGGCAATCGAATCGATTCCAGCAAATTTCAGTACGATGCGACCCTTGTGCAGCCAGTGGCGCTCGATCACCGCTTGGCGCGGCGCAGTCACTGCATCCGGTGGCGCCAGCCAGATGCGCGGATGACCGGCAAAGCGTTCCGGAAAGTCAGTCAGGATATCGGCGATCAACTCGCCATGGCGGCCCTGCGCCCGGACCAGATGCGCCACAACGGCAAAGCCGGAATCGGGCATGGCTGCCGAGAGCGTCAACCGGCGGTTGAAGACTCGCTACCTTCGACGGGAGCGCCGTCGAGATCGTCTTCGTCTTCCGCATCTTCATCTTCGACCACGTCAAGTTCGTAGCGCACATGATGACCCTGGCCGACCGCAGTCAGGATGGTGCGCATGGACCGGACCGTGCGTCCCTGCTTGCCGATGACTTTGCCTACATCATCCGGCGCGACTCGCATTTCCAGCACGATCGTGTCGTCGCCTTCATCGCCTTCTACGGCTTCCACCACGACTTCGTCAGGATGATCCACCAGCGCGCGGGCGATCTGTATCATCAGCTCTTCGGCAGCGTCCAACTTTTCGTCGTGCGTCATGAGGCTCCGTCATGCGAGGTGAGGATAGGCGGCGTCCCGCAACATTGCAGCACGCGCAAGGAACGTCCTAAGCAGCCGGTACCGCGGCCGGAGCTTCCTTGTAATCCTTGAGCAGCTTGGCAACACGGTCGGAGAGCTGCGCGCCATTGCCGGTCCAGTGCTCAATGCGGTCCTTCTTGAGCAGCACGCTTGCGGGATTTGTGCGCGGATTGTAGGTCCCCACCACCTCGATAGAACGGCCGTTGCGGGCGCGGTCCTTCTCGATCACAACCACACGGTAATACGGCTGTTTGCGCGCACCGAAGCGCGCCAGACGAATCATCAACACAGGATTTCTGTTCCTTTCAGCAAACTCTAAAGTCGTCTCGGGATTCTTCAGCGGCCGGCCGGCATGTCAGCGGCGGCACCGGATGGTGGATCATACCCACACTGTTCCCAACCCATCAAGTATCGCGAAATCAGCGGCTTTCCGCAAGTGGAGCAGCTCCTGCGGATTGCTCGCCTTCTTTACGAAAGAAATCCGATTTCGTGTCGAGCTTCAGGGGTTGCCAGGAACGCAGTGGAAGGTTTGTCGAGGATGGTCACGCTATCCTGCATCCGTCCCGACGAGCCGGTCCCAAAACCAGGGACCTGGGGCACCCGGCAGACGGGTGGGTAGGGTACCCCCCTCCCCCCTCCCTCATTTCGTCGGCCTGTAATTCCTTTTGATTCAGTAACTTGTGGCTTGTGCCGAGGCCTAAGTGCGGTGTCTAAAGGACTTAGACCCTAAAGATATCCAGACAAAGGACTTATGCGGAGTCAAAGAGCCGAGAATTGGGGTGAGACAAAACGACCGGAGAGTTGAATTTCGTGGTAATCCCAGGTCCCAGAACCAGGGACCTGGGGCACCCGGCCTTGGATTTCTCTGTCTATTTTTAGTGTAGCGAATTGAGGGGAATTGAATGGCAAGATTTCCGGTTGTCGCTGCGCGAAGGTAATGGTCGCGTGGTAATCCCAGCTCCCAGAACCAGGGACCTGGGGCACCCGGGCGTGAGAGAAAACGACCGGGAGGGTTTCGTGGTAATCCCAGGTCCCAAAACCAGAGACCTGGGGCACCCGGGGTTTCGTGATAATCCCAGGTCCCAAAAACCAGGGACTGGGGCACCCGGGCGTGAGAGAAAACGACCGGGAGGGTTTCGTGGTAATCCCGGCTCACCCGTAAAAGCGAAAGCCTGCCCGCAGGCAGGCTTGCTTTCGCTTGGTCGGAAAATTACATGGCTTCGAGATATTTGGGGAAGAGCTGGCCGGCGCTTTCCTGGAAGAGCATGGTCAGGTGCGCGAGCATCTCGCTATAGAGAGTGGTCGCGCGGTGGGCATTGACCGATGCACCTACCGTCGAGTGTGACATCGCATACTTGCAGAGTGCCATCAGGACGCAGAGCCGAATCTGAAAGGCGTCGCTGCGCAGCCCTTCCAACAGCGCCTCATCCGGGTCTGTTCCGTGCTCGGCAGCATAGTCGGCAAGCTGAACCAGCAGGGGCGCATTGCAATACATCGCCCAGAGGCCGCGCGCGCCATCGATCCGCTTCCAGATGTCTGCCGGGGTTGCCTTGATGCCGCCGCGATAAAGATAACGCTCGGAGACTTCGTCGAGTCCCCAATCATTAGCCCGCAGCGCTGCAACGATCTCGTCCCAGGTCCGCTGCTTCCGTTTTGTCTGCGAGCGGCGCCACAGCCCGACTAGTACGAGCAGGCTTACCGCGAGCAGTATCTGGAACAGTGAGAACGTCATCTGCGATCAGTGCTCCGGGTAACAGATAAACGAGTACGTTTGGCTGACTCAGCTATTGTTACCAGAACTTCCTGCATTTGTGGAGTGAAATCTTTGCGCGGTGCTTCATTTCGGGAAAACGCCCAGATCCAGAAGACCAGCGTGAGGTTGTAGGCTGCCGACTGAATTTGCATAAGCCTACTCAGATGAGCAATATAGATCTGCCTGTCCCCGGTTGGGACATGACTCGTACTGATCTGGACCAAGAGGGAGACCCCGGCATAGAAGGCCAGGCCGGTCGCCAGTTGAAGGACGTGATTTTTCCACCCGATGCCCAGCACCTGTGCAAAACCTGCCAGGGCGGCGAAGAGCAGGATTTTGACGATCGCGAGTGCAAAAGTTACTTGCAGAGAGACTCGAACCAGCTGTTCCGCGCCCATCAGTTGCGATGTATGCGAAAAGCTGACCGCGACGATTGCACAAAGTAGAACTGCAACCGTAGCGACCGGAGCAATGGGAACTGGAATGGAACGACGCGAGGGCCGTAGCACATTACGACCGATTTCAAACAGGATCAATAGCTGAAGGACGTAATCCAGAATCGTAACGACGAAGTAATAGTGCCGATACGGATCCCCGCCCGGATTCAACAGCCAACTGATGGGATCTTCCGCCAAGTTGAGCAACAAGTACATGAAAAAGATGGGGTAGAACCGCACCATCCCTTTGCGAACGATAACAACGCAAAGCGAGGCCTGCAGAACGAGGCCTGCCGCGATGCTTATCGAATCGATGCTCAAAAAGCGCATTGCTCCTCGATGTTGTTACACCGAAGAGCATACGCTAGGAAACCTGGATGTTCGATGATCCGTATGTGTCAGCGTCGCGAGACCTAGACGAGCCCGCTCTTCGTGCCGCCGAGGCTCTTGGGAAAGGGAAGATTCGGGCTATCGGTCACCGAAGACTTGCCGAGGCTCTTGGGAAAAGGAAGATTCGGGCTGCTGATTGCGAACGAAGACTTGCCGAGGCTCTTGGGGAAAGGAAGATTCGGGCTATCGGTCACCGAAGACGTGCCGAGGCTCTTGGGAAAGGGAAGATTGGGGCTGCTCATTGCGAACGAAGATTTGCCGAGGCTCTTGGGGAAAGGAAGATTCGGGCTATCGGTCACCGAAGACTTGCCGAGGCTCTTCGGGAAAGGAAGATTCGGGCTGTCGGTAGATACACTTACGTTAGCAAAGCAGGGTACTGTCAGAACGGCGGACAAGACTGCAGCAAAGAACAACTTCATAATAGGGGCCTCCCCAAGGGTCTGGTACTCGTGGCGTATCGCCTACGCTTTCCGAACCTTAGCGAAGGTTGCCTGCACTTGCTACAACTTTGGTGGAATTTAGAGTTGCAGATAGTGGTAATATTACCGATGTACTTTCAAAAGCCTGCTGAAGAGCGCAGAGGGTCACGCAAAAGCGGCGCAATAGAAATAGAAGAGTCACGTCTTGCAGCTCCGCTCCCCTGACGGGGCCGCTTCGCTACTCTCTTCGTGGGATGTCAGGGACGATGACGGAAACCTATAGTGACCGAATGACTCCCGCTCTCTCAGCGCAGGCAAAAACGGATGCCCCCGTTGAGCTGAGAAATGCCGTCCGTTTTCCCCTTCGAATTCCCCTGCGGTTGTTTACCGCGACTTGCGAAATTGCCGCCATGACAGAGAACATTTCAGCCACCGGCGTGGCATTTACTTTGCCACGCCCCCTGGAAGTTCAAACCCAGGTGCGGTTTACGATGAAGATGCCGGCCGAAGCCATGGGCACCCCGACAGATGTGGTAGTTCACTGCACCGGGCGTGTGGTACGCTGCAACACCAGCGACACCTGCTGGCGTGCCGCGGCAGTTATCGACGAATATTACTTCAGTCAGTAGAATTGTTATGATCGCAGCCAAGCCCCACATGCTTGAGGAATCGAACACCGAGGATCAGGTCGAAGCCACCGCTTCCACCGAGCCAAACATCATCCGGATCATTCTTGCGGATTCGCAGGCGATCTATCGCGTCGGCATGCGGAAAATATTTGCCCTGGAAGACGACATCCGTGTTGTTGCCCAGGTCGATACGCTACAGAATCTGGAGTCTGCGATCCAGCGGTTTCCGACTGATCTGGTCATTCTCGAGGGTGGCCTGATTTCCGGAACCACGGACGCGATTCCTGCGATTGTGCGCCGAAACCCCCAAGTCAAGATCATTATTCAGGCGGTGTCGACCGACGAACAGAATACGGTCGAGCTCTATCGCCGCGGCGTGCGCGGCATTATTCCCCGGTCCATATCACCGGATCTGCTGGTGAAATGCGTTCGCAAGATTGCCCAGGGCGAAACGTGGATCGACAACCAATCGGTGAACTGGGTGATCGAGGCTTACCGGTCGCAGGCTACAGCGCTTACCAGCCCGAAGAGCCAGCCCCGCCTATCTCCCAAAGAGATGTCGATCATTACGTGCATTACGCAGGGGAAGCGGAATAAAGAAATTGCCTACCAGCTGGGGACCACCGAGCAGGTGATCAAGAACTACCTGCGCAAGATTTATGACAAGCTGGGCGTTTCGGATCGCCTGGAACTGGCACTGTATTGCCTGCACCACCAGTTACACAAGAAGTTTGCCGACGGTTCTGCCAATCCTGAGGGCGGCGATGCGGTTCTCACGCATGTGCCTGCACAGCAGAGCTCCCCAGCAGAAAAGTAGCTTCGCCAATCCGTTTCACATACGAGGGAACGGTGTTTCCCTCTTTTTCGTCAGCCGGCGCGCATGGTCTGTAGCGGCATCGGCTTGCGCTCGCTGCGCGTAACTTCCTGCAGCAATTCGAGGAGCAGGCGAAGGCGCTCCGCACTCATATGCTGAAACAGCGCTGCTATGCGGGCTTCGAGTGCGGGTTCAACTGAGGCGAGCAATCGGGCACCCTCCTCGGTCAACTCGGTAACGACCGCGCGTCGGTCGTGCGCGTCGCGCCGCCGTCTGATCAGTTGGTGCCTGCCAAGCCGGTCCAGCAGTCGCGTGATGTCAGGATCAGCCCCGGAGAGTCGATCACCAAGTTCCGTACATGTAAGTCCATCCGGCCCATGCATTCGCAAGGCACGCAATACGCTGTACTGGCTTGTCGTCATGCCATGAGCACGCAGGGTCAGATGGACCTCACGGCGGAGGTGATCGGTAACCTCTTCGAGAGCATAGAGTGCGGATTCCGCGGGACGCGAACTCTGAGGATCGTCCTGGGTTTCCGGCTGTCGCGATCTCTCCACGTTCGCCTTCTCCTGGCTGATATCGGCGCGCTGAGAGCGCCGCAATCCAGCTCACCACGTTTGCTGAGATGCATTCGGCAACCCAGACAGCCACGGCATCCTGCCGCATCAAAACTCTGTTCCATCTGCTGCTATGCTGGGCGTCTGATTTGCTGAACCTCCTGGCCCCATTCCGCCGCCTCACGTCGAAGCAGCGCCACGCGTTCGCGGCCTGCTTCCTGGGATGGTCGCTGGACGCGTTTGACTACTTCATTCTCGTGTTTTGTGTATCAGCGATTGCGACAGACTTTCGTGTTGCCAAAAGCGCGGTCGCAGAAGCGCTCGTTCTGACGCTGGCTTTTCGCCCGGTGGGCGCCCTCCTCTTCGGTTGGATGGCGGATCGGGTGGGACGGCGGCCAACCCTCATCGTCAATATTCTTGCTTACTCCGTACTGGAACTCGCCTGCGCATTCGCGCCGTCACTGCATGTGCTCCTGTTCTTACGGGCGCTTTTTGGCATCGCGATGGGAGGAGAATGGGGAGTAGGCGCGGCTCTTGCCTTCGAGACCCTGCCTAAAGAGAACCGCGGGTTTTTCTCCGGCGTTTTGCAGGAGGGCTATTCTCTCGGCTATCTGGTTGCAGCGGCTGCTTTTGGTCTTCTTTTTTCCTCTATTGGCTGGCGAGGAATGTTCGTGGTCGGCGCTGCGCCCGCGCTGGTAGCCGGGTATATCGGGTGGAAGGTAGAGGAATCGCCGGCCTGGCAGCAGGGAAGTGGGGCGCGAGCTGCCGGCATGAGCCTTTCCGGACTATGGCAAGGGGTTCGCGCGCACCTGCCGCTTTTCCTGTTTCTTGTCCTGCTTATGGCGGGATTTAACTCGTTCAGTCACGGTAGCCAGGATCTGCATCCTCTGTTTCTGCAAAGCGATCATCATTTTGATCCGCACACCGTCAGTCTCATCGGCATTGTGCTCGCTCTGGGCGCGATCAGCGGCGGCATTGTGTTTGGCTCACTGTCAGAACGATGGGGACGAAAGCGGGCTATCATCACCGCGTCGCTGCTGGTTATTCCGGTTACGCCGCTGGCGATGCTTGCCCATGGCCGGATTGCCCTTGCGGCGGGCGCGTTTTTGGTGCAGTTCATGGTGCAGGGCGCGTGGGGCGTCGTCCCGGTGTATCTCAGCGAAATTTCGCCGGGCCCGGTGCGGGCCACTTTTCCCGGCGTCGTCTACCAGCTTGGCAACCTGATCGCATCGCGAGTGCCGAGCATTCAAGCGCATGCTGCCGAACGCCTCGGCAGCTACGGGCCGGTGCTTGCCGTTTCAACCATCGCCGCGGGGCTCTTCATTGCAGCGGTGATGGCGTTTGCTCGCGAATCACGCGGCGCGGAGATCCTAACCTGATTGTGCAGATGAGCAAATATTCTGCGCAAGGTTACACTTCCGCCATGCGAGTCTGCGGTCTTCTGCTTTTTGTTGTTTCTGCCGCTCTTTTTCAGGCGCAAGCGCAGCCATCGAAGACGATCCACCTTTATCCCGGCGCCGTGCCCGGAGCGCTCGGGCACAGTGCCGCCGATCGTCCGGCCATCGACGTGTATTTGCCGGCGAATAATCCGACTCACAGTGCCGTGCTCGTGATTCCGGGCGGCGGCTATCACGATGTTGTTGCCGAACAGGAGGGCGCGCTCCCCGCACGATGGCTGGTGCAGCGTGGCGTTGCGGCATTCGTGCTGCACTATCGCGTAGCGCCATATCGCTATCCCGTACCCATTGCGGATGCTGAGCGCGCGATGCGGCTATTGCGGAGCAGGGCAGCGGAATTCGGTTTCGCGGCCGATCACCTCGGCGCATGGGGCTTCTCCGCCGGCGGCCATATCACCAGCATTCTGGCTACGCTGTTTGATAGCGGCGTCCCATCCAGTCCGGATGCGATCGAACATGCAAGCGACCGGCCTGACTTCGTCGTTCTTGCGTATCCGGTCATCAGCATGAAGCCGGGAATCGGCCATGCCGGCTCGCGCGAGAACCTGCTGGGATCCGACCCGGCGCTGGTGGCTCTGCTGTCTGCGGAAGACCATGTGACACCCATGAGTCCGCCCGCTTTCGTATTCACGACGGACGATGATGATGTTGTACGGTCACAGAACAGCACATTGTATGTAGCAGCCTGCCAGTCGGCCGGAGTTCCTGTGGAGTTCCACATGTTCGAGCACGGGCATCATGGCGTCAACCTCGCCGAGAAGATTCCCTCATTGCATCCGTGGACGCTGCTGCTGGAAAGCTGGATGCGTGAGAACCACTGGATGGCAACCGAGCAATAGTCCACTCAAGGAATTGGCGCGCCGGCCAGCGCGCGCACCAGCCGCGCGCCATAGGCCATCCCGCAGCATAAGACCATTACGCAGATCAGTATCGAGGTCAGGCCAGCCTGCTTGCCGATGAAGCCGAGCCCTGGCGGGCCGGCCAACAGCCCCGCGTATCCAATGCCTACGGTGGTTGCGATGCCCGCGCCTGCGGGAATTCCCGGGACGCGGCCGGCAGTGCGGTAGATCACCGGCGAACTGTTGGCCAGTCCCGCGCCTACCAGTGCGAAACCGACGAGCCACCAGATCGGGCTCACCAGATGATGCCATCCCGTGACGATGACGACCGCAAGTCCCGCGGCAGCGATTAGTCCGCCGATAAATAGAGTGCGTTCCTCGCCGAGGCGCGCAACGATGCCGTCGCCGGACAGGCGCCCGGAGACCATGAGGGCGGCGAAGATGGCATAACCATAGCCCGAGACGCCGAGGCCAGCCCCGCGACTGACGCGCAGGTACAGCCCGCTCCAATCCGCCATTGATCCTTCGCACACCATCGAGACAAAGGCTACAAGCCCCAGCAGTAGAAGGCGGCCATGCGGGCGCAGCGCATGCGGCTGTTCGTGCAGACCCTCTTCCCGCCGGGTAAACAGGAAGGGGGTGCCCGCCAGGACCAGCAACACTATAAGGAATGAAAAACTCAGGACGATTATGGTCGCGGGCACATGCCGGGTCAGCATGAAACTGGTGATGGCGGATCCGACGAATCCGCCGATACTCCACATGCCGTGCAGGCGCGAGATCGTGCGTTCCCCAAGCTGCTCTTCCACGGCGATGCCTTGCGCGTTCATCGCGACATCCATGCTTGCGCCGGTGATTCCGAAGCAGAACAAGGCAAGCGCCAGCAGCAGAAGTGTGGGCGCCAGCACAACCGCGCTGAGCATCACAGGGAAGCCAATGCCGGCGACGCGGCACACAGCGCCGCTTCCGACGCGCGCGGTCAGCCTTCCTGCGATTGGCATCGCCATGACGGCTCCCAGCCCGCTGGCCAGCAATGCCCAGCCCAGCATGGCGGGATCGAGGTGCAGTTCGCGCGCCCGGTCCGGCACATGTGGCACCCAGGCGCCCATCACCAGGCCGTTTGCCATGAAATAGGCGGCCACGGCGCGCTGCGCAACTCTTGCACGTGACAGCGCCGGCAGTGTCGAGCTAAGCATTCTCTTTAGAGTATGCAACTTCCATCCACCGTGCGCCGCGATAAGGTGGAATCAGGAGCGAACTTCATGCCGCCTTTGCAATGGCAACTCTCCCCCGCTGCTGTCCGTGTGCTGGGCTCGTTGTTGGAGAAGGAGACGACCACCCCGGAGTACTACCCTCTGTCGCTGCTGGCGCTCACGAACGCTTGTAATCAGAAGAGCAGCCGCTACCCGGTTATGGAATTGAGTGAGGACGAGGCCCGCACGGCGGTTCACGAACTTGAGGAGGCCGGCCTTGCTTCTCCCGCACGCGGCAACGAAGGCAGGGTGACGAAATACGCGCACCACATCGGTGAGGTTTTCAACCTGCGCCGCGGCGAAGTGGCCGTGCTGTGCGTTCTACTTCTGCGCGGCCCGCAGACAACCGGCGAGCTGCGCAGCCGCACCGAACGCCTGCATAACTTTGCCGCCATGGATGAGGTGGAGAGCACATTGCAGCAGCTTGCCATGCGCGAGCCGCCGCTGGCGCGCGCTCTGCCGCGGGAGGCCGGCGCGCGCGAGGCGCGCTACGTGCATTTGTTGAGCCCGATTGCTCTCGATGTTCGGCCGCCCGACCGTGAGTCTTCGGATGAGAGCGCAGTCTCCGCGAGAATCGCGGCGCTGGAGCAGGAAGTCGCGGACCTTCGTACGCGCATCGGCGCGCTTGAGGATAAGTTCACGCAACTTGCGGGCTGATTGCCGCTCCTGAACTATTCTCAATCCATGAACTGGCTCCTGTGGGCGCTACTGTCGGCATTTTTTGCCGCCGCAACGGCGATCCTGGCCAAGATCGGCGTGGCCGGCATCGATTCCAACCTCGCCACTGCGATTCGCACGACCGTCGTGCTGGTCTTTACCTGGACCATTGCCGTGGCGCTGGGAAGACATAATGCCATCTCGGGCATTGCCGCCCGCTCATGGCTCTTCCTGGTCCTTTCGGGCATCGCCACGGGTCTCTCGTGGCTGTGTTACTTTCGCGCGCTGCAACTCGGACCGGCGTCGGCGGTCGCACCCATCGACAAGCTCAGTGTGGTGCTGGTGATCCTCTTCGCCTGGATATTCCTGGGGGAAGGGTTGACCGTACACAAGGTCCTGGGTGGGATGCTTATCGCGGGCGGAGCCGCAACTCTCGTCTTTGGGTGAGTCCGCACCGCGTATTACGGGCTCCCGGCTAGGAGGAACGGAAGAGTCAAGGTGCGCTTACCGCATGCCCTGGTGGAGACGGAACTCTGCGCGGCAGCCGTGATCTACCCAGATGCCACGGTGGTCGAAGCCCCAGCTGTAGCCTTCTGTGCAGTGCGCGTCACTCAGTTTGTGGAAGAGGCGCACTCCCTGGCGTGTATCGGCCTGACAGAAGTGCCGCTTGCCGTCGTCGGAAGAGCAGGTGAGCGTCAGCCTCTCCGGCGGCGTCACGAGCGCCGTTTCTTCCGAATCGACCTTAAAGTCGGCGCGGCAGCCATGATCTACCCAGATTCCGCGGCGGTCATATCCCCAGCTATAGCCTTCTTCGCAGGCGGCATCGCTTCGCTGGCGCAGCATCGATACGCCGCCGCGGGTTTCTACGTCGCAGTAATGACGCTTCCCGTTGTCAGACGAGCAGGAGATCGATCTCTGCGCATTGGCCGGCGCCGTCATCGCCGCAAGAGCGATGACGCTCGCCGCGATTCCCATCAGCGTCCGAATCTTTATCCAGTCTTTGTCCCGCTCTATCATTCGCTACCGTGATATCGAAACCCGCACCGAAGTGGCAAGTCGCTCTTCATCTTCCCCCTTTCAGGTAAACGATCATCCCTATCCCGACCGTGACAAATAACAGAAGTGCAGCGAGCAGTACGGCGCCCAGAATCAGGGACACACGTCGCCGTTGCGCCTCCGACGGCCGTGTGATTCCGAAGGCCTGAATGAACGTCTCAACGAGATAATCGAGTATCCGCATTCCGAACCGGGTCTCTCATCACGATTATCGCCGGGCCTTGCCGGAAAGCCGAAGGGGCGCAGTGAAGCGAATTCTGCAGCGGCTCACGGATTTGCTGTCCGGGAGACGCAGCGCGCCGCCACCGGCCGAGCTCGAGGAGTAAATCTCAATCTGGCCGACGCAAATCGAAGCGATCGCGTGTGCGAACGTATGTGGGGCCTCCCATGCGCCCGATTGCAGCGAGCTTCTCCGGGTCAATGCGGTAGTTGTCGACGACCTTCTCGCAGACATGGAAGCGCAGAACATCGCCGAGCACAATGCTGCTGCCATGGACCTGTTCGCTAATCTCGACGATCTGCCGCAGACGGCACTCCATTTGGATCGGACTCTCCGCTACTCTTGGCGGCTTGACCAGTTCACTCGCCAGCGGTGTCAGGCCGGCTAGTTCGAACTCATCCACATGGGGCGGCACCTGCGCGGAGGTCAGATTCATCTTGTCGGCCATGGTTTCTGTCACCACGTTGATGACGAACTCACGCGTCGCGATGACGTTCAGCAGCGTGTCCTTGTGCGTCCCCAACTGGCGTTCCGCATTCTCAGGCCGCACCGATGCGCAAAACATTACAACCGGAGGAGCGGCGCTGACGCCGTTGAAGAAGCTGAACGGCGCCAGGTTGCGCACACCACGCTCATCCAGCGAAGAGACGAAAGCAATGGGACGCGGCACGATCGCGCCGATCATGAGTTTGTAGATGTTCTGGACGGATTCCTGCTGTGGATCGAACGTGAGCATGTTTCTAGTAGACAACTACAGACCACATCGGACAACGGAAGCAGAATGGTCTACTTCGGGGCAGATACGGTTGCCCACCTTTGTCTGCGGTGATCTGTCAGAGATTTCCCCGTTCCGCCTGTTCGCGCTCGATCGCTTCAAACAGCGCTTTGAAGTTGCCCTTGCCGAAGCTGCGGCTGCCCTTGCGCTGGATGATCTCGTAGAACAGTGTGGGCCGGTCTTCGACTGGCCTGGTGAAAATCTGCAGCATGTAACCCTCGTCGTCGCGGTCTACCAGGATGCCCAGCTTCTCCAGTTCCTCAATCGGCTCGTCGATCTTACCGACGCGCTCCTGCAGGTTGGCGTAGTAGGTGTGCGGCACCTTCAGGAACTCGATCCCGTGCTTCTGTAACTGCCCGACGGTGTGGAGGATGTCATCGGTTGCCAACGCGAGATGCTGAACTCCGGGGCCACCGTAGAACTCCAGGTATTCCTCAATCTGCGACTTTCTGCGTCCCTCGGCTGGCTCGTTGATTGGGAACTTCACCCGTCCGTTGCCGTTGGCCATCACCTTCGACATCAGCGCCGAGTACTCGGTTGAGATGTCCTGATCATCGAAATGCTGATACAAGCCGAAGCCCATCACGTCACGATAGAAGTCGACGAACCGGTTCATCTCGTTCCAGCCCACATTGCCGACCATGTGGTCGATGTGCAGCAGGCCCACCGGCCGCGCCTGCGTGTCTTCCGGCATCGCGCGGAAGCCGGGAAGGAATGGGCCGGTGTAGTTGCGCCGTTCCACGAAGGTGTGGATGGTCTCGCCATAGGCTGCGATGCTGGACATTACGACCGTGCCGTTGTCGTCCTTCTGCTCGAAAGGCTCCCGTATGCTTTTCGCCCCGCGCCTGGTCGTCTCCTGCCAGGCTGCGCGCGCGTCGTCCACCCATAGCGCGATGTCTTTCACGCCGTCGCCGTGCTTGTGGATGTGCGCAGCAATCTCGCCCTCAGGACGCAAGGGGGTGGTCAGCACCAGTCGCACTTTACCCTGCTGCAGGACGTAGGAGGCGCGGTCACGCTGTCCGGTTTCCGGGCCGGCATAGGCGACCAGTTTGTGGCCGAAGGCGAGCCGGTAGTAGTAAGCCGCCTGCCGCGCATTGCCTACGTAGAACTCGACATAGTCGGTGCCGTTGAGCGGCAGAAAGTCCTTCTGTACCGGAGCTTCGGGATGCGCCATTGTCGCCATTGTTCACCCTCCAGATCGCGCGGCATGAGAGACGGCCGTTCGGCCGCCGTTTGCACAACCCATCACGATATACCGCGGCGGCGGACTCTCGCCAGACGTGTGACTTTCGTCCATTGACATTCCGGCCTCCGGCTGCAATCCTCGAAGGTTTTCCCGGACTGCTTCTTGCGCAACACAACGGATTGCGTGGCGTCCAAATCTCAGGAGAGAGGGATTCTCTATGGCCGCGACTGCTTCTGCTCCCAGTCTCCCGCTTGCCTCGCCGTATCTCATCCAGCAGGACTGGAATGCGTATACACCGGGGCAGCACTCCGTATGGCAGGAGCTGGTGGGCCGTCGTATGCCGCAGCTTGAGGAGCACGCCTGCCAGGAGTATCTGGATGGCTTCCACAACATCGGGCTGAAGCAGGATCACATCCCGAACCTCACGGAAGTAAATAAGCTGCTCTCGCCGCGCACCGGCTGGAACTCGGCTCCGGTTTCGGGCTATCTGCCGGCAGCGGCGTTCTTCGAGATGCTGGCGGCGCGCCGATTTCCGACGACCGTGACGATCCGCAGCGCGGAGTCGCTGGAGTACACGCCGGAGCCGGACATCTTCCACGATGTCTTCGGCCATGTGCCGATGCATGCGCATGCGGTCTTCGCCGACTTCCTCCAGAGCTATGGGCAGGTCTGCGCCGGGCTGACGCGCCAGCAGGACATCGACCGCATGGGACGGCTCTTCTGGTTCACGGTTGAGTTCGGTGTGATCCGGCAGCAGGGCGGAATCAAGCTCTACGGCTCCGGGCTGATCTCGTCTCACGGCGAGTCGAATTACGTGCTCTCCGGCGGCCCGGAGATTCGCGACTTCAATCTGGACGAGGTGCTCGATCGGGACTTCAACATCCACGAGATGCAGAAGGTGCTGTACGCCGTGGAGTCGTTCGAGCAAATCTACGAGGCCACGCGCCTGGCTCGCGAGCGTCTGGGCTGAGCGGAAAGCAGCTCTGCTGCCCCGAAAGATGCACATAAATTCATGCGAATTTGTCTTGCATTCATGCACAATGCAGGGAAGGAGCCTCCGCTGTGCCGCGCATCAATTTTCATCTGCAGCTCGAGAATTTGAAAGACAAGCTGCTCGCCATGGCGGCGCTTTCGCAGCAGTCAGTTGAGTATGCGGTGGATGCCTACGTGGATCGCGACCGGCGGCTGATCACCTTCGTTCGCGACAACGAGACGGCGATCAATCTGGCGCAGCGCGATGTGGATGAGATGGCGTATGAACTGCTCGCCAAGGAGCAGCCCATGGCCATCGATCTGCGGTTCATCTTTTCCGTGATCAAGATCAACGCCGACCTGGAGCGCATCGGCGACCAGTCCATGAGCATCGCGCGGCGCGCGGAAGACATGCTGCGCTACCCGGCGGCCAAGTTTCCGGTGGACATTGCCGCGATGGGGGCGCATGCCAGCGACATGATGCGCCGCGCCGTCCAGGCCCTGATCGAAGCCGACGCTCCGCTGGCCGAATCGGTGCGCGAGATGGACGACGATATCGACCACATGAACCGGACCGCTCACAAGGACCTGATCGAGGTTATGAAGGAATCACCGGAGACCAGCCTGCAGGCTCTGAACGCGATCATCACGGCGCGCAACCTGGAACGCATCGCCGATCATGCGGCCAACATTGCCACGGATGTGATTTTCTGGGTGCGCGGGGCCGATGTGCGCCACCAGCTTGCGATGGCGGAATAGCGGCCGCTCCAACCTCCGTTGCCTCCGGCGCATCTCCGTTCCCATCAGTCCTTATCTCCTTATTCGAAGGTAGGGTACGTCTCCGTATGAAGCCGCTTGCCCGTCGCATCTGTTTTGTTCTTCCGGCCGTGGTACTGGCTCTCTCCGCCATGGGGGAGGCGCAACTGGCACCGTCTCATACGAAGCCCTCGCCCGGCATCCAGGCTCAAAATCAGGCTCGGAATCAGGCGCGCAATCAGGCGCGGAATATCGAGATCCACTTCGATCCCGGCTCGACGCAGGTCCACTTCAAGCTGGGCAGCGTGATGCGGGATATCCGCGGCACGTTCCAGTTCAAGGGCGGCGCGCTGGCCATCGATCCCGACTCGACGCTGGCGCAGGGTGAGTTGCTGGTGGACGCGACGACAGGGCATACCGGCAGCGACTCGCATGATAAGGAGCTGCAGGAGGTGCTGGAAAGCAGCCGCTATCCGTCGATCTTCTTCCACGCCGAGCATCTGCGCGGTGAAGTACCCAAGAAGGACGGGTCTTCGGACGTGATCGCCGAGGGGACGCTGAACATCCATGGCGCCGACCACCCAATCCAGATGAAGGTGCACCTGGTGCGTGCGGGCAATTCGCTCAGCGCTTCGACGCGGTTTACTGTGCCGTATGTGGAGTGGGGTATGAAGAACCCGCGCGGCGAGTTCTTCCACTACAGCAAGAGTGTGCAGGTGGACGTGAGCGCAAAAGGGACTGTTCGCACTGTTGCGGTGATCAACAGCGGCGTGCAGTCAAATGACAGTGACGAAGAAAAGCCTCATTAGCGCTCAGCTCGCCGGCGTGTTCAGTTGCTGGACAAGCTGATAGATAAATGTGCCGACCAGCGCTGCCGACATCAGGCAGGTGGCCACGGTCATGACGCGAACGGCAGGCTGTACCTTCCGCACGCGAGCGAGGATCGACTCCTGCTCCTTTTGCTGATGACCACTGCAGTCGTCCAAAAAGAGGCAGTCTTCTTCATACCTGGTGAGGGTGGAACGATAGGCAAGCAGCGCGAGCAGAACGGTCGCTGCAACTGCCCACACGATAAAGACGATGGTCAGATAGTGCATAGGCACCTCCGGTGCAACCGTGAGCGGTCCCAGTGCCGGTGCCAGATCGGGCTAGCGCTGCGTTACAGCCGGTCTCTGGGGGAAGAGGGGCCGTTCTGATAAGAACGCTAGGCCTTTTCGGAGGCCACTGACAACATCTTTCAAGTTGATCGAGTCGATTCCGCCTCGTCGGTCCCTTGGGCCGTTGCGGCCGTCCCTGAGCCGGCAGGCGGGGTCACGTTACCCTGACCCCCCTCCCCCCGGAGTGGTCGAGCGGAGCACAACATTCCCAGAATCAGATAGATAACGGGTGTGCCGAGGGCTAAGTGCGGTGTCTGAACGGCTTGGCACCTAAAGATGTCCAAACAAAGGAGTTAGCGCGGCTGTAATCGGGAAGCCCGTCAACGGAAAACGCCCGCAAATGGCGCGGGCGCTTCTTTCCTGACCTCTCAATGCCAGTGTAGCGAATTCAATAGGGTGAAATGGCAATTTACCTCAGGAAAACCCGCCGCTGGTAATGGATTGCCGCGGGTCGTCTTTGGTGCGCGGAATGGTGCGTCGAGGCTGCGCCATCGGCGCATGCGACATCCCATGCAAATGGTGGGGGGAACGACGATGACCGATCGACGGATGGCCGGGTGGGTGCGGGAAATTGCAGCGATGTGCCTGCTGGGCTTCCTGGCGTTGTCTCTGATTGGCTGTACGGAGAACGGGAAGCCGAACGAAGAGGAGATTCGACAGAAATCCGCCGAAGCGACCCGGCAGGCGCGAATCGATGCGAAGAAACTGGCCGCGAACGCCAAGGTGGCGGCCGGCAATGCTGTGGCCGGGGCCAATGCAGTGGCGCAGGGCGTGAAAGACGGCGTGAACAGCGGGAAACCGGGCGAAACGGGGGGGCTGGTGGACATGAACAGCGCCAGCACGGCCCGGATCGCGATGCTGCAGGGCATCAGCATCAGCAAAGCGCAGGAGATCGTGAAGGGCCGTCCCTACAGCGATGCGCACGCGCTGGTGGAACGGGGGATCCTTACCGAGAAGCAATATGACCGCATCTCCAACCAGATCACTGCGAAATGAGCGCCAGGCCGAATCCGCCGATCCAGTTGCGACGCCGGGGGCAGGGGGCGCATCTGTATAGATAGCTGCAATTCGGATAAAACTTGTCCGGGATTGATTGCGGTTCTAAAATACAGGGAGATTCCAAGGGGAGACCAAAGATATGGCAACGATTGCGCAGCCTTTGACCGACCAGACCGACCAGCCGCGCCAGACCCCAATTACGCTTACATCCGGCGCGATCGCCAAGGTGCGGGAGATCATGGCGACACAGGATCCCCTTCCAGCGGGTCTGCGGATCGGGGTGGTTGGGGGCGGGTGCTCGGGCTTTCAGTATTCGATGTCCTTCGAGAACCAGTCGGGAATGATGGACAAAGTTTACAAGTTCGATGACCTGAAGGTCTTTGTCGATGCGACCTCCATGATGTACCTGAACGGCTGCGTGGTGGATTATGTGGAGACGCTGGAAGCGGCCGGCTTCAAATTTGAAAATCCCACAGTGAAGAGCACCTGCGGCTGCGGTTCTTCGTTCAGCGCGTAAGATCACGCACATTTTCGTTTCGCGAGCCCTCGGCCATGGCCGGGGGCTTTGTGCTGTAGTCTGAATCCGCATGAAGGCTTTGTTGCTTTCCGAATACAAACAACTGGCGATGGCGGAGCTTCCCGATCCTGAGCCGGGACCGGGCGAGGTGCTGGTGCGGGTGGCGGCGTGCGGCATTTGCGGCAGCGACGTGCATGGGTACGATGGCAGCTCCGGGCGGAGGATTCCGCCAATCGTGATGGGGCACGAGGCGGCCGGCGTGGTGGCGGCAGCGGGCGCGGGGGTTGTGGAGTATCGCGCGGGCGACCGAGTCACCTTCGATTCCACGGTGTACTGCGGCGAGTGCGATTTTTGCCGGCGGGGCGAAGTGAACCTGTGCGACCGGCGGCAGGTGGTGGGGGTTTCGTGCGGCGACTATCGCCGCGCCGGGGCGTTTGCCGAATATGTAACTGTTCCTGAGCGGATTCTGTATCGTCTTCCGGAGGGGCTTTCCTTCTCCGACGCAGCGATGCTCGAGGCGGTATCGGTTGCGATTCATGCGGTGCGCGTGGCGGAGGTGAAGGGCGGAGAGACCGCGCTGGTGATTGGTGCGGGCATGATCGGCCTGCTCATCCTGCAGGCGGCGAAGGCCAGCGGCTGCTCCCGCGTGTTCGTGGCGGATGTGGATGCAACGCGGCTGGAACTGGCAAGCGGGCTGGGGGCGGACGGAGTGATCGACAGCTCGTGTGAATCGCCGGCATCGCGGATTGCGGAACTGACTGAGGGCCGCGGGGTGGATGTGGCGCTTGAGGCGGTTGGCCGGACGGAGACGGTGACGGCAGCGATCGACGCGACGCGCAAGGGAGGCACGGTGGCGCTGGTGGGCAATATTGCGCCGGAGGTTACGATTCCGCTGCAGAGAGTGGTGACGCGACAGATTCGATTGCAGGGGTCGTGCGCATCGGCGGGCGAGTATCCGCAGGCGATGCAGTGGATGGCCGAGGGAAAGATCCAGGTTGCGCCACTGATTACGGCGGTGGCTCCGCTGGCAGAAGGGCCGGCGTGGTTTGCGCGGCTCCATGCGCGGGAGCCGAACCTGATGAAGGTGGTGCTCGATCCGCGGCAGCACGGTGCGACGGCATGAAAGAGGGCGCGGGGCTGTTCGACTTATACGGGCAGGTTGCGCTGGTGACCGGAGCGAGCCGCGGGCTGGGCCAGCACTTTGCGCGCGCGCTGGCGCGGGCGGGCGCGGACCTGATCCTGACCAGCCGCAAGGCGGAGGACCTGAAGCCATTCGCGGTGGAGATGGAGTCGCTGGGCCGGCGCGTGTTGCCGATGGCGCTCGACGTGCGGGAGCAGGCGAGCATCCGCGCGATGGCGGAGCGGGTGGATGCGGAGTTTCCGCAGGTGCACATCCTGGTGAACAACGCGGGCTGCAACGTGCGCAAGCCTGCGCTGGAGGTGAGCTGGGATGACTGGAACCTGGTGCTGGATACGAACCTGCGGGGGACGTTTTTTGTGGCGCAGGCGATCGCGCGCGGCATGGTGCGGCACAGGTATGGGCGGATCATCAATATCGGATCGGTGACCAGCGTGTTTGGCTATGCGGGGCTTGCGCCCTATTGCGCGAGCCGCGGTGGCGTGCGGCAGCTGACGATGAGCCTGGCGGATGACCTGGGGCCGCTCGGCGTCACGGTGAACTGTCTTGCGCCGGGATGGTTTCGCACAGCGCAGAACGAGGTGCTGTATGAAAACCAGGAGTGGGTGGACTATCTGGTGGATCGCATTCCGGTGAAGCGCCCGGGCGATGTCCATGACCTGGACGGCGCTGTTGTTTTTCTTGCTTCGGAATCGAGCCGCTACATCACGGGGCAGACATTGCTGGTGGATGGCGGCATTTCGACGGGGTCGACGCGCGCCACAGTTTCTCAATCCGGTAAAGGGGGCCAACGATGAAGTTTTCTTTTTGCGCTCTAGTCGCTTTATTTGTCACAGCAGGTGTTCCGTTTTCCGTGCAGGCGCAGAATGCCGCGCAAGGCAAGCTGCGGGTGTACTTCATCGACGTCGAGGGCGGGCAATCGACACTGTTTGTGACGCCGGCAGGAAAATCGCTGCTGATCGATACGGGATGGCCGGACAACAACTTCCGCGATGCGGACCGTATTGCCTCCGCGGCAAAGAGCGCGGGGCTGAGCCGGATCGACAACGTGCTGATCACGCATTATCACGACGATCACGTCGGCGGAGTGCCGCAACTGGTGCAGCGTATGCCAGTGGGGACGTTTTTCGTCCACGGGCCGAATCGCGAGCATGAAGGCGCGACGGAGCGCGGGTATGCGGCGTTCCAGAAGGCGCTCGCCGAGAGCAAGGCGAAGGAGATTGTGGTTAAGCCGGGAGAACGTCTGCCGGTTGAGGGAATGGATGTGACGGTGATCAGCGCGGACGGCAAGCTTATCGACAAACCGCTAGAGGGCGCGGGCGAGGCGAACCAATACTGCAAGCAGACGGAGGTGCGTCCGCCGGACCAGACCGAGAATGGGCGCTCGCTCGGCGTGCTGATTCGCTTTGGCGAACTGAAGATCCTGGACCTGGGCGACCTGACGTGGGACAAGGAGCGCGAACTGATGTGCCCGACGAACCGGCTGGGCAAGGTGGACCTGCTGGTGGTGTCGCATCATGGCTGGAATCAGAGCTCGAGCCCGGCGCTGGTGGATGCGATTCATCCGACGGTGGCGATCATGGATAACGGAGCGAAGAAGGGCGGGTCGATTTCTGTGCTGGATACGGTGGGCCATGCGCCGGGGATAGAGGCACTGTGGCAGTTACATTACTCGGATGAAGGCGGGAAAGCCCACAATACGGCAGCCGAGTACATTGCGAACCTGGATGGGCCCGATGCGGGGCATGATATCGAGGTGACCGCGAGCCGCGACGGCAGCTTTAGCGTCCGCAACGGACGGACCGGCGCGGAGAAGCATTACGCCGCAGGCAAGTGATGACGGATGGGCTCGATGCGGCGCAGCAGGAAGAGATAACCGGCGATGCCAATCAGGAGATAGCCCGCTGAGATCCAGAAGGTAATCGCGTAGGCGTGGGTGGCGCGGACGATGTATCCGGTGAGGATCTGCGCGGCGATGCCTGAGACCTGACAGACGAAGTTGACGATGCCGCCGAGTCGTCCGACGCTGGCGCGGGGCACGATGAGCGCGGGGATGGACCAGCCGACCGGCGCGGCCGCGGAAAGTCCGCCGATGGAGATGCTGATCCAGGTGAGCGCCTGAACGGCGCTGTGGGCATGCGCCGCGCCGAGGATGCCGAGGCCGCAGGCGGTGCCGGCGACGAGCACCACTTTGCGCACGAGCGGGGCATTCCAACCGCGGGAGACCAGCGCGTCCACGAGCATGCCGCCGAGAAAGAGATCCGCGGCGGTGGCAATCAGCCAGGGGACGCCGGTGTAGAGGAATGAGTCGAGAAGATTGATGTGCAGTGCGGTGGAGAGATAGCTTGGCAGCCAGGCGAGCAACAGGTAGAAGACGTAATTGTAAGCGCCGAAGCCGAGCGAGAGGCCGATGACCTTGGGCTGGCGGAGGAGTGCGCCGAGCGAAAGCGCGGGACCTTCGGCAGCGGGGGCTTCGTTGGGCGTTTGGTGCGCGATGAGGCGGCGTTCTGCGTCGGTGAGCCCGGTGTCTTCTTCCGGCTCGCGATAGACCCTCCAGAAGATGAACAGAAAAAGAAAGCTAATGGCTCCGGTTGCGGCGAAGCTCCATCGCCAGCCTACGCGCAACAGAAGCAAACCGAGCAGGGGAACTCCGATGGCGGAGGCGAACTTCGCGGCGGCGTCGGTGAGCGACGTGGCGAAGCTGCGTTCGTTCTGCGGGAACCACTCACCGATCGCCTTTGCGTTGGCGGGGAAGGTCGGGGCTTCGCCAATGCCGAGCAGCAGGCGCGCGCTGAAGAATCCGGCGAGATTGGGCGTGATGGCCGCGGCGAACGAGGCCATGCTCCAAATGAAGATGCCGAGACGCTGCACGCGCCGCACACCGAAGCGATCGAGCACGACGCCGACGGGAATCTGGCAGAGAGCGTAGCTCCAGTTGTAAGCAGCGGAGAGGTATCCGAAGACGACGTCGGAGATGCCGAAGGTGGTGTAGAGCGCGGCGTGCGAGACGGAGAGGTTGACGCGGTCGAAGTAGTTGACGAGCACGCCGAGGCCGAGCAGCCACCCGATGCGCCAGCGGCGGCGCGGCGCGCTTCGCAGTGTGGAAGCGCTCACAGAGTCAGCACGATCTTGCCTAAGTGTGCACTTGACTCCATCAGTTGATGGGCTTCTGCTGCATCCGCCAACGGGAAGCGGGAATGCACGGTGGGGCGGATTGTCCCCTTCGCGATGGCGGGCCACAGCTTTGCCTCGACGCCCTCACGGAGCAGACTTTTTTCTTCCGGCCGGCGGGCGCGCAGCGTGGAACCAGTGATGATGAGCCGCTTGCGCATGACTTCGCGGAGGTCGAGCTTTACTTCCGCGCCTTGCGTTGTGGCGATCTGGATGAGACGGCCGCGCTGCGAGAGCAGCTCGATGTGTTTACCGAAATAGTCGCCGCCCACCATGTCGAGGATGACCTGAATGCCTTTGCCTTCCGACCAGGCCCAGGCTGCGGCCATCCAGTTCTCGGTTTTGTAATTCCAAGTGGCTTCGGCGCCGAGATCGCGGCAGAAGGCGCATTTCTCGGCGGAGCCCGCGGTTGCGACGACGCGCGCGCCGATGCTTCGTGCCGCCTGAATGGCGAAGGAGCCGATGCCGCTCGATCCGCCCTGGACCAGGAACGATTCCCGTGTACGCAACTGCTGCGTGTCGAAGAACAGATTGGCCCAGACGGTGAATGCGGCCTCCGGCAGGGAGGCGGCGTCTTCGAGGGAGACTCCCTGGGGCAAGGGAAGCACCTGTCCCTGCGGCACCACACAATACTCGGCGTAACCGCCTCCGGCCAGCAGCGCGCAGACCGCGTCACCTTGTTTCCAGCGCGCGACGTTCGCGCCGACGGCAGCAACGTGGCCGCTGACTTCCATGCCGAGGATGTCTGTGATGCCGGCCGGTGGGGGATAGTGCCCCTTGCGCTGCACGAGGTCCGCGCGATTGACGCCGGCGGCCGTCACCCTGATGAGTATTTCTCCTGCCCGGGGAACCGGCCGCGGTACTTCGGCTACGTGCATTGCGCTGTTCTTTACCACGATGGCCCGCATACGCTGTTCTCGAACATTCATCTCGTCAACCTGTCGCCCGCCTTCGCAGTTTCTAACTCCGTGGAGCGCAGCCGAAACGGATTGAAGGAAGTGTGCTCGTCAAAGGTATCGACATGCTCCGATCGTTTCAACCAGTAGACCACCAGATACGTTAACGGCGTGGCCAGCACTTCGTACACTACCTTAGCGATATACGAGGACATAATAATGTTCGCCTTGGCGGACCATGGGGCGTCGTAGAACGCGATCAGGATGACGATGATGGTATCCACAGCCTGGCCGGTCAATGTAGAGCCGATGGTGCGCGTCCACAATTTGGAGCCGCGGGTGAGCAGCTTCAGCTTTGCCATGGTATAGGAGTTGGTGAACTCGCCAGCCCAGTATGCGACGAGGCTGGCGACGGCAAAGCGCGGGACCAGTCCGAAGACGATGGCGAAGGCCTGCTGATTGTGCCAGTCGGGTGCGGGCGGAAGAGCGACGGCGATTTCGCCGAACACGGAGAGCAGTCCCATGGCGAGAAAGCCCATCCAGATAGCGCGCCGCGAGGCCGCGTATCCGTAGACCTCGGTGAAAATGTCTCCGAAGATATAGGTGATAGGGAAGAGCAGCTCCGCGCCGCTGAGCTTGAACGGGCCGACCTGGCATATTTTCGGCCCGACGAGATTGGAGATCACCAGAACGACGACGAAGACGATCGTCAGCGTGTCGAGGTAATGGAACTTGCGCATGTGATTGGGTTATAGCATCCGCGATGTGCCAGCAGAATGCGTGCGGCGCTCTATCGGGCGGCTTTCTCGGCGAGTGACATGCTGGGGCGGAAGGCTACGTCTTTTGACACTGCCCCGATGCCTTGGTAGCCTCAATGACAGCCTCACCTGGGGAGTCGCGCTGCCGCCCGGCAGCAAGTCGCGAGCCCATAGCGTCCCCGTCGTCCAGTGGCCCAGGACATCGCCCTTTCACGGCGGTAACACGGGTTCGAATCCCGTCGGGGACGCCAATTACTTTCAGAGACTTACACCAACTATCCATCAGCCATCACAACAGCCGATCACGCTGCGATCACGATAGATCTGCATAAAAGTGTCCATCGCATGCGTATATCCGAAAGCGCAGATTGACGATTCATCCGCAGCCAGGGCATCCCGCGATTTGCAACTGATTGCAATCTTGCAAGCGACCCGCGCTTGCGCTCAGCTCGCTACGGATTGCAGTGGCCGAGAGTCGGAGAGACCAGAACTTCTTGCGGCGATGGTTTTTCTCGCCACAGTCGCCGATGGAAGATCCTGCGCTGCGAAGACGTCATCTAGCCGCTTCACCGCGATCTGCAGGTACTCGGGACTGAGATGTTGATGCCGTGCTGCCATGCGCAGATCCTTATGGACGGATTGTCGGCAATACGGAAGTCTCGCCGAGTCCTTGCGATGGGATTGGCCAGGGCATATGCTCCGATCAACCCAGTCCCAGGAGTTCTATATGTCCGCACGGAATGGCGACAAGTCCAGATTTAATAGGCTACGCAAACAGAAGATCGCTCGCCGGAAACGCGCCCAAGAACTACTAGAGCACCGAGCAAAAGCACGCAAATCAGCGGACGCCACAATCCGTGCGCAGCCACGCTCAGTGTCGGCATGATCACCCCACGGGTATGAATAAAGAAATGCGAGGAGGTAGCTAATCGTCGGCAATCCGGACGTTACGCTTTGTTGTTTCCGGTTAGCCGGTGATACGCCCAGAACCGCGGTGTCAACGCGAGGAGACGTAAACTGCGGAACCGGTTTTCAAAGCGAATGCTGGACCGCGCGCGACAAAGCCGATATGCATTTTCGCCATCCGGCACGGTGGCTCTTCATCGAGCGCAACCTTCGATCAATGGTGTCGCGCCGCCTTCTTTTCATCTATTCCTTCAGCGGCCAGGTCGTCTTGCCGCCGTGGTGAAAAGCATAGTTGCCGATATGCCCGGCTCGTGCCGCAGCCACACCGGTCTCGACAGGGGCGTTGGGGTCTTCGCGCCTCTTAATGCACTCGAAGAAGTTGCGTGTGTGGGCGATCGTGCCGTCCTCAAAGCTCTCTTCTTTCAGCACAGGGTTGCGGTCGCCCTTCACCCCTTCGCGCCAAATTGTCATGCTGCTGCGGTTGATCTTTAGTGTTGCCTCGGTACCGCGGAACTCGAGGCCGCCGTCGTCGATGGACGACGCCATCATGCCCTCGTAGATGACGTCGAACTTCGGGTAGCGGAAGGCAGCTTGGATGGTGTCGGGACACTCCCACTCCTGATAGATACGCTTGTCACCGAGCATGAATGCGGTCGAAGGTTCGTCGGATTTCATTGCCCAATGCACGACATCAATCCAGTGGGTGAAGAGGTCGGTCATCGCACCGCCGCCGAAGTTCCAGAACCAGCGCCAGCGGGAGAACTTCTCAAGCGTAAAGGGCTGCTCGGGCGCACCGCCTAGCCACTTTTTCCAGTCAAGCTGCGACTGATCGACCGGCTTCGGGACCCAACTGGAGCCATAGTTCTGCCACCAATACGTGCGCACCTGCGGCACCGTACCCAACGCGCCACCTTGTATGAGGTCGACGGCATTGCGGAAATGCGACCAGCTGCGCTGCTGCATACCGCACTGCAGAATCTGGTTACCCGAACGTACGGCGCGGGTGAGGACGGCGCCCTCTTCGAGCGTGTGCGTCACGGGCTTTTCGAGATAGACATCCTTTCCAGCCGCCAACGCTGCGGTGGCGATTCGGACGTGCCAGTGATCGGGTGTGGCAATAAAAACTGCGTCGATGGTCTTGTTGTCGAGCACCTCGTGATAGTCAACGTGCTCGGTCGCACCGGCGGCATTGCCGCGCGCCTTGATCTCGGCACAGCGGGGAGCGTACACGTCGCAGACGGACACGATCTCAAATGGCACGCCGCTCTGGTCGGCCGAATCCAGCACGCTCTTCATGCGGCCGCCTGCCCCGATGACGCCCACACGTAGCCTCTCGTTGGCACCAAAGACTTTGGTCGAGGCCAGAGCCGTAAGGCCGCCTGCGATAAGAAAGCCACGTCGGTTCAGAAATAGAGACATAGAGCCCCTGTCCAAATTTGAAATTGTGTGGATAGTAACAGAGCTGAGTGGCGTTCTCCCTGCGTTCGCTGACGGACAATCACTCCGTACGATCCTTGTTGCTAGCGCCGGGGAAGGGAATAGATAGAACAGCTATTCATCGGTTCTGACCATGCTTCGGCTACTCCTTGTAGCTCCTGCTCGATATAGCCGCCCAAGGCTCTCAGCCCCTCTGCAATGGTCATGCCTTCGGGGTTGCTGACGATGCGGCCTAACGGACGTGCGGTACCGACTTGGGCTCGGTGGAATTGAAATCGTCGTTATGAGCCTTGTCTCAAGCCATCTTTCAGGTCATGCCAAGATCATGCAATGCCAAGCGAGCGCCCCTCAGGTTGGCTAATTTCATCTCGGAATACTTCCTTGAGAGAATGACCCCGTCGGCCCCCCCGCGGAAAGCCGCAATCACCGCATCCCTAGTTCCGTCAGGAGTGCACTTGCTGTGACCGGGTTCTGTAGGAATGTCGATGTCAATGCCTGGCCACAGCTGGGTTTTGGTTCCCTTGAGTCCTGCGCGTGAACGTTTGGTCTCGCGATATACGTAATCCGCCGACAGACCGGTGAATGGGATCTCGGCCAAACTCTTTTCCTGGTAGCCCAACACGCGGTAGTGGAATTCCAGCAGTTCCTGCTGTGGCACATCTCCGTAAAGCGTCTGATGGACACTGTCGATATAGCCCGCCATCCGTTCGCCAGCGCAGTTGTGATACATCACGATCTTTAAAAAGTCGGATACCGGTGCAATCGCAGCCAGATCCTGCTCCGCGCGATAAATTGGATTAAAAGAATTGGTTGAACAAATATGCCATCCCACACCGAGAGATGGATTCACCTCCTTGACGTGTTTATAGATGGCCGCATAGGTCTCGCGAAGACTGTCCGTCCAAAGCATTTCCCATGCGAGAAGTTCGGGGTAACGCAACATAAGCCGCCAAAGCTCAACGTAGTAACCATCCACTGGCCGTTGCCCTTTGCGGCCTGAATCCACGAACTTTGCCAATTCGAGAAACGCTTCCTCTGCACGCTCAGGACTGATGCCGCGCTGTCTCGCCTTTGTCTTGCAGTAATTACAAAAGCAGCACACCTGGTGGGGATTCGACGATCCGCCCTCCTGGCTCGCACCGAGTGCCTCGGAAAATGCACCTTGGCGCTCCGAGCACCACATAATGCCGTCGATGTCATAGGAGCGGGCCCAATCTTCCACGATACCCAAGAGAAAGTTTCGGTAATTCGGATTATTAAAGCAGAGCGTTGTTGCGGCCTTGCCCAATAAATCTTTCTCCTGGAGTTGGTCGATGCCCGGGATATCCTCGCGGAACGCATCCTCAAACCAGCATATAGTTTTGATGCCGCGCTTCCTGGTGGACGGGAGGACCGAGTCGAGCACATCATAGTCGCCAAGATCGGGTGCACGGGTGCCCTTAAAGCTGGTGTTCCTGTAGTACTGCGGGTGAATCGTGGCGTAATTTCCACCGTAGAATGTGCTCGTGTCGTATGCTTGTTTGCCGTGGTCGGGCAGCGGTTGACCGGGTAACTGTCGTCCGGCGATGCCGCGCCCATAGGTGAAAGTCGCCAGAAAAAGAGTATTGATCAAAGCGTCCTGCTGAAATTCATCAAGCACTTTGTCCGTTCCCTCATCGGCAAAGGAGACAGCTCCGACCTGAATGCCGATCATCTTCTGCGTCGTTGTCGCAAACGCTTTTGCCGGCTGATCCGCCGTTGCTGTGAGTGCCGCGGCTGCGGCGGTCTGCAGAAAAGCTCGTCGATCCATATTTGCCATCGTCCACCAGTTTGGAAACCTATTGACTATACATGTCTTTCGTTGTATTACAAACTCTTACGCTTCGTTTCGTTACATCTTTCTTATGTCGTTGGCACCAAGGACATCCTGTGTCTTCAATGAAGTCAGCGATTTTGCAATCTGACAACGACCTGTCTCCAAAGTTGAGACCTGTGATTGCAGCCGTGTTTTCGATTGTTCTTAT
>CAWILE010000006.1:0-21808 GCA_963836835.1 uncultured Acidobacteriaceae bacterium | reverse complement strand
CGTCGCGCTCCCTCTGGCCGCACAGGACGTCAGTCCGGTGATGCAGAAAACTCCGCCGCCCGCGCAGGAAATGCGCAATGGCGAGCCGCTCTATGCTGTCACGGTTGGCGGAAGCCATCGGTCACGACATTCCCGCGATCAACTACTTCAATCGCACCGGCAGCACCAAGATCGGCTTTAAGGGCATCAGCCTGCTTCCTCACGCCACAGGCCGTGCGACCGTCGATAACGGCAAGGGAAACGCCACTATCGATGCACACTTTTTTGAAGGACTGCCCCCGCCAATACCTTGGTCCGGAATACCTCACCTACGTTCTCTGGGCCGTCAGCCGGACGGCCGCCCCACCAGCCTGGGCGAAGTACTCTGCCGGACGGCAACAAGGTCTTATTGCGCCTCACCGCTACATTCCAGGCCTTTCCGGCCTCATCGTCACCGCTGAACCGTATTTCGCCGTCACCATGCCCTCCGACGCTCGTCGTCATGCAAGACGTAGCTCTTGTCCTGGGGGACTAAGACCGCCAGGGCGTCATCTCGCCCATCAACGCCCATTACTTCGCTGCTGCCGCGCGGCGTTTACCGCAAGAACTCCGGAGCGGCGGTCACCGATCCCATCACCCGCAACGACAACTCTTCCCCTCGAACTCTACGAGGCCATCAATGCCGTGCAGATCGCACAGGCCGCCGGCGCTGAAAAGTACGCGCCCGATGTCCTGGCCCGCCGCCAAGGAACAGCTCTCCAATGCGCGGGACCTCGACAACAGCGAAGAAGGACCGCAAGCAGGAATTCCTTTGCCCGGGCCGCCGTCCAGATCGCCGAGGATGCCCGCCTGATTACTCTGCGCAGGATCCAGCAGGAGCAGCGTGAAGCGCAGACGGCGGCGGAAAAGGCAAAGGGCGATGCCGCCAATGCGGCGGCGGACAAGGCGCGCCTGGATGCCCGGCAGTCGCAATTGGCAGCCCAGCAGGAGTCCCAGCAGCGCGCCCAGGCCGAAGCGGCCCACGCAACAGGCCCAGGCCGCGCAGTTGGCAGCGGAACAGCAGGCCGCGAGCGCCCGTGCCCGCGAAGCCCAGATGCGCGAACAGCTTCGCGAGCAGCTCAACTCCGGTTTCCTGCAACTTCAGGAACTCCTTCGTGGCCTGGTCGTCATCTTGCCGACGTGCTCTTCGCCACCAATCGCTACGACCTCAAGCAGGAAACGCAACTGGCGCTGACACGATTTCCGGCATCTTCCTCGCCCATCCCGACCTGAAGATTCAGATCGAGGGCTACACCGACAACACCGGCGGCCAGCAGTACAACCAGAAGCTCTCCGAGGAGCGCTCCAACACCGTGCAGACCTTCCTCGCCCTTCTCTCCCAGGGCGTTCCCGCGCAGAACGTGAGCGCGGTTGGCTATGGCATTGGCCGATCCCGTCGCGGACAACAACACCGCGGCCGGACGCAAGCAGAACCGTCGCGTCGAGCTGGTCGTCTCCGGGCCATCCATCGGCATTCCCAACCAGGCCGCGCCCGGCCAGACGCCCGCGCCCGCGCCAGCACCTGAAGCGCCTGCGCAACCTGCTCCGCCCCCGCAACCGCCGCCCCCGGCCAATCCCAGCGGCGTCAGCAATCCGCCCGGCCCGCAGCGCTGAAAGAAACCGCACCGCCCAGGCTGCCTCGCGCGTGGCAGCCTGTTTCCCTGCTCGCTACATTTCATCCAACAAAAAAAAACGGAGTCTCTGTGACCAGCCAACCGCACATCGCCTTCCTCGGCCTCGGCCAGATGGGAGCGCCCATCGCCCGCCTGCTCCTCAGCCACCGTCATAACGTCACACTCTGGAACCGCAGCCCCGGGAAAGCGGAATCCATCGCCGCCGGCAATGCCCGCATCGCCGCATCGCCGCAGGAAGCCGTCGCCAATGCAGACATCGTCTTCACCATGCTCACCGACGACGACGCCACCGAAGCCGTGGTCTTCGCTGACACAAAAAATAGAGGCGCGCAGCCCGGATTTGCTCAGACCGGATTTATAGACGCGCTCCCGGCAAACGCCATCCACGTCACTCTCTCCACCATCAGTGTCGGGCTCGCCCGTCGCATCACCGCGGCCCATCAGGAGCGCGGCCAGCACCACATCGGAGCGCCGGTCTTCGGCCGCCCCGCCGTCGCCGAAGCAGGCCGTCTTTGGATCGTCGCCTCCGGCGAAGAACAGCCCCTCGCCCGCGTCCGTCCGCTGCTCGAATCGGCCAGCCGCGGACTCACCGTAGTCTCGCGCGAGCCGTGGCAGGCGCATGCGCTCAAGCTCGGCGGCAACCTGATGATCACCGCGATGATCCAGACGCTCTCCGAAGCCTTCGTCTTTGCGGAGTCGCAGGGCATCGAGCCGGCGCTCTTCCACCAGGCCATCAACAACGCGCTCTTCCAGTCGCAGATCTACGAGAACTACGGCAAGACCATTCTCAACCCGCCCCACATCCCGGCGCCACCGTCATGCTCGGCATCAAGGACACCCGCCTCGCCCGCGAAGCCGCTGCCGAAGCCGGCATCCGCATGGGCCTCGCCGACTACTTCGCCGATGTGCTCAATCGCGCGAAGGAAGCCGGTTTCGCCCACCAAGACTGGGCCGTCGGCCAATACCGCATCGCCCAATCCGACGCGCCTCTTCCAATCGAAGAGCGGCTGGAAGGCGCCGCAAAATCTGCCGATAGTGCTTAAATCGGAGCTATGGCCCAACAGCTCTCCAACAAGACCGCTTTCATCACCGGCGCCAGCTCTGGCATCGGACTCGCCACCGCGCGCCTCTTCGCCGCCAACGGAGCGCGCCTCATCCTCGCCGCGCGCCGCATCGATCGCCTCGACGCCGAGCGCGCCTCCTCAACAGCGCAGCCGATGTCCACACCATCCAGCTCGACGTCACCGACCACGCCGCAGTCGAGCGCGCGATCACGGCGCTGCCTCGCGACCTGAAGGCCATCGACATCCTCGTCAACAACGCCGGCCTCAGCCGCGGCCTCGCAAAGTCTACGAAGGCAAACGCCGAGGACTGGGAAGAGATGATCGACACCAACGTCAAGGGCCTGCTCTACGTCACGCGCGCCGTCGTGCCCGGCATGGTCGAGCGCGGCCGCGGCCACGTCGTCAACCTGGGTTCCACTGCCGGCCGTATGACCTACCCCAACGGCGCCGTCTACTGCGCCACCAAAGCCGCGGAGCGCTCCATCAACGAGGGCCTCCGCGAAGACCTCCTCGGCACCCCATTGCGCGTCACCACCGTCGACCCCGGCATGGTCGAGACCGAGTTCAGCGAAGTCCGCTTCCGCGGCGACAAAGACCGCGCCGCAAAGGTCTACGAGAACATCACGCCGCTCACGCCGGATGACGTCGCCGACGCCATCCTCTACGCCGTCACGCGCCCCGCGCACGTCAACATCTCCGAGGTTCTGCTGACTCCCGTGGCACAGGCCAACTCCCTGCTCTTTCATCGCAAAGCCTAGATCGTCTCCGGGGAACCCCTCTGCGTCTCGCTCGAACGTGCGCGCAGGATATTGATCGCGCGTTTATCGCGTCGTCACAAGGCGCTTTTTAGCATTCTCCTGTTTCCCTCACTCAATCCAAGGAGAACTGCTGTCGTGAAAAACATCTTCGCTTCCGCCGCCATTGCCGCGGCGGTCTGCTGCACCATGGCCGCCCCGTGCATTCATGCGCAGGGCACACTGCTCGCCAGGGGCACACTCACTGGCTCGCGTGCCGGTTCATACAAAGATCTCTCCGGCCTGAACAACACGCTGGAAAATGGCGTCCCTGCCAACCTGCTGGGCGGCCTCGGATCCGGCATCGCCTATCTCTCGGGCGACACATTTCTGGCTCTTCCCGATCGCGGCCCCAACGCCGTCAGCTTCAATCCGCTGGTCGATGACACCGTTACGTACATCGCGCGCTTCCACACAGTCGAGATGCATCTCCAGCCCGCGGGTGGAAAATCCACGCTGCCCTTTGCCATCGCTCCCGAGCTGAAATCGACGACCCTCCTGCATGCGTTGCTCCCGTTGACTTACGGTACCGGCGAAGGACTGAATATCGGTTCGGGCCGTCCAGCTCAGAATCGCTTTCTGGTGAACTATTTCACCGGCCGCTCCGATGGCTTCAACCCCGATCGCACCTCAGGCGATGTCTTCGACGCGCGCCTCGATCCGGAAAGCATCCGCGTCTCAAACGACGGACTCACCGTATTTATCTCTGACGAGTACGGTCCATACGTGTATCAGTTCCTCCGCGCCAACGGGCAGCGTCTGCGCACATTCCAGCTGCCTTCGGACTTCTTCGTCGCCACACTGGCGCCGACAGGCGGCGCGGAAATAGCTGGAAATACCAGTGGCCGTGTAGCGAACAAGGGCATGGAAGGATTGGCGATCACGCCGGACGGCAAGACACTGGTCGGCATTCTGCAGAACGCGTTGATTCAGGACGCCGCCGAGGGAGGCGACGCAGCCAATCTGCTACGCATGGTGACAATCGATATCGCTTCCGGCAGGACAACGCACGAGTACGCCTACCTGCTGACTACCGGCAGCGGCGTCAGCGATATCACCGCGCTGAATGATCACGAATTTCTCGTCGACGAGCGTGATGGCAAGGGCCTTGGCGACGGCAGCAAAGCCAAGGTGAAACAGCTGTTCAAGATCGATCTCAAGGACGCTGTGGACGTCACCGGGCTCAACGGAACGCAGGCCGCGGCTCGCGCGGTCTCCAAGACGCTTTTCCTCGACGTGCTCCAGGTCTTGACGGCGAACGGTTTCACCACGGACCAGATTCCGGCCAAGCTTGAAGGGACTGCATTCGGCCCCGATGTGAAATACAAAGGCCGGACTGTCCACACGCTCTGGATTGCCAACGACAATGACTTCCTTCAGGATGTCTCCGGTCCCAACAGCAATCCGAATCAGTTCTTCGTCTTCGGATTCACCGATGCCGACCTGGGCGGCTCACAATTCGTTCCCCAGCCGCATCGTCCGCACTTCGGCCGTTGACACTCCCACGCTGATTGGCTTGTGAAGATGAGGAGCCTCTTCGGCTCCTCACCTTTTTTTTCGAGTTCGCCCGGCATGCAATAGCATGGTCGTGCTGCGAGCGGGCTATAGTGACGGTGATACCTGGCAAACAAAGCTCCCTCGGCGACGCCACTCGTGCGCAGCCTTGGCGTGAGTCTGTTTGACGACATACCGCTGCGCGCCTGGAGCTGATGATGAGCCGACCTGACGCCGGAATCGACAGCCACGCATGGGCAGCCCTGCTGCTGCGCCTCATGGTCGGCTGGGTCTTTCTCACGGAAGGCATTCAGAAATTCCTCTTCCCCGAGACGCTCGGCGTAGGCCGCTTCGCAAAGATCGGCATCCCCTGGCCCCATGTCTCCGCACCCTTCGTGGGCGCCGTGGAAATCATCTGCGGCATGTTGCTGATGATCGGACTGCTCACCCGCCTGGCCTCGATTCCCCTGCTCATCGACATCGCGGTCGCCATCGCCACCACAAAAATCCCCATGCTGCTCCATCAGGGCTTCTGGCCCGCCATGCATGAGTCCCGCACCGACTTCTGCATGCTCCTCGGTCTCCTTGCCATCCTCTCCATCGGCCCCGGCCGGCTCTCCTGCGACACACGCCGTTTCTTCGAAGGAGCATGAGCCCCCGGCGATCCACGCCGCTGGAGGTATTCCTCGCGTTTCTTTCCCTTGGCTGCACCTCGTTCGGCGGCCCCATCGCGCATCTCGGCTACTTCCGCAGCGCATTCGTCGAGCGCCGCCAATGGCTCACGGAATCCGCTTACGCCGAAATCATCGCGCTCGCTCAATCCATGCCTGGACCCGCCAGCAGCCAGGTCGGCTTCGCCACCGGGCTTCTGCGCGCGGGCTGGATCGGCGGACTGGCCGCATGGGCCGGCTTCACACTGCCCTCCGCTGTTCTCATGCTCTGCTTCGCATACGGATATAGCTATGTCCATGGAAGAATTGCGGGCGGCGCTCTCCACGGTCTTCAACTGGTCGCAGTCGCGGTGGTGGCACAGGCTGTATGCCGCATGCAGCGCACGCTGGCGCCGGATGCGCAGCGCCTCGTCCTGGCAACGGCTGGCGGCCTCATCGCGCTCTTCGCGCCGCCGGCCATCGCGACGGTCTGCGCCTTCGCTGCCGGCGCCCTCGCCGGACTCCTGCTGCATCGAGCCGGCACCACTGCACCGTCGGAGTCTGGGCCGCATCTTGAGTCTTCGATATCGCAGCGAGCAGGCGCCGCGGCGCTCATCGCCTTTCTGGTGCTGCTCGCAATCGCGCTTCTGCTTACGCAGGCCCGTTCCGTCTCTCTTGCCGTACCCGCTGGCCTCTACCGGGCGGGCGCGCTCGTCTTCGGCGGTGGCCACGTTGTTCTGCCGTTGCTCGATGCCGCCATCGTGCGTCCCGGCTGGATCTCCCGGTCTTCATTCCTCGCCGGATACGGCGCTGCGCAGGCGCTGCCCGGTCCGCTATTCTCCATCGGCGCTTACATCGGTGCCGCGGTTCCCTTCGCACAACCGCTGCTCCTCGGCCTCTGCTCGCTCGTGGCGATCTTCCTGCCTGGCCTGCTTCTCATGGCAGCGGTTCTTCCCTTCTGGGACACTCTGCGGCGTCGTCCATTGATCCGTTCTCTTCTCTGGGGTATCAATGCCGCCGTCGTCGGAGTCCTCGCCGCGGCGCTCTATCGCCCGCTGATCACGACCGCAATCCACGGCCTCACCGACATCCTCATCGCTCTTGCCGCCTTCGTCCTTCTTCTGCGCTTCCGGATTCAGCCATGGATCGTCGTACTCGCCGTCGCCTCTGCTTCCGCGGTGATCGCTCTCTGGTGATCGCTCTCTATTGAGGCGCGTATACTGCATCTTCCTCCGCAAGCGCAAAACAGGCTGTCCCCATGACCCGCTCACTCCGCCTTCTCTGTCGTGCCGCCGCGATCGTTCTATTTTCCGGCTTGTCTGCCTCCGCGCAAACCGCCGCCTGCCACAACGCCGGCATGCAGATGAAGACACTCCCCGCTCCCGCCTCTCTTCCCGCGCCAATAAAGATGACCGGCATCGGCAACAGCCATCTCGCCATCACCGCCACGCCCGAAGCCCAGGCATGGTTCGACCAGGGCCTGAACCTCCTTCACGATTTCTGGGATTACGAATCCGAGCGCGCCTTCGAACAGGGCGTCCGCGTCGATCCCAATTGCGCGATGTGCTACTGGGGCATCTATCGCGCGCTGATGTTCCGCAATGGCGAGATCAACAGCTACGCCCGAGACGCCCTCGCCAACGCTGTGCGCCTCAAGCCGAAGCTCGGCAAACACGAGCAGCTTTACATCGACGCCACTGCCGCCGGCGATGAAGCCGCGAACGCCGCCGAGCCCGGCAAAGATCCCGACGACAGCAAAGAGATCGCCATCTGGCGGCAAATCGTCAAGCAGTATCCCGATGACCTTCAGGCCAAACTCTTCCTCGCAGGTCTGCTGCGCGACGGCTACGACGACAACGGCCAGCCGCGCGACAAGCAGAAAGAGCAGATCGCGCTCATCGAAGAAGTACTCAAAGTGCGCCCCGATGATTCTGCCGCGAACCACTACTGGATCCACGCCGTCGAAGCGAGCCCGCATCCCGAGCGGGCGATCCGGAGCGCGGCCGAACTCGCCACACTCGCGCCGGCATCCGGTCACATGGTCCACATGCCCGGCCACATCTATTACCGTGTCGGCGACTACGCCCAGGCAGAGCACTGGTTCGCGCAATCCACCGTGGTCGAGGAAAAGTACCAGCGCGAGCAGCACGTCCCGGTCGACGACGACTGGAATTACGTCCACAACCTGATGTACTCCATCGCCAATCTGATGGAACAGGGCAAGCTCGACCAGGCGCGCACCCTCTCCGCAAAGCTTTCCGGAGCGCGCGGCGAAGCAGGCCCCACCTTCTACACACACTCGTCGCGCGACGGCATCTCCCGCCTCGATCCGCTGCTCCCCATCGCACTGCGCACCGGCGACTGGAGCGCCGTCCTGCGCATGCTCCAGGACGCAAAGCCCGACGCGAAACTCCCGAACCTGCAATTCCTCGCCGGCCAGTTGCAGCAATTCGCTACCGGCATGGAAGCCGCCGAAAAGGGCGGCATCGCTGCCGCGCAGGCCGCCTCCGACCGTCTTGACGCCGATCTCTGGCGGCAGTCCCAACGCGCGCACGACGAGCCGCCGCAAAAGAAGACCTCACCCGCCGCGCCTGCCATGATCGCCGTCATGCCCGACGCGAAGCCCGGCCCCCTGCTCAGCAATCTCTCCGTCATGTCACTGGAATTGCGCGCCGCCATTCTCGTTGCGCAAAAAGAACTCCCCGCGGCAAAAGCGCTCTTCGAGCAGGCAGCGCGCGAAGAGAAAGATCTCGGCTATCGCGAGCCGCCCGCCTACATCCGCCCTGTCGGCGAAACCGAAGGCGCTGCGCTGCTCCGTGCAGGCGATGCCCAAGGCGCGCATGCCGCCTACGCCGCTGCATTGAAAGAGCGCCCAAACTCCGGATTCAGCCTCTACGGAATGGCACAGGCCAGCGAAGCCGCAGGCAACACCGCAGCCGCCCGCGATGAGTACACAAAGTTCCTCGAAGCGTGGAAGAACAGCGACGCCACCCGCCCCGAGCCGGCCCACGCCCGCGCGTGGCTCAACCAGCAGACCACCGTAACCGCAGCAAAATAGATAATTCGGGCGCCCCATCCTGAGCAAAGCGAAGGAAGGGATACCGCAGGTAATAAAGCCGGAGCGAAGCGACCTCCAATTCACAGCGCAACATCAGTTACATAAATTCGCCCGCTCATCCGGGTGCCACACATTTCGAATCCAGTCGCGCGAAGCGATCCGCCTATTCTTTTTCCAGCCTCGCAAGCCGCCCTTCAACCTCGGCCAGCGCCGCCTCCAGGGCAGCCCTTCGATGCGGATTCGCCGTCCGCGCCGACAGAATTTGTTCCCGCTGCAGTTCCAATTCCTGCCGCAACCGCTCCTTCGGCGCATCGATCGTCTTCCGCGCAGGATCGGGCGCAGCCCGCTCCGCCTGCTGCTCTTCCACGGACTTCGACTCCCAGCCCTTCGCCATATCTCCATGCTAGACCCGTAATGGAAATATGCTTCCCCCCGATGGCTTTGGCAGATGGCTTTGGCAGAGGTCATAACCGGCTTCTGCCTCGCGCTGTTTGCAGTCGGGAACGACGGGCGCAGTCAGCTTGCTCGGCAAGCGTCATTCTCTGGCGAGGAGCGCGCCGCCGCTTCCACGCCGGAAAGCCGAAATCCAACTTCCCTGCTCTAATGAAGCCATGCAAGCCTGGCGCATCCCCGCATTCGGCATCGACAAGCTCTCCCTTGACGAAGTTCCCACGCCCGAGCCCGGCCCCGGCCAGGTTGTGCTCGATGTCCACGCCGTCTCGCTCAACTTCCGCGACCTCATGACGGTGAAAGGCGCCTACAACCCGAAGCTCGAGCCCAACCGCATTCCCTGTTCGGACTCGGCGGGAATCATCTCCGCTATTGGCCAGGGAGTAACCAAAGTCGCGGTCGGCGATCGCGTCTGCGGCACTTTTTTTCAACAGTGGATCGACGGCGATCCCGCTCCCGAAAAGTTCAAGGGCGCCCTCGGCGGCGACATCGACGGGACCCTCGCGCAGCAGGTCGTCCTCGATCAGCACGGGGTCGTGGAGGTTCCCGATCACCTCAGCTTCGAGGAAGCCGCCACCCTGCCCTGCGCCGGCGTCACCGCCTGGAATGCCGTCGTCACGGCAGCCCAAACCAAGTCTGGCGACACCGTCCTCGTCCAGGGCACCGGCGGCGTCTCCTGCTTTGCCCTCCAGTTCGCCGTGGGACTCGGTGCTCGCGTCATCGGCACCTCATCGAGCGCAGCCAAGCTTCGCCGCGCCGCCGAGCTTGGCCTCAGCGCGGGCCACAACTACCGCGACGACCCTGACTGGGGACGCTGGGCCGTCAGCCAGACCGCCGGCCGGGGCGTCGACCTCACCGTCGAAGTCGGCGGCGCCGGCACCTTCCAGCAGTCCATGGCCGCCACCCGCACCGGCGGCGTCATCACCCAGATCGGCGTGCTCTCAGGCCGCGAACAACCCCTGACAATCACGCCTATCTTGCACAAAATGCTACAGATACGCGGCATCTATGTCGGCTCCCGCCAGAATTTCGTCGAGATGAACCGCGCCATTGAGCAGACCCGCCTCCGTCCCGTCATCGACCGCGTCTTTTCCTTCGCAGAAGCCCGCGAGGCCTTCACCACCATGGAGAACGCCTCCCACTTCGGGAAGATCGTCATCGCAGTGAAAACTCCTTGAGCCTGCCCGCGTGTCGGCTGAATTTGCCGGTACACCAACAAAAATTACACAAACGCACCATGCTTAAGTAACCACTTCGTGGACCCCGCAAGACGGGTAACCGGTGTCCCGCGTAAGGCAAGAACTCGACAAAACGCTTCGCCTTCCGGCGAGTCCTTGCTACCGTACACCTCAGTAGTTCTTCGGGAGTCCGATACGGGAACTCCGGGTGCATGGGAAGAAGAATTTCTCGGCTCCACATGCGACGGTCTACCGCGACGGGCATCTCAAGATTGCCACCCGGACCCGGCATACCGAGCCCGGCAACCCAGAGCCGCTCTCAACCATATGAGGAGCTTCACAATGCGCTGGATTTTGGAACTCTTTCAATCTGTCTTTGAGGCTATTTTTGGTTTCTGCCGCCACAACAATCTCTCCCGTCCCTTCACCATCGAAGGCCAGACGTACAAAGTGTGTATGGATTGCAGTCAGCAGGTCTTCTACTCGCGCGATACTCTGCTGCCGCTGAGCCGGCGCGAGCTGCGCCATCTGCGTGCCGAGCAGGCTGCGGCCGCTGTCGCCGTCATGCCGGCTACCGCCGAGGCCCGCGTGGCCGTCACACGGCGAGCCCGCAAAACGGCCGCTGCATAAAATATCCGCGCACCGGCGCATGCGTGGCGCCGGTGCGCTTTCTGTTTGCTCATCCCCTGATTTCAGCTCTGCGTGCCGAACGCCCGGAGAAAGGCGTCCGCGACCTGCACCTCCAGGTCTCTGGGTCCTTCGTGTCCCGCCTTCCGGCTGAATACGTGCCGGAAGATCAGCGGCCCCAGCAGCATCGCCACCCCTGCCTCCGCATCGAGCCCCGGGCGAAGAATCCCCTGCCGCTGCCCGCTCTTCAGCATTCTCGTCAGCGCGAGGCGCGCCGGCTCGATCACCCGCGCCCGCCACGCTGTGCCCACCGCGGCATTGCGTGACGCGTAGGCAATCATCTGCGGTGTCATTCTCTCCCGTAATGCCTGGCGGTCGGCCGCCGGCTGATACTTGAGCTGCGCAATCAAGTCTGCGCGAAAATCGCCCGAATCGAACACCGGCCGCTTCTCGTCCAGCCCATGCAGGTATCCCATCACTTCCAGGCAAAGGCTGTCCTTGTCCGGCCAGTGTTTGTAAATGGTCGCCTTGCTCACGCCCGCGGTCTCCGCAATGGCATCCATACTGGTTGCGTCGATGCCGCGTTCGGAAAACAACTCCACCGCGGCATTCAGGACTTTCTTGTGAGCCAGCGCACTCCGCGGTCTCCCCATCTTCAGGCTTCAATCCTGGAGAACAAATACGCGCCCGCGCTCAGGAACAGCGCGCCGATCGCCACCAGCAGCGCCACATCCACCGGCAGCGAGAAGTACCAGTTGTTGATCAGAGCGCCGCGCAGTCCGTCGACGCCGTACGTCAGCGGGTCCAGCTTCGTGATCACATCCATCACCCGCCCCAGGTTGGCCAGCGGAAACAGCGCGCCCGAAAGAAAGAAGATCGGCATCACCAGGAAGTTCATGACCAGTTGAAAACCCTGCATGTCCTTGATCACCGAACCGATCGCCATCCCCAGCGCGGCAAAGACAAACGCAATCATCACCACAAAGAAAAACGCCAGCGGAATCGCCAGCCAGTGATGCGGCCGGAACCCCGCGATCAGGCAGATCACCAGGATCAGCGTGCCCTGGATCATCGCCACCGTCGCGCCCCCCAGCGTGCGCCCCACCATAATCTGCAGCCGCGGCACCGGCGCCACCAGCGTCTCCTTCAGGAAACCGAACTGCCGGTCCCACAACATCGCGATCCCGGAAAACACGGAGCTGAACAGCACCGTCATGCCCACCACGCCCGGCGCCATGAACTGCAGATAGCTGCCATGCCCCGCCTGCCGGAAGACCGGGCTCAGCCCGAATCCCAGCGCCAGCAGATACAAACACGGCTGCCCCAGCGACACCACAATCTGCACCCTCGAGCGCACATAGCGCTTCAGCTCACGCAGCCACAAAATGTAAATCGCGCCCATCTCGCCGCCCTCCGAAAAGCTCTATAGTCAGTTACAAATCCGGGTGCCCCATGTCCCTGGTGTTGGGACATGGTGTTGGGACATGGGACTCATTCAACCCGCCCACAACACCAAACGTGAGCGACCAAAGGAAGCGAACCCAACACTCGCGCCGCAGGCGCCTTTGCCCGAACGGCTAGTTCTGCCGGGTGCCCCATGTCCCTGGTGTTGGGACATGGGACTCATTCAACCCACCCACAACACCAAACGTGAGCGACCAAAGGAAGCGAACCCAACACTCGCGCCGCAGGCGCCTTTGCCCGAACGGCTAGTTCCGCCGTTGGAACATCTGCTGGGTGCCCCATGTCCCTGGTGTTGGGACATAGGACTCATTCAACCCGCCCACAACTCCAAACGTGAGCAACCAAAGAAAGCGAACCCGATACTCGCGCCGCAGGCGCCTTTGCCCGAACGGCTAGTTCCGCTGGAACATCCGCGCCACCTGCCGCAAACGGTCCTTGCCCGCATCCGCGCCCTCATCCCGCAGCGACGACCCGGTCAGCGCCAGGAACGCCGCTTCCAGCGACTCCGACTTGGTCTGCTCCTTCAGCTCTGCCGATGTTCCCTGCGCGACGATGCTGCCGTGGTCCATGATCGCGATGCGATGCGCCACGCGATCCGCCTCGTCCATGTAGTGCGTCGTCAGAAAGACGGTCGTCTTCTCCGTCTCGTTGATGCGCTTTACATGCGTCCAGAGCTGATTGCGGCTCTGTGGATCGAGCCCCAGCGTCGGCTCATCCAGGAACAGGATCTTCGGCGTGTGCAGAAAGCCGCGCGCAATCTCCAGCCGCCGCTTCATGCCGCCGGAGAAGGTCTTCACATAATCGTCCTTGCGCTCCCACAGCTCGAAGATCTTCAGCAGCTCCTCGGCCCGCTGCGCGCGTACCTTGCGCGGAACGTGATAGAGCACCCCGTGCAGTTCCATGTTCTCCCACGCCGTCTGCTCGCTGTCCAGACTCGGATCCTGAAACACAATCCCGAAGCGCTGACGCGCCTGCCTCTGCTTCACCGTCGGATCGAGACCGTCCAGCTCGATGCGCCCGCTCGTCGGCCGAAGCAGCGTCGTCAGCATCTTGATCGTCGTCGTCTTCCCCGCCCCGTTCGGCCCCAGGAAGGCAAAGATCTCCCCTTGCGCCACGTCAAAGGAGATATCCTTCACCGCCGTGAAATCGCCAAACGTCTTCACCAGATTGCGAACCGTAATCATCGCGCATCCCTGATTGATCTCGTTGCAGCAGATAGAATACTGAACGGTTTAGTTTAGAAAGTCAACATCAGGGCCGTGGAATAGACAAAAGGGAGTAAGGGTAACGATCGGAAATCAGTTATCCGCGAAATCCAGAGCTGCTCCAGCTTCCCGTGCATCTTCGGTAGCCCGGAATTGATTCGCAATTTCTCGCTCGCTGCTTCACCAATCCCTGTTCCCTGACTCCCTATCCGCTCACCCGCACAACTTCGTCATCCGGCTCGTGTTTCTACCGGTACGTCGTCCTCTGCCGTACGACCTTTGTGACACCGCGCGGGCCTTTCCCCGCGAGTCGGCAGGCGCGCCGGGCACGTACAATGACAACAATCCAGAGATGGTAGTGACTATGACCCGGCTTCAGCATCTTTCCTGCGATGTCGCAGGGTATTTGGAGACCTGGAACGACCGCACAGTACGGAACCGGCAGAAGAAATCCTGGAAGCTCTTCGCCCTGGTCGCTCCGCTCGCGCTCGTCATCGCCGGCTGCGGTGGCGGCAGCCCCAGCTCCAATCCCTCCAACGGCACCTTCTCCATCGCGCCCGGCACCACCACCATCGACACCAGCGGCCATGTGCAGTTCACCGCCACGCTCAACAGCGGACAGCCCGCCACCAATGTCAACTGGGTCATCAGCTCCGGCCAGAACGATCCGAACGTTCTCGGTCAAGGCACCATCGACCCCTCCACCGGCCTCTACTACCCGCCCAGCGCGCTCTCTCAGGATTCGGTCAAGATTCAGATTCAGGCCAACCTGAAATCCAACGTCTATGAGACCGCTACTGCCGTCATCACCGTCACACCCGGCTTCATCCAGGGGGTCACTCCGGAAAATGCAACCGTCGCCACCGGCGGCACAGTGCCGCTGAACGCCTACATTGCTGAGATCGGCGGCGGCAAAGTGAGCTGGAGCCTCTCCACCGCGCCCACCGGCGGCTCCAATCCCGGCTCGGCCGGCGGCAGCATCGGCAACTCAAACTGCCAGGCCAGCGGCAGCATCAGTTCCTCGAACCCCTACTACACCTATTGCACCGCCACCTACACGGCGCCTACGTCCGTTCCCAGCCAGGCCATCTACGCCATCGCCGCCGTCGCCAACGGCACCAGCAGCACCAGCTTCTCCAGGCTGCTGCTCAACGGCGCCGGCCTCAGCACCTCGCCGCTCGACAACCAGGCCGCGCAGACCTCCGCCGTCCAGATGGGCTCCTCGGGCGGCAATAACAACGACCTCGACGTCGACGCCAACAACAATCCCACCGACTGCGCCAGCGGCACCCTCGGCGCGCTGGTCAAGGACCAGGCCAGCAATCTCTACATGCTCAGCAACAACCACGTCTTCGCCGAATCGGACCAGGGCACTGCCGGCGATCCCATCATCCAACCCGGGCTGGTCGATACCGGCTGCACCCAGTTCCCCGGCAACATCACGACGCCCACCGGCGGCACTGGCGCGGCCATCCGCTCCATCGGCACACTGCAATACTGGGTCCCGCTCATCGATCAGTCCGGCAATGTTGACGCCGCGCTCGCGGCCACCAGTGCCGCGAACGTCGACGCCTCGGGCGCCATCATCGCGCTCGGCGGCGCGGGCGGCGGCAATAATCCGATCAGGGCCGCCGCGCCTGCCGCCGGAACCGGCGAGGTGCTCACCGCTGCGAACGTCAACAACATCCACGTCGCGAAGAGCGGACGCACCACCGGTCTCACCTGCAGCAGCGTCGACACTATCGATGCCAACATCAAGATCTCCTACTACAAGGACGCCGCCGAGACGCAGTTCTACATATCCAAGACCTTCACCAACCAGATCGGCATGCCCGGCAACTACTTCTCCGATGCAGGCGACTCCGGCTCGCTGGTTGTCGATACTGCGAACGCGCAGCCGGTGGGGCTCTTCTACGCCGGCTCGATCGGCACCGCGACCCAGCCCGGTGAGAGCTTCGCCCAGCCCATCGGCGAGGTGCTTACCCAGCTTGCAGGCCTCAGTCAGGCGCCCGGCGGCACCACGTTCACCGTGGTCGGCGGCTCGCCCCATAAGGTGAATTGCCTCGACTACGACGCGAATACCGCCGCCGCCAGTGCTGTTGTCTCGGCCTCGCGCATGAGCGCAGCCCGCGCTGCCGCCGCCGGCCCGGGCGCCGCCGTGATCGATCCCGGCAAGGGCATCCTCGGCGTCGCCGCCGGCAAGAGCATGGATCACCCCGGCCGGCCCGCTGTGCTCGTCTACGTCGATCAGAATCGCGCCGGCAGCATCGCCGTGCCCCAGACCATCGGCGGCCTGCCCACGCGTGTCATTCCCACCACGGCCTCGGCCGTAGCCAGCGGCACGGCGCCCGACTCCGTCGCCATCGCGCCGGGCATTCACCTCTCCCCGGCAACCCTCGACGCGGCCAATGCGGTCAAGCGTCGCTATGTCTCGCGGATCATGAGCGACCCCGCCTTCTTCGGCGTGGGCGTCACCCAGAGCCAGGACAACCCCGCGGAAGCCGCCCTCATGGTCTTCATCGACCGCACCCGCACCCCGCACGCGCAACCCGCCACCATAGGCGGCCTGCGCATCCGCTACCGCACCATCAATCCCATCAAGGTCAACTACTCGGCAAGGACGCTGGCCCGGCGCTAACCATTCCCCCGTGGTTCCTGATCGAAGGTCCCTTCATCGATACGTGAGGGTGAGAGCGTTACTGACGCCATTGGCATTCGAGACGAAAACTCGAAAGGGCTGATAGGTGAATGCCCACTCCACCAAAATTTGGCCTGGGGTCAGTTCCGTGGGGTCGCTTCGTAGAATGAGCCGGCGCAAAGCGTCCACTTCCCGCCTCCTGCGTCGTCCTGACCGAATCGAACCCAACCATTTCTTTCCCGATTAAGTCTTCGATTGAGTTCTCCACAGGAAATGTGCCTGTTCATTCCACCCAATTCGCTAGAATGGAAATAGAGATCGAAGAAGAAAAAGCCACCCGCGCGGTGGCTTTTTCTTTTGCCGGGAAAAAACTCGCCCGCTAAGTCCTTTGTCTGGACATCTTTAGGGCCTAAGTCCTTTAGACACCGCACTTAGCTATCGGCACAACCGATAAGTCTCTGAAAGAAAAAGGACTTGTGCCCTGCCCTGCCGTGGGGGTGGGGGGGAGGGGGAGGGGGTCTGGGAACGTGATCCGCTCAGGCAAGCTGCTCGGAAGCCACAACCGCTGTCGCAACCTGCTTGCCCGATTCCTGCGGCGGAGGCGGCGGCACGCCCACACCGTTGTCCGGGAAGAACAGCATGAACGCGGTGCCCGGCGCTTGCCCGGCGCCCTGGCGGCGGCTGCGCACCATGATCGAGCCCTGGTGTTTGCCGACGATGTCCAGCGTTACCCACAAACCCAGGCCGGTCCCGGTCGCGAGCTTCGTCGTAAAGAAGGGCTCAAAGATGCGCCGGCGCACCGCCTCCGTCATCCCGCTGCCGGTGTCCGCCACCACCACGCGAACACCGGAACGCCCGTCCTTCCAGCTATGCGAGCGCTCCGCGCGAATGAACAGACGCCCGCCGCCGTTCAGCGCGTCCAGCGCATTGGTAAGCAGATTTGCGAAGACCTGGCGCAGCGCGCCCGACAGGCAGAAGATCTGGATATCTTTCCCGTACCGCCGGGTCACCTCCACCCGCAGCGTATGGACGCGCCCGCTGTGCAGCGTCAGGATCGAGTCGAGAATCTCGCCCACATTGGCCAGCGCCGGCGCCGTCGAAGGCCGGTAGAACCGCAGCGTCTGCTGCGCGATCTCCGAGACGCGCGCCACCTCGTGCTGGGCCATCTCGGTGAAGCGGGCCGCATCTTCGTCCAGGTTCGTCTGCGTTTTCAGCAGGAACAGCAGGTTCGTCACCGCTTCGAGCGGGTTGTTGATCTCGTGTGCGATGGAGGCGGCAAGCTGGCCCGCGGCGGCCAGCTTCTCCGTGCGGCGCAGCGTCTCCTCCGAACGGAGCCGCTCGGTGTTATCGATCATCACGGCGCCCACCCAGCGCACCTCTTGCTGCCCGCTCTTCACCGGATACAGATTCACCAGCCAGGTGCGCTCGTCGCCCTTGCCGTCGGTTATCCGCAACTCGAAGGTGTCCACCGGCCGCGCGCCCTCGAAGATCACAGCCATCCGCGGCTCCAGCGTCTCCACCCCTGTCGACCCGAAGAGCTCGCTCGCGGTATGGCCAAGAAACTGCGTCAGCTCGATCCCCATGCCGGACGCGAGAAAATTATTCACGCGGATAAACCGCCCTTGCCGATCCAGAAAGGCAAAACCAATGGGTGCGTGCGCCAGCATGGAGTCCAGCAGAGAAAGCGTGTCGCTCAACCCCGATCGCTGCTCCTCCATGGCGAGCACCAGAAGGTTCAGCGCCTGCGCCAGCTCCCCGGCCTCGTTCGTTTCCACCACCTCAAGCGGGAAACCTTCCTTGGTCTCCGGGTCCCGAATCAGGCGCCGCGTGGCATTCATCACGATACGCAGCGGCCGGGCAATCGATCGCGCCAGCAGTGCCGAAGCAAGCAGGCAACCCAGCGCCCCGAAAACGCCGGCGATAACCGTGATGCGCACCAGCGCATCGACCTCCTCCCTCTCGGCAGTGGGGTTTTCCGCCACCCACGCATACCCCAGCAGTTCATCGCCGTAGCGTATGGCGTGCACTGCTTCGTGGTTTCCCTCCTCGTTCTCAAAGATGTCCGCGCCTTCCATCACCCGGCCCGGAATCGGCAGCTGCCTGCGCTCCACCGCGCTGAGCGGACTGGTCTCCATGTGGCCGGTGCTGGCCAGAAGCTGCGCGCCTTGCGGATCAGTCAGTCGAACGAAGTGGACGGAAGCGCTGGCCTCGAGCGCCTGCGCCATCGGCAGCAGGCGACTGGTCTCGTTGTCGGTTAGGGCATCGGTCGCCATTGTCGCCAGCAGATTCACCTGCTGCTCGATACGACGCAGCGCCCGCCGATGGATCTCACGAAGCTCGGTACGCAGGACCAGCAGCGAGAAGCAGACGGTGAACAGTAGCTCCAGAATGATGAAGCCGATCGTCAGCTGGCTGCGAATCGTACGGTAACGGAACCAGGGCATCCGTGTCCCTTCCCTCCCGAGGGTGGAGATGGCGCCGCCTCCGCAGAGGACGAGCTACGCACTGAACGGTAAGATGGCGCAGCTCAAGCTACAGAGATCATGGCTCTTTGCTTTTTACGCTACCGTGCCGCGACCTGGGGTGACACCATCCTAAAGTACGAAGCGCGTCCGGCAAACCCCGGAAAAGACCTAGGTAAAATCGCGCTACTCTTCCCGCATTGCCGGAGCAGTTTCTTCCTGTACCCTGCCCGCAATGTCGGTGGCGATCTGGCGGCCGTGAAAGCGGCCGTTCTCGATGAAGATCTCATTCGTTCTGGAGCCGGCGACAATTACGCCGGCAAGGTAAATACCCGGCACGTTGCTTTCCAGTGTCTCTGGATCGCACTCCGGACATCTGTCCTTGTTGTCCATACGGATACCGAACGATTCGAGCAATTCAAAATCGGGATGGTAGCCGGTGAGCGCGAACACGAAATCGTTGCGCAACGTCTTCGGGCCCTGCGGAGTCTCCAGTTCCACGCTGTCCTCGCGCACGGCGGTCACGCGCGAATTGAAGAACGCCTCGATCTCGCCGGCCTTGATACGGTTCTCAATGTCGGGAAGAATCCAGTACTTCACGTGATGATGAATCCGCGGTCCGCGATGCACCAGCGTGACGCGGGCTCCATGACGCCACAAGTCGAGCGCTGCGATCGCGGCCGAGTTCTTGCCGCCGATCACCACCACGTCGGTGTCGTTGTATGGATGCGGCTCGAATCGTAGTAATGCATCACCTTGGAAAGTGCTTCACCCGGAATCCTCAGATAGTTCGGCAGATCGTAATAGCCGGTGGCCACCACTATTTTCCGAGTCATGTAACTCTGCTCGCGACCGAAACGGTCTTCCACGCGTACGCGGAATTCGCCGTCGTTACCCTCGACGCGCAGGACAGATTCGTATTGCCGCACATCAAGCTGATAGTGATCGGCAACCTTGCGGTAATACTCGAGCGCCTCGTCCCGCATCGGCTTCTGATTCGGGCTTGAGAACGGCATGTCGCCGATCTCCAGCAGTTCCGGCGTGGTGAAGAAGGTCATGTTCGAGGGATAGTGAAACAGCGAATTGCACAGACAGCCCTTGTCCACCAGAACAGTCCGCAAGTCGCGAAGCTGCGCCTCAATGGCGCAGGCGAGTCCGGTGGGCCCGGCTCCAATCACCAGCACATCGAACCGCACCGCGCTGTGCCGCCGCGCCGCGGCCTGTGCTTCCATTTCGATCTTTTTCGCGCACATGTCACTAGCTTACGGGATACGGATCAATCGTTCACTGCAGCGGTTCGACCATCTCGTATTCCGCGACCGTAAGCCAGGTCTCACCTGCATTCACCAGCAAATTGCGCCACAGGTATCCCTGCGCCGGATTGTGGCCATGGGCATCGAAGGCGTAGACATAATCCTCCGCGGTGGCCACGACGAGCACATTGTGCAGCTTGCCGTCGTTCATCATGTGCTAACTCAGGTAAAGCGGCTGAGCGTAAATGTCACCGATAACAGGAATGCTGAACACCTTCCCAAACGATGAAGAATGCACGTTAGATGGCGTAAGCGCTGTCTCATGAGACTGGATACCGCTGCGTGCATTGTCGTAATGCCAGGTTGCCACATCCTGCGCGCCGGCATAACTCGCCAATAGCAGACAGCAGAGCGAGGGCACCGAATCGTCCTAAGCCACACCGTCCGTTCGCAGAACTTCCTTGCCCGCGTGAATCGTGGCTGGAAACGTAATTGCTGCTGACAGTAACTGAATCGCCCATGGAAACGCGCATCCTCCACCTCGGGTACTTTACCCCGGGGAGAATTCGAGTCTCGGCGCCTCAGCGTAGAGCGGAACAGAGACGGTTGCTATGAAATTCTCAGTAAATGTAGCGCCAGCTGGATAATGCCGCAAGAGATTACAGGTGCACCCGAAAAACAGCAATTTCCTGCCAAAAGGGGCGTTCGCACTCCGCTTTCTAGGCCCGGCGCTGTGCCCCCTGCAAGACCTGGCCGCCACCTCGTAGAATCTAAAGAGTGTCAATGATTACCCATCCGGCAGCAGCCGCAGCCTGGAACGACGCGCGCCTTGTCGACAGTCACGGCCGCTCCATCGTCGATCTGCGGGTCTCCATCACCGACCGGTGTAATTACCGCTGCGTCTACTGTCGTACCGGCAACGACGGGGCGCAGTACAGCGAGTTATTGCTGGATGAATATCTGCGGCTCATCCGCATTTTTGTCTCGCTGGGTATCGAAAAAGTCCGGCTCACTGGCGGCGAGCCTCTATTGCGACGCGATCTGGCAGCGCTTATTCAAGAAATTGCACAACTGCGTACCACAGCCGGCGGCCAGTTGGACATCGCCCTCACCACCAATGGCCATCTGCTGGCCGCGCTGGCGCGGCCGCTCCGCGATGCCGGCCTCAGTCGCGTCACCGTTTCGATGGATGCCGTCGACCCGGATGTCTTTGCGCGCATCACGCGGGTGCCCGGCAGCTATGACCGCGTGCTCGCCGGAATTCGCGCCGCGCAGGCTGCGGCACTCGGCCCGGTGAAGGTGAATTGCGTGCTCCTCCGCGGCTTTAACGACGAACAGATCGTTCCTTTCGTCGACTTCGCACGATCGGAAGGTGTCATCCTGCGTTTCATCGAATTTATGCCGCTGGAAGAAGATCGCATCTGGTCGCGCGACACCGTGATCGGGTATGGAGAGTTAAAGTCACGCATTGAGGCAGTACGTCCGCTCGTACCTCTCCAGGGAAATTCGCCGAGTGAAACCGCACAGCGCTTCACCTTCGAAGACGGCATCGGAGAAATCGGCATCATTGCGCCTGTATCACGCGCCTTCTGCGGCGCGTGCAGCCGCGTCCGGCTCACCTCGGACGGCAAGATTCGCACCTGTCTCTTCTCCCAGATCGATCACGATCTCTACGGAGTCATGCGGCGGGGGGCCTCTGACGCCGATCTCGCGAGCTACATCCGCAGTGTGATCGCACTGAAGGAGGCACGACACCATATCGGCGAGCCCGGCTTTCTGAAGCCCAGCCGCAGCATGGTCCACATCGGCGGCTGAAGCA
>CAWILE010000005.1:0-615359 GCA_963836835.1 uncultured Acidobacteriaceae bacterium | reverse complement strand
CGCGGATTGCAGGAATGAAAGCTGCGGGCACGGGAGGTTCGTCCTTATCCGCAGTTTAGTGAGCGGTGGTGGTGAGTTCTCTTAAGAATTGTGGACATAACATACTTGACGCACGAGTATCAGAAAGTCCAATGTGAGACGCCGTGACAGGGCGCTTGTCTTATTACCGCTCATTATCTGTTTGGTTATAGGCATTGCAAATCTTCTCTTTGGCTGTGAATGCCTTAGTTGGCAGAGGTCCAGTCAAAAAGCAGAATTGCGTCCAGCGCTTACCAAACATGTCGTCATATTCAATGCGCCCACGGGTCAACACTATGAGCTTCCCGCCGTTGATTTTCCCCGCTATGTCGTCGGTCAAAAGCAGAGGGGTTTTGTCTTTATTAAGAATCTCACTAGGAACTGCCCGGCTATCACCTGGGAAAAGGGCCCCATACGCAATTCTTCCCTCCCATGTCTCGGGCCGCCCACCGAGCTCGACCGTGATATCCAAAAGATATGTGGCAGCAGTGCCTTTGAGATTGTTGGCAGTGGTCCTGCCTATATTGGAAACATCAAGTGGAATGACGATTGGTTGATTACGAACAAATTCTCTAGGATTGGGTCCAGAAAGCTTGACGGCGATAGACGCACGGTGATCGAGGCGCAGAGCTTGTAATTGAGCAGAAGTCTGGGCAATCGTTTGTTGCATCTGCCGATCAAACTGGCTGCTGCTGTATTCAAGTGCGTCAACCGCAGTTTGGCTTGCCCTAGAGCTGGCTTCAGTGGCTCTTTGCATTTCACCAAGTTGCTTAGCAGCTATTCCGCCGTAAATGAGCGCACCAATAGCAGCAATCCAGGTGGCCCAGCGTATGGAGCTCTGTGCGGAATAATTGCGATCATCACGGCGGCTGCTATCTTTTACCGCTTCTTGGTCCTTGGCAGAGACTTGTTCGTGCCATTTCTGCCTAATCTTGCGATCCTGATCCTCGCTTTTTTCTGCGGTGTCTACGGCGTCTTTATACTGCTGGGCATCTTTATGCAAGACGTCTAGGCTGTCGGCTATGCGGCGTAATTCTGGAGCGAGGAGATCGAAGGCCCGCTGTATAGGACGTGGAAAGCGCATGATTCGCTTATGAGTAAGAGAGAAGCAGAATACACCGAAGGGCCACAGGCAGCTGAAAAATTTGAAAAGGCAGCAATGCGGGTGTTTCGCGCACCCCAAGTCTAGCGCGAAACCTGTAGCGAAGAAGCACGCCGTGCGCAAGCCAAAGAAGGCCAGCAAGGACTGGCTCCTGAAACATGCCTAGATCTTTTTGTGTATGTCGATCCGCTCCCAGACCAGCGTTCCGGTCTCACCGGGGCGCGCCACAACCTGAAATCGGGAAGTCAGGGTCACAGGGATTAGTGGTGCGTATAGAACGTCGAGTTCAAAGTCAGCGAAATCGAAAGGCATATCCGGGCCGATGTAATGCCCGTCGGGAGCGAACCACTGTTTTTGCTCTTCGTATTGCCTCTTGACTTCGTCTGGCGTCATCACTCCCGGAGTAACATCGACGTGAAACACGCTCTGTGGGCAGGTGAAAGTTCGAGACTCATTCCTTCCCAGAGTTCCGAGGTCTGCGACCTCGGAAGTGAATCCAGAACTATGTGTCCCCGCGGGATTGAGATAGTGAATGCTTTTTAGGATGCACCGGACTTTCACTTCCCGCGCCGGGATGGAACCCTGGTTAGTAATCCCAAAAACTGCGGTATATGGATTATGGGGGCGATATGCGGACGTCGGCAGAGTCAACGACCACGATGGAAGGTAGACGTATATCCCCACAATGGTCACGAGCGACGACACGAGAGCAATCAGCCTTCCGGGGTGTCGAAGAAGGAGCTGCCATTTCGTTTCTGGGGCTAATAGTGGGAGGACTTCTCGTGGCCTCTCTTGTTGTGCTTTCGGATCGTTTTCACCGCCTGCAATTGATTTAGCCAGACGTTTTACGTAGCGACGTTCCCTTGCATTCATAGGGGCCCTTTATAGACTGGGGTTTTCGGTGCGCCTAAGTCTAACGCGCAACCTGCTCCATGGCGACTTGCCGTACGTAAACGAGAGAAAGCTCGCAAGGGTTAGTGCTTACGTTTACCGCGCCCTTGCCGACGACTAGTGTGAGGTAGCGCTGCCAGTGCCGTTGGTGAGAGCGTCGTAGGTCAGCCGTTTGCCAGCCAGATTACGAGCAGCCAGTTCAAAGCGACCTTGGTCGTTTAGATCGCTGCGGTTGTTGTAGCGGAAGGCTTGTTCGTCTATGTAACGGAATAGGGAATAGATGGAACGGTTCAACCGGGATGTAAGTTGCACCTAGCGACCGCTTCAACGTGCTCCAGAAGTTCTCGATACCGTTTGTATGGATATTCCCGCGAACATATGTGGGCGTGAATGGAGCTGTATCCCAGGTCCCAAAACCAGGGACCTGGGGCACCCGGCTGCGGTGGTGAGTTCTCTTAAGGATTGTTAAGTGTGGGCGTGAGTGGAGCTGTATCCCAGGTCCCAAAACCAGGGACCTGGGGCACCCGGCTGTTTGACACAGAAGCACACAGAAGCATATTTTGTTGCCGCGATGTAAGCGGTTGCAACTGGGGAGGCCAAACGATGGGCAAGGTATCGCGTCGGGATGTATTGAAGACGGGGCTGCTGGCTCCGGCGGCGGTGGCAGTCGTCAACGGCATGGGGCCGATGGGGTTTGCCATGACGCCGCAGGAGAGCGCGTCGCCGGCTTCATCGGCTGCGCCGGATGCGACGCATGTCCCTGCCCTGCCGGGGGCGGGACGCGAACGCCTGCTGCTGGATTTCGGATGGCGCTTTCACCTGGGGAATGCCTGCGATGAGGCGAAGGATTTCGGTTTCGGCGAAGGCGAGCGCGGCAACTTTCAGAAGACGGGAAACTTTCTGGCGCCGAGCGGGATTGCCTTCGATGACGGCGACTGGAAGGCGATCGACCTGCCGCATGACTGGGCGATTGAGCTGCCGTTTACCAACGATCGCGAGCTGCGGAGCAAGGGGTTCTATCCGCTGGGACGCAGGTATCCGGAGACGAGTGTGGGCTGGTACCGGCGGGTGTTCGAACTGCCGGCGGCGGACAAAGGCAAGCGGATCACGATTGAATTCGACGGCGCGTACCGGCAGACGATGGTGGTGGTGAACGGCTTCTACGTTGGTTCGCACGGCGGGGGGTACGACCCGTTCAGTTTCGATGTGACGGACTTTGTGAACGTGGGCGGGCGCAACGTGCTTCTGATGCGCGTGGACGCGACCGAGAGCGACGGCTGGTTCTACGAGGGCGCGGGAATTTACCGGCATGTGTGGATGGTGAAGACGCATCCGGTGCACGTAACCAAGTGGGGTACGTTTGTTGCGTCGGAGGTGCGCGGCGGCGAGGCCGCGCTGTCGATCCGGACGGACGTGGCGAACGACAGCGATGACGCACAGAGAGTGAGGGTGACGTCGACGGTTCTGGACCCGAAGGGCAATGCCGTGGGCAAGGCGACGGCTCCGGCGGGGTCGATCGAGAGAAGGGGCGAGCAGACCTACACGCAGCAGATCACGGTGAGACAGCCGGCGCTGTGGTCGCTGGAGGAGCGGAACCTGTACCGGCTGGTGACGGAGGTGGAAACGAGCGGCGCGATTGTGGATCGCTACGAGACGCGCTTTGGCATTCGCACGATTGCATTTGACGCGGAGAAGGGGATGTTCCTGAACGGCAAGCCGGTGAAGCTGAAGGGCACGTGCAATCACCAGGACCATGCCGGGATTGGCGCTGCACTGCCCGACGCGGTGCAGTACTACCGCATCCGCAAGCTGCAGGAGATGGGGTGCAACTCGATACGGACGTCGCACAATCCGCCAACGCCGGAGCTGCTGGATGCGTGCGACGAGCTGGGCATGCTGGTCTTCGACGAGACGCGAATGATGTCGTCGAATCCGGAGGGGATGCACCAGTTCGGAGATCTGATCCGGCGGGATCGTAACCGCCCGAGTGTTTTTCTCTGGTCGATGGGGAATGAGGAGGGCCAGGCGAACACGGAGAAGGGCGTGCTGATCCTGAGCGCGATGAAGGCGCTGGCGAAGGAACTGGATGGCTCGCGCGGTGTGTCGATTGCGCCGACGGGAGCGATCGGTACGGGGGGCCTCGCGGTGTGCGACGTGGTGGGCTACAACTACATGGACCCGCAGGCGCAGAAGTATCACGAGTCGCATCCGGACAAGCCGGTGATGGGCACGGAAACGGTAAGCGCGGTGGGGACGCGCGGCGTTTACATCACGGACGCGAAGAAGGGCTATGTGTCTTCGTATGACCCGTACACGACGACGGGGCGCGCATCGGCAGAGGGATGGTGGAGCTTCTGCGATGCGCAGCCGTGGCTGGCGGGCGGTTTTGTGTGGACGGGCTTCGATTATCGCGGCGAGCCCTCGCCGAATGGGTGGCCGAACATCAGCTCGCAGTACGGGATTATCGACACCTGCGGATTTCCCAAGGACTCGTATTACTACTACCGCGCATGGTGGACGGACGAGCCGGTGCTGCATCTGTTTCCGCACTGGAACTGGCCGGGCTTCGAGGGCAAGCAGATCGCAGTGTGGGTGTACTCGAATCTGGAGAAGGTGGAGCTGCTGGTGAACGGCAAGAGCCTGGGCACCAAGGATGTGAAGAAGAACGGGCACGTGGCCTGGGACGCGACCTATGCGCCGGGCGTGATTGAAGCGCGCGGCTACAAGGGCGGCAAGGTGGCGATGTCCACGAAGCGCGAGACCACAGGCGCGGCGGCGAAGCTGGTGATGACGGTGGATCGCAAGCAAATGCGCGCAGACGGCGAGGACGTGGCGATGTTTGCCGTCGCCGTGCAGGACGCGCAGGGACGCGTTGTGCCGATCACCGACAACGAGGTGACGTTCCGGGTGACGGGCTCGGGCAAGTTGATGGGCACCGGCAATGGCGATCCGACGAACCAGGAGCCGGACAAAGGCGCGTCGCGGAAGGCGTTCTCCGGCTACTGCATGGCGATTGTGCAGGCGATGAAGCAGGCGGGCGAGATTACGGTGGAGGCGACGTCGCCGGGATTGGAAACCGCCACGGTTTCAATTCGTACAGAGGAGGTGACGCTGCGTCCGCAGGTGGCGATTTGGGAACGGAAGGCGCCCGAGGGCGCGGGTGTAACGGGCTTCTGGCGTCCGGTGCCGCAGGGGCAGGACGAACAGATGGCATTCCTGACGGGCGCGGGGAGCATGCTGTTCGCGCTGCAGCAGCAAGGCGGTGGGCTGACGGGCACGGTAGAGGGCGGGAATGTGAACTTTACCGGTGGGGCGGATGTGCCGGTGCCGATCGAGGAGGGCAAGGTGGATGGAAGCACGATTTCATTCAAAGCCGGGCGGCGGAATTATTCGGGGACGGTGAAGGGCGATGAGATGGAGCTGGAGCAGACGGTGAACGTCCCGTCCCATGTTCCGCAGCCGGCGAAGGAGGAGGCGAATCGTCCGGCGGTGGGGCCGGCGCCGGATGGGTCCGATCCGTCGATCGGGGAGCGGCGGATTTCGAAGGCGGTGAAGGTGGTGTTGCGGCGGGCGGAGCGGTGAGCACTATTTGATCGAGATGGATGTTTCCTCGATGAGGCTGCAGGCCAGGGCGAGCCGGGTGGCGTGGCAGGCGGTGCAGCCGAGATGCTCGCGCAGGTCGCGTGCAGCGGCGAGGATGTCGTGCGCTGTGGCGGCGAAGAAGGACACACTGGTGAGCCCTTCCTCGCCGGGGTCAAGCGCGTCGATGGTGATCCGGTAGATCATGCCTTTTCGATCTCGCGGGCGGCGTGGTCGATGATCTCGACGATTTTGTTTCGCTGCTCGGGAGTGAAGTTTCCGCCGCGCATGCCGAGCGCCATGCGGAAGTTCTGAATGGCGCGCATGATCTGCTGGTCGCCGACGGCCGGGCGTGCGGCACTGCCGATTCCGGCAATACGGTTCAGGATGGCGTCGACGGTGGCGCGGTTTTCCGCAAGCTCCTTCTTCCCTTCCTCGGTGATGGTGTAGAGCTTGCGGGTGCCTTCAGAGGTGACGGTGGCCAGGCCGGTCTCCTCGAAGAGAGTGAGCATGGGGTAGATGATGCCCGGGCTGGGCGAGTAAGCGCCGCCGAACTTCTCTTCGATGGCCTTGATGAGCTCGTAGCCGTGGCGGGGCTGTGCTGCGATCAGGTCGAGGAGGAGGTAGCGGAGGTCGCTGGAGGTGAAGAGGCGTCCGAATCCGCGCCCGCGCCAGAAGGGGCGCTCAGGGTCGCCGAATGGGCCGGCGAAGGGGCCGCGTCCCCGGAAATGACGTTCCTCGGGGTCGCGGTGGCACCCGGAGGGTCTGCAGTGTTCTTTGAGGTGTTCGAATGAGTATCTCATGTCTGCAGTATCAAGATATATCTTAGATCTGTCAAGAGCAGTTTAGATTATTTTTGGTCACGGACCTATCGGGAGCCAAGTTCATGAAAACTCAGAGATTCGCCTTACCTCGCGGCTTTGCGACCTGGGTATTCGTCATCCCTTGCGTGAGTTTCGGCGCGAGCCAGACTGTCGCTGGAGTACGGTGAGAGCCAACACTGATATGCGATTCATTCGGGCTCTCCTGTACGGCGGTGTCCTTCTGGCTGTCGCGCCTGTGTCACCAGCGCAAGAACAGCAGACGGCGCCTACCGGCCCGACATTTCGCGTGACGTCGAACCTGGTTTTTCTCGATGTGACGGTGTTGGGCAAAAAAGGGCGCCCGGTGGTGACGGGACTGACGAAGGATGACTTCACCATCACTGAAGACGGTAAGCCGCAGCGGATCTTTTCGTTCGACGCGCCTGCCACGGGTGCGAAGGCAGCAGAAGATGCTCCCGCGACGGTCCTGGTGCTCGACCTTTTGAATACGGCTCTCAGAGATTCCGCGTTCGCCCGCTACTCGATCAGCAGGTATCTTGCGCTGCAGCCGGAGCGGCTGAATTCGCCCACCGAGCTGATGGTGCTGAGCAATACGTCGCTGGACATGGTTCAGGCATATACGAGGAGCAGAGCGGAGCTCATGTACGCGCTAAATCATGTGGCGCCTGCATTCCCCTATAAGTTGGGCACTATGCAGTTCGGGAGCAGAGACTGGATCGATCAGAGGTTGTCGCAATCGATCGAGGCGGTGCAGCAGATCGCTTTGCAGAACAAAGGTCTGCCGGGGCGGAAGAACATCCTGTGGATTGGCAATGGCGGTCCGAGCATTCCCATGAATCCGGCTGATCCTCGATATGAGAAGTCGATGCGCTTTTATGCGCACGACACGACGAACATGCTGGTGGATGCGCGGATGTCGCTGTTCCTGATCGATCCGAGAGGGGTAATAGGCGCCCAGAACCCAGACTATTTACGGCTTGGAGGGCTCCACTTGTGGGACACCACCGAAGAGATCGCCGGCGATCCTTTTGCGGGAAGCATCAATTTCGGGATGCTGGTGCACGACACCGGCGGCGTGTTTTTCCATGACCGGAACGATGTTGATGCGGAGATGCACGCAGCGCAGGAGCTGGGTTCGGATTACTACACGCTGACGTATCAGCCGCCGATGGGAGCTGCGGACGGCAAGTTTCGACAGATTGAGGTGCATTTGCGCGATCCAAATCTACATGCGATGACCAAGACCGGCTACTACGCTCCGGAACCGTTGACCGCGGCGGACCTGATTCCGCAGCGAGTGAATCCGATGAACGAGATATCGGAGGCGGCGCAATCCAGCGTCGCGTTTGACGCGCTAGGCATGTCGATTGTGCATGTCACCCGGCACCCGGACAGCAATACCGCGGATGTGACGGTGTTGCTGAAGTCGACGAATCTGCGCTGGCAGGCAGCAAATGATGGACGCAGCGGGGCCGACGTCACGATGGCGGCAGTCAGTCTTTCGGGTCGCCGAGACATTCTGGCGTCCAAACTGCAAAAACTCACCGTGCTCTCCAACAGCCAGGATGCAGCGCGCCTGGCGCAATCGAACACGCTGCTGACGGTGACGGTGCCTGTCCCGCGCCACACGCAGACTGTGCGTGTAGTGATCCGGACCGATGACGGCGGACAGGTGGGAACGGCGGAGTTGGATCAGAAGAGGCTGCAGGCGGCTGCCGAGGGTCCGACGCCAGACCCGCAGCTTCTGCCGCGTCCGCAACCAGTAATCCTTAAGCAACAGCCGTAGCGGCTGAACCTTGCGCTGGTGCGCCGTCATTGTGTTAGCTTCTTGAGTCGAACTTAACTGTGTTTTCCGAGAGAGATTCGCCGGCGATGGTCGCGGGGCGAGTCCGACGAGGCAGGTTGCAGCCTGCGCCTCCGGTATTCATTTTCCGCTTTCAAGGAGCGCCATGCAGTCATTCCGGTTTGCCGCCATTGCCCTTCTGGGCACAGGGATTGCCTGTGCTCAAAGCAGCTTCACATCCAATACACTGCCGGGTCTTGATGCGCTGGCCGATTCCTCGACCGCTACGCCGGCTGAGCCGAAGGCGCAGCACATGTTCGACACGAGCGCGATGGATACGAGCGCCGACCCGTGCACGGACTTCTATCAATACGCCTGCGGCAACTGGGCGAAGCAGAATCCCATTCCACCGGACCAGGCGCGGTGGGGAAACTTTGGCATGCTGGCGGAGCGGAACCAGTGGCTGCTCTACAAGGAGCTGGAAGCTGCCGCGAAGCCGAGCCCGAGCCGCACCCCGCTCGAGGCGAAGTACGGGGACTTCTATGCCACCTGCATGAACGTGGACGAGGCGAACCAGAAGGGCACTGCGCCGCTGAAGCCGGCGCTCGAGCGCATTGGGGATCTCAAGGACAAGAAGCAACTGGCCGCGGCGCTGACTGACTTGCAGCGCGAGGACGGCACGGATGCGATCTTCCGCTTTCAGGTGCAGCAGGACGAGAAAGACAGCGCGAAACAGATTGCCGCGGTACGGCAGGGCGGGCTGGGGCTGCCCGACCGCTCGTACTACCTGGAGAAGGGCGAGCGCGAAACGAAGATCCGCGACCAGTATGTCGCGCACATGACGAAGATGTTTGAGCTGGCGGGCGACACACCGGAGCAGGCGGCGACGGAAGCGAAGAACGTGATGGCGATCGAGACGGCGCTGGCCGAGGGATCGCTGAGCCGGCAGGATATACGCCAGCCGGAAAACCGGTATCACATCAAGACGGTGGCGGAGCTGGAGCAGATGGCGCCGAGCTTTGACTGGCCGGGGTACTTCGGCAAGATCGGGATCGGGTCGTTCGAGAGCCTGAACGTGGCGCAGCCAACGTTTGTCGAGGCGCTGAACAAGGCGATCGAAGGGGAGAGCCTGGACGCCTGGAAGAGCTACCTGCGCTGGCACGCGATCCATGATGCTGCGCCATGGCTGAGCAACGCGTTTGTGGAGGAGAACTACAACTTCTACAACGCAACGCTGCAGGGCGCGAAGGAGCTGCAGCCGCGCTGGAAGCGCTGCACGCGGCTGACGGACGAGAACATGGGCGAAGCTGTGGGACAGGACTGGGTGAAGAAGAATTTTCCGCCCGCGGCAAAGGAGAACATGACGAAGCTGGTGGCGGCGCTCGATAAGGCGCTGGCCGAAGACATCCAGCAACTGCCGTGGATGGGCGAGGAGACGAAAAAGGCGGCCGAGGCGAAGCTGGCGATGTATCGCAACAAGATCGGCTATCCGGAGAAGTGGCGCGACTATTCGAAGCTCGAAGTGAAGCGCGGTGACCTGCTGGGGAACGTGAATCGCGGCGATGAGTTTGAGCGGCAGCGCAATCTGAACAAGCTGGGCAAGCCGGTGGACGAGTCGGAATGGGAGATGACGCCGCCGACGGTGAATGCGTATTACGAACCAAGCCTGAACGACATCAATTTTCCGGCGGGCATTTTGCAGCCGCCGTTCTATTCGCTGCAGGCGAGCCCGGCGGAGAACTTCGGCGGGATCGGGATGGTGATCGGGCACGAGATGACGCACGGCTTCGACGATGAGGGGTCGAAGTACGACGGCAAGGGCAACCTGCGCGAGTGGCAGACAGCGTCTGACCGCAAAGCCTTCAACGAGCGAACCGATTGCGAGGTGAACGAGTACAACGGATTCGCACCGGAACCGGGAGCGAATGTGAACGGCAAACTGACGCTGGGCGAGAACACGGCGGACAACGGCGGCATTCGCATTGCATTCCGCGCGCTCCAAAATACGCTGGCTGAGGAAGGAAAGAGGGTGGACGGGCCGAAGGTCGATGGCTACACACCGGCGCAGCGGTTCTTCATCTCGTATGGGCAGATCTGGTGCGAGAGCCGGCGTCCGGAGTATTCGCGAATGATGGTGAAGGTGGATCCGCACTCGCCAGGGAAGTTCCGGGTGAACGGCGTGGTCGAGAACTTTGAGGAGTTTGGCAAAGCGTTCGGCTGCAAGAAGGGCTCGCCCATGTATCCGGAGAACATCTGCCGCGTGTGGTGAGGTACTCGCCGTACGGGCGGGCGCACCTACGGCGGTACTCGCCGTACGGGCGGGCGCGCCTACGGCGCATTTTGTGGCGTTCGCTTCCTTCGGTCGCTCACGTCTTGTGATGTGGGCGACCGGAGAAAAAGCAGATCGCTCGGCTACGCCGGTCAGGCTGTGCGCGGCTTCGGTCGGGATGACGAATCCATTGTGCCCATGGAGTACGAGCGGACGCGCCTACGGCGGTACTCGCCGTACGGGCGGCCGCGCCTACGGCGGATTTTCTGGCGTTCGCTCCCTTTGGTCGCTCACGTCTTGCGATGTCGGCGAGCGGAGAAAAAGCAGACCGCTCGGCTACGCCGGTCAGGCTGTGCGCGACGGCTTCGGCCGGGATAACGACTCCATTGTGCCCATGGAGTTGCCGGCCGTTCCTGCTTTTCCTTCGGCCGAGTAGCCCTAATGTGCCTCAACCTTTTACAATGCATGCGGGGTCCCCACCCAGACTTTCAGTTCAAAGCTGTTTCGGCAGCCTCGACGCATGTCGTGTTGCATCGGGACGAAGGAATCGAATGAAGTTGAAGAATATCGGCCGGGCCGCACTGGCCCTAGCCGCCTCTGCCGCGACGGTTCTCGGCATGACGTCCTGCAGTCTTAGCTACACAGTTGGCTATCTGTACATCACCGGTTCCACACCGAACGGCGGCCCGACGAGCTCCGGTCAGATTGCCAGTTATCGCATCCAGAACAATAACGGCTTTTTGCGGAACAGCAGCACAGTGGGTTCAGGCGGTTCGAACCCGAGCCAGGTGGAGGTGAACTCGACCGGCAACTACCTGTATGTGCTGAACCGGGGCGCCGGGACGTCCACCGCTCCCGCGGTCAGCTCGATTGCGCTCTTTTCCATCGGCGGAGTCGGCGCGCCGACGTACCAGGTGTCGTTCAATCCGCAGGGTCTGAACACGAAGAACATCGCGATCGCGGGCAATTACCTGTACGCGCTGGACGAGTTCGCACCTGGCGGGAAGAGCTACGGCGATGTATCGGTGTTCTCGATCGATGGCACGACGGGGCGTCTGACGGCGGTGCTGAACAATCAGCAGCGTGACGATAAGGGCCTGCCGCTGACGTACTTTCCGGTGGGTACCAACCCGACCTGGATGACGTTGAACGGCTCCTATGCATACGTTGCCGAGCAGGGTCCGGTGGGCGGGCCATTCAATCCGCAGGATCCGCCGCAGTCGGTCTTCATTTATAACCAGAGCCAGGCGACGGGTCAGCTGACGCTGACGCAGAACACGCCGACGCCGACGGGCGCGACGCAACTGACGTATATCTACGCGAACAGCCAGTACATCTACCTGCTGGATGCCGGTCCGACGGGTTCGACGGGCCGCATCCTGCCGTACACGGTGGCGTCTGGCGGCTCTTTGTCGGCGGTGAGCGGTGCGGCGCGCGCCAACAATGCGCAGAGCCAGTCGCCGGTCTTCCCCGCTTTCCTGACGACCGGCACATTCGGCAGCCATACCTTTGTGTGGGTGGCGAACCGCGGCGTCAACACGACGGGGGGCGCAACGGGCAACGTGATCACTGCGTACGTTGTACAGGCGAACGGCCAGCTCTTCGACGCGAATACCGGCGGTGGAGGGCAGGGACAGACCTCGGGCACGGGCACGCGCTGCATGGTGGTCGATCCCTCGAACCAATACCTGTATGCCGTGAACTTCAATGACAGTACGATCACCGGCAAGAAGATCAACACGACGACCGGCGGACTGGACCAATTGCCGAAGCCGATGCCGACGCCTCCGGGATCGCCGACGTGGTGCTCGGCGACAGGGTCGCGCTTCTAGCCGGGCAACAGGCGGGGAGGTCTGGTTACAATAAGCCAGAACTCCCTGCATTCATGAGATATCGCGCCGGTGATACCGCGCGAGTGGATGGATTTGAACGAGACCGGGACGCGGGCAGCAAACGGAAGCCCGGTGACTCGTGATGAAGGACGAAGGAACCGAATGAAGTTCAGTCAACTTGGCCACCTTGCTCTGGCGTCCGCAGTTTCCGCCGCCTTGGTGCTGGGTATTGCGGCCTGCGGGCAGAGCAACACCATCGACTTCGTCTATGTGGCCTCAGCGAACAGCATCACCGGACAGATTTTTGCCTACAAGGCGAACGGACTGTCCGGCGTTTTGTCCGTGGTGGAGGGCTCGCCGTTCCCGGCAGGACGCAATCCGATTGCCCTGGTGACCTCACCCAACGGCACGCGGGTGTATGCGCTGAATCATGACGACAACACAGTGATCGAGTACGCGACGGGCACCGACGGCAAACTGTATTCGCTGAACACATACAACATTCCGTCGGGCACGAATCCGAACGGAATGGCGATGACTCCGGACGGCAAGACGCTGTACATCGTGGAGGCCTACGGGCTGGCCGCGGACGGCACGCCATTCAGCGCGACGACGCCGGGCATTGGCGCGCTGGTGCAGTATCCGGTTCAGGGCGGTCCTGAAGGTACGGATTCGAACTCCAAGTACGGCAGCCTGGGGAAGCCGGTAAGCTATCCGACCTGCAATAACCCGGTGGCGGTGGCAGTGGTGGGCGGCAACAAGACATCCGGTCCTGGCGCAACGGTGTACGTGGTGAACGATCCTTCGGGACAATTGACCACATTGATCGATGCGGTGGCCACGCAGAACCGCGGCGCCACGGGGAACGCTACGGTGATCTATCCGGCGGCGGGGGCATGCAACGGGGGCGCCAGCGCGCCGGGCCAGATCACGAGCTATGTGATCGGCGGGAACAACAATCTGACGCCCGGCGTGGGATCGCCGTTTGCCGCGGGCATAGCGCCAAACGCAATCGCGAGTGATCCCGCTTCCAACGCCCTTTATGTCACCGACTTTTCGACGAGCCAGATGTACTCCTATAGAGTGCAGGGCAACGGGGGGCTCGCAAATTTAGCGGCTCCAGCGCCGACCGGGCAATTACCCAGCGCAATCACGATTGATTCAGCCGGCAAATACCTCTACGTCGCCAACTATGGCGCGGGAACGGTGGGCGGCTTTTTGCTCGATCAGGCAGGAACGCCCCACCCGCTGGGAGAAGCTTCCGGCACATCGGCGGTCGATTCCGGCCCGGCATCCGTCATGATTGAGGATTCAAGCAAGAAATATGTGTACACGGCGAACTTTGTAGCAGGCTCAGTTTCATCGCTATTCCTCGACCCGAACACAGGCAACACGCATCCGGGACAGGACACGCCGTTTCATGGCGTGGCGAAGGCGACTGCGGTAGCCAGCGTGAAGCACAACTCGATTTAGGTGAAATCCGACGATTCGCAATGAAGGACGAAGAAACCGAATGAAGTTCAGTCAATTTGGCCAGCTTGCTCTGGCCACTGCAGTTTCCGCCTCCGTGGTGCTGGGGATTACCGCCTGCGGGGAGAGCAACACCATCGACTTCGTCTATGTGGCCTCGGCGAACGCCAACCAGGGCACTATCTATGCCTACAAGTCAGATGGTCAATCGGGTGCGCTGTCGGGGATACAAGGTTCCCCTTTTCGGGCCGGACGCAATCCGATTGCGCTGTTAACCACACCGGGCGGCACGCGGCTTTATGCACTGAACCATGACGACAACTCGGTGATCGAGTATGCGGCGGACTCGGGCGGCAAGCTTACATTGGTGAAAACCTACAATATTCCGTCCGGCACGAATCCGAATGGAATGACGATCAGCCCGGATGGCAGCACGCTTTACATCGTGGAAGCATATGGCCTGGCTGCGAACGGCAAGCCCTACAGCCCGACGACGCCGGGCATCGGCGCGCTGGTGCAGTATCCGATTCAGGGCACTGAAGGCTCCGACAGCTATGGCACGCTGGGCAGGCCGGTGAGCTATCCGACATGCAATAACCCAGTGGCAGTGGCGGTGCTCGGCAGCACGAAGAGCCCGGATCCGGGCAACGCGGTGTACGTGGTGAATGACCCCTCGGGACAACTGACCACGCTGATCGATACGGTAGCGGCGCAGAACCGGGCCGCCACGGGCAACGCTACGGTGATCTATCCGGCGACGGGCGCATGCAACGGCGGCGCCGGCGCGCAAGGCCAGATCACGAGCTATGTGATCGGCGGGAACAAGGCACTGACACCCGGACAGGGATCGCCGTTTGCCGCGGGTGTGGCGCCGAACGCGATTGTGACCGATCCTTCGAATCGCTTCGTGTACGTGACGGACTTCGGGCAGAATCTCATGTTCGGGTACGGAGTGCAGGGCAGCAGGGGAAACATCGAGCCACTGGTTACCCCCACGACGCCCACCGGCCAATTGCCGAGCGCCTTGACCATCGATCCTCGGGGGAAGTACATCTACGTCGCGAATTACGGAGATGGCGACGTGAGCGGATACGCAATCAACGGTACGACCGGAATCCCGAGCGGGCTGGCGGGTACGTCCAGCAATACGCTAACCGATCCGGGACCGGCGGCGCTGGTGGCGGAGAACTCGATTGGCCGCTATGTGTACACGGCGAACTTCATTGGCAATTCGGTGTCGACGTTGTATATCGATCCGAATGCGGGGACGACACGCGTCGGGCAAAACTCACCCTTCCCGGGTGTGGCCAAGGCAAGCGCGATTGCTGCGATCAGGCACGGGGATCATTCGATCCAGGTGAATCCTCAGTTCTGAGTGCTGTGGAATCTGCAAGAAAGAAGGCCTGTCCCGGTGGGGCAGGCCTTCTGCTTTCAGGCCAGTTGAAAGGTGCTGAGACGCGCGGCCTTCCGGTCGAAGGTGAGCGTTGCGCTACAGCCGGCCCATGCGCCCAGAGCGCCGATGAGAGCGTCGGCGAAACCGGCCTCGCCGGCCTTGAACGCGATCATCGCGGTGAAGACTTCCTGCTCGTTCTGAATCACCAGGGTATCTGCCTGCAAAATGCGCTCGATGGCTTGCGCGATCTGTGCGGCTGAGAGAGCGTAGGCGCGATCGAGTACCCAGACGGTCTCGAGCAGGATGACCAGGCTGATGAAGCCGGGGCGGTCTTCCGTGAGGCGACGCTCGATGATGCGGGTCGCCTGTGCCGATTGAAGCGCGTCGTCCTGAGCAAGGTAGCGGACGAGGACGTTGGTGTCGAGCCCGATCACCGGCGTTTGAGGCTGCTTCGGGAGGTTGCACCGGTAGCAATTGCTTCGTCCATCTGATCGAGAGAGACGCGATGGCGTGCGGACACAATGCCCTTCAACCTGGCGGTGGGAAGTTTGGGAAGCAGCACGACGGTACCATCTGGATGGACAAAGAACTTGATGCGATCACCGGGGGCCAGATGGAGATGCTCCCGGATCGCTTTGGGGATGGTGGCTTGGCCTTTGCTGGTGAGCGCTGACTCCATGGGTATTACATTTTAGCATATGTAATACCGCAGGGTGACCACCAAAGAGGCACTATCCGCGCGCCGGTACCTCGCTCATACCACCAACGCTCTTCTATCATCTAAAGAGCGAAGGGTAGTCTGATCATCCCCCGGAGCGAGTGTGTCGAGCACGTTGCCACCAACTTCTCTCGAGAACCCGGAAACCTCCCTTGCTCTGGAGCCGTCAGAGCAGGAAGTGGCGACGGCAACCGTATCCGTTCCGGCTTCTCCCGCGCGCCGCTCGCGCCTGGATGCCCTCACCGGCATGCGCGCCCTCGCCGCTCTCAACATCCTCTTCTTTCACTTCTCCGATCCCAAACTCTTCGGCCCGTTCGCGCCCGTCGTGGATAACGGATACGTCTCGGTCAGCTTTTTTCTGCTGCTCTCCGGCTTTGTGCTCGCCTACAACTATCGCGAGCGCGCCGAGCGCGGCCTCATGAGCGCCACCACTTTCTGGAAGGCGCGCTTCTCCCGCATCTATCCGGTCTTCCTCTTCTCGCTTGTCTGCTCCTTCTTCGTCTTGCATCAGGAGTGGCGCATGCGCTCACACGGCCAGTTCACCTGGGGCGTCCTGCTCACGCTGCTGCTGATGCAGGGCTGGTCACCCACGCTCTCCACCTTCTGGAACACGCCTGCGTGGACGCTGACAACCGACGTCTTCTTCTACGCGCTCTTCCCCTGGCTGGTTATGTTGCGCCGCCCGCGCGCGCGCAACCGCATCGTCTGGTCGCTGCTGGCGTTCTGGTGCCTCAGCTTCATCCTGCCCGCGCTCTACACGCTCCTGAAGCTCGACGGCGACCCCTACCCCGGCCGCTACTCCAACGGCTTGTGGCTGCGCTTTATCAAGTTCGGACCGCTGCAGCACCTGCCCTCATTTCTCTTCGGTATGGCGCTCGCCTCGCTCAACGACCTCATCCCCGAGCGCAGCCGCCTCCGCATCGCGCTCGGCATCGGCGCCTTCAGCGCGCTGTATGTGGTCCTCTACTTCGGCAACCACATGCCCTACCTCTTCATGCACGACGGCCTGCTCATGCCGCTCTACGGGATGGTCGTGCTGGCGCTCGCCGGACGCAACTTCATCGCCCGCCTCTTCTCCATCTACCCGCTCATCGTCATTGGAGAAGCCAGCTACTGCCTCTACATCCTGCACTTCAACCTCTGGCTCTTCCTGCACGACGACACACACATCATCGAGCGCGCCGGCCTGCTCCGCTTCGACCCCTGGCTCTCCTACATCATCATCGTCAGCTTCGCCGTTGCCGCCATGTATCTGGTAGAACGCCCCGGGCAGCGCTGGATCAAACGCTGGCTTCACGGCGCCCCCACCCCCGCCATGCCCCCCAGCGTCCCCTGAATATCTCACCCGCGCATCGCCGCCTGTTCTATTTCTTCGCGTCAGGCGCCGGCCGCTTGATCAGACGCGCCTGCGCTGGCGGCTTGATTCGCTCCGTTGTCGCTCACGATGGTTTCTTTGGAGTGAGCAGCCGGAACGTTTGCGGCAATTCGGCCCGAAGCATTGCGGCCGTTGAGCTAAATTAGCAGCGTGACGACTCAACCTCCTTCCGCCGTATCGGTCAGCACAGCAGACAACAAAACCACGCACCAGAGCCCTTCAAGAAATCTTGGACTTGACCTTCTGAGAGTCGTAGCGACCTACATGGTCGTGCAGATCCACACCGGTGAGTTCTATTACATCGGCCCCGGCGGCTCCGTACTCGACACGGCCGCGGCGCACTGGGTGGGCTGGCTCAACTCTCTATTTCGCTCCTGCGTCCCGCTGTTCGTGATGATCTCCGGAGTCTTTCTCTTTCCTGTGAGGAATGAAGGCGCATTCTTCCGAAAGCGATTCAGTCGGGTGCTAGTTCCTTTCGTCGTGTGGTGCGTGATCTACGCCTTCTATTTCTACTGGCAAGGCACGACCACCATGCAGGGAGCGCTGCTGGATATTCTCAAAATACCGGTGAACTTCGGCACAGATGTCGGGCACCTCTGGTTCGTCTACATGCTGCTCGGCATCTATCTAGTGGCCCCTGTTTTGTCGCCATGGGTTGAATCCGCCAGCCGCCGCAGCATGGAACGCTTCCTCGCCTTGTGGGCGGTCAGCCTTACCATTCCCTACATTCACCTTGTCTTCCCGGAAATCTGGGGTGAGGCCTTCTGGAACTCCACCCCGATGCTTTACTACTTCACCGGCTACATCGGATACGCTCTAGCGGGCGCTTATATCAAGCGCTTCCATATGCAGCCTTCCCGGTCGCTTTCTTTGGCTGCCGTCGTATTGATCGTCTTCGGCTACGCGATCACCGCTTCCGGCTTTCTGCTCAGGATCTCGACAGAGCAGAGCCTTCCGCGACTCGAATTGACCTGGGGATTCGAGACTATCAACGTCGCCATGATCACGGTTGGATTTTTCCTGCTGTTCAAGGATATTCAGCCGGCGATGCCCCACAGTGCGCCCTGGAAGCTAGTAAGAAACATATCGCAGAGAAGTTATGGCATGTACCTTGCGCACATCATCGTGCTCAACGCGGTCTATGGTCTGTTGAACGGCCGCCTGGGCAGCCCGATTATCAAAATCCCCACGATCGCCATCGTGGCCTTCCTGGGGACGTATGCGTTGATCTCCTTCATTGCGCTGCTTCCGAAGAGTAAGTGGATCGTCGGCTGATCGGAAGCGAACCTCACAGAACAAACGGGGCCGAATTATGAAATCCGGCGAAGAGTGACCGAAATTGGGGAAATGGTTGTCGAGTAGGGGGACTGGGAATCGGACACATTCAGTGTCTAATGCGTTCACCATCTTGCAATTCCCAACCTTGCTCGCCGCCGACGAAAGCTCCCGTTCAGAGCATCTTCGTTGCACTTCTGAGTGTTGTACTCCGAACTTTTGCGGTTGGACGCTCGGTCTGCGCAGAGGTCGCCAACGTGCTTTTCGAGGCATTCACGCTCCGAGCGTGCTAAACCCTGAACGCTCGCCCCCCATGCAGTTGGCATTCATGGAGGGCGGGAGCGAAACCGTGGAGATGCAGGCAAACTCCCCTGAAGTGCGATTCGGACTTTTCTACGGCTTTACGCTCTTGACCACTCCGTTGATCGGCACGGTTCCAAAGTGTCTGCTTGCGTTTGAACCTGAGGAAAACATGAGGGTGACGTTCGAGAATGCTACTTTATCCGAGCCGGTAACGCAGACCCTGAGCTGCGACTTCTCACCGTTGGGTGCGAACGGCGGGTTGCCTCCATTTCCAGTAGTTGTCGCCCACCCAACGACGGCGAAACCGGTTGTGGTCGCTGCAACGGCAAACTGAGCCGTAGGACAGTTCTCTTGTACGTATTTCGGGTCAGAGATCACCCTGGCGCGGGTCATCGTGAAATGGTGCGTATGCTGGTCACGTTGGGTTGTTTCGGTGGTGTTGTTCTCGATCATCCAAAGATCGGAATGCTCCATGTTCAGTGCCGCCGAAAAATCGGCGATGCCGGAAGCTCCCTTCACCGTGAGCGACCACGTGCCACGCATCTCGTAGCCACCGTTCTCGAACGGGTTGTAGTCGCTGATCGTTCCTTTGAGCGTGATCGGTCGATGATCCTGAGCGATCGCGCTGCTGCTCAGTGCAAGCACCACGATCGCCATCTGTGCGAACCACAATGATCCTTTGCTTATCATGTGAGATCTCCATCCTCTGAATTCGGGCACCAATCCAGCCTCATGGCCGTGAATGCTTGACGTCTGCAGCCCGCTGGTATTGAGAAGCCGGCCTTGTGAAAACAGGCCTCGATCATGCGTCAGACACCCGGAATGGGGCAATGGATGGAGGCTTATCAACTTCTTATCCGTTTCTGTTCAGCCAACTCACAGAAATTATGAAAGATATTTGCCTGGCGCGTTTCCGTGGCATAATCTTGCGATTCCGGGGAAGAAGACATGTCTGAGGTTGGAGGCATTATCGAATTCGGTCGGTATGAGGTAGACCTTCGCGCCTGCGAACTTCGCAGAAATAACCGGCCGGTGAAGCTGCAGAACCAGGTCTTTCGGCTGCTGATAACGTTCCTGCAACATCGGGGGGCGGTGTTGACGCGAGATCAGTTGAAGACGCAGATTTGGCCCTCGAATGAGTTCATCGACTTCGATAACGGGTTGAACACCGCAGTCCGCAAACTGCGAGTTGTTCTGGGAAAGCCGCCGGGTGGCAGAAAGAACAGCAGCTATATCGAAACGGTGCCCCGGGTTGGCTATCGATTTATACCCGTGGAGAATGGAAGCAGCATCACCGAACGCCTCAATTCCGTTGCGATTCTGCCCTTCACGGGCGATGCCGGCAACGATGATCTGGATTACCTGTGTGAAGGCCTGACCGAGGCTTTGATTGATGCGGTTTCTGAGATTCGCGGTCTCCAGAGAGTCATTGCTCGGAATTCGGTGTACCGATTTAAGGGCCGTGACCCGCAGGAAGCCGGGCGCGAGCTCGGTGTACAGGCAGTTGTGAGCGGCAACGTGCAGGCCGCCGGCGATCACGTGCTCGTGAGAGCTGAGCTTCTCAGCACGACCGAAGGATTTCATATTTGGGGCGCCCGGTATGAGACACCCCTGCGGGACATGCCGCTCCTTCCATCGACGATCGCTTCGGCTTTGCGGGTTCGGCTCGGATCGAGGCCCGGCGTAGGGATACGGCACGGCGTGGCTCGACGTGCAACCACCAACCCGGAGGCGTACCGACTTTACCTTCGCGGAAGGTATTTCTGGGCCAAGCGCCCCACCGCCGGTTGCGTGGACAAGGCCATCGAAATGTTCAGTGCCGCGGTTGCGCTCGATCCCGCTTTCGCTCTAGCCCATGTTGGACTTGCCGATTGCTATAACACCTTGGGTGGGTGGGAGGCGGGCGTTCTGGAGCCCGCGGTCGCTCTGGAAAGGGGCAAAGCAGCTGCCCATCGGGCGCTGCATTTGGAGCCAAATCTGGCGGAGGCGCACACCTCGCTTGGTTATTGTCACCTCAGCTATGACTGGGACTGGGTTGGTGCCGAAGCCGAGTTCAAACGAGCCATTCTTCTGAACCCCAACTATTCTCATGCCCACCATTGGTATTCCCATCTGCTGGTCGCGATGGGAAGGATGGATGAGTCGCTGCAACACAGCCTCAGAATAATCGAACTCGACCCACTCGATATGCTCATCAATTCTCACCTTGCGTGGCACTATCACATGACGGGCGATTACCAGGCGGTAGTCGAGGAATGTCGCAAGCTTCTCGAAATGGAGCCACAGTTCCATAAGGCCCATTACTTTATGGGTCTTGCGCTTGAGCAGCTCGGGTGTGCCCGCGAGGCCGCGACGTGGTTGCAGAAATCGTATGAGCTCTCGGGAAGCACCGTCATGCTGGCGGCGCTCGGACACGCCCACGCGGCTGCCGGCGATCGGGATAAGGGGGTCGGCGTGCTCCGCACCCTCCAGGAACTATCGAAGAAACGCTACGTTTCTGCTTATGAGCTCGGGATGATTCACGTGGGGCTACAGGAACACGAGCAGGCATTGGAGTGCCTGGAAAGAGCTTATATTGAGCGGTCCGGCTGGATGCCGTATCTTGCCACCGATCCCACATTGGCGCCTTTGCGAGGTGAAGCTCGGTTTCAGAGGCTTTTGCGGTGCGTCTCGAACAGGAGCAATGGGCACTAAACCCGGCCTGTGCCGGGGTCACTCACCTAGCTAAGCGATTCAAGAATTGGGTGTGAATACAAAGTGATATTTCACTATTGATACTTTAGTATTAGCTGCACCCGATAGTGCGCCATGGAAGCTAGTAAGAAACATGTCGCAGAGAAGTTATGGCATGTACCTTGCGCACATCATCGTGCTCAACGCGGTCTATGGTCTGTTGAACGGACGCCTGGACAACCCGATTATCAAAATCCTCACGATCGCTATCGTGGCCTTCCTGGGGACGTATGCGTTGATCGCATTCATCGCGCTGCTTCCGAAGAGTAAGTGGATCGTCGGCTGATCGGCAGCGAACGAGCTTTCCTTCCGCAGAATCGGTGTACCATCCCTCGACTCGCGCCGCTAGCTCGGATTAGGTTTCGATGGGTATGCGGGCAGATTGCAGGTCGCCTTCGACGAGCTCAGGGCAGGCTTTCTGCTTGCTCAGGATGACAGATTTCGGTAGCAGCTTCGCTGCGACTTGACTTGCCGGCGGTGAATGAAATCCCATGTCCCAACACCAGGGACATGGGGCACCCGGCCGGGATGCGAATGAGTTATGCGGTGACCAGGGAGCCGACTCTTTCGCCGGAGACTACTCTCAGGATGTTGCCGGGTTTGTTCATGTTGAAGATGATCATGGGCATGGCGTTGTCCTTGCACAGGGAGACGGCGGTCATGTCCATGACTTTGAGTCCCTGGCGGAGGATTTCGAAGTAGGTGATCTCTTCGTACATGGTGGCGTCTTTGCTGAGGATGGGATCGGCGTTGTAGATGCCGTCGACCTTGGTGGCTTTGAGCAGGACGTCGGCCTTGATCTCCATGGCGCGGAGGGAGGCTGCGGTGTCGGTGGAGAAGTAGGGGTTGCCGGTGCCGGCGGCGAAGATGACGACGCGTCCCTTTTCGAGATGGCGGATGGCGCGGCGGCGGATGTAGGGCTCGGCGACCTGGTTCATTTCGATGGCGGACATGACGCGGCTGTGCACGCCGCATTTTTCGAGCGCGTCCTGAAACGCGAGCGCATTGATGACGGTGCCCAGCATGCCCATGTGGTCGGCGGAGACGCGATCCATGTGGCGGGCCTGCTCGGCGACGCCGCGAAAGAAGTTGCCGCCGCCTACGACGATGGCCACCTCCACATCGAGGCTGCGGACCTCGGCTACCTCCTGGCTGATCTGGAAAACGGTGTCGGAATCGACGCCAAAACCGCGATCGGCGGCCAGAGCTTCGCCTGAGAGCTTGAGGAGAATCCGCTTATACATTCCCTGTGAGTATCGCATAGCGCGGGGCGCTAGAGGTTGAGGCGCGGGCGTATGCTGGCGGCATGCCGGGTTGCCGCCTGAGACCGAAGCCGCCGCTGGGCGCGCTGGTGGAGTGCCTGTGGTATTGGGAGGGCGCGCCGGGTCCGCACCAGCAGGAGCGATTGCTGCCGCAGGCGCAGGCGGCGATGATCCTGAATCTTCGCGAGGAGCCGATTGCGATCTACGAAGACAATCTGGGCGCGGAGTATTACGGGACGGCGGTGTTCACGGGCGCGCGCTCGAATTGCTTCACGATTGATTGCAACCAGCAGGAGCGGGTGGTGGGCGTGCAATTTGCGCCGGGCGGTGCGTTTCCCTTCTTCCGCATCCCGATGTCGGAGCTGGAAGATGCTTCATTCGACATGACGGACCTGTGGGGACGCGAGGCGGGATGGGTGCGGGAGCGCGTGCTGGCGGCGGAGACTCCGCAGGGGATGCTGCGCGTGCTGGAAGAATGCCTGCTCGAGTCGATGACCGCGCCGGAGCGGCTGCATCCGGCGGTGGTCTACATGGCGGGTGAGCTGGACATCTGCGACGGGCCCGGACGCGTGCAGGCTGTGACGCAGCAGATTGGGTTGAGCCAGCGGCGGCTGGCGCAACTTTTTCATGAGCAAGCAGGTGTATCGCCGAAGACATTTCATCGCGTGCGGCGCTTTCAACACACGCTGAAGCGGCTGCACGGATTCCGCGCGGTGGAGTGGGCGGATGTGGCGATAGAGTGCGGCTACTATGACCAGGCGCATTTGAGTCATGACTTTCGCCAGATCGCCGGGATGACGCCGAGCGCGTATCTGGCGGCGGCAACCGAGCATTTGAATCATGTGCCGCTGCGGGACTGAGCCAAGCTGTGGAGCTAAGCCATTTCCGATTTTTACAAGACGCAGGTGTGGACCGGGGAACAGAATCGCAGACAGAATCACGAACCCAGGGAGATGATGCCATGGCGCGAGTGAATCCGATTCCTGAGAGCAGCCACAAAGCATTTTTCCTGCGATGTGAGACACAGAGAACCATTCGGTGTGGCCTTTTCTTAAAGAAAGGCCACGGGAGCTTCTGATGAGCGATCAAGTTGAAGAGAAAAAATGCCTCAGTGTTCAGCCCTACCTGATATTCGCAGGCTGCGCGGAGGCGATGGAGTTCTACAAGAAGGCGTTCGGCGCGCGCGAACTGATGTGCATGAAAGGGCCTGAAGGACGCGTGGGTCATGCGGAGATGCAGATCGGCGACAGCCATATCTTGATGGCGGATGAGCATCCTGAGATTGGAGCCTACGGCGCGAAGCATTACGGCGGATCGCCGGTGAGCCTGATGCTCTACACGGAAGATTGCGATGCGATGCACCGGCAGGCGCTGGCGGCGGGCGCGACGAGCCTGCGCGAGCCTGCGGACCAGCCGTACGGCATTCGCATGAGCGGGGTGCTGGATCGATTTGGATATAAGTGGTGGATCGGCACGCAGATCAAAACCATGACCGCGGACGAGGTCGAGCAGGCCACGCTGGCGACACACGGAACGGTATGACGGCCGATGCGTTTCGCCGCGCGGCGCTGGCGCTGCCCGACGCGATCGAAAGCGAGCACATGCACCATCCTGACTTCCGGGTGGCGAACCGGATTTTTGCGACGCTGGGCGCGCCGGATGCGACCTGGGGGATGGTGAAGCTTCCGCCGGAGGAGCAGCACCGGCTGATCGAGGCGATGCCGGATGCGTTTGCGCCGGCGGCGGGCGCGTGGGGCAGGCAGGGGTCGACGCTGGTGCGGCTGGCCAAAGCGAAGGCGCAGGTGACGACGTATGCGCTGGAGATGGCGTGGCGGGCGGCGCAAACAAAGAAGCGCGCGGCGCATTGATTCGGTTGCAGATTGCTGCGAGGGATTGAGCGGCTGTGAAAACGGTCTGCGCGCCGAGATTGAACGGAAGGTACAGCAGGTCCTTGATGCCACCTTCGGTTGCGTTTCAGGATGACAAGCTTTGGGTGGCTATGATTTGCAGAGCTACAAAGCTGTGGAGTGCTCGAGGATGAAGTCTGCGCGCTCGGCGGGGCTGGTGCGCGGCAGGCGCAGGATGCGGTAGCCGAGTTCGGTGTAGGTCTTCGTGACTGCGTGCTCGGTGCGCTCGGCCTCTTCCCTGCCCTGGCGGCGCTCGGTGTCGGTCTCGTAGATTTCCGGCCACCAGGGCGCGAGGAAGACGGGATCGCGATAGCGGAATTGCATCGCCTGCTCGCGTAATGCCGCAGTTAGCGTCTGGCCTATGAGATCGGCGCAGGTGAAGGCGTCGCCGATACCGCGGTCGAAGTAGACGGGCGCGCGGTGCTGCTTTGCAGCGTACTCAACGTAGGTGGCAATGGACCGCTCCAGAAGCAGCTCTGCAAATCGTGGTGCGTCGTGCCACGGCACGGCGCTGCCGCCGGCGGCGACCTGCTCCTGAATGATGGCGCGCGCATCCTCGGGGACGCAGATGTTTCCGCGGCGGGCGAGCTCGGCCAGCACAGTGGTCTTGCCCGTGCCGGGGCCTCCGGTGATGACGTAGAAATGCATTTGCGGGACGACCTCTCCGATAGATGTGACAAGACAGCGCGCATGTTTCGCCGAGCCGATCATTCGGTCCAAAGCTGATTCATTCTGCCCTTCTGGATCATCCAATCGCTGCAAGCTCAGATTTTTGCATTCGATTCATCCTTGATTCAGCAGCGGAGATTCATGGCGAACAGTTCCGCGGGCCATGCCCTGAGACCCCGAACCAGCCCCTGGCTTGTTGCCGTGTCGGTGATGCTGGCGACGTTCATGGAAGTGCTCGACACCGCGATTGCTTCCGTGGCGTTGCCTTACATCGCGGGTTCGCTTTCCGCCTCGCTGGTGGAAGCGACCTGGGTGCTGACCAGCTACCTGGTGGCGAACGCGGTGATTCTTCCCACCAGCAACTGGTTCGCCATCAAGTTTGGCCGGAAGCGCTTCCTGATCGTATGCGTGATTATTTTTACGGTCGCGTCGTTTCTCTGCGGAGCCGCGCCGACGCTCGGATTCATGGTGATTGCGCGCATTGTGCAGGGGGCGGGAGGAGGCGCGCTGCAGCCATTATCGCAGGCCATTCTGCTGGAAAGCTTTCCACCGCAGAAGCGCGGCGTTGCGATGGCGGTGTTTGCATTCGGCGTTGTGGTGGCGCCGATCCTGGGGCCCACGCTGGGCGGATGGCTCACCGATACGTATAGCTGGCGCTACGCGTTTTATATCAACATTCCGGTGGGCATTCTCGCGGTGCTGATGATCAGCCGGTTTGTGGAGGACCCGCCTTACATCAAGAATGCGAAGGCGGGTAAGTTCGACAATCTTGGCTTTGGGCTGCTTGCGGTGTGGACCGGCTGCCTGCAGGTGGTGCTGGATAAGGGACAGGAAGACGACTGGTTTAGCGCCGTTTGGATCCGCTGGGCCGTGCTGTTCTGTGCCGTTGGTCTGGTATGGTTCGTGATTCATTGCTGGCGCAGAAAAGATGCGCTGGTAAATCTGCGCATCTTCAAGAACTGGAACTTCGCGGTCGGCTGCGCGCTGATGACGGTGTTCGGCATGGCGGTGTATTCGACGATCACGGTGCTGCCGCTCTACTACCAGGAACTGCTGGGCTACACGGCATTCGCGGCGGGCTGGGCCGTAGGACCACGCGGCTTTGGCGCCATTGCGGCGATGCCAATGATCGGATATCTGAGCAGCCGCGTGGATGCGCGTTATCTGCTGACGTTTGGCTTCACTCTTTTCGGCGTGGTGACGCTTTCCTTTGGCAATGCGACGCTGGAGATCGGCCCGACGACGCTGCTGTGGCCGATCATCATTATGGGATTCGCCTTCAGCTTTGTTTTCGTGCCGATCACAACGCAGGCGTACGGCACGCTGCCCAACGAGCAAATCGGCAATGCGAGCGGGATCTTCAACCTGGTCCGGAACATCGGCGGTTCTGTCGGGATCTCATTGGCGCAGACGCTGCTGACACGCCGCGCCGACACGCACCAGAACGAGATGACGAACTATGTTGCGCGCACGCAAATCTGGTTCCAGCAGCATGTGAACGGTTTGACCTCGTACCTGGGAGGGCATATCGGTGCGGCGAACGCGCGATCGGGCGCGCGCCTGGCACTTTATCAGACGCTGGGGCAGCAGGCGCTGCACTGGGCGTTTGTAGATGTTTTCCGATGGACGGGGCTGATGAGCTTCGGATGTGTGCTGCTGGTGTGGTTCTTCCGGAAGGCGAAGCATGGGCGGGCGCCGGCGGGAGCACATTAATAGCAACTTTTGGTGGGAATGGATCATCGGAAGCGTGTACATACACTGACATGGCCGACTATCAGACTTCACTCGCACGAACCCGGAACTGTACCTGCTCCTCGCTGCGGCGGATGACGCGCGCGGTAACGGCGCATTATGAGGCGCATTTTCGCGGATCCGGGCTGCGGGGAACACAGTTCACGGTTCTCTCAGTGCTGGCGCAGGCCGGGCCGGTGGCGATGACGCGGCTTGCGGACCTGATGGGGGTGGAACGGACAACGCTGACGCGCAATGTGACACTATTGGCCCGGCGCGGGTTGGTGGGGTGGACGGGCGCAGAGGATGGCCGCGTACGCCAGGTGATGCTGACCGCCAAGGGTGAGGCGATGCTGCGGAAATGCATGCCGCGCTGGGTGGCGGCAGAGGAGAGTGTGGGCGCTGTGCTGAAGCGCTTCCCGCTGCCGCAGGTCCGGTAGGAATGGAAGGTTTGCAACAAGAAGTGGCAGGCTGGGCCCAAATACGTGTAGATACACGGAGGTGATCTGATGTTCGATTTACTGTCTACTGCGGAGCTGACTGCCAGCGCCGCTGTCGTTGTCTTCTTTCTATCCGCGATGCTGTCCGAGACCAGACGGCAACGCGCAACCGTGGCTGTCCTGCTTGGCGTGTGGTTCCTGCTGGTTCTCACGGCGGGCGCCACCGGCGCTTTTTCCGCGATCAGCGGCATCGGCACGGCAGGTGTAGGGCTTGCGGTGGTGATTCCGATCGCGGTGCTGAGTGTGGCGGTGCTGGCAACAGAGCGAGGCCGAAGACTTGTGCAACGCGCATCGTTGACGGGTCTGGTCGGGATTCATAGCGTGCGCGTGCTCGGCATCAGCTTCGTGATGTTGTATTGGGCGAAGCGGCTCCCGGCTCCGTTTGCGCCATCCGCAGGGTGGGGTGATGTGGCGGTGGGAGTGCTGGCGATACCGCTCGCACTGCTGCTGGCGCGCGCGGGGGATGCGGTTCCGAAGGGCGCGGTTCTGCTGTGGAATTCGCTGGGACTGCTGGACCTGGTGGCTGCCGTGACGCTGGGCGCGACGTCGTCGCCCGGGCCGATTCAACTCTTCCATGTTGAGCCCAGCTCGGCGATCATGGCGACGCTGCCGTGGATTTTGATTCCCTGTTTCCTGGTGCCGGCGCTGGCTTTCATTCATCTGTGCACGTTCTATCGATTGCGGATGCTCGCGCCGGCGAAAGGGAGTGAAAGGCTTCATCCGGCTCGTGTCGCGGCCTCTGGTTTGTGAAGACTTGAATCGGGGTGGGATTCATTGCCATGCGTGGCGGCCGCGGCACCAGATGAACTGGCGCGCCGCGCCGCCATTGCAGTCTGTTCGACTGCAGCGTATGTTTGCGACTTGCATCTCAGGCTTGGAAGACCGCCATCGGATAGACATGCCGTTGACACGAGCGCAGCGGTCGAGGATTTGAGCGGCCGAGGATTTGAAGGTGTGGTCTGCGACGCCCGGAGTGCCGGCGGAGGTAATTCGCGGCACGGAGGTGCGGCCGGATTGGCGGCGGCAGGCCGGACGCGCGCGGAGGGGCGAGCGAAGCACGTGTCGACGCTTGATGCCAGCCACACAGCAGGATGGGATCGCGTCTCGTTACGGACAGGTCATCTTCGCCATTCCCCGGACTCCGACGGACATAGCACCGCCAGACGCCGAGTTCGCCGATGCCTCGGCGATCACATCCACGGTGCCTGAGGCGCCGGGGACGCATTGCGCCAAACCCGACGGCGAAATGGTGGCGATATCAGGGTTCGAGACGCGCCAGCTTCCGGAGTAGGGCGCAACGAACGTCACGCGATCGGGAGACGGCGGCTGGCTGAAGGTGCCGGTAGCCTTGAATTGCACCTTGCCGCCGGGCGCACGCGCCGCGTCCGCCATTGACGGAGTCACCGTCATCGAAAAAAGCTTGCGCACAGTAGTTACGGGGTTCATTCCGCATCCGTTGAGCGTGAGCCCGAGAACGGCGACTGAAAGAAGCGCCAGACACTTACTGAGACTTAAAGGGTTCGTCATACAACCTCCCGACCCGTACCAAATTGCTGTGACAGAGCGAAAACTGATGGGCAGAGACGGGGAAGGGCTGGATTGCGCCCACGAGGATCTCGACTCAAAGGATGTGAGGCCGGTGGCCCTGCGCGTGAACGCTTTACACGACGTCGATCGGTATCGATTCTACCGCTGTTGCAGCCTTTGTCACTAAGAGAAGGTGAAGCAGGTGTTCACGCGAGCGATAACCGAAACAAAAAGGCCTCTCCAGCGATGGTGGAGGGGCCTCCGGATTCATTTCCATGGCTGACCTGGCGCTTCGAACCTAAGCGGCCGCGTCGTCGCCGGCCTGCCTGGTGGTGGCGACGGTCCAGGTGGGGTCGCCTACCTTGAAGCGGGCGAAGCGGCGCACGGTGATGTTCTCGCCGAGCTTGCCGACCTTCTGCGCGATGAGCTGGGCGATGGAGATGGACTGCTCCTTGATGAAGGGCTGGTCGAGCAGGCAGACCTCCTCGTAGAACTTGCTCATCTTGCCTTCGACGATCTTTTCGACGACAGGCGCGGGCTTGCCGGTTGCGGCGGCCTGGGCGCGATAGATCTCCTTTTCGCGCTCCATGTCTTCGGGGGTCACGTCCTCTTTGCGGACGTAGCGCGGATCGGAGGCCGCGATGTGCATCGCGATGTCCTTGAGCAGCTCCTGGAAGTCCTCGGTGCGGGCGACGAAGTCGGACTCGCAGTTGAGCTCGACGAGCACACCGATCTTGCCGCCGGCGTGAATGTAGGTGCCGACCGCGCCTTCATTGGTGGAGCGAGCAGCCTTCTTCTGCGCGGAGGCGATGCCGCGCTTACGCAGGACCACGAAGGCCTGCTCCATGTCGCCCTTGGATTCCTGGAGCGCCTTCAGGCAGTCGCCCATGGGCGCGCCGGACTTCTCGCGGAGTTCCTTGACCAGTTTTGCATCGATCTTTTCGGTTACGGCAGACATGTCTCTAACCATCCTTGTGATTGCTTTGAATCATTTGTTTCGGCCAGACAGCGAAGCGTGGCGGTGTTCATCACGGCCACGCTTCGGAACTCAGGACCGTTTTTCTAATTTCAGTGGCGCGCTTCGACGATCGCGTCCGGCTCGGCTGCGCCGACGGCGGCGGGCGCCTTGCGGATGCCTCCGCCGAGGGCGGTTTCCATATCGACGTCTTCGGTGTCGCCTCCGGCGGCAGTCGTGTCGGCGCCGGATTCGAGGGTCTCAGGAGCGGCAGCCGGCTCGCCTTGCTCGCCAACGTGAACCTCGGCGACCGGCAGCGCGGTGACGCCGGCGGTAGCGTCGGCGAACTGCTTGTCGGTGGACATCTGTACGCCTTCGACGACGGAGTCGGAGATCTTCGAGGTGAAGAGGCGGATGGCGCGCAAGGCGTCATCGTTGCCGGGGATCACGTAGTCGACCACGGTGGGGTCGCAGTTGGTGTCGACAACGGCGACGACCGGGATGCCGAGCTTGCGGGCTTCCTTTACGGCAATGGCTTCGTTGTTCGAGTCGACGACGAAGATCGCGTCGGGCAGCCGCTTCATGGCCTTGATGCCAGCCAGGTTGGCCTGCAGGTGCTTGCGCTCGCGCTCGAGCTTGATGACTTCCTTTTTGGTGAGGAGGTCATAGCGGCCGTCGGTGGCCATATCATCCAGTTCCTGAAGGCGGCGTACCGACTTCTGCACGGTGACCCAGTTCGTGAGCAGCCCACCCAGCCAGCGCTGGTTGATATAGAACATGCCGCAGCGGTTGGCTTCTTCCGCGATGGCGTCCTGGGCCTGGCGCTTGGTGCCGACGAAGAGGATGACCTTGCCCGAAGCAGTGAGGTCCGTGACGAACTTGGAAGCCTCCTTGAACATCTTCAGGGTCTTTTGCAGGTCGATGATGTAAATGCCGTTGCGCTCGCCGAAGATGTACTCCTTCATCTTGGGGTTCCAGCGCTTGGTCTGATGCCCGAAGTGGACTCCCGCTTCGAGCAGCTCCTTCATGGTGATAGTGGCCAAACGACCTCCTCGTGATGTGCATCCCGCCGGTGGTTGAGCCACGGCGCGGATTGATCCCGCAAATCGCCACGCTGGACGAAGCGCGGGGGATGACTGACTACATTCGTGCGGCCCGGCTGCCATGACGGCAGCCGGGCCAGAAGTCACCCCAGCAAGCAAAGATCGCTAGCCGGGGACCCCGATAAACTTTCCCGCTCCAGCAGCAGCGGACTAGCGCTTGCTGAACTGGAATCTCTTACGGGCGCCCTTCTGCCCGTACTTCTTGCGCTCCTTGATGCGGGCGTCGCGGGAGAGCAGTCCCTCGCCCTTGAGCGTCTTGCGCAGCTCGATGTTGAACTCGAGCAGGGCGCGGGAGATGCCCATCTTGACGGCATCGGCCTGGGCCGAGACGCCGCCGCCGGAGACATTGGCGAGCACGTCGAAGTTCGCGGTCATCTCGACCAGCACGAGCGGCCGCTTGGCGGAGACGCGCTGCTGCTCGGTGACAAAGTACTCCTCGAAGCCCTTGCGGTTGACGGTGAACTTGCCCTCGCCGGGGCGCAGGAAGACGCGAGCTACGCTCGCCTTCCGCCGTCCCGTTCCGTAGTACTGAACCTGATCTGCCATTCGTTTTCTGGTCTCTTCCTGAACTTGTGTTGGGAGCCTTACTTCAGGGCTTCCGCGATTTCCAAAGCTACCGGCTGCTGCGCCTGGTGGGGATGGTCCTGGCCCTTGTAGACCTTGAGCTTGGTGGCCATCTGGCGACCGAGCTTGGTCTTGGGGAGCATGCCCTTGACGGCCTCTTCCACGATCTTTTCCGGACGCCGGGCGAGCAGGCGGATGAAGGATTCCTCGCGCAGGCCGCCAGGGAATCCGGTGTAACGGCGATAGACCTTCTTCTGACTCTTGAGGCCGGTGAGCCGGACCTTTTCCGCATTGACGACGATGACGTGATCGCCCATATCCATGAAGGGCGTGTAACGGGGATTGCGTTTGCCGCTCAGCACGCTGGCCGTTTCGGTGGCGAGGCGGCCCAGCGTCTTGCCGCTGGCGTCCACCACGAACCATTTGCGGGCGATATCATGCGAGCTTGGCATGTAAGTCGACATCTTTCAGTACCCTCTTCCACTCAATCTCGTACGCGTGGCGGCCGCTCGCGGGCGGCAGCCGGAAAGCCTGTAAGACTCAACTCGGCCCAGCAGCGCTCTGCGCGACGGGGCGCAAAGCAGCCAATCTTCTTAAATCCGGAGCCGGCACGAGTCCGGCAAACTGGATCGCGTTGAGTGCGCAGGGAGACCGCTGATCCCCTCACCACTGGCCTGCGAAACGCCCGATACGGCAAGCCAACTTCCGGATGCCGACGGACGCGCAGACGCAGGACTGCGCAAGGCCTTCAGAATATCCCACTCAGAATGGCGAGTCAATGGAATCAGGCGTACATCAGGATTCCGGCCGGGACTCTGATCCGGGTCATTTCAGGGGTTTACGCTGCTCGCTCAACCGCAATTGGGCAGCGCTCTTTAGCGGGCAGGGCGCGATTCATCCCAGCCCACCCTGCTGATAAACCAGTAATACTGCCGTGAACACCCGGCACACCGTACCTGCCGCATGCCGACGACATGCAGCAGCCGTTCTCGAAGCAGCCGGCCGCCGGTGCTGAACCGGGTGGAGGCACACTTCGGACACCTGCGGTGCAGCCAGAGGATTCGAGGAAGAAATTCGGGCCAAAGCATGATTTGCCCTCCTATGCGTCTGGCGCATCGGTCGGCTCGTATTCGTTAACGGACGAGCACCGGTCCAACTTCGAGCAGATGGATTCCGCCGCGATATTGATCGCTCTCGCATGCCTGGCATTCGCGGACGATTGCGCCAGACGACACGTCCTTTGTCTCGACGCAGATGATGTGGAACAGAGCGGAAAACTCGCGGAGCTTCCGGATCACTGCCTGCTGCTCGTCAGGGGAAATGGTGTGATCCAGAACTACTGTCCGGAACTCCCCGTAACGCGCCATAGATGCGATGACGGCGAGGTTCTGAATCCTGAGTGTCATAAAGCCGGCACTCCGGAGGAGTGAGGTCCGGGAGAAAAGCAGCAGAGTATCTCTTGAAACGAAAAGTACAGGCCGCAACATGGAAGGCTCCGAACCCGGCCCGCTAACGTTCAGCGAAGCTGCAGAAGAGCATTCAATTGGAAGAGGCTTAGCATTGCGTCTGCTAAGCCTCGGTGTTGACTCAGGCGACCTGGACGTTTTCTGCCTGGAGGCCCTTGGGGCCTTTCTTCACTTCGAACTGGACGTTCTGGCCTTCGTGCAGGCTGCGAAATCCAGAGCTCTTGATTTCGGTGTGATGGACGAACACGTCGCCCTCGCCATTTGCACGGCTGATAAAGCCAAAGCCCTTAGAGTCGTTGAACCATTTTACTGTTCCCTGTTCCATAACATTTGTTCCTTGAGTACGTGATGTACCGTTGAATTGCAATTTGGAAAATTGCGAGCAGGAACAAGCCAGAACAGGCAAAAAAACCAGATCGAATCCGACGATCTATATCAGGATAGCACTTTTCCTGCCCTGCGATTTCTAGACCGGCTCCTGGCCGGCGGAGAGGAAGCGCGCGAGGATGGCGGTGGCCTTATTCCACTTATCCGACTCTTTTTCGACCTGTTTTCGTCCGGCGCGGGTGAGCTTGTAGTAGCGGGCGCGGCGATTGTTGTTCGAAACGCCCCACGATGAGGCGATGTAGCCCTCCTGCTCGAGCTTGAGGAGGGCGGGATAGAGAGTGCCGTACTGGACGATGAGCTGGTTGCCGCTGGTCTGCTCGATGCGGCGGGCGATGCCGTAGCCGTGGAGCTCGCCCATGGCTTCCAGGGTTTTCAAAACCATGAGGGCCAGGGTGCCCTGCCAGACCTCGTTTTCCGTGCCCAATCGAGTCTCCTATTGAATCGCAATAGGAGACTAGCGGCTTCCCTATTGGATTGCAATAGGGATGGGCGCTGGAGGATACCCGTGTCGCGCTGTTTTGAACGGCCGCGGTGGCTTCTGAAGCAATCAATCAGATTACGAGACGCAAAACTCCCACCGATGTGTCATTACCACAGTGCTTTGGTTCCATTGTCGCGGCCAGCGACCTGACCTTAGATGGACAGGAAGACTGCCCGGGGTGCGGTGTGCCTCGGAGCGCGTGTGAACGAAAGGCCCGCTATGCGTCATCTGCCCATTGCCCGTCCCGCGGCTGCCCTGATTGCAGCCTGCATGATGACTACCACGCCGTTCGCGTTGTGCCAGACTCCGCCGACTCCGGCTGCTGCAGCACCTGCCGTCGTCATTCCGGCAGGCGCGCAGGCGGTTGCCGCGGCTTCGACGCCCGAGGCGCTGACTGCCGAGCTGGTGGGCAAAACCTTCTACCTGCGCGGCTTTTACCAGGACGACAAGCTGGAGTTCGCGACGGACGGCAAGCCGGTCGGGAATCCGCAGCCGGGTTCGTTTGCATTGAGCGGCGTCGAGATCGACAAAGTGAAATTCAACAAGCACTCGATGGAGATCGAGGCGCATCGGGTGGGACTCCACTTCTTTGGCGCGCTGCCGTATGAAGACGACTCGAAGCCGTTCGAACGGATCAAGGTAGATCCGAAGAAGTCGATGCATATCGAAGTGGACCGGCTGGTGATCGAGCCGGAAAAGAAGAAGAAAAAGAAGGACGAGAAGAAGGACGTCAAGGACAAGAAGGACAGCCCGGCGATCGCGAGCGAGAAGAAGACCGAAGCGCCCGCTGCGACTGACAAGCAGGATGGGCCGACAGAGGCAGCCGCCACGCCGGCGGCGCCGGCGCAGCCCTCTCCGGAGCACGATCCGCGGGTGAGCTTCCTGCAATTGTCGAAGGCATTGAACGTGATGCTTGCACCGGCGCTGGACGAAACGGTGATCGCCACCCTGCCGGCCTACTGGCAGAACTACTTCGCAACGAAGGCAGGCCAGGCGCGTGCGCAACACGTGGATGCAACAGCGCTGCGGCCGGGCGGAGATGTGAAGCCGCCGCGGCTTCTGACAACGATCGATCCGGCGTCGAACGAATACGCGCAGAAGAACAACATTGCGGGCATGGTATTTCTGCAGATGGTGGTGGATGCGAGCGGCCGTCCGGGCGACGTGACGATTGTGCGGCCCATCGGCTTCGGGCTGGATGAGCGGGCGGTGGATGCCGTGCAGCATTCGCAGTTCCGTGCGGGCACGCTGAACGGAAAGCCGGTGCCGGAGCTGGTGAATCTGCAGGTGACCTTCCGTATTTATTCCAACCGGACGAAGCCACGCCCGGGCGCGCCACAAGCCGCGCCAACGCCGACCGAGGTGGCGCCGAAGGAATCGCCACGGATGCCGCGCTCGAACGGGCCGGTGCTGGCGTCTCTGGATGAGACGCCGAACTAGGGTCTGCGCCGGTCGCTTTGTTACAGTGAGCGGGTGAGCCAGAGCTTTCTCGATCTGATCCGGAAGGGCAAGACGCAGGAGATCGCGGAGTGGGTGGAGGATGAGCCGCGAATAGCAGAGAGCCGGGACGCCCAGGGCGTCTCGGCTTTGCTTTTGGCGGTGTATAGCGGGCAGACGAAGATCCGGGATTTTCTGCGCTCCGGGTTGGAACCGGACCTGGCGGAGGCGGCCGCCGTCGGCGACGTGGAGCGGTTGGGCGAAGTGCTGGGCAGCGATCGAGCGATAGCAAAGCAGCGGGCGAACAGCCGCTCGGCGGATGGATGGCCGCTGCTGCACCTGGCCGCCGCTTTTGCGGATGAGCCAACGGTGCGGCTGCTGCTGGATGCAGGCGCGGATGTGAAGCAGATCTCCGCAACACCGATGCGCAACCAGGCGCTGCATGCGGTGCTGGCGCTCTCGAAAGATCCCGCGGTAATACGGCTGCTGATCGAGCGCGGCGCGGATGTGAACGCGGCGCAGACGGCGGGGTACCGGCCACTGCACCAGGCAGCGGCGGCCGGCTGCGAAGACGCGGTGCGGATGCTGCTGGATGCCGGCGCAGACAGGACGGCGCGCTGCGATCGCGGGAAGACGCCGGCGGAGTATGCGCGCGAGCGCGGTCATGACGCTGTGGCGGCGATGCTGGAGTAGCGGCGGCTGTCGCTCTTAACGGAAGGGGTTTACGACACGAAGGCCCTCAATGCGTTGATTGTGCTGCAGGGCTTCGGTGTACAGAACATCGCACCCGGTTTCCTGCGCTGCAGCGACGATGAGCGAGTCGTACAGGTGGAAGGCGTAGCGGGCGCTTAGATGGAGCGCAGCACCGTGCAGCGCGACTGTGAGCGGTGCAATCACGAGAAGCTCGCGGAAGCGAGACTCGACTTCCCACAGTTCATTTTCCTGGAGCAACTGCTTGCGGCGGGCGACGCTGGCAAATTCGTTCAGTACCTGAACACTGATTGCATATCCATCAAGCAAGGCCTGGCGAGCGCGGGCACCGCGCTTTGTGCCATCGAGGGTATAGAGCAGGACGTTCGTATCGAGAAAAATGCGGCTCATCCGCGGCGTGAGGGACGTTGCGCGTCGTCTCTCTGGAAGACGTAATTCTGTGGAAGCCTGCCAGCGTAGGCGCGGAGATCGTCGACGAGTTCGCGACGGCTTCGCTTTGGAACGACGGCCAGCGTGGGCTTGTCCTTTGAGGAAGAGGCTTCCACCAGATCGACTTCATCGCCGGGCTGAAGCTTGAGCCGCCGGACCAGAGACGCAGGCAGGCGTATGGCCAGACTATTTCCCCACTTTGCCACTTGCATCTTTCTCCTCCGGATATACATGGCAGCAGGCGAGTATATCCGCCTGCCAGCCGCCGGCTTTTAGGGCGTCGAGCTTGGCGAGCATGTCTTTCACCCCAGGCATCTCCCGAGCCGCAGCCAATCTGCGTTCCAACGGAACCGAGGCGGCTATTCGTAGGCGAGGGCGTCGATGGGGTCTTTCTGGGCGGCTTTCCAGGCGGGGTAAAGTGCTCCGAGCATTGCGCCGATAAAGGCTAGTGCAGCGGTATAGAGCATCCAGTGCCCCTGGACCGGGAACGGGAGCGTGGGAAAGCGCTCGCTGAGGATGGCTTTGATGACGAAGGTAAGGCCGAGGCCGACGATGATGCCGGCGATGGAGAAGATGGCGGTTTCGCGCAGGACGACGTTTACGATGTAGAACTTTGACGCGCCGAGGGATTTGAGGATGCCGATCTCGCGTGTGCGCTCGAGCACGGCGGTGTACATGGACTGGAAGATGACCAGGAAGCCCACGATGAAGGCGATGGCGATGACGACACGGAGCGCGATGTTGAAGCCGGGCAGGCGCGCGGGCGTCATCTGGGAGAGCATCTCCTCGACGGTGTGGACCTGGTATTCGCTGAGGCCGGGGACGCTGTGGATTTCGTCGCGGACGAGGTTTTCGTTCGCGGGGTCATCGGTCTTGAGATAGAAGAACGAGGCGTTGTTCTCGGCGCCGTTGAATTCGCCGAGGGTGTGGATGGGGACGAATTTGCGGCCGCCCTTGCCGTGCTCGACGATGCCGCAGATGCGGAAGGGGTGATTGAAGACCGGCATGGTGTCACCAACCTGGTACCCCTTGTCGCGTCGGGCGGCGTAATCGTCGATGATGACGTCATTCGGTCCCTGGAAGGGGGTGCCGGAGAGGAACTTGAAGGGGCGGAGGGCGTTGTAGCTGGCGAAGTCGATGCCGAGGATGCTTTCGACAGAGCCGGCGGTGTTGAGCTGGGAGATGACCGGGCTGACAACAGCAACGTGGGGAAGCTTGCGGACGAGGTCGGCGATTTTTGCGGGGACGGGAGCGCCGCCGATGGCGGTGAGGAAGCTGGCGTTCGGCGGCTGGATGACCATGTCCGCTCCGACGCCAAGAGTGCTGGCGCGGCTGCCGTTCACCTGGCCGATGAAGACGCCGGTGATGGAGAGGATCATGATGACTTCAATGGCAACAGCCAGAATGCTGATGGCAACGCGGATCGGCCGATGGACCAGGTTGCCAAGAACCAACTTGTTCATAAGGGGAGTGTAACAAAGCAGTTACGGTTGGCTGATACTTATGGGGGATGGGTAGTAATGCCCGGAAAGTGGTGGTTTCGTGAGTGAGCAAAAGGCGTACCGTTGGTCACAGTCTTTGGTAATAGATCACTCAGCACGCCTTTTACATGGCGGGAGCCCCGGGCCCAAATCAGGAAGCTGTATGGACCCCCGACGGAATCGGAAAGGCGCCAAGGTGTAAAGCATGGGCAGCTTTGGAGAGGACCTGAAGAAAGCCAGAGAAGGAAAAGGCGTGGCAATCGAAGCGATTGCCACGACGACGAAGATCACCACGCGATACCTGCAGGCAGTAGAGCAGGAGCGCTTCGATCAACTGCCGGGCGGCGTGTTCCGGCGCAGCATTGTGCGGAGCTATGCGCGCACGGCAGGGCTGGATGAGGAGGAATGGGTGAAGCGCTACCTGGAAGTTTCCCACGAGAAGACCGCGCCGACTGAAGAAGACCAGGAGTGGATTGCGTTCGCGGAGAATGTGGGCCGGTCGCGCAGCGGCGAAGGACATGCGAACAACACGATGGCACGCTGGGCCGGCGTAGTGGCCCTGCTTCTGCTGGTTATCGGCATGAGCTGGTTTGTGTGGGGCTACGTGCATAACAAGGCCGCAGCGGCCTCGAAGAGCGCGGCGGTTTCATCGTCTCTCACGACCCAGGCAGCTACCGCGACCGCGTCTTATTAGCTGCTGATTTTTTCTGACGGGCGCCAGCCCGCTGCTGTTTTTTCTGTTTCCCTGCTGACACTTCCTGCTTTTCGACTGCGTAGTGCAGTTGCACGACGCCGTCGGGGTACTTCGTCGTATCGATGAGCCGGAGCGGCACCGTGCGATGGCGCGGCGCGAGCAGTGGGATGCCTTCGCCGATCATCACCGGAATGACATGCAGCATGAACTCGTCGATCTCGCCTTCATCGAGGAAGGAGGCGATGATGCCGCCGCCGCCCATCATCCAGATGTTTCTTCCTTTTTCGCTGCGAAGACGTGAGGCGAATGCCTTGATGGGCTCGCTGGTGATCTCAACGGCCGGCGGGGCGTTCGATGGAGAGAGTGTGCGGGAGAAGACGTAATTCCTGATGCGGGCATCGAAGGCGGAGCCGGGAACACCGCGCGCCTGAAAGGCGAGCGCCACCTCGTAGGTCTTGCGGCCGAACACGATGGTGTCGATCGACTTGTAGAACTCGCCCATACCGTGGTCACCCTTGAGACGCGGGCTATCGAGCCAATCGACCGAGCCGTCGGCGCGGGCGAGGAAGCCGTCGACACTGATGGCGACCTCGACGATGATCTTGCGTTTCTGCGACATAGCGGACTCCGGGAGCGGACACATGCTAATCCCAATGGCTCCGTGCGAGCTAGAGGTAAGTGCAGGGCAGGGCTGCTAGGCAGGGCTGCTAGGCTGGTCTGCAACGATGGCTGCGTCAACGCCGATACGAGTCTCTTCCCCGCCCGGGCGATTGTTTTCTCTGGTGTTGTGGCTGTTGAGCGCAGCGCTGATCGGCTGCGGCGTGGTGTTTGTGGTGATGACACGGCACTGGCCGATGGTGGGCGATGCCGCGCTGCTGCACTACGACGTTTTCCTGATGCAGCATGGCTGGGCGCCGTATCGCGATTTCGTAGACATCAACTTGCCGGGAGCGTACTGGGCGACCGCACTGGCGATGCATCTTCCCGGCCAGCCCGACGTTGGGTGGCGAATCTTCGATCTCGTGCTGGTTGTACTGGCCGGGTTGGGCTACTACGTCATCGCGAGGCCGTATTCGCGGTTTGCCGCGCTCTTCGCAACGGTGATGCTGCTGCTGGTGCATGGGCAGGACGGCGTGCAGCAGGCGGGACAGCGCGATCTGGTGATCGCGACACTGCTGATCCTGGCATTTGCATCTCTGCTGGAGGCGATGCGGCAGAATCGCTGGGCCTATCTGCTTCCCTTCGGAGTCGGCGTGGGGCTGGCGGCGACGATCAAGCCGACGGCCGATCCACTGGGATGGCTGCTGCTTGCAATGGTGCTGGTCTATCGCGCGCGAACACAACGTGCGAGCCGTTTGGCTACGCTTGGCTGGGCTGCGGCAGGCCTGGGCGCGATGACGATACCACTGGCGGCGATGGCGTTGTGGCTGGCGCGGAAAGGCGCATGGCGAGCGTGGATTGCCACGGAGCGGCTGATTCTTCCTGCTTATGCGACGGCGGACCGGCGGCCGCCGGGCTTCACCTTCATGCACAGCATCTCGCCGCTGGCCGCGCTGGTGGTGTTGTGGCTGGTGTGCCTTGCGCTGCGTGGGCCTGCGTGGCCGCGGTTTGAGCGGCTGCTTGCCGGGACGGCTGTCGTTGTCAACCTGATTGCATTGCTGGCGCAGGGCAAGGCGCTCCCTTACCAGCGATATCCGATGATGGTCTTTCTGTTGCTGCTGATTGCGCTGGACCTGAGCACTGCGTGGTTCAGAAATGATGGAACACACCGGGCGGCGCGGTATACGGCAATTGCGGGCCTGTGCTGCGGATGCCTGATCATTGCGCCGATTGCGTTGGCGCGCGTGCATCGCTTTGCCGGAAAGCGGCAGCTGTTCGATCGTATGCTGGCTGCCGATCTGCGCGCGGTGAACGGCGGTGAGTTGAGCGGGCGCGTGCAGTGCCTGGATACGATTCAGGATTGCCTGCCGACGCTGGACGTGATGCGCCTGATGCCGGCGAACGGCATACTCTCCGATCAGCCGCTTTTCGATTCGCGCAGACAGCCGGCGGTCGAGATCCTGCGGCAGCGTTTCGAGCAGGCGGTGATGGCGAGGCCACCGCTGGTGATTGTTGCGGTGAGCGGATATTTTCTCGACAGCAGCAGCGGCTATCGCAAGCTGGACTCGTGGCCCGGATTCCACCGCTGGCTCGATGCCAACTACACGCTCGCGGTGGCGCGGCCATCGCAGGGCGAAGTGCGATGGTGGAGCAGACCGCAGCCGGAACCTGGATATCGGCTGTATGTGCTGAATGGCACGCCGACTCACCATTGAGCGCGGAATTCGCTCCGTTAGCAGCCGTTTCCCGCGTTTCGCGACGCGGACCTTTGCCGTGTGTTCGCGGGGTCTGTTACGGTAAAAGAGCAGCCCTAGACGCTTCTTGTTGGGGCTGACTGCCCTGTTGCATTCGACCCCTGAATGAATTCCCAAACACATTCGGTCCGGCTGGGCAGAGAAGTAGGTATAGGAGGAAGCTGCATTGTCACAACCACGCGATAAGTTTCTGTTCACCTCGGAGTCGGTGACCGAAGGGCATCCCGACAAGATTGCCGATCAGATCTCCGATGCGATTCTCGACGCCTGCCTGGCGCAGGACCCCTTTAGCCGCGTTGCCTGCGAGACGCTGACCTGCACCGGGCTGGTGGTCATCGCCGGCGAGATCACGACCAAGGCCTATGTGGACTTCCAGATCCTGGTGCGCGGCACGGTGGCGTGCGATCGGCTACGACAATGCGCTGTACGGCTTCGACTCCAATACCTGCGCGGTGATCTCGACGATCAACAAGCAGTCCGGCGACATCGCGATGGGCGTGGACACCGGCGGAGCAGGCGACCAGGGCATGATGTTCGGCTACGCGACGAACGAGACGCCAGAGCTGATGCCGACGCCGATCTCGCTGGCGCACAAGCTGACGCATGAAGCTGACCGAGGTTCGCAAGAACGGCACTGATGTCCTACCTGCGGCCGGATGGCAAGAGCCAGGTGACGGTGGAATACGACGAGAACAACAAGCCGGTGCGCGTGGATGCGGTGGTGATTTCCACCCAGCATGCGGAGACACGTCGACAAACGATGAGCTGCGGGCGCGACATTCTGAAGAACGTGATCCAGGCCGTGATTCCGGCGAAGCTGCTGGACGCAGGACACCAAGTACCACATCAATCCGACCGGGCGGTTCGTGATCGGCGGGCCGATGGGCGACACCGGGCTGACCGGACGCAAGATCATTGTGGACACCTATGGCGGCATGGGCCGGCATGGCGGCGGCGCATTCAGCGGCAAGGATCCGACAAAGGTGGATCGCTCGGCGGCATACATGGCGCGCTACATCGCGAAGAACATCGTGGCGGCCGGGCTTGGCAGACCGCTGCGAGGTGCAGCTTGCCTACGCGATCGGCGTGGCTGAGCCGGTGAGCGTGCTGGTGGACACCTTCGGCACGGGCAAGGTAGACGAAGACGAGCTGCAGAAGCTGGTGCGCGAAAACTTCGCGCTGACTCCGAAGGGCATCATCGAGAGCGCTGGATCTGCGGCGGCCGATCTACAAGAAGACCGCGGCCTATGGCCACTTCGGCCGGAAGGATTTCCGCTGGGAAGCCACCGATAAGGCAGAGGCGCTGCGCGAGGCGACGAAGGGCGCCGCAGTGGCGGCGAAGGCCTGATCCGGGGAACGCAGTTAGTACGAAGGCCCATCTCCCTGCGGGATGGGCCTTTCCGTTTTACAAAGCAATGACTTCTTTCCATCGCTCGCCGGCCTTATGATGCGGAGGCTGGAGGAGTCCGCATGCCTGGAGACGTGCTGCGACGGGCCGCGATCTTCACTGCACTGATTGCGGTGATCTGGGTGATGACGGGCTGCGGCGGGACAGAGCTCGGAAGCACCTCCGCCACCACAGCCTGATTTCGCGCTGTTGAGTTCTCCCACCACGCTTTCGCTGACTGGCGGAGCGGCGGGGCAGTCCATTCAGGTCACGGTGACAGGCACGAATGGATTTGCAGGGCCCGTAGCGGTAGCGATCTCCGGGCTGCCACCGGGGGTGACGGCTGCTCCCGGCAATGTGAGCGTTGCGACTGGATCCCCGCAGCAGATGACGCTGACGGCGGATGCGACGGTGAAGGCGGGTTCCGCAACCGTGACGCTGACCGGAACCGCGGGCGCGCTGGCCCACGCGGCAACGCTTGCATTGACCACTGTGGCGGCCCCGCCGCCGGATTTTGCTCTGGCTGTGATGCCGGCATCACAGACGATTGCCGAAGGGACGAGCGGCGCGGCGCTCTCGCTGAAAGCTACGGCGATGAATGGCTTCGCCTCGGCAGTCAATGTGACGCTGAGCGGCTTACCTGCCGGGGTGACGGCGAATCCCTCAGGCCTGACGCTGACGCCGGGCACCGCGCAGAACGTGACGCTGACGGCATCGGCAACGGCCACAATTGGCGCTGCGACGGTGACGTTTAGCGGGAAGGCTGGTTCTCTGTCCCATGCGGCGACGCTGGCTCTGACAGTAGGGACGCCGCCGATTCCCGATGTGACGACATATCACTATGACAATGCGCGCGACGGGCTGAACGCGCAGGAGACGGTGCTGACGCCGGCGAATGTGAACAGTGCGACTTTCGGCAAGGTAGGGTTCTTCGCGGCTGACGGCAAGGTGGATGCGCAGCCGCTCTATCTTGCGGGACTGAATGTTAATGGCGCACCGACGAATGTACTGTATATCGCGAGCGAACACGGCAGCCTTTATGCGTACAACGCCGACACCGGCACGCAGATATGGACGGTGTCGCTGCTGGGCGCGGGCGAAGGCCCGAGCAACGATCATGGCTGCGGGCAGATCACGCCGGAGATCGGGATCACCTCCACGCCGGTGATCGATCGCGCGAAGGGCGCGATCTTTGCGGTGGCGATGAGCGTGGATGGCGTGGGCAGCTATCACCAGCGGCTGCATGCACTGAGTCTGACGACGGGAGCGGAGCTGGCGGGGAGTCCGGCGGAGATTACCGGCACCTATCCGGGGACGGGCGCGCACTCCAGCAATGGCAGCGTGATCTTCGATCCGGGGCAATATGCGGAGCGTGCGGGTTTGCTGCTACTGAACGGAACGATCTACCTGACGTGGACATCGCATTGCGACTTCAAGCCCTATACGGGATGGGTGATGGCGTACAGCGAGACGACGCTGCAGCAGACGTCGATTCTGAATCTGACTCCGAACGGGAGCGACGGGTCGGTCTGGATGTCGGGCAACGGGCCGGCCGCGGATGCACAAGGGAACATTTATTTCCTCGATGCGAACGGCACGTTTGATTCCGCCTTTGACGGCAATGGCTTTCCTGCACAGCAGGACTATGGAAACGCGATTATGAAGTTGAGCACGACGGGCGGAAAGCTGGCGGTTGCGGACTTCTTTGAGCCATATAACACGGTCTTCGAATCGAATGCGGATATTGATCTTGGATCAGGCGGCGCGATGCTGCTGCCAGACATGACGGACGTGAACGGCAAGGTGCGGCATCTGCTGGTAGGCGCGGGCAAAGATCACAGTATCTATATCGCTGATCGCGACAACCTGGGCAAGTTCAATGCCAGCGACAACAGCAACGTCTACCAGGAGCTGCCGGGCGCACTGGCGAACGGCGCGTGGTCGTCGCCGGCGTACTTCAGCAACACGGTGTACTACGCGGACCAGGGGAAACCGCTGAAGGCATTTCCAATGTCGCAGGCGCGGATGGCGGCGACGCCGTCGAGCCAATCGGCTGTGGCATTTCCGTATCCGGGGAGCACGCCGAGCGTGTCGGCAAATGGATTGCAGAACGCGATTGTGTGGGCGGTGGCGAGCAATCTCTACTCACCCGGAGTGCTGCATGCGTATGATCCCACCGATCTGAGCAAGGAGTTCTACAACAGCAACCAGGCGGCGGCCGGACGCGACAGTTTCGGCAACGGGAACAAGTTCATCACGCCGGTGATTGTGAACGGGAAGGTGTTTGTGGGTACACAGACGGGCGTGGCGGAGTTTGGGCTGCTGCCCTGACACATCCTGACAGCACATATATGCTGACCTGCAGCCGCCATTCTTACTGACGCCGGGGAGGCCTGTGTTTTCACGCTCTGCAGTTCGATTTCGTAGCGCGCTGTTCATTCTTGGGCTTCTGTTGTTCGCGTTCCCCGTCCTGCGAGCGCAGTCCGCGCCGCCGACGCGGGTCATCGGATTCATGACGGATTTCGATGTGAAGGATGATGCGGTGGGCATCTGCAAGGCGGTGATGTTCAGCATTGCGCCGCAGGCAAAGATCATCGACATCACGCACCAGGTGACGCCGTTCGATATTGCGCAGGCGGGCCGCTTCCTGGCTGGATCGGCGCCCTACTTTCCGCATGATGCGGTGTTCGTTGCGGTCATCGATCCCACGGTGGGGAGCGCGCGGAAGGCGATCATCGTGAAGTCGAAGATGGGGCAGTATTTTGTGCTGCCGGACAACGGGATGATCACGCAACTGGCCGACCGCGATGGCCTCGAAGGTGCGCGGGAGATTACGAATCCGGCGTGGATGATCGGTGCGAAGCTGTCGTCGACATTTCATGGGCGGGATATTTTCTCGCCGGCGGGCGCGCACCTGGCGCGGGGCGATGATTGGACGGAGGCGGGGCCCTCGATTGATCTTGCGAAGCTGGTACGGCTGAAGAGCGACATGGCCATTGTGGGGACGGATGGATTGCATGGCCAGGTGATCGGAACGGATGGACCCTTCGGCAACCTAGTGACAAATGTGCCGGCGGAGATATTTGCGAAGCTCGGCTACAAGCTGGGCGATCGAGTGCCGGTCACGATTGCCGGCATTCCTTATGTGCTTCCGTTTGTGAAGACGTTCAGCGATGTCCCGCTGAACGAGGGGCTGCTGTATATCGATTCGCGCGGGCGGCTGAGCGTGGGCATCGATCAGGGCAACTTTGCAGCGGTGCGCCATGTGGCGCCTCCGGTATCGCTGGAGATTCCTGCAAAGCGCTGATCCGATATTTCGTACTTCTACGGCAAGAACCGGAGCGCGACGCTATACGGAAGAGCGCAGTATTCTGACATGGCGACGTTACCGATGGTTGCAACGACGGTGAGAGTAGTGAAGGCGAAAGCGGCATTCGATGCCGAGGTCGCATGGCGGCGAGTGCAGGCGCGCGACGCTTCGGCGGACGGAAGATTTGTCTACGCGGTGGAGACGACAGGGATTTTCTGCCGTCCGAGCTGCCCGAGCCGCCGGCCGGCGCGGCAGCATGTGCGGTTCTTCGGGAACGTGCAGGCGGCGATGGCGGCGGGTTTTCGCGCGTGCCGGAGGTGCCATCCGGCGGGCGAGCATGCCGAGGCGCAGATGGTTCGGCTGATGTGTGACTACCTGAAGCGGCATGTGGACCGGGCAGTGACGCTGCAGGAGCTGGGACGATTGACGAAGATGAGCCCGTTCACCGTGCAGCGCATGTTTGAGCGCGTGCTTGGGGTGAGCCCGCGGCATTACCAGATCGACCGGCGACATGCGCTGCTACGGGACCGGCTGGCCGGCGGCAGCACGGTGACGGATGCGATCTACGAGGCAGGATTCAGCTCGTCAAGCCGGATGTACGAGAGCGCAGAACGGCGGCTGGGTATGCGGCCGGAGCGCTTCCGCAAAGGCGGCCTCGGAGAAAGTATCCGTTTCATCGTGGCCGATTGCCCGCTGGGCAGGGTGCTCGTCGCAGCGACGGAGCGCGGCTTATGCGCGGTGACGCTTGGCGATAATGCCGGGGTAATGGAACGCGAGCTGCGCGAGCGCTTCCCTGCTGCCGAGATCGCAGAGGCTTCGACGGAGGACGAGCAGCTGGGCGCGACGGCGCGCGCGGTGATCTCGCGCATGACGGAGCACCCGGTGGCGCTGGACCTGCCGCTTGACCTGCGCGCGACAGCCTTTGAGCAGCGTGTGTGGCGGCTGCTGCAGACGATTCCTCGGGGCGAAACGCGGAGCTACTCGGCGGTGGCGGCGGAGCTTGGGCAGCCGCTCGCGGTGCGGGCAGTGGCGCGGGCATGCGCGCGGAATCCACTGGCGCTGGTGGTGCCGTGCCATCGCGTGGTGGGCAAGAATGGGCAGCTTACCGGCTACCGCTGGGGCAAAGAGCGAAAGGAGAAGCTGCTGAAGCTGGAGTCGGCGGATTCTCTTTGACGAACTGCAGGTCCTTCGCTTCCCCACCCCAACCTGCGAAAACCGCGCAGGCCGGGGATCACGGTTCGTTCAGGATGACAGTTGGGGAGAGAACAAATATCAGCCGCGGGTTCGGACGGCAGCGGCCAATTCGCGGAGCAGCGGTGTGGTGTCATCCCAACCGATGCAGGCATCGGTGATGCTCTGGCCATAGACCAGTGGCTTGCCGGGAATGTGTTTCTGCGCGTCCCGGCGACGAGATTGCTTTCGATCATGACGCCGATGATGCGGCGGTCGCCGCGCGGCAATCTGCGCGGCGACATCGCGGCACACCAGGGCTTGGCGCGTGTGGTCCTTGCGGCTGTTGGCATGGCTGCAATCGATCATGATGCGCGGCGCGAAGCCGGCCTTTTCCATTTGCCGGCGGTATGCGCCACCGTGCAGCGTCGTAGTTGGTGCATCTGCGGCCGCCGCGCAGGATGATGTGGCAGTCCGGATTGCCGGCGGTCGCAAAGATGGCCGATCTGCCCCTCCTTCGTGTGGCCGAGGAAGTATGCGGATGGCGCGCGGAGACGATCGCTTCAATGGCAATTTGCACGTTGCCGGAGGTGCCGTTCTTGAAGCCGACCGGGCAGGAGAGGCCGCTGACGGAGCTGGCGATGCACCTGGCTCTCCGTCGTGCGCGCGCCGATGGCGCCCCAGCTCACCAGCGTCGGCGAAATACTGCGGCGAGATCATGTCGAGGAATTCGCGTGCCCGGCGGGGACGCCCATCTCGGCGAGATCGAGCAGCAGGTTGCGGGCCATGCGCAGGCCGTCGTTGATCTGGTAGCGTCCCATCGAGATGAGGATCGTTGATGAGGCCCTTCCAGCCGATGGTGGTGCGCGGCTTTTCGAAATAGACGCGCATGATGATCGAGCAGATCTGTGCGAGCTCGGCGGCGACGCGGCTTGAGTTAGCGGGCGTATTCGAGCGCGGCGTGGTGTCGTGAATGGAGCAGGGGCCGACAACGACGATCAGGCGCCGGTCGTCGAAGTTGAGGATTTTGAGAATCTGCTGGCGCGTCTGGTAGACGAGGTCGGCGGCGGCATCGGAGATGGGGCGCTCGGCTTCGAGGGTGAGAGGCGGATCGACAACATTGGCCGAACGGATGCGGAGGTCGTCAATGGCGTGCTGCATGGGGATAACGGGACTGGGCATGGCGAAAGTTCTTTTAATTGTATCTGCCGCAGGCGTGAGAGCAGAATCAGCATGGCATACCTGTCCAGCATCTGTGAGGTTCCAGTCCGGCACGCCGGCTCTGGGTAGAGGTGTGCTGATTCTGCTCTAGCCCGATGTGGGCTCGAGAAACTCCAGGTTGTCCTCGCTGCCGATGACGACCCTGGTGGCGATGCCGAGGAAGAGTCCATGCTCAACGACACCGGTGGTGCGCTTGAGGGCGTCGGCCGCCTGTAGCGGCGTGAGGCTGGATTCGATGAGCTTGCAGTGCAGGATGTAGTGCTGGCCGTCCGTGACATACGGCTCGCCGTTGTCGTTTCTGCGCAGGTCGGACTGGAATCCCCGATCGAGCAGGCGGCGTTGCGTGGTTTCCCAGCCGAAGGGCACGATTTCGACCGGCACGGTGAAGACGGAGCCGAGGCGGTCGACGATTTTGCGCCGGTCGACGGCAACGAGCATGCGGCGGCTGGCGATGGCGACGATCTTTTCGCGCAGCAACGCGCCGCCGTGTCCCTTGATGAGATCGAGCGTGCCGCGCTCGACCTCGTCGGCGCCGTCGATGGTGAGGTCGAGTTGAGGATGGCGAGCGAAGTCGGTGAGCGGAATGCCGAGCGATTCGGCCTGGCGATGCGACTGGATGGATGTGGCGATGCCGACGATGCGAAGGCCTTCGCGCACGCGGCGGCCGATCTCGTCAATGACCAGCGCGGATGTGGACCCGGAGCCGAGTCCAACGGCCATGCCGTCTTCGATCTGCGCGGCCGCCCATTGCGCGGCCCGGCGCTTTGCCGCCTCTGCGGGATCCGGCGATGTGATCTTGCTCATGCCCATCCGTCATATCACGGCGGTGGTGGATTGCTCCAGCAGCGGGTTAGTTGTGCGGCGCGGGCTGGGGCGGGGACTGGCTTTGGGGCTGCGTCTGGGACCCGTTCTGAGGCTGACCGGCCGGAGGGTTGCCGGAGGCAGGCTGCTGACTGTTCTTCGTGATGTCCTGGCCTTCGAAGGTGATTTTGATGGAAGTGCCAAACTTCTTGTAGTTGGAGTATTTGACGATGGAGCGCACGTGCACGTCTTCCGTGGGGCCGTTCTTCCCATTGGTGAAGTGCAGAATGCCGTCGGCCTTGCTGTAGACGGGAAACCAGTAGCGCCCGTCGACCTGCTCGCGGTAGGTGGTGAAGGGCAGCGACAGATCTTCGTGGCCGGGGCGAAGATCGTCGGGCACATTCTTTGCGCTGACAACGACGATCTGGAGGTCGCGCTGATCGACCCAGATGCGGCCCAGGATGTAGCGCTGGCCCTTCTCCATCTTTTTGGGAGCGACGTCGAAGACGTAGGTGTCGATGTCATCGACCTTCTGCCGACCGACGTAGTTGATGTTGTAGAGCGGGAGGTCTTCGGTGGTGAGCACGAAGGGCAGGCGGTGTTCGATGTCCGACATGTCGGCCGGGGTCATCATGATGCGCTCGAGGGTATTGGCGGGCGCGAAAGTGACGTGCTCCAGCTTGGCACCGGCGGTGTCATACGAGATTTCGGTGACCTGCAGATACTCGCCGTCGACGTGGCCATCCTCGCCGATGGTTTCGATTCTGACGTTGCGGGTATAGGTGTACTGGTCCATCGCCTTGCGGAACTCGGATTCCTTGGCGGCGAATTTCAGGATGATCTGGTCCGGTGGAATGGAGGGAGTGGATTTATCGAGGGCACCATAGCCTGCATCGGTAGGCTGCAATTGGGTGTATCCGACCTGGGCCTGGAGACGCGGCAAAGGAACGAGAAAAAAGGCGAGCAGGCCGATCGCAAGCAGGCGGGACATGAACGGAGGTACCTCTTTACGGGGGACGTTCCTAACGAGCCTAAACAGATAAGACGTTCCGGCGGCGAAAAAGACACGGCGGACGAACCGCAGGCTGCCGGGAGGGGAACAGCATCAGAATAGCAGGGGCGGCCGCAGGGGGGTCGCCATTGCTGTTTGCGAAGGAGTTGAAGATGCCGCTGGTGCTGGTGCTGAATCCGGGCAGCAATTCGCTGAAAGCGGATGTGGTGGAAGTGCGGACGGAGCAGCGATTTGGCTGCGAGAGCACGACGCGGACGGGCGTCATGGTGGAGAACATCGGCAAGCGGGAGCCGGCACGCTTTTCGCGCATGCAGGGGCGAGAGACTGCCGATTCGAGGGACGTGGAGGCAAAGAGTTTTACGGATGCGACGGGAATTCTGCTGGAGTGGCTGCGCAAACAGGCCGGGGAGCACGGAGCGGACTATGACGACCTGGACCTGGCGGCGGTGCGGGTGGCGCACGGTGGCACGCGCTTTGCGCAACCAGCGCTGGTGGATGACAGTGTGGAGCGCGAGATTGAGGCGCTGGAGCGGTTCGCTCCGCTGCACAATGTGCGGTCGCTGGAGGTGATTCGCGCGCTGCATAAACATGCGCCGGAGATAAAGATCGCGGCCGGATTCGATACGTCGTTCTTTCGGAAAATGGCGGAGGTGGCGTGGCGCTATCCGCTGCCGCCGGAATTGGCGGACAAGCATGGCATTCGCCGTTATGGATTTCACGGCTTTTCGCATCGCTCGCAGATGGAGCGATATGTGCTGGAGACGAAGCGGCCGCTGCATGAAATACGGATTGTGACGTTGCACCTGGAAAGCGGATGCTCCGCGACGGCGATTCGGGACGGCGCGGCGGTGGACAATTCGATGGGGCTGACACCGCTGGAGGGATTGATGATGGGGACGCGCAGCGGCAGCGTGGATCCATCGATTGTGCAGGTGCTGATCTCGCAGGCCGGGATGGATCTGGACGGCGCGATGGAGACGCTGAATAAGAAGTCGGGGCTGCTGGGGGTATCGGGGATTTCGCTGGATACGCGCGTGCTGATGAAGCATCTCGACAACCCTCGGGCCGCGCTGGCGATGGAGATGTTCTGCTACCGGGTGACGGAGCAGGTGGGAGCCTACCTGGCCGCGCTTGGCGGCGCGGAGGCGATCGTATTTGGAGGGGGCATCGGCGAGGATGAGCCGATGGTGCGCGCGCGGGTTTGCCGGGCATTGCGATGGGCCGGCGCAGAGCTGGACGAAGAAGTGAACAAGCGCAGCATCTATCAGCCAGGGCGTCTGAGTGTGCCAAATGCCGCACTGGCCGTTTGGACGCTGCCGGCGGCGGAAGCTGCCCAGCTCGCGTTTGAGAGCGCGGCGCTGCTATAGGGCAGCGTTTCGCCATTTTTTCGCTGTAAACTCGCGGAGCGCGGATTCGTCTATGGGTGTGCATGGAAGACGTGATCGCGAATGCCATGACGGCGGATGAGCTCCCGGCAGCAACGGCAATCGAGGCGAGCGGGATTGAGGAATGGATGCGCTTGTATCGGGGGCGCATCTTCCGCTACATCCTATTTGCCACGCGTGACGAGGACGTGACCGAGTCGCTGACGCAGGACTGCTTTATGCGAGCACATACGGCGCGCGCAAGCTTTCGCGGCGAATGCTCGATGGCGACCTGGCTGATGCGGATCGCGGTCAACCTGGTTCGCGACCATCAGCGGAGCGTGAAGCTGCGCTTCTGGAAGAAGGCCGCGATGCTGGATGCCGCAGAGATGAGCGACCGGCTGCCGGACATGAAGAGCTCGACCGAGCACCAGCTGATCGCGCAGGAGCGGGTGGCCACGGTATGGCGGGCCGTGGAGACGTTGAGCGACCGGCAACGCAACATCTTTCTGCTGCGGTTTGTGGAGGAGCTGGAGCTGCCGGAGATTGCCAAGGCAATGGATTTGAATTTGAACACGGTGAAGTCACACCTGTATCGCGCATTGAGCGCCGTGAAGCAGCAGGTGGAGGAGGCGCGATGAACAAAGACACCGGAAAGCATTTGGATCGACAGGCTGTGCTTCGCTGGCAGATGGGCGACGCGACGGCAGCAGAATGCAGCCATATGGCGAGCTGCGCTGCTTGCCAGGCAGAGGCGAAGCCGCTGAAGGACGCACTGCAATGGTTTGGCGCGGCGGCGCGGGAATGGGGCGAGCAGAAGGCGGCGTTCTCTGTGCGCAGCGCACGCGTTCGAGATGCGGCGGTGGTGAGCTGGCGAGTGCTGGCAGGCGTGTGCGCGGCAGTGACCATCGCGCTGCTGGTGGTGTTCGGAATCGGGCTGCCGCACGGCAAGTCCAGGCAGGCAACGAATCACGCACAGGTGCAGCCGCAGCAGATCGAGCAACAGCAGCAGCAGGAGATTGCAAGCGACGACGCGCTGCTGGAAGAAGTGGATCAGGATGTTTCGCAGGAAGTGCCGACGGCCATGCAGCCGCTGACGTGGAGCGCGACCGGAGCAGTAAGCAGCAGCGCGGCACGGCAATGAGGATTGAGAACGGTTTTGAGGGGAGAAGAGGAACGATGCTTCGAATCATGAAGAACAGCGGCTTGCACTGGATGGCCATCGCGGCTTTGACACTGGGTGGATTGCCATTGATGGCTCAACCGAAAGCGGCGAACGATGGGCCTCCGCCGGCGGGAATGCCCGGGCCGGGCATGGGCGAAGGGCCAATGACGCCGCATCGCCCACCGATGGAGCGCGCCTTCCGCATGGGACCGCGCGGCCGCTGGTGGAATGACGCAGAGATCGCGCAGAAGCTCGGGTTGAGCGCGGACCAGCAGAAGAAGATGGATGACATCTTTCTGCAGAGCCGGCTCAAGCTGATCGACGAACATGCGTCGGTTGAGAAGCAGGAAGCGATCCTGGAGCCGCTGCTTTCCGCGGAACAGCCGGACGAGTCGCGCATCCTGGCGCAGATCGACAAGGTGGCGCAGTCGCGCGCGGAACTGGAGAAGGCAAATGCGCGCATGCTGCTGGGGTTGCGCGGTGTGTTGACGACAGCGCAGTGGAAGACGTTGCAGACGCTAGGCCCGCAGCGCGGCGATCGTCGCGGACCGGACGGCGCGCGCGGACGACATGGAAGAGGAGGGCCGGATGGTCCGCCGAACGGAGATGGACCGCCACCTCCCGCGGGCGCGCCGCCGGCGCCAGGCGACGAAATGCAGTAGAACGCAACAGCCATCCTTTGCGGAGACCTCGCCGGTCTCCGCATTTCTTTTGCTATCGGTCACAGGCGAGCGGGTAGGATAAGGAGTCCTGCAAACTGGAGCAGTTCCACAATCGCTGTGAGGCGGTGAGTTTTCGTTCTACGGCGCCGTTCTTCGCCGGAACGGCGGCAAAGAAGGTTGGCGACACGCCTTACACCCTTTGTGAAACTGCTCGCCCCGTGCGAGTTCGAGATGCGTTTTCGCTTTTGTGCCGGTCTGCTGCTTTCTTTGCTTTTACCGGTGAGTATTTATGCGCAGGCGCCGCCCCCACCGCGGCGGCCGATGACCTTTGAAGACCTGCAGCGCATGCGACGGCTCGACGATCTTTCGCTTTCGCCGGATGGCCGATGGGTGCTCTTCGCAGTGACAGATGTGGATCTCGAACAGAACCGGAAGACCTCGCATTTGTGGGTTGTGACGACGGGCGTGGGATCGAAGCCGATGGAAGAGAAGCCGATTACGGCGTCGCTGCCGGGCGAAGGCCGCGGGCGTTTCTCGCCGAACGGCACGCAGGTGTTGTTTCAGAGCTCTCGTGAGGGTGAACAGCAGGTGTATGTAGCGGAGTTCGATCCGCGCAGCGGCACGTTGGGCGAGGCGCGGCAAGTGACGCATGCGGCCATGGGCGCCGATGGGGCACTGTGGTCGCCGGATGGGAAGTCCATCCTCTATATATCTTCGGTTTATCCGGAGTGCGCCGGCCCCGATGAGGAGAGCTGCAACACCGAGCATGCGAAGAACAAGACAGACAGCAAGGTGAAGGCGCAGATCTTTACGCATCTGCTGTTCCGGCACTGGAATGCTTTTACGGGCGAGCGGCGATCGCACCTGTTTGTGCAACCGTTGAGCGGCGGCGCGGCGCGCGACCTGAATCCGGGCGACGAGCACGACGTTCCGCCGTTTTCGCTCGGAGGTCCAGATCCTTATGCATTTTCACCGGACGGCAAGGAGCTGACCTATGAAGAAAAGACCGACCCCATGCCGGCGATTTCGACGAATGTGGAGTTGTGGACGCTGGACCTGACGAACCCGGCAGCCAGGCCGGTGAAGATTTCAACCAGTGCCGGCGGCAACTTGAATCCGGTGTACTCGCCTGACGGGAAGTACATCGCGTGGCGTTCGCAGGCGCGCAACGGATATGAAAGCGATCGCTTTCGGCTGGCTCTTTACGATCGCGCGACGAAAAAGATCACCCTGCCGATGGACGACTTCGATCGCTGGGTTGACGAACTGACCTGGGCGCCGGATTCGCAGAGCATCTACTTCACGGCGGGCGACGAGGGGGAGGAGCCGATCTTTCAGCTAGACCTTGCGTCCGGTCTGCGCAGCTACATCGCGCGGCGCGGGGAGTATGGCGACCTGCACGTGACGCCGGACAACACGCACATGATCGCCAGCCGGATGACGGTGCGCAGGCCGGCGGAGATCACGCTGCTGAACCTGACGGAGGAGTCGTTTCCCCGGAAGGCACGTGCTTCAAAACCGGAGTTGCATGTGCGCAGTGCGCGAAGCTCGAAGCGAGCGCCGCTGGCAGAGCCGTCCGACGTGACGGAGCAGCCCTTGACGCGGCTGAACCACACGCTGCTGAGCCAACTGGACATTCCGGACATGGAGCATTATTGGTTTCGCGGGTCGGGCGGTACGCGGGTGGAAGGATTTGTAATCCGGCCGCCGAGCTTTGATGCAGAGAAAAAGTATCCGGTGAAGTTTCTTATGCACGGTGGCCCGCAGGGCGCGTGGGGTGATAGCTGGAGCTATCGATGGAATGCAGAGCTGTTCGCAACGAACGGCTATGCGGTGGTGATGGTGAACCCGCGCGGTTCCACCGGATACGGACAGGCGTTTGTGGACGGGGTAAACGGCGACTGGGGAGGGCGGCCTTACATCGATTTGATGCGCGGACTGGATGCGGCGGAAGCGCAGTTCCCTTTCCTGGACAAGACGCGCGAATGCGCATTGGGCGCGAGCTATGGTGGATACATGGCGAACTGGATCCTGGGACACACGGACCGGTTCCGCTGCATTGTGTCGCATGACGGCATGTTCAATCCGGAATCGGCCTACGGCACGACGGACGAACTTTGGTTCAACGAATGGGAGTTCAAGGGGACACCGTGGAGGAACCGCTTGAATTACCGTCGATGGTCTCCGATGCTCTCGGCCGCGCGTTTCAAGACGCCGACGCTGGTGGTGCACAGCCAACTGGATTACAGACTGGATGTGAGCGAGGGCTACCAGCTCTTCACCACACTGCAACGGCTGAATGTGCCGTCGGAGATGCTGTACTTTCCCGACGAAGGCCACTGGGTGCTGAAGCCGCTGAACTCGCAGCTTTGGTACAAGACGGTGAACGAGTGGTGCGACCGCTGGACGCAGGCCGCAGGGAAATGACGGAGTGAGCATGGGGCCGGGCAAGGGACCGAAGAAACCGCGCGAGCCGCTGACGGAGACCGCGCTGTTTGACTATGCAACGGCTTCCCTGGGGCGGCGCGCGCAGACCGTGGCTGAGTTGAAGCGCAAGATGCGGACGCGTGTGGAGCCGGGCGAGCCGGGCGAGCAAAAGATAGCGGCAGTGGTGACACGGCTGAAGGAGTATCGCTTCCTGAACGATGCCGGCTTTGCCGCGGACTATGCGCGGCTGCGACAGGACAATGAGAAGCTTGGGCGCCGGCGCGTGCAACAGGGCTTGATGCAAAAGGGAGTGCATCCGGAGCTCGTTGCGAAGACACTGGACAACGCCTATGAGGGCGTGAATGAGGAAGAACTGGCACGCGCCTATATTGAGCGCAAGCGCATGGCGCAGCCGAAGGATAAGAAGGATGCGGCGCGAACCATGCGCCGACTGATTGCGGCAGGCTTTACGGCCGGCACAGTCTTCAAGCTGATGCGGAACTGGGCGCCGGATGAAGATGTGATCGAAGAACCGGGGAGCGAGGATCTTTCATAACTCCGGCAGCTCATCCCAGAAGCGGCATGTGAGCCCGACTGTAAACTGGAATGTATGCAAGTCCGCTCCGGCAACCTGATTCGTGAGATGTTCCTGAAGTTCTTTGAGGAGAAGGGGCACCGGCGCGTGCACTCTTCCTCGCTTGTGCCTGCCAACGATCCGACGCTGCTGTTCACGAATGCGGGGATGAACCAGTTTAAGGATGTTTTTCTGGGGCTGGAGCATCGCGACTACAACCGCGCGACCACGTCGCAGAAGTGCGTGCGCGCGGGTGGCAAGCACAACGATCTGGAGAACGTCGGCTTTACGCGCAGGCATCACACATTTTTTGAAATGCTGGGGAACTTCAGCTTCGGCGACTACTTCAAGCGCGAAGCGATTGCGTATGCGTGGGAGCTGGTGACGTCGGAGAAGTGGTTCGGCCTCCCGAAGGAGCGGCTGTACGTGACGATCTTCGATGGCGAGGGTGGCGTTCCGCGCGATGAAGAGGCGCACCGCTACTGGCTGGAGCATGTGCCCGCCGATCGCATCTTCGAAATGGGCATGAAGGATAACTTCTGGCAGATGGGCGATACGGGTCCGTGCGGTCCCTGCTCGGAAATCTTTTATGACATGGGCATTGCGGCGTCGGAGAGCGGGAAGGATCTGCCGTTCGGGCAGGACGATGCGCGCTATGTCGAGATATGGAACCTGGTCTTCATGCAGTTCGACCGCAGCGCGCAGGGGGAACTGACGCTGCTGCCCAAGCCTTCGATCGACACCGGCGCGGGCCTGGAGCGCATAGCGGCTGTGCTGCAGAACAAGATTTCGAACTTCGAGACGGATTTGTTCGTGCCGCTGATCGAGAAGGCAGCTCTGCTGACGCATGTGACCGGCGACCTCGTCTCCAATGCATCGTTGCGCATCATTGCGGACCATGCGCGGGCTGCGACGTTCCTGATCAGCGACGGCGTGCTGCCGGCAAATGAAGGCCGCGGTTACGTGCTGCGCAAGATTCTGCGGCGCGGCATACGACATGGACGCCTGCTGGGGCAGCACGAGCCCTTCATGCACCAGATGGTTTACGCGGTTCGCGATGAGATGGCGGGGGCGTATCCGGAGCTAAACGAGAGCGCCGACCGGGTGAGCAAGGTGGTGCTGGCCGAGGAGCGGCAGTTTGCGCGCGTGATGGAGTCGGGGCTGGCCAGGCTGGAGCAGGACTTTGCACCGCTGCTGGCGCAGAAGAACGGCACCGATACGGTGACGTATCCGGGTAAGGAGGCATTTCACCTTTACGAGACCTATGGGCTTCCACTGGACTTCATGGTGGATGCGGCGCGCGACCAGGGGCTGGAGTTTGATCTGACCGGCTTTGAGACGGCGCGCGCGGAGGAGCAGGCGCGTGCGCGCGCTTCGTGGAAGGGTGGCGCGAAAGCTTCGGCGAGCCCGGCGTATCGCGAGTTGCCGAAGACGGTCTTTGAAGGTTACGGCCAGCTTGTCTCGACGAACTGCGAAGTGCTGGCGATTGTGCGCGACGGAGCGGGCGTTCCGGCCGCAGCGATAGGCGAAGAAGTAGAAGTGGTGCTGGATCACACATCCTTCTATGCCGACTCGGGTGGACAGGTGGGCGACCGTGGCTGGCTGCGTTTGGACGACCACAACACCATGATTGCTGATGTGCTGGGCTGCACGCAGCCGATACAGGGCGTGCGCGCGCATCGTGTTCGCGTGAGGCAGGCGATCGCGCTGGGCATGCGGGTGGACACGGTGGTGGATGCGGAGTTCCGCAACGCGACACGGCGCAACCATACGGGCACGCACCTGCTGCATGCCGCGCTGCGGCAGGTGCTGGGCACGCATGTAAAGCAGGCTGGCTCGCTGGTGGATCCCTCGCGACTGCGGTTTGATTTTTCGCATTTCGCGCAGGTGGCCGATGAGGAGTTGCAGGATATTGAGGACATGGTGAACCGGCAGGTGCTGGCGAACACGCGAGTGGAAACGCTGGTGGATGTGCCGATCGATGTGGCGGTGAATGAGTACAAGGCGATGGCGCTTTTTGGCGAGAAGTATGGCGAGCGCGTGCGGGTGGTGAAGATCGGCGATTTTTCAACCGAGCTGTGCGGCGGCACGCACACGGGCGCGACCGGCGAGATCGGACTGTTGAAGCTGACCGGTGAGTCGAGCGTGTCGTCCGGGGTGAGGCGTGTGGAGGCGGTGAGCGGCATGGGCGCGCTGGGTGAGTTCCGGCGCGGATATGAAGCAGCGCAGTTTGCCTCACACGTGGCGGGTGCGGGCGATGTTGCGCCGGCGGAGGCGCTGCGGCAGCGATTCGGCGCGCAGGAAGAAGAGATCAAGCGGCTGCGCAGAGAGCTGGACCAGGCGCGGATGAAGTCTGCTGCTTCGTCGGTGTCCTCTGCAGCGGAGCAGGCGGTGGAGATCAAGGGCGTGAAGGTGCTGTCGCAGCGCGTGGTTGCGTTGGATCGCGGACAGATGCGTACGCTGGTGGACAATCTGCGCAACAAGCTGGGCTCGGGTGTCGTGGTGCTGGGCTCTGCGGCGGAAGACGGCAAGGTGGCGCTGATCGTCGGAGTGACCAAGGACCTGACCGGGCGTGTGCAGGCGGGGAAGATTGTGGGGCAGATTGCGCAGCGCGTCGGCGGGTCGGGCGGCGGCAGGCCGGACCTTGCAGAAGCTGGTGGCAAGGATGCAACGCAGCTGGATGCTGCACTGGCGGGTGCGCCGGAGGTAGTGAGCAGTCTGCTGGGCTAGTTGCATGAATGACTTGCAGAGATTTTCATTTTGAAAGCGGCAGGTTGTCCAACTAGGTATCCGCCGCTTTTCTTCCGGCGTTCCCCGGGTTTCGCGCACCTATAATGAGCGTGTTCTGGTAGCGAACGCAGGTCTTCTGAAGCTCCGGCCAGCGCGTCTGTGGAGATGCCTTTTTCAAAGAAGAGCGCATCCATGTTCCGCGGACCGGGTCTCGATCCAGAGGGGACATGCGTTTCCCGTCGATACCCTTATGCCGGCACGGCTTCTCTCCTCGTCTGCATGCCGCCACGGCGTCGTTTCTGCCGCTGTTGCGGTGACGTTTGTCATGTTGGCAACGCCTGGTCTGGCTGCGCGCCGGCAGAAGACTCACGAGAGCCATGCGGCACACCAGACGCAGTTTGCGCGCGCGGAACAGATGCGCGATGCGCTGGAGTCCCGTCCCGAAGGCGCACGTACGCAAGCGGAGTATGAGCGCGTGCTGGATGCGTATCGCGCCGTCTATCACGGCAATCCCGCGGACAGAAAAGCAGCCGAGGCAGTGAACATGGTGGCCGGCCTGCTCGCGGAAGAGGGGCGCATCTTTGACCACGACAAGACACTGCTGAGCGCGGTGGGACAGTTTGAGTTCCTGCGCGCGCAATACCCGGCAAGTCCATATGTCGCGTCCGCCCTGCTGGCGGAAGCGACGATCTACCTGCACGATCTGCATGATCCAGCGGCGGCGCAAGGGGCCTATGAGAAGTTCCTGAAGAGCTATCCGCATGATCCGCTGGTCGCGCAGGCGCGCGCCGGGTTGAAGGAGACGGCGCACCAGCGCAAGCGGAGCAGAAGGGCAGAACCGGCGAACGACACCCCCGCTGAGACAAGCTTTGCCCATTCCAGTCCGATTCTGAGTTCTCCGCCCCAGACGCCGATCGCTGCGGCAACATCACAGACCAATTCGGAGCAGCGTGCCGTAACTCCACCGTCTCGCGGAAACGAGTTGACACGTCTGGGATCAGAGACCGCGGCGAGCCCGATTGCTTCCGCACCGGCACAGGCGACGCCAGCGCCGGCAACGGGCGCCGACACAGCGGAGGGTCAGCCGGTGCTGACGGGTGCGGTGCGCACGGCGGCGCAGGAACACCATGGTGGGCTACCGCTGGTCACCAATGTGCGTCATTGGTCCACGCCGGTATACACGCGAGTGGCGATCGATCTGCAGGAACAGGCGCCGTATGAGGCCGCGCGGGTGCCGAATCCGGATCGTATTTACTTCGATCTGCATGGCACGCGGGTGGCTCCGGAACTGATCGGCAAAACCGTGCGCGTGACGGATGATGGATTTCTGCAGAGGATCCGGGTGGCGCAGTTCTCGAACGATGTAACCCGTATTGTGCTGGACGTGAACCAGGTGACAGAGTATTCGGCATTCTTCCTGCCGAACCCGTGGCGCCTGATCATCGATATCCACGGCGCACGCCCCGGCGCTCAAACGCCTCCACGGCAGATCGCGGCAGTTCCGCCGCCATCTCCACCGGAGTCGAAGCCGCACGCGCCGGAGCCGGTGACCACCAGCGGCCAGAGCAGCAGGCGGGCGACGCGGGCGCTGCGCGACATTGCAGAGGTGAGCACGAGGCCTGACCAGGTGAAGGCAACGAGCCGGCCGACGACGGAGCCAATTGCCGCAAACGTGAAGGCCGGCGCGCTGGAGGAGCCTTCTGTCACGACTGCGACGAACAGCAAAGCCGGTCGTCGCGCGACGCCTGATGACGAATCGGATGATGGGGACGCGGAGATCGTTCCGCGCAGCACTTCGCGGGAGGCGAAATCGATTGACGGGCAGAGATCACTGACGCGCGCTCTAGGGCTGAAGATCGGGCGCATCGTGGTCGATGCCGGACATGGCGGTCATGACTCCGGCACGCTGGGACCGGGCGGTATGCAGGAGAAGGATGTGGTTCTGGATGTGGCGCTACGGCTGGGCAAACTGTTGCGTCAGCGCCTGGGCGCGGATGTGATCTACACGCGCGATGACGACACCTTCATTCCCCTGGAGCAGCGGACAGCCATTGCGAACAAATCACAGGCGGACCTGTTCATCAGCGTGCATGCGAATTCGAGCTCCGATCCAACGGCGCGCGGTGTCGAAACGTATTACCTGAACTTCACTACGTCTCCCGATGCGCTGGAGGTGGCGGCGCGGGAGAACGCGGTTTCGAACGAATCGATTCACGAGCTTTCCGGGCTGGTGAAGAAGATCACGCTGAAGGACAAGATCGACGAATCGCGCCAGTTTGCCGCGGAGGTTGACAGCTCGCTCTATGCCGGGTTGGAGCACGGGAATGCGGGACTGCGCGATCGCGGTGTGAAGAAGGCTCCGTTCGTGGTGCTGATCGGAGCGAATATGCCTTCAATCCTGGCGGAGATTTCATTCCTGACCAATCCCGACGACGCCGAGCAACTCAAGGAGTCCGAGTATCGGGAGCGGATTGCAGAGTCGCTGTATCGCGGCGTTGCCAAGTACGTGAATGGCCTGAGCGGGCTGCGCGTGGCGCAGAACAACGGCCACATCACCGGCGATTGAGAGAGCGGGTATGGAGCCGCGCAAGAGAGTAAGCTGGTGCATGATGTCGTGTCTCGTTCCAGGACTTCGTTTTTCTCTTGCGGGCGCCATCCTGATGGGCTTCTTGCTTCCCGGGCAGAGCTTCGGCGCACAGTCCGCCGTGAAACAGCCCAGCGAAGCGAAGGTGATTGCGACCGGACTGCCGGCTCCTCTGCTGCCGGAGAGCTTTGCCGGATTTGAGTTGCAGGGAAAGCTCAATAAGTCGACCGCGCCAGGCGACGTCGATGCAACGAATGCACAGGTGCTGGTAGAGGACGGGTTTCGCGACTTTGCCTCGGGGACTTACAAGAACAACATCAACACAGTGACGGTGCGCGCGATGCGCTTTGGCGATGCATCCGGGGCATATGCCGCCTACACCTTCTATCGCATTCCGGGGATGGCTCCTGAGGACATCGGCAAGGGTGGGGCATCGAACGGCGACCGGGTGCTGTTCTGGAACGGCGCGACCCTGGTGGATGCGAAGTTCGATCAAGTTACGGCGATGTCTGCCGCATCTCTGCGCGATCTGGCGGGGAAGGTGCCGATGGTGGGCGGGGCTGCCGGTGTGCCTCCGTCGTTGCCAGGCTTTTTGCCGCGCACTGATTTGGAGCGCACACACATGCGCTACTCGCTGGGCCCGGAGGGATATTCGCGCAGCGGCGGTGTGTTGCCGGCGGCGCTGATTGATTTCAGCAAGAGTCCTGAGGTGCTGAGCGGCGACTTCAATGTGCGCAGCGGCGAGGGCACGCTGACGATCATCGAGTATCCGACGCCGCAGATTGCAGCGGAGCGGGAGCGAGCGATTGCCGCGTATCTGAAAAGCGGGGTGCAGGCGCAACCTCCCTTCACAGCAGCACTGGAGTCCAGCAATGCGCAGGCGCTGGTGACGCGACGCAGCGGGCCGCTGGTGGCCATCACGAGCGGAGGGCTGGACGCGGCTGACGCGCACAAGCTGGCGGAGAAGGTGAATTACGAAGCTTCCGTGACGTGGAACAACGCCGCGGGGTATATACCGGAGACGACGAAGGCAGCACGACTCCTGGTAGGCGTCGTCTGGTTTTGCCTGATTGCCTGCGGAGCGACATTCCTTCTGGGGATATTTCTGGGCGGCGGTCGGGCCCTTTACCGCATTGCCCGAGGGAAGCCGGCCTCCTCCGTGGACGAAATGGAGTTCATCAAGCTGAACTTGCGCTAGCGCGATAGCCAGAGTGTGGCGGATCGGCGACCGGATGTTGCTCGAGGGCTACGGTTTGCTTCCGGCAGATTTGAACCATGCGTGGTGCAGCGGCAAGAGTAAGGCAAAGAAAAATCGGGGCTTACTCTAAACAGGATTTTAGCCAAGGCGAAGATCTGGCGAATCCGCAGCCTTGCCTGCGCCTGAAGGGCCTCCTCTGCATCTAATTGAAAACTAAGGAGTTTTTGGCAAAATGATTTGGCCTTGACACCCCCCTAGGGCCCCCATACTATGACGCCAAGAAAGTTCTGATGGCCTTGCCTCCGTTGGAACTATTCTCCCTAAAGAAAAAGCCACCCTGTTGCCGGGTGGCTTTTTCGCATTTGCAACAGATGTATCCGGGATCGTTATGAGGGTGATTCCGGCGAGAGGCGCCGTCTTTTCGCGATCAGAATGGCAGCGTCGCGGGGAATCATGTCCGTGTGTCGATGGTAAGCGCGGCGGGCGGCATTCTGTTCTCACAAATATCGAACGCGGGGCGGAGCTGCCGGAGTTGCTCGACAGATCGCATCTTCCCAAACTCCGCTCGGCTAAGTTCTTTGAGCCGGCTCTCCTGTACATCAGGAGCGACGGCGAGGCGGACGAATACGGCTTCGCCGCCTGTTTGCTGCACTGTTCGTCGCGCTATATCAGGAAATCCATCTGTGACGGCCGGCACTGGCGCGAAGGTGAAAATGATGGCGCGGCCCTCGCGTGCGGCTTCGCGCATCAGGGCAAGCCAGAACGACTGCGCAATTCGATGAATGCAGGTGTGCCGAAGGGGAACACGGCGGAGCCCGCATCGACGACCAGATGATTATGAAAGACGGGAAGCGCGGTGAGGCGTCCGAGTTCCCGCGCCACGGTAAGTTTGCCGCTGGCCACCGCGCCCTAGATGAAGATGAGCCTTATGCACACACAATAGCGCTGCCTGTGCGACGCCCTCGGCAAGTCGCCCGCCGGAAGACTGCGAGTCTTTACCAGAGCCGGCTGGCGACGCTACAATCTACCAGGAACGCCGACGTAGCTCAGTTGGTAGAGCAGCCGATTCGTAATCGGCAGGTCACCGGTTCAAGTCCGGTCGTCGGCTCCAGTCGAAGGTGGAACCAACTTCGGTTCCTTTCGGGTTTCGTACCGGTTTTTCCTCTTTTATTTCCGCATTGCAGCTTGCGCTCCACTCCCGCGACTGCGCATAATCGCGCTGAACCATGTTGGTTGTAACTCTTCTGCGGATGTTCGTGATCGACTGCAGGAGCAGGCGTGTGGCAGATGGGGCCTAAGCCCCTCGACGAGCGTGACGCTGTGAGCAGATATAGCCGTCAGGACGTTCTTCGCATTCTGCGCCTTCGTGCCAGGCAAATGGTGGCATGGGAGCGTGCGGGCCTGATCGAGACGGGCGATTCGTACGGTTTCCAGGACCTGGTGAAGCTTCGAAAGCTTCGCGACCTTCGCGCCAACCGCGTCTCTGTAGCCAACATTCGCGCCTCCGTTGACGCGATGCAAGCGGTGGCGGGCATGAGCAATCCCCTGCTGGAGGCGACGGCATCGCGGCGCGGATCGCGTGTCCTGTTTCGCCATTCCGGCGCGGTGATGGAGCCGATAGCTCGCCAATTTGTTCTTGATTTCGATGCGCCTGCTCCGGGCGAACCGAATGCGGTCGCCAATACCAGCCCAAACTCAGTGGCGCTGGAATCGCGCGTGACTGCGCTGTTCCTGCAGGCGGTTCAACTGGAGGAGAGCGGCAGGATCGATGAGGCGGCCGAAGAGTACGAGCGGGTGCTCCATCTTGATCCGCATCATGCGCCCTCCTCGATCAATCTTGGGACGATCTGTTACAACCGTCGGGCATTCCGGCGCGCGGAGGAGCTCTATCGGCGCGCTACGGTTGCCGATCCGGGGTATGCACTCGCGTTCTTCGATCTGGGCAATGTGCTCGACGAGCTTGAGCGCCTTCCTGATGCGATTGAAGCCTATCGGAGCGCGATACGGCTGGTTCCCAAGTACGCCGACGCGCATTACAACCTGGCGCTGGCCTATGAGCGCACCGGCGAGCGCCGGCGGGCGCTGCGACACTGGACGATGTATCTGAAGCTCGATCCGGTGGGTCCGTGGGCGAACCACGCCCGCGCGCAGGCGCGCAAGATTCTCTCGCGGGAGAAGCTGACGATCGTGCACCGGTCGCCGTGGGTGTCGCGGACGCACACCGATTCGCGTGCCGCAGCGGAAATGCCGATTGTGGAGCACGGACCTAGCCTGCCCGCCTGATTCGGCCCGCATCCCACCGAGCGAATCTATGTCTACTCCGGCAGCCCAGCCACGTCTGCGCATCCGTGCACTGCCGCTGATTTGTCTGCTGTGCGCAGCAGCCGGCTCAACCGACGCCATTGCGTACCTGCTTTGCGGCCAGGTCTTCGTCGCGAATATGACCGGCAACACGGTCTTGCTGGCGATCTCGCTGCTGCATCATCAGTTTGGCAAAGCGGCGCTGCGGAGCGGGCTGGTTGCAGCTTTCCTTGGCGGAGTTATGATCTCGCGGTTGCTCGCGAGACGGGCGGGCGAACGGGTGACGAAGAGCCAGCGGGTTGCGGTGCTTGCCGTGCAGTCACTGGTACTGCTGTTGCTTTCGTGGAAGGGCGCAGCAGCGGACGCGCGGCTGCTGCTTGTGCTGCTGGCCGTAATACTTGGCGTGCAGAACCGGGCGTTTCGCTACATCGGCGGGTTCCACCTGAACACGACATTCATCACCGGCGATCTGGAACTGCTGGGCGAAGCAATTGTTGACCCGCGAAACCCTCTGCCGAAGGTGGGCGCGTTTTTGCTGAGCTGGGTGGGATATCTAGGCGGCGGGCTGCTGGGTGCGCTGGGCGCGCAAGAGATACCTCGCCATGCATTCGTCTTCTCGACAATTCTTGCCGTGCTGTCCGCGCTTGCTCTTGCCATGACGCCGGACAGCCGGTCCCGCGTACCTCACTCGTAATGCAGCGTGCGTGCGAGGTCGAGCCGCAGTGCCCGGCGCACAGGAGCCATCGCTGAGACTCCAATCAGCATAATGAGGATGGCTGTACCGGCGATGTAGCTGAGCGGATCCAGATTGCCGATGCCGAACAGGAACTTGCGAAGAAACCCGGATACAGCCGCGGTAAGGCCCACGCCGGCGATGACGCCAAGCGCGATGGGCCAGCAAAACTGCTTCAGGACCGCCGTAATGACATTTAGACGCTTCGCTCCAAGGGCCAGACGAATGGCTATTTCCTTTGTGCGCTGCGATACGGAGTAGGCGACGAGACCGATGATGCCGATGGCCGCTATCGAAATCGCCAGCATTCCGAGCAGGCCAACGATTGTGGTGATGTCTTCCAACTGCCTGGTGTTCTTGCGGAAGCCTGACTCCAGTGTCCAGATATAGGGAAAGAGTTTTGGGTCGAGATTCTCCACGACTGTCTTTGCCTGCTGCAGAATTTGTCCCGGATCTCCGATGGTCTTTACTATTACTGACATTCCGGGGAGGTTCTCCGGCTGCGCAGGCCAATAGGCCTCCAAAGCGTCGGTATCGTTCAGCGCTTTGATGTGCGCGTCGCCGACAACTCCGACGATCACGTCCTTATTATTCTTGCTGTCGTCGCGCCACATGGACTTGCCTAACGGATCCTCTCCCGGCCATTGCCGGGCCGCGAAGGATTCGCTGACGATGTCTACATCTTTTTCGCCGGGCAGAAAAGTGCGACCGCGCAACAGTGGAATGTCCATGGTGCGGAAGAATGCAGCGTCGACAGAATTGGGATAAATGGTGACCGGCTTTCCGTGAAGGAGGACCGACATGGAAGCGGTGACTCCATTGCCGAGGAGAGCCATCTGCGAGAGTGCGACAGACTGCACACCGGGAAGCGCGGAGAGGCGAGTCTTCAATTGATCAAGATAGGCGCGCGATTTCGCCGCGTCATAGCCATGATGGTCCAGTCCGGGCGCAATGCTGAAGACCTGTTGGTATCCGAAGCCAGGATCCGTATAGAGGACGTGGTGTGTGGCATGGACCAGCAGAGCGGCAACAATGAGCAGGATCGAGCTTGCGGCGAGCTGGGTGCCAATAAGCACCTGGCGCACGAAGTTTCTGCGCTGGCGCTGACGCGCAATTTGCCATGCGGGAGCAAAACCAAACAATATCGCGACCAGCCCTGTTATGCCGGTCGTGAACGCCAGCACTCGCCAGTCCGGAATCGAACTCATCCAGCGCGGAGCATCTGTCGCGGTCAACGTGAGGCGCATGACGAGACAGCTCAGGGCCAGGCCGGCCAGGGACCCGAGAGACGCAAGCAGCAGGCTTTCAGTAAATAGCTGGCGGAATATGCGCTGACGATTTGCTCCAATGGAGACGCGAATGCTGATCTCATGCTCACGGGCGATGCCGCGCGCCATCATCAGCCCACCTAGATTCGTACACGCGACCACCAGGATCAACAGAACGAGCCCGCCGACCATCGCAGCAATCTCGTACATTTCCGGCCGCATGATCGTATTGTGACCGCCGGGCTCGCTGATGATGTACTCGTTATCCCATATCAGCCTGGGGTAGAGCTTGCGCAACTGGTTCGTGAGACCGAGGAGTTCCTGTTCAGCGACACGAGGAGTGACACCTGGCGCGAGACGAGCCCACATGGCCACCTCGCCGCCTGAGCCTGTGTCGGTTAGTAATTTGCTTCCCTCCACAAAGTATGGCTGCTGCAGAATAGGGAGCCACACATTGGAATCCGAGCCGTCGAGGACGGCGAAATCTTCCGGCAAGATGCCGACGACGGTCGCCGGCTTTTTATTCAGGTGGACGGTCTTTCCGATAATGGACGGATCACCGCCGAATCGTACTTGCCAGAATCCGTAGCTCAATACAACCGTCGGAGGGGCATTGCGTTCGGGCGGAAGCTGCAGGCTGCCGAGAGCGGACCGCGTTCCCAGCTCGGAGAAGTAGTTGGAGCTGACGAAGCGAACCGAAACCGGCTGCATGTCCTGCTCGAACTCCATCGCAGGCGCGCCCATGGTCTCCATCACCGCGGAGAGCGTCCGGGCATGTTCGCGATAGAACTCGATCGACACATATGGCATGGTCGGCGTGATGTTTTCGGGCGACCGGCGCTCCAGCCGCACGATGGATTCGGGATCGCGGATGGGCAGTGATTTGAGAGCGGTCAGATTGAAGAGGCTGAACGCGGTGACATTTGCACCAACTCCGATGGCCAGCACAAGCATGGCGGTAATCGTGAAGCCGGGCGACCCGCGAAGAATGCGCCATGCGTAGCGCAGGTCCTGCATCAGCCGCTCGAGCCACATCCATCCCCATGCTTCGCGGGCCTGTTCCTGCATGCGGAGCATATTTCCGAAGCTGCTGCTGCCGGCCTGAGCAGACATCTCACGATGAAACTCCATGTCGTTTTGCAGCTCCCGCTGAAGGCGGTTGCGGTGCAGCAGATAGTGGAAACGCCGGAATAGCTCGCCCATGATGTGTCCTCTCACGCGGTGTGCAGAATGGTGCGGATGGCCTGGCTCATGCGGTCATAGTCGGAGAGCTCTGCCTTGAACTGGCGGCGACCCTCCGGTGTGAGTTTGTAGAAGCGGACTTTGCGATTGGTCTCGGAAATTCCCCACTCGGCTGTGACCCATCCTTTGAGGAGGATTTTTTGCAGCGTGGGATAGAGGAGGCCTTCCTCGATCGCCAGCACTTCGCTGGACAGGACGTGGATGCGCTGCGCGATGGCATACCCGTGGAGCGGACCGGAATGCAGCACGCGCAGGATGAGCATGGGAAGAGCGCCCTGAGGAGTTTTGGGCTTAGGTGTATCGGCCATAGGCATAAAATAATTATGCCTATGGCCGATGTCAATGAGAATTGCGCCAGGGGCCGTCCACATGCTGTGGATGCCAGCGTTCACCGCGGCCTGCTACACTCTTCCGTTTGAATGAGACGTTCCGGCACTTACCGGCGTCAATTTGTAGAAGTGAGGTACCCGTAGGTATGACCCCTGTTGCGCTGGAAGTTTCCCATGCCGCGCCGCTGAGCCGGCTCTCCGAAGATGAGTTGATGTTTCGCGATACGGTCCGCCAATTTGCCGGCGAGATCATCGGTCCTTTGGTGCGCAAGATGGATGAGGAGCAGCATTTTCATCCATCCCTGCTGCCGCAGCTCTTCAATCTGGGGTTGATGGGGATTGAGATTCCCGCGGAGTATGGCGGCGCCGGGGGGACGTTCTTCGAGGCGATCCTGGCCGTGGAGGAGATTTCGGCGGTCGATCCCTCGGTGGGCGTGATGGTGGATGTGCAGAACACGCTGTCCATCAATGCGCTGCTGCGCTGGGGCAACGAGGCGCAGAAGAAGCAGTATCTGCCGAAGCTTGCGACGGATACGGTTGGCGCCTACGCGCTGAGCGAGGCGGGCTCCGGCAGCGATGCTTTTGCGCTGGAGACGCGGGCCGAGCGCAAGGGCGACTCATATGTGCTGAACGGGCAGAAGCTGTGGATTACCAATGCAAAAGAGGCGGGGCTGTTTATCGTCTTCGCTACGGTCGATCGCGGCGCGGGCTACAAGGGCATCACGGCGTTCCTGGTGGAGAAGCACTTCCCTGGCTTCGCAGTCGGCAAGAAGGAGGACAAGCTGGGCATCCGCGCGTCCTCCACCTGCGAGCTGGTCTTCGACGACTGCAAGGTGCCGGCCGCGAATGTGCTGGGTGAAGCCGGCAAGGGGTACAAGATTGCCATCGAGACACTGAATGAGGGGCGCATCGGGATTGGCGCGCAGATGCTGGGGCTCGCGCAGGGCGCGTGGAACCATGCGGCGCGTTATGCGAAGGAGCGCAAACAATTCGGCAAGCCGATCGCAGAGTTCCAGGGCGTGCTCTTTCAGCTTGCGGAGATCGCGACCGAGATCGAGGCAACGCGGCTGATGGTCTACAACGCGGCTCGTCTCAAGGATGCCGGGCCTGGACTTCGTAAAGGAAGCGGCGATGGCGAAGTACTTTGCCTCGCATGTTGCGGAGCGGGCGGCGAGCAGGCGGTGGAGATATTCGGCGGCTATGGGTTCGTGAAGGACTATCCGGTCGAGAAGCTCTACCGCGACGCGAAGATCGGCAAGATCTACGAAGGCACCTCCAACATGCAGTTGCAGACCATCGGCAAGCTGCTGCTGAGCCAGGTGAAATAGCGGGCCGGCTACTGCGCGCGGATGGCGCGCTCGAGCTGGGCGACATGGTGCCGGGCGTGCGCGCGATGGAAGCGTCGCCAATGCCGCACATTCAGCGGGCCGAGCAGGCCCTGGTTCAGGACGGGCGCGCCGTGGGCTTCCGGCTCGATGCGCGCGAGCATGGCGTCCATTGTGCTGAGCGCTTCGCTGATGCGCGCGATGAGCTGGTCTCCACTGGCAGGAGGCTGCACTGCGGGGCGGACGGTTTCGGGCGCTGAGCGGCCGGTTGGGAAATAGCCGAGCTCGCAGACCAGGATCTGGAGGGCGTGCTGGCGGAGCGTGGGTTGCGCCTTGAGCGGGCGGGCTTTGCGGATGCGGTCCTCGATGCCCGCGGCGGTCAAGCGCCAGGTGGCGATGAGGTGTTCGATGACCTGCTGCGCGCTCCAGCGCGATGGATCGCCGGCAGGATGGCGGGCGAGCTGATCGGCGGAAGAGCCGGCCAATGGCGCGGCGAGCAGGTCGTGAATCTCGTCCAGCAGCGGATGCACGGCTGTCATTGTGGGTGGCGCAACGCATGGTGGTCAAATCCATATGTACCGACGCCGCGGCCCTTTCGCGTATGCTGGCGTTTCCGTGGAGGAAGAGCATGCAGCGATTGTGGATCCTGTTGTGTCTGGCGATGTGGACGTGCGGCGCGGCCGTTGCGCAGACCCAGGCGGCACCGCTCAGGTCGAACGGCGATCTGTGGTGGAAGCATGCAGTGATCTACGAGGTGTATCCGCGCAGCTTCCAGGACACGAACAACGACGGCATCGGCGACATCAAGGGCGTTGAGCAGCGGCTGAGTTACCTGAAGTCGCTGGGCGTGGATGCGATCTGGATCACGCCGATGTATCCGTCTCCACAGGTGGACTTCGGCTACGACATCTCCAACTACGAGGCGATCGATCCGCAGTACGGGACGATGGGTGACTTCGACAGCCTGATGAAGGCGGCGAAGCAGCGCGGCATCCGGGTCATTATGGATATGGTGATGAACCATACTTCGGACCAGCATCCGTGGTTCCTGGAGTCGCGGTCGTCGCGGGACAATCCGAAGCGGGACTGGTATATCTGGCGCGACGGCAAGAACGGCGGGCCGCCGAACAACTGGCAGTCGTGGTTCGGACACTCGGCGTGGACGTAGACCCGAAGACCAAGCAGTACTACTATCACTACTTCTATGTGCAGCAGCCAGACCTGAACTGGCGCAATCCGGAAGTGCGCAAGGCGATGTATGACGCGATGCGCTTCTGGCTGGACAAGGGAGTTGCGGGCTTCCGCATCGATGCGATCTCGCGGCTGTTCGAGGATCCGAACCTGCATGACGATCCGATTCAGCCGGGCACGAATGCCTTCGGCGATCCGAACATCGAGCACAAGTACACGGACAATCTGCCGGAAGTGCATGACGTATTGAAGGAGCTGCGCAAGCTGGTAGACAGCTATCCAGGAAATCCCGTGCTGTTGTCGGAAGCGGATGAGCCGAACATCGAGGAACTCTCCAAAATGTATGGTACGCACAACGATGAAGTGCAGCTGCCGATGGATTTCCAAATCGCCGATGTGAATTCGTTGAACGCGACGACGTTTCGCAGGCTGTTCGGTGAGGTGGAGAACAATCCGGCGCACGGCTGGCCGGAGTACTTCTTCAGCAATCATGACCAGCCGCGGCAGTGGGACCGATACGGCGACGGCAGGCACAACGACCAGATCGCCAAGCTGATGGCAGCGCTGGAGCTGCTTCCGCGGGCCACGCCGCAGATGTACTACGGCGAGGAGATCGGTATGCGGACGACCGATCCAACACGCGTGGAGGACGTGAAGGATCCCGAGGGCCGCACGGGGTGGCCGAAGAACAAGGGCCGCGACGGCGACCGCACTCCGATGCAGTGGACGCCGGTGCGACCGAATGCGGGATTCTCCGCTCCGGAGGTGAAGACATGGCTGCCGGTGCCGCCGAGCTCGACGACCTACAACGTAGAGACCGAGTCCAAGGACTCGGAGTCCATCCTGAACTTCTATAAGCAACTGCTGGTGTTACGACGCACGGAGCCTGCGCTGGTGAACGGCGGCTATGTGACGATCAATGCCGACGACGCGAATGTGTTTACGTTTCTGCGCCATACGCTGGGGAATGGCCGCTCCGTGCTGGTCGCTCTGAACATGAGCGATCAGCCGCGGACCGTGACCTATGACCTGACGGCGCAGGGGGTACAGAGCGGGATCGGGCTGATGCTGCTGAACAGCTACGGGTATGAGGAGAAGACGATCCGGCTGGACCACATGACGATTCCTCCGTTTGGGACTGCGGTGATCGGCGTCAAGTGACCTGGGACTGGCCGTCCGAGGCAAAGGCGCCTGCGGCGCGAGCCGCTGGGGTCGCTCCCTATGGTCGCTCACGTCATGAACGGCCGGGTACCCCCCTCCCCCTCCCGTCCGGCAGCTCGTGGCGTAAGTATCCTATTTTCTGTGGGTTAGGTGATGTGCCGATAGTTAAGTGCGGTGTCTAAAGGACTTAGAGGCTAAAGATATCCAATCATTGGAGTTAGGTGCGACTGTTATGGGCACGAACAGAAAAAGCCACCGCGTTGGTGGCTTTCTCTGCTTCATTCTCTACTTCTATTGTAGTGAATTGGACTCAATGAACCGGCAGGTTTGTTGTGGAGAACAGCACCGGCGGTAACAGGTGGACGCTTCGCGTCGGCTGGATTGCCGGCAACTACCCCACCCTGGCTGCGCCGGAGTAGGGCACCCGCTGTGTCAGGTGGTCATGATTCCCTGCTCTTGCCCGGCAGGCGTGTAGAGTGAAATTTCCTGTGGAGAGTTCTGAGCCGATTCGAAGCCGGGCTGAGGTTGTGCTGCTGTGGGCACAGCTTGTGCTGGTGCTGGGGGATGCGCTGGCGGTGGCGCAGGGCTGGACTGCGGCGGACGGCGCGCGCGGCTGGGCGACGCTGGCGCCGCTTTCGTGTGTGCTGCCTTCGGCGGCAGCGTTCCGGGAGATGCGTGGGGGAGCGATCGGGCTGACGATTGGCGCGTTGCTGTCGGCGGGGGTCCTGTTGTGGAGCGGGGGCGGGACCGGCTCAGTGCTCGCGGCAACATGGCCGCTGTTTGCCGGCGCCGCGCTGCTCTGGATTGCACTGCGAGTGCGGAGAGACCGCGAGCGCGAAGCCAGCCGTCTCCACCGGCACACGCGTGCGAACCGCGAGGAGCTGGAGGCAAGCGAAGCATGCGGATGCATTGCCTGCGAACGGATTTATTTTCCGAGTGAGATTTTGCGCTGGGCGGATGATGTGACGGCCGAATGCCCGCACTGCCGCGCGGAGGCGGTGGTGGGATCGGCTTCGGGGATTCCGATTATTCCCGGAGTGCTGCGGCGGGCGCATGAGCGCTGGTTTCTGGTGGGGTGAGCGAGTCATCGCATGCGCTATGAGCTTTGCTGAATATCAGATGACGTCTCCAAAATGACTTATCCGGTGCGCCTGCGCCGCTTCGCAAATCGCCGATTCATGCTTTTTGTAGCGATTCCTTGCCCAACATCATCTGGGAGCTTCGCGGGACGGGGGAGTGTCCGGGCGATGACCGCGGTCAGGCGGCGTTGGATTTGCCGTACGTTTTGACGGCCTTCTCGATATTGGGACCGGCGTCGGCGAGGTCCTGCGGATTCATGGCCGGGGTCATGGTAAGCCTTGCATTGAACGCAAGAAACCACGGTTCCGCGATCGCCGGGATCTGAGAGGGTTCCTTCAGATCGAAAACAATAAAACCGCAGCGTTCGCCAAACTCGTTGGCAACGAAGTAGGCGGCTTCCGGCTTGAGCTCGTCGAGGATGCCCTTGACCGTGCTTCCTAATGTGCCGTTGCGAGCCGCGGCATTTCCTGCTTCTATGGGAAAAGAAACCTTCATTAGCATGCGCATCGTGTGTGCCCTCCTCGGGCGGGCTGGATTATATGCGCGTGTATCGATCGTTTGCCATCGAATCGGCAAGCGGATCGAAGCTCAGGGTTTGGCGGGCGGATTGGCGTGCTCGTGACCTTCGGGCTCCGGAGGGGCCTTGTAGGTTACGGGCATGCTGTGGCCGCGGTGGCAGGTGCCGCAGGTGACGGTCTTCTGAGCGGGAGCCGCGTCAGGATCATGTATCTGTGACAGATATTTGTTATTGATCTCGCTGTTCATGATGATCATGGTGCGGGCGGTGTTCTTTTCCATCTTTTCGTCGGAGGCGAAGTCGGGGTGGTGAGTCTGCTCATTGATAACGTGGCAGAAATTGCAATGCACACCGAGCGACTGGGAGTAGCCACGCATGATGGTCATGAGCTGCTGCGGAGAGGTGTCTTTGGGCAGCACCTTGAGGTTGACGGGAGTGGGCAGGGTCATAGGGTGATGCGGACCGGCAGGGGGAGGAGCCTGCTGCGCGAGGAGCGGGTATGGGGAAAGAACGGCGGCGGCGGCGAAGATGACGGTGCGACGCATTTATGAGCTCCTGCTTCGAGGAAGTGGAACGGATATGGCAGACATTGTTGCACACGCAGGAAAACGAGGCCTGGCGCGCTCGGCTCACCGATCCGAATGCACGGTTCGTCGCAAGAGCGGCGCGGGTTGCAGCTTTGCGGTTTCCGGTTCTCTGCTTGCAGAGATAGCTTCATGACGTTGGCAGCGGTTGTGGATCGTGCCGACAGTGAACGCTGGTTGAAAATCTGGTTCTGCTACAGGCAAAGAGAGGGACTTATGATTCGCTCCTTCACGGTATTGGCATTGTGTGGCTGCGCCGCGCTATCGGCAACGGCCGGGGGCACAAAGGGCGATCTGCGCGCGCCGCATACGAAAAATGCGCGGGTGTTTGTAACGCTGATGAACAAGAGCTCCTGGTTCCGCGATGTGACCATCGACGGACAGAAGTACACGGTGTTGCCGGGCGAGTTGCTGGCGGTGAAAGCGCCGCCGGGAACGACCGTGTTTGCGGCAAGCCCGTTCGGGAGATATCACAAGGGAGATGCGTTTTTGAAGCTGACGCCGGAGATGGACCATCTGCGCGTCGCTTTGAACTGATTCCCAAAGGAACCTCGGACTGCGAGGGGGCAGGCTCCATGCGGGCCTGCCTTTTATTTGTCTGGTCGCCGCTGGTGACCAAATCACGGCCGTGAAACACGATCGCGCGAGCGCGAGGGCCGGTCACACTGGCGACCTATAGAATCGTGGGATGGAGCAGTGCGCGAAGGTGGACCTGGTGGGGGTGGGGCTGAATGCCACCGATACAACAATTCAGCTGGCGGAGTTTCCGGAGTGCGGGTCGAAGGTGGAGTATGACTCGGAGCGGGTGACGCCGGGGGGCCAGGTTGCTTCCACGGTGGTGGCGTGCCAGACATGGGGACTGAGCACGCGCTATGTGGGCAAGCTGGGGGATGACGATGCGGCGCGGCTGCATGCGCGGGAGTTTGCGCGCACGGGCGTGGAAGCGCAACTGGTGCATGCGGCGGGAGCGGCGAGCGCACGGTCGTTGATCATGGTGGACCGGCGCGGCGAGCGCACCGTGATGTGCCGGCGGGATGAGCGCGTGGTGCTGCAGCCGGCAGAATTGAAGCGCGAATGGATTGTGAATGCGCGGGCGCTGCATGTGGATGGACACGACACGGCAGCGGCACTGCGCGCGGCAACCTGGGCGCGGGAAGCGGGCGTGCCGGTGGTGGCGGACCTGGACGAGATTTATCCCGGCGTCGATGCCTTGATCGAGAAGATCGACTACCTGATTGTGAGCCGCGATTTTCCGTGCCGCCTTACAGGCGAGACGAGCCTGCGGCCGGCACTGAAAGAGATACAGTCGCGCTATGGATGCATGCTGACGGCGGCGACGCTGGGTCCGGATGGCGTGCTGGCGTGGGCTGGCGGGAGCTTTCATCATGCAGCGGCATACCGCGTGCCCGTAGTGGATACGACGGGGGCGGGAGATATCTTTCATGCGGGATTTATTTATGGGCTGCTGCAGGGGTGGGAGCTGGAGCGGCAGTTGGATTTTTCCTGCGCGGCGGCGGCCCTGAACTGCATGCACGAAGGCGCGCGCGGCGGCATACGCGCGGTAGATGCCGTGGGCGCGCTGATGGCGACGACACCGCGGTATGAGGCGATGGACGATCTGTCGATGCCGATGGCAATTTCCGCCGAAGATGCTTCGTAACTATTCCTGAGAGATTTATGGCCGGATTGATTGATGCAATCGACGTGAAGCGGAAGATGACATTCGAGTTTGAGAATGCTCCTTATTACTGCATGGAGTCGGAGATATCGACACCGACGGCGCGCGGCGGGCAGACGCTGGTGCGGCTGCGCATGCGCAACCTGCTGACGAGGGCGGTCTTCGAAAAGACATTCAAGGCGGGAGAGAAGTTTCGCGAGCCGGACCTGGAGACGGTGGAGGCTTCCTATCTCTACAGCGATGGCGACGGCTCATACTTCCTGAACCAGGAGAGCTTTGAGACGCTGGCGCTGAGCGAGGAAATGGTAAAGGACGCGCTCGATCTGCTGGTGGAAGGCACGATCGTGAAGGTGGATATTTACAACGGCAACCCGATCGGGCTGGAGCTTCCGGCGCAAGTGGAGCTGACGGTGAGTTATACGGAGCCAGGCGTGCGCGGAGATACCGCGGCGGGCAGCGTGACCAAGCCGGCGCGGCTGGAGACGGGCGCCGAGGTGCGAGTGCCTTTCTATATCAAGGAAGGCGAAAAGATTAAGGTGGCGACGGAAACACGGGAGTTTGCCGGGCGCGCCTAGATAAGAGCTGCCGGATAAGGGCTGCCTGAATTCAGGCAGCCCTTATCGCTGGATCCATTGTGTCTTAGAAGTGGAAGCCAACTTCCGCCGTAAGCGCACGCGGCGTGACGTAGTGCGTTCCGCTGAAGGTGGAGAGGAAGTTATAAAGCGCCGTCTTATTGGCGAGGTTTACGCCTGTAAGACGCAGGCTCCACTTATATTTTTCGCCATTGAACAAGTTATCCTCGCCGACTGACGCATCGAAGAGATTCCTGCCCGTGATGCGGGTGGGATTCTTGTCGTCGTTCTCCGTGTTGGGCGCCGGGATGGAGACGAGGCTGGAAGTGAACTGGGATGCCGGGCAGAGATTCGGCAACGCCTGTGTGGGCGTGGCCTTGACGCCGTTGCATGCGAGCCCAGCCTGAAACTGCTGGTCGGCGGTCAATCCGGAGAGATCGATGGCGGGTGTGCCGTCGGGAAGAAGCGTATCGCCGCAATGCGTATTGGGATCGCCTGTGCCGTTATAGCAGGGCACGGATCCTGCGACGGAGCCGCTGTCGTAGCGCCAGTTGAAGCCGATCCACGGACCTCTTTTGCCCGGAACCTGATACTGGATATGCGTCGTTTGATTGAACTTCTCGTCGTGATCGATGCGGAAGGGATAGCCGCTTTGTCCTACGGTAGCGCCCGCGCCCGCGACCTGCGGCGGAAAGAAGCGCGCGGCGACAGAGGACATCACGACAAACGCTGAGAAGTTATGGATGGCTGGAACATCCGCGCGAATGGCGTAGCCGGGGATCCTGGAGTTATGCCAGGCGATGGGAAAGAAGATTGGCGTATTGCCGAAGATGCTGAAGTCGAATGCATTGTGCGTGTACTTCCAGATGTATTCGCCGCTGACAACTGCGTACTTGCCGAATGCCTGCTGAAAGCCTGCGTGGAATTCGTTGCGGAATCCGGGTTGCAGCACGCCGCTGACCCCGGGAGTGCAGGAAAGCAACGGAGCGAGCACAGGGTTGAGGCAGCCCTCGCTGGAGAGGACGAGGTTCTCGTTGAAGGGAGTCTCGAGCGTGCGCGCGTAGGAGACGCGGAGGACGGTATTGGTCGGCTTGAAACTGTAAGCGACGCCGAGCCGGGGTTCCGGCTGGCGAGCGACAGTCAGGCCGTTGTAGAAATCGCCGCGTATGCCGAGATTGAATAACCAGTTTCCGGCCTTGAGCTGATCCTGAATATAGAGCGCGAGCTCCTTGATATCGGCGTGGCCGAAGTAGTGATAGGAGGCACCGCCGCGGGTGAAATCGTAGGGCGCAAAGACTGGATCGTAGCTGTTGGTATTGGGGAGGAATCCGGCTGAGGCGCATTGCGATGGATTGGCAAAGCCGGGCTGGGGATTTCCCGCAGCATCGATGCAGGGTGAGTTGAAGGTCGGATTGACGATACCGACACTGTCGTGCTCGCGGAGGAAAGTCTGACCGTAGACCACGCCGGCTTTGATGTTGTTGTTTCCCTTTTGCAAAGTTACGTCAGCATGAGCACCTGCATTCAGGAGAGTGCGCTGCTGTGCGATCGACTGGCTCTGGATGGGGCCAAGGTCGGCGAGGGGATTGTGACTGGGAAAGTAGTTGTATGCGTCCTTGCGAACGTAAGGACCCAGGTTGAAGACCGCATTCGATCCGAAGATGCGAGTGTAAGTCGGCGCTATGTTGAAGGTCTCAATCTTCGAGTGCTGATCTGTGTTGCCCGTGATACCGAATACAGGATTTGCGCCCGAGCCGCCGCTGACTACTTGGAGACGTTGAGGTTGTCGTAGGTGTTGGGAGTCTGGAACCAGGAGCGGGAGTAGTTGAGGTTCAGATGAAGTGAATCGGCGGATGTGAATTCACGATCGATTCTGTCGAAGAGATTCTGTTCGTTGCCTTTCGAATGGAATACCGCGAACTCGGGCGGGTCAAGGAAACGGCCGGTGTTCAGGCCGTCGAACTCAAAGAAGTTGCCCCAGTTGGCGCCGCCATAGGAGACATCCATGGAACCGGTCGCGGAGCCGAAGGCGCCATACGAGCTGGAAATGCTCCCGGTTGGCTTGGTCACGCCCTGACCGGAGCGAGTGGTGACATTGATGACGAGGCTGGTCTTGTCGCCATATTCGGCGGGAGGCGCGCCGGAGATCACCTCCAGGGACTGCACCGAGTTGGAAGGAATCTGGTTGGAGAAGACCTTACTTTGCTGGTCGGTGATGGGCTGGCCATCGATGGAGAATGAGTTGGATGCGTGATCGCCGAGGCCGTGGAAGAGCCCATTGGAGTCGGCGGAGACACCGGGCGAGGCGAGGGTCACGATCGAACTGAGGGATGAGGATTGGCTCTCAAGGGGCAGCTTGTCGATCAGCTCGCGGCCGAGACCGGTATGAAAGGTTGGATCGTTTTCGACAAGGTCTTCGCCACCCTGGACGGTGACGGTGCTGGAAGCAACATTCACTTTGAGGCTGACGCTCAGGTTGACGGGCACGACGGAAGTGACATCGACATCCTGGACGAAGTTGCCGAATCCGCTCATGACCACGGAGAGGTGATATGGATTGAATGGGATATTCGCGAATCGGAATCGACCGGTATTATCCGTGACCGAGGTTCTGGAATATTGGCTCAACGGATTGAGTATGGAAACTGCGGCTCCCGGAATGACGGCGCCGGAGGGATCGGTGACAACACCGGTAATAGAGCCGGAGTTCGCCTGTGCATGAACAGACGAAATGGCCACGGAAAACAGAATGGCAACGAGCAAATAAAGAGTGCTGCGCGCATACGTGCGCATGGAGGCCTCCTGGGATAGATCGCTGATTTTTGTGCGGCTGTGCTAGGCGATGGCAGCGCGATCAGGCGGAGGTCTATTCCAGTAGGAGCAGGAGAAGGGGTGATCGGGGTAGACGGGTTCGATCGAGAGGACTACCCGAGTGGCCGGTATGGGAGCCAGACACGTGTGGTTGGGACTGGATGGCTGAACTACATGAGGCGCGGTATGGCATATGGTGCAGTCCGCGTGAGCCAAGCCATCGGGATGGAAATGAACCTGCTGGAGTGTGGTGCCGAAGAGAAAGAGGAAGACACAGAGGAGGCCAAGCAGCAGGAGTCTGCGCTTTTCAGACGTCCGAATCTGGTTTATCCCCTCCATTCAGAGAGAGTACTATACTCCGTCGCCATGGCGCAGCGATTGCCTTTTCCGGTAGTGGACGCGGGTTTGCGCATCCTGCGTGACGCATTACTGAACACCTTACCTGAGTACAACTGCCAGACGACGGAACGCTTCTGAACTGGAGGGGCTGAGAACAGACCGCCACAGGGACGGGATATCGGCAGTTTCTATCTTTCATGGAGATCCGTGTAACTACGATCCGGTGGATCGCGTGCGCAGTTCTGGCTGCCGGCTGGATGAACTCCGCGCGGGCACAGACGGCAGACGCGGATAGATTGCCGGATGCTCCGGATGCGGCCTCTCTTGCTTCGGGAAGCGCGGAGGTTGCGCCCGAGTTGTTCTCTTCCTCGCTTGCCCCTTCCGCTCCCGCTGCGCATTCCACGCAGGGCTCACAGGTTACGCTGCGCGACTGTCCTTATGACAAGACGCATGCGCGGATCTGCGGTGTGCATTGGGGCCAGCTTGTGATTTCCACCCTGGTGTTCAATGCATTTCAGAACGCGGGAAATCTCTACACCGGCTACTGGTACCGGTACGAAACGACGCATGGCAAGTGGTGGGACCGCTACGTTAATTCAGTGGAGGGGTGGCGGTGGGACGTGTGGGACGATGACAATCCATTTCTGGATAAGTACATCGCTCATCCGCTGATGGGATCGATTACGGACTATCTCTGGATACAAAACGATCCCAAGTCAATGACGCTGGAGCAGTCGAACACCTGGCCGTACTGGCGCCGGACGCTGCGGGCGCTGGGCTTCACGACCTTTTACAGCTTTGAGTGGAAGATGGGGCCGCTGGGCGAAGCAGGGGTCGGTCACAATGGCGATCACTATTTTTCGGACGACAAAGGCCATGTCTATACCAATGAGACGGGGTGGGTAGAGCTGGTGACGACGCCCGTGGGGGGCATGTTGTGGACATTTGCGGAAGACGCGCTGGATAAGCATGTGATGCGACGGCTGGAAGGAGTGAGCCGAAATCCGTTGGTGCTGACGGCGGACCAATTGATGACACCAACGAAAGGGACGGCCAATATTCTGCGCTTCCGGCCGCCGTGGTACCGGGATTCGCGGACGGTGAAGGCGCACTCGTTCTTTAGCGATCCACCGTCGCCCGAGGATGAAGAACTGTCGTCTGCAACAGCGACGACGGCCGCGGAAGAGCGAGAGGCGCCAGCGGAAACCGGCACGGATGGCGCGGCGACGATTGCGCCAACGCTACGGACGAGCTATCTGCCGGTGTATCCGCGACCGGGCGGCGTGCATGAGTTCGGGGCGTGGTGGGGATTGTCGCTGATCAGCGGTCACCTGTGGGGATCTGCGGGCGACGTCAAGTACATGCCGATCGACGTGCGCTACTCCTATGAGTTTGCGCGCTGGGACCGCTGGACGCTGCGCTATTCCCCGGAGATGACAGCGCTGGCGATGCTTGACGAGCCGGTGCCGGGAGTGAAGGATCCCTTGTCGCAGCGCAAGCGTACGTATGGCAGCGGCTTGAGTCCGTTCGGCTTCCAGGCGGATTTCTTTCCTTCAAAACGGGTGCAGCCGTTCCTCAGCACGAATGGCGGAGCCATCTATTTTATGGACCGGGTGCTGTCGCCCCAAGGCTCGCAATTGATGTACACGATGGATTTCGGCGGGGGCGTCAATATATTCCGCAAGGCGCGACAGGCTGTGTCCATCGGCTACCGCTACCAGCATCTTTCGAACAACAATATCAGCCTGCATAATCCCGGGACCGACGCGAATACATTCTATGTCTCGGTATCGCGGTTCCGTACAAAGGGATATCGCTAGAGCATTCCAACAACCATCCCTGGCCGGCATCTTACCTATCGAGAAGGGAAGCTGCCATGAGCACCAAGGAAGATCAGAATAAGAAACGCACCGTAATTACGCCGGCAGAGACGAGAAGACAGGAAGAGACCGGGCGGGAAGACCCAACGCAACCTGAAGACGCAGGCAACGCAAAAGAAACCAGTACGGTACGCGGAAAGCATCAGCCGCAATCGGTACGACGTTCCGCGTAGAGGACCGGATACCACAAACATGAAAACCAGGCACAAGGTTGGAGCAAAGACCGGCGGGACAGCCGTGACGCTGCAGACAAAGACCCGGACGCAGCCGCCGGAGGCGCAGGCGCGAACGACAAGCGATCGATTCGGCCGGTTGTCCGCAACGGCGTCCGGATGGCTCGGGTCGAAATGGGCATTCGCCGGAGCGATTCTGGCGATTGTGATCTGGGCAGCCTCCGGCCCGGCATTTCATTATTCGAATACGTGGCAACTGGTGATCAATACCGGAACCACGATTGTGACGTTTCTGATGGTCTTCCTGATCCAGAACACGCAAAACCGCGACGCGCGCGCCATTCACCTGAAGCTGAACGAACTGATTCGCGCGGTGGACAAGGCGGGCGATCAGATGATCGACATTGAAACCCTGAGCGATCTGGAACTGGATGAGTTACAGGCGCGCTACGAGGCCATCCGCGCCGCCTGCGTAGCCAGGGAGAAGAGATGAACTCCAGGTGGTGCACGGCGGCACTCAGCGCGCAGCTTTATTCTTCCTGATTCTTTTCGGCGACACGCAATGTAGTGCTGTATCCGGCGAACGCGCGGGCAGAAGGCGGCGCGAAGGCTATCAAGATAGGCAAGGATTATCTGACGGTTCGATGGCAAGCGATTGTCTCCACTACTTTGTCATTATTTCTGCGATGCGGTGACAGGATTCTGACAATTGGAGTTGCACTACTACTAGGTCAGCCAATGGATGCATATCTAACTTTTGGAACGAGTTGCCTCTTCCAGTTGCGGGTTCACTAAATCGTCCTTGACCCAAAAACCTTGACTGCATCCGCCGTTGGTATATCGTTGCGGACGATGGAACTGAGAGACCGTGCATGTAGTGTGACTTAAGGCCAAGTTCATCATAGGCGTGCCGCTTTCCCCAGAGCGGCGGCCGAGTGGATGCTGAACCTGCACTTGGCGTAAGTCCAGGCAAGTCGAAGGTTCCGAAGAGGGCACACATATGACCTTTCCTCTTCGTCTGCTCGCAATGTCTTTGGGAGCTTTGCTCTATTTCTGTGCCGGCGCAACGAATAGTTTTGCCAACCCGCCGGGAAACACCTCCAAGCCCAGTGCTGCTCCGCCGCAGCAGACGGTGGCAATTCCGGGACCTCTGCGCTCTTTCGAGCGCATGGCCGGCATCAGCCAGAAGATCCAACCGGAAGACGTGCTGCCGCTGCTGGCGCACAACGTATTTTTGCAGGGGTATCAGGAGAACAGGCCCACCGAATTCCTGATCCTGATTGACCGCTACATGCACCAGGCGCGCGAATTGCAGGCGCTTGCCGGAGGCAGCGGGACGATCGCAATTCCTGATTGCGAGCATGCAGGGCAGTTGTTGGCGATCCTGGGATACCGGATGCGCGGCGCCTGCGGGCAGAAGGATCTCTACGTTTCAACGGCGAACCCGGAGCGCGCGTTCCTGACGATCGATTCCGGATTTCCGTTGACGTCGCTGGAAATTGCGATCCGCAACAACACTCGATTCACATATACGTTTCCTACCTCGCAAGTGCCGGTGCTGTTGAGCGAAGCCGACTGGCTGGGTCTGGGCAATGTGAAGGAGAAAGGAGGCGGCAATCTAATCGATGTGATGCTGCACGATCCGTCGATTTGCCGGCTGTACTGGGCGTTTTCCCGCATTGACAGCGAGACGCAGGCGACGCTCGTCCAATCCGGGGGACTGAGAAGGCTGCTGCCCTATGCAGCAGTGATGGATTTTTACGGCAGCGAGATTTCCGTCCAGAACGGGCGCGTGCTGGTGCCGGGTGGACACGCTGCAGAGCCGGCGTGGAAGGACCTTGTCGGCGCAAGCCCCACGTCGCCGGGTGATTTTGTCATTCATCTGCTGGCAAAAGACGACGGGTGGCTGGCGGTCTATTACGACGCGATTGCGCGGGCGGATCGGGCACAGCAGGCGCACCTTACCGAGGCATCGCGGCTGAAGCATACGTATGAAGGCTTCCGCTGGCCGCAACCGGACGAGAAGCCGGGGCGCGCGGTTTTCCGTAAGGCGACGCCGCTGCTGGTGCTGTTCACGCGGTTGCAGTGGGAGCCGGACGGCCAGCCGCACGTTCCCGGCAACCTGGATGTGTGGAAGGAGATTTTTGCGCAGAAAACAAACTCGAAGATTGTGCACGAGTGGAGCAAGCGCTCGCGGCGGTGGAACCGTCCCGACCAGCTCATCGATGCGATGGCTGCATGCTCGCGCGTCTCGACGGATGAAGGTCCTCTGCGGCTGTATCTGACGTTGAGCGAACTGGACCGGGTACGTCCGCGGAGCCGGCGGCTGACACCTGAGACAGTGCGCGTGCTGGCAAACAAATACTACGAGCGGTCTCGGTGGTATCTGATCTTCGCGGAGTTTCCGGAGCTGGACGAGGCGTCGATGATCCAGTTCGTAAAGACAGCGGATTCGATCGACAACATCCCGCATGTGCCGCTTCGCGGCAACGCGCTCGGCATCTTCCAGGCGAACCTGGGACTGTGGCAAATCCTGGCGAGGCAACACGAGATTCCGAAGAGCCATTGGAATGACTCATGGCAAAGCGTGGCGGCCGCGTTCGCCGGCATTGAATCCGAGAGCCAATTGATGAATGCGGCACAACACTCCGTGCGTGAGCTGTTCCTTGTTTCGACCGGAAGGCAGAGAGGATCGCAGGAAGAACTTGTGGAGTTGCTGGCGGGACCACAGCAGAAGGGCCTGGACGGCGAACACATGCATGCGGAGCTGGCCAGCCGCATACGCGCGGTGATCGACGACCAGCGGCTGGTTTCGCTGGACACACTGTTTGCGCTGAGCGACGGCATAGAGCAGATGGAGCATGGCGCGCACGTGAGCGACAAGCTGATACCGCTGGCGCAGGACCTGCGCGGGTTTGAACTGCCGCGGCCGATCTTTACCAACAGCGAGAAGATCAAATGGGCGCCTACGATCTACACCAGCCGTCATGCGGAGCTGCAGGTCAAGACCGACATGACGAAGGTGATCAAGGACCCGGATCGAAGCCGCAACTGGAGACTGGCGCGCGGCCAGCTTACGCCGTTTATGAGGGACACGCTGGTGGGTCTGAACTACGCCTACTACGAACCGCCGGGCGCGCAGATGCTGCACAACAATCCGCTGTTCGTGCGGTCGCATGATTTCTCCGGAATGACCATTATGGGAGCGACCGGCCTGGGACGCTCCTGAATTGTTGGCAGTCGGTACGCCGGCGGGCGGCGGCGCCTACCTGATGGGCTCGCTGGCCGACCTGCCTTACGCACTGGCGATCGGGCGAGCAGGATTTTATCGCGCCGGCAAATGTGCAGGCTCTGATCTGGAAGGAGCTGGTGCCGGATCTGCTGGTGAGCGCAACGCTTCCCGCTGGTGGAACATGAGCCCGATCGAACTGCATGCCGTGACGCTTTATCAGCGAGTCCGGCGAGGAGCTGCTGACTGCATCGGCGAGCGATCGAAGCCTGCGGGGCAAGGTGATCAACGATCCTCTCCGACCGCATGACACCACGGCGGCTGGAATCTGACCAGGGACTGCATGTGCGCAAGGCAGTATGGCTGCCTGTCCTGCGCACGATGCCGTCGGACAGCTTCTATCTGGCCGCGGAGTTTCGCGCAGCTATCCCGCAGGAAGACTGGCTTCGACTTGGACCGGTAAGCCGCAGCAGTTGGATACGCTTCGCCAGCGATACCCGACGGACGTAACGCTGGCGAGCGTTTGTCGCACGACTTCGGCGCGCCGCATCCGGCGATTGGACCGAATCTATGCGCCGGGACTGCTGAATGTGAAACCGCTTCCCTGCTTCGGGCGGCGATTCGAGCCGGCTGTTCGGGGAGTCGTGGGAATCCACCAATTTGTATTGGGCACGGCTGGCCGATGAGATGGGCTATTCGCCGGTGATGCTGAACTGCCTGGTTCCGGAGCTGACGCGGCACATGATCGCGAATATTTTTGCAACGGACTTTGAAGACTTGGCCGGCGATTTTGCGGGCCATGCAAGAGACCGGCGAGGAATTTCGGCAGGGCAAGATCGCTTCACCAGCATGGCAACGAGCAGTTCGCTCAGACACTGAAGTGAGAGCTTGACGTATGTCTGCCGGAACAGGAGGACTAGGTCACGGATGATGCGAACGGCATATGGCTGTACCGCTGTCTTGATGGGCTTATCACTCTGTGCTCGCGCGGCAGGCCTCCGGCAGAAGCAGCTCCGCACAGGATGATTCGTCGCATTCTGCGTGTGAACGTCGTGCCTGGTGCAGCTGAATGTCGCTGTCACCGACCGAAGGGGAATTACGTCAGCGGTCTGAAGCCCGAAGATTTCACCATCACCGAGGACAAGATTCCGGAGAAGATTGCGACGTTTGAAGAGGGCAACGAGCCGACGCGTACGCCTGACGGACAGTGTGCTTCCGGCAGCGCGATGCCCGGCGGCAAACGGCCGCCGCAAGTAGCGAGACGGAGCCGACGAGGAACAAGCCGGCGAACTGCAGGATGATGCAGCTCAGCGGCGCCAATGTCTTCATCCTCTTCGACACGAGCAACTATATGTACCGGGGATTTGTGTTTGCGCAGGATGCGATTGCCGACTTCGTGCGGTCGCTGGAGGACGCGAACAAGTTGCGTTTTACTCCTACAGCCGGGATCTTTCGCGCGCCGCGACGCTGACTGCCGACCGGTCCCAGGTGCTGCGCGGCGTGCGCAGCACCGTGGCGGGCGACGATGCCGCGCTTTATAACTGCCTGCTGCTGACGGTGAAGGACGCGGCGCAGCTAACGGGACGCAAGGTGATCGTGGTGTTCTCCAACGGGCCGGACAATGCGAGCCTGGTGCCGCCGGAGGATGTTGCGGAACTGGCGCAGTCCACCGGCACGATCATCTACATGATCAGCACGCATGAGGCGGAGGTCGGAGCCGGTCTCCACGGCGGTGTTTGAGCGCATGAGCAAGGCTACGGGCGGCAAAGCCTACTTTTCAAAGAGCTGGAAGGACGAAGCGCGGGCGTTTGCCTCCATCCGCGATGACCTGGCGCATCTGTATACGCTGAGCTATTATCCGCAGCCGAACCCAGAACCGCGGCTGGCGCACGATTACGGTGAAGCTGGTGGGCAAGAACCTGCAGAAGTATCAGCGTTCGCACGCGCGATGGCTATCGGCTGCTGCAGCAGGCACAGCTCTCGTCCGGGTTGTTCACGACAGCGCCGCCGGATTCGAATTTGCAGTAGCGGTGGAACGCCAACGAGAGATCGACGCGTTCAGCAATACTTAGCGCCACCATTCCGGTTCAGCAATACTTAGCGCCACCATTCCGATCGCAGCTCCCGTCCGGCGATTACTTCGGCAGGAAGTCCGGGTGTTGGCGACCACAGCTTCAGTTCGTCGAGGGGCCAGATTGCCTCGATCGGTTGCTTCCAATGATGCAGCGCGAGATCGAAGAGTCCCCAGTGAATCGGCATCAGGAGTCCTTGTCCGCCCAGCGCGCGGAAGGTGCGAACCGCGCCTTCCGGTCCCATGTGAATCTCAGCCCATAAAGGATTGGAAGCGCCGATCTCCAGCATGGCGAGGTCGAAGGGCCCGAAGCGGCGACCGATTTCGCGAAAGCCTTCCCACTCGCCCGAGTCGGCACCGTAGTAGACGCGGTGCGCGGGCCCGGCGAGCGCAAAGGAAGCCCAGAGCGTCTGGAAGCGATTGAACAGGCTGCGGCCGGAAAAATGCCGGGCGGGCAGAGCGGTGACTTGTATCGGCCCCACTCGCGTGCTGTCCATCCAGCTCATCTCGATGCAGCGTGCAGGCGGCACGCCGAGCTGCTGCAGCAGTGCACCGACTCCGAGAGGCGCGATCCATTGCGCGTTGGCAACAACGGGAAGCTGCGACAGGGCGCGTATGGTGCCGGCACCCAGGTGATCGTAATGATCGTGCGAAACAATGACTGCGTCGATGGCGGGGATATCTTTCAGGTCGAGAGGAGCGGAGAAAAACCGCTTAGGTCCGGCCCAGGTCGTGGGCGCCGCGCGCTCATCCCACACGGGATCGATCAGGATGCGAACTCCATCCATCTCGACGATGGATGTGGCATGTCCCATCCAGGTGATGCGTAGTCCGGATTGCGGAGGTGTGCAATAGATTGCCGGGTTCGTGTGAAAAGGGCCAAGCGGCGACTTCGGCACTCGCGTCTTTGCTTCAGGAAGATCCGCGGTCCCACTTTGAACATCAGGGAGAAGCCGCCAACCTTTGTCGGCACAGGATTGAGAAAGCGGCGGCCGTCCCGTCGGGCAGGCTGAAGATGCATGGTCATTCGATGAGATACGACGATAGCGGATTCGGCGCTGCTTGACACTCGATTGACCGGGTTGTTAGGGTTAGGCAATTCCCCGACAAAAACTGGCCCAAACGGAAGCTATCATGCAGAAGTTGTGTTCACTGCGCTCGTCACTTCGGGCGGCGTTGGGTTCGATCGCAATGGGTTTGCTGTTGGTCGGAGGATCTCTTCGGCCCGCAATCGCACAGACCGGAACCAACCCGCTCAACATCTTTCAAAACTACTTTGTGACAGGCGACTACGTTGTAGCCGGTTGGAGCCAAGGAACACCAGATGGAAGCGGATTTGCTCCCGGCAGCATCAGCATCCCAGATAACCTGCAGCCCGCCCAGGATGGAGTGCCAACGACGGTTCCTGCGGGTGCGGATATCGTTGCGGCCTATCTCTATTGGGCAACCGTAGAAAGTGGCAAGTCGACGTTTGCCGGCCAGACCGGCTACTTCAATGGCTATTCGATCACCGGCACAGTGCTCGGAAACCCGAACGCGCCCACATCCTGGAGCGCGGGCGGCTGCTCCGGCTCAGCACAAGGCTCGAAGACGATCCGGACTTATCGCGCGGATGTCCGTCCCTATCTTCCGCTTGATACTAATACGGGTTCTCCGACCTTTGGATCGACGATCGCCAATGGAAAGATTCCTGTCCGCCTGGCAGATAGCGGAAGCAACGGCAACACGGCTCCCATCGCGCTGGGAGCCACGCTGGTGGTCATCTACCGCGTGCTCAATACCCAACCCAACCCGGCGCAGCCCACCCCGCCCCCGCTGAACGCAATCGTTCTCTACGACGGCGTGTACGCTCCCAGCAATGCGGGACTGAACACCAGCCAGACCATATCTGGTTTTTATCAGGCGTCGACAAGTCCAGCGGTCGTGGCAAAGCTTACGCACATCGTTGCCAATGGCCAGCATAACAAGTCAGAGCAGGTTTACCTGAACAATACGACGCAGCCGCTTCCGTCTATATACCCAGGATTGCCGCCATTTCCGGGTATCTACGGATCCTGGGACAACCCGACCTGGGTTCTAAGCCAACATGGATACGTCCACGCTAACGACAGCTCCGAGACCACTTCGGTGCTGCCGTCGGCGACCAATAGCGGATGCGTCTCCTGGGGGGCCATGATCCTGAGCACAACTGTGCAAGACACCGATAGCGATGGCCTGCTGGATGTCTGGGAGAATAGCCAGGGATACACCGATGCAGTGACTGGGCAGCAGGTGTCGTTGCCAGGAGCCAATCCCAACAGCAAGGACCTCTTTGTTGAGCTCGACTGGTTGGATGATCTGGACGGCTCGGCGGCGGGACTTCCTCAGCATACTCACCTGCCGAAAGAGGCAGCCATTGATACCGTGGGTAGCGTCTTTTCGAACCAGAACATTCATGTGCATTTCGATTTAGGCCCGAACGTCTACCAGGGTGATCCATATGTGATTGCCGGAGGGACTGGCGGGAACTCCATCTCCGAGGGCACGCTTGTGTGCAAGGATGGAGCATCGCTTTGTGCCTATCCGAGCCCGGCGGGCCAGCCGTCCCAGCCTGCAATTGGATGGAAAGGAGGCTTCGAATTCATAAAGAATTCGAACTTCCAGGCTAATCCGAACAACTTCCAATTCGTTCGCTCCAAGAGCTATCACTACGTTATTTCCGGTCACTCCATGGGAGCGCCAGTCTCGTACTGGAGCACGGTGGGCGCCACCCTGGACGCACAGTTGGCGCAACCGACGCTTCCCGAACTTGTTTCGATCGTGAACTCCGGGAACACCGCAACAGTCACTCTCAAATCTCTGTCTTCTCAGGTAGTCACGAAGCCCGGAGATTGTCCGAACGCTGCAATTCCGGCGTGCGCTGGTCCAAACAACAATCGAATCAGCATCACGGGCGCGCTGAATCAAACTGCTCTGAATGGAACCTACGCCTTCAGCGGGGCTTCCTCGACCACCACCAAAGGCACCAACCCCATCACAACAACCACCTTCACGATCAGCACAGCAGGCGTGGCAAACGGGACTTACACGTATAGCTCTGAGCCCCAACTCGCGGTGACGTACCTGGGACCGACGAGCGCATCCGGCCAATCCGAATTCGACGGCGGCGGTGATTCCCTGGTGACGCTGGGCCTGTGGGGCGCAGACGATCCACAGAACTGCCTAGCCGACCCTACCGGCCCTGGTCCCTACTGCAGCAATGGTGTCGGCACCACCCAGGAGCAGGCCGGAACGTTGCTGCATGAGTTGGGTCACTCGTTATCGCTGACCCACGGAGGCACTTACTTTAATGATCCGAATAACCCCAGCCTGCCGACTTATGAGCTGAACTGCAAACCAAATTATCTTAGCGTGATGAACTATCTCTTCCAGGTCCGGGGTTTCCCGGATGGCGGATTAGATTATTCCTCGCAGGGACTTGGGTCGCTGAATGAGACTGCCCTTAGCGAATCTAACGGAATCGGAGCAGCCCAACACCAGACGCGGTGGTACTCCACTCCGAACGCGCTCGATCAGAAGATAGGACACTTCGCAAGCAGCCACTGTGATGGTTCGCCACTCGGACCAAATGATGTACCTGCCAGTCGGGTAGACGGCCCAGTCCCGGCTATCGGACAGCTCGATTGGAATAATGATTTCATCGTGCCCGACGTGGTGAATCCACCCGGGATCGACGTGAACTACAACGGCATCACCGGCGACGCTCCGTTCTCTGGCTTCGACGATGCGAGTGCGATCAACCTGCAGCAGATCGGCGCCCGTGAGGGTGCATTCGGATCCTCCGGTGGCGTCAAGTTCTCGGCCGGCGTCAAATTCTCGGCAGGCGCAGTTGATAACGATGGCGGCGGCGTCAAATTCTCGGCCGGCGTCAAATTCTCGGCCGGCGTCAAATTCTCGGCAGGCAGTACTGACCAAAATGAAGATACCGCAACTTCTACGGCCGACCCAGCAAGTGGTCTCACCTGCGCGGTTGCCATTGGCAGCGTTCCGGGCTGCGGGCCAGGCACAAACGGTTTAACGGAAACGGGGAAGGGTGTCCCGCTTACCTGGACCGCACCAGGGTTCGGCCAGACCCGCAGCTACACCATCTACCGCGCGATTGGATCCTTCACAAACGCACAACTGATAACGAATTCGAGCAGCTTCTCAGTTATCAAGACGCTGACCGGTACACCACCGACGACGTCCTATACGGACACGAACATAAAGAACAACACTACCTATACGTATTTCGTGACGAACGGAAACAAGCAAGGATCTCAGAGCGGCGCATCGAGCCCACTGGTGGTAACAGTCGCTCCGCACTAAGTGGATGTGGAGGTTTCCAAGACCCGGAGAACCCTGTTCTCCGGGTCTTAAAATCAGTGGCTGAGAACTGCTCAATCGCCGAAACTCCTGAGCCCCGGGCGATCGCACCATTGATAGTAGTCGACGATGGGCAGGTAGCTATACGTCGGTACATCGCCCATGAAGAGCCCGATCGAGCCGCGTCGCTGATGACAATTCTCAGTGGCTGAGCCGCTTGCGGATGTCGGCCACGAGTGGGTCCTGGGTGCTCTGACCGCGGATATCAAGATACGTGCGATAGAACTTGTCAAAGTCGGGACTCTTCAGGTCCTGGCGGTCCCGGCCCTGATAGTAGTAAACGGGTGGGAGATAGCTGTACGTGGGCACATCGTCCATGAAGAGCTCCAGCACCTCTCCGCGCCGCTGGATACAGCGCTCGAATTCCGCGTCAGCTTCGGTGAAGGCTCCCGCTTCCAGATAAGCGCGGCCCAGATCGAAGCGGCCAAGCCATGTGTCGCTCCGTTCCTTGGCTTCATTGAATAGCTCAACCGCCTGGTTGGTGTCGTGCCCCTGCAGAGCGATTTCGCCGAGAATCAATTTCGCATACACGTGGGGCGACTTCTGGATCTCGGACGTGAGAGAGACTGCCAGGTCTCGGGCCTTGGCCAGCTCTCCAGCCTCAACGAAAGTCCGGGCCGCCAGGAATCGAATCTTTACGCTCTTGCTGTTCGCAAGGGCCTTCTCGGCAGCCGCAACTGCAGCAGCTTTCTCGCCTCGCAGCAGGTGCGTGTAACTGAGCATGATCAGCTTGTCGGCGGCGCCATCGCCGTTAGCCGCAGCCAAATCCTGCGCTGCCCCTTTCTCCAGGAACTGAGCCCCTTCACGGAAGTCGCCGCGATACAGAGACAGGTCCCCGAATCCCGACGCCGCCATGGATGCACCGTATGGACTGAGCTTTTCAAGGTTCTGATAGGCATCGGATGCCTGGGGCAGAAGACCCTGTCCCAATTGAGAGTAGGCAAGGACCAGGAACCCCTCTTCATACCTGGGATTAAGCTTGAGCACTTCGTTCGCCCCGCTCTCGCAACTTTTGAAATCTGCCGCATAGCAGGCGTACAGCGCAAAATTCATCCGCGCCAGTATGTTGTTTGGCGCTATCTCCAATCCTTGCCGTGCGGCCTCCATGGCCTTGGGCATATCGAGCATGCGCGCATAGCAGGCGGCCAGATTGCTGTGTCCGATGTTATCCACCGGAAACTGCTTTATCAGCTCGCTATATTCCTCGACGCACCCTTGCCAATTCTCAGTCCAGATGTAGTACAGGCCGCGAACGCGATAGCGCTCACGTTCGGTCATTCGATCCACATGCACCATCGCCAGCTTTGCATACTTCTCAGCCGCGTCCAGTTGGCCAAGGTTTCCGGAAGCGGTAGCCATACCGGCGTAGGCAGGGGAAAAGTTCGGATCCAGTTGCGTCGCCTTCGAAAATGATTGCAACGCGTCGGCCCATTTCCCCTGGAATTGCTGCTCCTCACCAACGCTGTAGTGGTGCACGGCCTCAATATTGTCGGTCGAGAAAGTTCCCATCATGGCTGTCAGCTGTATCGACGGCGGCGTGGTATCGCCGAGCGCCCGGCGGATCGGTACTGCCAGTTTCGGAACTTCCAACAGGAGCGCGTCCTTGCTCGCGGTATTGACGCTGTCACTGGCAAGCGTCTTTCCAGATAATGCATCGATCGCTTTTACCGAGAGGTTATAGCCAGTTCCATGTTTGCTCAGGGAGCCGGTCACAATTGCAGCGATGCCTTCTTTAGCGGCCACCAGCCTGGAGGTCTGCTCGTCGAGTACTCCTGAGGAATGCGCCAGGCCGCCGGCCGCCTTGCGCGCCGTGCCTCGGTTGAACCCGTTGATGAAGCTGGCTCCTTCGAGCGCCACGTTGAACATGGGCTCCAGAGTGTTGTCGAACAGGCTATCCCCGGTATTGTTCTGAAAATCCGCGACCAAGACCGAGACCGGAGCATGAGCCAATGCCTTGGTTGCTTGTGGCCGGTTGCGCACGTACCAGGCAATTCCGGCTCCCGTGAGTATCATGAGGATCGCCGTGAGCCCAACCCGCGGCCAAGGCAGATTGCGAAGCCGGTTCATCCTCATGCGCGCCGAGGAAGCAGAAATTCTGGAATTGCCGCTCTTGCCTTGCCATGCGCGAAGATCTGCAAGCAGCGCATCCGCGTTCCGATAGCGAAGTGCAGGATCGGTCTCCAGGCACTTGGCAACAATGTTGCTCAGAGGTCCAGGGATGAGCTTGTCAATATCCGACAGGGGCACTGCTCGCTGCTGTGAGCGCATGAGCAGGCTGGCTATCACGCTTTCCGAATAAAACGGTATGACGCCGGCAAGTAATTGATAAAGAATCAGGCCGAAGGTGAAGACGTCGGAACTGGGGCTGAGCTCCTTGCCCTGCGCCTGCTCAGGAGACATGTACTCGATGGTGCCCAGCATCGCACCGGTGCGCGTCATTCCATCGCCAACCAGAGAGCGGGCCAGCCCAAAGTCCATCACCACGACCCGGCCCTGCTTGTCGCGCATGATGTTGCCCGGCTTCAGATCACGATGAATAACTCCTTCCCGGTGGACGGCAGCAAGCCCGCTGGCTACCTGCTCCATGATGTCGACGGCTTCGGCCGCCTCGAGCTTGCTCCGTTGCTGCAGGATCGCGTGAAGGCTTGCGCCTTCAACGTATTCCATCGTGATGAACTTGATCTTTTCTGCTTCCCCCAGGTCGAAGATGCGGATGACGTTTCGGTCGCTCACCTGGCGCGCGAGGATGAGCTCCTGCTTGAAGCGTTGCAAGATCTCAGGATCGCTGGCCAATTCAGGGCGAATGACTTTGAGGGCAACTTCCCGATCCAGCTCAATATCTCGCGCCTTATAAACGGCGCCCATGCCCCCTTCGCCCAGGATTTGGATAATTTGATAGCGCTTTGTGAGAGTGGCTCCGGGCTCGAGCAGCAGGCCCGCCCACGTCTTGCCTGAATCCGGCGGAGCCCCGTCTGACCCGCGAGCCATCCTTGGAAACGAATCATCGAGCAGGGTGGGGCTTCTGAAGTGTCAGAAGGGACCTTCGACGTCACGGGCGGAGGAGTAGCTGTCGCAGCTCCTGCTAGGCGGCGCGGAGGGGCAGCCTGACCCACCCACGTCGGGGCATCCGGCTCGGATTTGTTGTCTTTCGGGTCACTCATGACAATGCTTCCGCCGGCGCACACAGCGACCCAAAATGAGCGATCGCCCGGACGAGCCGCCCCCCGCTTCTCCCCCAAAGCCGATGTCGTCGAACAGGCAGTCTGGAATTTGAACTAAATATATGCCCCCCAACACCGCTGGTAAAGGGTCGCCTGAAGGCCATGACTCGGCTGGCTCTTATCGGAGCCTCAGGAGTGGACACAGGTTGTGACAGGTGAGGTGTGGTGCGCCCAGAGAGATTCGAACTCCCGACCTATTGCTCCGGAGGCATCATCGCACAAAAAGTCAACGACTTAGCAGAACTTGCGCAGGTTTGCGCGAACTTGTATCTACGCGGCCATTTTAAACTTGGGCGCACTCCTTAACAAAGGGATACAAGCAGCCACTGGGCACACTTTTAGGCACAGTCTCACAAGAAGCTGATGAGCTGCGGACTGGTGGAACAACTGGTCAAAGCTCCCTAGCCGACATAGCGACCACATCTACACCGAAAAGTAGAGACGATCCCAGTGTGCTCATTCCACAAACTCTGGACCGCTTTAACGCGAAGTTGCTTGTTTTCCGCCGCGAGCGTGAGCGAGCTTCGTCCCCACTGGAAAGGAAGGAAATCACAGTGATTATACGTGCTGGGTCTGAGATAGGAGCGCACCGCTATGAGAGGGAGTACCGGCAAGTATGCCGCCAGCCGCAAAGCCGTCCAAGAGTGCTCTACGTGGCTTAAACAGGTGCCCTGGCAGCTATTCTGCACCTTAACGTTCGCATGGAAGGTGTCCGACCAACAAGCCATCGCGATCTTCAAAAAGTTTATCGACCAACTTGAGCGTCTGCTCAAAAACAATGTCTGCCACGTGCGAGGTAACGAAAAGAGGTTCTCAGGTTGCGGCAAGCCTGCATGTGGCCGCCATTTTCATGTCCTGCTGGCCAGCAACGCGCTGATGACCCCAGCTATTGTCGAGCGGCTTTGGACGAGCATGGCGGGCCAGCGGCCTGACAAGGCTGGTGCTTTGGTTGAGCCATCAATCCGAAGGAGGACGGAATTCAATATGTCCTGAAGTTCATCAATCAAGTGGATGGAGACTGGGACTTTCGGAATTTGGACCTGTTTCTCCCTCTTGAGATGTCGACACTGTCACTACATCGCTCTACTTCTTAAACCAGTCCCAGTTGAACTGAGAAACCATATGTGGATACCGTTCTTCCACATGTGGTGTCTCAGTTCAACTTTGATTGCTTCAAGAAGTAATCGGAGCGTTGGCACAGCGCTCATGCACGGATATGATTTTGCAATCAATTGCAAAAAGTCACCTGCGATCCTACGGGGTACCGTGGATAGGCGCCTGCCCCGCCGAGCCTCGCTCAGGAAACCTGAGAATGTTGGATGAAAAGTCGACTGCACGCGGCAGTGATCTTTTTGCAGGCGATTGAGGGCGCCTCTTGGGAGAGTGCCTGGATTACCGGCACACGGATGTTATCGGATTAGGCAGAGTAGCCGACAAACTAGGAGCTGGCCGGAACGAGTCGAGACTACTTATTTCTGTTCCAGTGTGAGGGCGTAGATATCGCTGGTTCCTACATCGCGAAGCAGCAGCGGTGCGTCGGTGGAATCCAGCCCAAACCATGTCCCGTAGTATCCGGTATAGCGAACACCCTTCAGATCGGCGATGCGCACTGCGTCTCCACCAGTAGCGGGAATCCGCCATACGCCCGGATTGTCCTCAAATCTCAAAAAGTAAATCGAATGGCTATCTCTCGACCAAGTTGGAAAGCCAGCGGGTCCTTTGTATGGCGTCGACCACCGCTGCGTCCTGATGTCGAATATTTTCAAGCCGAGTGATTTTGGGTTCAGAGCAAGGATGGAATGGCCATCCGGAGACCACCGTGGCGAGAACATACCGACAGATCCGGGGAGGGTGGTGACGTGATTGCTGTCAAGTTCGAGAATGCAGATGACGCTTTTTCGATCGTCGCCTCCCTCTCTGCTCGTCGAAAAGACAATCTTCCGTCCGTCGGGCGACCAGTTCGGATCAGTCTCCGGTCCTGCTTCTCCCGGGAGAAGCAGCCGTGGCGTGCCGCCCTGGGATGACACCATATAAGCTCGGGTGCTTCCACCGTGCGGGGGCGACGTCACGAATAGGATTTGCGCGCCGTCGGGCGACCAACTGGGCAACTTCGGGTAAATCGTACCGTTGGTGAGTTGCATGGGTGAGCTTCCATCTCCGTTGGCCCTCCACAGGATGCCGTCGGGATAGGAAACGTAGGCCACAGACTTACCGTCCCCCGAGAAGGACACAGAATCGGCGGAAATTCCTGCGAGGAAGGGCTGGAACTGCCGGGACTGGGAGTTGAAGCGGATCAGTTCGCCACGGGGGGTGACGCCCGATGCAAAGATGGTCTTCCCATCTTTGCCAGGAATGGGCGAGTCCCAACGGATGGGCCCTGAGGTCATTTGAAGGGGCTGATCGGGCGATCGCCGGAAGAGCCGGTGACGCTCATCCATCGTCCATATCTGGCCGCTGGACACGAAGAAGAATCGCCCGTCCCGAGCCCAATGTCCGTCACCCTGGCTAGCCGACCAAGCGGGGAGTACTCGGTGAAGATTAGAGCCGTTGGAAGACATTTCCCAGAGGGCCTGGTCCCTCGTAAACCGGATGGTCTTGCCGTCGGGCGACCAACAGAGAGAGGAAACCAGGCTTCCAATCGAGGCCAGTTTCCGATCCTCCGCGCCGTCGCTCTGGATGAGGTGGATATCGCCTTCCCCGGTTGAGTAGGCAACAGCGTTTCCGTCGGGGCTCCAGGCCGCACCTACGGCATCCGACAGATGCCGGGCTGAGCCACCCAGGATCCGAACACTCCACAGTGGGTAGGCCTTCTTCAGGCCTCCCGTGATTGACGTGACGAGAAACGTGGACCCATCCGGGGAAACGTCCACGAGCCACGGATCAGACACCGCAACGGGGACCGGCGCGATCTCTCCGCCTGAAATCGCGACCTGGCTGATGGCTTGTAATTGACCCGGATCAACGTATTGATCTTGATCAAAGTAGAGCCTGCTCCCGTCAGTTCCCTTCAGATGTTTTGCATGGCCGTCATGGGTGATCTTGGTGTACTCCGAGATTCGCAGCGCGGGGACATTATTCCGGCTTGCAACCACTAGGTATGCCGCAGCTGCAAGCATAAGAACCGCGACCACGGCGCCTGACCAAATCAGCACTTTACTCTTCCCGGGTTGACCCAGTGCTCTGCTGGCGGCGACCGCCGGGACGCTATCCGATTCCGTCAGCGCTTCAAGTGCAAATGACAAATCCGATGCGGAGTGAAAACGCTGTTCAGGATTCTTCTCCAGGCAGCGATGCACCACGCGCTGCAGGCCTGGAGGTGTGGCCTGGACAAGCTGCGAAATTGCAGGCGGGTCGTCGTTCAGGACGGCGCTCATCGTCTCCGCTGACGTGGGCCGGTGGAATGCCCGCGTACCGGTCAGCATCTCGTAGAGGATGGCGCCGAGGGCAAAGATGTCGGTCCGGTGATCGACCGCTTTCCCACGTACCTGTTCGGGAGACATGTATCCGGCGGTGCCCATGACCATACCCGGATCAGTGCCGCGTGTCATTGTCTGCGAGTCCGAGTCGGGTTGGGTCTGCATTAACTTGGCGAGCCCGAAATCCAGAATCTTGATGCGGCCGTCTTTGGTGGCGAAGAGGTTCTCCGGCTTCAGGTCGCGATGCACGATTCCCTGTTCGTGGGCGGCTGCCAATCCATGAGCGATCTGGACTGCGTATTGGATCGTTTTGCGAACCGGCAGCGGGCCGCGTTGCAGCACCTGACGGAGGGTACTGCCTTCCAGCAACTCGGACACGAGGTAGGGCGCGCCATCGAAAACGCCGAACTGGTGGACGGCAAGTATGTTGGGATGGTTGAGAGCGGCAGCCGCCTGCGCTTCTTGCTCAAAGCGACGGAGCCGGTCGGGGTCTCGAGAAACGAAGGAAGGCAGGACCTTGATGGCCACGTCACGTTTTAAAACAACGTCACGAGCGCGGTATACCTCGCCCATCCCGCCTACACCTAATAGACCGAGAACCTCATAGCTATCAAGCTTCGTGCCTGCGGCTAACTGCATGGTCAGGCGGATTATATCTTTCACGCCAAGGTCTGCGACGAAGTCTTCTTCGCGGGCGCGCGCATCCCTGACTGGTGCGGCTCGGTGGATCGGTCCCGTGGTCATTGACCTGCAGCAGCTTATTTGCAATTTCTCTAGCTAAACCAAAAAATGGGAGACTCGGAGTTTCGATGTCTCCGGGTCTTCCCGGGCCGATGAACATTAGTGCGCTCCGTTGCGGAGAGCCGCGACAGTTTCAATGTGGGGAAGCTGTGCTTCCTGGATGCGAGCCTGCTTCTCCAGCCTGGACTTGGGAATTTCCACGTTCATGGCCACGTCACTACAAAGCACTTCATGGAGGAAGTACTGGTTGCCGTACTTCGCGAAGATGAGCTCACCGCCGTACGACTCTTTGTCATCGGCAAGGGTTGTGGTCACTGCATGGAAGCGCCCGTCCTTGCTTCGAATCAGGATCGTGTTCTGCGTCGCGTAGCTGACCTGATAGGTCCCCGCGGGAAGCACCTGATTGCCAACAGTGAAGTCGAACGGGACCGTGAACCTAGGTGTCTGGGCATGTGCGCAAGCGCTGCCCATCGAGATCAAGGTTGCCGCAAGATATGCGAGTACCGTGGTGCGCTTCATGGTGGTTCTCCTTTTCGAGGGCATCTCTCGATTGCCTTCGCCTCGCATCAAACCGCTCTTTGCGCGCAGGGTCAAAGGAACTCGCCGTGAATCCTCCGTGAAGCGCCAAGCTCATGTGCCGCGAGTAGATACAAGAGTCTGTGAACTGCGCGAAGGGAGTGCTAGACTCGCTATCGACTGGGGTCTCGATTCGACTGGAGGCCTGGATGTGCAAACCCCTTCCGAAACGGCCTATCAATTCGGCCAGTTTGAGGTAAACGCCGCCTCGGGCGAACTCTTCAAAAATGGAAAGCGCGTCAGGTTGCAGGAGCAGCCATTCCGTCTCCTTGTCGTGCTTCTGGAAAACGCCGGAGAAATGGTCACCCGCGAGGACCTGCGCAGCCGCATCTGGCCGGAAGATACCTTCGTTGATTTCGACGGCAGCCTCCGCGTCGCCGTTCGCAAGCTGAGGGAAGCGCTGGGCGATGACGCCGAGAACCCGCGCTTTGTCGAAACCATTCCTCGCCGTGGCTACCGCTTCCTCTGCCCTGTAGAAGTTTCGGAGGCCGGCCTGTCCAGCCGGAAGTGACAGCCGCACCAATAGGAGGTCTAGCTGTTCAAGGGTCCGCCATGCTCGACAGCCCTCCGACCGGCGAGACCGAAGAGAAGACCGATCAGCCATCAAAAGTCACCCGCTGGAAGTTCAGAAAATGGCTTCTGCCCGGACTCGGCTTTGCCATGCTGTTGATCCTGGCAGGGATATTCACGAGTGGACACTACAGTCTGCGCCTGCACCGACCCTGGCTCGTAAAAGCGGGAACTCTGACAGGGCGTGCGCACCCCGTTACGCTTACCAACGTTCGCGGCCTCGTCTCCATTCCCGTGTTCTCGCCCGATGGAAAGCAGATCGCCTTCTTCTGGAACGGCCCGGATCAAAACAAGGTAGACATTTACGTCCAGCCGATTGGCGGAGAAGAACCCATGCGGCTGACCTTTTCAGGGACGAGACGTATCTGCTGTCTAGCCTGGTCTCCTGATGGACAAAGGATTTCTTTTGTGCGCTGTGACAACGATGTCGGAGCTGTCTACACGGTTCCGGTCCTGGGCGGCTCAGAACGCAAGCTGACGGATGTTACCTGCGGGGAATTTGCACTAGGCACGCCGACGTGGACACTTGATGGTAAGTCCATGCTGCTGTTGGATCGCTGCGTTCCCGGAGGGTCATCTGGGATTGTTGTATTTTCCCTCGAAACCGGGCGGAAGCGTTGTCTGAGTGCGTCATCATCGAATGACGTAGAGGATTCGTCCTTAAGGTTGTCTCCAGATGGCAGGACAGTTGCTTTTTCCCAGTCAGCCACCGCGTCCGGTGTCGGCCACATTTACGCCATTCCTCTTGAAGGAGGAACTCCGAGACGGCTGACATCTGACGAGAATGCGATTACGGACATGATGTGGGCAGCGGACGGAAAGCGGATCATTTTTCTGTCTCCGCGAGGTCATGGGTTCAACGACCGCCTATGGCACGTCTCCATCGAAGGAGGCGAGATTGAGCCCGAGACTGCTTATCCACATCTGGGCGCGTTGTCCCGGGACGGTCAGCGGCTGGCTTATGTAGTGTTTGAAAACCTGGAGCCGCAGTCGATCTGGCGGGCCGACCTCTCCGGTCCAGGCGGACGCGTGATTGCGCGAAAGAAGATTCTTGCATCGGGCAGTTACGATGCGCAGCCTCAACTATCACCCGACAGAACAAAAATCGTGTTTTCCTCCTACCGCTCGGGAAACGGCGCGATGTGGAGAAGCGAAGCAGACGGCAGCAATCCCATCCAGCTGACCTCCTTCGGAGGGGAAATCTTTGGCACCCCGCGCTGGTCGCCCGACGGGAAGTGGATCGTCTTTGACCGCACCCCGGGCAAATACAGCCAGATTTATGTCATTGATGTTGAAGGCCGGAATATGCATGCCATCACGGATGGTGAGTATGCCAATTGGGTTCCCAGCTGGTCGCGTGATGGCCAGTCGATTTACTTCTGCTCTGCGCGGAGCGGAAGCGAACAGCTGTGGAAACAAAGTATTCATGGTGGCGGAGCAATTCAAATCACGCAGCACGGCGGCGGCCCTGGCTTTGAATCGTACGACGGCAAGACTCTGTACTACGCGAAGGATGATGGTGAAGGCCTCTGGAGCGTTCCCGCGGGCGGCGGAGCGGAGACGCTCGTGACTCCTGCGCTGCGCTCGGGATATTGGGGTGCATGGGCCGTCTCCGAAACCGGCATCTATCTGATCGATAACGACGTCCTGCCGCGGCCAACCATAGAGTTTTACAACTTCAGGACCCGCAGATTGACGGCGGTCATGCAGATCGAGTATTCCCCCCTCGACGACGATCCGAGCTTGGACGCCTCCCGTGATGGCCGCATCGTCCTCTTCGCGCAATATCGGCCGCAGAGCTCGATCGCCATGGTGGAGAATTTCCAATGAGCTGTACGTACCAATACCAATACCCTGACCCTGACTCTCAACTAGCAGCCAGCTCTCGGATTGAGCTGAACCGGAAAATGGGTGACCCGGAGGTTTTCAGTTCGCGCACCAAGTCTTCCATTCCCGCTGCGGGCTTGCGTGCACTTGCTTGGATCAGCAACGGACCACGATAACGTGTCCTCCATGATCGGTTTTCAATGTCTTTGATACCGTTCACGATGAACCACGTCCTGCGATCGAGTTCTACAGCTGCCGCGAACGACGATCTGACATGCAGAGTGAAAGCAATGGTCTTTTCGGACAAATCGCCGCTGGGAATGCCCAACACCTGATGCCGATTTCACTTGCGAGAAACAGACTTTCTCGGGACCATTCCGGCCTCGGTGAGCGCTTTGGCGATTTGTCGCAAATCCACAATCGCCGCGGTGACGTCGGTTGATTTCGAAACCGACTTCTTCTGTTTCGCCATCTTCGAGAAGAGTTTGTACACGTTGCACCCAACTCGTTCGGAGGGCCTTGTACTCACGACCAAATTATGTCAACGGTCCTGTCAAGGCCGACCTGTTTGTGGTCAGATGCACGATCCGATACGGAATGTGGGCGCTAGGTTTCGCCTCTATTTTACTTGCTACTGTTGCTGCATCTGCTGGATTTGCAGTAAAGGAGAAGCGAGGGGAAGTGGCTCACGCGCCCGCTCGACTATGATCGACCAGTCCTCCGGCATAGGCGTTGTGTCGTCGAAGGCCGGGGCGGTTTCGGAAGCTTTGACATGCACCCCTACAGTTAACTCGCTCTCTGTTTTTCCTCGATAGACTCCGTGCGTTGGTGGCACGTCGGCATAGTCACGTCCGATTGAAGTACGGATGTGATTATCATTGACCACAACATCGTTTGTCGGATCGAACCCAACCCAACCTAGTTGTGGCAGAAAAGCCTCGACCCAAGCATGGGTTGCACTTGGTGTTCCGCGATCATGTTCCTGGCTGCTCATTTCATCGCTGTGATACAGATATCCGCTCACATATCTGCATGGAATTCCTAGCAAACGGGCTAGAGCGATCATAATATGCGCGAAATCCTGACACACGCCGCTGCGATTTCCCAATGCGATTTCAATCGGAGAATCTACCGCTGTGCTGCGCGGCAGATATTCAAAACTGGTGTAGATGTTATGGCTGATCTCATGCAGCATCGATAACGGGTCATCGCGACGCGTGATTTTCCAGTCCATGGCAAGCCCGCGCAATAGATCGGTGAGTGTGGCGAAAGTACTGGGCACGAGCATTTCCCAGAAGTCACCTTCTGCCACAAACGCGTCTAGCTCCTGCCATGCTGTGGGAGAAAGCATATCCGGCACCTCTCCCAGCGATTGCTGTTCTACAAGCGAGTGCGCCACGATCACGAGTTGTCGGTGGTCCCCAGGAATATCAAAGTGATGGACCTGATTTGCCAAATGATCGCGATAAGAAAAGACGCGACACCGGGGGCTCACAGAAAGTGAGAACGTCATGCAGCGCTGATTGCCGTCACCGCGCGGTTGCATCCGGATTTCCATCGCGCTCTCACATACTGGACGCGTGTAGTCGAAACGTGTGAGGTGCTGAATTGAGTAGTAGCGCATGTTTCTTTTCTTAGCTCATCGCCAGCGCGGTCTGGATGGAGTATTGAATGTATAGCCGGAAGACGCGTTCATGCACCTGCCGGCATTGTTGCAGAATGCTCGCCAGATATGCGCCGACATCTTGTGAGAGAACGTCCTTGATACAAACGAAACTCAATGAGGCTTGGAGCCGCCCGGATACACGGACCAGCTCGTCTGCCATATGTAAACCACTCTTAGCGCCGATTGCCATCAGGGCACTCCGCAGACAATCCACCGAGTAACGGACGGAGTGCGGGAAATCCGGATTCAGCAGCAGGAATTCTGTAATTCGTTCTGGCGTGAAATCAGCAGTGTAAACGTTGCAGTAGGCCTCGAACGCGCTGCAGCAGCGCAGCATGCCTGCGCCCTCCAAAAAGTCGTACCCGGCCGCGGTGTTATGAGCAAGTTCGGCGTCTTCGCGGAGGTAAACATCCAGCAGCCTTGTGGTAGCCGCGGCTCGTTCGATATACCGCCCGAGCTGGATGAACTGCCAGCCTTCACCGTGGCTCATGGTCGAGTCGGTCACACCTTGAAACTGATGAAGATCGTTGACAACCGTGGGTAGAAAACCGGTAAGTATGTTGTAGGAATTCACCTCGCGCTGCGCAGCGGTCGAGTTGTGATATAGCCGGTTCAGCTGCTGCCATTGTTCCGAGCTCAGCTCATCGCGAACCTGCCGCGCATTTTCTCGAGCACATCCAATGCAGTTCACGACGGCTGAGGGACTTCGCGGACTAAAGGTGAGCTCACGGGTGAGTTCATAAAAGTCGCCCTTCCAGTCAATCTCGGCCGGCCGGCCCAGGGCCTCCAGAACTCGGTTCCACCGCTGTTCCAAGCCAAGGTCTGCGGTGGCGCTGGCCTCATCCAGCATCAGACTCATGTTCACGTCGAGCAGACGCACCGTATGCTCGGCACGCTCCAGGTAGCGGCTCATCCAATAGAGACTGTCGGCTACTCGCGAAAGCATTGGACCATCCAGACGCTCAGTTCTGCAGCACCCATGTGTCTTTGCTGCCGCCGCCCTGCGATGAATTGACCACCAACGAGCCTCTTGCGCAGAGCGACACGGGTCAGCCCGCCCGGCACGATGGTGACCTTGTCTCCACACAGAATGTAGGGCCGCAGATCGACGTGCCGCGGCTCAATGCCGGCCATCCATGAAACAGGGCGCGGTGAGAACGTCAGCGTCGGCTGGGCGATGTAGTTGCGCGGATCCGCCAAGATCCGCTCGCGAAACTCTGCCTGTTGCTCGGCGGCTGCTGTGAGGCCCGATCAGCATGCCGTAGCCGCCCGACTCGCCCACGGCTTTCACCACCAACTTGTCGAGGTTGTCGACAACGTGCTGGCGCTGGACCGGGTCGGTCATCAGGAAAGTCTCTACGTTGTCCAGGATGGGATCTTCGCCGAGATAATAACGGATGATTTTCGGCACGTAGGCGTAGATCGCTTTGTCGTCGGCGACTCCGGTGCCTAGCGCATTGGCCAGCGTCGACGTTTCCGGCACGGTAAGCATTGAACAGCCCTGCTACACCAAGAGATGAATCGCTAGCGAAAGGCCAGCGGATCGATGAAATCGTCATCCACACGGCGGTAGATCACGTCGACGCGCTTCAGACCGGCAGTTGTGCGCATGTAGACCATGTTGTCGTGCACCACCAGGTCGCGGCCTTCCACCAGCTCGATGCCCATCTGCCGGGCCAGGTAGGCGTGTTCGAAATACGCGGAGTTGTAAATGCCCGGCGTGAGCAGCACGATGGTCGGCTCCGGCCGCCCTTCGGGCGCCAGCGAACGCAGCGTGGAAAGCAGCAGCCTGGCTGTATTGTTCGATGGGCCGCACGCCGACACGCGGAACAGCTTCGGGAAAATCTGCTTCATGACCTCGCGGCTCGTCAGCATGTAGGAGACACCGCTGGGCACTCGCAGGTTGTCTTCGAGGACTACGAATCCGCCGTCGGGCAACCGGACAAGTCGGTGCCGACCACGGCGACGTAAATACTGCGCGGAACCTGGACGCCGCGCATTTGACGCCGGAAGTGCTTGCAGGTGTAGACAGATTCTCCGCGGCACGGTCCTTCTAGAATTCGGCCTTCGTGGTAAACATCCTGCAGGAAAATGTTGAGCGCCGTGATGCGCTGATGAGACCGCGCTCGATATCCTCCCATTCGGAATTGGTGATGATGCGCGGCAGCAAATCATTCGGAAAGATCCGCTCGGTGCCTTCCTCGTCGCCCGTACACGGTGAAGGTGATGCCCTGAGTGAAGAACGAAAGGTCCGCGGCCTTCTTGCATCGTTCGATCTCTCCTGCGGCATACGAGCGAACATATCCAGCAGCCGTTTGTAGTGGGGCCGCGTGTTTCCGTCCGCGGTGAACATTTCATCAAATGCCCCATCCAGTACATAATCGCGCAGCATGGAACTACGAAAACCTTCCGTATCGTTGAAGAGATGGCTTTGACCACTCTCTATCGCCGTATTCAACCAGTCCAGACTTGGTTGATCGATGCTCATGCCGGCGTCTCCACGGTTTCAATGACCACATCGCTGACGACGAAGAATTTCTCAAGGTTTGCCGAGCCAAAGGCGGTCGTCAGGGCTACGTCTGCCGCATCACGCCCCGTCGCCATCAGCACGCGGCCGATCCGGGCCGATTGTGGCGAGCATCCAACGTCCACCAGCGGTCGCCTAGATAAACCTCGAACCAAGCACTGAAGTCCATCGGGCAGGGAGACGGAGGCACGCCGATGTCGCCCAGATAGCCCGTGGCATAGCGGGCCGGTATGTTCATAGCCCGGCAAAAGGTGATCGCCAGGTGTTGGAAGTCCCGGCATACGCCTCGGCGCTCGGTGTATACATCCAGCGCCGTCTTGGTAGGACGCGCGAACTGATAACCGAATTCAACTTTTCGGTGTACCCAATCGCAGATCGCTTCCACACGCGGCCAGCCTGGTTCCACGACTCCAAACACCTCATGCGCGATTGGCGAAAGCAGGTCGACCTCGCAATAGCGGCTTGCCAGCAGGAACGGTAGCGTCTCCGTGGGCAGGTTAGACACCGGACACTCCTCGGCTCCTTCTCCGGAGGCATCCGGCTCACCGGTGTCTTCAATCAGAGTGGTCCCGTGCAAGTGCAGCTCGCCGGGGGGCACTCCTAAACGGCTGCAAATATTCCCGAAACCGTCCCGGTACATGCCTTTCACCACACCGGCATTCACTTCCAATATGTCAGGCTCAAGCAAATCGGGTATGCGCGTCGGATGCACGTGCAGCATTGCGACCACCGCGACTTCGTGCGGGATCGTAAACACCATGTCATATCCCAGTCGAATCTTCATCTGCGGAGCTGCAATCCTCCTGAAGGGAATTCAGCTCGCTTCGAGCGACGGGGGTCGGAGCGGGTCGTGCGGATCGTACCAAGCCAGGGAGCGCGAGGGCTCTGGGAGAAGTAGGATGCCATGAACTCCGCCTGCGCGCGCGATTTTCTTAGCCTCCCTGTGGCATTTCTCGGCTGTCTCGGAGAGGATGGTGCCCATGACCTATTGTCTCGGCATCATGACGCGGGAGGGGCTCGTCATGGCCTCCGATTCCCGTAGCAACGCAGGCTATGACCAGGTCAACGTCTGCCGCAAAATGCATACTTTTGTCCTTCCTGGAGAGCGCGCCTTCGTCCTTCTCACCAGTGGCAGCCTCTCCCTTACGCAGTCCACCATCACCTTGATACAAGATGACTTCCAGCAAGGTAGGGGCCTCGCACAGGTCGATTCTATGTACTCCGCCGCGCGAATCGTGGGCGATGCGGTGCGGCGAGTCTCGGACCTTGACCGCGCCGCGCTGGAACGGGATGAATACAAGTTCAACATCCACCTGCTCCTCGGCGGTCAGGTCAAAGGCGCACCGCCCGCGCTCTACTGCATCTATCCGCAGGGTAATCCGCTGAGCGCCACGCAAGATTCGCCCTATCTGCAGATTGGCGAAGCCAAATACGGCCGCCCGATCCTCGATCGCGGCATCGTATACGACAAGACGCCCCTCGATGTCGCGGCACTCTACGCCATGCTTTCCTTCGATGCCACCATCCGGTCGAATGTCACAGTAGGACCGCCGCTTGAATTGCTGGTCTATCGCGTCGGCGCACTCGACTTCACGGAGTACCGTCGCTTCCCCGCCGACGATTCCGAACTGCTCGAACTGCATGCCCGGTGGGAAACAGCTCTGAGGCGTGCTGTCGAAGATCTGCCTCGTCTCAACTTCAACGATCGCCCCGCGCCTGTGCAACAGTTACTTATGGAAACAGCAGTTCGGCGTTGACCCAGGCCTGAAGCATCTCTCCCTTTACGCGACGGACTCTCGTTGATGCCCCCCTTGTCCCGTCGACGGTCGGAACGATGACAGCTCATCTAGACTTGCGGATGTCTGCGGGGCTCGCCCGAAAATTTCCCTTCTCGCTGGCGAACGCCATCGCGAAACCGTGGTCACGGAAGAGCAGGAGCGCGCATATCTGGACCATACGCCGGAGCCTCTCAAATCCATCGCAACCGTCTTGGTGGACACCGGACTCCGTCCGGCCGAATGCCATCGGTTGCGCTGGGAAGACATGAACTGGAACGTCGGTCCCGACGGCACCTTGCATGTGACGCATGGAAAGACGCCTGCGGCTCGCCGAGACGTCCCGTTAACCCCGCGGGTGCGGTTCATCCTTGAGACGCGGCGGGAGCTAGCGGGAAAGCCCGCCGAGGGCTGGTTATGGCCCGCGCCGACCAAGGCCGGGCATGTTGACCATTCCAGTCTAAAGAAGCAGCACCTCCGCGCTTTCCGGTTGGCAAATGCAGCCATCAGGGAGCGCAACGTGAAGAACCGGACGAAGGACAAAGAGATTAAGCCTTGGGTGCTGTACTCATTTCGGCATACGTTTCTCACGCGATTGGGGCAGTCCGGCTGCGACGCTTGGACGCTTGCGAGGATCGCTGGGCACTCGTCTATTGCGATTTCCAGTCGCTACGTGCACCCATCGGACGCTGCCGTATTCAATGCCATGTCTCGCCTTAGTGGGCACGATTTTGGGCACAGCGCGAAAAACGCGACACACGTGCTTGTCCAGCAGCTTCCGCAAATTATGGAGGAGAAAGGAGAAAAATGGTGCGCCCAGAGAGATTCGAACTCCCGACCTATTGCTCCGGAGGCAATCGCTCTATCCAGCTGAGCTATGGGCGCACGGTTTGATTTTACATGACGGGGTCAGCGGGAGAAGACGACGCCGTGCGGGGCGGCGGAGCCCGTCCAGCCCTGGGGCCATCTGCGGCCGTCGAAGCTGAAGCCGGGCTGGCGGTCCTGCGGATCGCGAAAGGAATCGTCGAGTGCGAGCTTGCCGCTGGAGCGATTGAAGCGCACCAGATACAGGCGATGCAAACCCTCCGGTCCTGGCGTGACCACGAGGCGGCTGGTGACAGCGTCCCATCCGGTCCAGTGGGCGAAGTAATCGCCGGGAAAGGAGAGACGTGACACTTCGACCGGCTTACCCGGAGCGGTGATGTCGAGGACGACGATGCCGTGAATGAGCGGGACGCTTTGGATCAGATAGTGGCCGACGATGGTCGGTACGCCACAGGCGCCGCCGGGAAATTGATAGACGAAGGCGGCTCTGGGATGTTCTGTTGCGATGCCGGTGACGTGTTCGAGGCCGCAGGAGTAGGTCTGAACGAAGACGGAGCCGTCAGGAGCGCGACGTGGCTCTTCAGGGTCGGTGTGACCGGTCAGTTGCGGGCCAGGTTGAAAGTAGCCGGTGCTGAGGAGTTTGAGGTCGGAGAGACGCCAGATCTGATAGGTACTGCCGGACCGCTCCTGCACATTCATGGATGAATTGGTGGAGAGCGCTCGATCTATCTCCGGCAGCAATACAACGCTATAGGGAGAATAGAAGACGGCCGGATGGGCCGGGTCCGCAGCGGAGGCGCTGCGCAAGTAATGACCGTCCTGATCGAGCTCGACCAGACCTCCGCCATCATGCCCGCGCTGAAAGGTGGCCAGCACGTGCTGATTGGGCAATCGCAGAAATGAGTGCGGATGCATGTAGCCATCGACGTCTGTGAATGAGGCGGCGACGCGCGGATGGAGCGGGTGGCGGAGATCGAAAAGAAAGGTGCGGCCTGCGTTGTGGTCGTTGGCGAAGAGGATGCCGCCCGCGGGCATAACGTACTCGGTGTGGTGCACATATCCGGTGCGCTGATCGGTATTGAGCGTGGTGAGCAACTGGCCATAGTGCGGCGATTCGGGCGCGGCATCGATGACTGCCAGGAAATCCGTCTGCTGTCCCGCGGCATCGCCAGCCCAAACAAAGAGGTAGTGCGGCGCGGAAGCAGGTGTTTGCGCGCGCGAGAGGATGGACAGAGCGGCGGCGAAGAAAAGCGTGAGTGAGCGGCGAAGCATGCGTTCTCCATCCGGCGCGTGGGGGAACGCGAATCATGTGACGGTGTTATGGCGCGAATTATATATCTGGCTGCTTATTGTCTGACCGTAACTCCGAAGAGGGTAATGAGCAATGCAGCCTGATCGGGGCTGATGATGAGGCCTTCCATGCCGGCGGGCGTGCCGCGCATGCCGTCGATGCGGCAGTCGCGAATGTCGGCGCGAGTCAGATTGGCCTGAGCGATGTCGGCGCGGGAGAGATCGGAGCGGCGGAAGAGGGCGCCGGTGAGGTCGGCGGCATAGAGGTCCGCCTGGGTGATATTGCAGTCCTCAAAAACGCAGTCCTGCATGGCGGCCATGCGCATCGTGGCGAGGTCCAGGCGGCACTCGCGAAAGAGGACGCTCTTCCATTGCGATTCATTGCAGATGGCGCCGGTGAGACGGCTGCCGATGATCTCAACGCGCTCGAAGGTACTGCCGGTGTAATCGATATTCGCGAGGTCGGAGTTCTCGATGCGGACATCGCTGAGAAGGAGCCGGCGGGCATTCGTATCTGCGAATGAGACATTTTTGAATACGCAGCCGATGATGGAAACCCGTTGATCGCGAGCGCTGTTCAGCGGCGGGAGAGGGCCGGAGAATTGCGCATCGTAGACAGATCCGCCGGCGAGCTGCGCGAGGAAGTTGTCCTCGAGGCGGTCGAGGTCGATGCGCGGCGCGACACGGCCTTTGGGTTTCGCGGGCATCCCCAGAGTATAGGTATCGCGCTAGGAGGGATGCCACTTCATGTCGGCGCGAACGGGGATCTCATTTTTGATCGGTACAGTCAGGAAGCTTGGCGCGGTGATTTTGAAATCGCTGAGATTGGCGGGAATGACACCGGTGATGTGATGGGTGGATCCGCTGATGGTTTGTTGAAAGGGTACGTGAGTGTAGTGCGCTGTATTGCCGGCGAACTGTACTTCCAGATCACAGTTGATCGTCGGCTGTTGGAGTTCTGCCTGGGGCAGGCGAAAGCGAACACTGACGATGGGAAACTCTGCGCCGCGAGTGGTCTGGAGCATGTGAAGGTCGCGATTGGAATCGCCGGAGTCAAACGACTTGACGGGCGCGGCGACAAGAAAATCGCACTGCCCTTGATGGCAGGCGCCCTTACCACGCGCAGCATGGCTGACGCCGTCGACCTGGTGGATGGGATGCGACATGTGATAGGTGAGCGTGGACTGATCCTCCAGAACCCACTGCTGGTCCGGCGGGGCAGTCTGGGCCATCAGCGGCGCTGCGAACATGAGGGCGAAGAGGGCAATCCTGTGCATGGAATTCAGAGTTTGAGAGAGCCAAAGTGAATCGGCCAGGAGACGGCGACAATGGCCGCGCCATAGGCCGCGACCGTAGTCCATGCGACGGCAGCGTGGGCCGATGCGATGCCATGCACCTTCTCGCCGTTGTTCGCCTGGTCAAATGCCATGGCACCGAGGATGGGTGTGAGAATCATGCCGGGCCCATGCACATAGATGAGATATTTGTGCCACTTGATGCCACCGCGCGCGGGACCTTCCGATACCTTTGGCGCGCGAATGGCGTAGGAGGCCGTGAAGGCATACATGGTGACAGACGCCGCGCCAAAAGCGACATGAATATCGCGGCCGACGGAATTGTCTTTGCCGTTGTGGAAGTCAGGCGGCGCCGCAGCGGAGCTAATGCAGGCGCCGGCCAAGGGAATCAGCGTAATGATGCCCAGTCGCTGATGAATGCGGAGCATGCGCGTGTGCCGGTCGAGCCGTGCCTGCAGGTCGGGATCGGGTTTGGTTTGGGAAGAGGGGAGGCCGAGATCGCCGAGAGAGGGCGCCGCGGGCGCCTGCTGAGTTTGGCCAGAGGGTTTGGGCAACGCCGGCCGTGGCGTGGACGGGTCTGTTTTCTGCACATCTGAGTTGCTGGGTGAAATTGCATCTGGCGCATCGGGAAGAAGCGAGACGTCACGCGATAGGGACGCCGTCTGGTCCGTACTTGCCGGCGAAACAAGCTGTGCACATGCGGAGTGCGAGCCAAGGACTCCGGCTGCGATCAACACGCCAGCGAGAACAATACTCTTCACATGGTCAGGCCGTGGCATGGGACCTTCTTCTGAGGTTCTTCTGAGATCGCCGAGCTTGATCCAGAAATAGCCGCTCCCAGCTTAATCCTTAATGAAGGTCCATGTTGTACGGGAGCAGAAAGGATGTTCTAGCGGCGCTTTCGCTCTAACTCGGCCATGGTGGACTGGATGAGCTGCTTGGCGCCGTTGATCTGATCGAGGACGGTCTGGATGTCGAGCGCAGGCTTGCTGGGATTGCGGTTGGAGACGCAGTACACGCCGTGCTGGCCGACGAGGATGAGTGCATCGGTGAGCATGTCGAGCGAGACGGCGAGGCGGCCGCGCTCGGGACCGAGCATGAACTCGTGCTTGTCTAAATCTTGCTGGCGTTCGGCTAGCGCCGAAGCGCCACTATATTGTCCAACACCGCTTCGCGCTTCTTGATCAGGCTTTGCTCCGGAACCTTCGCCTGGAGAGCCGCTGCTGGAACCAGCGGCGGTGCTTTGAACTTTGTTTTCTTCGTTGCGGTCCGGCACTACCACTCCTTCGCCGGTGTATCGACGGTGAGGGGTTCAGGCGTGGGCGGGCCCTTCCAGCGCAGAACGGGCTTACGGGCGGCGGCGGTCTCGTCCAGGCGCGAGACCCGCGTGGCGTGCGGCGCCTGCAGCACCAGCTCCGGGTTCTCCTCGGCCTCGCGTGCGATCTGCTGCATGGCGTCGATGAACAGGTCGAGCTCTTCCTTCGATTCGCTCTCGGTAGGCTCGATCATCAGCGCGCCGGGGACGATCAGCGGGAACGAGATGGTGTAGGGGTGGAAGCCGTAGTCGATGAGGCGCTTGGCGATGTCGCCGGTCTTGACGCCCTTTTGCGTCTGGCTGGCGATCGCTGAAGACGACCTCGTGCATGGTGGGCGTCCGGTAGGGCAGCTCGTAACATCCTTCGAGCTTCTTGCGGATGTAGTTGGCGTTGAGCACGGCGTCTTCCGTCGTCTGGCGCAGGCCTCCGGGCCGTTGGCCATGATGTAGGCGAGCGCGCGGACGAACATGCCGAAGTTGCCGTAGAACATGCGCACGCGGCCAACGGATTGCGGGCGGTTGTAGTCCAGGCGCAGCAGTGCGGCCGTCGTGCAGTTCGTTCGACGCACGACCGGGCGTGGGCAGAAATGGCTCGAGAATCTTCTTCATCGCGACCGGCCCGGAGCCGGGACCGCCGCCGCCGTGCGGCGTCGAGAAGGTCTTGTGCAGATTGAGGTGCATCACGTCCACGCCGAAATCGCCGGGGCGCGTCTTGCCCACCAGCGCGTTCATGTTGGCGCCATCCATGTAGAGCAGCGCGCCCTTGCGTGGAGGATGTCGGCGATCTTGTGAATCTCGCTCTCGAAGACGCCGATGGTGCTGGGGTTGGTGAGCATCAGCGCGGCAGTCGTCATCGGTCGATCTGCTTCGCAAGCTGCGTCGACGTCGACCATGCCCGTGCGCATTCGGACCTGAGGTTTTCCACCTGGTAGCCGCAGATGGCGGCGGTGGCGGGGTTGGTGCCGTGCGCGGAGTCGGGAATGAGGATCTTGTTGCGCGGATTGCCCTTTGACTCGATGATAGGCGCGCACCAGCAGGATGCCGGTGAACTCGCCATGGGCTCCGGCGGCGGGCTGGAGCGTGATCGCATCCATGCCGGTGATTTCGATGCAGGCAGTCTTCGAGCATGTTCATGACTTCGCAGCGCGCCCTGGGAGAGCGCTCGGGCTGGTAGGGATGCGCGTTCGGCGATGCCTTCCAGGCGGGCGACGAATTCGTTCACGCGCGGGTTGTACTTCATGGTGCAGGAGCCCAGCGGATACATGCCGAGATCGATGGCGTAGTTCCAGGTGGAGAGGCGGGTGAAGTGGCGGATGATTTCGATTTCGCTGACTTCGGGCATGTTCCGGGCCTCGGCGCGGGCGGCGTCGCCGAGAGCTTTGGCGGCGTCGACTTCGGGCACGTCGAGCGGCGGCAGCTTGTAGCCGCCTTGCCGGGAGAGGACTTCTCGAAGATAGTGCCTTCGTTCTGGCTGATGTGCGGAACCTTTTGGCGATTGCCGGTCAATCCGTTTCTCTGTCTGCTTCGAGTTCCGCTGTGGCCATTATGAAATCCTTTGCGTGCACCCGCGTGGGCTCGGCGGATGGCTGCCGGTGAGGACCGTTGCGGCGCGATCGATCTGCGCGCGGGTGGTGAGCTCGGTGGCGCACCAGAGGCTGGCGTTGCCCAGCTCGGGATAGAAGCGCTCGAGCGGGAAGGCCGCCGATGATCTTGTCTGTCGAGCAGTTGTGCGTTGATCGGCTTGGTGGTTCGTCGGTGGTCTCGAGCGACGAATTCGTTGAAGCGTGGCGTGCCGTCGAAGAGCAGCTTCGCGCCCGTTTTCGTGACAGCTGCTTGCGCGGCGTAAGTGGCCTTGGCCAGATTGTGCATGGCCATCTCGCGCAGGCCTTCTTTGCCGTAGACGGTCATGTAGATGGTGGCCATCAACGCGACGAGCGCCTGGTTGGTGCAGATGTTGGAAGTCGCCTTCTCGCGGCGGATGTGCTGCTCGCGAGTGGAGAGGGTGAGAACGAAGCCGCGGCGTGCCTTGCTTGTCGACGGTCTCGCCGGCGAGGCGGCCGGGCATCTGGCGGAGAATTTTTCGCTTGGCGGCGATGACGCCGCAGTAAGGGCCGCCGTAGCTGAGCGCGACGCCGAAGGACTGCGCTTCCATGGTGACGATGTCGGCTTCCGCGGGAGGCTTCACGACGCCGAGCGAGACGGCTTCGGCGATGGAGACGACCAGCAGCGCGCCTTTTTTGTGCACGATCTCGGCGATGGCGGGGATGTCTTCGATCGACGCCGAAGAAGTTGGGCGACTGCATGAGGACGCCGGCGGTCTGTCGTTGACGGCTGGCTCGAGGGCTTCGAGTCGACGCGGCCGTCTTCGCCGTAGCCGAGCATCTGCTTCGGCGATGTCCCTGGTGCTGCGCGTAGGTGGTGAGCACCTCGCGGTATTCGGGATGGACGGTCTGCGCGACGAGGACGCCGCTGGCGGCCGGTGACGCGCACGGCCATCATCACGGCTTCGGCGGCGCCGGTGGAGCCGTCGTACATGGAGGCGTTGGCGACCTCCATGCCGGTGAGCTCGCAGATCATGGTCTGAAACTCGAAGATGGCCTGCAGGGTGCCCTGGGTGATCTCCGGCTGATAGGGCGTGTAGGAGGTGAGGAATTCGCCGCGCGGATGAGTGAGTCGATGACGACCGGGCGGTAGTGGCGATAGGCGCCGGCGCCGAGAAAGCTGGCGTAGCCGGAGCGTTTTCGCGCGGCGCGTGCCGTGAAGTAGTCGACGATTTCCGCTTCGGGCGATCTGGCGCGGGATTCGAGGTCGCGGGTCAGGCGATATTTCGGCGGGATGGATGGAAAAGAGATCGTCGATGGAGCTGGCGCCGATCTCGCGGCAGCATGCTCTTCGCGTTCGGCGGCGATTTTGGGAGATAGCGCATGTGTAGTCCTTCTAGAGACGTCGCTTGTCTGTCGGCAGCAGATTTTAGTGCGTTCTTCCTTGATGTACTTCTCGTAGGCGGCCTTCAGCGAGCAGCGTCGGCTTCGGCGGGATCACTGACTTGATCTTCGATGCAGCCAGGCGTCGTGGGCGTCGGTGTTGATCTTTTCGGGAGAGGTGTTCGAGTTCGTCGTTGACTTCGGTGACCGTGCCGGAGACGGGCGAGTAGATTTCGGTGACGGCCTTCACCGACTCGACGGTGCCGAAGGTCTTGCCGCTTCTCGACTTTGGCAGCCCACCTTGGGCAGCTCGACGAAAACGATGTCGCCGAGCGAGTTCTGGGCGTAGTCGGTGATGCCGATGGTACCGTTGCCTTCAGCTTCGATCCATTCGTGTTCCTTGGTGTATCTGTAGGTCGCGGGTAAGTCATCGATTCCTTCCAGTTCGCTCGTCTAGCAGCTGCTCGGATTGTAGCTGGGCTGCTGGCTCGTCTGACTTCTTGCGGGCACGCTTGTAAAACGGCGTCGGCACGACTCTGGCTTTCACCGGCTGGTCGCGGATTTCTACGTGAACTTCCGTACCCGAGCGCGGTGATTCGACGCGGCACATAAGCCAGGGCGATGTTCTTTTTCAGTAACGGAGCAGGCGAGCCGCTGGTGACGTAGCCGATCTCTTCGCCGCTCGAGGCGAAGCACCCTGTATCCGTCGCGCGGGATGCCGCGATCGACCATTTCGAGGCCGACCAGCGTGCGCTTCAGGCCCCGCTTCCTTTGGCTTCGAGCAGCGCGTCGCGGCCGACGAAGTCGCCCTTGTCCATCTTACAGATAGCGATCGAGGCCGGCTTCCCAGACGTTGATCGTCTTCGGAAATTTCGTGGCCGTAGAGCGCCATCGCGCCTTCCAGTCGCAACGTGTTGCGGCTCCCAGGCCGCACGGCACGATGCCGAATTCCTTGCCCGGCTTCCATTACTTCGTTCCATACGCGCGCGCTGGTGGCTTCGTCGGCCGGTACGTAGATCTCGAAGCCGTCTTCGCCGGTGTAGCCGGTGCGCGCGATCAGCGTGTTCTGCAGGCCGCAGACCGTGCCGTGGGTGAACCAGTAATTCTTGATCTTGCTCAGATCCGCGTCGGTGAGCTTCTGCAGTGTTTCGACGCGCGCGCGGGCCCTGGATGGCGATCTGGGTGTAGTCGTCGCTAGGTCCTCGACCTGCACGCCGTCGAAATCCGTCGTATTGTCGCGAACCCAGTTGACGTCCTTCTCGCGGGTTCCGGCGTTGATCACCAGGAGATAATCGTTCGTCGCCCAGGCGATGCACGATGACGTCGTCGACGAAGGTTCCCTGCGGGATAAAGCATGCGCCGAGTAGTGCGCCTGGCCGATGGCGAGCTTGGAGGCGTCGTTCATGGTGATGTGCTGCACGGCCGCAGAGCGCCTCGGGACCGCGGAATGCGAATGTCGCCCATGTGGCTGACGTCGAAAACGCCGACGCCGTTGCGGACCGCTATGTGCTCCGCGATGAGGCCGCCGGAGATACTCGACGGGCATGTCCCAGCCGCCGAAGTCGACCATTTTGGCGCCCAGCTGGCGATGGACGGCGTTGAGCGCGGTCTTACGGAGTGCGGCGGAGGGCCAGCAGATGAGACACGGTGAATTCCTTTGGACGGGGTTGGCAACCGTCTAGGGTAGCACCGGGGAATGGTCTTGCGGGCTAACGGGATTTACTGCTGCAGGAAAGCGCGGATGGCCGGAAGCTGGGCGCGAATATCCGCAGTAAGACCGAGCGGGCCGGCGTTTTCGATCGCGGCGAGGACCGGCTCCAGGCAGACGGCGACGACCTGGCGCCTCGGGCGGGGCGAGGATAGCTGGGCGCGCGCGGTGTCTATGTTGGCGCGGAACTCGGCAACGTGGTCTGGATCGAGGTGCAGCTTGGAAATCTGCAGCTCGAGCGCGGCGAGAAATGGCCGGATGACCGCAACTTCCGTAGCCCGGCAGTTCACTTCAGTCCCACTCTCAGCGGTTGTGGCGGTGACGGGTGCGCCATTGCCATTGTGGGCGACGGGATGGAGCGGAGGAAAATGTTCGGTCGAAGTGTCGGGCCGGCGCAGGGCTGCTTCCACCTCCACGATGCCGCCATGCGTGATGGAGACGATGCTGCGGAGGCGAAGGTGAATGAGATGTTCCTTCGCCAGATATTCCGCGATGATGAAGGTTTCTGATTCGGAGAGTCCTGTAGCTCCTGCGCGATGCTCTCGATCTGCACCAGACCGGCCTCGCAGCCGTCGGTCCGGTTGTAGAGGCAGCTCATGAAATCGAAACGCTGCTTCCGTTTGAAATCGAGGGCACCGGTCATGCAAATCGCTCCAGTTTCTCTGTATGGGCCGGATGTTACCCGCGAGTATCACCCGATCCGGTCGCGAACTGTTCCCTTCGGGTCATCATGAAACGAGTGCATTTCAGAGCGATCAAAGCTGGTCAAAGCTGATCGAGGAAATCGCCGATTTTCGCCAGGCTCCGTTTCACATCGCTGGTTAAGGGAACGGCTTGCGCGCCTTCAAGTACGGAGAGCAACGTGGCGAGCGATGCCGCAATGACTGGCTGTTTGGGACGGGGGGAGAGCAATTGCGCGATGGCGGTGGCAATCTCTGCCTGGGCTTCGCCCATGTCATCGGGGGAGAGCCTGATTTTGATCAGCCGCAACTTCAGGGAGGCGAGCAGGTCCGCGATCTCGCTGGCCCGGGGGGCAGGCGTGGCATGAGGCTGAAGGACGCGGGCTGTGGCGGTGCGAGTTATCCGGACCGAGGCCGGCGGGGGCATCGGGACGGGAGCCTTCGCGGCGGCCTGGGCGCGGTCGAGGAGCTTGTGGACCTCGTCGCTGATCTCCGGGACGGGCGCCGGAACGGGAGCCTTCGCGGCGGCATGGGCACGCTCCAGGAGCTTATGGACCTCGTCACTGATCTCCGGGACAGGCGCCGAAGCGGAAGCACCGGCTACGGCCCGGGATCGAGCCCGATGGCCTCACAGATGCTTGCTCAGGTCCAGTTCCTCGCCGGGCTTTTCCGCGAGTGGCGGCGGCATGGGCTTGAGGGGGAGATTGACGAGCGACTCCGGCGCAGCATGCAGTTGCCGGGTGAAGTCCGGCGTCTCGCCATGATTGCTGGGCACTAGCGGCGGTGCGGAGAGGACATGCTCCGCGCCTGAGTTGAGCGGCGGAAAGTGCACGGTGGGCCTGTCCGGCTGACCGAGCGCGGTCTCCACCTCGTCGATGCCGGTGTGGGAGATGGAGATGATGTTGCGCATGCGGACACGGAGGAGGCCTTCGTCGGCGAGGAAGAGAGCGATGATCTCGGTTTCGAGCAGGGGCAGTTTGATCTGGTCAGCGATCTCCTCGACATAGACCTCGAGGCCCATCTCGCTGCCTTCTGTCTTCTCATAGAGGCAGCGCATGAACTCGAAGCGCTGCTTTCGCTTGGTGTCCAGTGTGAAAGCCACCCCGGCGTCCTCCCGCGCACAGGATAAATCTTTGCTCGTATTGCTGTGACGGTTTCCATGGGGGAATCCCCTTCCCCCCGCCGAGTCCGGCATGGCAGCCTGGAAGTGGCGCCGAATCAGGAGGATAGCGGCGCTCCGGAGATCCAGAACCGTCTTTCTAAAGGAGCTGACGCTAATCTCATCCATCGATTGGGCTTAGCAGAGCCAATGTGGTGTCGGCTCGAATATGGTGAATCTGTCTTGCAGGCTAGCAAATTCGACCCAATAAACCGGGAGCTTTCCCGCGATTTGTGATGACGAAAGTTTCTTATTTCGTGGCGAGGTAATGGCGCGCGGTGAGCGCGATGGACCAGCCGACGATGACGATGTGGATTGCGAACTGAGTGGCGGCCGAAATCCGTGCGGTACACTCGCTCGGTTGAAAGGAAATGGTCACGATGCAGACGCTCAAAACGTTTCTGTGGTTTGACGGCAATGCGGAGGAGGCGGTGGACTTCTGGGTCTCCGTCTTTAAGGATGCGAAGAAGGGTGCGGTGCACTACTACACGGATTCCTTCCCGGATGAGAAGCGTCGTGGCAAGGTGATCACGGCGAGCTTTACGCTGCGCGGGCATGAGTTCGTGGGGCTGAATGCCGGTCCGGATTTTGAGTTCACGCCGGCGGTCTCCTTTATGGTGCTGTGCGCGACGCAGCAGGAGATCGACGAGTACTGGGAGAAGCTGACCGATGGCGGCAAGACGCTGGCGTGCGGATGGCTGACGGACAAGTATGGAGTGACGTGGCAGATCACTCCGGAAAAGCTGGACGCGATGATCAACGATCCCGATCCGGCGAAGGCCAAGCGGGCGATGGACGCGATGATGGGCATGGTGAAGCTGGATATTGCCGAGCTGGAGCGGGCCTTCAATGGGAAGTAAACAACGCCCTGCATGACGGCTACGGTTCGGTTTGTCACTCGCGCGGATTATGCCGCGTGGCTACCGCTTTGGCAGGGGTACAACCGCTTCTATGGGCGGTGTGATGCGACGGCGCTGCCGGAGGAGATCACGCAGATGACGTGGTCGCGCTTCTTTGATGCCTCTGAGCCGATGCATGCGCTCGTGGCAGAGGAGGACGGGGGCCTGGTGGGGTTGGCGCACTATATGTTTCATCGCAGCACGATCACGATTGAGCCGACCTGCTACCTGCAGGATCTGTTCACTGCCGAAGCGGCGCGCGGTAAAGGCGTGGGACGGAAGCTGATCGAAGCGGTGTATGACCGGCGCGATTGGCCGGCGTGGTGAATGTGTACTGGCGGACGCATGCTTCGAATGCGACGGCACGGCGGCTTTATGACTCGATGGCCGAGAATTCCGGGTTTTTGGTCTACAAGAAACTTGTGGAGCCGTGAGGACGGCTGAATCGTATCCAGGGCGCGGCGCATCTTTGAGTAACGGGTAATCTGCTTTTCTCCGGTATTGGAGGGGTGATGGGGCGTCGCTTTGCTGAGCTTGCCTTTACGCCGCTGGTTAAGGAGCAGCAGGAGAAGCACGGCAGCGCGGCGGTCGTATGCGCGGATGGAAGAGATCGGCGAAGCGGGCGACCGGCTGGGTGAGTTCGAGCAGGAGTTTATTGCGAGCCGCGATCGATTCTATATGGCGTCCACCAGCGAGACAGGGTGGCCGTACATCCAGCATCGCGGGGGCGCCCAGGGCTTTCTCCATGTGATCGACGACCGAACGCTGGGCTTTGCCGACCTGCGCGGCAACAAGCAGTACGTGAGCGTGGGGAATCTGGCGCACGACAATCGCGTGGCGCTCTTCCTGATGGATTACGCGCACCAGCTTCGGTTGAAGATCCTGGGGCGCGCCGAGGTGCATGAGAACGATGCGGAGGCTGCCGCGCTGCTCGACAAGCTGCGCGTGCCGGGGGAGAAGACGCCGGCGGAGCGCGCGATCGTGATCCATGTGGAGGCGTTTGACTGGAACTGCCCGCAGCACATTACTCCGCGGTACACGGTGGAGGAACTGGCGGGGACGCTGGAGCCTTTGCGGAAGAGGTTGGAGGAGCTGGAGGCGGAGAATGCGCGGCTGCGGGAGCTTGCGGGTGAGGCGGCGGTGAAGTCGTAGGCGCTGGCGAGCTGGGGTAACGTGACCCCACCCCCCTCCCCCCACCCGGTGCGGCAGGCTGGCCTACAAACCATTTAGAATCATAGACCTGGATGACGTGCCGAGTGCTAAGTGCGGTGTTTAAAGGACTTAGGTGCTAAAGATATCCAGCCATTGAACTTAGGGGCATGAAAAAAGCCACCTTGGCGGTGGCTTTTGTTTTCTCTGACCTCTGGGTGGAGGTTGATCTATTTTTAGTCTAGCAAATTGAGGCTCATTGACTGGCAACTTTTCTGTGGATTTGTGACGGTGGCGGGTTCGTTTTGGGAATTCGCGCCCGAGCCGGCTATTTTCGGGATGGCGAATGCATGGGAGTCGTTGAGGCATAAGGCTTCGCCGGAGGCCATCTTCTGGACGGCTGGACGACGAATTGCACCAAACGAGAACCTAGCTAATGGGCAGTACGTTTTCACGCCGACCTTTAGGGGAGCCTGCTCGCCTCCAGCGTGTATGCATTCGGCATTGACCCGTCCGCGACGGAGGACGAGCTTGTGATCAAGCCCGATGCACCGCCGTGCCGCTTGGCCAGTAGGCGAGTGCCATCGTGCGCTAGGATGGGGCACTCGGCGGAAGCTAATGGAATATGATCGTCGCGTTTGTCATTCGGGAGTTGGGATGTCCTACTACATCGATCTGTTTTCTCCGGAAACCTACGCTGCGTTCACCGGTTCGTCACGTGACGTATCCGGTTTTCGGCTTCGTCATCAGGCCGTTGCTGGACGCATCAAGGCCGGCGACTATCTTGTTTGCTACGTAACACGACTCTCGCGCTGGTGCGGGATCTTGAAGGTAGTCAGTGGTCCTTTTATCGATGAGACACCGATCTTTCAGCCAGAGAGCGACCCCTTTGTGGTTCGTTTCAAGGTTGAGCCGACGATTTGGCTTGATTTGGAGTTGGCGATCCCAATCCACGAAGATGGCATCTGGAGTGGCCTTACCTTTACGCGTGAGCTCGACAAAAATTCGCTCGCCTGGACAGGGAGGGTCCGCGGGAGCCTAGGACGCCTTCTGGATGACCAAGATGGGTCATTCCTCCACCAGAGATTGGCAGCTCAATCGCAGAAAAAGCTCCCCTATCCCATCGATGAAGCGGAAAAACGAAAGATAGACGTCCACACAGTGGTGCGCCCCGACAAGGTAGTTAGCGTTTCAATCCCAGACGCTTCGGTGGCACCGGACGAGCTTGGAGCAACTCCAGAGCCAGAAGTTCGCGAGTCAATTCGAATGCAGGCCATGGTTGCAAAGATGGGTTCGCAGATGGGATTTTCGATCTGGTTACCGCGCGCAGACAGAGTTGCGGTCTTGAAAGAGCTAAAGAGTGAAATCGGTGCTCCGCTTGAACGCCTGCCTCTGAATTACGATGACACAACGCTTCGAACTATCGAACAAATTGATGTACTGTGGCTTCGCAAGCGCTCCATCATTCGCGCATTCGAAATTGAACACACCACATCCGTGTATTCAGGCATTTTAAGAATGGCTGATCTATTGGCGCTCCAGCCAAATATGGACATCAAACTACACATCGTCGCCCCTGGAGCCAAACGAGAAAAGGTGTTTTAGGAAATAAGACGCCCAGTTTTCTCCCTCTTAGATAGAGGGCCACTCGCGGAGACGTGCACTTATCTCTCTTATGACGCGCTCCGAGAAATTTCCCAAGTTGAAGCACCCTAGAGCTCATTTCCGACCGCGTTCTCGATGAATATTCCGAGGAGGCGGAATAGCCAGGCCGAAACGAAACACAACTTTACCTCAGATCACAAGGGTTTCCTGATGCTCCCCCAAAGCACTTTTTACGGCTTAGAAGATCGTGGGAATTAGCTGCGCTAGGATGGGGCACCCTGCCTGCGGTTCGCTCCAATTAACCATCTACTTGCAAAATGTCACTGGTAGTACATGATCTCAGGCGTTTACAACTGACATGGCGGAGCAAGGAGCACATGGAAAATTTCTCTTTGGGAGTTGCGAGCGGCGTCACCGCGGCGTTCTTGGGGTTTGTGCTGAAGGGCTGGGCCACGAGTGTCATCCACGGTTTTCGCATCCGGAAACTCTTAACCACCGATATTAAAGAAGCTATTCGGGGCCTGAAAGAGCACCACCCTCAACTCGCAACCATTGAAGATGAGTTCGTGAACGGCAGTTTTGCATTCATTTGGGATGGCTCCTCAAATTCTCAGGTTCCGGAATACGTCACGAACGCCATCTATCATCTCACTGCGTTGGAGACAACGCATTGCTGGAGATTCTACGACGTCTTATCCCACATCAACGTGATACGGAATGAATACAATAACGCGGTTCGCCGTCTTATTGCCGACAAACACAGCGGGAAGGTTTCAAAAGCATCGCAACGGCTTGTCTACATGACCTAGGGCGCAACTATTCGGAAGCTGTACTGATCGGCAGCAGAGTGCTTACAGAGCTTTCGGAGAACCACTGGTTGGTTGATATTGATGCCGCGCAATGCGATGCCGACCTGCGCAACTTGGAAGGCAGCACAATCATTGAGGATGCAAGGGGCTGTCGTGTCGACCTTTTTTGGCGTACAGATATGCCTCTGTTAGCTTCAGATTACAACGGTCTCCCGATACTCACCGAAGACTGAACGCAATGTACCAGCGACTTCTCCCACCGTACAGTTACTTTCTACAGCTTCGAGAATCGCTGGCGTTAATTGCACCGTTGCGGGCACTTTCTTTTACGGCGTCGATTGCTTGCAGCCATGGTCAGTTCACGGGGAAGCAATCGAGGTCGTTGGCGAATTGGAGTGGGCCGTTGTAGTGGCGTCTTATTTCGGTCTGGGTCTGCTGCTGTTTCTCCCAGAGTTCGCAGCATGCGGTGCGAGAGGACCAGTTGTTTGACGTGAGCATTCGCGGCGGTGGTTCCGATGATCGACGGCGGCATGTGGAGGCGGCGTTCCACTCCGGTGGCGCCTTCCGGAACGGCGTTGTGCGCGATGAACAGGTCAGCATTCGATTGCAAGCTGGGTCAAGCCTTCTCCTTCACCGTTGGTGTCTCCGCTGAAGACGATGCGCTTGCCGCCGATCTCCACTCGCCAGGCCAACGCGGGAAACGCACCATGCACGACGCTCACCGCATAGAGTGACAGATGCCGGCGTTGCGTAGGACGAGGACCGGCACGGGCCGGCTGAGGTGCGACATCGTGGGGTTGCAATGGGTAGGTGCCCTGGGGATTCGGCTCGACCACTGGGTCACTCAAATAACGCCAGGCTCCGTGCGGATCGCTGAAGAGGTCGTGCACAAACTCTGTGGTGGAGGGCATGTACTGGTTTCCGGAAGGGCCGTAGATGGGCAGGGGGCGGGTGCGATCTCCAAACCAGGAAGAAAATATCAGCGCGGGGAAATCGCCACTGTGATCGATATGAAAGTGGCTGAAGAGGAAGACGTCGAGCTGGGAGAAGTGCGCGCCGCTCTGGCCGAAGCGGAGAGCGCTGGCTCCGCCGGTGTCGACGATGACACGCGCTTTGCCGTGATCCCAAATGAGGTAGCTGGAGGAGGCGCGCTTGTCCTGCAACTCCGGGCCGCCGGAGCCGAGCACCTGTACCGCCAGGGTTGTGGCGCCGCAGGATTGCGCGGTTGCCGGCGAGGCTCCGTAGGCAGACAGGAGCGAGACAGCGAGAAGGAGAGCGTTTATAGAATGTCTCGGCGAGTCCATATTGGAGCCTCCCTACTGTGGCCCAATCGCGGAGTGCGGCCCTTGGATCACCACGGTCTCGTGATACTCCCCAAAGACCGACCGCAGCGTACCAGCGATTTACCCCACAGTACAGTTACTTTCTACGGCGTCGAGAATCGCGGCATTAAAATTGCCATCGTTGCGACGCCGGATTCGGTGGCGATGATCTGCTGGGTGCGAACGCACGAGATAGACTTAGCTTTGCATTATGGGAGAATCCCCACGGTGGCTTTGTTAGATGGGATACTGGCGACCGATCCTGACAGGCGATGACGCAGAATATCTACGACAACCCGGAGTTCTTTGAGAACTACAGCCGGATGGAGCGCTCGGTTCGAGGACTGGATGGCGCGCCGGAATGGCCGTCGCTGCGTGCGCTCATGCCGGATCTGCGTGGCGCCAGGGTGGTGGACCTGGGCTGCGGCTATGGCTGGTTCTGCCGTTGGGCCGGTGAGCAGGGCGCAGCGCAAGTGCTGGGGCTGGACGTGTCGGAAAAGATGCTGCAGCGGGCGATGGCCAACACAATGTCCGACACAATGGCCGACACAATGGCCGACACATGGATAGCAGGATCAGCTACCGCAGAGTCGACATGGAGACGCTCGAGCTGCCGGAGGCTTCATTCGATGTGGCGTATAGCTCGCTCGCGCTGCACTACATTGCGGACCTGGGCAAGCTGCTGACCACGGTGCATCGGGCGCTGACGCGCGGCGGCCATTTGATCTTTTCGATCGAGCACCCGATCTACATGGCGTCGACCCGCCCGGGCTGGCGCGTGGATAAGGACGGGCACAAGCGATGGCCTGTCGACAACTACGCGGTGGAAGGGCCGCGCACGACGGATTGGCTGGCGAAGGGCGTCGTGAAGTATCACCGGAGGATGGGCACGACGCTGAATCTGCTGATCAGGACGGGATTCACTCTGGATCATGTTGAGGAGTGGGCGCCGACGGAGAGCCAGATCGCGGAACGGCCGGAGATGGCGGAGGAACTGGAGCGGCCTATTTTTTTGCTGGTTGCGGCTCGGCGTGCGTGAGGTGTGCGACGGACGCACTACCGGCGGGTACGCAACGATGCATTGCCTGATTGGTTTGTGCTACTATCCGGCCCGGCAATTTCGCCCACTCCCAGGTGAAATCAAATCCCGCGTGGCGGAGACGCAAGATCCTCCCGAGCCCGAAGTCTTTCACCATGCACAATGCCGGAACACAGCAGGGCACTTGGCGCACGCGGGGTGATAGCCAGATCACCTCGACGACGCTGAATCGCGTTTATGGCCGACCAGAGCTGCTGGAGACAGCTTGAAGAGGCAGCCTGGATAAATGAATTCAGCAGCACAACACTCTCTCACCGGAACCGGCCAGCTATTTCGTTGCGGCCTCAATCGCACAAACCCTGTGTCCCTTGCTGGCTTGGCATGAAACACAGTGGAATGGCTGGGGGTGGAAGAACCGGGCGAACATCTTTGATGAAGTGAATCAGAGAGAAGGAACAGGCTTTCGATGAATCATCTGAGAACTGCAAGCTTAATCGGACTGTTAACGCTCGCGCTGCCTGCATTCGCGGGGAAGCCCACAATTACATTTATCCCAGCAACTCCGTTCACTATTACGGGCGGAACCGCCAACGGTGGCTGCGCCTTTGACGTAGGCGTGGTGCCCACAGCGAACCGGCCCAATGGCGAAAAGCAAATTTTGTTTGCCAACTCTGCGATTATTTCCGGGCCCCTCTTCCTGACGTTCACGAACCTCAGCAATCCAGCGAAGACGCTGAGCCTGAATGTAAGCGGACCTGGAATCATCAACTTTGCTGCTAATGAGGAGACGCTGCTGGGTCCAGCGTTCATTAGCGGCTTTCCGCCGGATATCACGGGAGCGGCCGGCCTGCCATCTGTGGCCTTTCTCACTGGCCGAACCATATTGACGTTTGACAACGCGGGGAACCTCGCTTCGATCACCCACGTCGGCACAGCGCAAGACCTATGTCAGGCTTTGCAATAGCGGTTCTCAGATCTTGTCCAAGGCCCGCCGAATGACGGCGGGTCTTTTTTTGTTTCCCGAACATTGGGCTGGAGCTGAGCCGAGCATCCAGTAGGCCGGGTGCATAGTAGAGAACTATCCAACCCAGCTGCACCAGGATGGGGCATCCTGCGCTCAGGAGATGCGCCTTCCGGTGATGGTGTACTTCGCGTCGGAAGGAGCCTTTGGGGCGATCACCTTCTCCTCCACAGGCCTTTTCTCCTCCGCAGCTTTCATCGCCTCCGCAGGCCTTCATCGCCTCCGCAGGCTTCATCGCCTCTGCAGGTTTCATCGCCTCTGCAGGTTTCATCGCCTCGGCAGGTTTCATCGCCTCCGCAGGCTTCATCGCCTCCGCAGGCTTCATCGCCTCTGCAGGCTTCATCGCCTCTGCGGGTTTCATCACCTCCGCAGGCTTCATCGCCTCTGAAGGCTTCATCGCCTCCGCAGGCTTCATCGCCTCTGCAGGCTCCTCTGGGATCATCGCCCATGCGAAGCCGTGCGCCAGCCATAAAAAGAAGGTGGCGAAGAGGCACACGGAAACAAGGCCAGCGAGGAGGAATACTACCTGGCTTTCAGATGTTTGGCGGCGGCAAACAACCCGATTGAGAAGAAGGCGAAGGTTGCGAATGAGAGGCCGATCGCGAAGCGCTGAAGTCGACGCGATAAAACACTCATGCGATTACTCATGTAGGTCCTCCGTCGGTTGCCGAAATCGACCTCGGAGAGCTTATCGAACAGAGCCGCTTACCTGCCCAGATAGGCTGCACCGTCTGTCCAGGGCTCCAAGTCTATCCCGATTCTTCGAGGAGGGTTACTGTGCGAATTACTGGTTCGTGGAGGCCTTTATGAGATGGGTTTTCGCTTTGCCAGGATGGGGCACCCGGCAATCGTACGCGCAAAACCAGATAAGGCCAGACGCATTGTTGCGCAGATTCGCATCACTCAGCTCACTGGCCATGGCAAGCACAACGATGACATTATCGACATCAAGGAAGGCCATCTTCCGGACGGCTGGACGACGATTACACCAAGCGCGAGGACCTAGCTAATGGGCAGTACGTTCTCACCCCAGTTTATAAGGGGAGCCTGTTCGCCTCTAGCGTGTATGCGTTCGGCATTGACCCGTCCGCGCCGGAGGACGAGCTTGCGATCAAGCCCGATGCAACCGACGTGCCGCTTGGCCAGTAGGCGAGTGCCATAGTGGAGAACTATCCGACCCTAGCTTCGCTAGGATGGGACACCCGGTTCTTGTGATCTACGGATTGCGCGGCTTGCATCCGGGATCGCCGAGCCCGGGGGAAAACAATTGTTCATTGCTTTTCAGGAACGCTCGCAGGCCATCTGGCATTTCTGCCTCGTAAAGATTACGCGCTTCGTGCAACTGCTTAAATGCAAGCACGAAATTCCAAAACCGTTTGGGGTCCACGCTGCCAGTAAAGCGAAAATCCTTGTCCGTTGCTACGGTCCATATCACGTAGTCCCTTCCGTTATAGGCATGAACGGCTTGGCTTGGCCCTTGGGCCTCTCGAGCTACAACAGGGAAGAGCTTGAAGATTCCGGAAGGAGACATTTGCGGATTTCCTGGTAGATCAGCTGGAAAGACCAACAAGAACTGAAAGCCGGTCAGCTTGGTACCGTGCAAGTTTGCTTTAGAGAAATTGTCATTCTGAGATGCCGTCTGATTACTGGATCGTTGAGATAAATGCAGAAAATAGTCTCTGCCAGTAAAATCCGCATTTGAGAGGTCGGCGCAGTCAAAATTTGCGCCGAACATGCCGGTGAGATGTCGTTCCCGCTATACCCGCCATCCCTTGCCAAGGTACCGCAGGCACGTCTGCGGTTAGCTTCGCCCCACGTAAGATCGGCGCTAGTGAACCAGGTCTGGACTAGGTCTGCGTTGCGGAACGATGCGTTCGATAGGTCGGCATTTCTGAAGTTGCTCTTCTTAGAAAAGAGCCATCAAAGTGGGTGCCTGATAAATCGACGCTTCTAGCATCGACACCGAAGCGGCATTCAACGCAATATATCTGTGACAAATCCTCAATCTTGGCGCCAGCCCGAACGAGCGAAGAAATCAATGTAGCAGTTATCGTTAGCGAGGCCACTTGATCGTTGGATATCTTTCCGATTGGCACCTCGGTGTAGCCCGGGCCATTGGGGAGTACTCCGGGTACAGTTTCCGGCGTGGCGAAATAACGACCTTCATATCGCTTGAGCAGTGCCCGGTTCCGATCTCTTGCCGCTATTAAGAGCCGAACGTAACGTTCTTTGAGACACGCTCTGCAGAGCTGATCCTGCGAATATGTCCTCAATCGCGCTTCTGACGGTAGGATCGGGTTCGATTACCGCCGCATCTATAAGATACTTAAGTGATTGCGTTTGAAGGTCAGCGTCGTTTCCCGCTACGAATTGTTCGAGACCGGCGACGCCAATCAGTCGTTCAGGAACCTGAGTTGATCCGATTCGCGCTATCGCCCGCTCGAAGCGCTCATTATCACGCAAGCGCTGGTTATCTCGGAGCTGCGTATACCCGATAATAACCGTCCAGATTAGCCCCAAAATCGCGACCGGCCCTGCTAAGGCTTTCACCCACTCCAAAACCGGAAATTTTCCGGCTAACTGAGCGTTGAAGAACCTCTTTTTCTAGCCGCAGTTTGTCAAGACGTTCAATTGATTCAGGATCAGGAGTAAGGAGGAGTAGATCTCATCAGCAGCCATCGAAATTATCGCCTACGCGCATTGTGACTTATTATGCCTCGTCACTTCCATGAGGCAACTTGAATTAAATCACCACGGTCTCCCGATACTCCCCGAAGACTTATCGCAGCGTACCAGCAATTTCGCCCAACCGTACAGTTACTTTCTACGGCTTCCAGAATCGCGGGCATTAGATTGCCACCGTTGCGGGCACGTTCCTGCACTGCGTCGATTCCCTGCTGCCATCTTGTTTGGCTGCGTTTGGTTCGCAGGGCTTGGAGGCGTTCTACCTGGCGGCGTTCGAGGTCGGGGTCGTGTTGTTGGGTGGGGACGCCGGGCTCGTTGTCTCTGGTGAATCTGTTGACGCCGACGACTACGGCGTCTCCGGTTTCTACGCGGCGCTGGTAGTCGTAGGCGGCGTTCTGGATCTCCTGCTGGACCCAGCCTCGCTCGATGGCCTGGAGCATGCCGCCTAATGCTTCGATCTTCTGGAAGTAGTCTTCGGCTTCCTGCTCGATGCGGTTGGTGGCGGCTTCGACGAAGTAGCTCCCTGCAAAGGGATCGACGGTCTGGGCGACGCCGGATTCGGTGGCGATGATCTGCTGGGTGCGGAGGGCGATGCGGGCGGCCTCTTCGGTGGGGAGGGCGAGGGCTTCGTCGTAGCCGTTGGTGTGGAGCGACTGCGTGCCGCCGAGGACGGCGGCCATGGCCTGGACGGCGGTGCGGGTGATGTTGATTTCGGGCTGCTGGGCGGTGAGGGTGGAGCCGGCGGTCTGGGTGTGGAAGCGGAGCATCCAGGAGCGCGGATTCTTCGCGTGGAAGCGCTCGCGCATGACGCGGGCCCAGAGGCGGCGGGCGGCGCGGAACTTGGCGACCTCTTCGAGGAAGTCGTTGTGCGCGTTGAAGAAGAAAGACAGGCGCGGGGCGAAGTAGTCGATGTCGAGGCCGGCGTCGATGGCGGCCTGGACGTAAGTGATTCCGTTCGCCAGGGTGAAGGCGACCTCCTGCGCGGCGGTGGATCCGGCCTCGCGCATGTGGTAGCCGGAGATGGAGATGGTGTTCCACTCGGGGACTTCGGCGGCGGCCCAGGCGAACATGTCGGTGATGATGCGCATGGCGTGGCGCACGGGATAGATGTAGGTGCCGCGGGCGATGTACTCCTTGAGGATGTCGTTCTGGACGGTGCCCGAGAGCCGGCGGATGTCGGCGCCGCTGCGCCTGGCTGCTGCGACGTAGAGCGCGAGCAGGATGCTGGCGGTGGCGTTGATGGTCATCGAGGTGGAGATGGTGTCGAGCTTTATGCCGGCAAAGAGGCGCTCCATGTCCTCGATGGAGTCGATGGCGACACCGACCTTGCCGACTTCGCCGATGGCCATGGGGTCGTCGGAGTCGTAGCCGATCTGGGTGGGGAGATCGAAGGCTACGGAGAGGCCCGACGTGCCGTGGGCGAGGAGGAACTTGTAGCGGCGGTTGGACTCCTCGGCATCGCCCATGCCGGCGTACTGGCGCATGGTCCAGAGGCGGCCGCGGTACATGGTGGGCTGGATGCCGCGGGTGAAGGGGTACTGGCCGGGGTAGCTGAGGTCGCGGTCGGGGTTGAAGCTGGCGAGGTCTTCTGCGGTCCACACGGCTTGCTCGCCTTTTTGGCTCGACATGGCTTGCTCGCCTTTTTGGCTCGACACGGCTTGCTCGCCTTTTTGGCTCGACATGGCTTGCTCGCCTTTTTCGCTCGACACGGCTTTGCCGTCACTCATCGCGTGGTCCTTTTACCGCGCCGCGAGGCCTTGAGGAAAGAGGTGACGCAGAAATAGACGAAGACGAGAGCGACGACGATGTAGAGGACGAAGTGGGTGTGCTCGGGGCCGTGGAGGGCGGAGGCGCGGGTTCTCCAGGCGCTTTGCGCGAAGAAGGTGGCGAAGAGGGCGAAGAAGAGTCCGGTGATTTCGAGCCAGAGGGTGCCGGAGACGTGCCTGAACGGGCCGAAGAAGGCCTGGCCGAAGCGGCGCGTGCCGATACCGACGCGGCGGGCGGGCTCGGCGTAACTTTTTTGGGGGCGCGGCGGTGGGGCGGATTTCGGTTCGGCGGGGCGGGGCGCTGTGGCGACGGGGGCGGGAGCCTGGGGCCGGGAAGCGGACTTGTTTGCGGCTTGCGTGGCGCGCTCCTTTACCATGCGCGATCCTACGCGGACGCCGATGCCGAGGATGCGTCCGAAGCGATTCGGCTCCATGAGGAAAGTGTACCCGGTAGAGCCGTAAACGAACGCCGTGGGGGCCGGGTACTCGTTCCAACGGCCACCCGCCACTGCGATTTGGGAATAACCCGCCGCGCCTGAAATGGAGGTGAAAAGGTTAAAAAATTTTTACTTGGCTTTTCTATCAAACGGACTAGGATTGGGAGCTATTCCAGATCAGGCGATCTCCAGGGTCCCCGGCTAACTAAAGCTTAGAATGCATGCATTTTGCACCGGCTTGGGGGGCACGTTATGTCGAGAAAGCTACGGTCGAGACGCCAACCGGGAAAGAAGACCCTGTACGTAGTTCAAGGGATTGCACTCGGTGTAGTCGCTTCACTGTTCATCATTTCCGGCGGCATCATTATCGTTCAACTCAACAATGAAACACACGTTGGCCGCGCGCTCGGGTTCGGCTTTGTTCTCATCACTGCGATCTTTGTTGTGATGGCGTATCGGCTCTGGCATGTGGAAGTAGAGCCTGAACAAAAGGCGCAGAACCAACGATCCCTGCTCCACGATCCAGCAATCGAAACATCCGCGAATGCCGAATATGCGTCCGACGCGGTTCGGCGCCACAGAGAAAGTGTAAAGACACTGCTCGATAGCTTGCGCGCACCCAGATAACCGAAATCATGCTTACGCGTGCGAACCGAGGAAGCATGTAAAACCCACAGGTACGAACTGAACCACAACGCCGCTTAACCTTTAACACGCGTGTGTGATCCGTGTGTGTAATGTCGAAGACCATATCTTCGAAGAAGCCGGTAGTGCACAGTGAAACAGACGCGTACAAAGATTGCACTTCTGCATCACGCGGGCTGCGGCAATCTAGGTGACACCGCGATTATTGATTCCGTGATCGACAATATTCGCCTGCGGTGGGGGGATGCGGAAATTGCAGTCTTTTCCATGAATCCCGATGACACCGCGGAGAGACATGGAGTCGCATCGTATCCAATTCGACGATATAGATGGACCAGCGGTAGCCCCATCGCGGCTCAACCGAGTGAGCCGGGCAGACGCGGATTCACAGACTGGGTCAAGGAGACGAAGAATCCCGCGATTCGTTTCCCCAGGGCGGTCTTCCGCGAGCTCGCGTTTTTCATCGAATCGTATCGCGCTGTGAGAGGTTTCGACCTTTTGATCGTGAGTGGCGGCGGCCAACTCACGGAGAGAGGCGGGCCGTGGAGTTTCCCCTATGCGCTCTTCGTCTGGAGTCTGATCGCGAAGCGGGCCGGTGTAAGTTGGGTCTTCCTCAATGTTGGGGCCGGTCCGCTCAAACATCGCTTCAGCCGCTTTTTCGCTCTTCGCGCTCTGCTTGCAGCCGACTATATATCTTTCCGGGACAGGCAATCACAGGAGCTTGCTCGCGAGCTGGGATTTTCAGGTAAAAGCGCTGTCTTCCCAGATAACGTATATGGTTTTCACGTCGCAGTATCCAGCACCGCCGCGAAGAGCAACTCCCGGACAGTCGTGGGGTTTGCTCCCATGCCTTATCCACTTTGCGATCTTCTTAAACGCCCTTCCGATGTCAGGTCGATTCAGAATGACCTGACCGGCAGGCTATCAAAATTTGCTTCATTGCTATCCAGTCACTCTTATTCGCTCGATCTATTTGCAAGTGATATCAAATCCGATCCGGAGGCAATTGAGGACTTGCGGAGAGTTCTGCAGCAGGAGCACCACGTGTTTGTTCCGGAATACAAACCTCTTCGCTCGGTGGATGAACTATTAGCCAGAATGACCGCAATGGACTATATCGTTACGTGCAGATTTCACGGTGTTGTGCTCGCGCACCTGCTGAACAAGCCTGTCCTGGCAATCGCACACCATCCAAAAGTTACGTATCTCATGAGCGCGCTGGGGTTATCAAAATACTGTCTGGAGATGGATACAGCCGTGCCGGACCAGCTGATGCAGACGTTTGACTCCCTGGTTAGCGATGCAGATCTGATCCGGGCAAGTATGGCGGCAAGCCTGGAAAGACATAGATCAGAGCTGGCTACGCAATTCAATGAATTATTTCCAGTGGATCCGGCCAGAGCTGCAGGCAGACTGCCTTCTGTCAGCGAGACCTTTGCCAGGCTGCGAGCTTCCTAGCGAGAGATGAAGCTGTGAAAACCCTCACCAAGTCACGGATCGTGCGCAAGCTCTGGGGAACTCATCTTTCTCAAGCAAGGTGGGTCTGGAATAGATTCCCGCCTGCTGTACGCGAACTGCCGCTGGGCCGAGCCTATGCCAGGTACCTGGATCGCCTGGTGCGAACGCATGCGACGCGCAGGCAGGAGTTCGCAACGTTTTTTCTGCGCAATCGCCCCGAACTGGAGCTACTCCGCCGTCTCGCTAATCAGAGACGCGCGGGGGCTTTTTTTTCTGTCTCTGTTCTTGCCTGCAGTAAAGGCGCTGAGGTGTATTCGATTGCATGGGCCATCCGCACCATGCGACCCGACCTGCAGCTGCGCATCACTGCTGTCGACATATCGCCCGAGATCCTAGATTTTGCAGCCCGTGGAGTGTATTCGCTGGACAGTTCCGATGCCGTCGCCCGGTCCGATGAGGAAGTTAGTCGTAATCGCGGTCTTATCAGCTGGAATACTTCCCGAGGTCAGAATGCGTGGATGTTCGAGCGCATGTCAAAAAAAGAAATGGAAGAGATGTTCGAGGTACAGGGAGACAGGGCGCGTATTCGTCCGTGGCTCCAGCAAGGGATCACATGGGTATGCGGCGACGCAGGCGACGCCAGGTTGCGCGCCAGGATGGGGCTCCACGATATAGTGCTGGCCAATCGCTTCCTCTGTCACATGAAACCGGAAGAGGCCCGACAGTGCCTCATCAATGTCGCGCAACTCGTCAGATCCGGCGGATATCTCTTCGTCTCGGGCGTTGATCTCGATGTGCGGACAGAGGTAGCGCGCGAATCAGGTTGGGAACCGGTAATGGACCTGATACGTGAGACTCATGACGGCGATGCTTCCATCCGCCGCGGCTGGCCAATGGAGTACTGGGGATTGGAACCGCTGGATGATGGCAGGGCGGATTGGCCGCTGCGATACGCCTCGGTGTTCAGGCTGGAGCATAAGCTGCGAGCGATGAGTGAGTTCGCCAGTGCCGGCGATTAGGCAGAGAAAAGCCGGCCCGGCGATATCAGATTCCTGCGAACCACGTTCCTGCAAACCAGTTCCTGCAAACCAGTTCCTGCGAACCACGACACTTGCGCATCGCAGCATGCATTCACTCCACTCCTCCATGGGCTCGAAAAGGGCAGGTTGCGTTGACAGGGGCGCGTTGCGGGGGAATAATCCGTGCGCACGGAATGCAACGTTGAGGGGGTCAGTGTATGCGGCGGTCGCTTGCTCGGGTGGTAGTGTTTGCGTTGTTTGCGGTGGCGCTTGTTTCGGGGGCGGCGGCGCAGCGGATCAGCCGGATCGCCTTTTTTGGAGACAGCCTGACGGACTCGGGGAACAACTTTATCTTTACCGGACAGAGCACGCGCACGCCGTTCCCCGTTGGGCCGGCGGCATTCTCCTATAACATCGGCGGGCATCATTACAGCAATGGACAGGTGTGGGCGGAGTACCTGACGGCGGCATTGCAGATCCCGAACAGCGGAAAGCCGTCGCTGAGGGCTCCCGGCGGTGTGTTCACGAATTATGCGGTGGGCGATGCGCGCACGCGCGCGGGTGCGCCGGCGTTTCCGTATTTCGATCTGACAACACAGGTGAGCCGTTTCCTGAATGACTTTCATGGACGAGTGCAGGCGGACACGCTGGTGGTGATCTGGATGGGCGCCAACGATCTGGACGATGCGCTGAATGCGCTGACAACGGATGCAAGCGGCGCGACCAGCCTGGTGATCACGGAGGATGCACTTGCGGCGATCGGTACGAATGTGCAAACGCTGTATGCCGCAGGAGCGCGCATGTTCCTGATTGTGGATGTGCCGGATCTGAGCAAGACGCCTTATGTGCGGTTCCTCGGCCAGTCCGATCCGACGATTCCGGTGATCGCGTCGCAGTTCAGCACCGGCTTTAATGCGGCGCTGGCTGCGGAAAGTGCGCCGCTTGGCGCGTTGCCGGGAATGCAGTACTTCCGATTCTTCGATGTGGACGGACTGCTGGATGCAGTGATCGCGTCGCCCGGCTCATTTCATTTTGAGGATGTGACAGATCGATGCACGGTTCCCAATGTGAAAGGAAACGCGATCTGCGATAACCCGGATGCATTTCTTTTCTGGGACGCGACGCATCCTACGACGGCCGGACACCGCACCATTGCGGCAGCGGCGCTTTCGATATTGCCGCCACAGTGAGGTTGGGAGCGGTGCAGATTGCTCCGCTGCGCGGCGCGGAGGTCCCTGCCGGATGACGACTGAGGAGAACGCGCCGGTTTGGAGTCCTGAGACAGCCTCCTTTCCTACGGAAAGTTTCGGGACATGGCGTGAGCCGGATTGCCCCCTTGGGACATCAGACGTAAGGTAGGGGGATACCCGCTGCGGTTGGGCGGCGGGACAACTCCCCAGGAGGCTGGAATGAATTCACGAGTGCGCAAGCTGATCGAGCAGTTAGGAGAGGCCATTCATGAATCGGTCTCCGAGTCGGAGCAGATTGCGGGCGTGGTGCAGAACATTCGCAGCCAGGGATTCGACGTGCTCCTGATGCTGGAGGCGACGATCGGACTGAATGAGGTGGAGACGCAGCCGGGCGAGGAAGGCGAGGCGTTGACTGCTGAGACGATCGAGGGCGGCAAGCCGTTCACGCCGCAGGACGTGAGCTTTCTGCGGTCGCTTCGCATTTCGGTCGAGGGCGAGGATGTGGATGACGAAGGCGATTCGTCCGCATCGGGCGAATAAACTCCTGACGAAGCGCAGACATCCTACAAGCGTTTTCACAAATACCTGCGATCAGGCAGACGAGCGTGATCTGCGATTTTTCTTAAAGGAAAGCCGCGTCGAGAGTTTCTGCATCGCATACGTGGATTGTGAAAACGGCGAGTTGGGCTGTCCGGCGTTACCCTGCTACCTGTAAGCTGGCATGCGCAGCGCGGGATAGGCAGGAGACGCTGCACAAGCGAGCGGCGCCCCCGGCCGCCGGAGGGAGATCTGCGTAGCCATGACAATGAAAGACACGCTGGGTGTGCTGCTTGCCGGAGGAGCAGGCGAGCGTCTTTTCCCGCTGACGCGTGACCGGGCCAAACCCGCGGTCCCCTTCGCCGGCTCTTATCGCATTATCGACATCACGCTTTCCAACTGCATCAACTCCGATCTGCGGCGGATATACATCCTGACGCAGTACAAGGCGCTGTCGCTGAACCGGCATATCCGCGAAGGCTGGAGCGGGAGCGTGGCGCAGGAGCTGGGGGAGTTCGTCGAGATCATGCCGCCGATGCAGCGGGTGAGCCAGAACTGGTACATGGGGACGGCGGACGCGGTGTACCAGAACATCTACTCGATCGGCGCGGAGCAGCCGAAGTACGTGATCATCCTATCCGGCGACCACATATACAAAATGAACTACCAGCTGATGCTTGATCACCACAAGCAGTCGGGCGCGGACGTTACGCTGGCAACGCTGCCGATCCGTCCGGATGAGGTTCCGCGCTTCGGGGTGGTGGATGTTAGCAAGGCCGGCGAGGTGCTGGGTTTTCTGGAGAAGCCGAAGGAGACGAAGCTGCGCTCGCCATGGAACCCGGAGATGGTGGATGCCTCGATGGGCATTTACATCTTCAATACGGACGTGCTGCTGCCCTCGCTGATCCAGGACGCGGATGACTCGACCTCGAAGCACGACTTCGGGCACAACATTTTGCCGGCGCTCCTGGGCAAGTACAAGATGTATGCCTACAACTTCGTCGATGAGAATCAAGCAAGGAGCTCTACTGGCGGGATGTGGGGACACTGGACGCGTATTACGACGCGAATATGGATGTGGTGTCGGTATCGCCGATCTTCAACCTGTACGACCATAAGTGGCCGCTGCGCACGCGCCAGCGGCAGTATCCGCCGGCGAAGTTTGTGTTCGGCGAACCGGGACGCACGGGCATGGGGGTGAACTCGATTGTGTCGCAGGGATGCGTCATCTCGGGCGGCGTGGTGCGCAACAGCGTGCTGTCGCAGGACGTGAGGGTGAATTCGTACTCGGAGATGGATTCGAGCATCATCTTCACGCACGTGGACATCGGCAGGCACTGCCGGATCAAACGGGCGATCATCGACCGCGACGTGCATCTTCCGGAGGGCACGGTGATCGGCTACGACCCAGTCGAGGACCGGCGGCATTATCACGTGACGCCTTCAGGGATCACGGTGGTGACGCGGGATGGGTCGCTGTATGAGAGTCCGGTGGCGCCCGATTTTCTGGGGATACCGCATTAGGGAGCAACGGGGCGGTGATCCTTTGCCGGTCCCGTCACTTCCCGAACCAATCGAGCTTATTGAACTCACCGTGCGCCAGCCTTTCCAGACTCTAATGTCACCAAAGCTCCAGAACTGCGTAGCCAGCAGCGGGGCTCAGAAATACCCGCTGAAATGCCATGGTTGGTAATAGACCGTCCTCGCGGGGAGTGGGACCGTTGCCAACTGCGTTCATGGGCATCACGAACGGAACCTGCTTTAGCGCGTGTGCTCCTCCAACCAGGAGATCCTGCGGCGGCAGGACAGCGAACGACTGCTCGATTCCATTGACCGCGCGGGTCAGTAATGATGCGCGAGTTGACATGGCCTTGCGGAGACGAGGATCGGCGTCGTAAAGCACGGGTGCGTTGCTTCCCGAGTCCAGCCGCAGGAGCAGCGTTGCCGAATCGAAGGCCGAGAAACGGGCGGTGATCATCATGGGTCGCATGAAGGGAAGATCATCTTGCGGGCCACGCGGGTCGGCCAGCGCAACACGTATGCCTTTGACCCCATGTGCGAGAGTCTTCGAGTCATCGAGACAGAGGATGTGTTGGCGATTGTCGATGAGCAGATCGAAGTGTTCGAGGAAGTCCTCACCAAGGACGCCTTGGATGCTCGGATCGGCAGCCTTCAGCTGGGCAAGCTCCTGGATCACAATCAATGTGTTCGGGACGGAGAATTCTCCGGCCTCAACAAGATCGATATAGGCGAAGGTACTGCGACCATAGGTCGCCACGCCTCCGACACCGGTAGTGCCGCGGGCTTTCAGGTGGAGTATGGAGGCCAGGGAGGAGTCGACGGTGGTAAGTTGAGCACCCGTGTCAACGATGAAGTCATAGGGGCCTGTGTGATTGATGTGGACGGGAACAACTATTAGCGAGCCTTGAACGTTGCGCAGAGTTAGACTGGGCACATTTCCAGGGCAATGGGGTTTGGCATAGATAACGTTGAGAGTGAGGGCGGCGAAACAAGCGAAAGCGAAATACCGGGTAAGCGACATTTGAATTCACCTCAGCCGGATGGGCTGAGCGCAATGTCGCCGCGTGCTTCCGCGGGGTCATGACGGCGTAGTGATCATTCTCTGAAGGAGAGTGATGAATTCATGACGGAGCATAAGTCGCTTGTTTTCAGGTTCGATGATGTTGAGGTCAGGGAGCGGGAGTTCCTGCTGATCAAGGCGGGCGAAGCCCTGCCGGTAGAGCCGAAGGCCTTTCGCGTCCTGCTGTTCCTGTTGCGGAGCCCAGGCAGGCTGATAACCAAGGACGAAATTCTAGGTGCCGTCTGGAATGACTGCGCCGTCTCCGACAATTCGCTCACACGCAGCATCGCCACATTGCGGCGGCTTCTGGGCGATGACACGCACGAGCCCCGCTACATTGCCACTGTGCCGACGGTCGGGTACCGCTTTCTGTGTGACGTAAGGGTTGCGGAAGAGGACTCAGCGGAACTGAAAGCACAGGGAACGAGTCCGACCATTGAGCCCAGTGCGGATGACCAGCCAACGCCAGCCGCCGGTGGTGAGCGCAAGGGCGCGATGAGAGGAATTTTCGCGGGGCTTGGGATGGCGGTGCTTCTGCTGGCGGCGTTCCTTATTTATAGGGCGATCGGAGGCGGACGTGTGTTTGGGCATGCCGCTCATCCTGCGGGCAAGACCGCGTCGAACGCCCGCGTTGTTCCGCTTACAACGGTCGCCGGGAATGTCTGGGACCCGGCGTTTGCTCCCGATGGGAGACAGATCGCCTTCATCTGGGACGGCGAGAATCCGGTGAAGGGTGACCTATATGTGCAGCTTGTTGGAGCGGATAGACCGCTTCGGCTGACTCACACGCAGAGCGGTTATATCTGTTGTGGGGACTGGTCGCCGGACGGGCAGCAGATCGCCTTTGGCCGGTGCAGGGACGATGCGGGAGGCGTCTATGTGGTTCCAGCTCTGGGTGGTGCGGAGCGGAAGCTCACCGATGTGACGTGTCCGTTTGGAGAGGCCGGGCAGCCGAAATGGACCGCCGATGGAAAGTCGCTGGTGATTGTGGACAGTTGCGTGCCGGATGCTCCACGAGGAATCATGCTGTTCTCTCTCGCGCACTGGAGAGAAGCGCTGTCTCACCGCTCCGCCGCCGTATGCGGATCCCGGGGATGCGGGTCCTGTACTCTCTCCAGATCATGAAACCGTTGCTTTCTTTCGAACTCTCACCCTTGGATTTGACGCGCTTTATACCATCTCGCTATCGGGCAGGAATCTGCGGAGACTGACCCACGAGAACATGAGCATGTCGGCGCCTCTGATGTGGACACCGGATGGACGATACATCGTCGTCAACGCAGGGATAAACGGAGTTGCGCGGCCTTGGCGAGTTTCGGTTGACGGAGGCGCAATCGAACCGGAGACCGTATATCCCAATATCGGCGCGCTTAGTTCTGACGGCCGGCGTCTGGCGTATGTCGAATCTACCGGTTTGCCACCGGAAACGTGGCGCGCGGAGCTGGCCGCCCCAGCCGGCAAGGTGCTTTCGCTCACAAAACTTGTGGCTTCGTCAGGCGGCAACGACGCAACGCAGCTCTCGCCCGATGGACGCGAGATCGTATTCCGCTCCGCACGCAGGGGGAGGGAAGATATCTGGAAGAGCAATGCGGATGGTAGCGACCCGCAGAAGCTGACCTCGTTCGACAAAGGCTGGCCGGGTACTCCGCGCTGGTCGCCCGATGGCAAATGGATTGCCTTTGATTCCCGCCTCGGCGAACACAGCCACATCACCCTGGTCGATTCTGAAGGCCGCAACCAGCACGACATCGTAGCGGGCGATTACGAAAATGAGTTGCCCAGCTGGTCGCGTGACGGGAAATTCATTTATTTCGACTCCAATCGAACGGGGAAATGGCAGGTATGGAAACGCGAACTCGCGACCGGAGAGGAGACGCAAGTGACGCGCAATGGAGGCTTTGGGGCATTTGAATCTTACGACGCCAAAACACTCTACTATTCAAGATTCGACGGCGGAGGATTGTGGAGCATGCCCACAGGTGGGGGCGCTGAACAGCACATCACCAATGCTCTTCATCGCGGTTACTGGGGATACTTCGCTGTGACCGAGGCTGGGATTTACCTACTGGATGTTGATGCGGTGCCCCGGCCCACGATCATGTATTACGGCTTCCAGACGCGCCAGCTTAGGCCCGTGCTTCAGCTGGAAGAGCACCCACTGCCATGGGGGGCGAACCTATCGGCTTCGCGCGACGGGCGAATTTTGCTGATCACCCAGGGGATGCTGCAGAGCACTCTCACCATGGAGGAGAACTTTTAGTGACACGACGTAAAGAGCTACCTGCGGTAGCGCGGCTGGTAAATTGCCATGCTGGTTTACTGGAATGGCGATATCAGGCCAACTCACTCATTGACCTGACGTGATCGTGCGGGCGGCATCATCATTGCCGGGGAGCATATCGCTGGACGTCGAACCTTTCCTCGTCCCGGGACGGACGGATGATCCTGTACGCGCAGGCGGAATGCAAAGGCTCAATCTTGATGGCGGAGAAGGTTCCGTAGCGCTCCTGCTCCAGGTGCATACCTGCATCCGTGTCTTAGCTGGTCTTTTCGCATGTCGATCTCACTCAGGATTGGGCATTCATATCAGAAACCGCGCTTCTCTTTACCGATGCCTTCTCAGTGAGTGCATCATCGCCAATCCAGTCATTGAGTTCCCTTCGCTATGATCCGGCCGGGCAACCGGGGCTTGATAACCACCACGGCGTATCGTCTCTCTTCGCTGTCCTGGCCCGATTCGATGGAACCGGGCTGCCTTTTTCCACGTATTTTGTCCCATGGGCGCAGTGGCGACATGGCCGGGGATGCTGGTGGGGCGGGGTAACCTCTCGCGGGCGAACGGTTTGTGGGTTCCGGCCAGGTCTGCGCAGGCGCGAATTGGATATAGTTCTCCGAACGGCATTGGAATCAACGCGAGCGCCCGTGGGGGCGGCAGGTCGATCGGCGGAATGGCTGTGGACGGGAACAAGGGCGGGGAGAAGAGCTGGGAGAAGTCCGCCACGCGGCGGGAGAGCCCGGCCGTCCGCGCATCGTCGGCCATGCCGGCTGTGCCGCCCGCGGACGTTGACTGGGCCACGATGGTTGAGCGTTGCCTGCGCGGAGACGGCGGGGCCTGGGCGGAGCTGGTGCGCAGCCATCACCGGCGAGTGTACGGGATGTGCTACCGGTTCACCGGTTCCGCGTCGGACGCAGAAGACCTGACGCAGGAGGTCTTCCTGAAGCTGTACGGGAATCTGCGGAGCTTCGACCGCGGCAAGGGCAGCTTTACGACCTGGATCACAACTCTGACCCGGAATCTGCTGGTGGACCACTTCCGCCGCAGCCGGATGGAGCGCTCGACCGATTCACTGGACGCGGGCTGGGACGACGCGGAGGAGACGCGATCGGGAGCGGACCTGCTGCAGGATGCGCGGCGCTCTCCGCACGACCACACGGTGGCGCGGGAGCTGGAACGAATGGTGCAGGCCGCGCTCGCAAAAGTATCGCCGGAACTGCGCGAGGCTGTTATTCTGCGCGATCTGGAAGACATGGATTATAAGGAAATCGCTCTGGTACTTCGGGTGCCGGAGGGAACAGTAAAGAGCCGCATCAGCCGGGGACGGGCAGAACTGGCGCGGCTGCTGGGACGTAATAAGAAGCAGGTGATGTAGCCGTGGCGATGAACCAGAATCCGGAGAAAGGACCCCGCGGCCTGAGCTGCGAAGCCTGGGAGGCGATGCTGGCGGATGCCCTGGACGGCACGCTGGACGCGCGCGATACCGCGGCTTTTGAAGCGCACGGCCGGAGCTGCGGCGCGGGCTGCGCCGAGTTGATGGAGGAGGCGAAGCGGGGCACGGAGTGGCTGCGGTTTCTGCACCAAACGCCGGAAGCGCCGCAAGGGCTCTTAGAGAAGATCCTGGCCGGGACGACGGGACTGGACAGCGTACAGCCGCTGGCGGTGGCGGGCGCGCCGGCGATCCCCAGCCAGCCGTGGCTGGGTGTGTCGATCGGGGTGCTGCAGCGGCACGTCATGGAGTCGCGCATCCTGATGACGCTGGCGATGGCGTTCTTCTCGATCGCGCTGACACTGAACCTGACGGGCGTGCGGCTGAACCAGTTGAAGCTGAGCGACCTGAGCCCGTCGGCGCTGGCCTCGTCGCTGAGCCACCAGTACTACACGACGTGGGGCCATCTGAACCGCTACTACTCGAACCTGCGCATTGTGTACGAGCTGGAGTCGCGGGTGAACGAGATGCGACAGAACACGAGCGCTCCGGCGTCGCGGCCGGTGCAGCAGCAACAGCCGCAACCGCAGAAGCAGCCGCAGCAGAGTCAACCCTCGAAAGGGGGAAAGCCGGGCGGGTCGGCGCAGAAGAATGGAAGCACGACCACCCCGGAGCAGCAGCAGAGACACGTTGAGCCGCCGGCGCCGGTGCTGGCCAGCTTTCCCATCCACGCCGGAATAACGCCGCGCCAGCACCTGCAGCTACGACTGCAGGCGCATCGCAATATTTTCTCCTCGGGCCTCAAATTCTCCGTTACTCCAAGACCAGGCAATTACCAAGAGCCGTCAGAAAGGAGCCTGGCATGAACTGCAACTATCATCCGGATGTTCCCTCGGTTGCTTACTGCCAATTTTGCGGCAAGGCGCTGTGCAAGGATTGTGTGCGCAACGTAGGAGGATCTGTTTACTGCGAAGCATGCCTTGCGGATCGTCTCCGTGGCACGACCGCGCCGACCGCGGGCACCGCCGCGCCGATTTTTACCGGCAGACCGCATCCGATGCTGGCCGGGTTGCTGGGCTTTATCCCTGGCGTGGGCGCGATGTACAACGGGCAGTACGCCAAGGCGATTGCGCACGTTGTGATCTTCGCCGTGCTGGCGAGCCTGGGCGACAGGTCGGGGATCTTCGGGATCCTGGTGGCCGCGTGGGTGTTCTACCAGGTCTTCGACGCCTACCAGACGGCAATGGCGCGGCGCGATGGACTGCCGCTGCCGAATCCTTTCGGGTTGAATGACATTGCGCAGCGGCTGGGTATCCATGCGCATCCCGGCATGCCGCCTGTGCCTCCGCCGCCTGCGCCGGGCGCGGGAAGCGCGAGCTGGGAGCCGGGGCAGGGACCGGGCGCTTCGGGGTTCGTTCCGTCCGGATATCCCCCGGCCCCCGGCCAGCCGGGCTACGCAGAGTGGCTGGAAAACGATATTCGCCGGAGAAGCGGCGCTCCGGGATATGGCTATGTTCCGGGCCAGCCGTATGCGCCCTATGCGCCCTATCGCCCTATCCGCCGCCTCCTCCGCATGGATTTGCGGGCCGCGATATACCGACAGGCGCAATTGTGCTGATCGGGCTGGGAATCCTGTTCCTGTTCGGATCGCTGGGGCTGCTGCGGCATGACTGGATTGCGCATGCGTGGCCGCTGCTGATTATCGGGCTAGGCATTTGGATTATTTTCAAGCGCTCGCACGGGTTTGCTGCGCCTCCGCCGCCAGATGCGTCGATCCACAGCCAAGGCCATACGCATTCTGTGCCGACGGACACGACGGGAGGCACGCGATGAATAGCTGGCTGATGATCCGCCGCATGCGTGGGCCTGCGTTTCTGCTGCTGTTCGGGCTGACGGCGCTGCTGCATGAATGGCACATCCTGAGCTTTGGCCAGAGCTGGCCGCTGTACCTGGTGCTGGCCGGGGTGCTGGCGCTGGCGGAGCGCGCGGCGTTCACGCAACCGGACGAATCGCAGATGCCGCCGTATCCGCCATATGGAGGAACGTATCCTCCGCAGCCGCCGGCGAGCGGATGGCAGACGACTCCGCCGGCCGCGCCGGGGACGACCATTGTGCCGGCTGCACCCGCAGAGATTGACCGCACAGAAGGAGGCCGGTAATGGCAGCCGCACCTCCGCCGTATACATCCGGACAAGGTCCGGGAGGGAGCAATCCCGATCCGCGCTGGCAGTGGAAACAGCAGCGCCGCGCGGCCAAAGAGCAGTGGCGCGCGCAGCGGGCATACTATCGCGGCTTCCGGCGGCCTTCGCTGGTGCGGCCGATCGTGCTGATCGTGATCGGCATGGTGGCGCTGCTGATCCAGATCGGCACCATCAGCGGTTACGACTTCTGGGACTGGTACATCCACTGGTGGCCGCTGCTGCTGATCATCCTGGGTGTGGGGCTGCTGGCGGAGTGGTATTTCCAGCAGGGCGATCCTTACAGCAGGCGGACAAGCGTGGGCGGGATCGTGTTCCTGATTGTGCTGCTGGCGTTTCTCGGCTTTGTCGGCAAGCATGCGATGAACAGCCCGTTCGGCTGGCATTTCTCCGACGAGGACAATGACTGGAGCATGCACCTGTGGGGTCAGGAGCATGACGCCGACCGGCAGTTCGACCAGGCCTTCGGCGCGAACGGAAAACTGACGATCGACAATCCGCATGGCGATGTGTCGATTGCGCCGTCGAGCGACGACCGCATTCACGTGAGCGCGCACCAGGCGGTGTGGACTTCGAACGATCGCGATGCGGAAAAGATGCTGGACAAGCTGCGGACAGGGCTCAATGTGACCGGCAACGAAGCAACCCTGACCACCAACAAGATGGAACGCGGGAGCGTGGACCTGACGGTGCAGGTGCCGGCGAACACGAGCATCACGATGAAGGCGGGGCGCGGCAACGTCGCGGTGAACGGCCTGAACGGGCCGGTGGGCGTGGACGCCGGACGGGGCAATGTGACGCTGAACAAGATCGGTGGCGCGTGCACGGTCCGGATGTCCGGCGGAGACTTCTCAGCGCATGCGCTGACCGGCACCCTCAACGTGACCGGACGCACGGAGGATGCAAACATCTCCGATGTAGCCGGGCAGGTGACGCTGGAAGGCGATTACCTGGGCGAGGTGGACGTTTCCAAGCTGAAGAGTGCGCTGAACTTCCGCTCAAGCCGGACGACGCTGAACCTGGAACACATTAACGGGGATATGTCGCTCGATGACTCAGACCTGACGGTGAACAACGCGACGGGCCGGGTCGAGGCGGCGACGCGGTCGAAGAACATCACCATGAACGGAGTGGCCGGGCCGCTCGATATTTCCACCTCCGACGGTGACATTCGGGTCAACCTGAACGGGGGCAACGGGCCTATCAACCTTCGCAACCGCAATGGCGAGATCAACCTTGGGCTGCCGGACGGTCACCTGTTCAACGTGATTGCCACCGCGAACGACGGCAACGTGGGCAGCGATCTGAACTACAGCGGGAAGGTGGAGCGCAGCGACCACTCGCTAAGCGGCGATACGGGCAAGGGCGGGAATGCTACGCGGGTGACGCTGGTATCCGATCACGGCGATATCGAGATCAAGCGCGCGGCAGCCAACGATGTGGAAACGACGGAAGCGCCGGAGGCACCCGAGGTACCAGAGGCACCGGAAGGCGGCGTACCGAATCCGCCGAAGGCTCCGCGGGCGCCGCATCTGCGGGTGCCGAGGAATGCGCCGGCTCCGCAGACTACGCAGCAGTAAGCAAGGGAGTAGGGATCAGCGAACAGATTCGGAGCGACTCCTGTTGGCTTTTATTGCTGCTCCCTATTCTCTATTTCCTAGATATTGCGCCACCAGCAGCTCGGCCTTCGCGATTACTTCTTCCAGTGACAGATCCGTGGAGTCGATGATGACCGCGTCGGGTGCAGGGTCGGAGGGGTGAGTCGGCGCGGGTGCGGTCGCGGCGGTCGCGCTCTCGGATCTCTTCGAGCACGACGGCGGGAAGCTGGGTTGCGACTGCTGTGCCCCGGTTCTGCTCGTAGCGGCGCTCGCCGCGTTTTTCCGGAGAAGCGTCGAGGAAGATTTTTACCGGCGCGTGGGGGAAGACGACGGTGCCGATGTCGCGACCTTCCATGACGACGTTGCCGCGCGCGCCGAGCGCCTGCTGCAGGCGGACGAGCCAGCGGCGGATGGGCGGGTGGATGCTGACCTCGGATGCGGCGGCGGTGATGCCGGGGGTGCGGAGCTCGGCGGTGACGTCCGTGCCATCGAGCAGGACACGATTGCCATCGGGGCCGGGCTCGAGGCGGACTTCGGTGGTGTGAGCCAGTTCATCGAGGGCGGCCGCATCTGTTGTTGGCACGCCGGCAGCAAGCGCCTTCATCGCGAAGGCGCGATACATGGCACCGCTTTCCAGGTTGAGCAGGCCGAAGCGCTGGGCGAGAGTGCGCGCGACGGTGCTCTTCCCTGCTCCGGCGGGGCCGTCGATGGCAACGATGAGAGGCGGCCGAGTCGAACACTCCGACATCTAGCCTTCGTCTCCTTCGCGGGATTCGCCACGCGGTTTGCGGTGCGGCGGGGCGGAGCCGCCGGGGCGTTTGCCGCCGGGCTTAAAACCGCCTGACTTGAATCCGCCCTTTGCGGGGGGGCGCCCTCCCGGTTTGCCAGTGCGAGGCTTTCCGCCGGCGCCGGGACGCGGCATGCCGCTGCTTGTGGTGGTCGAGGTGCGACCCTTGCCTGCTCCTCCGGGCCGGGGTCTGCCCGAAGGTGCACCGGCCGGACGAGGCTTGCCGAAGGATTTGCCAGGAGCTCCGGGCTTGCGGAAGCCACCGGGTTTGCGCGGTCCTGAAGCGAACGAGGAGCGAGGCGGACGCCCGGAGTCCTCGCCGGCGGGGGACTGGCCGGCTGCGGGTTTACGATAGCCTCCCGGTTTGCTGAAGCCGGGCTTTCCGGTGCCGGGTTTCCCGAAAGCGGGCTTTCGGAAGCTGCCAGAACGGCCTGCGGGCTTGCTGAATCCACCAGGCCGGCTGGGACGCTGACCTGCGGGGCGGAAGGGCCTGGATTCCCGCTCGCCACCTTCGGGGCGTGTTGCAGGATCGCCGCCCTCAGGCCGTGGCCGAGGCGTGAAGTTGCGCTGTGGACGGTCACCGCCGGCAGACTTTCCGAAGCTGCGTGCGGGTCCTCGTCCGGGAGGACGATTGCCTGCGGAAGAATACGGCCGCTTGAAGGGGCGGTCGCCCTGCGGCCGTGATTCACCACTACGGAAGGGTGGCCGCGACTCACCATCGCGGCGGGGCGGACGGCTGAAACCGCCCGGACGACCTGTTGTGGGACCTGGACGACGGCCCGCTCCGGCGCCTGGACGACCTGCGGCAGGTGGACGGCCTTCAAAGCGGCGCGGTCCACCGGTGGGGCGATATGGACGATCTCCCCGCGGCTTGCCGAAAGGGCGATCGGGCCGGGAGGCACCTCGTCCTTCGCCGCCGGTGAAACTGCGGGCCGGACGTCCCGCATCGCGCGGGGGACGGCCGGGGCGGTCTTGTGAGAATCGCTGCGGTCCGGCGGCCGCTCCGGGACGGACGCCCCGTGCTCCCGGCAGAGCGAGGCGGGCGGTCGCCAAACGGCTTGTCACGGCGGTAGCTGCCGCCTGCGGGGCGCGGCGGACGGCCTTTATCGAAGCTGCCTCGTGGCGCGCCGCCACGTTCCGGGCGATCAGGCCGGTCGAAGCGATTCGGGCGATCGAAGGTGCGCGGGCGAGATGGTCCGCCTGAACGGGCGGGACGCTCCCGGCTCTCCGATGTATTTGCACGGCTGGGACGAGCGCGACGCTCGAAGTTCGGGCGCGGCGGACGATCGGTTCCTTCGGCACCTGCGGGGCGACGGTAGCTGCCGCGAACATCGCCACGCTCGCCGCTTCGCTCCGGACGGCGGAAGCCGCTTTCGCGACGTGGCGGGCGACCTGTGGATGGCGGTCTGCGATCGCGTGCGGCGAAGCTGCCGCGGGCACGCTCTCCGAAAGCGGGTCGTGGAGAACGGCGTGGAGCGGCAGGTCTCGCTCGCGAGACCTCTGGTGGATTGGCCGCCGCAGCCTCGGTCAGATCCGGCTCGTTCTGCTCCAGGCCTGCGTCTTCTCCGGCAATCGCACCTGCTGCGAGAACTACGGTCTCCTCCTCCGCGATCTCCGGCAGCGTGCCTTCGACGTAGAACTGCTCATCACCTGCGAGTGAGAAGGATGCGAGCTGGCGCGTGGTGGAGAGGCCGTGGACGACGTCGCGAATGCGCGAGCGCGAGGCGAGCGGGGAGAGGAAGATCCCGACCTCCTCCCCGGTGGCTGCGATGGCGGACTGCAGATAGAAAGAGACGAGGATGGAGAGCGCGGTGGTCTGCGACTGCGTGCTGCCGATGTTCAGCTCGCGACGGTGCCGGGCGCTGAGCAGTTCCCAGTGCGCTCCATCCTGCGGATTGTCAGCGGGGACAGGCACGACGCGCATGGTGTGCCAGAGCTCAGCGAGTGAACGCAGGACGGCGGCTTCGGTGACCTCGCGACCGAGGCGCGAGCGCAGCTCGATGGTGGTGAGAGCGCCTTCGCGTTCCAGCAGCGTGTAAGCTTCGGCGGCGAGCGGAGAGACGCGGGCACCGCCGACTGTCGTCGGGGGGCGCTTGGGGTTGCGCTCGGGCTGGAGCGCGTAGAGAAAGGGGAGGGCCTCAGGCGTGGCGAGGAAGTCCGGGTGCTCACCGACGAAGCTGGTGATGCCGATGCCTGGCGCGGCACCGAAGAGATTGAGCGCGATGACGGCCCCGGAGGCGACGAGGCGCGCGAGCATCTGCGCGGCGGCGGCGATCTGGTCCGGCGCGGGAGTGGGATCAGGACGGCCGGCAATGGCTTCCACAAAGCTGGGCGCGGGGACGGGGAGATGCTGATAGCGCGGCAGGTAGAGGCAGAGCGGCGTTTCAGCGAGCCAGCGCTCGGCGTCGTCCAGGGTGAGAAGCGCGTTGCCGTCCTGACGCCAGCGTGCCTGCCGCGCTTTTTGAAGTTGATCCTGATTCATGGTCGGGTGCGCGTGGCGCAAACTGCTTTCCGGCGCGGACTAGATGCGATGAAATGCGCGCTCGATGTCCTTCCAAGAATACCGTAGTGCGATGGGTCGGCCGTGGGGACAGCTGGTGGGCAGCTCGGTTTTGCCCAGCTCGCTGAGCAGCCAGGCCATGCGCTCGGGGTCGAGCGGCATGTTGACCTTGATCGCGGAGTGGCAGGCGATGGAGGCGGCGATGCGCGCGCGGGCGGTGGAGAGATTTTCCCGCTGGTCGAGGCGGTCGGCCTGTTCGAGGACTTCGACGAGCATGCGCTCGAGCTCGCGGCCGTCGAGACCAACGGGAGCGGCTTTGACGGCGAGGGTGCGCGGGCCGAAGGGCTCGACCTCGAAGCCGTTGCGCTCCAGTTCGGCGGCGACCAGCGAGAAGGCGACCATCTGGGCCGGAGTGAGGTCGATGAGCAGGGGCATGAGCAGACGCTGGCGCTGCACGCGCTCGACTTCGCGGTCGCGCAGAATTTTCTCGAAGAGCACGCGCTCGTGCGCGACGTGCTGATCGATGATCCAGAGGCCTTCTTCATTGGTGGCGAGGATGAATGACTCGCGAAGCTGACCGATGGGCTTGAGTGAAGCGAGGGCGTGCAGGGTAGAGGCTTCGCCGGGCAGTGCCGCGGATGAGCTGGCGACGGGCTGCGTGGATGTTGCCGGCAGCTCAGCGTTGAGGAGCGCAAGTGCGGCCGCCTCCTGTGCGGCGATGGCGGAGCCGCTGCCGGCGGGCGTGAAGTCGAAGCGCTGGACGAGCGGCGCGATGGTCTGCTGTTGCAGCGTGAAGGGTTCGGCGCCGGCGGTTGCGGGCGGCGGCATGGACTCCGGTGCGCCGGGCAATGCGGAGACGCCGGGCAGCAGCGACGGCGAGGCGAGGGCATGGGTTTCGAGCGCGGCGAGGAAGCCCATGGCGGGCCGCGACTGGACGATTTTGTTGCGCAGCGTGTCGCGTACGAAGTCGTGGATGAAGCTGGGCTGGCGGAAGCGGACTTCTGTCTTTGCGGGATGGACGTTGACGTCGACTTCTTCGGGCGGGATTTCGAGAAAGAGCAGCACGACGGGAAAGATGTCGGCGGGAGGATATTGCGGTAGGCCTCCGAGACGGCGTGGAGCAGCAGGCGGTCGCGCACCAGGCGGCGATTCACAAAGGAGTAGATGGAGTTGCGGTTGAGCTTTTCGAGCTCGGGCTTGGAGGTGAAGCCGGTGAGGCGCAGGTAGCCGGGGCGGGCGGCTCGTAGTCCTCGGCCTGCTTCCACGGCGGAGGGGCGGGCAGGCCGGTGCGCTCGAGTCGACTTCAGCGGCGAGGGGCAGCAGATGGTCGAGGGTTTCGCGGCCGAAGATCTGGAAGATGCGGTCTGCCGGCTGCGCGACGGGGGGCGCCTGCAGGAGCGCATGAGTGGCGGAGTGCAGCTCGAAGTGCTTGTCAGGATGGGCGAGCGCGTAATGCGTCACCAATGCGGTGACGTGTGAGAGCTCCGTGGTCTCGGACTTGAGGAACTTGCGGCGGGCCGGAGTGTTGAAGAAGAGGTCGCGGACCGTGATGGTGGTACCCGGGGGCATGCCGGCGTCTTCGACGCGGATGCATGCGGCCGCCGACGATCTCAAGCGCGTGCCGGCGGGCTTCTTCGGCGGCGCGGGTCTCGAGCTCCAGGCGCGAGATGGATGCGATGGAGGGCAGCGCTTCACCGCGGAAACCGAGCGTGGCGATGGCGAGCAGATCGTCGGAGGTGCGGAGCTTGGAGGTGGCGTGGCGCTCGAAGGCGAGCAGCGCGTCGTCGCGCACCATGCCGCAGCCATTGTCGACGATGCGGATGAGCTTGCGGCCGCCGCCTTCGACTTCGATCCGGATGCGGGTGGCGCCGGCATCGAGCGCAGTTTTCGAGCAGCTCCTTGACCACGGACGCGGGACGATCGACCACTTCGCCGGCGGCGATCTGGTTGGCGACCTGGTCGGTGAGTACGCGGATACGGCCCATGGATTCTAGGAGATCATGGGCGAGGGTACGAGACAACTGATTCACCTTTTTCCGCGGGGTCTCCCGATTCAGCACAGCAGGTTACCGTCACTGTGACGTCATAAAAATGAAGAATTGACAGCCCCTCGGCGGTATACGACAATTCCGGCTCAGCTCTGAACCTCCCGGAAAGATGTAAGGTCGTCCCCCGCAGTACCCACGAAGAGGAGATTCTGTGATTCGCAAGACATCCACCTTCCTGTTTGCAGTTGCTGCGGTCGTGCTGGCTGCGGCAACAAATTGCCAGGCGCAGAACTTTCTCACGCATCACATGCGCGAGCCGGTGCGCGATAACCGCGTGCAGGCCACGGGCCGCGCTCCCGCCAACCAGATCATCACGCTAAACGTGGTGCTGCCCCTGCGCGATGAAGCGGGCCTGGACCGGTTCCTGAGTGAGGTCTACGATCCGGCGAGCCCCTTGTATCACCACTACCTCACGGTACCGGAGTTCACCGCGATGTTCGGCCCGACGCAGGCGGAGTACGACAGCGTCGTGCAGTACCTGAAATCCAATGGACTGACGGTGACGGGAGGCTCGCGCGACGGCATGAACGTAGCGGTGAGAGGCCCGGTTTCGGCGGTGCAGGCGGCGTTCCATGTGAACATCCGCACCTACCAGCACCCCACTGAGAACCGCACCTTCTACGCGCCGGACAGCGAGCCCACGGTGAGCTGCCGTTCAATCTGTGGCATGTGTCGGGGCTGGACAACTACTCCATTCCGCACCCGATGGTGGTGAAGAAGAGCGATTACGCGCAGGCACATGGGATATCCGGAGAAAAGGTGGTGTCCCATGCGACGACAGGGTCGGGGCCTTCGGCTTCGTTCCTGGGCAGCGACATGCGCGCCGCCTACTACGGCGAACGGATCGCTGACAGGCGCGGGCCAGAACCTTGGGCTGCTGGAATATGTAGGCACGGACCTGGCCGACCTGAACACCTATTACAAGAATGTAGGCCAGACGAACAATGTACCGATCACGCTGCTTTCGGTGGACGGAACGAGCACGTCGTGCACCTATGCTGCCGGCCGCTGCGACGATACCGAGCAGACGCTCGACATGACGCAGGCGCTGGGCATGGCGCCGGGGCTGTCGAGCCTGGTGATGTACATCGGATCTAGCGACACGGCGATGATCAGTGCGATGACAACCCACAACCCGCTGCCGACCACGATCGGCTGCTCGTGGGGCTGGACGCCGGCCGATCCGAGCACGCTGGATCCTTACTTCAAGAAGATGGCCGCGCAGGGGCAGAACTTCTTTGCGGCATCCGGAGACAGCTCGACGTGGTCGAGGCGAGTGGAAGCGTGGCCGGCGGACGATGCCTATGTCGTTTCCGTGGGCGGCACAGATCTTGTGACCGCAAGCGCCGCGGGGCCATGGAAGTCGGAGACGGCGTGGGTCGACAGCGGCGGCGGCATCTCGCCGGACAGCATTGCGATCCCGTCGTGGCAACAGCTTCCGGGCGTGATCAACGCGAGCAACAGGGGTTCGACGACGCTGCGCAACGGGCCGGACGTTGCAGCAAACGCGAACTTCACGTTCTACACCTGCGCGGACCAGACGACTTGCCTCGCGAACTCATATGGCGGCACCAGCTTTGCGGCGCCGATGTGGGCGGGCTACATTGCGCTGGTCAATCAGCAACTCGCCGCGAACGGAAAGCCGACGATCGGCTTCCTGAACCCGACGATCTACGCGCAGAACGTCACCTCCAGCTTATGCCGCAGACTTCCACGACATCACGAGCGGCACATCCGGCAGCTACTCGGCGGTGACGGGATACGACCTGGTGACCGGATGGGGGAGCCCGAACAGCGGCCTGATCAGCGCGCTGACCGGCTCGTCGACGCAGAATCCCTCCTTCACGCTCTCGGCTTCGCCCTCGGCCATCTCGGTTGCCGCGGGGAGCAGCGGATCGTCGACCATTAGCTCTACGATCTCCGGCGGATTTAACTCTGCGGTTGCGCTGACGGCCTCCGGCGCGCCCAGCGGCGTGACGGTGGGCTTCAGCCCGTCATCGATCGGCGCTCCGGGATCCGGCACCTCCAGCGCGACATTCACGGTGGCATCGACGGTTGCGGCAGCCACGTACAACATCACGCTTACCGGCACGGGCGGCGGCGTGACGCAGACCACCACGGTCTCGCTGACAGTGACATCCGGCGTGACGTCCGGACTCAGTGTCTCGGCCTCACCGGGATCGATCACGGTGGCGCGTAACTCATCCGGAAATGTAACGGTGACAACGACAATCTCAGGCGGCTTCAACTCGGCGGCGAGCCTGTCTGCATCCGGCCAGGGCAGTACCGCTGTCTCCTTCAGCCCAAGCAGCATTGCGGCGCCGGGATCCGGCACGTCGAAGATGACGATCAGTGCGCCCAGAAACGCTCAAGTGGGGAGCCGTACGATTACGATCACCGCGTCGGGCGGAGGCAAGACGGCGCAGACCAGCATCACACTCAACGTGACGCATTAACGGCGGGTGTATTCGGTTAAGGGCGGAGCCCAACGCTCCGCCCTTATTGTTTGTGTGCAGGAGTTAACCGATCGTGCTGCGAGTAGAGCCACCAGGCGCTGGCGAGGTCCTGCACGATGTGGCCTAGGGATTTGTAGATGGTGACTTCGTCTGTGTCGAGGCGGCCCGCGGCCGTGCCAGCTAGCACCTCTCCGATTTCGGCGAGGATATGGTGGTCGTCGATGAGGCCAGCTTGTTTGGCGCGGAGGAACTCTGCTCCCTGCTGAAGGACGCCTTCGCGGCTGTCGGCGAAGAAGCGGGCTCGGGCGACGAGCGCGTTGTCAATCTCAGCGGGACCGGCGTGGCTGGAGCCGACTGCGTTGATGTGCATGCCGGGCCGGACCCACTCGGATTTGAGTATGGGTTCGGATGCGGAGGTGACGGTGCAGATGATGTCGGCGTCAGCGACGGCTTGTTGCACGCTGTGGGCAACGGTGATGGGAAGGTTGAGTTCGGGCTGCAGCTTCTCGGCAAGCGTGTGTGCGCGTTCGGGAGAGCGGCCCCAGATGGTGATGGATTGAAGCGCGCGGACTTTCGCGATGGCGCGCGCGTGGGTGGCGGCCTGCTCGCCGGCGCCGAGGATCGCGAGATGCTTCGCGTCTTTGCGTGCGAGCGCATCGGTGGCGACGGCGCTTGCGGCAGCGGTACGGATGGCGGTGACTTCGCCGGCGTGAACGATGCAAACGGGGATGCCGGCTTCGGGCTCGAAGAGGACGATGAGGCCCTGATGCGATTGTCGACCATGCGCGGCGTTCTCCGGGAAGATGCTGATCAGTTTTGCTCCGAAGGGTTTGTCGGCGCCGAGCGCGCCGGGCATGATGCCGAAGAGGTGACCTTGAGCGAGGGGGATGATGGAGCGGAGGAGCTGCCTGGTTTCGCCGGCGGAGAAGGCGATCATTGCATCGCGGATGAGGGGGATGCAGATGTCGTAGGTAAGGCGGCGATGGACTTCTTGCCGGTCGATGAAGCGCATATGAAATTCGCTAGAATGCTGTTGCACTATGGCCACAACAAGGCTTGCAGGATTTTCAGATTTTCTAAGGATAAATGGCCACTTTTTATCGAGCTACTGTTGCGCAGTTCCTCCGAGAAACAACCGAGCAAGTACTGGCGCATTTAACAACTGGATATGCGAACCGCGGATACGTTCGCCAGTACTCTGACCAGACACTCACATGGAAAAATGACCTTCATTCGCTTCGATCCGTGTTGGAAAGATGCGTTGCTCTCTCCTCGTCTGCTAGCTCTTGGGGTTTGCTATTGGAGTTCTCCATTCCTCGCAAGGAATCACGGATCGATATCGTGCTCCTGGTTCGGGATTCAATCGTCGTATTGGAAGCCAAGACGGGCCAACCAACGCTTACTGCAAAGCGGCAGATCGAAGAATATAGCCTCCTTCTTTACTACTTTCACAAGGCATCAGAAAACCATCGGATCATACCGATTATTGTCTCGGCGCATGTAGCCGAGAAGGAATTTTCTTCACTTCACCAACGCGAGTTGTTTCCCCAGTTAGCCACCTATTGGGTCGATTCGGTCAGATATGCCTCCTGGAATGTATTGGCCAGCCTGCTGATTGAGATTGAAAGGCATGGTGCCGAACAGTTGATGCTCGACGGCTGGGATAATAGTCCCTATTTCCCGGTACCGAGCATTCTGGAGGCCGCGCTGGCATTGCGGAGCGGGCTTTCGATCCGCGATATCGCGCATTCTGAAGCATCCGAGCACGAAATCGAGAATGTCATTCGGACGATTCAGGACGCCATCGGAGTAGCTCGCGAACGGCGCCAATATGCCATTTGTTTTGTAACTGGTGTTCCCGGATCCGGGAAGACATTAGTTGGATTAAGCCTTGCACACTCTGATAGCAACACCGACAGTGCTATTCACTTCATGAGCGGCAACGGTCCGCTTGTAAAGGTGTTACAGCATCTTTTCACCAGGGAGGGTATGCGATCAGGAGCACCGGCCGCACAAGCGCGAACTCAAGCTAGAACGCTCATCGAAAATGTTCACGTGTTCGCTCGGTATTACACCGAGGACAATCTTGGTCCCCCTTCGAATCACGCGGTGATCTTCGATGAAGCTCAGCGAGCATGGAACCGACATCAAAACCTAAAGAAATTCGGAAGAGATTACTCCGAACCGGAGATGTTGTTGAGGATTATGGAACGTCACCAGGATTGGGCAGTGGTGATAGCCCTGGTGGGTGGAGGACAGGAGATCAATGATGGAGAGGCTGGGCTTGAGGAGTGGGGTCGAGCCTTGCTTCAGGCAAGCAGAGAATGGAATATCTATGCCTCACCCGAAGTTCTGATAGGTGGACCGTCCACCGCAGGTCGTCGGCTATTTGAAGCAGACCACAAGCGGGATATCTGTACGGATCCGGCGCTTCATTTGAGAACTTCCAATCGAAGTCTAAGGGCGGAGCACTTAGCCAAATGGGTGAACTTCGTGCTTGATGGAAAGGTTACGGAAGCGGCTTCGCTGAGAATTACGGATCGATTCCCTATCTTCGTATCACGGAGCCTCAGTGACACGCGGCGTATGCTCCGAAAACAGGCCATAGGCGCCAACCGCTACGGTCTTGTTGGTTCCTCGGCAGCAGCCCGCTTGCGCGCAGAAGGACTAGAGCCAAGCTCATCGTTCCATGCCGACTATTCTTGGGAGCACTGGTATTTGGCCGATGAAACGGATGTGAGGTCCAGTAACCGATGCGAAGTGTTTGCGACAGAATTCGAGATTCAGGGCTTGGAGTTGGATTGGATTGGCCTCTGCTGGGGAGGAGATTTCATTTGGAACGATCGGGTCGGCTGGAAACCACGCACGCTTAGACATGGAAGAGAAAGCAAATGGCACCCCATCAAAAATGACGAAAAGCGCAATTACAGACAGAACGCATATCGCGTATTGCTTACCCGGGCAAGACAAGGAATGATCATATTCATTCCGCAAGGCGATAATGATGACCCGACTAATCTGCCTGTGGAGTTCGACAATACTTATCAGTATCTAATTCAGTGCGGATTAGCTCCCTTGCGATAGGCCGACGCATTGCTATTCCGCATAGTGATCGCGTGGCCAAGATAGAACTGACGGACCTGCCTCGGTCCCAACGTGACACTGGATTCTAAGCCGTGGTCAGTTCGTGGGCCTTGCTTTCGTCGTGGTCGCCGGGGGCCCGGTCGCCGAGGATGTGGAGGCGCAGGAAGTTTGTCGAGCCGGTGAGGGTGCGGGTGCCGGCGACGATGCCGAGGATCTCCTGCGGCTTGACGTAGCCGCCTTCGGTGAGGACGTCTTCGGCTTCTTCCACCATCGATTCGGTGGTGGACATCTTGGCGCATTCGATGGGATGGACGCCCCAGAGCAAATTCATGCGGTGGATCACCTGTGCACGCTGGAAAGGGCGAAGATGGGCGACTTGGGGCGGTACTTGGAGAGCTGGCGCGCGGTAGTGCCGGTTTCGGTGAAGACGGCGATGGCGCTGATGTCGAGATCCTCGGCGGCGTGCGCCATCGATTCGCAGATGGTCTCCGACGACAGACAGCCGCACGTGCGACTGAGCGGCGGCCGTGGCGGCAGGGATCGGCGGATCATGGCCTTCCGTTCGACGACGATCTTGGCCATCATCTTGACGGCTTCGACGGGATACTTGCCGGCGGCGGTTTCGGCGGAGAGCATCACGGCGTCGGTGCCGTCGTAGATCGGCGTTGGCGACGTCGGAGGCTTCGGCGCGTGTGGGCCGCGGATTCTCGATCATCGACTCGAGCATCTGGGTGGCGGTGATGACCGGCTTGCGATATTCACCGGCCCGGCGGATGACATGCTTTTGAATCGCGGGAACCTTTCTCCGGCGGCATCTCAACGCCCAGATCTCCGCGGGCGACCATCACTCCGTCGGCGATTTCGAGAATGCTTTCCAGGTGCTGAATGGCCTGCGGCTTTTCGAGCTTGGCAATGATCCAGGTCTCGGCGCCCATGGCACGCCACGCGATCGCCGCACCTAGCGGATATCTTCCGCGGTGCGCACGAAGGATACGGCGATGGCGTCCACGCCGCTGTCGAATCGCGAACTCCAGATCTATCTTCGTCCTTCGCAGTGAGCGACGGCACTCGCACCGGGATGCCGGGCAGATTGATGCCCTTGTGCTCGCCGAGCATGCCGCCGTTGATCACCTCCACTCCATATCGCTGCCCGTGCACGGCCGTCACGTACAGCTCGATCAGGCCATCGGAAAGCAGAATGCGCGCGCCGGGCTCAAGGTTTTCCGCAAGGGTCGGAAACGTGGTGCTCAAGAGCGTAGCGGTGCCAGCGATATCGCGCGGGGTGATGGTCAGCTTACTGTCCGGCCTTGAGCTGCACCGGGATGCGGTTCTTGAGCCTGCCGGTGCGGATCTTCGGCCCTTGCAAATCGCCAAGGATGCAGATCGGCTTGCCTCTTCTTGTGCGACCTTGCGCACCATCTTGATCAGTTTGAGCTTTTGCGGATGGCTTCCGTGGGAGAAGTTGAGCCGGGCTACATCGAGGCCGGCGCGAACCAGCTCGCGAAAGGTGACCTCATTGCTTGACGCGGGGCCGAGGGTGGCAACAATTTTGGTACGACGATTGTCTACAGCAGCGAACGACGATCCATCTCCAACAGGCATCCGTAAGAACTCCAGCCCCGTGTCGAGCGGGGCATAACTTTGCTAACGCCTCATTTTACTCGCAGAGCGGCGGCGCCATCCGATGCTTCGCTGAGGGAAGGATGATTTCCTGGTGCGTTTGAGGGAACGCTCTCAGCTCGCGCGATGTGGTCGGCCTCGACCTGCGCGTTGAATTCCGCGCCAAGAAAGACGGCCAGCGCGGTGATGTAGAGCCACACCAACGTGGCGACGGCGGTGCCCAGCGAGCCATAGACGATCCTGTAGTCGGCGAAGCGCGTGACATACCAGCCGAAAACCAGCGTGGTGACAAACCAGATAACGGCGGACATGCCTGCGCCGGGGACGACGTCGCGCCAGCTTTGGCGGCGCGGGGTGCCGAAGCGATAGATGACGCCCAGCACCACGGCGGTGCAGAGGATGGCGATGGACCAGCGGGACATGCGCCAGAGGAAGAGCACGTATGGTTTGAAGCTGTGATCTGTAATGTCGACCACCCACTCTTCGATCTGATGGCCGAAGGCGACGAGCGCGGTGGAAAGCGCCATGGGAACCAGGCAGCTTGGAATGAGGACCAGCGCGGTAACGCGCTCGCGAGTGGGATTCCACTGCGTGCGCGAATCATCAAAGATGGGCGAGGAGAAGGCGCGGCGGAAGCCCTGCATGAGCGATGTCATGAGGCCCATGCAGCCGAAGAGCGTGACCAGGCTGGCGGATGTGAGCGCCTGCAGAGAACGGGCGTGGCGGGTATTGAAGTAGTCCTGGATGGCGTCAATGGCATTGCCCGGCAGGAAGTCGGCGAGGGCGGCGCGGATTTCGCCCATGAGGGTGTCGCCCTGGGGCACCAGCGCAACCACGGTGGTGACGACAAGCAGGGCCGGAAAAAGGCCGAGGATGGCCGAGTATGCTGCCGCGCGCGCGAGCGTCAGCACATCGTGGGAGAGAGCGTGCAGCGTGGCTCGCCGCAACTGCTGGAGTGGACGCAGCATTCCTTGCCTTAAGCGTACCGCCGCAACGAGCCGCGTGAAAGCACTTTACGCGCGTGAAGGTAGACAGGATGGTGCCGCGGGCGCAGGTATTTCGCTGCTCGACAACAGATTTGATGAGGGATGAATGTGGCGAAGCCGGCGCGGGAGACCAGCGCAGGACACCATGCTGACTGGTAGGATTACCTCTGGTTGCGCCTTCCGAGGAGACTGACTGTTGAACCATCCGCTCCGCCGTTCTGTTGCCTCCGCCATGTTCGCCGCTTTGATCTGCGGCGGCAGCGCATTTGCCGGCCTGACACGCAAACACAGAGCTGCTCCGGCGGCTCCGCAGGCGACGACGCCGCACGCCAGCGCGCCGCTTGCGGACAAGAAGCTGAATGAGAAGGTGGACGCGCTGCTGGCACAGATGACGCTCGAGGAAAAGATCGGGCAGCTCTCGCAATACACGGCAGGCAGCACCATCACAGGACCGACCGGGCAGAAGCTGGATTTCGACTCGATGCTGAAAAGGGGCGAGATCGGGTCGCTGTTCAATGTGACGGGGGCGAAGGAGACGAACCATTACCAGCACATCGCGATGGAACAGTCGCGGTTGCACATTCCCCTGCTCTTCGGGCTGGACGTGATCCACGGACATGACACCACGTTCCCGGTGCCGCTGGCGCTGGCGGCGAGCTTCGATCCGGACATTGTGCAGCAGGCCTGCCGCGTGGCGGCGACCGAGGCGCGGGCTGACGGGATCAACTGGGTGTTTTCGCCGATGGTGGACATTGCCCGGGACGCGCGCTGGGGGCGGATTGTGGAGAGTGCGGGCGAGGACCCATACCTGGGCAGCGCGATAGCTCGCGCATACATACGCGGCTATCAGCAGGGTGATCTGTCCAAGCCGGACTCGGTGGCAGCTTCTGTAAAGCACTTTGCAGCATATGGCGCCGCAGAAGCGGGACGCGATTACAACACAGTGGACATGTCGGAGCTTCGGCTGCGACAGGTATATCTGCCGCCGTACAAGGCCGCGGTAGATGAGGGCGCGGCGACGGTGATGTCGTCCTTCAACACCATCAACGGCGTACCGGCAAGCGCAGACCCATTCACGCTGACGAAGATCCTGCGCAAGGAGTGGGGCTTTGACGGCATGGTGGTGAGCGATTACGGCGCGGTACGTGAGCTGATCAAGCACGGCATTGCAGGCGATGGAGCAACTGCCGCGGAGAAGGCGCTGACCGCGGGCGTGGACATGGACATGGAGAGCGATCTTTACCACTCGCGACTGCCCGCACTGGTCCAGAGCGGTAAGGTGCCGATGCCGGTGGTGGATGAGGCGGTGCGGCGCGTGCTGCGGGTGAAGATGGCGATGGGCCTGTTCGAGCATCCATACGCGGATGAGAACCAGCCGCCCTACCAGCCGACGCCGGAAAAGCGGGAGCTGGCGAAGAAGGCGGCGGAAGAGAGCTTTGTGCTTCTGAAGAACGAAGGAGTGCCGGGCGTGGGGCGCCTGCTGCCGCTGGCAAGCGATCTGAAATCTGTCGCGCTGATCGGGCCCCTGGCCGATGACGCTAAGGACATGATCGGGTCGTGGGGAGCGCAGGGCCAGGCCTCGAATACCGTCACACTGCGGGCTGCGCTGGCAGACAAACTTGGGAAGAAGCTCACGTATGCAAAAGGCACGGACATTCTGAGCACGGACACGAGCGGGTTTGCGGCGGCGGTTACAGCGGCAAAGAATGCAGATCTTGTGATCGTGGCGCTGGGCGAAGCCGGCGATATGACGGGCGAGGCAACGAGCCGCGCGCACCTCGGGCTGCCCGGCAACCAGGAGCAATTGCTGGAACAGGTTGTCGCGGCGGGCAAGCCGGTTGTGCTGGTGCTTTTCGATGGGCGTCCGACTGCCATTCCCTGGGCAGCGACGCATGTGCCGGCGATCATGGAGGCGTGGTTCCCAGGGATGGAGGCGGGGCCTGCGCTGCTCTCTGTGCTGACGGGAGAGGTGAGCCCCTCGGGCAAATTGCCGGTGGAGTTCCCCTACAGCGTGGGACAGGAGCCGCTGTATCTTGCGCAGCTTCCGACGGGCCGCCCCGCCGGCGATACGGACCTGTCGCATCCGCCTACGAATTCCGAAGAGAAGTATCTTTCACGCTACATCGATTCGCCGAATGCGCCGGTGTATCCGTTTGGCTGGGGGCTTTCGTATGCGCAGTTCACCTACTCCAACGTGAAGATCGACCACACGGGCGGCAGCAGCAAGGATGTGGGCGAGATCGCGGTGGGCGTGGATGTGAAGAACATCTCGAATGTGCCGGCGACAGACGTGGCACAGCTCTACCTGCACAACACGGTGGCCAGCGTGTCGCAACCGGTGCGCGAATTGAAGGGCTTCCATCGCATCGCACTGCAGCCGGGCGAAACGCAGCACCTGGAGTTCAAGCTGCACTTCGACGACCTGGCGTTCTACAACGCAGAAGTAAAGCGCGTCGTGGAGCCGGGAACGTTTGATGTGTACGTGGGTGGGAACTCGCAGGCGGAAAAGGCCGGGAGCTTTACGGTACTGGAATAGATCAGCGGCGCATATCGCCGGTTCACATTCACGGTTTATCAGCGGCGGCCTGATCAAGCGATCCGAAGGCCATCAGCCGGCCGGGAGAGCCCACGGAGGGCATCCGGTCCAGTTCTGTAATGAACTCCGACACGATGAGGCGGCGGGGAGAAAACGCATCCGCATAGAATTCGGGGAAGCGATCGTGTGTGTGCTGCCCTTCCTCCTCCGGTTCTCCCGCGTGAAGAGTTGCCTCGCAGAGTATGATCAGCGATTTTGGCTTCGCTACCCGCTTGATCTCGTTGAGCGCCTTACCAACCAGCGAATTCGGGATATGTTGCAGCACGGTCCATGTGATGACGGTATTGAAGGTATTGTCAGGAAACGGAAGCTCTGTGGCGCTGGCCTGGGAAAAGGAAACCTGAGGATAGAATCGGCTGGCTTCCGAGAGAGCCCAGGTGTTGATGTCCACCGCCGTGTGTTGCTCAAAGTGCTCCGCAATGAATGGAGACAATCGACCGAAGCCACAACCAATTTCAAGCGACCGGCCGGGTTTCACGTCATGCTCGGCCATGAATCCGAGGCAACGCCGCAATTCCATTACCTCGTAATAGTGCCGGCATAGCAGGCTTCCGGGATCTTTGGCCCAAACAAAGCCCTCCGCTTTGAAGGTGACGAACTCTCCCTGTCGAACCACGCTGGTGTCCGGCCGAATCAGCCGACGAGCTGCCCGCTTCAGCAGGGATGTCTGCGATGGCGCCATCCGTTCCTCCATAACTGATCAGTAGCTCGATTTATCCGAGGCTGCTCTCCATTTTCCGGAGATCGAGCAGCCGGCGTGTCTACACGATACCGTCATTGAGTGTATAGGAGCGCCTCAGGAAAGAATGTGGCGGGATGCTCAACAGAGTCGATCTGATGCCAGAACTCAATGCGTTTCGTGGCTCTGAAATAACACGAGCTCGCGGGTGAGAATGCGCTTTGCTCAGAGCCGGCGGCCCATCTATTCCTTTATCTGCCGCCGCGGGCTCCGTGACTCGGCTTCCAGTCATTGAGGAACTTCGTCACATCGCTCGACTGGAGATTGCGCATGCTTTCGAATTCGCCGTGGGTCTGAGCGAGCAGGACCTTTCCATCCGGCGAGAGCACGACGAGCGCGGGCACGCCGCGTTCGAGCGGGATGCCATAGCGAGCGGCGATGTCCTGGTTTGCGTCGTAGCGTCCGATGTTGATGTCGACGAGCTCGAAGTTCTGCTCCAGCAGCGCATTGTTGGCGGGATCGTGGAAGTAGATGTCGAGAACCTGGCAGTCGCCGCACCAGTTGCCGCCGAAGTCAAGGATAACGCGCTTGTGCTGCGCCTTGGCGCGCGCGAAGGCGTCACGGATTTCTGTCTTCGCGACGGCGGGATCGGGGTAGATGATGCGTCCCTGCGCCAGCGCGGTGGGGAGAATAAGCGGCAAGGCAGCACACAGCAGAGCGGCCCTCTTCCACCAGGATGATCGCTGCATGCTCCCTCCTTCCGTTGCCTCTATGATGCCCGAAACCAACGCGAGTTACGAAATATTGCTAGTTGCGGAGGCGGCAAACGGCAACTGCGCGATTGCGATACGGGCAGTTGAGGCCGGCGGCCTGCATGGGCTGCACGATGGCCCAGGTTGCGGGACTGCGATCCGCGAGCGCATGGAAATCGCGAGCTGTGTACTGTTCCCATCCGGCGGTGAGCTGTTGCTCCTTCTCCCATTCGGGCGCCATTTGGGGAAAGACCGAGGCGACGCCGGAGTCCTTGACCCAGTCGGCAAGCATGCTGCGTTCGGCAATTGCGCGAAAGCCGTGCACATCCTCGCCGCGCAGGAGGAGATAGCGGGGCGGAAGGGCGAAGACGGCGTCCTGCGGCGTGTTATCGCGCGCCCAGAGAAAGGCCTGCTGCCAGGGATTGATGATGGCGCGTCCGGGAAGCTCGAGATGCCGGCTCGCGGGATACATGCTGCGGTCCACGCAGTACATGCCGACACTGAGAGGCACAAACAGCAACAGCCAGCGCCAGACTTTTTCCTGCAGGATGTATTCGCCGATGAGACCGCCAAGCAGCAGGAACATGACGATGTAGATGAGCTGAAACGAGCGCATTGGCTGCAGACGGACGAAGTCATCGAACCAGGTGCTGGAACTGAAAAGGAGAAAGGCCGCGACGGAGATAACGCCGAGCGCCAGCAGCGCCCGGCAGAGACGCGCGGCGGCGGGCGTGATGACCGAGAAGCCGATGCGCGAGATGGCAAGAAGAATCGCAAGCGGCAGAAGTGCACCGGCCCACTCATACCACCGCCACGCCCAGGCGAAAAAGAAGGTACGCGAGTAGAGCGTTTCGCGGTAGGACGGCTGGGCGGGACCGAGATGGAAACCTTCAGGAAGCCGATGAAAGAGACCGATGGAAGAGGCAAGCGCCTCCTCTGCGGGGACGCGCTGCGGCGCAAACCGCGGAAGCGAGAGGACGATCACGAGGGCAGCGCCATAGGCGGCCATTTGTGGATGGAGCAATGCAGTGGCGCCGATCATCACGGTGGCCGCGGCGGGCCGTTCGGCCAGAATGGCGGCAAGAGCAAAGACAGTGAGCGGGGTGGAGAGCGAGCGCGCCGTGAGGTACGGGTCCATGATGGTGAGCGCGCTGCCGGCGACCGGAACGATAAGAACGCAGGCGAGGGTGATGATCGCTGCCCATTGAGCGCGAGCGCTGGTGAAACAGAGGCGGGCAAGCCAGTGGCCAGCGATGAGCAGGAGATAGATGCCGAGGAGATGAAAGGCGAAGACGGCCGAGGTCAGCGGCACATGTCCCCAGCGCACGAGCGCGCCGACGATCTCAGAAAAGAACGAGACGCGGCTGTGGGAGAGAAAGAAGTCTGCGCCGTAGGGGAAGAGGCCGGGGTGGGCGAAGCGCTCGACCGCGGGAATGTAGATGGCGGCGTCATCGGCGCCGTAGTGATAGCCCTGCGCAGCGATGGCGAACAACGCGAGGAGAAAAAGGACGAAGTTACGGGGAACGAGACGCTGAAGGATCACGCAGTACAACCCTGCGAGTGGGATGCGGCGATCTGCAGCTTCATTTCTCCTTCCCTTTCAACCTGCTCACAAATCAGCTCCCCTTACGGATAACTGGAGCATAGACGGAATGTTCCATAGAAAAGTTCCGACGGCGGCACGACGCGCAAGAAAAAAGGTGAGGCATTGTGCCTCACCTTGTGAGATGCCAGCGATTCGGAAGCGTTTTCGCGGTTGCAATGTAGTGACAAGTTTCGCGAGGTGTGACCTTCCTAAAACGGAACGGCCACACCTACAACGAAGTGCTTTATTCCGCAGCCAGCTCTTCGGCTTCGCCTTCCTGCCGCATGAGCTCGAGTTCGCGCTCTTCGGCTTCCTGGGCAGCGGAGACCTCTTCCTGTACCTTCTGGGCCGCTTCTTCGAGCTCCGGCGAGAGCGCGATGTTGCGGTAGAACTCCATGCCGGTGCCGGCCGGGATGAGGCGGCCGACGATGACATTCTCCTTGAGGCCGCGCAGACCATCGACAGCGCCATTGATGGACGCCTCGGTGAGCACGCGGGTGGTCTCCTGGAAGGAGGCCGCGGAGATGAAGGAGTCGGTGGAGAGCGACGCCTTGGTGATGCCGAGCAGCAGCGGACGACCCACTGCGGGACGGCCACCTTCGGTCATGACGCGCTCGTTCTCGTTGCGGAAGCGGAAGCGGTCGACCTGCTGCTCGAGCAGGAAGTTGGTATCGCCCACGTCTTCGATTTTCACCCAGCGCAGCATCTGCCGCACGATGGTCTCGATGTGCTTGTCCGAGATGGCCACGCCTTGCAGACGATAGACCTCCTGGATTTCGTTGACGAGATAGGCCTGCAGCTCCTTCTCGCCCAGCACCGCGAGGATGTCATGCGGATTGAGCGGACCATCCATGAGCGGCTCGCCGGCGCGCAGGCGTTCGCCTTCCTGCACGTTGACGTGGACACCGCGAGGCACGGAGTATTCCTTCTCCTCGCCGTTGTCGGCCGTTACGTAGATCTTGCGCTGACCCTTGGTGACTTCGCCGAAGCGGACGACACCATCGATTTCGCTGATGATGGCCGTCTCGCGCGGCTTGCGGGCTTCGAAGAGCTCGACCACGCGCGGCAGACCGCCCGTGATGTCCTTGGTGCGGGTAGTTTCGCGCGGGATCTTGGCCAGGATGTCGCCCGGATGGACCTCGTCGCCGTCCTGCATCATGAGGTGAGCGCGGCTGGGCATGAGATAGCGCTTGTTGCCCTTGGCGCCCTTGATGAGGATGGCCGGCTGACGCTTTTCGTCGGGGGCGTCGGAGACGACCAGACGCGACAGGCCGGTGACCTCGTCAACCTCTTCGTTGAGCGTGATGCCTTCCTGCAGGTCTTTGAACTGGACCGTGCCGCCGATCTCGGTGAGGATGGCGAAGGTGTACGGATCCCACTCTGCCAGCGACTGGCCGAGCGTGACGTGCGCACCCTCTTCCACCTTCAGCTTCGCGCCGTAGACAATCTGGTAGCGCTCTTTCTCGCGGCCACGCTCGTCGACGATGGCGACGGCGCCGGAGCGGTTCATGGCAACAAGATCACCGGCCTTGGAGCGGACGGAGGTCAGGTTGATGAAGCGGATGATGCCAGCGTTCTTCGCGTCGAGATGCGACTGCTCGGAGACTCGCGATGCCGTACCGCCGATGTGGAAGGTACGCATGGTGAGCTGCGTGCCGGGCTCGCCGATGGACTGCGCAGCGATGACGCCGACGGCTTCGCCCAGCTCGACCGTGCGGCCGGAGGCGAGGTTGCGTCCGTAGCAGCGGATGCAGACCCCACGCTTGGACTCGCAGGTGAGCACCGAGCGAATCTTGACGCGCTCAATGCCGGCAGCCTGGATGGCCGATGCCAGGTCTTCGTCGATTTCCTGATTGACTTCGACGATGACCTTGCCCTCGTAGTCCTTGATCTTTTCGAGCGAGACGCGGCCGATGATGCGGTCGCGCAGCGGCTCGATGATCTCGCCGGACTCGACGATGGGCGTGACGTAGATGCCCTCCGCCGTGCCGCAGTCCTGTTCGCTGACGATGACGTCCTGCGCCACGTCGACGAGTCGACGGGTGAGGTAGCCGGAGTCCGCGGTCTTGAGTGCGGTGTCGGCCAGACCCTTGCGGGCGCCGTGGGTCGAGATGAAATACTCGAGCACGGTGAGGCCTTCACGGAAGTTCGCCTTGATGGGCGTCTCGATGATTTCGCCCGAGGGCTTGGCCATGAGACCGCGCATGCCGGAGAGCTGGCGGATCTGCTGCTTCGAACCGCGGGCGCCGGAGTCGGCCATGATGTAGATCGGGTTCATGACGCCCGCCTTGTCGGCAGACTTCATGTTGTCGAACATCTCATCGGCAACCTTTTCGGTGACAGATGACCAGATCTGGATGACCTTGTTGTTGCGCTCGCCGTTGGTGATGGCGCCGTCCAGGTACTGCTGCTGCACGGCAACCGCCTGCTTCTCGGCATCGCGAACGGTCGGGCCCTTGGACTCGGGGATGACCATGTCGTCGAGGCCGACCGAGAGACCGGATCGTGTTGCGTAGTGGAAGCCCAGCTCCTTGACGCGGTCAAGCATCTTGACCGTGACTTCGAGGCCGAGGTTCAGGTAGCAGTAGTTGACGAGCTGGCCGATGCCCTTCTTCTTGAGCAGGCCGTTGACGTACGGCATGCCATCGGGCAGCGCATCGTTCAGGATGGCGCGACCGACCGTGGTCGAGATGAACTGCTTGTCATACTCGATCGGCTCGGTGTGCGTCAGGTCCTGATCGTCATAGGCCGTGGTCATATCGAGGACCGGGCCGGTGTAGCGCAGACGTATCGGCGTGAGCGTCTCGATTTCCTTCGCTTCGAGCGCCATCAGCACTTCTTCGATGTTGGCGAAGGCGCGGCCTTCACCCTTTCCGCCCTTCTTGGCCTTGGTCAGGTAGTAGAGACCGAGCACCATGTCCTGCGTGGGGACGGTGATCGGCTGACCGGAGGCCGGCGACAGGATGTTGTGCGAGGCGAGCATGAGCACGCTCGCTTCCACCTGCGCCTCTGGCGAGAGCGGGATGTGGACGGCCATCTGGTCGCCGTCGAAGTCGGCGTTGAAGGCGGTGCAGACCAGCGGGTGGATCTTGATGGCCTTGCCTTCGACGAGGACGGGCTCGAATGCCTGGATGCCCAGACGGTGCAGGGTTGGAGCGCGGTTCAGCAGCACCGGGTGATCCTTGATGACTTCCTCAAGGATGTCCCACACGATGGGCTTCTGCAGCTCGACCATTTCCTTGGCCTGCTTGATGGTGTCGCACTGCCCGGTCTGCTCCAGCCGGTGGTAGATGAACGGCTTGAAGAGCTCGAGCGCCATCTTCTTGGGCAGGCCGCACTGGTGGAGCTTGAGCTCCGGACCGACGACGATGACCGAGCGGCCGGAGTAGTCCACGCGCTTGCCGAGGAGGTTCTGGCGGAAGCGGCCCTGCTTGCCCTTGAGGGTATCGGAGAGCGACTTGAGCGGGCGGTTGTTGGCGCCGCGCAGCACACGACCGCGGCGGCCGTTGTCGAACAGCGCGTCGACGGCTTCCTGCAGCATGCGCTTCTCGTTGCGCACGATCACCTCAGGCGCATGGAGGTCCATGAGCTTCTTGAGGCGGTTGTTGCGGTTGATCACGCGGCGATAGAGGTCGTTCAGATCAGAGGTGGCGAAGCGGCCGCCATCCAGAGGCACGAGCGGGCGCAGCTCCGGCGGGATCACCGGGATCACGTCGAGAATCATCCACTGCGGCTTGTTGCCGGACTTGCGGAAGGCTTCGACAACCTTGAGGCGCTTGGCGTACTTGAGGCGCTTCTGCAGCGAGGTTTCCACCTTCATACGCTCGCGCAGCTCCACCGAGATTTCTTCGACGTTGACGCGCTTGAGCAGTTCCTTGATCGCCTCGGCGCCCATCATGCCCTTGAAGCCGGAGGGGCGGTACTGCTGGTCGATTTCGCGGAACTGATTCTCGTCCTTGATGATGTCGCGCTCCTTGACGGGCGCGTCACCGGGATCGACGACGACGTAGGACTCGAAGTAGAGCACGCTCTCGAGGTCGCGGAGCGAGATGTCGAGCAGGTGGCCGATACGCGACGGGAGACCCTTGAAGAACCACACGTGGGAGCAAGGCGAAGCCAGCTCGATGTGGCCGAGGCGCTCACGGCGGACCTTGGTGACGGTGACTTCGACACCGCACTTGTCGCAGATGACGCCGCGGTGCTTCATCCGCTTGTATTTGCCGCAGAGGCACTCCCAGTCGGTGACGGGGCCGAAGATGCGGGCGCAGAAGAGCCCGTCCCGCTCCGGCTTGAACGTGCGGTAGTTGATGGTTTCCGGTTTGGTGACCTCGCCGTGCGACCAGGAGCGGATCTTTTCCGGGCTGGCAAGCGAGATGCGAATCGCGTCGAAATCGGTGATCGGGCTGGTCAACTCAAATGGGCTGGAACGGTACAAGACGTCCTCCATAAAGCGCATGCTATTCGGCGATGCGCGGTGCCGTGCGTCTCCCGGACTTGCTCACTTCCCTTCTGGACTCAGGGGACCCGCGCCGGGAGGCGCCTTACCGATCAGGGTCCTGAATCTCACATCTCTTGCGAAGGCGAGGCGCGCGATGCACGCGCCCCGCTTCGCGGTTAGTCGGCTGCCGCCAATTGCGGAACCGGCTCATGCTTCTTGTGCCCGTCGCCGACCTTGACCAGCTCGACATCGAGGCAGAGTGCCTGCAGCTCACGGATGAGCACGTTGAACGACTCCGGCACGCCGGGTTCGATCGCCGCCTCGCCCTTGACTATGGCCTCGTAGATCTTGGTGCGGCCATAGACGTCGTCGGACTTGGCAGTAAGCAGCTCCTGCAGGATGTAGGCGGCGCCGTAGGCTTCGAGCGCCCAGACCTCCATCTCGCCGAAGCGCTGGCCGCCGAACTGCGCCTTGCCGCCCAGCGGCTGCTGGGTGATGAGCGAGTACGGTCCGATCGAGCGGGCGTGGATCTTGTCGTCGACCAGGTGCGAGAGCTTGAGCATGTAGATATAGCCAACCGTAGCCGGCTGCTCGAACTCATCGCCGGTCATGCCGTCGAAGAGCGGCGTCTTGCCGGAGGAAGGCAGACCGGCTGAAGCCAGCAGGGCCTTGATCTCCGTCTCACGCGCGCCGTCGAAGACCGCGGTGCCGAACCAGATGCCGCGTGCCATACCGGCGGCCACGCGCAGCAGTTGTACATCGTCGAGATCGAGCAGCAGCTTCTCGACGGCGGTGTTGGCGAAGCGCTCCTTGACCAGCGCGCGAACTGCGTTCGCATCCTGGTTCTGCTTCACCAAAGTCGCGACCTGCTCGCCGAGCTTGTGCGCCGCCCAGCCCAGATGCGTTTCGAGCACCTGGCCCACGTTCATACGGGAGGGCACGCCCAGCGGGTTGAGCACGATCTCGACCGGCGTTCCGTCGGGCAGATACGGCATATCTTCTTCGGGAAGAATGCGCGCGATGACGCCCTTGTTGCCGTGGCGGCCGGCCATCTTGTCGCCGACCGAGAGCTTGCGCTTCATGGCGACGTAGATCTTGACCAGCTTGATGACGCCCGGGGCAAGCTCGTCACCCTTCTGCAGCTTCGCGATCTTGTCGTTGGTGATCTTGCGCAGCACATCGATCTGACGCGAGGTCATCTCCTCGATCTCGTCGATCTGCTCGTTCACCCGCGGGTCCTTGTCGGCGAAGCGAATGCGCTTCAGGTTGCGGGTGGAGATCAGCTCGATCGCTTCGCGGTCGATGATGGCGCCCTTCGTGACGAGGCGCTTGTTGGTGCGCTCGTCATGCAGGTCGGCCAGCACTTCCTTGCTGCCGAGGATCGCTTCCAGACGCTTCAGACGCTCGTCGGTAAGAATTCGGATTTCATCGGCGAGGTTCTTTTCGAGCTTCTCGATCTGCTCGGCTTCGATCTGCTTGGCGCGCTCGTCCTTTTCCTGACCCTTGCGGGAGAAGATGCGAACGTCGACCACGGTGCCCTCGATGCCCGGAGGGCAGGTGAGCGAGGCGTCGCGGACATCGCCGGCCTTCTCGCCGAAGATCGCGCGCAGCAACTTCTCTTCCGGCGTCAACTGAGTCTCGCCCTTGGGCGTGACTTTGCCGACGAGGATGTCGTTGTGCTTGATCTTGGCGCCGATGCGGATGATGCCGCTCTCGTCGAGATCGCGCAGCGCGGACTCCGAGACGTTCGGAATATCGCGCGTGATCTCTTCCGGCCCAAGCTTGGTGTCGCGCGCCTCGATCTCGAACTCCTCGATGTGGATCGAGGTGTAGTAGTCCTCGCGGACCAGCTTTTCCGAGATGAGGATCGCGTCCTCAAAGTTGTAACCGCGCCAGGGCATGAAGGCGACGAGCACGTTGCGGCCGAGCGCGAGCTCGCCCTGCTCGGTGCACGGACCGTCTGCGATCACCTGCCCCTTCAGCACGCGATCGCCGTGACGCACGATCGGCTTCTGGTTGATGCAGGTGTTCTGGTTCGAGCGCTTGAACTTGGTGAGTTGGTAGATGTCCGAACCAACCTCGCGCGACATCTGCGTGGGATGATGCTCGCCTTCGACGCGCACGATGATGCGCTCGGAGTCGACCGAGTCGACCACGCCATTGCGCTTGGCCAGGATCACGGCGCCGGAGTCGCGCGCGGTGACGCCTTCCATGCCGGTGCCGACCAGGGGCGCTTCGGCCACCAGCAGAGGCACGGACTGGCGCTGCATGTTTGCGCCCATCAGCGCGCGGTTTGCGTCGTCGTGCTCGAGGAAGGGCACGAGCGAGGCAGCGACCGAGACAAGCTGCTTGGGGCTGACGTCGACGTAGTCCACTTCATCGCGGTTCACCAGAACGAAGTTGCCCTGGCGGCGCGCGTTGACCAGCTCATCGAGGATCTTGCCGTTCTCGTCGAGCTCGACGTTGGCCTGCGCGATGGTATGGCGGTCTTCTTCCCAGGCCGAGAGATAGAAGGAGAAGGGCTCGAAGTCGATCTGCCGCTTGCCTTCCTTCTTCAGCTTGTTGTTCAGTTTCTGCGCTTCGGCCTTCTCGATGGTGTCGCCGACACGCATGCCGCTCTCGCCGGCGTTGACCACCTGTACGAAGTCGAGCAGCTGACCGTCGCGGACGCGGCGGTACGGCGACTCAATGAAGCCGTACTCGTTGATGCGCGCAAAGCACGAGAGCGAGCTGATGAGGCCGATGTTCGGACCTTCCGGCGTCTCAATGGGGCAGATGCGGCCGTAGTGTGTGGGGTGCACGTCGCGGACTTCGAAGCCGGCGCGCTCACGCGAGAGACCGCCCGGCCCAAGCGCCGAAAGACGCCGCTTGTGCGTGATTTCGGAGAGCGGGTTGGTCTGGTCCATAAACTGCGAGAGCTGCGAGGAGCCGAAGAACTCGCGGATGGCGGCCATGACCGGCTTGGCGTTGATCAGGTCGTGCGGCATCGCCGTGGACATTTCCTGATACACGCTCATCTTTTCCTTGATGGCGCGCTCCATGCGGACCAGGCCGATGCGGAACTGGTTCTCCATCAGCTCGCCGACCGCGCGGACACGGCGGTTGCCGAGGTGATCGATGTCATCCACGAGGCCGATGTTCTTGCGCAGCTTCAGCAGGTAGCTGATGGTGGCGTAGAAGTCCTCCGGCGTCAGGGTGCGGCGGTCGAGCGGGGTCGCATCCTGGTTGTCGTAGAGCTTGATGTTGAACTTCAGACGGCCGACGCGCGAGAAGTCGTACTTGCGCGGATCGAAGAACATGCCTTCGAACAGAGCGGTGGCGGTGTCGAGCGTTGGCGGATCGCCCGGGCGCAGCTTGCGGTAGATCTCGATGAGAGCTTCCTCAGGCTTGCGGACGGAGTCGCGGCGCAGCGTGTTGGTAATGATGTTGCCGACGTCGTCGCGCTCGGGGAAGAAGACTTCCACCTGCGCGATGCCCGCTCTCCATGATCTTGTGCAGCTTGTCGGCGGTGAGCTCGTGGTTGGCCTCGAGCAGAACCTCGCCGGTGTTGGTGTCGATGACGTCGGCGGCCGTCATGGCGCCGTCAAGCTCGGCCGTTTCCACTTCAACGCGCTTGGTCTTCGCATTGCGGAGCGCCTTGAGGATCGAAGCCGTGATCTTGCGGCCGGAGTGCGCAATCTCATCCGAGCCGTGATGCACGGCGTGCGCCGGCTTCGCCCCGAGCAGGTGCGTGGGCCTGGTCGGCGTCTTCCTTCAGCGTCCAGTAGAGCTTGCCGCTTTCGATCTGGATGGTATCAACGGTGTAGAAGGTCTTGAGAATCTCCTCGTCCGAGCGCAGGCCGAGAGCGCGCAGGAAGATGGTGCCGAGGAACTTCCGCTTGCGGTCGATGCGGACGTAGAGCGTGTTCTTCTGGTCGTACTCAAACTCCACCCACGAGCCGCGGTAAGGGATGATCTTGCCGAGGAAGTAGGTGCGCGCGTTCGCCGTCTCGAAGAAGACGCCGGGGGAACGGTGGAGCTGGGATACGATAACGCGCTCGGTGCCGTTGACGATGAAGGTGCCGTTCTCGCTCATCAGCGGGATGTCGCCGAAGAAGACTTCCTGCTCCTTGATGTCGCGCACGGTCTTGGCGCCGGTCTCCGCATCCTTGTCGTAGATGGTGAGGCGCACGGTGACCTTGAGCGGGGCCGAGTAGGTCATGCCGCGCTCTTCGCACTCCGCCTGGTCATACTTGAGCTGCAGGCCGACCGGGTCGCCGCACTTGTTGCAGAAGTCCGGTGTGTTCTTGTTGTAAGTTCCGCAGTGATGGCAGAGCACATCGCCGGGGTGGAACGGATCGGTGATCACCATGGAGCCGCAGTTGACGCATGCGGTCCGCAGGTGATGAAGTCCCTTCAGGTGGCCGCACTTGCATTCCCAGTTGCCGATCGAGAAGTCGACGAAGTCGAGCTGCGAGATATTGCGGAAGTCGGTGATCGGAAAGACGGAGGTAAATACGGACTGGAGCCCGTTATCCTCACGCTCGGAGGGCAGCTTGTCCATCTGCAGGAACCGCTCATAGCTGCGGCGCTGCACTTCGATCAGATTCGGGATCTGGATGGATGTTGGAATTTTGGAAAAGTCGAGCCGGCTGCGAAGGGCGCGGGTTTCACTGGACATGCTTCACTCCTCATGGGCCCGGGTTCAAAGAGGCGCGGAGTTCCGCTGCCCGAGCCTGGCAGCAGTTCCGCTCGATTTAGGCGGCGTGCGCGCTCAATGGGGCTGCCGGTTGCCTCTTGTGCCGGCGGCCTGATGACGCACGTTTGTGGATACTGCGTGGGCAACGCTCCCAGACGCGTGAACGTCAGATGGAGCATGCCGGTTTCCCTGAAGCAGGCGGGGAGCCGTCAGGGATGGGAACAATCAGGCGGGATCTCCCTGGCCGAGAACACGCGAAAGAATGGGGCCGCACACCTGCTGAGAACGCCAAAAGCCCGTGAAGACAAGATGTCTCACGAGCGCCACAACCTATTTTGTGCACTTGGCAGAAGCAGAATGTCCTTTATGTTGCGCCGACCCAACGACCCCGCGTGTAAGCAGCCCTGCTGAAACAGCCATATCGCACTTGCACTCCCGCCGCCAGGATGCAGTTGCGCCGGCCCCGAGGGCCGGAAAAGCCTTTAGCTTAACTCCAGCCCGAACAGGAGAACCGAGCGAAAGCAAAGCGGAACGCACAATCCAGATTGTAGCGCGTTCCGCTATGGCACGCAAGTTGCAACGGTGCTGGAGCCGAAATTACTTGATCTCGATGCCGGCGACACCATCGAACTTCTTCTTGATGGTCTCCGCCTCATCCTTCGAGATGTTCTCCTTCAACGGCTTGGGAGCGCCATCGACCAGGTCCTTGGCTTCCTTCAGGCCGAGCGAGGTGACCTCGCGTACTGCCTTGATGGTGTTGATCTTATTGGCACCGGCATCCTTGAGGATGATGGTGAACTCGGTCTTTTCCTCAACCGGAGCCGCCGCTGCCGCGCCGGCGCCGCCAGCGACAACCACGGGGGCTGCGGCTGCGGCGGAGACGCCAAGGCGCTCCTCGAGCTTCTTGACCAGGGCCGCTGCGTCCAGCAGGCTCAGGCCGACGATCTGATCTTCCAACTGCTGCAGGTCTGCCATTTCTCTCTCCAACTCCTGAAATATGTTGCTCACGTGCCGCCCTCACCCGAGGGCGACCTGCCGTCCCTGCCGTCCGCGGTTTCCGATGTGCCCAGACGTAGCACCCCGCGACCTGCTGGTTCGAAACCCTTGCCCGGCACATAGCCGGGCAAAAACCTTTATCCCTCGGCCGGAGCCTCGGTTGACGCCGACTGCGCCTGCGAAGCCTCGCCCGTCTCGGGCTGCGCCGGATCCGCCTGCGGAGCCCCGGTTACATCGGGAGCCGCACCTTCCGCGATTGCTGAAGACTCCCCTGCCACGGCTGAAGCCTCTGCCGCGGGGGCTGCTGCCGCTTCGGGCGCTGCTGCTTCGGGCGCTGGAGCAGCCTTGGCTTCTGCCGCCGGAGCTGCTGCGCCGGCAAACTTGTTCTGCTCGACTGCCTGGTTGACCACCACGGCCAGGTCGCGGCCGGTGGCTGCGATGACGGTCGCCAGCCGCTGCGCGGGGGCGTTGATGAGATAGAGCAGCCTCGAGAACAGCTCTTCCCGGCCCGGCATGGTCGCGAGCTGTTTGATCTCGTCGATCGAAATGACCTTGCCGTCGACAATGCCCAGTTTGAAGGTGAACTCGGCGTTCTCGTTCACCCAGGTTGAGATTGCCTTGGTCAGCGATACCGGGTCGCCCGAAGTGTAGGCGACCGAGGAGACGCCCTTCAGGCCCTGGAGCGCCGCTTCGACCTGAGTGCCCTTGGACGCGCGGGCGGCCAGCTTGTTCTTGAGAACGCGATATTTGCCGCCCGCCTCGCGGATGGTCTTGCGCAGGGCGATAATCCTGCGACACGGTCAGCTTGGCGAAGGTACCGACGATCGCGCTCGTAGAGCTCTTCCAGCTCCGCCGCCAGCTCCGTCACCTTCTCTGCCTTCTTTGCTCTCGTCAATGCCATAAAACGCCTCTAGCTTCTTGCTGCCCGGCTTTCAGCCTTACGGAGCGAAACGCTCAACGCATCAGGCCGGAAACCAATAGCTGCTGTTTTACTTCGCTGCCGCTTCCGCGACGGAATGATCGAGCGCGATCCCCGGGCCCATGGTGGAGCTCAGGGTCATGCCCTTGACGTACTTGCCCTTGGCCGCGGACGGCTTGGCGCGCATCACGCTGTGGATCACGGTCGCGGCGTTCTCGACCAGCTTCTGCGGCGGAAACGAGAGCTTGCCGACCGGGACGTGCACGAGCGCGGTCTTGTCCGTGCGAAACTCGATCTTGCCGGCCTTGATCTCCTTGACCGCGGCGGCGACGTCTGCCGTTACGGTGCCGGTCTTCGGGTTCGGCATAAGGCCGCGGGGACCGAGCACTTTTCCGAGACGGCCAACCGAGCGCATCATGTCCGGCGTGGCGATCAGGGCGTCGAAGTCGGTCCAGCTTTCCTTTTGAATCTTCTCGACCAGCTCTTCGCCGCCAACGATGTCCGCGCCAGCTGCTTCGGCATCCTTCTGGCGCTCGCCGGTGGTGATCACCGCAACCTTCTTGGTCTTGCCCAGGCCGTGCGGCAGGACGACGGTTCCGCGAACCATCTGATCGGCATGCTTGGGGTCGACGCCGAGACGCAGCGTCAGATCGACGGTCTCGTCAAATTTCGCAAATTTTGCTTTTTGCAGCAGCGGTACCGCGTCTTCCAGGGTGTAGGGCCGGGGCTCTACCAGGGCACGCGCCTTCGCTAGATTCTTGCTGAGCTTCTTTGCCATCTAGTCCTCGTCTCCCACCGCCAGATCCTGAGCAGCGCCTGCGCGCTGAATCCTCGAAAGGACCGTCTGACCGTGGTCTATTGCGACGCGCCTGAAAACTGCTTCAGGCGCAGTTATTTATTATGCCTGCATTTTCCGGACCGTTCAAGCCGGAAAGCCGTCTATGCGGTGACCTTGATCCCCATCGAGCGCGCGGTGCCCTTGATGCTCTTGATCGCCGCATCGACTGAGGCGGCGTTCAGGTCGGGCATCTTCTGGGTGGCGATCTCGCGCACCTGGCTCTCGGTCACGGTGCCGGCCTCGACCTTGTTCGGCGTGCCCGAGCCCTTGGCGGCGCCAGCGGCCTTCTTGAGCAGCACGGCGGCGGGCGGCGTCTTGGTGATGAAGGTGAAGGAGCGGTCGACGTAGACGGTGATGACGACCGGGATGGTGAGGCCGGCCATCTCCTTGTTCTGCGTGCGGGCGTTGAACTGCTTGCAGAACTCCATGATGTTGACCTGCGCCTGGCCGAGCGCCGGGCCGACCGGCGGCGCGGGCGTGGCCTTGCCCGCTTCGATCTGCAGTTTGACCTGGGTCTGTACTTTCTTTGTTGGCGGCATTGCTTGCTACTACCTTTCTCTCAAAAGCGTCTTCATCGGCCACGAAGGCCGGAACTACTCGACTGCCTTCTCAACCTTGCCGAACTCGAGCTCGACCGGAGTCGAACGGCCGAAAATTGTGACCATGACCTTGAGCGTCTCGCGGTCCTCGTTGACCTCGTCGACCACGCCGTTGAAGTTGGCGAAGGGCCCCTCGGTGATGCGGACCGACTCGTTCTTTTCGAACTTGATCTTCATCCGCGGCTTGTCTTTCGAGACATCGGTGCGGAAGAGGATCGAGCTGACCTCCTGCTCACTTAGCGCCACCGGCTTGTCGCCGGTGCCGAGGAAGCCGGTGACCCGCGGCGTGTTCTTGATGACGTGCCACAGATCATTATCCAGGTCCATCTCGACCAGCACGTAGCCGGGCAGGAAGACGCGCTCCACGGTGCGCTTTTTGCCGTTGACGATCTCGGTCACCGGCTCGGTGGGGATCATGACGCGGCCGATCTTGTTCTGCAGGCCAAAGGCCTGCACGCGGCCCTCGATCGATTCCTTCACCTTGCGCTCGAAGCCGGAGTAGGCGTGGATGATGTACCACTTGAAGCGCTCGTTGGCCGGAGGGGAAAGCTGCTCCGTGCTTTCGCCCGGGACGTCGGGGGCGCCGGCCTTTTGCGGCGTCTCCGGATTCTCAGACTGCGGCTCCAGGTTGCTGTCGTTCTTGATCTCGTCGGTCATTGCCTGTTTCATACCTCTACACTCCGCTGCTGCCCAGCGCATGCAGGAGCCACTGGACGATACGCCCGAGCACGTTGTCCACCACGTAGAAATACGCGGCGAAGGCAAAGACGGTCACGATCACGACGACCGTGGTGGACTGCACCTCTTTCCATGAGGGTGTCCAGACCTTGCGCATCTCGTTGCGCACGTCTTTCAGGAAGCCGACGGAACGGTCCCATTTGCCGACCAGCTGGTTCGGCTGCTGGGGCTGCCTGGGCTCCGGCCGCTCGCTACGCTCGCTGGGTACTGCTATTGCCTTCGCCATTGCGATCCTTCTTTACCTGCTCGACTCATTGCAGCCGCCGGGCTGCTCGATCTCTTCTGCTCGCTGCCTGCTCTTGCTTTGCCAGCCGTCCCGGGGAGGAGGATGGCAGGGGCGGAGGGATTCGAACCCCCAAGTTCGGTTTTGGAGACCGACAGTTTAACCGTTGAGCTTACGCCCCTGTGATGCGCCACACCGGGCGCTCCGCTTACTTCGTTTCCTTGTGCGCCGTGTGCTTTCGGCAGCGGTTGCAGAACTTCTTGAACTCGAGACGGCCGGTGGTCGTCTTCTTGTTCTTCGTCGTCGAGTAGTTCCGCTCCTTGCACTCGGGGCACTGCAATGTCACAATTTCGCGCATTTGTCTATTTTACCTCAAGGATTGCGGCCAGCTTTACGCCGGCCGCGCCCTCTCGTTTTCCTACTTGATGATCTCGGTAATGGTCCCGGCGCCCACGGTTCTGCCGCCTTCGCGGATCGCGAACCGCAAGCCCTTCTCCATCGCCACCGGCGTCTGCAGATCGATCTCCAGCGCGATGTTGTCGCCCGGCATCACCATCTCGGTCCCCGCCGGCAGCTTCGCCGATCCCGTCACGTCCGTCGTGCGGAAGTAAAACTGCGGACGGTAGCCGTTGAAGAACGGCGTGTGACGGCCGCCCTCCTCCTTCGACAGCACGTAGATCTCGCCCTTGAACTGGGTGTGCGGCGTGATCGATCCCGGCTTCGCCAGCACCATGCCGCGCTCCACATCTTCCTTCGGAATACCGCGCAGCAGAAGACCCGCGTTGTCGCCCGCGCGGCCCTCGTCGAGCTGCTTCTTGAACATCTCAACGCCGGTGACCACCGTCTTGCGCGTCTCGCGGAAGCCGACGATCTCCACTTCCTCGCCCACCTTCACCTTGCCCGCGCTCGATACGGCCCGTGACCACCGTGCCGCGACCCGAGATCGAGAAGATGTCTTCGATCGGCATCAGGAACGGCTGATCGATCGCGCGCTCCGGCAGCGGCACGTTCTTGTCCACCGCCTCCATCAGCTCGTCGATCTTCGCTTCCCACTGCGCCTCGCCGTTCAACCCGCCCAGCGCACTGCCGCGGATCACCGGCACGTCGTCGCCCGGGAAGTTGTACTTCGACAAGAGCTCGCGCACTTCCATCTCCACCAGGTCCACCAGCTCCTGGTCTTCGACCGCGTCGCACTTGTTCAGGAACACCACGATGTAGGGCACGCCTACCTGGCGCGCCAACAGCACGTGCTCCTTGGTCTGCGGCATCGGACCATCGGTCGCCGCCACCACCAGGATCGCGCCGTCCATCTGCGCCGCGCCGGTGATCATGTTCTTGATGTAGTCGGCGTGGCCCGGGCAGTCCACGTGCGCGTAGTGACGGTTCGCCGTCTCATACTCCACGTGCGCGGTCGCGATCGTGATGCCGCGCTCCCGCTCCTCCGGCGCATTGTCGATGGTGTCGAAGCTGCGAAACTTGTTGTTCGGGTTGTGCTTCGACAGCACCTTCGTGATCGCCGCCGTCAACGTCGTCTTCCCGTGATCAATGTGCCCTATCGTCCCCACGTTCACATGCGGCTTCGAACGGTCAAACTTCTCCTTCGCCATCGCTCGATCCTCTCTCGTTACTCACTCAAAAAATTGCTGACTGCACAGCCCAAACTCAGTAGTAGGCGTAGACCTTCAGGTGACGGGCGCGCAGCTCCGGCGCCACATGCTCCACTGCTGCGAGATACAGCTCCCGGATCTGACCCCGATCGAGGTTGCCAAGCCTGCCGTAGGCGGCAACCGCCTCCTGACCCAGCAGACCTTTGCCCAATACCGATTCGAAATCACGCACACGCAGACGCTGCGCTCCAACCCGCTTCAGAAACCTGTCAGCCGCCGCAGGAGCAAACGCCGCTTGAATCGCGGAGCGCACGACGTCGTACGAGGGACCGTCCTCAACTCCCAGCACCGGCTTCTCAAACATCGTTTCCACGTCGCTCCCGTTTCAATGGAATCATCAGTTGGAGCGGGAGACGGGAATCGAACCCGCGACCAACAGCTTGGAAGGCTGTGACTCTACCACTGAGTTACTCCCGCCCGCTTCAGCAAGTCAGCCCGCCTGCGGCGGAAGCGAGTCAGCAAGTCAGCCGGATTCCGCTCCGTTGTGGCCGACTTGCTGACTCGCTGACCTGCCGACTCGCTACCAAACTCTGGAGCTGATGACCGGGATTGAACCGGTGACCTCTCCCTTACCAAGGGAGTGCTCTACCAACTGAGCTACATCAGCCCTTTGCTACAAACCCTGCGCTCATTCATCCTAGCGCGATTCCGTATCCACACCGGCCCGGCGCCATCCAAGCAAAACCCGCAACGCCAGCCCGCCCACAACGACAAACACCAGCGCACGAAACTTGCCGGGCTCCATGGTCTGCCAGGCGAGCACGGCTATCGCTGCAAATAGTGCGAGCGCTACCGTGGTCTTCTGGTTGAAGCTCAAACTGCGGGAGCCGCTGCCCTGTTCCGTCACGCTGCCAACTCCTGGTGCACAGGGGAGGATTCGAACCTCCGTAGCTCGCAAGGAGCGGCAGATTTACAGTCTGCTGCCATTAACCGCTCGGCCACCTGTGCACTGTTCCGATCCATCGTTCGGCGATCCTCGACGCATCTCCGGCCCACGCAACGCTTCGCCAAAAACCGGGAAGACGAGGGGAAAGAGGAGACAGCGGAAGGGATGTCGCGGAACGAAGTACCGGAGTCCTTACAATGTCTGGACGGTCCTTGTCGCGAGGACTGGAGCTGGCGAAGGGACTTGAACCCCCGACCCTCTGATTACAAATCAGATGCTCTACCAGCTGAGCTACGCCAGCCCGCACCGCCTGTTCCCGGCTCGCACTGCTGCGAGCCCCGGGGGGCGACCGTTCAACGCAAGAGTAGCATAGCCCGGATGCGGTCGCAACGCGGGCAGCGGCTTCGATGGAGAGGGCAAAAATCTCCGGTGGTCCTGGCCTGAAATGCTTCCGAGACGGGGGTACAGGACGGACGGCGGGAGGAGTACGGCTAGGCACCGGAGACGCTGACGTGACCGCCCTCGGAGTCCACGAACTGGGCCAGCATGCCGCCGAAATCCTGCTTTGTGGGCGGCATACTGAAAGTAACGCCCTTTGCGGAGAGCTCCTGGTGGAACTTCGCAAGATCCGGAACTTCGAAACCCAGTTCGACGGCGCCGGGCGGGTTCTTTTCCGACGCGGGATGGAGCGCGAGCGTGGTCTCGCCTGTATCGAACTCGCTCCAGTGGGGAGAAGCGAACTTCAATACCAGACCCAGCGTGTCGCGATAGAACGCGACGGCGCGATCCATATCGGTGACGAAGTGGATGGCGTAAGTGAGCTTCATAAAGACCTCAGGTATGTCGTCAACCGCTGAGAGGCTTATACCCGCTGCTGCCCGCCTTCTTCATCGCGGCTACGCCTTCGTCCGCAGAGAGCAGAGGCGTGGTCTTGATGCTCTTGCAGGAGCCGCCGGCGGCAATGGCTGCGGCGAATGCGGCCGCGGCGATGTAGTCCGGCATATCGAGTATGACCACCGTGTCATACTCGCCAAAACTCAGCCATCCATTGATCACTTTCCCGCCCAGCTTCTCCACGGCAGCGGATACCGCGCCGATCCGATTCTGTGGTTTCTTGAGCAGACTCGCCCACGCCTCGGACGAATATGCCACCTGCACCAGAAAATGCGCCATGTGCGCCTCCTTGCTTGCTGAGGCCCTGACATTCTGTTTCGGGGAGAATACGCACACTACGACGTCGCAGACTACGGAAGCAAGGGGATTCTGATGGCGCGTGGCAGGTGGATCAGGACTGGCGGAGTGCCTGGATCAACAGGATTGCGCCGACCAGGACCAGACCGCAATGAACCATCTGAAGGAACGACTCGCCGCGCAGGCGGTGATTTGCCGCGCGGCCGAGAAAGATGGCCGGCAGCACGACGATGATCGACCAGAGGAAGTAATGGGCGAGAGCCGGAGTCCAGAGGCCGGCGAGCCAATAGCCGATCATGGCGACGAGGCTCGCGGGGAGGAAATAGCCCTGCAGTGTGGCGCGGAAGTGCTGCGGAGACCAGCGACGCATGGCCCCGTAAAGGACCAGAGGCGGGCCGTTCATACCGTAAGCGCCACCGAGCACGCCGGCAAGAAAGCCACAGCCGAGGAGCCAGGGGCGGCTGTCGTGTTCGAGCGCAGGCGGCGTTGCTCCGAGCCATCCGCTGACTAGCGAATAACCGGAGAAGGCGATGATGATCACCGCGAGTGCGGCTTTGACGACATTCTGATGAGCGGCGGTGAGGAGGAGAACGCCGAGCGGTATACCGAGAAATGTCGGGGCGAGCAGCCAGCCAGTACTGCGAATGTGGATCTTGCGCCAGTCCTGCACGACTGCGACGGCGGCAATGGTGATGGAGAGTAAAACGGCGAGCGGCCCGGCCACGTTGACCGGGATGGTGAGCGCGAGCAGCGGGACAGCGATGAGCGCTTCGCCAAAGCCGAAAGTGGAACGGATGAGAGTGGCGACGAAAACCACCAGCAGGACGTGCAAGGTTGTTATGTCCACTCAACTCCTCAGGCCGGATTCTTTCTTCGATTTTATCGTTCCCGGTCCGCTTGACATCCCTAAACTTCTAGGTCTACGCTGCTCCTTAACCCATAGATGATTAGGGGTGGGGAATGGGAAAGAAAGATTTGCAGGGAACTCTGGATCTGCTGGTGCTGAAGACGCTGGCGCAGAAGGGCGAGATGCACGGTTACGGCATTGTGCTGCATGTGCAGCGGGCCTCCGACGAACTTCTCTCGGTGGAAGAAGGATCGCTGTATCCGGCGCTGCACCGGATGGAACAGAGCGGGTGGATCAAGTCTGCATGGGCGCTGACGGAAACGGGACGCAAGGCGAAGTACTACCGGCTGACGCCCGGGGGCCGGCGCGAGCTGGAAGATGCGGAGAAGAGCTTTGAGCAACTGGTGAAGGGCGTGCGGGCCGTGCTGCGCTACGCATGAGGAGGTGACCATGTCGCTGGTCAGCAGAATTGCCAATCTCTTCCGCCGCTCGCGTGTCGACCGCGAGATCGACGACGAACTGCGGGCGCATATCGAAATGCGGACAGAGGACAACATCCGCGGCGGGATGCCGCCGGAGGCGGCGCGACGGGATGCGGTGGTGCGCTTTGGCAACCGCACGGTGATGCGCGAGCGAGCTAATGATGCAGAGACCGAGCCGGTGCTGGCGGGCATTGGGCGCGATCTGCATTATGCCCTGCGGCAGTTACGACATGCTCCGGGATTTGCGCTGACCGCGATTCTGACGCTGGCGCTCGGCATTGGCGCAAATGTAGTTGTCCTCAGCGTGCTGAACGCTCTTGTGCTTAAGCCGCTCGATCTGCCGCATGCCGATCGGCTATACGAAATCGTGCAGAAGGAGCAGGGGAACGACCAGCAGTCCTATCCCGATTACGTCGACTACAGGGCACGTGACTCCACGTTTGCAGATATGGTGGCGTACCGGATGAACGATGTTGGGCTTAGTTTCCACGGGTCCGCCGAGAAACGATGGTCCTGGGACGTATCCGGCAACTACTTTGACATGCTCGGGATTCGCCCGGCGCTGGGCCGATTCTTTCATGCAAGCGATGAGCATGGGCCCAACTCCGCGCCATACGTCGTACTGAGCAACGCGTTCTGGCGTAGCGGGTTCGACGCCGATCCAGCAGTGATCGGAAGCGTCGTCCAACTCAACAAGCATCCGTTCACGATCATCGGCGTCGCTCCGCCGAGCTTCCACGGCCTGGATGTTTTTGTCTGGCCGGATTTTTGGACGCCGGTCGTGAATGAAGAGCAGACCCAGGGATACGACTATCTTCGTAACCGCGGCAATCACACCCTGTGGATTGTCGGACTGCTGAAGCCAGGTGTGACGGCGCAGCAGGCGCAGGACAACCTGAATGCCATCGCCGGAGCATTGGGGAAGCAGTATCCAGGGACTGATCAGGGCATGCGCGCACGACTGGTGAAGCCGGGGCTGATGGGAGATGTGCTGGGCGACGCGACGCGCGCATTCCTGTTTGCGGTTTTCGTGCTGGCGTTTCTCGTTCTGCTGGCGGCGTGCGCCAACCTGGCGAGCATCTTTGCGGCGCGTGCGGCAGACCGTAGCCGTGAGTTGGCGATCCGGCTGGCGATCGGTTCCAGCCGCTGGCACATTCTTCGGCAATTGGTGACGGAAGCGGTCGTCCTGTCCCTTACGGGCGGCGCGCTGGGAACCCTGTTTGCGACCGGGCTGCTGCGCGCTCTCACGCAATGGCAGCCATTCGAGGAATATCCGGTTCACGTTACGGTGAATGCGGATGCGCGCGTGTTTGCGTTTGCCCTGCTACTTTCGCTCGCCAGCGGCATTCTGTTTGGGCTGTTGCCGGCGCGGCAGATCTGGCAGACAGATGCGGCGCAGGTGATGAAGGGCGGCGCGTCGGCTTCGGCATTGTTGCGGCGGTTTACGTTGCGCGATGTTCTGCTGTGCGTACAGATTGCGCTGTGCACCCTGCTGGTGACGGCATCGCTGGTGGCCGCGCGCGGGATGCAACGCTCGCTGCATGCGGCGATTGGTTTTGAGCCGCAGGGCGCAATGCTCGCAACCACGAGCATGAGGATGGCGGGCTATTCCGACGATGCGGCTTTGCCGCTGCAGAAGCGCCTGGCGGAAGAGGCGCTCGCCACGCCGGGTGTGATTGCGGCGGGGACTATCGACAACACGCCGCTGAATGGAGACGGCAGCTCCACTGCGTACTACCGTCAGGGAACGACGGAGTTCACTCCGTCGCATGTGGCGACTGGAGCGAAGTATTTCTCCATCTCGCCTGGCTACCTGAAGGCCGCGGCGACTCGGCTGATCGCGGGGCGCGACGTGAGCTGGCAGGACACGGCAAAGACTTCTAAAGTCGCGGTTGTGAACGAGAATTTTGCGCGCCGGCTGTTTGGATCGGCAACCGCGGCGGTGGGGCAGCGATTCCTGCGGGGTCCCAAAGATGAGCTGGAGATTGCCGGCGTGGTGGAGGACGGGAAGTACGACTCGCTGACGGAGGACCAGCGGGCCGCCGTGTTCTATCCGCTGGCGCAGTCGACGGACAACGACACGACACTGGTGGTGCGATCGCAGTTGCCGGACGCGGACACAGCGGCGGCGATGCAGCGCATCTTCAAAAGGATCGATCCCGGCCTGCCGTTCACGATCAATAGCTGGCGGAATTCGCTGAGCCTTGTTCTGTTCCCCGCACGGGTGGCGGCGGCTGCGCTGGGCGTGATGGGGTTGCTGGCGGCAATGCTCGCGATTACGGGCACCTTCGGCTTGGCGGCTTACAGCGTGAGCAAGCGGATGCGTGAGCTGGGCCTCCGGGTAGCGCTGGGGGCGCAGCGGACGCAGCTTGTGCGCTCGGCTCTGGGACGGCCGCTGGTGCTGCTGACGTGCGGGTCGATGGCCGGCCTTGCGCTGGGCGTGCTGGTGAGCCGGCTGCTGGCGCAGATCGTTTACCAGGCCACGCCGAGCGATCCATTGGTATTGGCCGGGGTGGCCTCCGCAATGATACTGATCGGGCTGGTGGCGACGTGGGTGCCGGCGCGGCATGCGCTCTCGATCGATCCGGCGCGGCTACTGCGGGAGGAGTGAGTACTGGCCTTACGGGCGGAGGCGCCGGCTCGCGACATTGATTCTCATGGAACTCCCCCGCTGACTCGCTTCAGCCCCGCGCTGCTATCCTGATTTCCGCACATGGCCATGCGCAGACGCAGCCGTACCACGCTCCTGATTGCCGGAATAGTGATCGCTTTGCTGGGTGCGCTTGCGTATCTGCGACAGAAGGCGCCGCCGGAAGTAGCGCGGCTGATGCCGGAATCGGACGGGATCCTTTACGTCAATTTTGAGCCGCTGCGAGCTGCGATGCATTTCGATCAGCATCCGGTGCAGCACGATCCGAGTTACCAGAGGTTCATCGACAGCACGGGATTTGTGTTTGAGCGCGATCTGCGCCAGGCGGCGATCGCCATGCACCACATGCAGGATCCGAAAGGGCCGAATGGTCCGGTGGCTTACTCGGAGGTCTTCGCCGGGAAGTTCGATCACAAACGGGTGACGGCGTGGCTTGAGGCAAACAGCAAGAGCCGCGAGCAGTATGCGGATCGCACCGTGTACAGCCTCACCAGCCAAGGCCGCAGTGTGCGCGTGGTGCTGCTGGGCTACGAGATGGTGGCGGTGTCGAACACGCCGACGGCGGAGCAAATTCACGCGATCGTAGACCGCTACCGCACGGCAGCGCTTCCCTTCTCTGGCTCGTCGGTGCTCTCGGATTATTACGGCCAGGTCCCGGCGCTCTCGTTTGCATGGGGTATTGGCCGCATTACGCTCCCCTTCTGGTCGCAGGGCGGACCGCGGGTATTCGGCGTGACGCTGCCGCTCGATCCAGACACGACGTTTGTCGCGTCGGTGCGCTTTCTTGGAAGTCTGAAGCTGCGCGTGGAGGAGATTGCGCCGAGCGAGGCGCAAGCGGCTGCCACCACCGGCGCGCTGCAGAATATGCTGGGGTTGGTTTCTTTGGCGCTGACGGCTGTGCAGGACAATCCGCAGAGCAAGGACTATCGCGTTGTCGTCAACAGCGCCAGCGTGACGCAGCATGGCAAGCACGCGGTCGTGACGGCGTCGATTCCAATATCGCTGGTGAAGCAGCTGGCGGGCGGAACCCAGTAACCGGGCGATCGGGGATTTGTCAGCCAGTTCTGATGACGCTATCGTTAAATGAAACGATTTTCCGCCGCACTGGCAGCACACCAACATTCCGCACCATCACTCCTGTTATGGAGGACTGCATGCTTCGTACCGCCAACGCTCCCCGCGCGCTGGGTGCTCTTTTCTATTCCGCCCTTACGGTAATGTTTTTGATGAACGCACCGAGCGAAGCACTTGCCCAGAAGACGAAGGTGCTGACCGGGCAGGCTGCATTTACGGACTACTCCGCAGAAAAGCCCGGCACGATGCGCAAGCTGACGGTGGCCGACCTGCCGACGCCGTATGCGACGGAGTCGGTGGACAACGGCCCGGGCCTGGTGGCGCGTCCGCAGGGCGCAATACCGGAGGCGCCTGCGGGCTTCAAGGTGGAGTTGTACTCCTCCGATGTAAAGAATCCGAGACTGATCCGGACGGCGCCGAACGGCGACCTGTTTGTGGTCGAGAGTGAGCCTGACCGGAGCGGGAACAGCGGCACTGTCAAGGTGTTTCGCGGAGTAGACGGGACGGGCAAGCCGAAGCAGGTATCGACCTTTGCGACCGGGCTGAAGCAGCCCTTCGGCCTGGCGTTCTATCCGCTGGGGGCGAACCCGAAATGGGTGTACGTGGGCAACACGGATTCGGTAGTGAAGTTCCCGTACAAGAACGGCGACCTGAAGGCGAGCGGGCCCTCGCAGGTTGTAGTGGCGGCGCTGCCCGGCGGGGGACGGCTGCGCGGCGGCGGCCACTGGACGCGCGATGTTGTCTTCTCGAAGGACGGCTCGAAGATGTTTGTCTCGGTGGGCTCGCACTCGAATGTGGACGATCCAGACACGACGCCGGCGGAGTTCCATCGCGCGGATGTGCTGGAGTACACGCCGGATGGCAAGTTCGTGAAGGTGTATGCATCGGGTATCCGCAACTGCGTAGGCGAGGCAATCAACCCTGCAACGGGGCAGCTCTGGTGCTCGGTGAATGAGCGCGACGGGCTGGGTGACAACCTTGTCCCCGACTACATCACGCATGTCGAAGAAGGCGGCTTTTATGGCTGGCCCTGGTACTACATGGGCGATCATCAGGACCCGCGGCATAAGGGGAAGCATCCGGAGCTGGCAAGCAAGGTGATCGTGCCGGACGTGCTGCTGCAGCCGCATTTCGCGTCGCTGGAGATGACCTTCGACGAGGGCAGCCAGTTCCCTGCCTCTTATAAGGGTTGGGCATTCGCGGCGGAGCATGGTTCGTGGAACAAGGCGAAGCGAGCAGGATATGAGGTGGTTGCGGCGCCGGTCGAGAACGGCAAGGCAACGGGCGAGTATCAGGATTTTCTGACCGGTTTTGTCACAAAGGATGGACAAGTCTGGGGGCGTCCGGTTGGTGTGACGTTTGCCAACGATGGATCGTTATTTGTCACTGACGATGGATCAAATTCCATCTGGCACGTGGCCTATACAGGCGCAAAGCAGGTCGCGGGCAAGTAGCCATCTCACGTATGCCTTGATGACGCCCGGCTATTGGCCGGGCATGAAAGAGCCGGCGCTACCGCTGGCTCTTTCGTCCGGTGGCGACATCGGCGTTGAATGCAGCGGAGTGGCCGCGCGGCACGGTGAGCGATTTCCAGTTCGCCGATTGCAGATGCTTGGCCAGGAAGATGATCTGACCGAGATGGTAGCTGTAATGTGCGAGCTGGCGGTTGATGGCTTGCAGAACGGAGTGCCGCTCGCCGCGAATGAAGGTATCGCGGGAGAGATCGGCATCGGTCAGCGGCTCGAGCGCCTGTAGCACGCATGCCCAGCCCTCATCCCATAGCTTCATCAGCTCGGCGCGCGTCGATGGTGGCGCTTCGAACTCCGTGTCGCGGTTGCGATCCGGCTTCTCGCCGTCGGCTTCCGGGAAGCCACGCCAGCGCGAGCGCATGTTGCCGGCCATGTGCTTCACGATCAGCGCGATCGAGTTCATCTCCGGATCGAGGGTGATGGTGAGATCGGCGTCCGTGACCTGGGCAATAGCAGCCTCGCCCATCTTCTTGTAATGCGCAAAGAGCGGGCGGACATCCTCGAGGTAGCTGGTTGTGAATTGGAGAGCCATACACGAGGATGTACCATGCCGGACATGCGAACGACCACTCTGCTCTCCTGCCTCATCGCCTTGGTGCTTACCATTCCCGCCGGGGCACAGAATGCGCCCGACTCACAATTGCAGGCCACGGTTGAACAGATCGCGGCACAGCATCACGGCCAGGTCTCGGTCTACGCGAAGGACCTGAAGACGGGCCAGACGATCGCGGTGAAAGCCGATGAGCCGGTGCAGACGGCAAGTGTGATCAAGCTGGCGCTGCTCTACGAGGCGATGGAGCAGATTCACGCAGGCAAAGCGCACTGGGACGACAAGGTGGTATTGACGAAGGAGAACCAGACCGACGGCTCCGGCGTGCTGGGTTTCTTCGATACGCCGACGACGCTGACGCTGAAAGATGTGCTGTTCATGATGATCGCGGTGAGCGACAACACTGCTACGAATACGGCGATCGACGCCGTAGGGCTCGACGCCACGAATGCGGAAATGGGCAAGCTGGGACTGAGGAACACGTGGCTTTACAAGAAGATCGGCAAGCCGGCGCACTACACCATGCCGGCAGACCAGAAGAAGTTCGGGCTTGGCAAAACAACCGCGCGCGAGATCACGACGCTGATGCAACGCATTGTGACCTGCCAGCTTGGCGAAGGAGACGCTCCCCCGACCGAAGCAGACCGCGCGATCTGCGGGGTTGCGCTGCACATGTTGCGCTCGCAGTTTTATCGCGACGGCGCGCCGCGCTACCTGGAACCGATCGATACGTCGGAAGAAGGCTCTGCTATTGCGAACAAGACCGGCGCGCTCGATGAGGTACGCAACGATGTGGATGCGGTCGCGACCAAGGACGGGCTGATCTTCCTGTCTGTCTTTACCTGGGATAACAAGGACCAGAGCTGGACGGATGACAACGAGGCGTACATCACGACGGCGAAGATTGCGAAGGCGATCGTGAATGCGTGGGCGCCCGGCGGGCTGGATGTGAAGGCGTTTGAGTTGGCGGCTGCGAAGTGATTCTCATTCTTCTGCAGGGGGAGTCTCCACCGGCTTATCCGGTTGCTGATTGTAGATTTCCTCGACGCGCGCGAGTGTATCGATCTCCTCGACCGGCTTGTCGGTGCGGATGCGCATGATGCGCGGAAAGCGCATGGCGAAGCCGCTCGAATGACGGTCGGAGCGCATCAGGTTGTTGAAGGCGACCTCGAGCACAACTGCAGGCTCAACGGTGCGCCATCCGCCGAAGTCTTCGATGGTGCGTTCGTGGAAGTACTGCGACAGCTGCGCGATCTCGACATCGGTGAGTCCGGAGTAGGCTTTGCCGACGTTCTTGAGCGTGTCGCCATCGCGTACGGCGAAGGTGTAGTCGCTGAGAATGCCGGCGCGTTTCCCGTGGCCGTATTCGGCGGCTGTGACAACAACATCGAGCGTGGCCAGCTCGCGCTTGAGCTTCAGCCATGCAAGACCGCGCCGTCCCGGCTGATAGAGACTGGCGGCGGCCTTCAGCATCACGCCCTCATTGCCGCGGGCGCGCGCGTCGACATAGGCCTGCTCCAACTGCTCGGCGCTGGCGAGTCTCGTTACTGAGGCGAGCACAAATCGCGCGAAGGCTTTCCCGTTGCTTTGCTCTTCAGTATCGGAAGCAATGAAGAGCACTCCCTGATCGTGCGGCGACTCCACATTGGTGCTGCTCACGACGGTGAGTGGCGCCTGCGTTCTGTGTATCTCTTCGAGCACGGCACGTCTGGTGGTTAGCGGTTCCTCCAGAAGCAGCACATCGCCGCGATAGAGCACGTCGAATGCCATGAAGACGACCGGCGTCTGCTCGCGCATCGCAGCCGTCACGCGCTTGCGGCCGATGCGGTTCTGCAGCGACTTGAATGGCAGAGCCCCCTGCGCCGCTGCGGCAGGAGCGGTGTTCCACGCGAGGATTTCACCGTCGAGAATGAGCGGCTCGCTGACGCGGGCAAATGCTTCAGTGAGTTCAGGGAAGCTGTGCGTCATATCGTCACGGCTGCGGGAGAACAGTGCAACGCGGCCGGGCTGCGATGGATCGCCGCAATGCAACTGGCAGCGGATGCCGTCGAACTTGTCCTGAACGTGAGCTTCTACCAGAGCGGTCTTTGTCTGAAGACTCGGCGCTGGAGGAGCCTCCTGTAGGCCTTCTGCTTCAAATATGGACTTGGCGCCCCCTTCACCTTTGTTCTCGGCGCGGGCTTCTTCCGCGAATCGTGCGATCGCTTCTTCAACCGAATCAACCGGGCTGGCCAGCATGTATCCCATGGAATGAAAGAGCCGCATGCGCGCCTGCTGGAGTTCGTCTGCTGCGGCGAGGCGGACGACTTCACCGAGATCGCCCAGGAGCATGACGGCGCGGCGCACGGATGCCAGATCGCGTTCCATCGCGACGGCGATCGCCTCTTCGACCTGGGCCTGCTTCACGCCGATGCGCATGTCGCTGAGCATGAGCTTGATGAGGTACTTGGCCTCGAGCGGTGTTGCGCGCTGGAGGAGATCGTCCAACAGAGCCTGCCGCGGCGCCTTGCCGTGCGCTTCGGCGATCTGTGCAAAGCTCTCGGCAACGTTCTCGATGGTGAGCGTCGGCGTAACCGGTTCTCGATGCGCCGCAAACAGATCGAAGGCCGCGGCTCCCATATCGCCATGTTTCCGGTAGGCTTCATGCATCGCTGCATCGCTTGCCTGGGTGAGTTCCCTGACGACCTGCCACAGGCTCGCTCCACCGACGCCGAGTTGACGGCGGTCCGTCTCCGGAAAAGGAGTGCCGGCGAGCCAGAGCGCGGCTAACGCAGCGGTTTCCACCGGCACTTCGCGCAGGTATTCGGCCATCCATGCGCGCTTTTCGAGCTTCTTGGTCGTGCCGGCCAGCCGCTCACACAGGGCTGCCCATGGTTGCAGGTCGGTCATATGTTTCGGCAGAGCCAAGCTTGTAGATGCATCCGGCGCGCCTCCGCGATACTCTAATAGCAGCGATGTTGCGCATGATTTCTTTTCCCGGCACTCTTCTCTAGCGGCTCCCGCCGCCATTGCCCTGCTGCGCCTCGCTTTTCTCAGTACCAGTTTCGCAAGCGAAAATTCCGGCCCTGTGCGGCCGAGGAGTCCCGATGTTTGAACGCCTGGAACAGATTGCCGCCCGGTACGAAGAGCTGGGCCACGAGATGGCCTCGGAAGAGGTCATCATGGATCACGAGCGCTACCAGAAAGTCGCCAAGCAGCACCGCGACATTGAGCCGGTGGTCGAGGCCTTCCGCGAATATCAGCAGACAAAGCAAGGCATCGCGGATGCACAGGCGATGCTCGCGGAGAGCGACGCGGACATCCGCGCGATGGCGCAGGACGAGCTCGCCCAGCTTGAAGATCGGCTGCCGAAGATCGAAGAGGATCTGAAGCTCAAGCTGTTGCCCAAAGATCCGAACGACGAGAAGAACGTCATCCTGGAGATCCGTGCCGGCACTGGCGGAGATGAGGCTTCGCTGTTTGCTGCGGAGGTCTTCCGCATGTACTCGCGCTTTGCCGAGCAGCATCGCTGGAAGGTGGAGGTGCTATCGTCGTCGGAGTCGGGCGTCGGCGGGTTGAAGGAAGTGATCGCGATCATCGAGGGCGACCGCGTCTATTCGCAGCTCAAGTACGAGTCGGGCGTGCACCGCGTGCAGCGCGTGCCCGCGACGGAAACGCAGGGGCGCGTGCATACCTCGGCCGTAACGGTGGCGGTGCTGCCGGAGGCGGAGGACGTCGATATCAAGATCGAAGCAAAGGACCTGCGCATCGATACCTTCTGCTCCTCCGGGCCGGGTGGGCAGTCGGTAAACACGACATACTCCGCGGTACGCATCACGCATTTGCCGACAGGCACCGTGGTGAGCTGCCAGGATGAGAAGTCGCAGATCAAAAATCGTGAAAAGGGTATGCGCGTGCTGCGAGCGCGTCTCTATGAGATTGAGCAGGAGAAGCAGCAGGCGGCGCTGGCGCAGGAGCGCAAGTCGCAGGTCGGTTCCGGCGATCGCTCAGAGAAGATTCGTACCTACAATTTCCCGCAGAACCGGCTGACCGATCACCGCATTGGCCTGACGCTGCACCAGCTTTCGGAGATCATGGAGGGCAAGCTGCAGCCGGTGATCGATGCGGTGGTGGCGCACTTCCAGGCGGAACGGCTGAAGACCGAGGCGTCGAACGTGGCCTGATAGGCTAGCGGACATGCGAATCCTGATCGCTGTCTGTCTTGCCTTTATTGTCTGCGGCGCGCGCGCACAGACCGCTGATAGTCCACTCTCTTACGAATGCCATCGCGCCAAGACTCCCATTCGCATCGATGGCAAGCTGGATGATGCCGGGTGGAAGAAGGCGCCGTGGACCTCGGACTTCGTCGACATCGAAGGCGCGGCGAAGCCGAATCCGCGGTACCGCACGCGAATGAAGATGCTGTGGGATGACAAGTATCTCTACATCGCCGCGGAGCTGGAGGAAGCAAACGTCACCGGCACCCTTACAAAACATGACTCGGTTATCTTCAAAGACAACGATTTTGAGATGTTCCTGAAGCCGCTGCCGAAGACCGAGAGTTACTACGAGTTCGAAATCAACGCGCTGAATACCGGCTGGGACCTCTTCCTGCCGAAGCCCTACAACGAGGGCGGCAAGGCGGACAATAGCTGGGACATCGAGGGGCTGAAGACCGCCGTCGCCGTGCAGGGCACGCTGAACCATCCCGGGGATACCGATCATGGCTGGACGGTGGAAATTGCGCTTCCGCTGACTGCATTCGAGTCGCGGCAGCATGTTCCGTTGCCCAAGCCGGGCACGACATGGCGTGCCAACTTCAGCCGCGTGGAGTGGACGCCGGGGAATCCCAGAGAAGATAACTGGGTGTGGTCGCCGGAGGGCGTAATCAACATGCACGTGCCAGACAAGTGGGGCTATCTGCACTTCCGCTAAAGCATTTTGGTAATACTGTGGCTTCCCGAGATCTCTCTGTGGATTTTCCTTAACGAAAAGCCACATGAGCAATCGCGGGGCGTTCTACACCAACACCGAAAAATGCGTTAGGCGCTGAAACTATGGCCTGGTGGCGACCGCAGGCGATGCTGTCTCCGGCTGGATGCTCCGGAGCCAGGCAATGATCTGCCAGCGCTGATCTTCCGGAAGCTTGCTCCATGCCGGCATTCCGCGGAACGGTTGCCCATGAGTGAGCAGCCAGTAGAGATCGCCATCTGTAGCAGCGGCCAGGCGCGCGGAGTACACCGGCGGCCGACTGCCGCGTCCTTTTCCATCGGCACCATGGCATTTTGCGCAGTTGTCCTGGTACAGGGCGGAGCCCGCCTGGATTGCCTCTGGATGCCCGGCGATTGGATTTGTCATCGCGTGGTCGGCAGCGGGAACCCTCTTTAACCATGCACCGCCGGATGCAGCCACGAGCAGCGTCGCTGGCAAACAGAGAAGAGCCCACATCCGATTTGCCATCCGCATCCCGATAAGGCGCCCATCCCGTTCGCCACTTCTATTTGTAATTCAATCCTATGCGTGAGTTCGTTCCGCATCGTGCGGGGTTCGTGCGTCATCCTTAGTTGCATGGGAACGACGATAAACACAGCTGTCGAGAATCCGATCTGGCAGGCGGCAACAACCCGGCAGGAGGAGTTCGCGTGCGGCGAATCACTGGCGAGGCGATTCGCCGTGGATGTGCTGCCGTTTGCCGGTTTGCAGGACCACTCCGCCGAAGCGATAGCCGCGCTGACCGCGATAGTGACACCGGGCGAGCGCGTATGGCTGTTCGAGGAGCCGCCGGCGTTGGATGCGGCGGCGTGGTGCGAGGTGCAGCGGATTCCCGGCTACCAGATGTTGAGTGAACGCATCACTCCGGAGAGCGGCGAGGGCACGGCGATCGAATCCGTGATGCTGGATCCGAGGGCGGATGCCGCAGAGATGGTGGCGCTGAAGGAGATCGCATTCCCCGGCTTCTTCGGCCCGCGCACTCCGGAGCTGGGACGGTACCGCGGGATTCGCGTGAACGGCGAACTGGTGGCGATGGCGGGTGAACGGCTGGCCGTTCCGGGATATCGCGAGGTGAGTGCTATTTGCACGCATCCTGCGCACCTGGGGCACGGATATGCGCAGCTGCTGACGCGCGAGGCGACGGCCGCGATCCTTGCGGACGGCGAGATTCCATTCCTGCATGTAGCGGGCGGGAACGGCGCGGCACTTCATATTTACGAACAGCTTGGGTATGTGCGCTCCGGCGATGCACTGTTCGTGCAACTGGAGCGATTGGGCTAGTTGACCGCGAAGGCCGGCGATTCGAAGACCACCGGCCGTTGCGTGACCTTCAGTTAGATCGAAGCGGTCTGCGGCGCCGCAATCGAGCTTACTTTGAACCGCTTCATTGTGACGGCGAGCGTGCGTTCGATCTTTTTGAGCTCGCTGCGCTCTTCCGGCATGACGAAGGTATGCGCAGTACCCGAGCGCGAGGCGCGACCGGTGCGGCCGACGCGATGCACGAAATCCTCCGGCTCTTTGGGAAGATCGTAATTGACGACATGGGCGACGTGCGGCACATCGATGCCGCGGGCGGCCACATCGGTTGCGACGAGCACACGATTGGCGCCGTCCGCAAAGCTCTTGAGTGCAGCAACCCGCTGCGCCTGGGTGCGGTCGCCGTGAATGCGCGCGGCCGCATGGCCGACGCGGGTGAGCCGTTTTGCGAGCCGGTCCGCGCCGTGCTTGGTGCGGGTAAAAACGAGGAAGCTGCCGTCGTGCTGACTGAGCAGGTGCTCCAGCAGCTCGGGCTTCTTCTCCTTCGCCACTTCGAAGAGCTGCAGCGCGACGTTATCGGCGGGCTTCAGCTCGGTGGAGATGTCGATGCGCGCCGCATCCTTCAGGTATTCGCGGACAATCTCGCGCATTTCGGCGTTCAGCGTGGCGGAGTAGCAGAGGGTCTGCCGGCCTGGCCGCAGCTTCGCTACGATGCGGCGCATCGACGGCTTGAATCCCATGTCGAGCATGCGGTCGCATTCGTCGAGGACGAGCACTTCGACCTCATCGAGCCGGATGAGTTTGCGATCGAGAAAGTCTTCCAGCCGTCCCGGCGTGGCAACGACGAGGCGCACGCCGCGGCGGAGCGCTTCAAGCTGGGGGCCTTCGGCCAGACCGCCGACAATGAGCGCAGCGCGCATGCGGCCCTCCGGCATCAACTGGCGGTAGACTTTTTCCACCTGCATGGCGAGCTCACGTGTGGGCAGCAGGACGAGTGCCGTGATGTGTTTTGACTGCGGCTGCTTCTGCAAACGCTCGATGATGGGAATCATGAAGCTGAGTGTCTTGCCAGTGCCGGTTTGCGCGGTGGCGAGGACGTCGCGCCCTTCGAGGGCCGGAGGGATCGCGCCCGCCTGCACGGGCGTGGGTGTTACAAAGTTCGCTGCAGCCAGGCGCTTCTGCACCTGGGGCGAAAGAGGTATTTCAGAGAATAGTTTCAATTTAGCTTTCCAGCGCATCGCCGGATACACGACTAGCGTGTCCGCGATGCGTGACATGCGCAGCCTGCCTGGTCCGGTCGCGTGTCGTTCGCCTGAGATATGCAGGACGAGCGAGCAGATGGCGGCGCGCCTTCTTCGATGTACGTAAGGGAAAAACGGTGAAGACCTGGGTCACTTACAACTGGCGCTTTGGCTGCCAGCCCCGCTCTTGCCGAACGATCCTGAGAAACACCCGCGAGACGACACGCTGCGGGGCAACGCTTCAGCATCTCGAGTGAGGGGCATCCATGGCCACATCTGCAACTCTTCAGCAAGCGTTGACTGAGTATAGCATTTCCTTGGGATGACCACGGTTGACGAAACACTGCGCGAAGGCGCTGCAATGCTGGCTCCAAGCGCAACCGCGCAGCGCGACGCCGAACTGCTGCTGATGCATACGCTTCATCGAACTCGCGCGGAGCTGATGACGCACCCGGAGCGAGAGCTGACGGAGCGGCAAACCAACCATTACCAGGCAGCGATCATGCGGCGCGCGCATCACGAGCCGGTGCAGCACATCACCGGCAGGCAGGAGTTCTACGGTCGAGAGTTCATCGTGAACCGGCTGGTGCTGATTCCGCGGCCGGAGACGGAGCACCTGGTGGAGGCCGTGCTGGGCATTGATCCGGCACCGCAGCACATTCTGGACCTCGGGGCCGGTTCGGGGATCCTGGCGATCACGCTGGCGCTGGAACTGCCAAACGCCACCGTGACGGCGACGGATATTTCGACCGCAGCGCTTGCGGTGGCGGAGAAGAATTGCGAGCAGCTTGGCGCGACGGAGCGGGTCCGATTTGTGGCGTCGGATCTGTATACCGCGCTGGGGGATGAGCGCTTCGACTGCATCGTTTCGAATCCGCCGTATGTGGCGGCTGGAGAAGCGCTGGAGCCGCAGGTGCGCGACTTTGAACCCGCGATGGCGCTCTTTGCCGGTGAAGATGGGCTGGCGATTTACCGGCGGCTAATTCCAGAGGCTGCGGACCATCTGGAACCTGGAGGACATCTCCTGCTCGAGATCGGACACGGGCAACGGGATGCTGTCGGGTTCCTGCTTAGGCAATGCGGATATGAGGAGATTCGCTTTGGCAATGATTTGCAGGGGATTTCGCGCGTTGCCCGGGCACGAAAGCCAGTAGCGTAGAATGCAAGTACACTCGCCGATTGGATCAAGCGCACTTCCAGCGACATCTGCTCAGCGCCTCACGCAACAAAGCATTTCGCTTGTTACGGCTGATTTGCGGCGCACGTCATAAGAATGATGCACGCATCGTGTCATGGAGCGAAATGGCTGTCAGGCCGAGGAGGCCCACATTGCGCTCTACACTTGTTTACTCTGCCAGTAAAGAGATCCCCAATCGCTTCCAACTCTGCCAGACCACCAGCAAGGCGGCGCGCGTGCTGCATGTGGACAATACCCCCACCGGCAGCACAATCAATAAGGCGCTCGAGAACATCGCCCATCCGGCGTCCCATGCCGAAGTGCCCACGCCGACCCTGTAAGGAAAAAGGGGGAGAAGCGCATCCGCTTGCCGGCTTTATTTCTTCACACCTAGTACATCGATGGCGCTGCGCGTTTACGCTTCCAGGCATCTGCGCCGATAAGCATCGGGGCTTTCGATCAAGAATTTCATCTGCCCCGACAGCACGAGCAAATCGCAGCGGCCAGTCACGAGCGAATCCGCCTTGCCGCTCTCGGCGAATCGAGAAAAGGCTGCCCCTTCCTGTTCCGGCACGAAGCAGCCCACACAGCAAGTCTGACTACCGCGCGCCCACCGGCTGAACCGGCGCCTCGCGCCCGGCCACCTCGAACTTCAGCCGGTTGTTGAGCGGATCGGCTTCCACCTTTACGTGGTCGCCGTGCAGAACCTCGCCATCCAGAATCTTGATCGCCAGCGGGTCCTGGATCAGTCGCTGAATCGCGCGCTTGAGCGGTCTTGCGCCGTATGCGCGGTCGTAGCCGGTCATCAGCAACTGATGGCGCGCGCCGTCGGTCAAATCGAGCGTGATCTTGCGGTCGGCCAGCAGCTTCTTCAGGTCGTCCAGCCGCAGGTCGACAATGTGCGTCAACTGCTCCTCGCCGAGCGGGCGGAAGATGACGATGTCATCCACACGATTGAGGAACTCCGGACGGAAGCTTGCTTTCAGCACGTCCATTACCTGCTCGCGCGCGCGATCGAATGCCGCTTCGTCGGTCAACGCTTCGGTATTCAGCACCTGCGCGCCCAGGTTCGAGGTCATGATCAGCACAGTGTTCTTGAAGTCCACGGTGCGGCCTTTCGAATCGGTCAGGCGCCCGTCGTCGAGCACCTGTAGCAGGATGTTGAAGACTTCCGGGTGCGCCTTTTCGATCTCGTCGAACAACACCACCGCATACGGGCGGCGGCGGATGGCCTCGGTGAGCTGACCGCCCTCATCGAAGCCGATATAGCCGGGAGGCGCGCCGATCAGGCGAGCGACGGCATGCTTCTCCATGTACTCGCTCATATCGATGCGGATCATGGCCTGCTCGTCGTCGAAGAGGAACTCGGCGAGCGCGCGTGCTGTTTCGGTCTTGCCAACTCCGGTGGGCCCGAGGAAGATGAAGCTGCCGATGGGCCGCTTGGGATCGCTGAGGCCCGCACGCGAGCGACGAATCGCGTTGGCCACTGTTTCCAGCGCCAGGTCCTGGCCAATCACCCGGGCGCGGAGCCGCGTCTCCATCTGCACCAGTTTCGACACCTCGCCCTCGAGCATCTTCGAGACCGGAATGCCGGTCCACTTGCTCACAATTGCGGCCACGTCTTCTTCGTCCACCTCTTCTTTGAGCATGCGCTTGCGCGTGCCGCTCTTCACCGCGTCGGTCTGCGCATCCTGCTCGGCATTCAGCTTGCGCAGCTCGGCTTCCGCCTTCGGCAGCTCGCCATACTGAATCGCGGCACTGCGCTCCAGATTTCCTTTGCGGGTCTGCTCTTCCATCTCGAAGCGAAGGTTCTCGATACGCTGCTTCAGCTCGCTGACGCGCGTGATTGTCTCGCGCTCCTTCTGCCAGCGGGCGCGCAGGCCGGTGGAGCGTTCCTTGATTGCCGCGAGCTCGCGCTCCACGGCTTCGAGGCGTTCTTTGGAGTTGGAATCGGTTTCCCGCTTAAGAGCGGCCTTCTCGATCTCAAGCGACGTGGCCTCGCGTTCGAGCGCATCGATCTCTTCAGGCACGGAGCCGATCTGGATGGCGAGCGCAGCCGCTGCCTCGTCTACCAGGTCGATAGCCTTGTCGGGAAGGAAGCGGTCCGATATGTAACGATGACTGAGCGTTGCGGCGGCGACGATGGCCGAATCCTTGATGCGGACTTTGTGGTGCGCCTCATAGCGCTCCTTCAGACCGCGAAGGATCGCGATCGTGTCCTCCACGTTCGGTTCCCCGACGTAGACGATCTGGAAGCGCCGTTCCAGCGCGGCATCCTTCTCGATGTACTTGCGGTACTCATTCAATGTGGTTGCGCCGATGGCGCGCAGCTCGCCGCGCGCAAGCGCCGGCTTGAGCATGTTGCTCGCGTCGATAGCGCCTTCCGCCGCGCCGGCGCCGACCAGCGTATGCAGCTCGTCGATGAACAGGATGATCTGCCCGTTGGATTCTTCGATCTCCTTGAGGACGGTCTTGAGGCGATCTTCAAATTCACCACGGTACTTCGCCCCGGCGAGCATCGAGCCGAGATCGAGGGAGATAACGCGCTTGTCGCGCAAAACCTCCGGCACATCGCCGGAGACGATGCGGCGGGCGAGGCCTTCCACGATGGCGGTTTTGCCCACACCCGGCTCGCCGATGAGCACCGGGTTGTTCTTGGTGCGGCGGCTCAGCACCTGGATGACACGGCGAATCTCTTCATCGCGGCCGATGACCGGATCGAGCTTGCCGCGGCGGGCGAGGTCAGTGAGGTCCTTGGCGAACTTCTCCAGCGCCTGAAACTTCGCCTCGGGGTTCTGGTCCGTGACGCGCTGGTTGCCGCGGATACTGGTAAGCGCCTGCAGCACGGAATCATGCGTTGCGCCAAAGCTGGCCAGCAGATCGCGCGCGGGATCGTTTTTCTGCTCCGTGAGTGCGAGCAGGAGATGTTCCGTCGAAATGTATTCGTCCTTGAAATCGGCGGCTTCCTTGAAAGCGCGGTCGAGGACCTTCTGCATGGCCGAGGAGAGGCCGGGCTGCGAGCTTGCGCCGCCTACCTTGGGAAGCTTGTTCAATGCGTCATTGGCGCGCGAGAGCAACTGCTCGGTGGGCACACCCACCTTCTGCAGCACCGGCACAATGATGCCTTCGCGATCCTCGAGGAGCGCGGCGAGCAAATGCATCGGCGTGAGCTCGGGATTGCCGTGCTCGAGCGCGAGATTGGAGGCTGCCTGCAGGGCCTCCTGCGACTTCACGGTAAGTTTGTCGGCACGAATTGCCATAGTGTCACCAGCTCCTGAAGAGATTCACCACAGCGGTCCGTCTCTTATTGTGAACCTCTGCAGCTTGATACAAGACAGCGGGAGCGATCCAGATTCGGATGCTCCCGCGGGTACTGCGACGGTCTGTGTTTCGCTCAGGCCGTCTTCTTTTCGCCTTCGACTTGCTTCGGGGCGCCCACCGAGCCGACGCCGATCTTGATCTGGCGGGGCTTGGCTTCGGCCTTCTTGGCCAGCTCGATCTGGAGCACGCCGGCATCGCATGTGGCTTTGACGTTCTCCGCATCTACGCTAGTAGGGAGCGTAAAAGTGCGGGCGAAGGTGCCGTAGCGGTGCTCGACGCGATGGAAGTTCTCCTGCTTCTCCTCACTTGAGAACTTTCGTTCCCCACGAACGATCAGGTTCCGGCCTTCCACCTGGATATCCAGGTCTTCCTGTTTAACGCCGGGAACTTCGAGTTTGAGGACCAGCTTATGGTCGTCCTCGTAGATATCGACTGGTGGCGCAAAGCTGGCAGCGGACAATGCCTCGGTGTCGTTTTGGCCCCGGCTGTAGTCCTGGAAGAGAGAGTTCAGCCGGCTCTGCATGCTGGCGACTTCACGAAAGGGATCCCAACGAACGATAGCCATGTCACATCTCCTTGGAATGGGTGGAATTTGGGCCGGGCTTCTTGCTTACCGGCCTGCAGTTATATAGACGCAAAATATACATCAATAGTTGCATATTTTATGAGCGTATCTTACTCATATTTAGTAAATGTGTAAGTGATTGATTGTTCAAGTGTTTGGCTGCATCCTATCGATGCGAAGCAGGGAGGGTTCCCATGAAGATCGTGCTCTATGGCGCTACCGGGAAGGCCGGATCGCGCATTCTTACGGAGTTGCTGAACCGCGGACATGAGGTGGTAGCAGTGACGCGCCACCCGGAGAAGCTGGCACCCAGATCCGGTTTGACGATCCACAAAGGCGATCTCTCGGACACCGCTGCGATTGCCGAGGCGATTGGAGGCGCGACAGCCGTGGTGAGCGCCTATGGGCCGCCTGCGGACAAACCGGAGCAACTGGTGGAGGTGACCAAGCGGCAGATCGCTGCCGTGCAAGAGATAAGCCACCAAGCCAGTTCTCCGGAGCATGCGCCCCGGCTCATCGTCGTGGGGGGCGCCGCAAGCCTGGAGGTTTCGCCCGGAAAGACACTGCTGAGCACAACGGGATTTCCAGCGGCGTGGAAGCCTATCGCTTTGGCCCATGAAAGGGCTCTGGAGCTGCTGCGACAGTCCTCGATTGACTGGGCGTATCTGAGCCCGTCGGCATATCTGGAACCCGGGCAGCGTACGGGCAAGTTCCGGCTGGGTCAGGACGAATTGCTGACCGCGGAAAATGGCAAGAGCTCGATCTCGATGGAAGACTATGCGGTCGCCCTGGTGGACGAGCTGGAGCAGCCGCAGCGCCGCCGGCAAAGATTCACGGTGGGGTATTAGCCGTACGGGCATATGCGCCTGCGGCGCGAGCCGCGGGGTTCGCTCTCTTTGATCGCTCCAGGTTGGGCGACTCTGCCGGCAACTGCGAGCGGCTGAGTTCCTCCGTAACGAGGAGGTCACGATGCCGCTGTTTGTCGTACCATGCGGGCTGGGATGGCTGATGCAACGATGAAGGTTCTGGTGATTGGCGCAGGCGGGCGCGAGCACGCGATTGCGTGGGCTCTGGCGAAGTCGCCGCGCGTGAGCGAAGTGGTTTGCGCTCCGGGCAACGCGGGTATCGCGCAGTTGGCGAGGTGCGTGCCGGTGGACGTGGGGGATCTGCACGCGATGCTGACGCTGGCCGCGAAGGAGCAGCCGGGACTGGTGGTGATCGGGCCGGAACTGCCGCTTTCGCTGGGCTTGACGGACGAGCTACTGCGGCGTGGAGTTCGCGTCTTTGGACCTACCAAAGCCGCCGCGTCGCTGGAGACGAGCAAGAGCTTTGCCAAGCGGTTTCTGCAGCGACACAATCTGCCGACTGCGGCGTATGCCGTGATTGCGGCGGCAAGCGAGGCTGAAGACGCGCTGGCGCATTTCCACTTCCCTGTCGTGGTAAAAGCGGATGGCCTTGCCGCCGGTAAGGGAGTCGTGATTTGCAATACGAAAGACGAGGCGCATGCCGCGATTGCCGGATTATTCTCCGGGCAATTGCTGGGCGCGCCGGAACACTCGGTGCTGATCGAGGAGTTCCTGGAAGGCGAGGAGCTTTCCTTCCTGGTGATTTCCGATGGCACGCATGCCGCTCCGCTGGCGCCTGCGCAGGACCATAAGCGCATCGGAGAGGGCGATACCGGACCGAATACCGGCGGGATGGGCGTGTATACAACCGACGCGATGCTTTCGCGGGAGATGCGCGATTGGATCATGCACCACATCGTGCAGCCGACGCTGGACGGGATGCGGGCGGAAGATGCGCCGTTTGTGGGCGTGCTCTATTGCGGGCTGATGATGACGGCGCGTGGCCCGATGGTGCTGGAGTTCAATGCGCGCTTCGGCGATCCGGAGACGCAGGCAATCCTGATACGGCTGGATTCGGACCTATTAGAAGCGATGGAAGCCGCGGTGGAAGGGCGGATCTCCGAAACAGAGCTCAAGTGGAAGCCGGGCGCCTCGGCGTGCGTGATTGCCAGCGCGGCGGGCTATCCGGGACCTTACCGGAAGGGGTTGCCGATCTCAGGCCTGGAGCGCGCGCCCCTGATCCGCGATGTCGTGGTCTTTCACTCAGGAACCGCGGAGAAGAACGGGCAGATTGTGACCGCGGGCGGCCGTGTGCTGGCGGTAACGGCAGTTGCTCCGGATCTGGAGTGGGCGCTTGCAAAAGCGTATGAGGCGCTGGGGATGATCCACTTTGACGGCATCTATTTCCGCCATGACATTGGTTATCGGGCGCTCATTGAAGCGAAGTCGGGCGCGCGCCGCTGATCACTTCTCTGCGACCACGCAGTATTGTTTGCCGATGTAACCTGCCATCGGCGGATCCTCAAGATATACGAGCCGGCCGTTGAAGTCTCGCGCTGCCGTGTTGGTGAACTGAACATCCACGATCTGCGCGGGACCCAGAGCGCGGCGGACAATGCGTTCCGGCAGGCAGTGCATCTGCATGTCGCCGGAGCTGCGGCCCAACGCCACGCGCATGCGCGAGCGCAGATGGATGATGTGGCGGAGGCGCGTCATGCGGGATGAGAGATCTGGGGCAGCGTAGGAATTCTGCACGCCGAAGACGAGCATGCCACCGGGCGCAAGCAGCCGTACGAACTCGCGCAGATAGCTCACGGCAAGCCGCCGGGGCACGTGCTGCAAAACGATATTGCTGTAGATGAAGTGGAAGCTTGCATTTTCAAAGGGCAGACGCGCGGCAGAGCTCGCGACGTAGCGGCAGTTCGGATGCTGGTTCAGGGACTCAGCCTGCCGGATCATGTGCTGCGAGATGTCCACACCGGTACACGAAGAGAAGCGGCGCGCCAGCGCCTGGGTGAGGCGGCCGACGCCACATCCGAAGTCCAGTGCAGCGCCGCTGGTGTCTGGAAGATGGCCGATCTTCGCCAGGTGGTTCAGCACTGTCTCGATCTCTCTATCGCCGGTGGCCATGAAGTCGGCGAGATTCCATCGACCACCGGTCCTCGCATCGTCGGTCAGGATCGCGCTGAGGGCATCGCGCTCGGCGAGACCTTCCCAGGTGTTCTTCAGCTTGTCGAGGCGCGTCATGGATCAACCGTAATTGGACGTCGGACAGCTATAGGAGATCGCGCAGCGCAGCCCACAAGAACTTGCCGGTTATGTAGGCAGGCAACCCGATATCGAACAAGTAATCCGGCAAGTATCGTATTTGACTCTGCCGGTGTCGGGACATCTCCGAACACCGGACTGCCTCCAAACAGCAAAACGCCGGGCAGGAACCCGGCGTTCTCTTCTCTCGCAGAGGAGCACCAGCGTCTAGCTGGGCTGGATCGGCTCGTTCTTCGTCTGCGTGGCCGCAGCGTCCTGCTTGGCTGTAGGCTCTGGGCCCCCCTTGATACCGTCCTTAAAGCCCTTGAGGCCCTCGCCCAGGCCTTTGCCAAGCTCCGGCAGCTTGCGCGGTCCAAAGACCAGCAGCGCGACGACCAGAACGAGGATGAGATGTGTCGGTGTCAGTAGCTCGCCCATATTGGGATGTCCTTCCAGTTAGCCCCTTCATTGTCGCATAAGCACGCAGGGCACCTGCTCTTCCTATGGTACGCCTCCTGAGGAGATGACGGATGTTGGAACGGCAGGAATCTAATCCGCTGCCTGAAAGGTTTTGACGGCTCAATCTGAGCGAGGTGAGGCGGCGGCAAAGCGCTGCTCGACCAAAGAATAGAAGCTGCTCAGGCTCTCCGCCGCGCCAAGTGTAAGGCGGCGATAGACCTTGATGGTGGGCCAGAGGCGAGAGCCGGCGATCTCCAGCGTCGGGATGACGGAACCGCCTTCACTCGCCTGTTCACGAGTGCCGGGATAAGAGGCGAGCAGCCAGACGCCATTCCAGCGACGGCGAAGAACCTCGCCAAAATAGCTGCCCCAGAGACGGGACTGGAAGTCCAGATCGACAGCAGCCTGACCGTCGAGCAGGCGTTCCAACGCTTCGACAGAGCCGGGGCCATAGTCGAGGAAGACGCGATGCTGGCGACGTGCGACACCGACGGCCTCGCTGGCGTGGGCGCGGATCATCTCGTCGATGGAGGTGAAGTGGAGAGCATCGAGCCTGGCTTTGCTGTCGAACATCGCGGTTCTGCCAGAGTACAGCGTCCAGCGGAGTCTGCGGCTCGCGTCGCGGCGCGGAAGGCATGTATCCTGCAATGCAGTACCTCACTCGATCACGCTCAAGTCATTTGGGAGGCAGTCCGTTTTGTTTAAGTCTTTTCGTATGTGCAGGAGCGCCATTGTCCTGCTTGGCGGCACGATGCTGGCCGCCGCGGCTTTTGCCCAGAACAATCCACAGACCAGCGGCTCCCGTTCGCAGAAGCTTCCGCCGCCACCGACCATCGACGTGAACGTGAATCAGAACCAGACTCTCTCGACGGTACGTTACGACAACAAATGGGAGCTCTACGGCGGCGCGGGATTTTCACACTTCAAGGCAGGACCGCAGCTCGCGGAAGGCGCCAACCTGGGCGGATTTGATGTGCAGGGGATCTATTGGGTGACGTCGCGGCTGGGCGCGACCGGCAATCTGCGCGGCTACTATGGCACTCAGGGCGTAAGTCCAAACAAGTACGGGGTGAACGGGCCCTTCGTATTCGAGCATCTGTTTCTGGGGGGCGCGACCTACAGGCTGATCGCAGGCGAACACGCCGCGCTGTACGCTCATGCGATGGTAGGCGGCGGCGCTGGCAGCTTCAGCCGTGCGCTGGGGCACGATCCGAACAATCCTGGATACACGGTGCAGCCCCGCGACGTGGGACTTTACAACGACGGCCTGGGACTGGCGACGACAATCGGAGGCTCGCTGGACCTGAACCGCTCACCGCGCCTGGCGCTGCGCATTTCGCCGGATTGGATCATGACCCGCTATGGCGGCTACGCTACTCCGACGAATGTGCCCTCTCCGTTCGTGACACGCAGCCAGAACGAGTTTGCGATCTCAATTGGCATCCTGTACCGCTTCAAGATGGGCAAGGGTCCGCGGTATAAGTAGGATCTTATGAAGAATCAACAGAGGGCGGCTTCGGCCGCCCTCTTTCAGTTGCAAAAATGAGTTGTCCCAGCGGCCGGTAGCGGGTGAGCTAGACCAGCTCGAGGCCCGAGAAGAAGTAGCCGATTTCGAAGGCAGCGGTATCTTCGCCGTCCGAGCCGTGGATCGACATTCTCTTCGATCGAGCCGGCGAACTTCTTGCGGATCGTGCCCTCTTCGGCGTTCGCCGGGTTGGTGGCGCCCATCAACTTGCGCAGATCGGCGATGGCGTTCTCCTTCTCGAGCACCAGCGCAATAATCGGGCCGGAGGACATGAAGGTCGTGAGCGAATCGAAGAAGGGCCGCTGCGCGTGGACGTGCATAGAAACCCTGGCCTGCGACTTGGAGAGGAACATCTTCTTGATGGCGACGATGCGGAAGCCCGCCTTTTCGATCTCGGCGAGAATGGCGCCGGAGTAGCCTTTGCGAACGGCGTCGGGCTTGATGATGCTGAAGGTGCGTTGTGACACTACGTGTCCTGAGAATCTCCTTAATTAAATGCCAGTGTAGCGTGCGATCCGCGCTGCAGGCTGGGTCTCACATGATTGCACTAAGATTTGCCGATGACCCGGCCAGTGTTTCGCCAATCTCTGCCGGCGACTGCACGACGTGAATGCCGGCTGCCGTGAGCGCTTTCATCTTGTCGGCGGCAGTGCCCTGGCCGCCGGAGATGATGGCGCCGGCGTGGCCCATGCGGCGGCCCGGAGGCGCGGTCTGCCCGGCGATGAAGCCGACGACCGGCTTCTTCACGTGTTGCTTTGACGTAGGCCGCAGCTGCTTCTTCCGCCGTGCCGCCGATTTCGCCGATCAGGATGATGGCTTCGGTCTCGGGATCTTCATTGAGCAGCTTGAGCGCATCCACGTGCGTGGTGCCGATGATCGGATCGCCGCCGATGCCGATGGCCGTCGACTGGCCGATGCCTCGCTGCGTGAGCTGATAGACGGCTTCGTAGGTCAGCGTGCCCGAGCGGGAGACGATGCCGACGCTGCCTTCCTTGTGAATGCGGCCGGGCATGATGCCGATCTTGGCCTTGCCGGGCGAAATGACGCCGGGGCAATTGGGGCCGATCGAGCCGCGACTTGGAGTCTTGAGCACGCTCCAGACCTTCACCATGTCGTTGGCCGGAATGCCTTCGGTGATGCAGATGATCAGCGGCATGCCCGCATCTTCGGCTTCCAGAATGGCGTCGGCGGCAAACGGCGGCGGAACGAAGATCACGGTGGCGTTCGCGCCGGTCTTCTCGACCGCCTCGCGACTGTGTCGAATACCGGCCAGCCTTCATGGTGGTGCCGCCCTTGCCGGGCGTCACGCCGCCGACAACTTTGGTTCCGTATTCGGCGCAGCCCTTGGCGTGGAAGGTGCCTTCTTTGCCGGTAATGCCCTGCACGATCAGGCGAGTATTTTTATCGACTAAAACTGCCATTTGCTACGTCACCTCGCCTTTCGCAGCTGCCGACGACCTTCTCTGCCGCGTCCTGCATGGTTTCGCCGATGATGAAATTCAGCCCGGAGTCCTTCAGGATCTCGCGGCCCTGCTCCACGTTGGTTCCTTCCAGGCGCAGCACGACCGGCACCTTCACGTTGGTCTTCTTCGCCGCTGCGACGACGCCGTGCGCCAGCGTGTCGACGCGCAGGATGCCGCCGAAGATGTTGATGAAGACCGCCTGCACGTTCTTGTCGGAGAGCAGGATCTCGAAGGCGTGCTCGATCTGCTGCTGGTTGGCGCCGCCGCCCACGTCGAGGAAGTTGGCTGGCGAGCCGCCGGCATACTGGATGATGTCCATGGTCGCCATGGCCAGGCCGGCGCCGTTCACCATGCAGGCGATGTTGCCGTCGAGCTTGATGTAGTTCAGCGCGTACTTGGAGGCTTCCACTTCGAGCGGATCTTCTTCAGCGACGTCGCGCAGTTCCTTCAGGTCTTTATGGCGGAACATCGCGTTGTCGTCGAAGTTGATCTTGCAGTCGAGCGCGAAGAGCCTGTCGTCCTTGGTGGTGATGAAGGGATTGATCTCGAGCAGCGAGGCGTCGGTATCGACGTAGGCCTTGTAGAGGCCAGTCATGAACTTCACCGCTTCATTGATCTGCGTCGGCTTGAGGCCCAGCGCGAAGGCGAGCTTGCGCGCCTGATAAGGCTGGAAGCCGACGGCGGGATCGATGTATGCCTTGTAGATCGCGTCGGGAGTCCTTCGCGGCGACCTCTTCGATCTCCATGCCGCCGGCCTGCGAGGCCATGAAGACCAGCTTGCGCCGCGGCGCGATCGAGCACGATGCCGAGGTACAGCTCGCGGTCGATCGGCGCGTCTCTTCGATCAGCAGGCGCTGCACCTTCTGGCCTTGCGGACCGGTCTGGTGCGTGACCAGCTGCATGCCGAGAATCTTCTTGGCATACTCCTCGGCTTCGGCGAGGTTCTTGGCGACCTTGACGCCGCCGCCCTTGCCGCGGCCTCCGGCGTGAATCTGCGCTTTGACGACGACGCCTTTGGCGCCGCCGGTGAAGAGCCGCTTGGCCACGTCCACGCTTCTTCGAGCGTGTTGGCCACCTCGCCCGCGAGGCACGGCGACGCCGTACTTCGCCAGGATGTCTTTTGCCTGATACTCGTGGATTTTCATAGATAGGTGAGAGGTAACTTTCCATAGTAGCAAGCGGCGGCGTATCGGGCCACGCGACACGCGCGAACGGTTAGCATGGGAGGGCATGCACGATCTGCGTCCGATGCTGAAGGAGATGGTGGAACGCGGCCGAACGCTCCGCGCCGAGGAGGCGCACGCGGCCGTGGGCGCCATGCTGGACGGCGACGTGACCGATGTAGAGATCGCCGCGCTTTTGACCGCACTGGCCGAGCGCGGCGAGACGGTTGATGAGGTCACCGGCGTCGTGATGGCCCTGCGGGAGCGGCTGATGCCGTTGCCGGTGACCGAAGCGGAGCGCGCAGAGCTGGTGGACACCTGCGGGACCGGCGGCGACGGGTCCGGCACATTCAATATCTCGACCGCCGCCGCGCTGGTGGCAGCTGCGGCCGGCGCGAGGGTGGCCAAGCACGGCAATCGCGCGCTGACCTCGCACTGCGGGTCGGCGGACGTGCTGGAGGCGCTGGGCGTGCCGGTGGACCTGACGCCGGAGCAGGCCGTGGCTTGCCTGCGCGCGCATGGGTTTGTATTTCTGTTTGCGCCAACCTCACACCCGACCATGCGGCGAGTGCAGCCAGTGCGGCGGGCGCTGGGCTTCCGAAACACGTTTCATCTCGCTGGGCCGCTGAGCAATCCGGCGGGGGCGCGGGCACAGTTGATGGGCGTGTTTGCGCGGGAGAAGGTGGAGCTGGTGGCGCAGACAATGGCGCGGCTGGGCGTGCGGCACGGCATGGTGGTGCATGGCGCCGACGGCCTGGATGAGCTGACGCTGACCGGACCTACGTCTGTGGTGGAGATACAGGGCGGAGCTACGAAGCGTTATGAATTCGCGCCGGAGGAGCTTGGGCTGGCACGCGTATCGCCCGAGGCTTTGAAGGGCGCCGAGTCTCCTGAAGCGAATGCCGAGATCCTGGAAGCGATCCTCGGCGGGACGGACCGGACTCCGCATGCAGGCGCACGGCAGGACGTGGTGGCACTGAACGCAGCGGCCTGTCTTATGGTGGCGGGGGTTTCGGCGGACCTGCGGGACGGGCTGACGCGGGCCCGGACTGCACTTGAGAGCGGCGCGGCGGCCCGGCTCATCGAGAATCTGCGGGCTTCTGCGACCGCCCAGGTGGCATCGCATCAAAAAACGAGCTTTTGAAGAACCACGCGGCGCGAATAGGATTGCCCGAGCGATGCCTGAGTACAAATACCGCGAACTGAAGCCCACGCCGGAGGCCGAAGAGGTCTATCGGCGCTGGCTGCGCTTTCTGAACGAAGAGTTCACCAAGCATAAGGAGCCGAAGCTGCGCGGCGAACTGGTGCGCGACACGCTGCACCAGTTGCTTTTTGCCCGGCCGCACGGGGGCAAGCTTAATTTCCAACTCACGACAGAGCTGCCCTACAACTGCGTGGAGCTGTCGCTTGATCCGGCAAACATCACACTGGAGCCTGAGTACTACGGCGACATCGACGAGCAAAAATACGCCGAGCGAAAGCCCCTGATCTATCTATGGCAGATGTTCGATCGGTCACCGCTGGCGCTCAATCACTGGCTGGGATTCCGGTTTCGCTGCGTGCTGGGCTCGCACATCTTCAAATCGTTGGGGAAGAACGTGAAGATGTTCCATGGCATTGAGTTCTCGTTTGGGTACAACCTGACGATCGAGGACAACTGCACCATCCACAAGTACGTCATGCTGGACGACCGCGGCGAGATCATCATTCGCAACGGCACGTCTCTCAGCGATTATGCCGCCGTGTACTCGCATGCGCATCACGCGATCAACGCGCAGGACATCGACAACCGGCGAGTGGAGATCGGGCCGCGCGCGCGGATCACGTATCACGCGTCAGTCATGGCAGGCGTGGATGTGGGTGAGAATGCGATCCTGGGCGCAATGGCGGTGGCGACACGTGATATTGGACCGGGATCGATCACGGGCGGCATACCGGCTCGGGAGATCAAAAAAAAGAGCGATATCCGAAACCAAGGTTGGAAAGACGAAGAGGATATGTAACCGGGCCGCGTGCTAACATCTGCTGGTTCCCCGCTTGAGACTCATTCATTTGCCAGAGAGCAAATCCACCTGGAAAGTCTGTATGGATCCGAGGTTCGCTCAAAAGATTTTTGAATTTATTGTTTTGCTCTTTGCGCTCTCGTTCCATGAAGCTGCGCATGCATGGACCGCATCGCGCCTGGGCGACCAGACAGCGCGCATGCTAGGGCGGGTGACGTTGAATCCCGTGAAGCACATCGATCCGTTCGGGACCATCATCTTTCCGCTGATTGCGTTGTTTGCTCCGATCTTCGGCGGCGGGCTGATCTTCGGCTGGGCCAAGCCGACTCCGGTGACGGGACGGAATTTCCAGAACTACAAGCGTGACGACATGCTGGTGACGCTCGCCGGGCCGGCAAGCAACCTGTTGCTGGCGCTGGGTTCGCTGATCGTTCTGCTCCTGATTGAGCGATTCGTGCCGTTGGGCCGGGAGATTCTGCACGGCATGCTGACCGGTGTGTTGGATCCGGACCTGGTGTCAGCGGCCTCCATCGTCTTTCCTCTGATCCTGATCTTCTATTACGGCATTGCGCTGAACCTGGTGCTGGCGATCTTCAACCTGATGCCCTTTCCGCCGCTGGACGGCAGTCACCTTTTCCGGCACATGATCAGTGGCCGTTTCGCCGCAATCTACGACAACCTGGGATGGATCGGCTGGATTCTGGCGTTTATCGTCGGCGGCTGGGTGACGATGATTATTGTGAGCCCGATTATCGGGGTCTTCCAAACACTGCTGATGCACGGCTGAAGCAGGAGAGCCGCGCCGGTACAATCGACGAAGCACCCAATGGCTTCGAAGACAGATTCATCGACAATTCTTGCTACACCACTCCGCATTCTGAGCGGCATGCGGCCGACCGGCAAGCTGCACCTGGGCAATTACATGGGCGCGCTCAAGAACTGGGTCGCCCTGCAGCACGAGAAGAATCCTGACGGCTCGCGCAAATACGAATGCTACTTCTTTATCGCGGACTATCACGCGCTGACGACGGATTATGCCGATCCGCGAAACGTGGCACAGAACACGCTGGATGTGGCGCTGGACTGGCTGGGCGCCGGTCTCGATCCGGAAATATGCACGCTGTTTGTGCAAAGCCATGTGCCGCAGCATGCCGAGCTGCACCTGGTGCTCAGCATGATCACGCCGCTGGGCTGGCTGGAGCGCGTCCCGACGTACAAGGAGCAGCAGGAAAATATCTCCGGTAAAGATCTCAGCACGTATGGATTCCTCGGGTATCCGCTGCTCCAGTCAGCGGACATCCTGATGTACCAGGCAAACTTTGTCCCTGTGGGACAGGACCAGGTGGCGCACATCGAGCTGACGCGCGAGGTCGCGCGGCGCTTCAATCAGTTCTGCCCGCCGCCAGGCTACGTGCCGCCGACACACACGGAGCTGAGAGAGACACTGGTAGCCGAGGATGGGGAGCCTGATGCGCAGAGCGGCGTGCAACCGATCCTTCCGGAGCCGCAGGTGCTGCTTACGCCTTCGCCGAAGCTGCCCGGCACGGATGGCCGCAAGATGTCGAAGAGCTACAACAACACGATCCTGCTGACCGATCCTGAGCCGGTGGTGCGACAGAAGCTCAAAACGATGGTGACGGACCCGGCGCGTGTGCGGCGCAGCGACCCCGGCGATCCAGACAAGTGCCCGGTGGGCGATTTGCACAAGGTCTTCTCTACTTCGGAGACGATGGCGAAGGTATATGAAGGGTGCCGAAGCGCGGGCATCGGATGCATCGAATGCAAGGGCTGGGCAGCGGATTCGATTGTGCGCGAGCTGAAGCCGATGCAGGAACGCCGCGCGCAGTTTGGCGAAAAACGAGTACTCGAGGTGCTGGGCGATGGCGCGGTGCGTGCGCGACGCCGCGCATCCCAGACAATGGCGGAAGTGAATGCGGCGATGCATCTGCTGCCGGAGATAACGCGGTGAGCGAGGATCGCAAAGTACAGGAGCGCGGCGCCAAGGCGGAAGACGCGAAGCAGCCGCGTAAGAAGGGTGAAGTGGAGAGCGTCTCGCCTTTCTCGGTTGTCGTGGGACAGGTGTATGAGGGCCCGCTCGATCTGCTGCTCGACCTGATCCGCAAGCAGGACATCGACATCTACGATATTCCGATTGCAAAGATCACTGCACAATTCCTGAGCTACGTCGAGAACCTGAAGCAGACGGACGTCGACGCCGCGGGTGAGTTCATCTACACGGCGGCGCTGCTGATCCACATTAAGAGCCGCATGCTGCTGCCGCGCAGCCCTGCCGAAGCGGGCGAGGCCGAGAGCGAAGATCCGCGGCGTGAGCTGGTGGAACGGCTGCTGGAGCATGAGCGCTTTAAGAACGCAGCGCAGATGCTGAAGCAAAAGCAGCAGATCGAAGAAGCCACGTGGACGCGGCCAGCATATAGCGAGTTTCACGACGAGGAAGACACAGACCGCGAGATCGCAGCTGACACCGTAGACCTTGTGCGCGTCTTCCGCGAGGTGCTGGAGCGGGTGAAGCAGCGACCTGTCCTGAACGTCGACGACGAGTCGGTGACGGTCGGCCAGATGATCGACTACATGCGCCGGCGGCTGACAATGGAGGACAGACCGGTGCGGCTGAGCCAGATGCTTCGCAATGCGCGATCGGAGCGTGCGGTGATCTGCATGTTTCTCGCAGTGCTGGAGCTGGTGAGGTTGCAGGCCATTCTCCTGCGGCAGGAGCGCACATTCGGCGACATCCTTATGAAGAAGAATGCGAACTTCGATCAGGTGATGAACGACACGTTGGCGGCCAGGGACGACTGGCGCTAGAGCACGCTAAAGCGCGATTGAGCGTTCACGAAAAATTCACATTGTGCCGGCTGCCGGCTTAACTCTCCAGACTCCCGTGCGCTGCTAAGGTTGAGGAGACGGGCGCGGAGACTCTTCTCATGGACAACGGATTTTCCCTCGCATGCAGCATGCAGCGCGGCTTTGCCACGAAAGCGGCAGGTGGGAAGCCGGAGGATAAGCAGGAGAAGATCGTGATGATCTCCAACCATCCTGACTGGAAGAGCGAAGGCGAGCCGGAGGAGACGCCTGCCGGTCCGGTGGACCTGGTTCGCGTTTTCCATGAAGTGCTGGAGCGAACGAAACGTGGTCCGGTGCTCAACTTGGATGATGACCCCGTAACGATAGGCCAAATGCTTGACCATGCATGGCGGCGGCTAGCGACAGAAGAGGCGCCTGTTCGCCTGAGCCAAATGCTCCGCGTTGCGCGGACGGAACGAGCTGCGATTTGCCTGCAACTTGCCCTGCTCGAATTACTACGGTTGCAGGCAATTGTGCTGCGACAGGACCGGAATATGGGCGACATTCTGCTGAAAAGGAATGCAGCCCTGCCGCGATGATGTGACACCTATCAGCTACAAAAAGTTACCGCGCGCCTCGAGCTTCTCTTTGGTAACCTCGCTTCCCTTTTCTTTCGTTAGAAATTTACACTGCGCGAGCTTCACTTAACGCTCCTTGCATGCGTCCGCTGGTATTGTTCGTGGAGCTTGTTCAGGAGCCGCGCGCATGGATAACTCGACCACTCTTGCACCCGAGGTACCGCCGCTCAGCACGAGCGTGATGGACCAGAAGCTCAGCCGGAGCCCAGGCCGGGTTGCCACGATCATCTTTGGCTGTGCGGTCGCTGCCGGCATCATCTACGCCGGACTCAAGCTTGGATCAGACCTTGCATCTACACACTACCCCACCGCGTGGCCATATGTGCTGTTGGGGATCGCACTACTGATTGCACTTGGCTTTGAATTCGTCAACGGATTCCATGACACAGCTAACGCCGTCGCTACCGTGATCTACACGCATTCGCTGGAGCCGCATGTAGCAGTGGTCTGGTCCGGATTATGGAATCTCACCGGTGTCCTGCTTTCCTCGGGTACCGTCGCTTTTGCGGTGATTTCGCTGTTACCCGTAGAGTTGATTCTTCGTGTGGGATCCAACGCCGGATTCGCGATGGTGTTTGCTCTGCTGATCGCGGCCATCTTGTGGAACCTGGGCACGTGGTGGCTGGGACTGCCTGCATCGAGTTCCCACACGCTGATCGGATCGATTATCGGAGTCGGCCTGGCGAACCAATATCTTGCAGCAAAAGCAGGGGCAGGGACCGGCACCAGCGGCGTGGACTGGACGCAGACGACGAATGTGTTCAAGGCGCTGCTGATTTCACCAGTGGTCGGCTTCGTCTTCTCCGCGGTGATGCTACTGATCTTCAAGACACTCATCAAGGACAAGCAACTGTATGAAGCGCCCAAGGGAGATGCCCCTCCGCCTTTCTGGATTCGCGCATTGCTGATCCTGACATGCACCGGCGTGAGCTTCGCGCATGGCTCGAATGACGGGCAGAAGGGCATGGGGCTCATCATGCTGATTCTGATCGGCACCGTGCCTACGGCTTACGCGTTGAATCATGCTGTCGGTTTTCGCCAGGTGCAGGATTTCGCCGCTGTGTCTGATCAGGCTGCGGGCGCGTTGCAAGCCTATGTCTCGCCGGGCGGGAGTGTGGGCGATCCGCGGGCGGACATTGTGCGCTTTCTGCAGACGAAGCAAGTGGAGCCGGAGACAGTCGCAGCAGAACGGGAACTGATCCGCGAGATCACCCATGAAGTGACACTTTACAAATCACTGGCCGCGGTACCGGCTGAGCAGCAATCGAACGTGCGGAATGATATGTATCTGGCAAGCGAAGCCCTCCGGACCATGCAGAAGAGCAAGAATCCGGACTTCAGGTCGTCAGACGCGAAGGTATTAGCGAACTACAAGAAGCATTTGGACAGCGCTACCAAGTTCATCCCCGGCTGGGTAAAGCTCGCAGTGGCGCTCGCGCTCGGACTGGGAACGATGGTGGGCTGGAAGCGCATCGTGGTCACCGTCGGCGAAAAGATCGGCAAAGAACATCTGACCTACGGCCAGGGAGCTGCAGCGGAAATCGTCGCGATGGGCACCATCCTGGCAGCCGACAGCTTCGGCCTCCCGGTTTCAACGACCCACGTGCTCTCTTCCGGCGTGGCCGGCACCATGATGGCCAACAAGAGCGGCCTGCAACTCAGCACGGTCCGCAACATCGCGCTGGCGTGGGTCTTTACCTTGCCGGCGGCGGCTGTGCTGTCCGGAGTACTGTTCATGGTTTTCCGCAGCCTGGTGAAATAACTCTGCTCTCCCCGCAACCTCACGGCGCCTGAATGCGCAGGCGCCTCTGTTCTTCAGCGTTTTGCGATCTCGCCCGCGACCGGTGGGGAGCGATGCGCGTGCAGGTCGCATGCGGCGGGCGGGTTCGTCATTTGCTTTCTGAAGACCTGGAAGCTCACAGTACCGGGCTGCAATGTAGCCCAGTAAGACGTGGGGCTGAAGATCGGCTTGTGCTGATCCAGAATCTGGTGCGAGAGGATGCGGATGCCGCACGCAAGATTGCGTTCTGGATTCAGGATCGTTCTGCGAGGATCGTGCGGTGGCAGGTCTCTGTCGGCCTTCCAGTCGAAATCGCAGGCGTAGCGGATGCTGTCCTCATAAGTGAGCTGCAGAAGGCCCTGTTGGTGAACAATCAGGCCGGTGACGCGATCGGGCACGGCGACCTCCGGCTCAGTGTGACGGACGTTGGTGGTGGCATTCAGTCCTGCCTCCGCGGCAGCCAGCGCTTGAAAGAAATACGCCCACCACGCGCGCTTGTCGGCCTCGCTCATCTGGTAGAACGCTGGGCAGTAGCGGCGAACATCGCGGGGAACGCGATTCGTCAACATGGCTTGCGGCAAGGAGCGTTCGATGAATATGTCCCAGCGGTTGTCCCATGTGGGACCGCCCAGCTCCGCGGATTCCACATTGAGCGGGGTGGATGGCGCGATCTTGACCTGAGGCTTCGGCGGCGCCGGATGGACGGGCCGGCTCTCTACCTGAGGGCTCTTTACCTGAGGGCTGCGCCGGCAGCCAGAGCTGGAGCAGAGTAATGCCGCTGTGCAGATGAGTACGACGAATTGATACAAGCTGGCACCAGCGCCTGTCTCGGGGGAGGCAGTCCCGGGTAAACCCCTTGTTCAGACGCCAAAAGGGGGGCAGGACGTTGGCCCATGCTCCTCCGATAGTATGAAGGCTGGAGTTCAGGGCAACCGGGCGCAAGGTCGTGGTTGCCGCAAGACGATGAGCCTACGAGCAAAGATCGAAGCAGTGGTGTACGCAGCCGAGGAGCCGGTGACGCTGGCGCAGCTCGCGGCTGTTTTCGGCCCGGAGGTACGGGAGATCCGGCAAGCGGAGCAGCAGGAGAAGGCGGAGGCCGTGCCTGCAATCGAAGAATCAGCGCCGGAGTCGGCCACGGAAGAGGATGCCGGCGTATCTGCGGCAGGCGCTCCCGAGGAGAAGGGGCCCTCGGAGGTAGATGAGGAGGCGGCAGCGAAGCGCGCGGCGCGGAACGAGGATCGCGCCGTCCGCGAGCATCTGCGCGCGGTGCTGGATGAGCTGATGCAGGAGCTCTCGGCAGGCGATCGCGGCGTGGAGATTCGCGAGGTTGCTGGTGGTTACCGGATGGCGACCAAGCCTGAGTATCACGATGCGATCCGCGCGTTTGTGAAGACCTTGAAACCTCCGATGAAGCTGAGCCTGCAGGCGCTCGAGACACTTGCGGTGGTGGCCTACAAACAGCCGGTCACTGGGCCGGAGATCAGCGAGATTCGCGGCGTGGAGTCTGGCGGCGTGCTGGGCAGCCTGCTGTCGCGCAAGCTGATCACAACCGCGGGACGCAAACAGGTGATCGGCCGGCCGATCCTCTATAAGACGACGAAAGAGTTCCTGCTACGTTTTGGATTGAAAGATCTGAACGAGCTGCCGAGCATCGAGGAGTTCGAAAAGATGGCGGGCGAGCTGGCCGATTCCGAGCTGGAGCCCGCGGTGGAAGGCGGCTTTACGACGAGCCAGGCCGAGAGCTCTCTGAACGATGAAGCCGATGATGGTGCTGAGGACCAGGCCACAGGGACGGCAGACGAGGAAGCCGGCGAAACCGAAACGATTGCAGATCACCCCGCCATGGAAGAGCAGAAGGCGAGCGGGGCATGAGCGAGGCGGTCAGCGCGTCTCCACAGCGGCTGCAGAAGATCATTGCGGCAGCGGGTCTGGCTTCGCGCCGCAAAGCCGAGACCCTGATCACGGAAGGTCGTGTGCGCGTGAACGGCCAGGTGGTGAAGGAGCTGGGTGCAAAGGCCGATCCTGCGCGAGATCACATTCGTGTGGATGGAAAGCTGCTGCACGGGCCGGAGCAGCCGCGCTATTACATGTTGAACAAGCCCAAGGGATATGTGACGACGGTCTCCGATCCTGAAGGCAGGCCGACCGTGATGAAGTTCTTCGACCGCATGGGAACGCGGGTGTTCCCAGTGGGCCGCCTCGATTATCAGAGCGAGGGTCTGCTGCTCATGACCAATGACGGCGCACTTGCCAATGCTCTGACGCGCGCCGCGGCAAGGGTTGAAAAGACGTATCTCGTAAAGGTGAGCGGGCGGCCGACAGCATCCGCAATCGAACAGTTGCGGCGCGGCATCATGATCGAACGTGGGCGGCCCGGCGGCGGCGAAGGCCGCGTGCTCACGGAGCCGGCGAGCATTCGGCTGATGCGCGACGCGGAGAATCCCTGGTATGAGGTGGTGCTGACCGAGGGACGGAACCGGCAGATTCGCAAGCTGTTTGAAGAGATCGGTCATCACGTGGAAAAGATTCGCCGCGTTGGATATGGAACACTGGTGCTGGATGTTCCGCCCGGCGAAGCACGCGAATTAGAACCGCGCGAGGTCTCTGCGCTGGAACGCGCAGGACGGACCCGGAAGAAGGCGCCCGAACCGCCACGCGCGTTGCGCAGGGTAGAAGAGAAGCATTTGCCGGCTTTACGAAAGCGGCGCGAATCAGAACCGGGGAAGCGATCCCGCAAGTCAGCGAGCCGGTGATGCCGAATCGGTGATCGAGCATCGAATGAATGGGAGTGAGTTATGGAAAAGGCGACGTTTGGCGCAGGATGTTTCTGGGGCGTGGAAGCGCGCTTCCAGCAGATTCCCGGTGTCATTGAGACAGCGGTTGGCTATGAAGGCGGGAGCCTGGAAAATCCAACCTACAAGGATGTGTGCACAGACCGCACCGGACATGCGGAAGTGGTGGACCTGACCTTTGAACCGGCGAAGGTGAGCTATCAGTCGCTGCTGAATTTATTTTTCGAGTTGCATGACCCGACGCAGGTGAACCGCCAGGGACCGGACTGGGGAACGCAATATCGGACCGTGATCTTTTATCATTCGCCGGAGCAGGAGAAGGCGGCACGCGAAACGATCGCGCAGCTTGAATCGAGCCATCACTTCTCAAAGCCGATCGCCACCCAGGTTGTGCCGGCGAGCACCTTCTGGCGCGCAGAGGAATATCACCAGAAATATCTGGAGAAGCGCGGTGCGGTTTCCTGTCACATCTGAGGCGGACAGACTGTAACTGTTATCCGGCCGTCGCGAACGCCCAGCGGCAGCCGCGCTTTTCGTCCGGGTCATCTGATAGGCTGAGGCCGGACGATTGTGAAAGAGACTGACGGACAGAGCCAGGCGTCTGCACCATTTGCCCGGTGGCAGCAGCTTACGGCGCGATTTCCATCGCTGGGGCTCTCGATTGAGACGGCGGTCTGCTTCGTCTTCACAGCCTTTTTTCTCTTCTATGGACTGGTGCCGGTCTTCGGCGGCGACGGGTTGGGCCTGGTGGGCGCCGATGAGCCGCGTTACGCGCAGATTGCGCGTGAGATGCTCACGCGGCACGACTACATCACTCCGATTCTTTACGGCAAACCATGGCTGGAGAAACCGGCGCTCTATTACTGGCGCGCCATGTTCTCCTTCAAGGAATTCGGCGTGCACGACTGGTCGGCGCGCCTGCCGTCGGCCAGCTTTGCGTTCATCCTGATTTCGCTGATTTACCTGCACATCCGACGCTTCCGGCCGGGCGGCCAACTGGATGCCGCTCTGATCACAGCGAGCTGCGCCGGCATCATCGCGTTTGCGCGCGGCGCCTCCACCGACATGCAGCTTGCCGCGCCGTTCTGCATCGGCATGCTGGGCTGGTACGCCTGGTACGAGACGGACAAGAAGTTCTGGCTCTTCGATCTCTACTTCTTCAATGGCGCGGCCACGCTGGCAAAAGGGCCGGTCGCGCCGTTCCTTGCGATGGCGATCATCTTCGCCTTCATTGCTCTACGGCGTGAGTGGTCTCTTCTGCGACGTACGATATGGGTGCCGGGCATCCTTCTGTATCTGGCCATGGTGTTGCCCTGGTATATCGCCGTTACGAGGCGGAACCCGCAGTTCCTGCGCGTCTTCTTTCTGGAACATAACCTGGAGCGTTTCGCGACCAATCTTTACGAGCACGAACAGCCGATCTGGTACTACCTGGCCGTGATGGTGCTGGCTCTGATGCCGTGGACCGTGGTGGCGATTCGCGCGCTGGTGGACGCAGCCATCGAATCCGTGAATGAGTGGAGGGCACGGCTGGCGAAGAACCGATACGTGAGCCACGCGCGGTGGGGAGACGCCTTCCCCGAGTTCCTGGTGCTGTGGACGTTATTCCCCATCGTCTTCTTCTCGCTATCGCGGTCCAAGCTGCCCGGCTACATACTGCCTTCGCTACCGCCGCTCACTATCCTGACCGGCGATTATCTCAACCGCCTGCGTCAGGCGGAAAAGGGTATTCGGCCATGGCTGCTGGTGCTGCACGCATTACTCGCGGGAGCGACCGTGACGCTGGTGCTTCTGCTGCCCTGGATTGTCTTTCATGCCTCGGGTGGAATACCGCCGGTACGCATGATGGCCTCGGCGATCGTAACCGGAATAGCCAGCATTGTTCTCATTCTGGTCGTGGTGGGCAAATTTGGCGTGAAGCGGCTGCGCATCGCGACGATGATTCCCCTGGTGGTGCTGGTTTTCTTTCTTTTTGGTGTCGGTCCCTTTTTTGGTCTACCCGGGATCCGTCAAACCAAGCGCACAATCCAGCTTATTGACGTCACTTATTCGGCGCGGCCCCTGGCCCGCAAGCTCTCGCAAATGGCTCCACATGAGCCGGTTGCAATCCTGCGGGTGCGGCGCGACCTGGAGTTTGGCCTTTCGTTCTATCGCGATCATCGCGTTCTGGACTATGAGAAGGACGGCGTGCCGCCGGAAGCCCATCTCCTGGTGGTTCGGGATATTGCGCTGCCGGCGCTGAATACGCTGTTGGCGACGCGTTCCTATCGGCCGCTGTTTGCATATCCGGCGCAGCATGTCTCGGTGTACCAGGTGGATGCGCTGGGCACCGACGGCACTACGGCATCACCACACAAGTAACCGCAGGACCGTGCTTCCCTCTTTGCAAGTGCCGAAAGGCCGCGCTTACACTCGCAGATAAGCTAGGGTTTGCCCCGCCGGAGAGCACAGATTGGCCGCGTCTTTGTCGAAAAGCGCTTTGACCCGCCAGGACGTGCTCGATCTTCGTCACTTCTCTGCTTCGTCGCTTCGTGATCTTCTCACCGAGGAGACCGATGTCTGGCAGCGCCGGCTTCGCTGGGACTATCGCGCGTCCGCGCAACTGCTCCTGGACTATCTGGACTCGCGCATTCTTCCCGGCTTCGTGGCCACGGAGGACGGCCGGCCGGTCGGATATGTTTTCTGCGTCTACGAGCAACAAAAAGCAGTGATCGGTGACGTATTCGCAAGCGCAGATGCCCGTGATCGGGCCACTCGCATTGAAGGGCGGCTTCTGGAGCATACGTTGGAACTGCTGCAGAACACGCCGGGAACCGGCCGGGTGGAAACACAACTGCTGCTGCATCCGCAGGGTCAATTCCGTGAAATTTTCACACGAAGCGGCTTCCATTACTATCCCCGCGTCTTCATGGAGCGACCCTTGAAAGCGGAGCGCCATGCCGCTGTTGCGGTCCCGTCCTCGCTGCACCTTCGCGGCTGGCGCGAGAGCGATTTTGCCGCGGCGGGGCGACTCATCGCGCTTGCTTACCAAGGGCATTTGGACAGCGTGATCAATGACCAGTACCGCACCACATCCGGGTCGCTGCGCTTCCTTCACAATATCGTGCGCTTCCCTGGTTGTGGTCAGTTCGACCCGTCGACGTCGATGGTTCTGGCACGGCGCGATAGTGAGGAGTTAGCCGGAGTCGTACTGTGCTCACGGGTGAATATCGATACCGGCCACGTCACACAACTCTGCATTGATCCGAGCCTGCGCCACGCCGGGCTGGGACGCCTGTTGCTGACGCAGTGTATGCAGGCGCTCGCCGTTCAGGGGCTTCATTACATCTCGCTGACGGTAACGGAAGGAAATGAGGAGGCGCTGCAGCTCTACAGGCGGATGGGATTCAAGTCGCGGCACAGCTTCGATGCGATGGTGTGGCAGCGAAACTAGATCGTTTTCATAGATACTCAGCCCAGCCAACAGCAGCTAAAAGCGAAACGGTCTAGCGGTGGATGAAATACATGATCCAGCTCGCCACGATTACGGACCCGGCGAACAGCACGAAGCAATAGACGCCGTAGCGCAGCATGGCTCGCGGTTCGCTGCGCTGCGTGATACCGAACACGGTGGACGCGAAGAGCGCGAAGAGCAGGACAGCAGAGAAATGGGAGGGCGCGAAGATCACGACTTCCTCCCGATCCGGATGTTGTGCGCATCGACGGCGGCAATAACGTTCAGCAGGCCGGCGACCACAATGAACTTTGTCCCATAGTCCGCAGTGACAACCTGTACCGGCGTCTGTCCTGCTCCGAAGATCCGCCCACCCAAGTAGAGCAGCCCAGAACCGAGATCGCCGATGAAACCAAGAAGCACCAGCGGATCTGCGGGATTGGCCACGTAGAGCTTGCCCTGCATCAGCAAGCCGAGGATGAACATGAGCCCTATGGCGGCGAACAGAAGAGCGCCGCGAATCCAGCGCCGGGTGAGCAGATGACCCGCGCCCGGAACGAGCCAGCCCAGCAGCAGTGCCGCTGAGAAAAGTGGACTCTTGGGCTCGGATCCCTTCGCGGTCTTTTGGCTAAGGGCGGCTTTGGCCGGCGGGGTGGATGCCATGGAGGTCTTTCCCAACTATACCGCAGGAGCTTGCGCAGCCCGCGGTGCTGCCACCGCTCTCGTTCCATCCGCCCCGGGGAAAGCGCAGCCCTTCGCTCGCTTCAGGATGACCCATTCTTCAATGCTTCAGATCCGGACCAGCTCTGTCTGCGTGCGCCCGGTGACGTGGGCCTCGCGATCGCCGGTCATCATGTTTATCTCGCTGCGTATGCCGAAGTTTTTCAGGTAAATTCCGGGCTCGACCGAGAAGCAGGTGTGAGGTAGCAGCAGCCGCTCATCATGCGTTTCGAGATTGTCGAGATGCGCTCCGTTGCCATGCAGATCGTTCGCAATGTTGTGGCCGGTGCGATGCGTGAAGTACTCGGCGTACCCCGCATCGCGGATGACTGCTCGCGCGGCGTCGTCCGCCTCCCACCCCGCGATTGGCCTGGCTGCGGCGAAGGCCTGCCGCACCTTCTCAATCGCTGCATCGCGCGCATTCCGTACCGTATCGAAGACGCGCCGCTCATCGGAAGTCGGATCGCGATCGACAACTCCGGTCCAGGTTATGTCATAGAAGATGGAGGCTTCACGATTGAGACGAGCCCAGATATCGATGAGCAGGAAATCTCCGGATCGAATTGGAGAGTGCCGCTCCGCTGTGGGCTCGTAGTGCGAATCTGAGCTGTTGGCGTTGACCGAAACATTCGGTCCGTGCTCCCAAACGAGTCCGGCGTCGGCCATCTCGTGCTGGAACCACTGGACCATCTCATACTCGTTTGTTTCCGAGGAGCGGACTCGTCGGCCAATCTCACGAAATCCCGCTTCGAGAATCGGATCCAGCTTCGATTGCGCCTCGTAGTGGCTCTTTTCCTGCTCTGGAGTGAGAACCGCTTCAAAGCGGCTGACGAGATCAGCGGAGCTCACGATCGTCTTTCCCAACTCCCGCAGAACTTCGATGGTGCCGGCATCCACCATCGAGACGTACATGATGGCATTGCGCGGCGAGTACTGCATGGCAATGCGATGTGCGCCGCCGAGTAGGCGCGACAGGCCGCCTTCGAGCTCCTGCCAGGAGCTGTAAACCTCAGCACGGCCCGGCAGCGGATCGAGTCGGGTGCTCTCCACGCGATGCACCAGCTTGCGGGGCTCACCTGCTGCGGGCACAAAGTAGTACCAGCGACGCGTGATGTGCAGGCCGCCGCTCAAGCCAAGGATGCGGTACGCGATCGGGTCGCGATGATGATGGTCGTAGAAGAGCCAGCCGTCGAGTTCGGCCGCGCGCAGTGCTTCCTGGATCGCCTGGAGTTGCATGGTCAGTGCCGATTTTATGCCCGGCCACCAGGAGTTGACAGGTCGGGACGCTAGACTGATTTCCAAGGAGGGCTGGTGCGCGCGGGCGGTATTCATCATGCGGAACTGATTCTTTTATTGCTGCTCGCGTTGGTAGGCACTTTGACCACGCTCTCGCGGCGCTTCCAGACGCCGTATCCGATCGTGCTGGTCATCGGCGGCCTGCTCCTGAGTTTTGTTCCCAATCTCCCGCATATCTCGCTGAATCCGGATATCGTCTTCCTGGTGCTGCTGCCGCCGCTGATTTTTGCGGCAGCATTCAACACCTCCTGGCACGATTTTCGTTTTCATATTGTCAGCATTCTGCTGCTGGCCTTCGGGCTGGTCGCTTTCACCGTGGTGGGTGTCTCGGCTGCCGCCGAGTACTTGCTGCCCGGCTTCGATTGGCGCCTGGGTCTGGTGCTGGGCGCCGTGATCTGCAGCACAGACGCGATCGCCGCCACATCCATTGCACAGCGTCTGGGCCTGCCGCGGGCTATCGTAGACATTCTGGAAGGCGAGAGCCTAGTAAACGACGCCAGTGCATTGCTGGCGCTGGAGTTTGCCGCGGCGCTGGTGGTGAGCGGCCAGAAGCCCAGCTTTCTCGAAGGGGTGGGTCGCCTTCTCTTCCTGGTCGGAGGCGGCCTGGTGGTGGGTTTAGCGTCCGGATGGGTGATCCGGAAGCTGCAACGCCGGCTCATCGAACCGCCAATTGAAATCACGCTAAGCCTGATGGCTCCGTATATTTCGTACCTCCTGGCTGAGGCGCTGCACGTCTCCGGCCCGCTGGCCACCGTGGTTTGCGGACTGTACCTGGGCCGAAACCTCTCCGAGGTTTTCACGACAGAGGCGCGGCTGCAAAACTCTGCCGTATGGAACACGCTGGATTTCATCCTGAACGGACTGGTGTTCATTCTCATCGGGCTGCAATTGCCGTTTATCCTGCAGGGCATTCGCAGCATCGGCCACCGTGAGCTGATCTTTGATGCGGCAGTGCTTTCCGTGGTGGTGATCGCGCTCCGGCTGATGTGGATGTACCCGGGCGCCTGGCTCGGGTATTTCATCCGGGCGAGGTTGTTGAAACAAAATTACAAACGACCGGACGGGCGCACCGTATTCGTACTGGGCTGGACGGGCATGCGCGGCGTGCTGGCTTTGGGTGCGGCGTTTTCCCTGCCCCGCGCGCTGCAGGACGGCTCCCCATTTCCCCAGCGGGAGCTGATTATCTTCCTTACTTTTGCAGTCATCCTGGTCACGCTGGTGCTACAGGGCCTTACGCTGCCTACAATCATCCGCAAATTGGGGCTGTGCGAACTCGATCCGCTGCGGCTGGCGGAGCGGGGTGCACGCCGACGGATGCTGCGGGCTGCGCTGGATTATCTGGATTCCGTGAAGGAGAGGGAGGAAGGAATCAACGAAGCGGTGTGGCGGGACACCGTGCACCACTATCGCGAGCTGTACGCGATGTATGACGAGCAGAAGCCTGATGACAAGAGCTCCGGAAAACAGTGGATCGAGCTGCGGGACCTTGGTGGCGATGTGCGAACGGCGGAACGGGCGGCGCTGAAGAGGATGCGCTCGGAAGACCGGATCAGCGATCACGTGCTGCGCAAGCTGGAGCGGGAGCTGGACCTGCTCGATACGCGGTTTATCTCTGAATAGGGGCGGCTTTGCAACGCGGGCACGGCGCGCTACATTGGTGATGACTTATTTTACGCGGAGGAAGAACCGGTAATGACCTGGATGGCACCGCCAATGACGTGGATTCTGGTTGGAATCGCTGCCTGTCTGGCACTGGGAATCGGCTGCATAGCCTGGGCATCCCACGGACGCCCGGCGAGCGAAAACTCGCACCACGACGAGTTCTAGTCATCGTTCCGGGGCGGCATCTTGAGCCACAGCAGGCCGGCGAAGAAGAAGAGGGCCGAAACGCACAGCGACAGGATGGCATGGAAGCGGTGGTTGTAATGCACGGCAAGCGCGGCGCTTACCCACCAGACCGCAGCTCCGGCGAACCATATCCAGACCGTCCAGGCCGTCTTGGAGGCCATCCCACTCCTGACCGGTCCGGCGCCGCGAATCAGAGTTTCTCCCGCCGGCGGCGAACCATATAGCTGAATAACAACGCGCCCGCCGTCAGACTAACAGTCAGGACAGTGGGGAGGTGTGAGTCCGTACTTCCCGCTGAGGCGAGGAGCCAGAGTACGGTGCCGGTGGCCAGAACGTGATAGCTTGCCATGTCCGGCAGCGTAGCAATGGTGCGTGGACAAACCTGATGCACCACCAGAGGGAGTGGCATGCCGCAGGTAATGACACTCCACCGCATTTGAGGCAATACGGTCCCGAAATGGGCGAGCCGGCCGCCTCTGCTATACGACGCGTGAGGTTCGCCTCGACGGACCTGATACCTAAGTAACATTCCCTTGGGCACCAGGTCGCTGCAGAATGGGCTCATGGCATGGCTGGCTCGAGAGCGGGTTCGGATGCTGGAGGTGCTGATTCCCGCAATCGATCGCTGGTCCGGCCGGAAGCCGCCACATGCGACCGACTCCCATCTGACCCTGGGCGACCACGGCGAAGAGGCGGTCTACTTCCATTTGCGCAAGAAGGGCTGCATGGTGGTGGCGCGGCGATGGCGCTCCTCCCGCCAGCCAGGCGACCTGGACCTGGTGTGCTGGGAAGGCGAGACGCTTTGCTTTGTCGAAGTGAAGACGCGCAGCCGGTTTGATGTGGCCACGGCCGAGTCGGCGGTGGATGCCGACAAACGGCGCATGATCCGGCGCATGGCGCGCCTTTACCTGAGCGGACTGCGCGAGCAGCCCAGGCACGTGCGCTTCGATATTGTTTCCGTGCACTTCAATGATGAATCCGTCGCCGAGCTGCGTGTCATCCCCAATGCCTTTGGATGGACGGAACCTGCCCATCGCTGGAACTAGTTCCGGCGCCTAGGACGCAACATCCTTGTGTTCTTCGTACCACGCCATCTGAATGGCTTCGAGTTTCGACTCGTTGGACTTGGACTTGTCGTCCGCGAAGCCGGACAGCTCCGTGACGTAGCGATGCAGATCGGTGAAGCGGACGGTCAGCGGATCGATGTCGGGATGCTTCTCGTGCAGTTGGATCCCGATCTCTTCGGCGTCGTTCCAGGTAAGGTCCTGCGGCATGATTCCTCCAGACTAGGACTGCGATTCGGATAGCGCGAGCGGCTTGCCTTCGGAGACGTAATTGCGATTCCAGCTTGGGATCTCCACCACGTACGTGCCCGGGCCAGTGATAACCGCCTGGCAGCCGAGCCTGGAATCCAACTGCACATCCGCCGCGGTCTCCATACGATCGAGTTCGTCGTCCTCTGGCTCCGAGATGGCGTTAGCGCCTTTCTTCACCCAGATGTGACAAGTCGTGCAAGCGCAAGAGCCGCCGCAGGCATGGTCGAGGAAGATGTTGAAGTTCTCCGCCACATCGAGAAACGACATGGGCTTGCCGTGATGCTCGTAGGGCATGGTGCCGTATTCAAACTCTACGGTGCGACCTTCGGGAAGAAAAGTGACGCGGACCATGTTGGGTCCGGGTGGCTTGCTCAAATCGGGTTCCGCGTTGATGACTGGCTGTTTCTGCTCTGACATAGGTCGTTCTCTATTGAAAATCTGCGGGCGCGATGGGGTGCGGCGCTGCCGGCCCTTCCCCTATCTTCGCACTGGCGGCGTCCATGGTTTCGCCGCGCAATGCAGAGGAGACGGTCGCATCCATCATCAACTCGGCAAAATGGCGCGTCGCCTGATCGAGCGCTTCCGTACAGCGGCGCAACGAATCGAGATCGCCCGCATCGCGCAGAATCTCGAGCTCCATCACCAGATCACTGATCTTGGTTCGCTCCTCTTCCGTCAGCTGCTGCCATGCGGGATGAATGGGGGCCTTTTCTACGGCGGCAAGGATCGTGCTTGCCTCGTTGCGTGCTTCGATGAGCTGGCGTTCCTGGAAATCCGACTCGGCATGATCGAACGAGTCGAGAATCATGGATTCGACCTGCTCATCCGTGAGCCCGTAGGTGGGCTTCACCTCGATCTGCGCCTGCTTGCCGCTGCGCGCTTCCACAGCGGAGACGTGCAGCAGTCCATTTGCATCGATGAGGAACTTCACCTCAATGCGCGGCAATCCGGCAGTCATCGGCGGAATGCCCTTCAGGTCGAAACGCGCCAGCGAGCGGCAGTCCTTCGCCAGCTCACGCTCGCCTTGAAGCACGTGAATCGCGACATTCGTCTGGCCATCGACGCCGGTGGTGAAGTGCTCCGTTGCCGACGCAGGGATGGTGGAGTTGCGCTGGATGATCTTCGCCACTACGCCGCCCAGAGATTCGATACCAAGCGACAACGGTGTCACGTCGAGGAGCAGCATCTCTTCCGTAGCGGCAGAGCCTCCACCGAGAATGTTCGCCTGCACTGCCGCGCCAAGCGCGACCACCTCGTCTGGATTCAGCTCGGTATGCGGCTTCTTGCCGCGCGCCGGTAGCTCGAAGAGCGCCGAGACAAGCTGCTGCACACGCGGAATTCGCGTGGAGCCGCCGACGAGAACGACCTCACCGATATCCGCCGGAGTCAGTCCCGCATCGCGCAGCGCCTGGCGACAAGGCTCGATGGTGCGCTGGAGGATCGGGCCGATGAGCTGCTCGAACTGCGCGCGCGTGATCTCGCGGCGGTACCGGCGGCCGTTTGGCAGCGCGACTTCGAGGCGCGCCGTTTCGTTGGACGAAAGCGCCGTCTTGGCATCGATGACGGCTTTGCGCAGCGCCTGCACCAGCTCCGGCTGCTGCCGCGCAGGAATCTTTTCTTCCGTTTCGATCTCATCGAGCGCGATGGCGAGCAGCAGGTTGTCGAAATCGTCGCCGCCGAGATGCGTGTCGCCATTCGTCGCGATGACTTCGAAGATGCCTTCGTGGAGCTTGAGTATGGAGATATCGAACGTGCCGCCGCCCAGGTCGTAGACCGCGACAATGCCGTCCCGCTGACGATCGAGTCCGTAGGCCAGCGCCGCCGCGGTCGGCTCGTTGACCAAGCGCAGCACATCGAGGCCCGCCATTCGGCCCGCGTCCTTTGTTGCCTGCCGCTGCGCGTCATTGAAATACGCTGGAACGGTGATAACAGCCTTCGTGACCGGCGCGCCGAAGTAGCGCTCTGCATTGCGCTTGAGCTGTCGCAGGATGTAGGCGGAGATTTCTGGCGGCGTATAGGCCTTGCCGCCAATTTCCAACCGCAGCACCTCGCCGGGCTGAATGTCCGGCGCGAGGTGAAACGGAAACAACTTCAGCTCGTCGGTTACATCATCGATGCCGCGGCCCATCAGCCGCTTCACGGAGTAAACCGCGCGCTCCGGCGTGGCCAGCAGGTGCGAATGTGCTGCATTGCCGACGATCACTCGCTCTTTACCGGCTGCGGGGATCGCCACCACAGAAGGAACGAGTCTTGAGCCGTCATCACCCGGGATCACCTGCGGCTGATCCCCCTGCATAAAGGCCACCAGCGAGTTGGTTGTGCCCAGGTCGATGCCGACGACGCGTGTTGTCTCTGTCTCTGCCATTTCGTCCTAGAAGTTCACCTTTACATCCTGCGGCGTCAGCACCGCGCCCACTTCGCGCAGCAGGTTCCGCAGATAGCTCCGCCGATCCAGCAGCGCCACCATTGCTTCCTTCTGCTTGTCCCGTGCGGCGGCATCGTTCTTATCCAGTGCCATGTCCCACGCCGCCCATGCGCTGCGCAGGTCTTGATCCACCGCCGCCAGCATTCCGCTGAACTGCTGCTGCGCCCGCTCAAGGTCGCTGCGGAGCGCAGGATCGTCCTCGCCCACCTTCAGGTTCGCGCGCATCTCTTCGAGCTGCATGTTCAGTTCAAAGACTTCTTCGAGCAGATCGGCGGGCACGCGATTCTGTTTCGCCTTCGGGTCGCGCGTCTCGCTATTCTCATCATCCACGCGGACGCCTTCGAGCTTGAGCAGGTACGCGGTGCGCGCTACCGGCTCCTTCAACGTGCGATAGGCGTCGTTAAGCAGTGAGCTCTGCCGCAGGCTCCATGCCTGCTCGTCCGCGCCCTTCTGGGCGTAGAGATCGGGATGCAGCTTCCGGCTTAGCTTGTAGAAGTCTCGCTCCAGCGCCGCCGTATCGATGGTGAGCTTGCGAGGCAAGCTGAACATCTCGAAGTAGGTCTGCTCAGTGGCAGCGGCCGGGATTTGGGCATGACTCTGCATTGTGAGCGCAAACACGGATGTGGAACAGAAAACTAAGACGTAAAGGAGGAGCCGCAGCCGCAGGACTTCTTCGAGTTCGGGTTGATGAAATTGAAGCCCTGCCGCATCAGCGTTTCTTCGTAATCCAGCACCATGCCGTTCAGGTAGATGAACGACTTGGGATCGATGAAGACCCGAACATCGCCATCGTAAGTGAAGACGCGGTCACGCTCCCGCGGATGCGTGTCGAAGCGGATGCTGTACGACAGTCCGGAACATCCGCCGCCCATCACGCCAAGACGCAGGCCGCCCTCGGTGGGCGAGATGCCTTCCTTGGCCATCGCCGAGCGGACGCGCACCACCGCGCGTGGAGTCAGCTCAACGCCTTGCTTGCCCGCAGCCGGAGCCGCCGGGCGCGCCAAGTCTGCCGTCGCGTCCGCCATCTTCCCTACTTCGCCGCTACCGCTGCCGCTGCTGTTTCGCCGACTCCGTTCTTCTGCTTCCAGTCACCGATCGCCGCGCGGATTGCATCTTCTGCCAGCACCGAGCAGTGGATCTTCACCGGCGGCAGTGAGAGCTCCTTCACGATATCCGTGTTCTTGATCTCCATTGCTTCGGAGACGGTCTTGCCCTTCACCCACTCGGTCGCGAGCGAGGAAGATGCGATCGCGGAGCCGCAGCCGAAGGTCTTGAACTTCGCTTCCTCGATCACCTGAGTCTCGGGATTCACGCGGATCTGCAGGCGCATGACATCGCCGCATTCCGGCGCGCCGACCAGACCGGTGCCCACCGCTTCGTTCGTTTTGTCGAGCTGGCCGACGTTACGCGGGTTGTTGTAGTGGTCGATCACCTTATCGCTGTATGCCATTGCTTCTCCTTCCAGATTCTGTCGCTACTGTTGCTGCAATCTCTTAGTGTGCCTGCCATTCGATCTTCGAGATGTCGATGCCTTCCTTGACCATCTCGTACAGCGGCGAAAGCTCGCGCAGCTTCTGCACGATGTCGATCACCTTGTCCGCTACGTAATCCACTTCGGCTTCCGAGTTAAACCGGCCGAGGCCGAAGCGGATGGAGCTGTGCGCCACATCGTCGCCCAGCCCGAGAGCCTTCAATACATACGATGGCTCCAGCGTGGCCGAGGTGCATGCCGAACCGCTCGAAACCGCGACATCGTTGATGCCCATCAGTAACGATTCGCCTTCCACGTACACGAAGCTCATGTTCAGGTTGTTCGGCAGGCGGTGCTCCATCGAGCCGTTCACGTGCACGTAGTCAAGCGAGCTTTCGAACTTCGCCTTCAGCTTGTCTCGCAGCTTGGCCAGCCGGTCACCCTCGGACGCCATCTCCTCGCGCGCGATCTCGCAGGCCTTTCCGAGTCCGACGATTCCGGGCACATTCAGGGTGCCGGAACGCATGCCGCGTTCGTGGCCGCCGCCGTTGATCTGCTCGGAAATCTGCACGCGCGGGTTGCGACGCCGCACGTACAGCGCGCCTACGCCCTTCGGTCCGTAGAGCTTATGTCCGCTCAGCGAGAGCACGTCGATGTTCATCGCATTCACATCGATCGGAATCTTGCCCGCGGCCTGCACGCCGTCCGTGTGGAAGAGCACGCCGCGCTCGCGGCAAAGCTTGCCGATTTCAGCAACCGGCTGCACGACGCCGATCTCATTGTTCGCAAACATGATGCTGACCAGGATGGTCTTCTCGTCGAAGGCGCGCTTCAGGTCTTCCAGATCGACCAGCCCATCTGCCTTCACCGGGAGGTAAGTCACGCGGTAGCCGGACTTTTCCAGGCGCTTGCAGGTGTCGAGCACCGCTTTGTGCTCAGTCACCTGGGTGATGATGTGGTTGCCGCGCTCGCGATACATCTCCGCGATGCCCTTCAGCGCCAGGTTGTTGCTCTCCGTTGCGCCGGAGGTAAAGATGATCTCCTTCGCCGTCGCCCCGATCAGCTTCGCCACCTGCTCGCGCGCCTTCTCGACCGCCGCTTCAGCTTCCCAGCCGAAGGAGTGGTTGCGGCTTGCCGCGTTGCCGAAGACACCGGTCAAATAGGGCATCATCGCTTCCAGCACCCGCGGATCGAGCGGGCTGGTGGCGTGGTTATCCATGTAGATCGGCAGTTTCACGCCCTTGGGAAGGGGGATGTTGCTGCCGTTGACCGCGGTCTTCGCGGTGGGAACCGTCTTCACATCGTCGTCAAAAGTATTCATGCTCATCGGTCGTTCTCTATTCCCGCCACCGTCGGTGGCCAGTCCAATTCCGTGCTAGCCGAGTGTCACAAACGGCCGCGCGTGGCCGCCATTTATATGCGTGCGCCGGTCGAAGGGGACCGGGTCTATCAGGTCGGCAATGCGAATGCCCTTCAGGACACCCGAGATTGTCTCGTTTACCTTCGCCAATGGCTCTTTGATGGTGCAGCTATCCAGCAGGTCGCAGGAACGGCTGCTGCCGGTGCTGGGACCGCAGGAGGTAATGAACAGCGGTCCATCGATGGCATAAATCACCTCGAAGGCCGTGATGGTTGCGGCGTCCCTCGAGAGCGAATAGCCGCCATTAATGCCCGCGTGGGACTTCAATAGACCCACCTTGGTCAGGCGCTGCAGAATCTTGGCAAGCAGTTGCGGCGGGATTCCATATGCCTCGGAGATGTCCTTCGCGCTCTGCGAGGCCACCTCCGGGTGCTCGGCCAGGTACTTCAGCGCCATCAACCCGTAGTCGGCTTTTTTGGTTAGTCGAAGCATAGGCGCCAGCCGCTCCGTTGAATCCCTACCTCAACGGTCGCAATTACGAGTATAGGTGTCCATCTGAGCGCATACAAGGCAGCAGGGCTATCAAACGCTAATTATTATCGACAATCGAGATGTGTTGGCCTGGCGTCATATTTCAACACACGAGCATCGATGACCGAAACATTACATTCGCGCCGGTTGGTCCGCGATAAGCTCGATATCAATGTCCCCGCAAATCCAGATAGATCCAGAGCTTACGGCTTCTCCTGCTCATGCAGCCCATCCTGCTCCGCCATCTGGGCGGATGCCCCAGCAAAGCCGCGGCTCCCTGAAATGGATCTTCGCCATCGTGCTCGGGCTCTTTCATATTCTGGCTGTCGCCGCCCTGTTCTTCTTCTCCTGGAAGGCCTTTGCCGCCTTCGTGGTTCTTTGGATCTTCAGCCAGAATGTCGGAATCGCGATCGGATATCACCGGCTTCTGACGCATCGCGGCTACCAGGTGCCGCGGTGGTTGGAATACTTCATTGCCACCTGCGGCACTATGGCGCTGCAGGGCGGCCCAATCTATTGGGTGGGCGTGCACAGGCTCCATCACCAACTCACCGACCGGCCGGGGGATCCGCACTCGCCGCGCGACGGAACATGGTGGTCGCACATGGATTGGATCCTGCACGGCACACTGCACAATCAGGACCCCGCGCTGCAGCGCTACACGCCGGACCTGACTGCGCACGCTTACTATCGATGGCTGGATCGCTACAACTGGCTTCCTGTCACAGTTGTGGGTCTAATCCTGCTCGTCATCGGCGGTTGGCCGTGTGTGTTGTGGGGCGTCTTCCTGCGAGCGGTGCTCGGATTGCACGTGACCTGGCTGGTCAATTCAGCGACTCATATGTGGGGCTCGCAACGCTACGAGACGCGCGATGACAGCCGGAATCTCTGGTGGGTGGCGCTGCTCACCGGCGGCGAGGGATGGCACAACAACCATCACGCGCACCCGATCTCCGCGCGCCATGGACTTGCCTGGTATGAGTTCGACCCGAACTACTACGCGATCTGGTTGCTGGAGAAGGTTGGGCTGGCGCGGAAGGTCTACGTCAAAGAGCTCTCGTAGCTGCTCTCAGACAGCAAAGGCCGCCCTGGCATTCCAGGGCGGCCTTTGTCGTGCTTACTGTGACGATTCCCGGGTTTATGCCCGCGCGGCGGGCTGGAATCCGTCGCAACCACTCATTGCCGTGACCCGCAGATGCACGGCCTCATTCTTCGGCAGGCCGCATCCTTCCACCAACGACTCCGGGGCCTGCATGGTCGTGAGAATCTGGGTCAACATTTGCTTGTCGGCCGGATTGTGTTCGCCAAAGTGCGTGCAGACTCCGCACTGGCCGTTGTGGACTGCCATCATGTCGATTCCCTCCGTTTGAGATGTGACGCGCACATCCTATGTGCGGGCTGCACGACCGATCCAGTCCTGATTGCTAGAGATCCCGGCCTTTGAAGATGCGCTCCGGCACGGCCCGGATGATGGCCATGATCGGTCGCCAGAACCAGGGGACGTAGACGACGTCACGGCGGTGCTGTATGGCGCCCAGGATGCCGCGGGCGACCTGCTCCGGGGTGGCGAAGAGGCGGTTCTTCGGGATGTGGGCTGTCATCGGGGTGGCGACAAAACCGGGCTTGATGGTGAGCACCTGCACGCCGGCGCGGTCGCAGCGGTTGCGCAGGCCGGAGAGGAAGGCGTCGAGACCGGCCTTGGATGCGCCGTAGACATAGTTGCTCTTGCGGCCGCGGTCGCCGGCGACGGAGCTGATGACGGCCAGCGTGCCGCGTCCCTGGGAGAGGCAATAGTTGGCCAGCCAGGTGAGCAGCGAGACGGCGGAGAGGAGGTTGGTGACCAGCACCGGCTCAGCGGCAGAGTAGTCGCGTTCCGCGGCGGTCTGATCGCCGAGGACTCCATGAGCCAGCAGCGCGAGGTCGACGGTGCCGAGCTGCGATGTGGCGATGGACAGCATCTGTGGGTGTGCCTGCATGTCGTCGAGGTCGGCGATGACCATATCGACGCGGTTGGCGCCGCGGACGAGCAGGTCCTGGGCAACGGCGGTGAGCTTCTCCTTCGAACGGGCCACCAGGAAGAAGTGCGCCGCGGGCGTGACGAGCTGGCGAGTCACCGCCATTGCGATCGCGGAGGTGGCGCCGAGGACCAGGATGCGCTTCGGCGGATAGGTATTGCGGCTAGCCAAGCGCTGTGACCCTTTGCCAGAAGGCGGAGGAGAAGGCCGGATCGATGTACTGCGCGAACTCCTGCCACTGCGGGTAGAACTGCCGGAAGTGCCGCGGCTGCATGCGGGCATCCTTCGCCGGATACATCTTGCCCCCGAATTCCGCAGTGATGTTGCCTAGCTTCTCGGTGAGATCGAAGCTGCGCTCGCCGCGTACCGGAAAGTCGAGGGCGAGCGTGATGCCGGGCGCGGGGAAGCTCATCATGCCGGGTGACTTGACATCGCCGAAGACCTTGATGACGGCGAGAAAGGACGCGAGCCCGGAGGCAGTGATGGCCTTGAGTACCTGGATGATGCCCTGCTGGAACGTGTCCGGCTCCCAGGGCAGCACACACTGGAACTGCAGCAGGCCCTGCTTGCCGTAGGCACGGTTCCAGTGGTGGATGGAATCGAGCGGGTAGAAGAACGGCTCGTAATCGAGGAGCGCGGTCTTCCGCTTGCCGAGCTGCTTCGAATAGTAGAGCGAGTTGAATGCGCCGATGGTGGCGCGGTTCATCAGGAAGGCGGGCAGATCGACGGGCAGCGTGAGCTTCGGTTTGTCCAAGGGCTTCAGCTCTTCCGGCTGCTCGGAGTGGTCGCCCTGCATGAAGATGCCGCGCGCGAAGTTCTTGCCGGTGGAAACGCAGTCGATCCACGCGACGGTGTATTCGAGGTGCTGCGCGGCGCGGGAGAGCGCGACGAACTCATCGATACCGACGAACTTGATGCCTTCGTACTTGATCTTGCGCGAGACGATGGGGCGAAGCTGGACTTCCGCCGAGGTGATGAGCCCGGTCAGGCCGAGGCCGCCGATGGTCGCCTCGTAGAGCGACTGGTTCTGCGTGGCGCTGCATTCGTATCGCTGGCCGTTGGAGCGGACGAGTTCGAAGCGGGGCACGTGGCAGCCGAAGGTGCCGGCGACATGGTGATTTTTGCCGTGGATGTCGTTGGCGATGGCGCCGCCGACGGTGACAAATTTTGTGCCGGGAGTGACGGGGAGGAACCAGCCCCGGGGTACGGCGAAGTCGAGGATCTCGGCGAGCGTGACACCGGCTTCGCACGAGAGCAGGCCGTTGGCCGGGTTGAAGGAGATGAAGCGGTTGAGGCCCCGCGTGGCGAGCAGCGTTCCGCCTTCGATGAGGCAGGAGTCGCCGTAGGAGCGGCCCATGCCGACCGGCAGCACGGCCGATTCGGGAGGCGCAGGCAGCGGGAAATCGCTCGTCCAGTAAAGCGGAACGATCTCGGCGCGGTGCCTGGGATAGCGGCCCCACGACTCGAATGCTGGGGGAGCGACTTTGGTCTGCATGGTGGGATTCCGGCACGACTAGCGTATCAGGCTACGGCTCCCGGCATTTTGGTGAGCGGACCCCACCCCCTCCCCCCCACCCCAGCGGCAGCGGCTCCCATAAACCCAGCCGGCTGAACAGGATAAGCGCTCTGCCGAGGCCTAAGTGCGGTGTCTAAAGGAGTTAAGGGTCAAAGATATCCAAATAAAGGACTTAGAGAGGCGGTTCGGACAGAGGGTGGAGCTGCTTTCTTACTTGCTACTTTCAGTGTGACATATTTGGCCTAATGAACCGGCAAGAAAGCCGCTGCGGCGGGTTCCGAAAGTCATGTGCCATGATCAGCCAGCCATTCCGGCCCGGTGACGAAGCATTTCAGCCTTCAGGACTGGCCACTGGATCGCCTCCCGGGCGAAATCTGTTTTCAGCAACGATCTGTTCTACTCACTCCTGTCGGTATAGTACCTGGTATTCCGATTTGACCAAACCGCTTGTGTAGGTCTGCGTGGCGACATGGCGGAGCCGAATGTCTCGCTCGAGTGGGCCGAAGAGAGGAATTCCGGTTCCGATCAGCACAGGAACTTGTGTGATTGTGATCCGTTGAATGAGACCCTCGCGCAGGAAGCGCTGGATGGTGATTCCGCCGTCAACGTAGAGGTGGCGGGCGCCTTGTGAGGCGAGCTTCGCAACAATCTCAGCCGGAGTTCCCGCCATCTGTTCGACAGGTCGCTCCCGGAGTGCAGATAAATTGACAGGACGGCTACTCAGCACCACAACGCGCTTGCTGCCGTAAGGCCACTCGGGCATGGCGAGAACGCTCTCAAACGTCTTGCGGCCCATCACAATGACATCGACTGTGCCGATGAATTCATCGTAGCCATGCGATTCGCCACCGCCCGCGGGTAGAAAATCGAAGTCACCGTTCGATCGCGCGATGAATCCATCGACGCTGACTCCAACGAAGACAGATGCTTTGACACCGTCCATGCCGTGTAACTGTAGCAAGCTTTTCTGTCTGTCAGGAACTCTTCGGGCGCCCTTGTGCGACTGAGACAACAGGCGCAACAGCTATTGCGATGAGGCGCAAGCCGGCCTAGACCGATTTCCAGAATTTGTGACGGCGGGCTTCCCATTCTTCCGCGGAGAAGAGGCGGGGGCCGACCTCGATGAGACGGGGCAGCATGTTGAAGACGGAGACCTGGCTCCAGGTCTTGCCTTCGCGGGTGCGGAAGCCTTTTTCGTTGAGATCGCTGGCGATGGAGGAGAAGGGGAAATCCTGAACGAGCAGATCCATCATCTGGATAAGGACCTGGTTTTCGCCGAGATCGACTTCGAGACGGGTGCAGTCGTCGGAGATGCGGAGGCCGTAAGGGATGTCGTCGTGGAAGGCGCCGGGGGAGGGCAGTTCATTGGCGGGCAGCTCGCGCCGCCATTCGATGGAGACGATCTGCCATCCGGCGGAGGTGCGCTCCTGCAGGATGGTGGGGTTGAAGGGCCCGGAGATGACATCGCGTATCCGCTCGAATTGCGCCATCGGTGCCTCCGTTATGAACCGTGATACATGGAAGCAATTCGTGCGCCACTCTGCGGGCTAACAATCGCGGCGGTGCAGCTACAGAAATTCAGGAAATCCGTGTTGCCGCTGTTCGAATTTGTAACTGGATGTTCGAAGTTGGACAGGGTTGGAAACATGCGGTGGTCGCTCGGCTCGACCACATGGACCCACCCTACGCCACGCGCAGGATGGGCACCCGTTTGGTGGCGGATCACCAGGAGTAGTGGACGGTGTAGGTGACGGTGGTTGAGGACTCGGGGCGGACCGTGCGATTTTTAGAGGGCGGCGAGCGCGATGGCTACAGCGCCGGCGCCCATCAGCAGGCTCATCGGATCCGTGAGCGCGAAGACGACGGGGTCTTCGTCGAGCTCGCCGCGCGATGCGAGCAGCCACACGCGGCAGAGCCAGAGGATGAGCAGCGGCGGCATGAGCCACATGCGCTGGTGATGGTGATAGAGGCCGAGCATGTCCGGCTGGCCGACGTAGATGGAGAGCACGACGACCGACGCAAAAGCGCTGGAGGTACCGAAGGAGCGTACCTGCTCGATGTCGTTGAGCAAATAGCCGCGGCCATTGGAGAGCTGTGCGCCAGCGCTGCGCACGTTCTGCAGCTCGCTGAAGCGTTTGACCATGGCGAGGGAAAGGAAGATGAAGATGGCGAAGGCGGCGAGCCAGGGTGAGATGAATGTGCTGGTAGCGGCCGCGCCGGCGAGTATGCGCAGGGTGTAGAGCGCGGAGAGAACCACCACGTCGAGAATGACAACACGCTTGAGCGCGAGCGAATAGGCGAGCGTGGTAACGAGATAGAGCGCGAGCCAGCCGAGGAAGCTGTGGGGCAAAAGCAGCGACGCAGCGGCAAAGCTGATGGCAAGAAAAACCGCGGAGATGCCGAGTCCCAGTCCGGCGGAGAGATTGCCGGAGGCGAAGGGCCGCTTGCTTTTGCGCGGGTGCTGGCGGTCGGCTTCGATGTCGAGCAGGTCGTTGATGATGTAGGTGGCCGACGCGCAGAGGGAAAAGCAGACAAACGCGAGCACGGCGGCGAGAATCACCGGCGCCTGGACGCGATGGGCGAGCAGCAGGGGCAGAAAGATGAGCGTGTTCTTGGCCCACTGGTGCACGCGGATGGCTTTGATGACTGTGCGAAGCGTGCCGCCGCGGTCGGTGAAGGTGCGCTGCGATTTCATTCCGCGGGCGCGCATGGCCATGCGCAGGGCGGCGCTGGGATTAGCCAGCATAGACGTGGCGGCGGCGGCGAGCAGCGGCAGGTCGGGGCGGGCGTTGCCGATGTAGTCGAAGCCGCCGGCGAAGCGGGCGCGAAAGCCGGCGAGCTTGTTGGAGCCGATGTTATTGGTGGCGCCGTCGGAGGAGAGCACGCCTTCGAAGATATTGAGGTGGCGGGCGATGCGATCGGCAAGTCCGGAGTCCGCGCCGGTAGCGAGATAGAGCTTGCGGCCCTCGCCGCGCTGGGCCATCAGGTATTCGAGAAGCGGCCGATTGTAGGGCAGGCGCTCGACATTGAGGGTGACGCGCGCGGTGACCTGGCGCTTGAGATTGGCCTTACCGCCGAGGAGCCACAGGGGGACGCGAAGGGCTTCGAGGGGGCGGGTGCGGGCGAGCAGCAGCAGAGAGTCGACCAGCGTGTCGGACTTGACGAGGGTGCCGTCGAGGTCGACACAGAGAGGACGTTCTGTTGCTGGGGGTGCGGTGGTCGCCATGCGGCTCGGTGTGCCTGCTGAGGGCGCACACTGCGTGCAGGATATCAAAGGGATTATCGGGGGTTATCGCCCGCCGCTGCTGTATTTTGCTGAATACGGACTGCATCGGTCGGGTATTATGGGGGTATGAGCTTGAATCGTGTTGCGCAGGCGGCCCGCGACGGCATAACGGAGGATTCGATCGCAGTCCTGGTCGATACGTTTTACTCTCGCGTGCGCCAGGATGCGACTTTGGGGCCGGTCTTCGAGCGCGTGGTGGGCGATGGATGGGAACCGCATTTGAAGAAGATGCGCGCCTTCTGGTCGTCGCTGACGCTGGCGAGCGGACAGTACAAGGGCAACCCGATGATGGCGCACCTGATGCTGATGCCGCGCATCGGCGCGGAGCACTTTGAGCGCTGGCTGTCGCTATGGCGCGAGACGACAGCGGAGCTATTGCCGGAACGGGCCGCGGGGAAGTTCGTCGCGAAGGCGGAGACGATGGCGGAGCGGCTGCTGGCAACGATCGACCAATATCACGATCACGTAGCCACGCACGCAGGCTGATTCCTGGTATCTGCGAACACCCGCGAAGGAACAGAGCGGCTCGACGGCTGGGGAATCTGGGCAATCGCCGGTCATCAGGGCCAGCGGATATTGAGAGCGTAGATTTCCTGGTAGCCGGTGTCGCGGGTGTAAATCGGAGAGCCGTCGGGCGCGACATTGACCTGAGGTAACCCGTAATTCACCACACGATGAAAGTCTTTCAGGCTAGCGATGGTTTCGCTCCGCTGGTCGGAAAACCGGATGCGCTCGACCTTAGGATCCGCACCTTCGGTCGTGAAGTAGAGATACTTGCCATCCGGCGATATCATCCAGTTCAAGACGGAGCCCAGGTCTTTTGGACCCAGGTCGGTCCATTTCTGGGTCTTCAAATTAAAGGTCAGGAACTTCGTTCGCTTTTGGTTGATGCCTACCATGGTGTCCTGGGTCATCCAAAAGCCGGGCACTTCTGAGGAAGGAAGAACGGATTTTTTCATGGTGCGCACATCGATAATAATCGGTATCTCGCCGCCATTTTTCAGGAGACTGTGATAGGAGAGATAATTTCCATCAGGGGACCAAATCGCCCAAGCGCCCTCCTGAACAATCCTCTGTGGCTGGCCGCCTTCCATACTGATCACACATATCTCATTCTTTTCGTTGTGAAATGAGACCTTCGTTCCGTCAGGCGAAATGAAGGGGAACCCTACCTGATTGGAGGGTAGGTCAGCTGCCTGCGTTCGCTTCCATCGCTGCGGCTACGCCACAGATTATGGTCGGGATAGGAAACATAAGCGACCCATTTTCCATCCCGGGAGAATGTCGGATCTGTCGCGGAAATTCCCGAGAGGAAGGGCTCAAATTGATGCGACTTCATGTCGTAGCGAACCAGCTCGCCGCGCTGCTTTGTACCGAGCGCAAAAATCCGCTTTCCGTCTCGACTCGGGTAAGGATTCGAATAAGGCAGCGGTCCATTCGTGAGTCGAATTGGTTTCCCTGGGCGGCGGAAAAGACCTGTTTTCATGGGAAGCAACCAGATATCTGACTGCTGGGCATTTCCGGATTGATACACGAGATACTTCTCATCCGAGGTCCAGATAAAGCAACATTCATCGGGACCGAGCTTCCGGAGCTCCCGGAGACCTGTCCCGTCCGCTGCTATCTCGAGCAGCGCGCGATCACCGACACCGGGTCCCGGTCGTCCGACCGCGTCGATATGAGCCGGCTCCCGACTGAGGAGAATTCTCTGGCCGTCCGGTGCAACCGAGAGTTGCCCGACGAAGCCGGGAAGCGAGACCAGCTTGTGCGGGTTTCCGCCGTCCTTGTCGGCGATAAAATAGTCGGTTTTAATGTCTGCTTCTTTAGCATTTGTTCCCTGATTATTGGATTGACCAAAGACGATGCGGCCGTCCGGAAAGATATCCGCATTCTGCGTCTCGAAATTACCGAGGCGGCGCGGCTGTCCCGCGGGGAGCGGAATCAACCATAGGGTAGCTCCGAACGACGTAAAACTGCTGGGGACAAGAGCAAGGAGCGCGGAACCGTCAGGCTTTAATCCCGTGAGGTACGCATTTGCAAACGGCGTTTCAACCGGGGCTACCGCTCCACCCGTGACCGAGACCTGTGCGATCCTGGCACTTTCAGGAAATTCGTTGAAGTAAATCCGCGATCCATCGGTTACCAGGTTTGCCTTTACCTGGCTATCGTCAGTGACCTGGGTGACGGACTCGACCACTGGGACGGCTGCCGGGATACGCCACCAAGTGATAAGGAGTGCAGTTAACGCGAGAACTAATCCTGCCGTCGCGACCCACAACCAACGCGAACGCGAACGTAGGGTGGCCGTCACAACGGGGCCGCCGCCCGACCAGTCCAGTTCTGGCGGCATGGCCGGCCGCGTGCCCTCCACGGGAGCGATGAAACGATAGCCACGCCGGGGCAGCGTTTCGACAAAGCGCGGACTTTCTGCTGAGTCGCCCAGCACCTCGCGGACCTTATTGATTGCTGTATTGAGGTTGTGGTCACCGTCGACAAAGGTGTCCGGCCAAAGCCGCTGCAGTAAGTCTTCCCGGGTCACTATCTCTCCCGGGTTTTCCAGCAGAATAGCCAGCACCTGGAATGGCTGGCCGCTGATCTTCAGCTTCGCTCCAGCCTTGCGCAGCTCTCCTGAGCGAAGGTCAACTTCAAACACTCCGAACCGAACCAACCGACCGTTATGGAGAGTTTCTTCCACGACCGGTTACCTCAAATGGCGCTCAGTTTAGCACCTGGCTGCGACTACTGACTTAGCTTTGTAATGGACACAATCTAAGGAGCTTAACAGCTGACTTTCTTTCCATGGGTTTCTGATACGAATTCGATCTTTCATGCATTGAGGTAGTCGCTCCGGAAGACCAATGTCGCCTCCACCGCAAAACCGCGGGGGAGGACGAGATGGTCAGTATCTGGCAATCAGCAGTCAGGACAACGCGGTCACCCCTGCGAACACTGGCCGGGCTGAACCTCGCGCTCGTAGCGTTTTCTATCGGATTGCTTGCCTTCCCGGCCTCAATCTTCGCCAAGGAAGAGCCGACAGTAAACATCTCAGTTTTGGTTTACAACTATGCCGGGGCGGCACCTGGGACTTTGGCTGGTGCAGAACACCAAGCCGACAGAATCCTTAACCAGGCGGGCGTGCGGGCCGTCTGGTTCGACTGCTCCGTGAAAGCTGGCAAGCTCGATGAAAAGAGCATCTGCAGGAGCGGATTGGGAAATCAAAACATCGTTCTAAGGCTTCTCTCCCGACATACTCCCACCAGAGTTCCAGATTTCGCGTTTGGATTTGCCGTGTCTCCTGGGCTGGCCAGCGTCTACTACGGAGACGCCGCACGTATGGCCGAACGACAAAACCTCAGATCGGAGCTTCCGACTCTCCTGGGTTGCCTTATGGTCCACGAAATTGGGCACCTGTTGCTCAACTCCAACGGCCACTCCCCGACTGGGGTCATGCAGGCAGAGTGGGGACCGATGCAGCTTCAGCAATCATTGACCGGACTCATGACCTTCACGCCCGCGCAATCAAGACTCATACGTGAACAGGTCCAAACGCGAATGAGTCTATCTCAGGATGGCCGTACTGCCGAGACTGCATCTCGTTAGCGATACCACTGACGATCAACAAGAAGACGGTGTGCCGCTTCGCAGTATTGCCGATCTGACAGAAGCGCTGTGACAGCGAGGGTACGATAGCCCACACCGGCAGCGCGCACGCGGGCTTCGATATCGCGAATGCCGAAGATGGATGAGGTTCCGCGCACGGCCTGTCCAGCCGGAAGGCCGGTGTCCCGACAGAGATTTGCGAGCAGCAGAGATTTTACGGAACCACGCGCGCACTGCTGCGTATCTGGATTTTGTAGCCATGAGAATCCTTGTTGCCGGAGCCTCCGGCGCGGTCGGGCGGGCGCTTGTGCCGCTGCTGGTGCGCGCCGGCCATGACGTAACCGGGATGGTGCAACGGCCGCGCAGCATCGAAGTGGTGCACGCGCTGGGCGCCCAGCCGCGCTCGGCGGATGCGCTGGATGCTGTCGCGGTGCGCGACTGCGTGCGCGAGGTGAAGCCGCAGGTGGTGATCCATCAACTGACGGCAATTCCTCCGAATCCGGACATGCGGCGTTTCGACCGCGAATTTGCTTTGACGAACCTGCTGCGCACCGAGGGCACGCGCAATCTGCTGAGCGCTGCCGTGGAAGCGGGCGCAACGCACTTTATCGCGCAGAGCTTTGCGGGGTGGACCTACGGGCGAACGACGAACGGATCTGCCAATGGCAAGGCAAAGACCATCAACACGCCGCGGACGGCGAAGCTGAAGACAGAAGACGATCCGCTGGATCCCGATCCGCCGAAGCAGTTTCGCGGCACTCTGGACGCGCTGAAGACGATGGAGCGTGAAGTGCTTGGGGAAAAGCGGCTGACCGGCGCGGTGCTGCGGTATGGCTGGTTCTATGGGCCGCATACGTCGATTGCGAAGGACGGCGCTACGGTGCAGGCGGTGCGGCGGCGCAAGCTGCCGCTGGTGGGCGAGGGCGCGGGGGTGTGGTCGTTCTTGCACATCGAGGATGCGGCGAGCGCGACGGCAGCGGTGGTGGAGGCGGGGTGCGGCGGCGTGTACAACGTGGCGGATGACGAGCCGGCGCAGGTGTCGGAGTGGCTTTCCTATTTAGCGCATTGCGCGCACGCGCAGGCGCCACGGCAGGTGCCGGTGTGGCTGGCGCGGATGCTGATCGGCGAGCATGTGGTGGCGGTGATGAATGAGATTCGCGGGGTGTCGAATGCGAAGATCAAGCGCGAGCTGGGCTGGACACCTCGCTGGCCGACGTGGCGGGAGGGCTTTCGCGAGGCTTTGAAGACTGCTTCCCTGCCGGTCTCGGCAACGTTCGGGACGCAATCGCGGTTTGATTATCGGCCGTAAACCGCGAATACGAAACAGTCGAAGTTCTTCAGCCGGTGTACTCTTCTTCCTCGATCTGTGCAATCGCGATGGCGTGACTGCTTTGCTGCGCGATCCAGTGGCCGACTGCTACTGCCGCGAGGCAGAGCAGGACGGAGAGGCCGACGTTGAGCAGCGCTTTGCCCCAGGAGCCGGAGCGGAGCAGGTCGAAGGTCTGCAGGCTGAAGGACGAGAAGGTGGTGAAGCCGCCGCAGAGTCCGATCATGACGAAGATGCGGGCGGATTCCGGCACGGCCCAGCGGCTGCCGGTGACGGTCAGGGTGCCGAAGAAGCCGATGACGAATGAGCCGATGACGTTGATGAGAACGGTGGACCACGGGAAGCTTGCGCCGTGGTGGGGGAGCAGTTCGCGGCCAAGCGCATAACGGACGCAGCCGCCGATGGCGCTGCCCAGAGCAACCCAGAGATAGAAGTTCATCTCCTGCCTCACATGTCGCCGCGGCGAAAACGGATCGCTCGCAGTCGGGATTGGCAGGAGTTATCAGCCGGGTGGCGGGCTTGAGGACGGGCGTCCCCGGGGGAAACTCCATTCCCCGCTGGCGACAGTGTAGACGATCCGGGCGCAGATCCTCGCGGGAAAGCGCGGGCAAACCCTTTGGAGTACGGGGCGACAAGAAACAGTCCGGGTGAAGTTTTGCGCGACTTCAATGCCCATTCCTGCGTCTCAACCTTGGAAAGTTCTTGCAAACGTGTGTAAACGAGGTACGTCTAATGAAATGGAAGTCTGGATTTTCTTTTTGCGCCGCCATGCTTCTGGGCGGCATGGTTCTGCCTTCGTCCTCTCGTGTGCTGGCGCAGGATGCAGCTGCCGGCCCGTCGAGCATCGTCACGGTGGAGTCCAAGCGCGGCGGCGAACTGGCTGAGCCGGTCTCTGCAAACTCCGTAAAGGTGAAGGTAGACGGCAAGAACAGCGCAGTTGCGGGCTGGGCGGCCTATGGCCCGAATGCCACACAGCCGAACCTGCAGCTTGTTTTGCTGATTGACGATGGCGCGCGGGCGAGCCTGGGACTTCATCTGCAGGAGCTGCAGAAGTTCATCACCCGCCAGCCGGCGACGACGGAAGTGGCCGTCGCTTATATGCGGAACGGGACCGCGCAATTCACCGCGCAATTCACCACCGATCACGAAAAGGCGGCGCAGACGCTGCGGCTGCCCATCTCCGCGGCAGGAACGAACGGCAGCCCGTACTTCGCGCTGAGCGATCTGCTGAAGCGATGGCCGGCGCACAACCCGGAAGAGCGACGCGAGGTGATCATGATCACCGACGGAGTGGACCGCTACAACGGGCTTCGCTACGACCCGTCGAATCCGTACATACAGACCGCGATCAACGATGCGATTCGCAATCGCGTGATTGTGTATGCGATCTACTACCACAACACCGGCTTTGCCGACGGCACGCAGGAAGGCGTGAACAGCGGGCAGAATTATCTGACTCAGCTCTGCGGGACGGTGGGCGGGGATTTCTTCTCTCAGGGCTTCGGCAATCCGGTGGACTTCAGCCCCTATCTGCAACAGATCAACCGCAAGCTGGCAAGCCAGTATGAGCTGCGGGTTGGGGCTCCCGAGACGGGGCAGAAGATTGTGAACCTGAAGGTGCAGGTTTCCGCGCCGAACACGAAGACGCAGGCGCCGGACAAAATCTTTTTGGGGCAGCAGCGATGAATCGCTGAGGTAACCGGCAGAGTGCACTATCTATAGTGCAAATTGGCGCTCGCCGCAATCCGCCCTCTTTACAATAGGAAGGGATGCACCCCCACAGATCTGACAGGAGAACCATGTCTTTGAAGCACAGCCTGCGCGCCTGGTTGATGGCGGGAGTGTTCCTGGCGACAGGACCGGCCGGCGTTTTGGCGCAAAGCAACATCACGGCGCCTTTCGATCTGAACGGGCCGCGCATCGACATGCGCGTGACCCGCGGGGGCAAGACGCTGCCGATTGCCGAGGTGCCGAATCTTCAGCCCGGCGACAAGGTCTGGGTGCATCCCGATCTTCCGGCATCGCAGTCGGCGCACTACCTGCTGGTGGTGGCATTTCTGCGAGGCGCGACGAATCCGCCGCCGGAGAGCTGGTTTTTGAAGGAAGAGACCTGGCAGAAGAAGCTGGCGTCGGAGGGAATCCACTTTACCGTGCCGGCGGACGCACAGCAGACACTGCTCTTCCTGGCGCCGGAGACGGGCGGCGATTTCAAGACGCTGCGCAATGCGGTGCGCGGACGTCCGGGTTCGTTCGTGCGCGCATCGCAGGACCTGAACCAGGCGAGCCTGGACCGCTCGCGCGTGCAGACCTACCTGAGCAGCGTGCGGGATGTATCGGAGACGGATCCCAAGTCGCTGGAGGCGACATCCAAGCTGCTGGCGCGCAGCCTGAGCCTGAAGGTGAAGCAGGACTGCTTTGAGCTGCCGCAGTCCGAGCAGGAGCAGTGCCTGACGCAAAACAGCGAGGCGCTGGTGATGAACGACGGACACGAGTCGATGGTCTCCTCTTTGACCAGCGGGCCGGGCACCGATCTTGCGCAGCAGCTTTCCTACTCGCCGACGGCGGGCGCGGGATACTACAGCGCGTACGTAGGCGCGGTGATCGATCTGGCAAAGCTGCTGGAAAGCCTGCACACGGCGGAGTATCAATACATTCCGGCGCTGACCTTCCCCAAGGGGGATGCGCTGGACCTGAAGCTGAACAATCCGCCGTCGTTCCACAATCCGAAATCAGTGATCGTGGTGGCGCTGCCCGCGGTGGAGACGCCGCAGTTGCCGCCCTTGCACGCCATCGACAGCAAAGAGGTGTTTTGCCTGCAGGGACCGGGCGTGGTGTTGCCGGTGGAAGGCGCGCCGCTGGTGTACTCGACGAGCCTTGCGCACAGCCTGGCGCTGCACGTGGAAGGCAAGTCCGGGCGCTCGATCGATCTGCCGACGCGAGCGATCGGGGCAAAGGGCGGACTTGTAGTGGATGCGTCCGCGGTTCCGGAGGCGAAGCTCGACCCGCATGTGGTGGGCAAGATCGTGGGCATGTGGGGCTTCGACCGGCTGGACGGGCCGTCGTTCAATCTGAATGTGCCGCATGCGACGACGTGGCGCCTGGACAAGGCAGATGCGAACTCGCTGGTGGTAGGCCGGGATGATGAAGTGCGGCTGCATGGCAACGGAGCCGCCTGCGTGGCGGAGATCCAACTGCGCGATGCAACCGGCAAAGAGACGAAAGCAGAGTTCAAAGCGGTGAAGCCGGACGAACTGGAAGTGAAAGTGCCGATGACCGATGCGGCGACCGGCGGTGCCGGTCTGCTGGTGCGGCAGCGCGGGCTGGAGTCGCCGGACCAGGTGGCGATCCAGGCCTATGCGCAGGCCGGGCACCTGGACGCGCTGCACTTCCATGCGGGCGACAGCACCGCGTCACTGGTAGGGACGCGCCTGGATGAAGTTGCGTCGGTGGATTTGAAGGACGTTCGCTTTCTGCCGGGCGATCTGTCGCACTCCGGGGACAAGGACACGTTGACGCTGACGGCGGCCGATCCCAAAGCGGCGGCGGCACTGCCGGTGAATCTGCATGTGACGGCGCACGTTGAGCTGAAGGACGGTCGCTCCCTGCAAATGGAGAACACGGTGAGCGGCCACCGTCCGCAGGTGATGCTCACGAGCAAGAGCGCGGAGTTGGGGCCGGAGATCACGAACCTTGTGCACCTGGTCGATCCGGATGAGCTGCCGGCGGGCGGCAAGATCACGTTCGTGCTGAAGACGGTAGCGCTGCCGGGCTTTTCGCGCAGCGACAAGGTGGAGGTAGCGTCCGACGATCAGACGCTGCACACCACGCTGGAAGTGAGCGACGGCAGCCTAGTGCTGCAGGATTCGAGCACCCTTCTGGGCAGCTTCGATCCGATGAAGAGCTTCGGGCCGTCGGCGTTCGGCAAATTGCAAGTGCGCGCCATCGATGCGAGCGGCGCGCCCGGCGACTGGATTCCACTGGGCACGCTGGTGCGCGTGCCATTGATAGCCTCGGTGAAGTGCGCACACGCGACCAAAGCGGCAGCCGCAGCAGCGGTGACGGCAGCGACACGAACGGCAGAGGCAGGGGATACACCGGATGCGACGGCAAGCACCGGCCCGCCACCGCCAGTGAACGACACGACGACGCCAGCGGCGAACGATCCGAATGCACAATGCACGCTGAACGGCACATCGCTGTTCCTGATCGATTCGATCGCGTCGGACCCGCAGTTCACGCACAGCATCTCGGTGCCGGACGGCTATACGAATCCGACGCTGGCGGTGCCGAAGCCGGCGAGCGGCGAGCTGTACCTGCACCTGCGCGACGATCCGGCGGTGCCGAATACGATCGCGGTGCCGCCGAATGCCGCAACGCTGAGCAAAAATACCGGCGCAGGCGGGACGGCGGCTGCGGCACATCCGCACACGGACACAGGCGATCTCTGAATTTCCCCGCGATGAAGGGCCATATCGATTTGGCGTAGAGCGCCCCTTGTGGCATTGTGGGATACCGATGAGGCTTCCACGATTTGCGCGCGGTCTGTTCTTCCCTGCCCTTTTTCTGACTTGCATTACTGCTTCGGCTGAGCTTCGGCTGCCGAAGCTCTGGAGTGATCACGGTGTGATCCAGCGGGATCGTCCGATCCATGTGTGGGGATGGGCGACGGTGGGCGAGCCGGTCCGTGCAACCCTGCGCGGAGCAACCGGTGCGGACGAGACCGCGAGCACGATAACGGATTCGCTCGGCCACTGGAGCGTGTATCTTGCTCCGCGGGCTGCCGGCGGAGGCGCAACCACGCTGACAGTCAATGGCGGCCAGGCGGGCGGCGACGTTGTCGTGCTTCACGATCTGCTGATCGGCGATGTGTGGCTGGCGAGCGGGCAATCGAATATGGAGATGCCGCTGCTGGGTTTCCCCGGCTCGGCGGTGCTGAAGAACAGCGCAGCCGAGATTGCGGCGGCGAATCATCCCGAGATACGCCTGCTGCACGAGGCGAAGCGCTTCTCGGAGTATCCGCTGCAGGATCAGGACGCTGTCTGGCAGATCTGCACGCCGGAGAGCGCGTCGACCTTCAGCTCAGTTGCGTACTTCTTTGCGCGTGAGATTCACCAAGACCAGAAAGTGCCGATCGGCATTGTGGAAGCCGACTGGGGCGGCACGCCGGCGGAGGCGTGGACCAGCCTGGACACGCTGGGCACGGATGCGGCGCTGACGACGGTGTTCGCCGAGCGCGCCGCCGATATGGATACGCAAGCCGAAGCGGAGGCGATCAAGGCGCGCTGGGCGAGCGAAGATGCCGAGGCAAAGGCGCAGGGCCGCGCGCCGGCGCAGCATCCGTGGCAGCCGCCAGTTGAGCCGTGGCAGCCGGCCTCGCTTTACAACGGAATGATTGCGCCGGTGACGCCGCTGGCGATTCGCGGCGTGATCTGGTACCAGGGGGAGGCGAATACCGGCCTGATGCGCGCGCCGCTCTATCATCGGCTCTTCTCCGCGATGATCTCGGACTGGCGGCGGCAGTTTGGACAGGGAGATTTTCCTTTTCTGTTTGTGCAGATTTCGAGCTTCCGGTCTTCGCCGGGAGAGGACTGGGGCATGGTGCGCGATGCGCAGCGGCGCACGCTTTCGCTGCGGAACACCGGCATGGCGGTGACGATCGATGTGGGCGATCCGGACAACGTACATCCGGCGGACAAGCAGACGGTAGGACACCGGCTGGCCCTGGCGGCACGCGCCATCACCTACCGCGATAACGTGCACTCCACCGGGCCACTCTTCCGCCAGGCCACGACGGAGGGCGGCGGCATGCGCGTCTACTTTACCGGCGCGGATGGCAAGCTGGCGGCGCGCGGCGGCACGCTGGAGGGCTTTGAGCTTGCCGGGCCGGACGGGCATTTTGTGCCTGCCGTGGCGACGATTGATCCGGATGGCGCGACGGTTACGGTGACGAGCGAGCACGTCCCGTCGCCGAGCTACGTGCGCTATGCGTGGCCGAATGCTCCGGATGCGACCTTGACCGACAGCGAGGGGCTGCCGGCTTCCACGTTCAGTTCTGAAGTTGTGCCGCATTGAGGCTGACCATGCATCGCTCGATTCGCTTCGCCCCAGTCGTCGCTGTGCTCACGCTGGCTGCCGCTCCTGCGTTTGCGCAGTATGGCGGCGGCACGTACCACGTGCTGCCGCCCGAGTATGGCCCTTTCAACGCGCACATCCTGGCCGGCGGCGATGGACTGGAGAAGCCGCTGCCGCCCACCGATCCGCTGCTGAAGGCGGTGACGCCGTGGTCGATGACCGCGTGGGTGGAGATGCCGGCAGCCTCGACGAAGCTGACGCTGATTGCCGGTGCGGGCGACGCGCGCGACGAGGAGTCGCGGTTCTTCGCCATGATGAACGGCCGGCCGGCACTGTGGTTCGGCAAAGACAACGTGCTGGTGGCCAACGCTGCGCCTGCGGCGGGACCGTGGCATTTGCTGGCGGCGACCTTCGACGGAGAGATCGCGAGGCTCTACTGCGACGGCGCGGAGGTGGCAAAGGGTACGTTGCTCTATGCGCGAGTTGCGGCGAAGGTCTCGATAGCGCCAGTAGAGAGCGCCGCTCTCGATGCTGCGCCGTTCGGCGGCCATATCGCGGAGTTCACTCTGTCGCGCGCGGTGTTAAGCGATGCGCAGATTGCGGCAATGGCAAAGCAGCAGCCGGAGTTTGCGCTGATCCGCTATGAGGAAGGCGCGAAGCCGTGGCCGGTGCAGACGCGCGGACAGGCGGGCTATCGCGCACCGCAGGACGCCGCGACATTGCCGCGAAGCCTGGCTCCTTTGTCTGCGCCCAAGGCTGCACCGGAGCCGCCGACGAAGACCACGCTGCGCAAAGACGATGACGGCGCCTGGACACTGAGCGGCGGCTGGAAACTTGCACCTGCGCCGAAGGTGACGGCGGCCGGCGAGGAGATATCGCAGCCCGGCTTCCGCCGGAAGACTGGTGGAGCGCCACTGTCCCGGGCACGGTGCTGACCACCATGGTGGACCGCGGCATTTATCCCGATCCTGATTATGGCCTGAACAACTCGCAATTCCGGAGTCGCTAAACAAGCAGGACTACTGGTACCGCACCGAGTTCACCGCGCCGAAGGAAGGGAAGGGCAAGCGGCGGACCCTGATCTTGAAGGAATCAACTACCAGGCCGGGTTTGGCTGAATGGCAGGTCGCTTGGGACAGATCAAAGGGCGCGTTCATCCGTGGGGTCTTTCGACGTGACCGAGGCATTGAACCGGGCCAGCACCAACGTTTTTGCGATGCGCATTTCGCCGCCTCCGCATCCCGGTATTCCTCAGGAGCAGTCGATTCGCGGCGGCCCCGGCGAGAATGGCGGCATGATGTGCCTGGATGGGCCAACCTTCGTTGCGACGGAAGGCTGGGACTGGATTCCCGCGGTGCGCGACCGCGACACCGGCCTGTGGCAGGCTGTGCGACTGTGCCAAGCGGCGAGTGAAACTTGGTGATCCGCAGATAGTGACGACACTGCCGCGGTTGCAGAATGGCGGAACGGATACGAGTCAGGCGGATGTGTCGATCACAGTACCGCTTAACAATGCCGGGAGCGAGACGCAGCGCGGCAAGCTGACCGCCTCCTTCGAAGGCGTAGATGCTGACGAAGCAACTCGACGTCGCGCCGGGCGAGCGACGTCGAGCTGAGGCCGGCGGAATTTTCGCAACTGCATCTCACGCATCCGCGATTGTGGTGGCCAAACGGCTACGGCAAGCCGGAGCTGTACCACGCAAGGCTGACGTTCAGCGTTGATGGAGCGACGAGCACTCGAAGCGACGCAGTTTCGGCATGCGCGAGATGAGCTACGAACTGAGCCTCTTCGACAATGACGGCACACTGCGGCGCGTCGAGTTCTCGCCGACGGAGGACGTGGAGGCGCGACGCCGGCTGTCGATGTTTCCCATGACGGCATGCGAGAAATCTCGCACCAGAGAGGCATGGCGCGCGCGGTTGCTTCGATTGCCGCCGGCGCCGATGGCTCCCCTGCGCTTTCTGCGGACACCGATCTTGGCCCTGCGCCGTATCTCGTGATCAAAGTCAATGGCGTGCGCATTGCGGCGCGCGGCGGCAATTGGGGCATGGACGATGCGCGGAAGCGCGTTTCACGCGAGCGGCTGGAGCCCTATTTCCGACTGCATCGCGATGCGAAGCTGAACATCATCCGCAACTGGGTAGGGCAAAGCACGGAGGAAACTTTCTACGACCTGGCTGATGAATACGGGCTGATGGTGTGGAACGACTTCTGGGACTCCACGCAGAATTACAACGTAGAAGCGGAAGACCCGCAACTGTTCCTGGAGAATGCGAAAGACACGATCGAGCGATATCGGAATCATCCATCGATCGTGTTGTGGTGCGGACGAAATGAAGGCGTGCCACAGCCAATCATCAATGAAGGACTGATCCGGCTGACGCATTCGCTGGACGGCACGCGCTACTACTCGCCCAGTTCGAACGAAGTGAACCTGCAAGGCAGCGGTCCGTATTCGTACCAGGAGCCGGCAGATTACTTCAGCAAACTCAATCACGGCTTCTCCGTCGAGACGGGTACGCCCTCGCTGCCGACTGAGGAGTGGTTTCATCGCTGGGTACCGGAGGCGGATCGCTGGCCGGTGAGCGACGACTGGGCATACCACGACTGGCACCAGGCGGGGAACGGCGACGTGAACCCGTTTGACCAGCACATGGAGGCGATGTTCGGCGCAGCCACCAGTCTGCGCGACTATGTGCGCAAGGCGCAGATGATGAATTATGTCGATCACCGCGCGATTTTTGAAGGCATGAACGCGCACCTGTGGTCGCCGAACTCCGGCCGGATGCTGTGGATGACGCAGCCCGCCTGGCCGAGCACGATGTGGGAGATTTTCACCTCCGATTACGATACCCAGGCTTCCTACTATGGTGTGAGGAAGGCCTGCGAGCCGGTGCATGTGCAGCTCGATCTATCGAATGACACGGTTGCGATGGCGAATACCACAACCACGCCCCGGCCGGGCTTGAAATTAAGCGCGCGTGTGTATGGGCTGGACAATAAGCTGTTGCTGAGCCGGGACGCCACGGTGAACGCCTCGGCGGATGCAGTTACCCAGGGTTTTCCGCTCGCGCTTGCGCCGCTGATGGGCGAAGACAACGTGGTGCTGGTACGCCTGGAGCTGCGGGGCCCGGATGGGCAGCTGGTGTCCGACAACTTCTACTGGCGAGCCGCACACGATGCGGGCTATCGCGCGCTGGATCGGCTGCCGCAGACTTCGGTGACGGCAACCGCCGGCGCAATCGATGACGGCGTGCAGGTCACGCTGCGCAACACGGGACAAGCGGCTGCACTTGAGAACAAGCTGACGCTGCTGCACGCCGATGGCACGCAGGTGCTGCCCGCCTATTACAGCGACAATTACATTTCGCTGCTGCCGGGTGAATCACGGGTTGTTACCATCTCGCTGCCGCCCGGTCCGCGCGGCGCAATGAAGCTGGAGCTGCGTGGGTGGAACGAAATACCGGTCTCGGTTGCGGTTCCGCGCTAGAGCACGTCCGCCAGGCGGCGAATGCCTTCGCGTATTTGCGGCACGGTGAGCCCGGCATAGCCAAGCAGGAAGCCGACGGGCGGCGGCTGCCGCAGGTAATAGCTGCCGATGCCATAGATGTGGACGCCAGCCTCAGCGGCCCGTGCGATCGTATCTTCAGCGGATACTTTTGCGCGCGGCCACAACGCTATATGCGAGCCGGCGCGACTGCCACTGATGGTGACGCGGCCGCCCAGGTGGCGATGGATGGAGGACAGGAGCGCTTCGCGCCGCTTCGCATTGGCGCGGCGGGTGCGGCGCAGATGACGCTCGTATGCGCCCGACGCGATGAACTCCGCGAGCGTCTCCTGTTCGAGCACGGCGGTGTGGCGGTCCGCGATCCACTTTGCCGCCAGGAACGCCGGCACTAACGGCTGCGGCGCAACCACATAACCGATACGGAGCGCGGGAAAGACGGTGCGCGAGAATGTGCCGACATACAGCACACGGCCCTCGCGGTCCAGGCTCTGCAGCGGTTCCAGCGGCTCGCCCTCGTAGCGGAATTCGCCATCGTAATCGTCTTCCACGACGACGGCGTTCGCGCGCCGCGCCCACTCCAGCAGCGCGAGACGCCGCTCCAGCGAAAGCACTGCGCCGGTGGGAAATTGATGTGAAGGCGTGACCATTGCGAGCCGCGCATGCTTCGGCAGCCGCCGGACATCGATGCCGTCCTGATCCACAGGCACCGGGTGCACGCGCAGGGCCGAAGCGAGCATGACCTGACGCAGGCCGTGGTACTGGGGATCTTCAACCACGATGGTGTCGCCGGGATTCATCAACAGGCGAATGGTGAGATCGAGCGCCTGTTGCGAGCCGTTGACGATCATGACCTGGGATACGTCGCAGTGTATGGCACGAGAACGGCGCAGGTGTCCGGCAATCGCTTCGCGTAACCCGGGGTCGCCTCCAGCCGTGCCGTAGTCGAAGGAGCGCATGGGCGCGGTGCGGGTGCGGCGCTGCAGAATGCGACGCCATGCCGCCAGCGGAAACTCGTCCAGCGAACAGCGGCCATAGGCAAAGTCGTAGCGGGCAGGACGCGGCCGCCGCTCATCCGATTGCGTTGCGCGCTTGGAAGCAACCACGCGTGCTCCGTAGCGCGACAGCCGCACCGGCGCGGTACGCCGCAGGGCAGGCGAAGCAGCCGGGTGCAGAACTTCGGAGACGTAAGTTCCGGAGCCGCGGCGGCCGGTGATGAACCCTTCCGCCATAAGCTGGTCATAGGCCTGCACGACCACGGTGCGAGAGATGGAGTTCTCCTCGGCAAGCTCGCGGGTGGATGGCAGCGCTTCGCCGGCACGCAGCGCGCGCTCCACGATTGCGTCGCGGATCCACCGGTATACCTGGCGCGACAGCGGCTCTGTGGCTTTCTTGCCGGGGCCTCGCTTAAGTGGTATCAGCATAACGGTCAGGAGTGGACCTTTCACGATACCAGATGCCTGAGAGAGCATGGTTCCATGCGCGCCACTGTACATCGCCTGCCGCAACGCGCGGCCTATGATTCCGAGAGCGTCCGCGCCATTCTGGACGCGGGCTTTCTTGCCCACGTCGGCTTCTGTGTGGACGGCCAGCCGTTCGTCATTCCCACGCTTTACGGCCGTGCCCGCAACGGCCACGAGAAGGACCGCCTTTATCTCCACGGCTCGGCTGCGAGCCGGATGCTGCGCGAGCTTTCGACCGGAATTCAGGCGTGCGTTACGGTGACGCACGTGGACGGCATCGTGCTGGCCCGCTCTGCGTTCCATCACTCTATGAACTACCGCTCGGTTGTCGCCTTCGGGACGGCGCGCCGGATCGACGACATCCAGGGAAAGGCGGAAGCGCTGCGCGTGATCTCGGACCATCTGATCGCCGGCCGCTGGGAAGATGTACGCACGCCTTCGGCAAAGGAGTTGAAGGCGACTTCCGTGCTCGAGTTCGTCATCGACGAGGTCTCGGCCAAGGTGCGTACCGGGCCGCCCAACGACGATGAGGAAGACTATGCATTGCCGGTGTGGGCGGGCGTGGTGCCGCTGCAACTGCGGGCGGACCAGCCCTTACGCGATCCAAAGCTGACGGCAGATGTGACGATGCCCGGCTATGTGCGCGCATTCCATTCAAACGGCCAGCCCGGCTAGCTGCATTGAAGAAAATCGCCGATCCGATCACACCATGGCGTCCGCAGCCTTTATGCTGGGTTGCAAATGGATCGACGAAGTTTTCCCGCCGCATCGGGCACACTGCCGGCAAACCAGATGCCCGGCGGCTCCGGTGCATGGGCTTTCCGTAAAGCAGAGAAGGCGCGAACGCATTATGCGCTGCAGATCGCGCCTTACCGGCTGGAGATTGCGCCGGGCCCGGGCCTCCGCGGGCGCGGGAATGTGCCTGTCACTGTGGACGTGACAAATTGTCCACCGGCACGGCCTTGCCATCGACTCGCGCAACTTCTGAAATATGTCTAACGGCAGATCGCGCAAACTGCTATGGGCTCTGCCGGCGCTCGCCCTGATGCCAGGCGGGGCGGCGAGTCATCGAACTCCGCAGACTGTCGACTGGCCGGTATATGGCGGACAAAAGGCCGACGATCACTATTCGCCGCTCACACAGATCAATCGCGGCAATGTCGGCAAGCTCAAAGTTGCCTGGACATTCGATACGGGGGAAAAGAGCGCGGGGCTGCAAACCAGCCCGCTGGTGATCGGACGCACAGTGTATGCCTACACACCGACGCAAAAGGTGATCGCTCTCGATGCGGCGACCGGGAAGCTCGAGTGGAAGTTCAACTCCGGCGTGGCGAGCACGCAACCTGTTCGCGGCCTTACCTGGTGGACAGACGGGACAGAGGCGCGGCTCTTTGCCGGCATTGCGAACTACCTTTATGCGCTCGATCCAAAAGACGGCAAGCCGATTGCGAGCTTCGGCGAAGACGGGCGCATCGATCTGCGTAAGCAACTGCGCGGCGATTACCGCGAACAGTCCGTCGCGCTAACCACTCCGGGAATGGTCTATAAAGACCTGATCATCATGGGCGCCCGCATGCCGGAGGCGCATCCCGCGCCGCCCGGAGATATCCGCGCCTACGATGTGCATACCGGCGCGCTCCGCTGGAGCTTTCACACGATCCCGCACCCCGGGGAAGCCGGATACGAGACCTGGCCGAAGGACGCGTGGCGCACCAGCGGCGCGGCAAACAACTGGTGCGGTATGGCGCTCGATGAGGCTCGCGGCATCCTGTATGCGCCGACCGGCTCGGCCGTCTCCGATTTTTATGGCGCAGACCGCATCGGCAGCGACCTGTTTGCAGATACACTGCTGGCTCTGGATGCGGAGACGGGCAAGCGCATCTGGTCGTTTCAGGGCGTTCATCACGATGTCTGGGACCGCGACTTTCCTTCGCCGCCGTCACTCGTCAGCGTGATGCACAACGGCAAGCGCGTGGATGCTGTGGCGCAAGCGACCAAGCAGGGATATCTGTATCTTTTCGACCGTGTCACCGGTGAGCCGCTCTTCCCGATCATCGAGCAGACTGTGCCGGCCAGCGATGCGCCGGGTGAAAAGACGTGGCCGACGCAACCGCGCCCGACCTTTCCGGCGCCGTTTGCGCGGCAGTACCTGACAGCCGACATGCTGACAACGCGCTCCCCTGCCGCGCATCTCTATGCGCAGGAGAAGTTCAGGGCGTTTCGCAGCGCAGGGCAGTTCATGCCGCTGAGCGTCGGCAGGGACACGATTGTATTTCCCGGCTTCGATGGCGGCGCGGAGTGGGGCGGCTCTGCGGTCGATGTGAAGAACGGCGTCATCTACATCAACGCGAATGAGATGGCGTGGACCGGCAGACTGATCGTGAACCGGACGGGGCTCGGTCCCGGCGAAGACGCTTACAACAAGTATTGCGCAAGCTGCCACGGCGATCACCGCGAAGGCTCGCCGCCTGCCTTTCCATCGCTCGTTGGCGTGGAGAAGCGGCTGAGCGACCAGCAAATCGCCGGGACCATCCGCGCGGGCAAGGGGCGCATGCCTGCATTCCCGATGATCGATGACGCCACGCTGCCCGCACTCATTCACTACCTGGCGAAGGGCAGCGAAACCGCGACGGCATCGAGCGACAAACACGAGATGGCTGCCGCACCTGCTGGCGGCAGGGCCGCCGCCGCAAATCCCGAAGGCGCCGCCAGCTACGCGGCACACTGCGCAGTCTGCCATGGGGATAATCGTGAGGGCATCACCCCATCGTTCCCCGCACTGGTGGGGATCGGCAGCCGCATGCCGCGCGCACAGGTGCTTGCGCTTATTCACGACGGTAAAGGGCGCATGCCCGGATTTCCGAAGCTTCGCGATCAGGAACTCTCATCGCTGCTGCGCTTTCTTGGCGGGCCGGAACACGCAGGTTCTACACCAACGCATCCGTCCGGGGAAGACGCCGATCTGCCGTATCGCTTCGGGGGCTATCAGAAGTTTCTCGATCAGGATGGATACCCGGCGGTCGCTCCGCCGTGGGGAACGCTGAATGCCATCGACCTGAACACCGGCCGTTATCTGTGGAAGATTCCCCTGGGCGAATATCCGGAGCTGGCGGCGCAGGGCATGAAGAACACCGGCACGGAAAACTATGGCGGGCCCATCGTGACCGCAGGCGGCCTGGTGTTCATCGGGGCGACCATTTTTGACCGCAAGATGCATGCCTATGACAGCCGCACGGGCAAACTGCTGTGGGAGTGGGAACTGCCCTACGCCGGACACGCCACGCCGGCTACCTACATGGTCAACGGCCGACAGTATGTCGTGATTGCGGCGGGCGGCGGGCGCGATCCCAAGTGGCCCTCGGGCGGCGTGTACGTTGCGTTTGCGCTGCCCGCTGCTGCTGCCCGATGAGCCAACAGCCCTCGTCGTCGGAGATTTATTTTGCGCTACAATCAGCCCAACCTTTTTCCAATGAGTTGCTAAGAAGCGGGCGGCTTCCGGGTTGTGCCGGACAAACGTCGTGACGCGCGGAGGGATTGATTTGGATTGGCGCGGGATGTTCGCTTCTGTGGCTGCGGTGCTGGCCGGCATCTTGATTCCGCTTGCTCTCGGCTGCGCAGACCGCGGATCGACCCATCTGCAAACACCGACTGGCGCCGTGGTAGGCCGGGCCGACTTCTATAACTATTCACCGTCAGTGATTCTGGAAGGCGACGTTCAACGCATCTGGTGGTGCGGCGCCGGAGAGAATCCCGACAATCCAGCACAAAAGACCGACAGCATCCTGTATGAAACGGTCAACACCGTCACCCATATCAAATCGACACCCATTGTCGTGCTTGCGGAGACGCAGGGAGCCTGGGATGGGACCTATACCTGTAATCCGCGGGTGATCCGGGGAAAATTCGTCGACCCGCTGGGCGATGGGGAGACCTACAGTTACGAGATGTTCTATGTAGGGACCGTCCGTATTTACGGCAATGCAATCGGTGCGGCATTTTCCAACGATGGAATTTCCTGGAAGAAGTATCCCCGTCCGGTGATCGCCACGAGCTCGTATGCAGACTACGGCGTAGGGCAACCGGCAGCTTACAACGAGGACGGTAACTCGAAGATCACGCTCTTCTACGAGGACTTCACGCCGGTCGTGCATCACCTGGAGGCAACCTCCAACGATGGCGTTCATTTCACGGTTCTAGGCACGCTGACCAGCAACGGCCTTGATCCTGAGAGTCCCTACCCGACGTGGGGCGATATGGGCTACGACTCCGCAACCGGATACTGGTATGCAGCTTTCAACCTGCCCACCCGCCCGCCAGCGACTACCGGGGGCTTTGCAGAACGCGGCCAATATGGCTTTGAGGTCTATCGGATTCCCGCGGACTCCGTGCTCACCGGCGCGAGACCCTGGGAGCTGCTGGCGACGATCGATACCAATTTGACCGGATATGAGTCGAACTTTCTCCCCTCGATGCTGCACGATGGATACGGCAGCATTCACACCGGCGAATATCCGAAGCTGCAATTCTTCACTTCAACCGCGGTGCCGAGGCCGGCATGGGACGCATCGCCGATTGAAGCAGGACAGTCCGGCGACATATATCGCTGGGCAATTGCAGTGAACACTTACGATCCTGAGCAGAAGACGCGAGCGCTGAAACGCTATCGCAACGCGAAGACGTACGAGGTGACGACCGGCTGGGCAGATCCGGTGAAGTTTTTTCCGGAACGCACGCTGGGCCATCTTTACACCACACCACAGAACGGCGCAAAGCAGACCTTTTATGGCTGCAAACAGGATGAGCTCGTATATTTCATCTCGCTTGATTCCGGCTGCGAAGGCCAGCGCCTGCTGGGGCTGGATGGCTTTGGTTATGCTACGGCGCCCAATGCAATCTCCACAGTCGCGCTCTACGCCTGCCGATCCACACAATATGGACGATTCGTAAGCAAAGACCGCAACTGCGAAGGCAACGGCGAGGGAAAATTGCTCGGGTACGCGCTGCCATGAAATAGACGGCGAGCGACAAAGAAGCTCTATAAAGGTGGTTGATGAATCCTCGCCGCCGCCTGTGCCTCGTTCTTTCGGGATTGCTCTTGTGCTTCCTGGCGCGTGCGGATGCGCAATCCTCCACGGATGCTTTGCGGCAGGCATTTGCGCATCCACCGGACGATACGCGCATCATGATGCGCTGGTGGTGGTTCGGCCCGGCGGTCACGAAAACCGAATTGCTGCGCGAGCTGGAGCAGATGAAAGCCGCGGGCATAGGCGGCGTGGAAATCGCCGCGCTTTACCCGCAGGCGCTGGACAACCCTGCAACCGGTCTGCATAACGGCCGTTATCTTTCCGACGAATATATAGACGATCTCCGCTTCGCTGCACACCAGGCGGCCCGGCTTGGCCTGCGCATGGATCTGACGTTAGGCAGCGGCTGGCCATTCGGCGGCCCGGCTATCCCGATCACGCAGGCAGCCGGCATGCTGCGCGTGGAGCGCGTGCCGGTCGCTTCGGGAGTCGAATCGGTCGCATCGCCGGCTTTGGAATCCGGAGAATCACTCGTTGCAGTATTCCTCGTACGCGGCGAGGGTGATGGGATAGACCTGCGCAATACCCAGCCCGCTCCGGCGGTGCGTGACGGACGGCTGAATCTCCATGCTGAAGAGCAGTCGCGGACTGCGCTCTTCTTTATCGCCAGCCGCACCGGCATGATGGTCAAGCGCCCGGCCATCGGCGCCGAGGGCTTCGTGCTTGACCATTACTCCGACAGGGCCATTGCGACGCATCTGCACGCGGTGGCCGACCGGCTGATGCAGGCCTTCGATGGACATCCGCCCTACGCGGTATTCTCCGACAGCCTGGAGGACGACGGCTCGGACTGGACTCCCGATCTGCTGGCCCAGTTTCGCACCCGCCGCGGTTACGATTTGACACCGCATCTGCCAGCCCTGGTTGGCGACGCCGGGACAGAGACTGCTGCTATCCGGCACGACTGGGGCCGCACGCTCACCGAACTTGCCAATGAGCGCTTCCTTGAGCCAATGCATGCCTGGGCGCGCGAGCATGGAACACTTTTGCGCTCTCAGACCTATGGCTATCCTCCAGTCACTCTCTCCAGCAACCGCTTCGAGGACCTGCCCGAAGGCGAAGGCAAGGCCAACCTGAATATGTGGCGCGAGTTTTCGGACACGCGATGGGCCGCCTCCGCCGGACACCTGTTCGGCAAGAACGTTATCTCGTCCGAGACCTGGACCTGGCTGCACTCGCCCGCATTCCGCGCGACTCCGCTGGACATGAAAGCCGAAGCCGATCTCCACTTCCTGCAGGGCATCAATCAGCTGGTGGGCCATGGCTGGCCTTACTCGCCTACATCTGCCGGAGAGCCCGGCTGGCGGATGTACGCAGCAGGAGCCCTTAACGCGCACAATCCCTGGTTCTTCGCCATGCCCGATCTGACGAAGTACCTGCAGCGCGTCAGCTTCGCGCTGCGACTCGGCAAGCCAGGAAACGATGTCGCACTGCTTCTTCCGAATGATGATGTGTGGGCATCGTTCCGGGCGCGGTATCAGAAGAAAGGAGGCGGGTTCGACGATCGCGGCAGCAACATCACGATCGACGAATCGATGAAGCGGTTCCTGAGCAGCACCGTCGTCGCCCAAGTGCTCGATGCCGGCTTCAACCTGGACTTCATCGACGCAGATGCGATCGACAACGCCGGCATTCCGTACAAGGCGCTCATCCTTCCCGGCATCGACCGCATTCCCGTTCAAACCTACGAGAAGATTCAACGCTTTGTGCAGCGCGGCGGAATCGTGATCGCCACGCGGCGTGTTCCCGCAACAGCGCCGGGATTTCTCAATCTCGAAGCTGAGACACGGCGCATTCAGGAGCTATCGCATTCGATGTTCCAGAACAACGCGCCCGGCGCTCACTTCATCGAAGACGAGAATCGCCTCGGTGCGTCGCTCGACCAATACCTCGAACCGGACTTCGTCACCACGCCGAGAACTTCCGCAGTCGGCTTCATTCATCGCAAGCTGGAAAATAGCGACCTGTATTTTTTCGCCAACACCAGCAACCGCGCGCAGCATTTCAGCGCGCACTTCCGCTCAGCACGGAAGCACGCTGAATCCTGGGACGCCTTCTCCGGCAAGACACAGGAGCTGCCTGTTTCGCAGGACATCGGGTTCAACCTTGCACCTTATGAATCACGGCTTGTCTTCTTTTCGGATAGCGAGACATCGCCGACGCATGCAAGGCCGTCCGATGTGTGCGGAAGCGCAGATGTCCCCATCGCCGGCCCGATGTATTGGAAACTCGCCTTTGCAGATGCGCCGCAAACTCTGATCCCGCTGCACAGCCTGACCTCATGGGACGAAATGCCACAGCGGCGGTTCTATTCCGGCCGCGCGACATATCGCGCGCTGATCACCATTCCGGATTCGGATTTACGGCGCGCCGCGTCGTTGAAGCTCAGCTTCGGCGAGGGCACGCCTGTGCCGATTCCAGATCCCCTGCCGGAATTCAACATGCGCGCCTACCTCGATAGTCCGGTGCGCGATGCGGCCGAAGTCTTCGTAAACGGCAAGTCCGCCGGCTTCGTCTGGCATCCGCCGTTCCAGATCGACATTGCGCCCTTTGTTCACGCCGGCTCTAACCAGATCACGGTGCTGACAGGCAACACCGCCATCAACCGGCTGGCCGGCCAGCCATTGCCCGACAATCGCCTGCTTGATGCACGCTATGGCGTCCGCTTCACGCCGCAGGACATGACGAATCTAAAGCCGCTGCCCTCCGGCCTGCTGGGAGGCGTGACGCTGGCCGCCGGCCGGACGGACAGTTGTAATCCTAAGTGAGGGCAGCTCATTCGCCGACAGCCACTCAACATGCGTACAGCTCGCTGAGCACCTGGGCCCAGTGCACAATGCGCGCGCGCGAATTCGGCGCTCCCTCGCAGGCCGCAAGCTGGATCGCGAAGTTCCCCACAGTCGAGCTCTCAGGAATGCCGCAGAAAATATCCAGCCCGGTGGCCTGCGCGGTCAGCCGGTTCAGAAGATGGTTCAGGCTGCCACCACCGACAATCGCGAGTCTGCGGAAGCGCCTGCCTGTCAACCGCTCGAGATCGCCGAGCACCGCTGCATAACGCGCCGCCAGGCTGTGACATATCAGGCTTGCGAATTCCGGCATGGCGCTGGAAGTTTCGTCGATCGCGGCCAATCCGTGTCTCCTGCGTTGCGCGTTGATGCGTGACGCCATCGAGCCGGGCAGCAGCAGGTCAGGGTCGTCAACATCCAGCAGGACATGAGGCGACGGAAGTTGTTCGGCAGCAGCAAGCAGCTCGCTCATTGGCCACTCCCGCTCATCCGGACAGAGCTGCGCGATGGTCTGCTTCAGCAGCCACATTCCGTTCACGTTCTTATGAAAGCAGACGCGATCTGCCGCCGCTCCCTGATTGGTAAATCCCGCTGCACAGGCTTCCGGCGTGGTGACGGGATGATCGATCAGGGCGCCCACCAGCGACCACGTGCCCGAGCTGATGTAAGCCCAATCCTCGCCATCCAGCGGAATTGCCGCGACGGCGGATGCCGTATCGTGGCACGCTGTCGCGATCAGCCGTGTCCGCGACAATGGAGGTAGTGCAGCAAGAGCGGAGCGCAGCGCACCCACATCGGTTCCGGTTGTCACCAATGGCGGAGCGGCGTCGATTTCCAATCCGCTCAACGCAAAGAGCTCAGGGCACCAGGCGCGCCGGCGCATATCCACCAGGCCGGTGTGGGTGGCATTGGTATATTCGGCGACTCTTCCGCCCCCGAGCGTCGCGAGCACATACTCCGGCAAATTGATCCACGGCGCTGAGGCAGGCATGCCGGCAGCCTGATCGGCCATGAGCTGGAACTGCGTGTTGATGCGCAGCGGCTGCGCGCCGCTCAGCGCGAAGAGCTTCTCCCGCGGGCAGCGCGATTCCATAACGGCCAGCGTGGCCTCAGTCCGCAGATCGCGATAACAGAACGGCGGCCCAAGCGGGCGATCATCGCTGCCCAACCGCACATAGTCGACGGCCCAGCCATCCACTCCGATGGATGCGATCGGGCTGGTCGCGTCTTCGGCGCAGAGGCGCAGGCCTGTCGCGATCTGCGACAGAATGCCGTCCATATCCCACACGAGCGATTCATCGCGCGAGACCGGCGCATTCGCAAAGCGATGCACCAGCCGCATCTTCCCGCCCGGCGTGAGGAGAGATACCCGGCAGCTCTCCGCTCCAAGGTCGATCGCGACAAGCGATGGAAGATTGCTGCCGGGCAAGTGAACTCTCTCGCTAGCGAAGGAATGCGTCCGTGAGCCCGCCATCGACAGGGATCAGATGGCCGGTTGTGCATGGCGACTTTAGGCCCTGCGAGAAAGAGAATCGCCTCCGCGCATACTTCGGGATCAATGGGCTGCCGGGTCAATGTGCGATCTGCATAGAAGCGCGCGAGCAGCGTTCGCAGCTCGTCATCAGACATGCTCTGCTCAAACCGGATGCTGTACTTCCGCAATGAGGCAACGACGCGATCGCGCGGGAACATCGTCGAACCCCTGACCACCGTCGCCGGGCTGATGCCGTTCACACGCACATGGGGCGCCTGCGAGACCGCCAGTTCGCGAATGAGATGACTGAGCGCCGCCTTACTGACGTCGTAAGCCTCCGAGCCGCGCTTGGGAACCACGGCATTCGCTGAGCTGGTCAGCACAATGCTGGCGGTCAGGCCCTGATCGCGCAGCATGTTGCCGATCTCTTCGACGAGAAGGAAGTTCGCCGTGACATTCACTTCAAGCGTCAGCGCCCACTGCTCGCCGGAGATCACGCCGGTGGAGGACGATGGAAAGAGCGCAGCGGTGTTGACGAGAATGTCCGCTCCGCCGAACTGCTGCCACGGTGCGGCGGAGCGCATCGCGGATCGAATCGCGATTGCGAATGTCCACAGAAGCGGCAATCGCGGCTTCCCTTCCGGCAATCTTTTTTGCCTCTTCGGCCACTCGCTCGGCGCCGGGCGTATCACGATCGGCAACCACGACATGCGCTCCGCGCGCGGCGGCAAGCAGCGCCACCTCGCGGCCGATGCCGCTGCCGCCGCCTACCACCAGCACGATCTGCCGGCTCAGCTCCTTCTCCGGCGGCTGGCGGCGAATCTTTGCGTCTTCCAGCAACCAGTACTCGATGCGGAACGCTTCCGATGGCGGCATCGCGACGTAGTTGCTGAAGACCTGAAACGCCTGCTCGAGGTTCTCCGAGCCGCATTGCGGAAGGCGCCCGCGTGCTTATTGCCTTCGAGCGCGCCGGCGCCACTCATCACGTGAATCGCATTGATATAAAACTCTCCCATGATTCGCGACTCGGTTTTGCCTTGCCGAAGGTGAACATGCCGATGCCGGGGACGAGCACGACAGTCGGGTTGGGATCGCGCATCGCCGGAGAGTTCGGCTCAACGTGCTTCCTGTAATACTCGCCGTATTCCTGCCGATAGGTCGCGATCTGCATTTTCGATCTCGCTGCGCAGCGCATCCATCCCGTTCTTCGGATCCCAGGGCACGAACATCGGACGAATCTTTGTGCGGATGAAATGGTCAGGGCAGCTTGTGCCCAGATATGCGAGCTTCTGTGCGTCGACCGAGTTAACAAACTCGAGCACTTCGGGATGATCGCGAGTAACTACCGATCATGCGCTTCTGCTGCTGAAGCCTGCCGCGAAGGATGGGGAGAATCTGCAGCGCAATGTCTTTGCGGTCGGGAGCGGATCGAGCGTTCTGCCACCGAAGATCGCGGTCCTTTTCGTTCGCTATGTGCCTCGATGAAGCTGGTCAGCTGATCGATGAGCGTAGATGGTGTTCAGGTAGCATCCACGCTGCGTATTGCCCCAGGTGAATAGCCCGTGTCCGCCGAGGATGATGCCATCGCATCCGGCTTCCTGCTCGACGGCCCGCTTCAGCATCAGCCCCAACTCAAAGCCCGGCCGCTGCCATGGCACCCACACCAGTTTGTGGCTGTACCGCCGGTTGAACTCCTCCATCTTTTCCAGACCGTTCGCCGCCGCTGCGAGAGCGATGGCACAGTCCGGATGCAGATGGTCTACGTGAGGAAACGGCAGGAAGCCGTGCAGCGGCGTGTCGATCGAAGCGGCCACCGGGTTCAGCCCAAAGGTGCAGAGCGGATAACAGGTCCACCATCTCGTCTTCGCTGCTCCACTCCCCGATAGAGCTCTTCCAGCGCGAGCAGCTTGTCCATGTAGAGCGTGGCGAAGCCGCAGCGCTTGATGCTGCCCAGGTCACCACCGCTTCCCTTCACCCACAGCACCTGCACGGTTTGCCGTCGAGCGGATCGGGCATCTCGATCTTCGGAGCTGGTGTTGCCGCCGCCGAAGTTGGTGATGCGCAGGTCGGAGCCGAGCAGATTCGACCGATAGCGCAGCAACTCCGGTTCGTCCATTCCGCGCGCTATGTTCTCGTCCCAGCGGTCTTCCAGGTGTTGAAACTGATGCTTCGTTCCGGCTTTCGAATCCACTGCTGATGACGGCATGATCTCCTGCTCCTGCCGGCAGACAGCCGGCTTAACCACTTTAAAAAGTTCAGGCGTATGAAGTCGCCAAGGCCGCGTTCCGCTCCCGGCGTTCCTGCGTGATGCGTTCCACGTACCCACTCTCCGCAAGCGCCTGGAGAGGATTGGGATGGAGTCCGCGCTTCAATCTCCACTTCTCCAGCGCCGGGCGCACGTCGGTCCAGAAGGCCTCGCGCAGGCATTCCTCGGCTTCCACGATTTTGCCGGCCGCCTGCAGTTCTCGAAGCCGCTCGCGATCGACCAGCGCGGCCTTGGTAAAGCTCCTGCGCTGTCACCACCGTTTGCACCATGGCTTCCAATTTTCCCTTGAGGTTATGGCTCTGGTCGATCATGAACGCAATCTCACGGACCGAGCCGCATCGGGCTCGTTGAAGATCTCATGGAAGATGCGGAAGACCTGGTAAGGATCGATGGAGCCGATGGTCAGGTCGTCGTCTGCGTAGCGGCGGTCATTGAAGTGAAATCCGCCGAACCGGCGCATGTGGAGCAGCCATGCGACAATCTGTTCGATATTCTGGGACTGATAGTGATGGCCCGTGTCAACCAGAACACGCGCCTGCGGCCCTGCGGTTTGCGCCAGCTTCGATGCCATGCCCCAATCTGCAATATCCGTGTGATAAAAGGCCGGCTCAAAGGGTTTGTATTCAATCAGCATCCGCTGCGCGCCGCCCAATGCAGCATGCGCTCGCTGCAGCGCTTCCTCAAGCCAATGGATGCGCTGGCGAATGCTCTGCGATCCCGGGATAGTTCGAGCCATCCGCGATCCACATCGAGATATCCCTCGATTCCAGCGCCTTGCGATACGAATCGAATCGAGGAGATGGTCCATCGCCATCTTGCGGATGGCGGCATCCGGATTGCAGAGGGAGCCGAACTTGTATTCCTGATCCTGAAAGAGATTGGGATTGATCGAGCCGGGGCGAATGCCGTAGCGATCTGCCAACTGCCGGACCTTTAGAGCGTCGGCGATACCCGCCGGCAAATCCCAGAGCACGTGCAATGCAAGCCCTGGCGTGACGCCAGTCAGCGTGTGGACCTGGGCAGCATCGGCAAACTTCTCCTCCAGACTGGTCGCGGCCGCCGGCTGCAGAAACTTGCCGAAGCGCGTTCCGGTGTTTGCAAATCCCCATGACGGTATCTCGATCTGGAAGCCGTCCAAAGCCTGCAATGCGTCGATGCCGAGTTCGCTTCCGCTCATTTCAATCTCCGCAAAGGCAGAGTTTAGCCGGAGCAAGGAGGCGTTTCCAAATATTGGACAATTCTTCGCTCAGAATTGCGCTGCGCTAGGATGGGCAGCAACTAACTTCCGGCTCTGCTGCGATCCCTGAGGTGTGGCTTGGGTATTACAAATCCCCTGATTGGGGTTATCTATCACTGGATTGGCGGCCTGGCCTCTGCCACCAACTTTATCCCCTTCCGGCCCATCAAGCGCTGGTCCTGGGAGATCTACTGGATTGTTCAGGGCTTTGCCGCATGGATCATTGCTCCGGCGGTGATTGGGTATCTTTTCGTGCCCGGGCTTTCGTCGATTCTCCATGAAGCGCCGCGATCCGTGTTGTGGCATTCCTTCGCCTGGGGAGCGATGTGGGGCGTGGGCGGGCTCACCTTCGGCCTGGCGATTCGCTATCTCGGCATCGCGCTGGGCTATGCGATCGCGCTGGGCTTCTGCACGGCCTTCGGCACGTTGATGCCGCCAATCTTCAGCGGTCAGATGTCGACGATTGTGCACCAGCGCGGCGGGCGGGTAATCCTGCTGGGTGTCCTGATTTGTTTGTTTGCCATCGCGGTAAATGGGCTGGCCGGTTACTCGAAGGAAAAGGAAGTCTCGGCTGAGGAGAAGGCGCTGCTGGGTGAGCGCGACTACTCCTTCGCAAAGGGACTGGCGGTCGCGATATTCGCGGGCATAATGAGCGCGTGCTTCGCCTATGGCCTCGCGGCCGGAAAGCCGATTGCGGAGATCACGCGCGCACGATTATCGGCGGAGCATCATGCGCTGCTATGGCAGAATTTGCCGGTGCTGGTGGTTGTGCTGTGGGGCGGGTTCGCCACCAATCTCCTGTGGTCGGCTGCTTTGATTGTCCGCAATCGCTCGGCACGACAATTCGTGGGCGCCCCGGGAAGCAATCCGATGGGCACGGAGACAGATGCCGCGCCAGATCGAAGCGCGGGCGCGGCACGTCTTTCTGCTTCCGTACTTACGCGTAACTACCTGCTAGCCGCGCTGGCCGGAGTGATCTGGTATTTTCAGTTCTTCTTTTACTCCATGGGACAGACAAAGATGGGCCGCTATGACTTTTCAAGCTGGACGCTGCACATGGCCAGCATCATCATCTTCGCGACCCTGTGGGGCATTGCGCTGCATGAATGGCGTGACACGAGCCTGAGAACGCGCTTACTTGTGGCTTGCGGGCTTTTTCTGCTGGTTGGCTCGACTGTGGTCGTGGGCTATGGCAATTTCCTGGTTGCGGGCTGAGCTAGCGGCGGTGCGCCGCAACAGGGACTGCCGCTTCCGGGCCAAACTTTTCGCGATAAACGCTGGGTGAAAGGCCTGCGTGGCGTTGAAACAGCGCGCGGAAAAAAGCTGCATCCTGATAACCCACTGCGTCGCTCACTTCCTGTATTGAACTGAGATTGCTCTCCAGCATCCGCTTAGCGGCCGCGATGCGCAGTTTTTGCAGATAGATCAGCGGACTATCGCCGGTTGCCACCTTGAAACGGCGCACGAAATTGCGCACGCTCATGCCGGCCGATCTGGCCGGCTCGTCCAGAGGAAAGGTCGCTGCGAAATTCTTATGTATCCACTCCTGAGCATTTGAGATGGCATCGTCCGTATGTTCAATCTTCAGAGGAACAATGCCGAATCCGAACTGCCACGCACGGGGCGGCTCTATCAGCAGCGCCCGCGCGGTCTGCATGGCGATGTCGTGACCGCAGAATCTCTCCACCAGATAAATGCTGAGATCGAGCGATGCGTTTACCCCGCCGCCGCAATAGAATCCCTGATCTTCGGTCACCATCAGCTCCGGCATCCACTTCACGAGGGGATATTTCCCGCGGAACCGCTCGGCCAAACCCCAGTGCGTCGTGGCGCGCTTGCCGTCGAGCAAGCCGGCGGCCGCAACCAGTCCGACTCCGGAACACACGGCTGCGATGGGAACTCCCTGAGCGTTTCGGCACTTCAACCAGGGCACGATCGCCGCATTGCGCTCTACAACGTCATCAATACTTAATCCGGTAGTTGGGACAAAGATGAGATCGGTTTCGCCGATGTCTTTCAGCGCAAGCTCCGGCTGCACCTGAATCCTTCCATCGCAACTGACCGGAGATCCGTCAGCAGATGCGGTCGTCACGCGAAAACGAGGCGTTGTCTGCATGCCAGTCAGAACATTCCACAATGAGCCGGCATGGCGGAAGACTTCCATCGGGCCGATGGCTGTGGAGGCAAACATTTGATCGAGAAACAGGACCGTGATTTCTTCCATGTCGATACCTCGGAAAGAAAGAGAGCATGGCCCAACCGCCTATGCAGGATGGCAGATATGCCGTCTTGTTCCCACCTGCTTCTGCCCTTAGTTTCTCATTATCGGACTGGATAACTTAGAAATTTTCGAGAAGGGTAGAGATATTGCCATGACAACCGCGCAGGCTGTTTCAACTCACGTCAACGGAGTCAACGTCGACCAACTTTCCGCAACCATTGAATCGATCAAGGCCGACCCGGCTATCGCGAAGTTTACATTCCGCATTGATAACCAATGGCAGGAAGCAGGCCGGAACAACTCCATCGTGAACACTTTTCACGGAGGCAACCAGGAATTATCGCGAGCGAAGCCTTTTGTATTGAAGGCGGATGAACCGGCCATTCTTCTGGGCACAGATTCTGCCGCAAATCCGGTGGAATACCTGCTGCACGCGCTGGCAGCCTGCGTGACTACCTCAATGGTCTATCATGCGGCCGCTCGCGGCATACAAATCGATGAAGTCGAATCGATTCTGGAAGGAGATATCGACCTGCATGGATTCCTCGAACTCGATAAGAAAGTCCGACAGGGATACCAGGGCATTCGAGTCAATTTCAGGATTAAAGCCAACGTGCCGGACGATAAGTTAGAGGAACTCGTTCAGCTCGGCACGGGGCACTCACCGGTATTCGACTCGCTTAGCAACGGAGTACCTATCTCAGTCAAGGCAGAGCGCCTGTAGATACGGTAGCTGTTTACCCCGGGCCATTCATTGCAACACGATTCTGAGAGGAGATCGCAATGGCACGAACAACCACATTGATGCGTCCAGGGGCCATAACTATTCTGGCGCCGCTACTCACTTGTCTCATGACGGTACCGCCACTGCTTGCGCAGCAGGCGGCACACGCGAGCCACGATGCGCCTGCCAAACTTGTTGTCGCAGTTCGCAAGGCAACGCAGCCGTTCCTTAACGTCAACAATGCCAGAGCCGCCGGCTATGCACCGGCATTCGGCTGCGTCACCGGGCCGGATCACGGCGCTATGGGCATTCACTATGTGAATGGCGCCCTGGTGGGTGACGGCAAAATCGACCCGGAGTATCCGGAAGCTTTGATCTACGAGCCAGACGGAAACAGGCGCAGGCTGGTAGGCGTGGAGTACATCGTCGACGCGAAGACATGGCTAAAAAATCACAAGAACAATCCGCCGACACTGAATGGTCAGGATTTCCAGTTTGTCGCGGCGCCTAACCGTTTTAACCTCGCCGATTTTTTTGAGCTGCACGTCTGGGCATGGCGCGACAATCCGCAAGGCGCGTTCGTGGACTGGAACAACCAAGTGAGCTGTGAACATCTGTAATTGGCGGTTGCAAGACTGCAACAAACGTAAATGCCCGTCCGGGCAAAGTCCTGGACGGGCATTTACGTCAAAGTATGGGCCGGGGCATCTCGATGGATGCACCGGCCCAATGCTCCGTGTCCTTCGCGCAGCTGTTTGCTGCCTACTGTTTGCCCGCCTTTGCCTTGATAGCATCGTTCACTTTTTTCTCAATCTGATCGATCGAGAAGCTGTCCGGTATCTGGCTCGGCGGATAATCCACGAACGTCTGCAGGAACGCCGCGGTCTTCATCGTGCCTAAGAAGCCCAGATAGACATTTTTTGTAAGCCAGTCATAGTACTGGTCGGACACAACATCCGCCCGCTCGTAGGGATCCATGCGAAGGTTCAATATCTTTGGCACGCGCAAGCAGGTAAGTGGATTGCTCCAAACCGCGAAACCGCCTGGAGCGCGTTGCTCACACCAGATAAATTTCCAATTGTCTATGCGGGTCCCTACCAAAGCTCCGTCATCGTCGAAGTAAAAGAACTCATGGCGACGGCTGTGCGGTTCCTGCCCAGTCAAATAAGGCAACTGATTGTAACCGTCCAGATGCACCTTGAAGGATTTTCCTCCAACGCTGGTTCCTTTTAGCAGACGTTCCTTGATATCTGTATCTCCTGCTGCCACGAGCAGTGTCGGGAACCAGTCCAGGCCGGAAAACATGTCTGTGGACCACGTATTCGGCTTGATATGACCCGGCCAGCGAACCATCGCCGGAACCCGGAATGCGCCCTCCCAGTTGGAATTCTTCTCGTTGCGGAAGGGAGTTGTTGCCGCATCCGGCCACGAGAACTGGTTGGGTCCATTGTCAGTGGTGTAGACGACAATCGTGTTGTCGGTGAGCTTTTGTGCGTCCAGAAAGTCCAGCAGCTTGCCCACATCCTTGTCATGCTGAACCATGCCGTCGGCGTACACGTTGTCCGGCATGCCGCTCTGGCCTGTCTCAGAAGGTGTGATGTGGGTGAATAGGTGCATGTGAGTGAAGTTCATCCAGACAAAGAATGGGGTGTTGGCATCTGTCTGCTTCTTGATAAAGCCCTCAAAGGCATTCTCAAAATCTTCATCGGTAGTCTCCATCCGCTTCGCCGTCAGCGGGCCGGAGTCTTCAATTTTTCGGTCTGCATAAGTATGGAGCACTCCGCGGGGACTATAGCTCTTGGCAAATGCGGGGTCGGTCTTCATGAGCGACTGATAAATCGGGCGCTCCGGTTCTTCCTCCGCATTCAGGTGGTAGAGATTGCCGAAGAATTCGTCGAATCCATGGTTGGTGGGTAGAAACTCATCCCGATCGCCCAAATGGTTCTTGCCGAATTGTCCGGTGGCATACCCGAGGGGTTTCAGCGCCTGCGCAATCGTGATGTCGCGGGCCTGGAGGCCAGCGTGGGCGCCGGGAATTCCAACCTTCGAGAGACCGGTACGCTTCGTAGACTGGCCGGTGATAAACGTGGATCGCCCTGCCGTGCAGCTGTTTTCGGCATAGTAGTCGGTGAAGGTTATGCCCTCCGCACCGACACGGTCAATATTCGGTGTCGTGTACCCGACGAGGCCATGCGAATACCGGCTGATGTTTGTCTGCCCGATATCATCGCCGAAGATAACGAGAATATTTGGCTTTCCCGCTGCCTGCGCTGTGAGAGGTGCAAGGCACCATCGAGATCAGCAAAGCTGTGCCGCCGGCTAACGAGATACGAAGAATCCCACGTGATAACCGCCGTGGAATGCGCTGAATCCCTCCACCCATGATCGCTCCTTCTGTCTGAACAGATTTAAGGATTCAACAAGCCGCTAAAGATGCTTCTGAACCGAGTTGCACTGTATGTGAATAGCTGTACGAAGCAGTTGAAAAAACAAATGAAAACAAGAGAATGAGAATGAACGCGAGTTGCCGCGAATATGGTTTCCTGCGCGTTGCTGCGGGCGACCACGGCCCCCAGTTCGGGGAAGAAGCGTCAGTATGAAGCAGCTGGACTTGCCGGGGAACTGTCAGGATTTACAGGCTACGGTGCACAAAGGGGAGGCGATTTGGGCGAGGGAACCACAAGGAATGGCGCCGATTGCACGGAAGGCGGTAGCGCGAGATCAGTTCACGCCAATTTGCGTCCGAATCTTTTCGTACTGAGCTTTTGTGAGGATATGTCGTTTTACCAACTGGGAAGTGTTGTTGTAGGGCCGTCCGGCGATGATGGCCTTCGCCTGCGCCGATGTCACGGTGGGCAATTGCGCCAAATCCTTCTCGGAAGCCTTGTTGACATCCATTGGCCCTTTTCGCGCTAGACCCTCGACCACACCTCGCGCAATTGCACCCGCACTGCGCTTGGCCGCGGCGGTTGCGTTCGCAGTATGTTGCTGAAGGGACCGAGTATTGTTGGAGTCATAACAACCTGCCAGCAACAGAATGAATACCGGCAGTGCCGAACTTGCTTTCATGGGTATTCAGATGCGTTTTCGACGACAATACAGGTCCCCAAACGCGCATGCTTTCGTTGGTAGCCGAGCTCAGCTTATTGTCGAAATGCGTCAGGTCCGTTACTCGCATCCAACGGGCTGATTGGGACTTCCGCGGGCGCTGCATGCAGTTCCCCAGGCGAGCTGCTTGTCCGGAAGAGGGAGGCGTAGGCGCATGGCAGTCTTGCTGATAAGCATCACTGTTTCTATTGGCTGGGCGGTCGTTGGCGGATTGGCTCTCGTATTCGTTGTGCTTTTTCTGCTTGCAGGCGTGTTCGGACCGATGCCCCGCTACACACTCGCGGGCGATATCCCGGCCAACGATTCCGAGATGTTCCTGAACGTACTCGAATCGCTGACGGACGCCAAGGTAAACCGGGCAGGAACGCTCGAGGTGCTGACGAACGGGCCGTGCTTCTACCCGGCCGCACTCGAGGCGATGCGTTCAGCTCAGCAGAGTATCTGTGTTGAAGCCTATATCTTCCAGCGAAGTGAGATCGGGAGGCTTTATCTAGAGGTGATGACAGAACGTGCCCGAGCGGGGGTGCAGGTGAATGTGGTGCTGGATGCCTTTGGCAGCATGGGTGCGAATAACGCGTTTTTCAAGCCGCTGCTGAACGCGGGCGGCAGGGTGGAGCGGTACAACAAGCCGAGGTGGTACAGTCTCACCCAATTGGATAACCGAACCCATCGAGAGCTGCTGATCGTGGATGGGCGCGTCGGTTTCATAGGCGGCGCCGGCGTCGCCGATCAGTGGTTCAAAGGCTCAGAGAAACACCCACGCTGGCGCGACACCATGGTTCGGGTCGAAGGCGACGCGGCGCCAAATCTGCTGGCCACCTTTGCAGAGAACTGGCTCAGCAGCCACGGCGAATTGCTCGCGGGGCCGCGCTACTTCCCGGAGATTCACTACCAGGGAAAGACAGTGGCCATGGTAATCAACAGCACACCCACTCCGGGAGGCTCCACGCGTGCGCGGGTCCTGTTCCAGATGCTGGTGGCGAGCGCGAAGCGAATCATCTCGATCACCACGCCCTACTTTTTACCCGACAAAGGATTAGTGCGCGAGCTCTGCCGTGCTGTCGAACGAGGAGTCAAAATCAGGATCCTGGTGCCAGGCCGGTCTTCGGATCACATGTTGACCCGAAGCACCAGCCGCGGCGGCTACGGCCCATTACTGCGTGCAGGAGCAGAGGTCTACGAATATCAGCCCTCGATGATCCATGCCAAGGTGCTCATCGTCGACGAACTCTGGGCAGTTGTCGGTTCGACGAACTTCGATAATCGCTCCTTCGGAATCAACGATGAGGTAAACCTCGCTGTGCGTGATCAGGGGTTGGCGGCGAAGCTAGAGCGTGACATGGCCCATGATCTGACGAGAAGCCGGAGCGTTTCCCTCGACGAGTGGGAACATCGGCCGATCACTGAACGTGCGCCGGAACTTCTCGGTTGGATATTTGAACGCCAGCAGTGATGAAGCACAATGCACGGACCGACCGTTTGCGGGTAGCCACCTACAACATCCACAAATGCCGCGGCCTCGACCGGCGTACGGACCCGCAGCGCATCATTTCAGTTTTGCGGGAGTTGGACGCGGACGTGCTGTGTCTGCAGGAGGTGGTCAATGCTCCCACTCAGGCTCCGCTGTTCGATCAAGCCGGAGAGATCGCCCGGGCGCTTCCGGAGTACACAGCATGCTTCGGGGCAAATCGCCCGTTGCGGGGCGGCACCTACGGCAACCTGACACTCAGCAGATTGCCGGCTCTTGCATGGAAAAACATCGAGATCACGCACAAGCGTGAGCCGCGCGGAGTCTTGATGACAGATCTTTCACCTGGAGCGAACGAGACATTGCATGTCTTCAACGTGCACCTGGGCACCGGATTTATGGAGCGCAGGCACCAGGCGGCGCGCCTGATGAGCGAAGACGTACTTGCGCAGCGTGGCTTGAGAGGCCCGCGGCTCGTGCTCGGAGATTTCAACGAGTGGGTGAGCGGGCTGACGACCAGGCTTATGCGCGAGACCTTCGAGACCTTCCAGCCGAGACACGCTTTGCGCTTCCCTAAGACCTTTCCAGGTATCCTGCCGTTCACCACTCTCGATCACTGCTACTATGAAGCTCCGCTGGAGCTGGTGACAACTGCTCTCTGGCGCAGCAAGACCGCACTGGTAGCGTCCGATCATCTACCGCTGCTAGCGGACTTCCAGCTCCGTTAGCTTCGAGAACATCCGAACGGATACGACGACACTTCCGTGACAGGCGCTCTCATCCACATCCTGATCCGCCAAGTCTCGAAACTCAGCCGCGGATCGCAGAGGACTCGGGCCACACGCCGGCATGCGATGGCATCGCGGATTGGTGTTGAACTATCTTCGTCCGGCGAACCACCACGGAGCTAGCAGGGACCGCAGCTACCCACACGTACCGTGTATGTCGGGTCCGACGCCCCGGGCGCGGCGTCTAACTCCAGCGTATATGTGTATGTGTTGAACTGAGACCCAGACGGGTAGGTCTGCGGGGCAACGACACAAGAGGCGGGTTGGTGGAACTTGCCCTTTTGTTGAATTGTCGTGGGATCACACAGTCCCGGCTGAGGTGTGAACGTGAACGGAGGGACTTTGAGGGTCGTTGACGCGCCACTCGAGCTTCTGTCCCGGCTCCACGTAGTTTTCCAGTGTCAGGTCTCGCTTGACGTAAATCGCGACCGGTTTCCCGGTGGGTGCCAGCTTTTCGCGGCATGCCGACAAACTGGTGAGTGCTAATGCGCTAGCAACAAGTATCAGGGTACGTCGCAAACTCATAGTGTTGGCTCCTGGTGAACTTTGGCCTTTGTAGTGCGCCTTCAGGGCCCTATGACCGATGCAGCAGACTTTGATACCGAGGATCCTTTTTGAGACTTGCCATGTCCGGCTCGAGTTCTATCTGAAACGGAGTTGCGCCTCGTTTGAAGCATTCCGCCAGGATCGCCAGACTCTCGTCGCGCCTGTCGAGAATCTCAAGTGTCCGCGCCTTGTTCATCTGCGAATCCACGTCCCTGGACGGAAGGGAGTCAGCAATCCGAAGATGGGCGCGGGCGTCCTCTTTAGCCCCTGTCTTTGCCTCATACAGGGCAAGCAGAATCCACCCGGGACCATCCGTTACATCACTGTTCAACTCTTCCCGCTGCACGCTTGCAGCCTGGCGGTAAGCTCGTTTCGCTTCGGCGTCGTGTCCTCGAATCAGTGAGCTGCAATCGCCGAGCTCGAGCCATGTTGTGCTGTCTCCTGGATCCAGTTCCGTCGCCTTACGGGCGACTCCCAGTGCCGGAAGCAGCTTCCCCTGCGATCGCAGCGCAGCCGACAAGCTGGACGAAGCCAGCGCATTGGGCCGCAAGGCAAGGCTCTGCTGGAGCTTCACAATCGCCTCAGGAACGCGCCCCTGCTGCAGGCAGACCGAGCCTATGTTAGTGAGAGCAATTGCATACTTCGGATTTGTCAGATTAGCGGCTCGGAACTCAGACTCGGCTTGTGGATATTTGCCCTGCGCGTCCAGCAGGACGCCGAGTTCGTTGTGCGCGAGCCAGTAGTTCGGGCGCTCCCGCAAAGCCCGGCGATAACACTCCTCCGCCTCGTGCCAACGATTCAGGCGCGTATATATCTGCGCCTGCCAGACCATGGTTTGCGTATTCGCCGGGTCCAACGCGAGCGCTTTTTTCATTTCGCGCATTGCCGCCTGCGCGTCTCCGGTCTGCCGGAAGGCGAATGCCAGTGCCATATGCGCAGGCACCAGAGTCGAATCCAAGGCAAGCGCTGTTTCGGCGTTGGCCCGCGCCAGGGCGACAGCGGTTGGATCATGTTTGAGAAAAGCCAGCCCACAGTAAGCCACTGCGAGGTTTGCAATCGCCAGCGAATAATGGGGATCGAGATCGATTGCCTGCTTGTACTTCTCTATGGCCGGCTCAAGACCCGCGTTATTGGCTTGCTTCCGCTGGGCCTCGGCCTCCTGAAAGGCCGCATACGCTTGCGGGTTAGCAGTGCCCGCCGCGACCCGCTTGTTACTCGGCTCGTAGTGGTGAATGTCCAGCAGTTCTGCAGCGGCGCGTACTACCTTCTGCGCGAGGGACAACTCCTCGCCCTCGTTGACCCGGATGTGTTTTGTGCGCAACGCATGGGACGATGAAGGAGGTAATACCTGCAGCGAGACCTTCAAGTCCTTGGACGACCGGACACCTGACGTGGCGAGGACAAGATTCGCGCCCAGCGATTCACGCACTTCATCCAGCTGGGCAGGCGTTGATACTTCAGAAGAGAAGTCTGGAATCAGAAGCAGGTCGCGATCGTACGCCTCAGCCCGCGCGAGCTCGCTCGAGATCGAGTCGATCAAGTTGGTCAGCATCGGCTTGATTTTCGTATCAGTGGATGGTGGCCAGCCCAACATCATGACGAAACGTTTTGCCGGCAGCGGGTGCAGGTAATCCGCGATCCTGTCCCGTTTCCAGATAGCGCCACTAGCCATCGCACAGAATGCACCGCCTGAAGCGACCAGCATCTGGCGACGTGTCACTGTACGAGATGGCTGCGGTATTTTCTCTCCCAACGAGCTATCTTCCAACGAGCTTCGGAATCGCTCGAAGGCACGGCAGCGGATGACCGGATTGTCCGAGAGGAACTCGCGGACGGTATCTTTGTAGATCGGGGGGATGGCTACGGCCCCGAGCGACGGCGCTGCTTGTAAGCTGAACTCGCCTGCAGACTGGACAGGCCTCTCGCCGGTAAAAATCTGGTGCAGTAGAACGCCTAACGCAAAAATGTCCGAAGCACGCGAGGGGCGTTGTCCGCGCATCAGCTCGGGTGCAACATAACCAGGCGTTCCCGCGAAAGTACCCGCTTCATCAGGCATTGCCTCGGACTCATTCAGGTGAGCGAGCCCGAAGTCCATGATGGAAACAGAAAGCCGCAAACCAGAGCGATCAAGCATCACATTCGTCGGCTTGATGTCGCGATGTACGACGCCGGCATTGTGGATGGCGGAGATGCCCGAGATCATCTGGCGAAAGACTACGAGGGCCTCCTCGCGGGGCAGCAGCATATTCTTCCGCAGGCAAGCGTCAAGGGTCTCGCCGGTAAGCAGCTTCATGGTGAGGAAGAAACGGCGGCGGATCCTCACAACGGAAAATCTCGTAGATCGGGCAAAGATTCGGATGGTTGATCTTCCGGGCGAGCAATACCTCCTGCTCGAAGCGGTGAGACGACTCCTCATGGGCGGCGATCTCCGGCCGGATGATCTTCAACGCGACGCGGTCGCCACGGAGCAAGCGATCCTCAACCTCGTATACCTCGCCCATGCCGCCGCGCGCGATAAAGCGCACCACGAGAAAACGCTGCGCAATGATCTCTCCGGTTACAAAGCGCGGCGCCGCAGGCGTTTCCATAGGATGGTCGCTAACGCCGGAGGCGGTGGCAGCAGCTTGCCTTTCACCCACGATGGGCAACCGGAGAAAACTTCCGGCGCGTTCGTCTTCCAGCAACAGCTCTTCGACAAGCCGGCGCAACCTGAGGTCCCCAGCGCACGCATGATTGAGGAATGACTGCCGCTTCCCGGGCGCAAGCTCGAGGGCATCCGCAAACACTCTCTCTACGGATTGTTTGGTCTGACCCATGAACGTCCCCTCCTCGGTGTAACGGGGACCGATGATTCTGCCGTTATGAGCTATAAATCCGATCGAAACGTCGTGACAAACCGTCGGATTTTGAAACGGAGAAGGGGACTAACTTTCCGGGGGAACGTGCTTTTTGGCCTCGCACCATGTTATTGGCTATGGCGGGCAGTCTATTGACCGGATAATAATAGCACGAGGTTACCGCAATCAGGCTAGTGCTTACTTAGTTAATAATCCTCGCTCTGTAGCCTCGGTCATCTTTGAATGCGTAAATTGCGGGCGCTGAGTGCCACGGCGATGCATGCTTCCCCTGCCTGTTCTTCCGAGGGTCGATCCTGAAACCGGCCAAGGAGGTCCCAAATGACCGAAGGTCACGGAACGGTAACTGTTCTGTTGCAGGCGATGCGCGCCGGGGACGCCGCAGCCCAGGAGAGTCTTATCCCTCTCGTCTATCAGGAGCTGCACCGCCTGGCCCAGTCATATATGCGGCGCGAACGGCCGGACCACACTCTTCAACCGACTGCGCTGATCCATGAGGCATATCTGCGGCTCGCCGGCGAGGATGTGGATTGGCAGAGCCGCGAACACTTCATCGGAGTTGCGGCACACGTGATGCGCCGGGTACTTGTCGATCATGCTCGTGCCCATCGTGCGGAATTTCGTGGAGGCGACCGACGGCGGGTTGAGCTGAATGAAGGACTTGCCGTTGCGGCCGAACGAAGTGACGAGGTCCTGCTGGTAGATGGCGCCCTTGAGCGACTCGCGAAAACGAACCAGCGGCAGGCACGCGTCGTCGAGTTGCGCTACTTCGGCGGCCTCTCTATGGAGGAGATCGCCGCAATGCTCTCCCTATCCCTGCGATCGGTGAAGCGCGACTGGTCACTCGCCAGGATCTGGTTATTCCAGGAACTTCATCAAAAGCACTCCTAAGCGCTTCGCTCACAAAAATCTTTTCTGGCTTTGCACTTTTTCCGGCGCCGCTCCGCATTATCGATTGAAGGCGGCTTGAATGCGGCCTTCCCACAAGGAGAGACCGTCATGAAAACCGCATCGATTTCGAATTCTCGCAACGTTATGCTGGCATGCGCTCTGGCAGCAACGGCACTGGCGTCCGCGTCACCCGCATTCGCACAGGATAAGGTTATGCAGGTGAATGTCCCCTTCGCCTTCCATAATGGCTCGCAACTTATGCCCGCTGGGATCTACAGAGTGGAGATTCAGAGCGAACATCTCATTCTGCTCCGCGGAGAATCCCGCAGCGGCTTCGTTATGACAAACCCGGAAACCTCCAGCACGGTGAACGGTTCCGGCAAGGTCATCTTCAACCGCTACGGCAGTCAGTATTACCTGAGCGACGTCTGGGCACAAGGAAGCTCGACCGGCGAGCGTTCCGTGAAGTGCCGCCAGGAGAAAGAAGCAGAACAGAGCGAGCTTGCGGAGAACCACTCAAGCGGAGCCACTCGGGTGTTGGCGCTGAATCACTTGCCGCAGTGATCGCAAGCGTGTCCCGACTACACAAAAGTGCGGTGTGGAAACGTCCCGGAGAGGCTAGAAAAAAACTGTTCTCGCCTCTCCGAGGATCTAACGATTCCGGCATCCGCCTGTACCGAATTCAATTGCGGACAATTCCTGTTTTGAGATTTGCTAAACTCGCACGCCCAACGAGTGGGAGGACCCACCATTCGTATCGTGGTCAACTTGCGGGGAGCGAATACCTTCGTTATGCTGCGCGATCCACGCATTCCGCTGCAGCGTTGTCACAACACACCGCCAGCCCGGTTCCAGCCGCCATGCAGCGGGGCGGGAGAGCAGTTCGGGCCGGATGAGGAGCGAACCGTAAACTTGAGACCTGCCTGCGAGTCTTCGGAAGTAGCCGGTTCTGGCACTGGTTGCGCTGATTACGGTGGTGTACCGTTGCAACACTTCCGTTGGCTGAAAGAAGCGGCCCATGAAACTTCTTGCGAAGTTTAACCTTATCCTGCTCGTGATCTTCGGAGCGGGCGCCCTCTTAATCTGTCATTTCGCCTATGCATTCCTCATCGGGAACGCGCGGAACCAGGTGCTGCGCGAGGCGCAACTGATGCTGGCAAGCGCAGAATCCATCCGCCAGTACATCGCCCAAGACGTCTCACCACTGATCGAAGAGAATCCCCGGCACGAGGTCACTTTTCTTCCTCAGGCGGTCCCTTTCTTCGGATCGACAAGGACGTTCAACAACCTACGGAAGAGCTATCCCGAGTACACCTATAAGGAAGCAGCCTTGAATCCCACCAATCTGGAAGATAGGGCTACAGACTGGGAATCGGACATCATCCAACAGCTTCGCGATCAAAACGGGGGAGGACAGGACAGCGGGGTGCGTGAGACCCCCAATGGTCCGGCCCTATTTGTTGCAAATCCGATCAGGGCAACGCACGATTGCCTACAGTGTCACGGTACTGCGTCCGAGGCACCGCCTGCCCTAGTCGCGGTGTATGGGTCCAACAACGGCTTCGGATGGAAGGACAATGAGATCATCGGCGCGCAGGTTGTGTCCGTTCCGATGGCGCTGCCGGTGAAGATCGCCAACCAGGCTTATCACCGGCTGATATTCTTCCTCGGATTGACCATACTTCTTGCAATCATCGCTCTCGATGCGGGTGTTTTCTGGTTTGTGATCCGGCCGCTAAGGCTTGTCTCCGATGCGGCAGACCGGGTCAGCCGCGGGGAGAAGAGTGTGCCTCCTGCGCGTATCCGTGGAAAGGATGAGATCTCCGTCGTCGCAGCATCCTTCAACCGGATGCAGGTAAGCCTCGCAAAGGCGTTGCGGATGATCAGCGAGGACTAGGCGCAGTTACGTTCTGGACGCTTTCAAGAACCGGGCGCGCTCGGTTTCGTCCTCAATCTCACGTGCCACGATCGCAATCAGGTCCTCAGAGGTTGAACACTTCCTGGCTGCCCGCTTCACGATTACCTCTGCAACGGGACCTATATAGCTGGTCAACTCCCGGCAGATGCGCTGCAGGGCATCGGGGTGGCTGAAAGGGACAGCCACCGCGGTATCCACGCGCGCTCTTGTGGGCTCTGCCGGCGGCGGGGCATTGTTGCTCTCCGCCGACTCGCGGCCACTTCGCGACGCGTCCGGCTGTACATCCAGGTACGGGCGCAATGCCCGGATCAGCAGCTGTACGTCCGACTTCCAGCGGGCATGCGTCAGTTCCACCGCGTTCCTGTAGACGAGCTCTTGCAAATCGGGGGGAAGCCGATCAGCTTCTGGCAACTTCGCGCCTCTGACGAGCACCGGAATGAGCGGAATATCTCGACGAAGCGCGGAAGCGAGTTCCAGCCGCACGAAATCATTTGGGTCCTCCAGGCGACGGCGTCCGGCAGTGTCCTTTAATTCCAGCCACTCTTGTCCGATCACGGCGAGCAGGACGCTACATGTCGTGACGCTCTGGTCGATGGCCTTCCTGAAATCGCGTCCCGGCTCGATCGCCGACACGTCCATAAATACGGACGCACTCCCGAAGTGAGAGGTCAGGTCGTCGAACAAGCGCCCTGATTCGCCTTCCGAATCCTTTCTGCGATAGCTGACAAAGACCGAGCGCACGATAGCCCTCTCCCAGGGAAAAACAGCCGCGCCTGTCGCGGGGTTTTCCGCGGCGCGACCAGCCTACTCCCCAGGCGTTCAAAACGAAGCTGACACATTAAATACCTGAGCGCAGTGGTTGTGCCAGTGATCATTTTCCGGAGACAGGGGGACTTCGGCGAGGCTCTATCTCGTGGCTGCAGCTCCCTCGGCTTTCGCGACCTGTTGCTGAATGGATGACCACTGAGCGTGCTCCTGCGACACGGTTGACTCGATGCGTTCGGCAAGAAGGGCGTGCGCAGCAGAGGCATTCGCGTAGGGTCCGGCGCTGGCCAGATAGACGTACTTCTCGTGCTTCAGGGCTTCGCAAGTCGAGCGATAGGTCGTCCAGTTCTGCTGGTATTGGTTGAGGTGCAGGAGTCCCTCGAGCACCGTGATGAGCACTCCGAGCCCAGCCGTGACCAGCTTGTCGTACGGGAAGCTCAGAGCGGCGAGGAATGGAATGGCCGCTGCCGACAGGATCTCGATGATCTTGATCCGTTTGAACATGCGCCTGGCAGAGCGGCTTTTGCGATCGTACCAATCGATCTGGTTTTCCAGGCGGTCGAAGATCGGATCCGTCTTCGGGTCAGGAAGCTGAACGACCGGCGGTGCTGACAGGCTATCTGCAGGCATGCGCGGACCCCTTGGACTTGCAATATTTGGCCCGATTCTTGCCGAACCGGGCTGATTCTCGTATCAACGTCGGAGACTTAGCGGTTTGCCTGAATCAGGCTTCATTTTTGAAACAGACCCAACTCTGCCTCGCGCCGCCTGAGCAGACCGGCAACCGCGACGCCTCCCGCTCGGTCCCAGCATTCTAATTGCGCAGCAGCCTTAGCAATGTCCCCCGCGTTCAGAGCTGCCACGAGAGTCGACCGAGCAAAGGCGGCAGGGCAAAGATTGAAGACGAAGTCGGCAAAGAGCGTCGGACTCGCCTCAACGCGCCGTTATGCTAGCAGGAGGATTCGATATCCAGGCCAGATTTCTTTCGAACCGCAGCCGGCCCTTCGCAGGTGAGCCAGCAACCAGCCGAATGAACCCGAAACGGCTTGATAGCTTAATGAAGCGCGCCGGTTGATGATGGTCGGCCCTAGTGGGCGATTTTTGAACTCTTCGGAGTTCCAGCAGTCCCTCGGGAACCCTTCATTATCTCGTCGGCCAAGTTGGTTGATGGCCTTCACGGCTATTCTGCCGGAGGCAGGTTTGTGAAAGGGGCGCGATGTGTCTGCCCAGCGTCATCCAAGCGGCGTCGAGTTCAGCGCTAAATCATGGTGGCGGGATGGACTCCTTAGGGGGAGTGCCGGAACCTCGTCCTGAGGATAAGCCAGTGGAGTGAAGTTGGTTCACCACGACCGCTCCTACATCCTCCCCTCCAGAAATTGCAATTGATTGCAAAAATGCTGGCCGTCGGGAAACGACTGCCGATCACTTGAGATCGCATTCCGACCTATGACGACCCTCTGGCTGAGGCCGCGATAGAGCCCTTTCGTTACGTTTATCGGTACCAATCCGGAGCCGCCTACTCCCGGACTGTCCGTCATCCGGGAGCAATCGGTGGTAAGCGTGAACGTATTTCGCAGCTCCCACGACTGGAGGTTTCCGGTGGAGATGAAAACTAGAAAGGCAACAGCAACAACACGGATGTGGCAGGGGTGCGGGATTCAGCCCACCAATGCCGGGATGAGACTGCGGCATGAATGGGCACCCGAGCATCGACCACTAAAAAGAACTCGGTTTGAACTGCGAACTCACCGGTCGCGGTCCTCGTCGTCGTCATCACGATTGAGCGGCTGCAGAGCATGCCTGAACACGAAGTGGCCGATCTTTTCGCCTTGTGTAATTCCGTCCTCCACGGCGGAACGGAAGTGAATGCCGGCGTAAACCCGGGAGTCGCCGTTCTCTGCGGCTGCCTGGGCCCCTCGCAGCTGGAGCCACGACTCCCAGTTGGGGAATTCGTCGGCTGAAATTGCGAACGCGACGGATTGTCCAAGTATGACGACCCTCTGGCTTAGCAGCGATAGCCCTCGCCGATGCCCTCGGACTGATGCACGGAAGCAGATTGAGGCAGCCGGTTCCGTGAGTGCGAACCGGTCTCCCCTGGAGATACCAGAACCTGCTGGGACTGCGTACCAGAACCTACTGGGCAATATCCCCCCTTTGACCAGAAGCTGGTATGACAAATGACCGCTCGGGGAACGCAACCTGACCGTCGGTGCAAGAAAGAGCGTGCTCATTACCTCATCGATATCTCTACCGCTGGGGATTTCAGCCCCCGCAGTATCTCCTGCTCGCCGCGGCTGCGTACGAACTGCCGTCCCTCACCCCGGCCTGGCATCCAGACTTGATAAAGGTAGTTGCTGTCTCCATACCGCCGAAACGTAAGACGGCCCCCATCCTGACTGTTCTGCTCCCCCGTGGGCTGGACCAACATCAGGTACTGCTTCTTGGTGGACTGGGTGTCGACGAGTGAAAGATATCGCGGGGCCTGCAGTGAGATGCGATATATGCCTGCAGGTATCTTTTGGTTGTTTGCCGAGAAGGCAAATGGAATCCTGACGGTTACCGACTGAGCCCGTGCTGTCGCCGGTGCTGAGATCGCCACGCCAAGCGAGAGTGTCAGAGCTGCACAGGTAAGGATGGACGATGTACGGAACATGACGAACCTCCTCGATGATCCGGCGGCTTGCGCTGCTTCAACTGCCGCTTGGATATCTGCAATCTGAGCCGCTGCCGCAATTCACTCAATGCTCTGGAGATCATTCCGTCATCATTTACTCATTGCGCTCTCCGCTCTTCATGCGAAAGGATTTGCGCGTCGAATCAATCGTCAGTTCGAGTTCTCCTCGGCTGCCGATCGGGAAACGGTGTAAAGTTTCTCCAGCCCGGAGGAGCGTACTCATGGGCATGCCGGTGCCACGGGCCTGGCGCTTCGGCGTCTTCGAACTGGACGCACCAAGTGGAGAACTGCGCCGCAATGGCACGGTCGTCAGACTGCGCGAACAGCCGGCGCGCATTCTGCTCGTGTTGCTCGAGCACGCCGGGCAGATGGTTACGCGGGAGCAATTGCGCCAGCATCTCTGGCCATCCGATACCTTCGTCGACTTCGATCACAGCCTCAACGCGGCGGTTATGAAGCTCCGGGAAGTTCTGGGTGATTCGGCCGACAAGCCTCTCTACATCGAAACCATCCCTAGAAAAGGCTATCGCTTTGTCGCTCCCGTTTCCCACCCGGCTGATACTCAGAATGGCGGCGCTCCATCTCAATCGACTGCGGCCCCCGAGCCGGCTGTATCGAACACCCGAGATCAAGAGGTCCCGCGGGAACGGAGCTGGAAGCTGCCCGTGCTGCTAGCTGCGGCAGCGCTTCTTGTCGTTCCGTCTGCATTGCTGCTTCGCCGATACCTTGTCGGTCATCCTCCTCCGCCACCGGCCATGAGCCAGCGACGGCTGACTGCAAATCCCCACGACGCTCCGCTGACCAGCGGCGTGATCTCGCCGGATGGCAAGTTTCTTGCCTATTCGGATCCGACAGGGCTTTATGTGCGGCATGTGGACAGCGGGGAGACCGTTGCTGTGCCTTTGCCGAAAGATCTGGATGCAATGCCCGAGGGCTGGTTTCCCGATAATGTTCATCTCGTTGCTTCGCATTTCGACGATTCAGAAAAGAAGCAACCCAGCCTTTGGAAGATATCAATTGTGGGTGGGGTGCCGAGGAAGCTCGCGGATGTGGGCATGTCAGCGAGGGTCTCGCCCGATGGGTCGAAGATTGCTTTTCTCAAAGGGAGATGGAATGACGAGGAGATCTGGCTGATTGAGACGGACAAGAACGTCGTGAGGAAGATTGTGGATGGTGGCGGGGATCATTTTGGACCAGTTGCGTGGGCGCCTGACGGTAGTAGGTTTGCGACGGTCAGAGTGCCTGATCGTTTCTCCAGGTCAGGACTTGGCTCACGAATCGACGTTTTTGATGCGACGACAGGACGCGGCGAGACGATCTTGTCAGATTTTCGACTCAGTAATGCCGTTGCGTGGCCGGAGGCCGAACGCCTGATCTATGCATTGCAGGAGGCTCCACCCAACGATGCAAACTTCAACCTTTGGTGGGTCCGCCTGGATTCGCACACAAACCGGTCTGCTGGGCCTGGACCCGCATTACCAATGATGAAAGCCCCATCGCTGACATCAGCGTAACGAGCGATGGAAAGCGTCTGGCTTTGCTCCGCCGTGACTTTCAGGCTGACGTTTACCTGGCGGAGGTGCTGGCGCAAGGCAAACAATTGGGAGCGCTTCGACGCTTCACCCTGGATGATAGAAATGATCTGCCATCTGCGTGGACTCCGGATAGCAAAGCGGTTCTGTTCGTTTCGAATCGAGATGGCCTGAATCATATTTTCAGGCAAGCGGTGGAAGCCACACGCGCGGATTTACTGATAGGCGGGAAAGACGATCTGGGGGCCCCTCAGCTCACCCCCGACGGTTTGAGCGCGCTGTATGTGGCCTATCCTTCTTCGGGCAAGGCGACGGATAACTCGCGGCTCATGCGTGTGTCACTCTCCGGTGGTCCTTCCTACCTTGCTCTGGAAGAGCCGGGAATTGGAGGATACAAATGTGCTCGCCTGCCATCGACTGTGTGCATTTACAGCCGGGTCGACAACGGAGTACAGAGGTTTTTTACATTCGATCCAGCCGGAGGAAAGGTGAAGGAACTTCCGGCTGCGAAGAGGCGGTCCGATGATGGGCCCGGGAGCGCCTGGAGCCTTTCGCCGGATGGCAGGTACCTGGCGAGCCCCAGATCGCCAGATCCGTATGAGCCGCCAGGGGTCCGCATCCTTGATTTGACAACGTCCAAAGAACGGCAGATTGCCGTGCCCAATGTGCTGCTCATCATGGGATTGGACTGGGCGCCCGACAGCCGCAGCTTGTGGGTGGGCGGTTACATGGGGAGGCGGTCTGGCGGAACCCGATCGGGAATTGTAAGAGTGGATCTTGCCGGGCATGCGACGACGGTTCTTCAGGGATCGAACATGGCGGTATGGTTCGCGATTCCGTCTCCGGATGGGCGACGGCTTGCTGTTCTGGCACATACAGACTATTCGAATGTATCGCTGCTGGAGAATTTCTGACTTCGCGATTAGTTAGGCGTCTTGCATCGTGGCATCAGGCCCACACGGCACGTCTTCTGTCCGTCACGCAGGGAAAAGGAATCAGTCGATGTATGTCACGGCGATTTCTGCTCTACCCTGCCCTTTTGCTCAGCCTTCCGATTTTGCCGCAGGCCCCCGTTAATCAACCGGGTCATGAGTCAACGGTATTACAGGGGACAGTGATTGACATCTCAGGCGCTGCGATCCTGAATGCCTCGGTCGCTCTCGAAGATGATCACGCGAAGGCGATTGCTCGCGCGACTACGGATCACTCAGGCCACTACACTCTGATCGCTCCAATCACGGGGATCTATCGTGAAACGATCACGGCCGCGGGTTTCAAGACCGGTGTGTTTAACAATCTGCAACTGTCGGGCGGCGTCATGAAGCTGCCTGATGCAATGCTTCAGATCGGTAGCGCAACCGAGACCATCGAAGTGAATGAACCACTGGAGGTGGCTGGCGGCCAAATCGCAACCGTGGGACACGTTGGTATTCTCGGCGATCTGGAGGTGCAGGATACGCCTTTTCATGTTCGGTCCTATACGAACACCTTTATCGAAAATCAGCAGGCAGTTGCCCTGGCAGATATCCTCAACAGCGATGCTTCTGTTGTTTCGCCCTCTTCAAAAGCCAATCAGGAAAACGATGTGTTCCTCATTCGAGGCTTCAGGATCCTGCCCAACAGCAGTCTGGCAATCGACGGACTTTTTGGGCTATATGATCAAGAGCCTTACTTGTATTTCATTGACCGGGTCGATGTCTTCAACGGCCCGAGTGCATTCATCATGGGGTCTCCCGCATCCGTTGGCGGCGTGATCAACCTCGCACCAAAGCGCGCTCATGAAAGGCCGTTTCTTCTGCTCGAACCCAATTATCTTGGCAAAAGTATCTATGGCGGACACGTCGACGCATCCGACAGGTTCGGTTCTCACGCCGCTTTTGGAGCCAGGATCAATGGCGCATATCGCGACGGCGCGGGAGAAGTTCGCGATTCGCGGCTCCTGAACGGCGGCGCTTCAGCCGGGCTCGACTTTCGATCAAAGATTGCTCTGCTCTCGCTCGATACGCAATACCTGCGCAACTACAACAAGGCCAATCCATACGTTCTTCTCCTGGGGCCGGGACTGACCGGTTTGCCTCCAGCAATGCCGACCAATCTGTCTACTGAGCCAGTCTGGATGGATGGGTCGCTTTACGAAAAAATAATTCTGGGGCGAGCCAACATCCAACTGTCCCCAAAGTGGACCCTGACGGGCGGTGCGGGGTTTTCTAGCGAAAACAGCGCTAACCCGGCCTACTGCCCTGTCCTAATTCTGGACTATGCCGGAACAACTCTTTGCAGGCAGATCAACCAGGCAACCCGCAATTATCATTACAGCAACGATGTCGGCATTCGCGGCAAGTTCAATACGGGCAGTTTCTCGCACTCGTTTATGGCGGGATGGAATCGTATCCAGCAGACGAGCAATTTTGGGCCCTTCCAGGACTTTGGACCATCGCAACCTTACAACCTTTACCTGCTTTATCGGCCCACTGCACCGAACTTCATCCTTCCTGAGTTGTCGACGGACTTCGTTATAGACGATCAAAGCACTAAGGGCTGGTACGTGGGCGATACGCTCGGTGTGTTTCGCGACAGGTTGCTGCTGACAGGCGGTTTTCGCCTGGTCACTCAAACTATCAAAGACAGCGTACGCGATAACAGTATTCCGCCAGATTCGTATCGAGAGAGCGCGGTGTCACCATCTGTCGCCGGTCTCTTCAAGCTGACCTCACATGTTTCACTTTATGGCAATTTCATTCAAGCTCTGGAGCCGGGCTGGATTGCTCCGGTTGGTACAAAGAACGCCGGACAGGTTCTGCCGCCGTATTTTAGCAATCAGATTGAGTTCGGCACCAAAGCAGATTTGGGCAAGTGGCTGGGGACATTCGCCCTGTATCGCATCAGCCAGGCAAACGGAGTGGAGAGTGCGGTGACGAATCCGCCAACCTTTATCCAGGATGGTCGGCAAATCAACAAGGGCTTAGAAATTAGCTTCGCAGGTGATCTGGTTCACGGCCTCCATGCGATTCTTTCCGCCAGTTTCATTGACCCCAAGCAGCACCACACGCAGGACCCAACTACCGAGGGGAAAAGCGCTTCGACAATACCAGGCGCAACAGAACGGGTGTACTTAAGTTGGGACGTTTCTAAGATCAAAGGTCTGAGCCTTAACTGCAACCTGATGGAAACTGGATCGGCGGCATTCGATAGCGTCAATAGCTTCCGTGTGCCCTCGTGGACCCAGCTGGATTTGGGAGCCAGATACTCCTTTGGGAATGAGAAGCCGCTGACGATACGAGCACAGGTCGAGAATGTCGCCAATAGTCAATATTGGGTCTCAGCGTTCTCGGGCGGGATCGCTGCCAGTGGAGCGCGAGTTGTGAATGTCTCCATATCGAAAGCGTTCTAATCGAACAGTGTCCGCCGCGCTGGAAATCGAGGCTGTCACAGACCTTTGCGTGGTCTCTTTGGATGGGATTGTTCTGCGAATCTCGCATCCCCCCTTCGCTGTCCGGCGTGTTGAGCTGCGGCGGAATGTCTGTTGCCATCTTCATCTTCGTCGTTTGGCCCTTTAATCCTCGGAGGCGCGTTAATCGTCCAAGTGGATTATTTCCGAGCGGACAGCCACTTGGAGCAATCTGGTGAGGCGGGATTTTTTGCGTGCGGACTGGTATTTTCCCTCCAGCGTAGTTATTTAGTCGAATAATAAGAAAAGTCTGCTTAGCAGAAGCGGTCTTCGGCTGAGGCGTCGATTCTCCAGGCGCGATAAGTGCCGTTCCCAGCCCTCGAATGGCATGCCCCCACGCACTATTTTGACGGCCTCTCCCCTTCGACTGAATCCTCTTCGGGGATACTGTCCGACTTGGTCGCAACTATGTGCAGGTTCTTAAGTTCAGCAAGCTTATGGACAATCACGGCGTGAGGCTGCTCTTTGTCAGACAAGGCCAAGACTCGGCAACCCAATGTTCGTTCAATGGCTGACTTTGTTTACGTCGTTTCAGATTGAGTTATCGAGGATGGGTCGTCGCAGGCGCAAGGTGCGCGTTCCGCCTCATAAGTAAGGGTGCGCCGAGCTAGGGCCTAACGATCAAAGGCAGACTGACAGTAGATTGAGCGCGGAAAGGGCGAGGCTAGGATCACGCCTCACCGGCATCCGGGACCGGATTGACGCAGCCTACATTGACAAGCTCGATGGAAAGATTTCGGAGGAGTTCTGGCGCCGGAAAACCGATGAGTGGACGATTGAAGAACACCAGGCAACGCTGGCTATTGACAGTCTCGCGAACGCCGAAATAGCCGACCGTTCGTTGGACGCAGAAAGAGTGTTCGAACTCGCGATTAAGGCCTATTCATTGTATGTTTCGCAGGATTCCGCCGAAAAGGCGAAACTGCTGAGATTGATGTGTTCGAACTTTTCTGTCGATGGCGTAACCGTCACGCCTACATACAGATAACCATTCGATCTGATCTTCAAAAGGTCTGCAACGAAAGAATGGTCGGGGAGAGAGGATTCGAACCTCCGACCCCCTGGTCCCGAACCAGGTGCTCTACCAGGCTGAGCCACTCCCCGATGACCGCATTGCAGGTGGGAACGCCCGGCGCCATCGTCCTGGTAGGAATGGCGGTTCAATCGAGCGCACTGCTGAGAGTGTAGCAGAATTGACGTAGCGAAACGGAGATGACACGACGCGACCAGCTCGACCTGACCGGACTGCGCGTGCTCGACGGCGGCCTGGCGACCGAGCTCGAGCGCGCCGGCTGCGATCTTGCGGGTCCGCTGTGGTCCGGCGAGGTTTTGCGGACGCAGCCGGAGAAGGTGCTGGCCGTGCACCGCAGCTATCTCGAGGCAGGCGCGGATTGCCTGCTCACCGCGAGCTATCAGCTCTCGGCGAAGGGTTTTCACGAGATCGGCCTGGCGGCAGAAGCGGCGCGGACAGCGATTGAGCAGAGCGTTGCGCTGGCTGAGCAGGCGCGTCGCGAGTACGAAGAAACTGAGATCATTGCCGGGCATCAGCCGCGGCGCATCTGGATCGCGGGATCATTGGGCGCGTATGGGGCCGCACTTCACAATGGCGCAGAGTTCCATGGGCGCTATGGTATCGGTCGCGCTGAGCTTGCCGCCTTTCACGCGGAGCGCGTCAAAGCGATGGCAGGCACGAATGCCGATTTCCTCGCCTTCGAAACAGTTCCTTCGGTCGAAGAGGCAGAGGCGATTGTGGATGCGCTCACGCGCTTTCCCAAGCTTGCTGCCTACATCAGTTTTACCTGTCGCGATGACGGACATACCGGCCACGGCGAGGCGATCGAAGACTGCGCGCGGCTGCTGGATTCTCATCCGCAGATCATTGCTATTGGGGTGAACTGCACGGCGCCGCGGCACATCCTCTCGCTGATCCGCAAGATCCGCAGCGTGAGCACGAAGCGCATCGCCATGTACCCGAACTCCGGCGAGACATGGGTGGCCAAAACACGGACGTGGGCGGGCCAGTCCGATCCGGAGGAGTTCGGCGCGCTGGCGCGGACGTGGCGCGAGGCGGGCGCGGACTGGATCGGCGGCTGCTGCCGGACTGGACCCCGCCACATTCGAGCGATCCGCGAAGCGACGACGGCCTGAATTTTTTCCGCAGCCGAATGGAACAAGCCGACAACCACCGAGGACGACGCCGACTCTTACTCATTAACGGAAGAGAAAAATCTTCCCAAAAAGGAGAGAGAAACCGACAATGACAATCAAGAGAATCGGCAACGAGTCTCGCGATTGGCAGCGAGGTACCTCGTACAACGACCGTTACGACGGGAGAGTGAGGGAAACGCGGGCGGAGTACCGACATCCCGCATGATCCCGGGATAACAACGTTGTGATCTGGGTTACCCGATCCAGATCTTCGAAAATACGGACAGCAAAAGGGGCGTGGTCTCGCAAAGAGAGCGCGCCCCTTGCTTTTGCTCGGATATCGTTTGGAAGCAGCGCGGTGGGGGCCACGGCATCTTAAGACAGCAGTGCGACTTCACACCGGACCATTCCTCAGCAAGCACCAACTCATTCAAATTTGGATTGTTCTTCTCGCCATACTCGGCGGCCCTGCGCCCGCCCGCCCGCAGGCCCAGATGGCCGCTTTGCCGGATGCCCCGCAGAACAACAGCTGTGGGAGCCAATTGGGCACGCCTGGCAGCGGTTCACTCGCCGGGACCGTTCTCGACAGCAATCACAATCCTCTTTCGGGGGCACAGGTGCACCTGGAGCGGGCGGGCTCTTCCGGAGGCTGCGATCTCGCTACGGCACCGGACGGCCGCTTCCTCTTTGCGAATCTGCCGAGCGGCATGTTTCGCCTGCGGGTCTCGCTCTCCGGCATGCAGACGGTCGTGGACGAGCAGATCATGCTGCAGAACGGGGAACATCTGGCGCTTCCGGACCTCACGGTTCATCTAGCGACAAGCACTCAACAGGTGACCGTGACGGCGAGCCAGATTGAGCTGGCTCAGGAAGAGGTGAAAGCGCAAGAGAAACAGCGTGCGCTGGTCATCTTCCCAAACTTCTACAGCAGCTACATCTGGAATGCCGCACCGCTCAATCCTCGCCAAAAATTCGGTCTTGCGCTGCATTCCATTTTCGACCCGGTCAATTTCCTCGTGGTGGGTGCGGAGGCGGCCGGCCTGCAATACACCGATACGTACCACTACGGGACAGGCGCGGAGGCCTACGCGAAGTATTACGGCTCGACCTTCGCCGATACCGCCGTCGCTCGCACCCTCGGCAGCGCGGTGCTTCCCTCGCTTCTGCACCAGGATCCCCGTTATTTTTACAAAGGCAGAGGCGGCGCAGCATCGCGCGCGCTTTACGCCATCACTCGTGCCGTCATCACGCGCAACGACGCCGGTCGCGACGTGCCGAATTACTCCTCCGTGGCAGGCAGCCTGATGGCGGGCGCCATCTCGAATGCTTACCACCCCGAAGCAGATCGCGGCGCCGGTCTTACCTTCCGCAACGGCGCCATTGCGATCGGCGGGCACGCCTTTGACAACCTGGTCCGTGAGTTCATCCTTCGCCAGATAACGTCGCATGTTCCCGATTCCGACGTTGGGCAGCCGCCTCCGAAATAGAGCCCCCTGGCCGGAATTGGATGGGCGGAGCGCGCGGCTGATGATCTGAGGCGCATTGGCCACCCTACTACTTTGATTCCCCGGCGCGAACCGGTCGCTGATTGGCACGGCGCAGGGTTGGTCCGCTGCTTCAATCCGGTTTCGATCATGCGACAATATAGATACAGCCATGACAACCAGGACGCTCTCTGCGGTGCCCGCACCGGCCAGCATTTCTCCCGAGCTACTGAAGCAGCACAGTCTGACGGCGGAAGAGTACGCGCGCATCGAAGCGGCGCTGGGTCGCACTCCATCCCTCACGGAATTAGGCATTTACAGCGTGATGTGGAGCGAGCACTGCTCGTATAAGTCGTCGCGTGTGCACTTGAAGCGGCTACCCACGCGCGGTGACCGCACCAGCGGACCGGGCAGCGTGGTGCAGGGTCCGGGTGAGAACGCCGGCATCATCGACATCGGCGATGGCTGGGCGTGCGCTTTCAAGATTGAATCGCACAATCATCCCTCCTATATAGAGCCGTTCCAAGGAGCGACTACCGGGGTTGGCGGCATCCTGCGCGACATCTTTACGATGGGTGCGCGTCCGCTGGCGGTCATGGACTCGCTGCGCTTTGGTCCGCTCTCGACGGAAGACGGGGAGAGCGATCCGGCGCTGGTGCGCAAGAACCATCAGATCGTTGAGGGCGTGGTCACCGGTGTCGCACATTACGGCAACTGCTTCGGCGTGCCGAACCTGGGCGGCGAAACGCGTTTGAGCCCTGCTACAGCGGCAATCCGCTGGTCAATGCGTTTGCGTTGGGGCTGGTGCGGCACGACGAGATCTTCTATGCAAAGGCGAGCGGCGTGGGCAATCCGGTGATCTATGTCGGAGCGAAGACCGGCCGCGACGGCATCCACGGCGCGACCATGGCCAGCGAGGAGTTCAAGGAAGGCTCGGAGCAGAAGCGGCCCAACGTGCAGGTGGGCGATCCGTTCATGGAGAAGCTGCTGCTGGAGGCTTGTCTGGAGGCGATGCAGACCGGCGCGGTCGTCGGCATTCAGGACATGGGCGCCGCGGGCCCGACCTGCTCCACCTGCGAGATGGGCGCGCGGGGCGGCGTGGGTCTGGATGTCGAGCTCGACAACGTGCCGCAGCGCGAAACCGGCATGTCCGCTACGAGATCATGCTGAGCGAAAGCCAGGAGCGCATGCTGCTGGTCGCCGAAAAAGGGCGCGAGGACGAGGTGCTGCGTGTCTTCGAAAAGTGGGGACTCGATGGCGTCATCGTTGGCGAGGTCATCGCCGAGCCCCAGATGCGCATCCGCCAGCATGGCGAACTGATCGCCGACATTCCGAATCAGTCGCTCACCGACGATGCCCCGCTCTACCATCGTCCTGTCGGCACATGGAAGGCACCGGTCCCGCTCGATCCGCCGGCGGAAGTTCTCGAAGAACTGACAGAAGCCGCGCGACTACACCGCCGATCTCAAGAGCTGCTGGCATCATCGAATATCTGCTCGAAGCGCTGGGTTTTCGAGCAGTACGACTCGATGGTGCAGACCAATACGGTGCAGGGTCCCGGCGGCGAAGCCGGCGTGATGCGCGTGAAAGGCAGCGGGACTCCGGGGCATGAGCGCGGGCTCGCGATGGCGCTCGACGGCAATGGCCGCTGGTGCTATCTCGATCCGAAGCAGGGCGCGAAGCTTGCGGTAGCCGAAGCCGCGCGCAAGGTGGCCTGCACCGGAGCCGTACCTGTGGCTGCGACGAATTGCCTGAACTTCGGCAATCCAGAAAAGCCGGAGATCATGGCTCAGCTCTCCGCCGCCATCGACGGCATCGCCGAAGCCTGCACCGCGCTGGGCACGCCGATCACGGGCGGGAATGTCTCGCTTTACAACGAGACCAAGGGTGAGGGGATCTACCCGACGCCTGTAATCGGGGTGGTGGGGATTCTTGAGGATGTGACGAAAGCTGTGCCAGCCGATTTCCAGCGCGCTGGCGACGCGGTGCTTCTCATCAGCGGCAAAACGTTCTCACGGATTGGCGACGCTTTTGGCGCATCAGGTTACGCAAGTAGCGTTCTGAAGAAGCTCTGGGGCTCACCGCCTCAGCTTGACCTTGCCGATGAAGCCGCGTTGCAAAAATTCTTGATCTCACTCGCCGGTGATGGCTTGCTCTCCTCCGCACGAGACATATCCGATGGCGGCCTCGCGGTAGCTTTGGCTGAAGCGACTTTCACGAAGCGAGTAGGTGCAACTATTCATCTGAATACCGAGGGGACAGCGCTGTCCCTCTTCGGCGAGGAGGCCGGCGATATTATCGCGAGCTGCGATTCGGCTAACGTTGAGAAGGTTCGAAATCTCGCGGAAGAATTCGACTTCGTGACAGTGGTTCCGATTGGGACGACTGGCGGTGAGCATCTCAAAATCCTTTCGCAAGACAATCGTATTGTCACCTCAGAACGTTTGGACGCTTTGCAGAGTGCCTGGTCAGGCGCGCTCAATCCACCCTCGCAGCTGACACGGTGACCGCATGACCGAACGTCTCTACCAAGGCGTCCCGGGCATCGAGGAAAGACTTCCCTCCTCCGAAACCATTCGCGCGCGCGAGCAAGATCCCGACACCCTCCACGAAGAGTGCGGCGTCGCCGCCATCTACGCACACCCCGAGGCCGCGCGGCAAATCTACCTCTGCTCTACGCGCTGCAGCATCGCGGACAGGAGTCTGCCGGCATCGCGACCGCCGACGGCCATCATCTCTCGAACATCAAAGGCATGGGGTTGGTCGCCGACATTTTCACCGAAGAAGTGCTGCAGAAGCTGCCCGGTAATCTCGCCATCGGCCACACTCGCTATTCCACCACCGGCGATTCCGCGCTGCTCAATGCGCAGCCAATCCGCGTCGACTCTACCAAAGGCCTGATTGCCATCGCGCACAACGGCAACCTGGTGAACCTCGGCACGATCCGGGCGAAGCTCGAACGTGCGGGTGCTTTCTTCCAGACCACATCCGATTCGGAGATCATCGTCCAGCTTATCGCGCACTCGCAGGCCACCACGCTGGTGGATGCGATTGCCGATTCGCTTTCGCAGGTGGATGGCGCGTTCTCCGTCGTGATGATGACGCGCGACCGCGTCTTTGCTGCGCGCGACCCGCGCGGCTTCCGTCCGCTCTCGATGGGCCGGATCCCAGGCGAGGCCGGCGTGCCGGACACCATCGTATTTGCGTCTGAGACGTGCGCATTCGATTTGCTGCGCGCCGAGTATGTTCGCGATGTGGAACCGGGTGAGCTGATCATGGTGTCGCCGGATGGCGTGACTTCGCGCAAGTACTCAACCGGCATGCCGCAAACAAGCTGCATCTTCGAGCACGTGTATTTCGCGCGGCCGGACAGCCGCATTTATGGCCGCTGGGTGCAGGAGAGCCGCGAGAAGATGGGACGCCAGCTTGCGCGTGAATCGGGCGTTGCGGCCGACCTGGTGGTCCCGGTGCCTGACTCCGGCGTCACTGCGGCGCTGGGCTATGCAGCGGAGAGCGGCATCCCGTTCAACTTCGGCCTGATCCGTAATCACTATGTGGGCCGCACGTTCATCGAGCCCGAACAGCGCGTGCGCGACTTCGGCGTGAAGCTGAAGCTGAATCCGGTGCGCAATCTGCTCGCGGGCAAGCGCATCATCCTGGTCGACGACTCGATCATCCGCGGCACCACCAGCCGCAAGATCATCCGCATGGTGCGCGCGGCGGGTGCGATGGAAGTGCATCTGCGCATCAGTTGTCCGCCGACAACGTCGCCGTGCTTCTATGGTGTCGACACGCCGCGCAAAAAAGATCTCATCGCCGCGAACAACACGATTGATGAGATCTGCAGCTTTATCGAAGCGGACTCGCTCGCCTATCTCTCGATGGAAGGATTGCTGGAATCGTGCGGCGGCGAGGCGATGTTCTGCACGGCGTGCTATACCGGCAATTACCCGACCGACTGGGTGGATGTGGATGAAATCCTGCCGGCGATGGCCGAGACATAGTCGTCATCGCAACAACCAGCTAAGACATTCCTGCCTCTCAATCTAGACATGGGAGTAACACGCGCACACCTGCGCGTACGGAGGCAGATATGGCACGAAAGAAATCTTCGAAGCGGAAGTACGGTCCGAAGGCGTCCGAGTCAGTTGAACGCGAGATGCACGAGTACAAGCGCGGCAAGCTGAAGTCCGGCCGCAGCGGCAAGACGGTGAAGAGCCGCAAGCAGGCCATTGCCATCGGACTTTCCGAGGCGCGCAAAGAAGGCGCGAAGGTTCCGAAGAAAAAGCCCAGTTCGAAGAAGAAGTCCGCGAAGAAGAGCTCCTCGAAGAAGAAGTCCAGCAAGAAGTCCAGTTCGAAGAAGAAGTCCTCATCCAGCCGGAAGAAGTCGTCGCGGAAGTCGTCGTCGAGGAAGAAGTCTTCGAGCTAGGTTGAGGAGCCCGAGCTGTTCGCGGAGTTGCTTCCGGAGTTCGAAGAGGAAGTGCCGCCGGAGTCGCTCTTGCTGCCGCTGTCGCTCTTTGCGCCGTCAGTTTTGCCGCTATTCTTTGCGGAACCATCTTTCGATGCAGCATCGGATGCGTTCACGGACGGCGCCTTGCTGCGGCCCGCGTAGTCGTTTAGTACCAGCCTGCGCCCTTGAACTGAATGGCGGGCGCGGAGATGAGCCGTTCGACTTCACCCTTGCACGCCGGGCATTCCTTCTCTTCCGGCGCGGAGAAGCTCTGAATTTTTTCAAATCGATGACCGCATTGCTTGCACTGGTACTCGTAAAGCGGCACGGATACTGCTCCTGATAGATCTTGCTTTCTCTATTGTAGCGGTGGAGGTTACGGCAGGGCCGTCAACTGCACCAGGCGGACGCGCGTCACTGCTTCGATGGCTTCGAGAGACGCTAGTACGGCAGGCGTGATCTCGCCGTCCACCTGCACGACAGCGATGGCGCCGCCGGTGTCCTTTGCGGCGGTCTCAGAACCGCGGCCCAGGGCGAAATTGGCGATGTTGACCTGGTGCTCGCCCAATACGGTGCCCACACGCCCAATCACGCCAGGCACGTCGTGGTTGCGAATGGCGATCAGGGTGCCATGCAGCGGCACTTCGATGTCGATGCCGTCCGAGGCCAGCAGGCGCGGCGAGCGGCCGTGCAGCACGGTTGCGGTCGCGGTGGCTTCGCCGCTGCGCGTGTGCAGCGCCAGCGAGAGCCCCGACGCCCCGCCGTTTTCGACTTTGGATTCGTGCAGCCGGATGCCGCGCTCCTCCGCGACGGCGGCGGCGTTGATGCGATTCACATTCTCGGAATGCGCCAGCACACCCTGGATCGCAGCGTTTCGCACCAGCTCCGTTTTGCCCTGCGCAAGCCGGCCGCGATAGCCGATCGCGATGCTCTCCACGTTGCCGTCTGTGGTGGCAGCAAGAAACGTGCCCAGCCGAGCCGCCATATCGATGTAGGGCGAGAGCTCGACGTACTCCTCGTGCGAGAGCGAGGGCAGATTCACGGCATTCTGGACCACGCCCAGCTTCAGATACTCGCGTACCTGGGCGGCGATCTGGATGCCAACGGCCTCTTGCGCCTCGGCAGTGGAGCCGGCGATGTGTGGAGTCAGAATGACGTTCTCGCGGTTGAAGTATGGCGAATTCTTGAGCGGCTCATCGCGGAAGACATCGAGTGCCACGCCGGCCACCTGTCCGCTGTCCAGTGCGGCCAACAATGCCGCATCGTCCACCAGCTCGCCGCGTGCGCAGTTCACCAGCCGGAGGCCTTTCTTCATGGCAGCCAGGTTCTTCGCGTTGATGATGTTTGCGGTTTGCGGCGTCAGGCCGACGTGGAGCGTCAGGTAGTCCGCGCGCGCGAAGAGCTGATCGAGAGCCACGAGTTCCACGCCACGCTCGCGTGCCAGCGCCGGCGTGACAAAGGGATCATGCCCGATGATCTGCATGCCGAAGCTTGCGGCGCGTTGCGCGACTTCGAGCCCAATGCGACCCAGGCCGAGCACGCCGAGCGTCTTGCCGCGCAGTTCGGCGCCGCTCAGCGACTTCTTCTCCCACTTGCCCTGGTGCAGTGCTTCGTTCGCTTTGGGCAGTTGCCGCGCCAGCGCCAGCATAAGGCCGATGGTGAGCTCGGCCACGGCGATCGCGTTGGCGCCCGGCGTATTCATCACCACGATGCCCCGGCGCGTGGCTGCTTCCGCATCGATGTTATCCACACCCACGCCCGCACGGCCGATCACGCGCAGCTTTGGGGCGTGCTCCAGTAGAGCATCGTCTACCTGCACGGCCGAGCGCACCACCAGCCCATCGGCGTCCTTCAGCTCACTCGCCAAACCGTCTTTGATCTGGTCATGGGTCACAACGTTCCAGCCCGGCTCCGCCTGGAAGACGGCGAGTGTGGCGGGCGAGACTTTCTCTGCGAGAACAATCTTCATCGGCAGCTCCTAAGTGTGATCACAACGGGGTGACACGATGAGGGAGTGTGCGGAGGGTACCGCTCACCAGAACCCTTCTCGAGTGAGCGGCTTTCTTAGGCAATCTTCGCGCCGACCAGCTCCAGCTGCGGGGCGGACGTGCGCTCGGCGAAGACTTCCTGCGCCGCAACCAGAGCTTTGCCGAAGTGGAAGCCGGGCACCTTGAGGGATGTCGCTGCGACCTGCTCCAGCGCGCCGAGCATCGCGATCGTATCCAGGTAATCGAAGTAGCCGATGTGCGCGATGCGGAAGAGCTGGCCTTTCATCTCGCCTTGCCCGTTGGTGATGATGGCTCCGAAGCGCGATTTCAACTCCTTTACCACTACCCCGGAATCAACGCCGGCCGGCGGCAGGACTGCGGTTACCGCCGCGCCCGGCGATGTGGAGAAGATCTTCAGCCCGAGCGCTTCCATCGCAGCGCGCGTCATGGCGGCGCAGGTCTCCGCGTTATCGACAGCTTCTTGCGACCGGCCGCCACATCGCCACCCGCCTGCGACGCGATGTAGTCGAGCGCAGTGCTCAGGCCCGCGATCAGGGAGGTTGCCGGCGTGTACGAGGATTCGCCCTTCGCGGCGCTCTTTCGCTCCTTACGCAGATCGAAGTAGTAGCGCGGGTTGAGCGCGTTGCCCATCAGGTCCCAGGCCTTTTCGCTCACCGAGCAGTAGGCGAGCCCCGGCGGAATCATGACCGCCTTCTGCGAGCCGCCGATCATGATGTCGACGCCCCAGGCGTCGGCATCGAAGTGGGTCGTGCCCAGCCCCGTAATCGCATCCACGACCAGCACTGCGTCGCTCTTCGCGTCGCGCAGCAGCGTGGCCACGCCTTCCACGTCGTGCCGCGTGCCGGTCGAGGATTCGTTCGCCTGCATGTAGACCGCGCGAGTCTCCACCTTCAGCGCGGCCTTCACCGCGTCGAGCGAAAGGTCTGTCCGTAAGGCGCGCTCACCACGTCGACGTCGCAGTTGTAGGCCTTGGCAATGCCGGTCCAGCGCTCGCCGAACTTGCCGGCCGAGAGCACGAGCACGCGATCGCCGGGGGAGGTGATGTTCGCAACGCTCGCCTCCATGATGCCGCTGCCCGAACAGGCCATCAGAATCACATCGTTCTTCGTGCCAATGAAGGCGCGCAATTGCTCCAGCGTGCGCTGGTAGAGAGCGCGAAACTCGGGCGTGCGGTGATGGAGATCGCACGCAGCCATGGCAAACTGCGCGGCAGGAAGCAAAGGCGTAGGACCGGGCGTGAAGAGGCGCGTCTTTCGGATCATATGTGCGGGTTCCTTGCTTTCTATTCTATCCACTGCGCTCTTCTTTATACTGGTGGTTGGCCTCGTTTCCGGAGGCGGGAGAGCAAGACGCATGACGCTTCAGCAACGCATCGAGCAGGACACCGTCGCAGCCATGAAGCAGCGCGCGCAGGCGCGGGTGGAAGTGCTGCGCATGGTGAAGACCGCTATCAAGAACAAGGAGATCGAGAAACGGTCACAACTGACCGATGCGGAAGTCCTGCAGACGCTCACCACTCTGATTAAGCAGCGGCGCGATTCGATCGATGCATTCACCAAGGGCAATCGCCCAGAACTGGCGGAGAAGGAAGCCGCCGAGATCAAGGTGATTGAAGGCTATATGCCGCAGCAGGCCGACGAGGCAAAGGTGCGCTCCTACGTGGAAGCGACCATCGCCGAGATGAGCTCCGCGGGCAAACGCCCGACGCCGAAAGACATGGGGCTGGTAATCAAGGACGTGCAGGCGAAGATCGCGGCGAGCGGCCTGCGCGCGGATGGACGGCAGGTCAGCGAGTTTGTGAAGGCGGAATTAGCGAAGGGCTGAAGCGCCGCTGATGATCCGCTCTGTGACGACAGCCGATGCCGCGGCCATCTGCGCCATCTATAACCTCTACGTCCGCGAAACAGCGATCACCTTCGAAGAAGCTGCGGTCACGCCGGTCGAGATGGAAGGCCGTATCAGCGAGACACTCCCTACGCTTCCCTGGCTGGTATGGGAGGATGAAGGCGAGTTCCGCGGCTACGCCCATGCGAGCAAGTGGAAAGGCCGATGCGCCTATCGCCATTCCGCAGAAGTGACGGTGTACGTCGACGCACGATCCACCGGCCAGCGCATCGGCACGCAACTGTACAAAGCGCTCCTGAATGAGCTGCGCGAGCGGCGCTTTCATACGGCCATTGGTGGAATCGCCTTGCCCAACGCGGCAAGCATCGCGCTGCACGAGAGCCTGGGTTTCCGCAAGATCGCGCATTTCGAACAGGTGGGCTGGAAATTCAGCCGCTGGATCGACGTTGGTTATTGGCAGGTCATGCTGTGAGATGTATTGCGGTCCCGCTCTGGACTTAGTGTGAGGCTGGGGCTGGCGCTTGCGATGGCAGGGCGTTCTCCACCACCTTCACACCGTCCAGAATCTTCACATCGGTATGCGTCTTCTCGAAATGCGTGTTCTGGAGCGACATGGAGATGTCGCGTGCAATGAAGAACAGCACGCGGATGCGAAACTCGGTGCCGAAAGTTGCCGGGAACCACATGCCATCAGGCTGGCGGGCGTAGGTGACTGAGAATCCAAGACCGGGCAGGTTGGTTCCGAGCAGCGTGCGGACGGCCAGCGGAATCTTGCGCGACATCTGGGTAAAGACCACGACCGGCTCAAACTCCTGCGTGTCGATGAATGCCTCACCTTTCCAGTCGAAGTCACCCTTGTCCTTCGGACGGAAGCTGACGTGGTAGACGTCGCGGCCATTCATTCGCCGGCGGCCGTTCAGCGTGAAAACGTACTCTCCCTGCTTCCTGGTCGTCAGCGGAAACAGGCCATTGCCCAGCCCATCTTTGGATTTGTCGTCGGAGAGGTTTTTGCGGAGGTTCTCGACCAGGTCGATGTCCATCCCTTCCAGGTCGTCCTTCTCTGACGTGGCTTCTTTATCGTTGGGCTTCGGCTCAGTGTCCTCGTGCTGCTGCAGCGTGGAGTACTCGACGTATCGACCTTTCTGCCAATGGCGTCCGTCGAGCTTCAGCAACTGCTGTTGCGAACCCTTCTGCTGCGGGCTCACGCGGCTATCGGTGATCTCTTCGCACATCACCTTGCCGCCCGTTTTTCGCGACACCATGCGGATGTGCTGCAGGTAGATGTAGTGTGTACGCTCTGCCTCGGAGCGATCCTGGTTCGCCGCCACCCGGGCCATGATCTGATCGGCACTCAGAGGAGGCGAGGTGACTTCGGCTGCAGATGCAGAACCGAACGAAATACCGGCGACAAGAGCGAGAAGAAGAAACCGGCGCATGGCTCCTTCTACGCGCACAGGATGCCTCCGGTTCCTATTCCACCGTTACGCGCACAAAGCAGTTCTCAGGCAGCTCGCCTTCCAGGAGGTGGACTACGCCGTTCTTCACGAATCCCTTCAGCACCTGCGGCTTCGGGCCGGTTGCAGTGGGCTTCTCGATCGGCTTCGCTGGACGTGATGTGCCGGCGGGCGGGCCGCTGCTTTCCCGCGAGACATCACGCACGGTCCTGGCCGTGCCTCGGTCCATCGCCTGATTGGCCAGGGCGTCGGCACGCTTGTTCTTGCCGCGCAACACGTGTTGAATCTCGAATTTCTCCAGCTTCGACGCGCGCCTCTTTGCTTCCTCCCACAACGGGCGCAGATCCGGGCTCTTCACCTGATACTGCCCTTTCATCTGCTTCACCATCAGCTCGGAATCTGCCACCACTCGCAGGCGAGGGTGTCCCTGGCGCAGCGCGTATTCGAGCGCCGCCAGCAGGCCGGAGTATTCGGCAAAATTGTTTGTCTTCACCCCGAGAAATTCGCTGAGATCGGCAATGGAACGGCCAGCGGGGTCTTCGATCGATACGCCGTAGCCGGCGGGGCCCGGGTTGCCGCGCGATCCGCCATCGCAGTAGGCGGTGATGAAATCCGTCTTATTTGTCTCGTTCACAGGACGAGTGTAGTTGACTCGCCCTGTGCAACGGCTACTGCCTGGTCTCCAGCGGATGCTTCGCGTCTTCGTAGAACTGCTGCTGCAGCTTCATTGACTCGCTGTCTGCCTTTACGGCACGGATCACATTGACGGTGTCGGCGATCTCGGCCTTTAAGTCGTACTCGCCCAGATCTTTGGTCGCGAGCGAACCGTCGCCCGAGTAGTGGTTTGGGAATCGCGCATACCACCAGATACCGGTGTAGACACCTTCGGGCAGGTGGTCGCGGGCTTCATCGGCGCCGGACTCTGATTTCGCGCGATCCATGTGGACCAGCCCGGGCGCGGTCACAAGTGAGTGGGCTGTTTCGCTTTCGCCCGCATGCATGTCCACCGTGCCGCCTTTGTAGGGCCGGTCCGCTCCCTTTTTGCCCGGCCACCAGTAGACGTACACGACGTAATCGTGCGGCTTTTGCATCTGCAATTGAGCGAAGTAGGGCAACAGGTCCAGGTTGCCTCCATGGCCGTTCACGATCACCACCTTCTTGCAGCCGTTACGCGCCATCTCATCGGTGGTCTCCTGGAGCAACTTGAGCTGGAGCTCTCCGCTGTAGGAAACGGTGCCCGGCTGCTGTCGTGCTTCGGCGATCTGGCCGAAATAATAGGCCGGGAAGACGACGGCGTACTCCTGCTGAGCTGCTTTCTCGGCCAGGTAGCGGACGTTGATCAGGTCCGTGCCCAGAGGCAGCTGCGGTCCATGCTTCTCAATGATGCCGAAGGGCAGCAGACATACGCCATTTGCCTGGTGAATGGCCGAAATGAAATCCGGCCCGGTCAGCTCCTCCCAGTGGACCGAGAGATTGTTCTGGGCGACGGCAGGGAGGCAGGCGGTCAGGAGGGCAGCTCCAAGGCCGAGGAAGCGCGGAGAGGTCATAAATATGGAACTCGATCCAAGCTGGATTGGAAACCGAACGCCAGCTTAAATCCAAATTGGGGACGAACCTGCGTAAATACCTCCCAAATGTCATAACCTCGTCATTTTCTGCTACCCAAATCCATATTTTTGCGTCCTCATACGTGAGGGATCGTCTATCTTTTTGAGGACGTATCTCCCGTAAGAGGTGTAAGCACGATGGGAACCGAAGCAATCCGTATCCAGCCCGGGATCCAGTCAGGGCCGCTCGCCACCCGCACCAGCCAGGCGTGGCCCGGCCGCCGCGCGCTGCAAGGCGCAATGGCGGAGGTTTAAGCGCGGAGGACCGCGCCTCCGAGACAGAGCTGATCCGCCAGGCGCAGAAGGGCTCCCGGCAGGCATTCGACACTCTGGTTCGCCAATACGACCAGGCGGTGCTGCGCCTCGCGCTGCATCTGCTCGGCTCGGAGACGGACGCCCAGGACATCGCCCAGGAAGCCTTCCTGAAGGCCTATCGCTATCTGGGCAACTTCCGGTTTGAGTGCTCGTTCTACACCTGGATCTACCGCATCGTGACCAACCTGTGCCTGGACCAGATGCGCCGCCGCAAGACTCGCCGCGAAGACCCTGCGACGATCCTGGATCGCCCGGCGAGGAACTCGACCTGCTGGGAATGGTCTCTGACGAGCGCGCGTCCGGCCAATCCTGTCGCGAGCTGGAGCGCAAGGAGCTGGGCATCAAGATTGCCACGGCGCTCGACAAGCTCACCCCGCGGGAGCGTATGGTTTTTGAGCTGAAGCATTATCAGGGGCTGCGCCTGCGCACGATCGGCGAGATGCTGAACACCACGGAAGAGACGGCCAAGAACACGCTCTTCCGCGCAACGAAGAAACTGCGCGCCACCCTTGCTGTTGTGCGCTGATACTGGATTCCAATGATCTGGCCTGGCCATGACACCACTCTGCACTGTGACGCTGCCCACGAGCAGATCACGCTTCTGCTTTACGGCGAGTTGAGCGACGAAGCATGTCACCGGCTGGAGCAGCATCTGGCGGGCTGCGCGGAGTGCCGCGACGAGATGGAAGTGACGCGGGCGCTCTCGAGCGCCATGGCAATCCTGCCGGTCCGCGAGCCTTCGCCCAACCTCATCGCGCAGACGCGGGTCAAAATCGACGAGGCTCTGGAGTTGGCGCCGCGGGATTCCTGGTTTACCCATTTCCGGCATTCGCTTGGGACGGATTTCCGCCTGCTGCGGACAGCGCCCCTGGCGGCGGGCGCCCTGCTCTTTGCGGGCGCCGGCCTGGGCTTTGCGGGTTTCCGGCTGGCTAACCCGCCCGCGGCAGAGCCGGCCTTCGTCGATCCGGGTACGGAGCCGATCGCGGCGGTTACCGGAGTGGTGCAGGATGCGGCGAGCGGCATGATTCGGGTGGAATACAGCCGGCTGGTTCCGGGAGCGGCCGTGGGACCGGCGGACGATCCGATCATTCGTTCCCTTCTGCTGCTTGGTACGCGGGCTCCGGTCAACACCTCGGTGCAGAATGCCGCACTTGGCCTGCTGGCCCATACCTGCAGCGGCGCCAGCGCCGATGCCTGTGCGACCGACGACAGCCTGCGGAATGCCCTGATGGTCGCCCTGCGCTACGATCCGCACTCCAGTGTGCGCGCGCAGGCGCTGAACGGTCTTGCGCCATATCTGGCGGAGGACATGCACGTTCGAGACGCGGTGCTCGAGGTGGTGCTGGACGATGGCGATCCGCAGATCCGCGCCCAGGCGATCCAAATGCTGGCCCCGGTGACGGCAGACTCGAGTGTCCAGCAGGTGCTTCAGAACGTCGCTACCCATGACGGCAATCCCCTGCTTCGCAATGCCTCGCGCGTCATGCTGCGGCAGATGCCGCAAGTGCAATAGCAAGAAGACAACAAATCGGTTAAGGTTCAATCGCAGGAGCGTGACATTCGCGCTCCCCGTCCGTCTCAATGAGTGGCCATAGAGTGAACTTCCCGTGATTGAAGGTGCGCTCTGCGCCAGCAAACCGGAAGCTCTACCCTGAATTCGCCTCCATCAGGAGCTTTGCAGCAAAATGCTTTCCCGATCCGATCTTCTGTCGACCACGTCCCTGAGCCATGCACTCCGGGTTTCGGCAGTTCTAGGTTTGGCGGCGCTGGCGCTTCCCGTATGGGGCGCATGGCAGACCGCCGTTAACCCAGGGGCCGCCCCGCTTCCCCAGTCAGCCCTGGACGGCACGCCGCGGCTGGTGCAGGCGTCTGCCCAGCAGGGATATCTCGGCGTGACGGTGCACGATGTGGACCCCGCTCGCGCGGACAAAGAGAAGCTCAACAGCACTTCCGGCGCAGAGGTCGTCTCTCTCGACCACGACGCCCCCGCCGCCAAGGCCGGAATACATACCGGCGATATCATCCAGGCGATCAACGGGCAGATGGTGACCGATGCCGCGGCGCTGAGCCGCCAGCTGCGTGACATGCCCGTAGGAAAGCTCGTCGATCTGCAGATTGTGCATAACGCGAAGGTGGAGAGAATCCATCTTCAGCTTGCCGACCGCACTGCGCTTGTGCAACATGCCTGGGCACACCACTTCCACGTGCCGATTCCGGAGCCCGCACCCATCGTGCATGGCTTCGCCGGACAGCGGACGATGGGCGGCGAAGCGCCGGCGGTTGACGACAATAACACCGATTCGCAGGCATATGTCGGCGCACAGGTCGAGCCGTTAACGCCGCAGCTCGCGAAGTTCTTCGGCGTCCGCGCGGGCACCGGATTGCTGGTGCGCGCGGTGGAAGACAAGAGTCCCGCCGGCAATGCGGGACTGGACGCCGGAGACGTGATCGTGAGCGCGAACGGCATGCCGCTGGAAACGGCGGCCGACTGGCTGCAGACATTGCGCGCGAACGCCGGTCATCCGGTGCCCATCCTGGTGCTGCGCAATCGCAAGACCCTCCAGCTATTCATTACGGTGGACTCGCGAATTACGCAATCGGAGCTCGTGATCCCGGAGCAGTTACAGAAGCTGCGGGAATCGCTGGACCGGTACGCGCTCTAAGCGGCACAAAACAGAAGCACTCTGGCCGGTATAATCACTAGAGCCAGCATGTCCGCCGCCACTGTAAGTCCAGCCGTCCCAACACATCGCCGCAAGAGCGGGATCAAGTCCGCGACGCGCAAGCTGCGCGAGCTGGGCTTGTGGGGCATGCGCTGGCCTCTACCCGGCACGTCGTCATGGCGCAGATCGTGCCCATGCGGTTCTGCAATCTTTCCTGCGCCTACTGCAACGAGTACGACAAGGTCTCCGAGCCGGTGCCGCTGGACGAGATGTTGCGCCGTATCGACCATCTGGCACGGCCTGGGCACCAGCATCATCACCATCTCCGGCGGCGAGCCGCTGACCCATCCCGATCTGGACCAGATCATCGCGCGCATCCGTCATCATGGACGCCTCGCAGGCATGATCACCAACGGCTACTTCCTGATGCCGGAGCGGATCGAGCGCCTCAACCAGGCCGGGCCTTGATCATATGCAGATCTCGATCGACAACGTGCAGCCGGACGAGATTTCCAAGAAGAGCCTGAAGGTGCTGGATAAGAAGCTGCAGTTCCTGGCCGAATATGCCGAGTTTCACGTGAACATCAACTCGGTAGTCGGCGGCGGCATCAAGAACCCGCAGGATGCGCTCACCATTGGCCACCGCGCGCTGGAGCTGGGCTTTACCTCCACGATCGGCATCATCCACGACGGCAGCGGCCAGCTGAAGCCGCTGGGCGGCGAGGAGCGCCGCGTCTACTACGAGATGACGCAGCTGGAGAAGAAGAACTACTCGCGCTTCAACCATTTTCAGGAAGCGATCGCCAATGGCCAGCCGAATGACTGGCGCTGCCGGGCGGGCTCACGCTACCTGTACGTCTGCGAAGATGGCCTGGTGCACTACTGCTCGCAGCAGCGCGGCTATCCGGGTACTCCGCTGGCGGAGTACACGCAGGCCGATCTGGATCGCGAGTTCCTGACGGAGAAGACCTGCTGCGCCGAACTGCACGGTCTCCTGCGTGCACCAGATCTCCTACATCGACCACTGGCGGGCGCCGCAGAACCGGACGACGACGCCGCATGGGGATCATGCGGATCACAGTTCGGATCTGGTGAATATCGAGCTGTAGCGCCGGGAAGTTCCCACGCAGGCTTCATGAAGCCACGTCGTCGGATGCAGCTATCCGAAGCTATCCTTGCAGCAATCGATTTCGACGAAACCGCGAGGCAAGAATTTTTCGGAAGCCCTCCGGTCACAGGGGTGGCTTCTGCGATTGCGAGATTCTCTGCAACGTCTCGGAATTGATAGGCTCAAGCAAATATTGGCGCGACCGGTCAACCATTCCAGGCGTAGCGCACTCACGTAAGTAGCAAGATCCTCCGCAATCGACCTGAATCGGCGATCTTCGCCCGCCCGGCAAAATGTTGCACAGAAAGATTCCAAAGTTACCGTCAGTTACTCAGTAGTTTGGTAAGTGTTACCGCATCAACGTGTTTCGGGCGCAATTCCAAGGTATGTTGTGGACATGCGGTGATGTGAATCGCTGCGCACTGGTGCTGAGTCTTTCGGGGGAGGGACTCGGCACCAAGACGCTTCGGGACCATCACCGCGGCACTTTTGCTCTATTGCTTTACTTCCTGGGGGAAATCGAGATGAAGGCCATCGAGCTCGCGCACGCATTGGAGCAATCCCGGGCCATACCGCTGGACCAGATTGCATCCATTGCCATGGACCCAAAGCGCAATCTTGCTTTCGTCCAGCTTCACACCGGCACCGAAGTCCAGCTTGAGGCCTCCGGCTACGGCGACCTCATCCAGAAGCTGACGGAGCTCTACTCCGGCAGCTATAACGCCTGAGCCGTCCCGAAAATCTGCAGTTGAAAAAAAAGAGAGCGATTCACAGTCGCTACTCATAAATCATTGTCTTTGTTGCGTTTAAATCGTATGCTATCCGCGTTCAGAATAGGCGAGCCGATGATGATTCCGCGTACAAATGACGATAAAGATTTTGTATCGGCTGAGGTGACGCCCAAATGAGAGGGTCCACGATGGTTGTTACGCTCGCTCTCACACTCTATTGGCTGGACGCTATGATCGGCGACATAGCGCGGCTCTGGTGGGGCCCGCTCGCAGTGAATTATCTGACCATGGTGTGCATCTGGGTGACCATGTATTGCATGGACACCATAGCGCAGCCATTCTGGCAGGGTGGCATCGAATGGCACCTACAAGGCGACCTCATTGCCTGGGAGTCAGGTTGCGCGCAACCCATCCAGATGAATTTGCAGGTCCTGAATGTAAGGGCCCTGGATCGCAGGGCTAGCTGAGCACTGCCGCTTTCGAGCGCTTGCCGGCGCGCACCACAATTCTGCCTGGAACCGAGACACGTACATGGGTGCCCTCCGCAACCTCGCCATCCAGCCGAACAGCATTCTGCTTGACCAGGCGTCCGGCCTCAGCCGCAGACGCCGCGAGACCCAGCCGCACGAGAAGCTTGTCGAGACGTATTGCAGAAGTGTCTGCTGACCAGCCGGCATCCGCTGCCGATACGGCGACTTCTTCCAGATCATCCGGTGTCTCGTCTCGCTGGAACTGTTTGGCCCAGTTCTCGTCGGCGCGTTTCGCTGCTTCGTCGCCGTGGAAGCCTGCCACAATGGCGCGCGCGAGACGCTTCTTTACATCCATCGGATGCTCGGCGCCGCGTTCAACGGCCGCTTTGAGAGCATCGATCTCACCCTGCTTGAGATCAGTAAGCAGCGTCCAGTAGCTCCACATGAGCATGTCGGAGATGGACATCAGCTTGCCGTACATTTCGCTGGGAGGCTCGTTGATGCCGATCGCGTTGTTTAGCGATTTGGACATCTTCTGTACGCCGTCGACACCTTCGATAATCGGTGTCATGAGCACGATCTGCGAAGACTGGCCGTAGTGCCGCTGCAGTTCGCGGCCGATCAGGAGATTGAATTTCTGGTCGGTCCCGCCCAGCTCGACGTCTGCCTTCAATGCGACGGAGTCGTAACCCTGCGCGAGCGGATAGAGCATCTCGTGCAGTGAGATCGGCTTCTCTTCCTGGAACCGCTTGTGGAAGTCCTCACGCTCGAGCATCTGGGAGACAGTGAAGTGCGCCGCGAGGCGGATGATGCCTTCAAAGCCGAGAGTGCCCAGCCATTCGGAATTGAAGCGGACCTCGGTTTTGTCGCGGTCGAGGATACGGAAAACCTGGTCGGTGTAGGTCTTCGCGTTCTGGTCGATCTGTTCGCGAGTGAGCGGCTTGCGCGTGACGGAGCGCCCGGTGGGATCGCCGATCAGCGAAGTGAAGTCGCCGACGAGAAAAATGACTTGATGGCCCAGATCCTGGAAGTGCTTGAGCTTGCGCATGAGCACGGTGTGGCCGAGGTGCAGGTCGGGCGCCGTGGGGTCGAATCCAGCCTTGACGCGTAGAGGCCGGCCGGTCTTGCGCGACTCTTCGAGCCGGTCCCGCAGATCGGGGACACGGATGATCTCCGCCGCTCCCTTCTGCAGGTAGTCAAGCTGTTCGTCAACGGGAAGAAAGGAGTGATTCGGTGTGCTGTCAGGCATGTCCTGACGACAGTATAGAGTCGCTGGCCGAGGCCGCCCTCGAGGCCCCATACTGCTGCGCATGGATGCCGAAAGCACGCGCGCTTTCCTGCTGGGCCTGCCTCTTGTCGAGGAGACGTTGCAGTGGGGCAACAATCTGGTCTTCTGGGTGGGCGACAAGGCGATCGGCGGCAAGATGTTTGCGGTGATCGATCTGGACGGCGATGGGCGGGGGGTGATGTCGTTTGCGGCAGGGCCGGAGGGCTCGGCAGAACTGCTGGAGACCGACGGCATCTTTCCAGCGCCCTATCTGGCGCGTGCGCACTGGGTGGCGATGGAGCGATGGAATGTGCTGCGGAAGAGCGAATTGGAGGCGCGGTTGCGAGCGGCACGGGGACTCGTCGAAGAGAAGCTAGCGAAGCGTACTCGCGATGTGCTGGCGATGCCACCTGCGGAGCGGCGCAAGCTCGTTGCTGCCCGCAAGAAGGAGCTGGCGAAACGGGACAAGTCTCGATAGCGCCCGAGTTGCGTGCCTGCGATGAGTTCGATAGCGTCGTGGCATGGCTGAACTAACGGGTTCTGTCCCGCTTGCATTGAACAACAAGGTGGCGCTGATCACCGGCGGGGCGCGCGGCATCGGCGCGTCGGCTGTGCGGCTCTTCCGGCAGGCTGGCGCCAAAGTGGCTTTCAATTATCGGACGGCGCGCGATCGGGCCGAGGCATTGGCGACTGAATCCGGTGGACCAGAGCATTGCCGCGCATTCGGTAAGGAGCTGGACTCGGCCTCGGCGGGTCGTTCACTGGTCGAGGAAACGATCGCTGCGTTCGGACGGATCGATTGCCTTGTGGTGAATCATGGCATCTGGCCGCCGGACGATGCTCCGATTGCGGCGATGCCTGAGCAGCAGTGGCGACGGACGCTCAACGTGAACCTCGACAGCGTCTTTGGGCTGGTGCAGGCTGCGGTGGTTGCCATGCAGCGGCAAGGCGCGTCCAATGGGGAGGCGAAGGGGCATATTGTGCTGGTCAGCTCGACGGCCGGACAGCGCGGGGAGGCCTTTCATGCCGATTACGCCGTCACAAAGGGTGCGTTGATCTCCTTGACGAAGAGCTTATCGACTGAGCTGGCGCCCGAGGGCATCTATGTGAACTGCGTCGCGCCGGGGTGGGTAGATACGGAGATGTCCGCACCCGCGCTATCGACAGACGCAGGGCGAGCGAAGATCTTCGGCACCATTCCGCTGGGCCGGGTGGCACATGCGGAAGAGATTGCAGCGCCTGTCCTGTTTCTCTGTACTCCCTGGGCGGGATTCATCAGCGGCGAGGTGCTGAACGTGAACGGTGGCGCGGTGCTGGTGGGATGAAGATACGGCGAGCCGGACTCACACTGCTGGTGATGCTTTGCTTCGGCGCTGTCCTGCACGCGCAGGCAGGGGATGATCAGCAGAAGGTAAAGACGCTGCTCGGGCAGATGATCCAGGCGCTGGGCGGCGATGCCTGGCTGCACGCCCCGGGATACGAGCTGATCGGGCGGACTTCGGGCTTCTACCAGGGCAAACCCACCGGCGCGATCATGGACTTTTTCGATTACCGCCAGCCGCCGGACAAAGAGCGCGTCGAGTTGGGGAAGAAGCGACAGGTCTACCAGATCTTTATTGGCAACCAGGGCTGGGAGGTCACGTACAAAGGCAAGCGTGCCCTTGCCAAGGACGAGATGGAGGACTACCTGCGCCGCCGCGATCACTCGGTGGACGCGATAGTGCGCGTTTGGATGAAGGACCCGGGTGCGCTCTTTCTCTACGGTGGACAGGGGCAGGTGGAACGGCGGCTGGTGGACAAGATCACGATCCTTTCTGCAACCAATGACAACATCACGCTGGATCTGGACGCCAAGACACATCTGCCGCTGCGGCGGAGCTTCGAATGGCGTGATCCTCTGTACAAGGACAAGAATCTCGAAACTGAAGAGTACGACGATTACCACACCTTCAACGGAATCGCGACGCCCTTTTCGACCACCCGTTATCACGACGGCGACATGACCAACCAGCGGTTTCTCTATAACGTCATCTACGGGGGAGCACTCCCGCCGGATATGTTCGACGTGGATGCGGCGGTACGCAAACTGAAGAAATAGGCGGCGGCCTAATATAATCGGTTCCCGTATGAGTACGGAGAATATATCCCCAGCAAGCGGCGCTCTCGGTATTACTGAGATCATGGAGATCCTGCCCCACCGCTATCCTTTCCTGCTGATCGATCGCGTTTTGGAACTGGTGCGCATGCAGCGCATCGTGGCAATCAAGAATGTCACGATCAATGAGCCATTCTTCCAGGGCCACTTCCCTACATATCCGATTATGCCGGGTGTGCTGATGGTGGAGGCGATGGCGCAGGCGGGCGGCGCGCTGCTGCTGACCGAAGTGCCCGACCGCCAAGACAAGCTGATGGTCTTTACCGGCATCGACCAGGCGAAGTTCCGCGCGCCAGTGGTGCCGGGCGACCAGGTACGGATCGAGGTGGAGGTGCTGAAGTGGAGCAAGCGCGGCGCCACCATGCGGGGCAATGCTTACGTAGAGAAGAAGCTTGTGTGCGAGGCGGAGATCAAGTGCCAGCTTGTGCCGCGGGCGGCACGCAAAGCGCAGCATGAGACGCCGGCAATGGCCGGAGCCGCAACCGAGTGAGCGTCCATCCAACCGCTCTCGTAATGTCCGGGGCGGTCGTTCCGGACTCAGCAACAGTGGGTCCTTACTGCACGGTGGGAGCCAACGTGGTGCTTGGCGAGCGCTGTGAACTGATCTCGCATGTGGTTCTCGATGGACAGGCAACTGTTGGCGCGGGATGCCGTATCTACAGCTTTGCCGCAATCGGCGTGGCGCCACAGGACCTTAAGTACGCAGGCGAGCCGACCCGCGTCGAGATCGGCGAGGAAACCGTGATCCGCGAATGCGTCACCATCTCGCGCGGCACTGCGGGCGGCGGCGGCGTGACGCGTGTGGGACGCAATTGCCTAATCATGGCTTACGCGCATATCGGACATGATTCAACCATCGGAGAGAACTGCATCCTCGCCAACGGCGCAACTCTGGCAGGTCACGTGAGTGTGGAGGACTGGGCGACGGTGGGCGCGCTTTGTCCAGTGCATCAGTACTGCCGGATCGGACGCCATGCCTACGTGGGCGGCGGCACCACGATCACGCAGGATGTACTGCCCTATTCGCTTACCTCTGCCAAGCGCGAGACTCATGCGTATGGATTGAACAAGGTTGGGCTGGAGCGGCGTGGATTCACACGCGAACAACTGCACGCGCTGCAACATGCGTACCGTCTGTTGCTGGCCTCAAAGCGGAACACCTCACAGGCACTCGATGCCCTCCGCGCGGAAGCCGACGCGAGCGAAGAGGTGCAGTACCTGCTGCGCTTCGTCGAGAGCAGCGAGCGCGGGGTGCTGAAGTAGTCTCGCTATGACCGACGCGCCGCTGGGACTGATCGCCGGCAATGGCCGATTCCCTTTTCTGCTGCTGGATGCAGCACGTGCGCACGGCCGGCGGGTGGTGGTCGCGGCTATCCGGGAAGAAACCGATCCGGCTATGAATGCGCGGGCTGCCGAAGATGCGGGGACGACCGTGTACTGGCTATCCCTTGGGGAACTGTCGCGGCTCATCGAGACATTCCAGAGCGAAGGCGTGGCCCAGGCCGTCATGGCCGGGCAGGTGAAACACAAGCAGATCTTTTCGAGCATCCGGCCGGACTGGCGGCTGGCCAAGCTGCTGCTGAACCTGCGCACGCGGAATACAGACATGCTGCTGGGCGCGATTGCGAAGGTGCTGAGCGATGAAGGCATTGAGCTGATTTCTTCCACGTCATTCCTGGAGCCATTGCTGGCGCCTGCGGGCGTGCTGACGGCGCGCGCGCCGAACGAACAGGAGCGCAAGGACATCACCTACGGCCGAGAAGTGGCGACAGCTATCGCCGGCTTTGATGTCGGACAGACGGTGGTGATTGCGGGTCAGGCTTGTGTCGCGGTGGAAGCAATGGAGGGGACGGACGCGACAATCGCCAGGGCGGGCGCACTTATGCGAACGCTTGAGGAGGACGCCTCCACGCTGGAGCGCAGCCTGACCGTGGTGAAGATCGCAAAGCCGAGTCAGGATATGCGATTCGATGTGCCGGTGATTGGCGAGGCGACAATCGCTGTCATGCACAACGCAGGCGCGACGTGCCTTTCCCTCGAAGCAGAGCGCACGCTGATCTTTGACCGGGCGGCAGTAGCCGCGGCGGCGGATCGAGCCGGCATCGCTATCATTGCGGAGCGCTTGCTGTAACTTCGCGTCCCTTCAGCAGTCACATGGTCAGGGAATTGTCACTTTTGCGCCGTGCCCGGCGGGGCGCAGGCGGGAAGTGCTTTAATGAGAATGCTCTACGGAGGGGTTAATCGATGTCCACGTCACGTTTTTCAGTTCTGGCCGTTCTGGTGATCGCAGCCATAGCCGGCGTACTGGCGGTGCGCAACGCACGGGCGGCCGACGATGCGGTACCGACAGTGGGGGAAGCCGCGCCACAGTTTTCTTTGCCATCGCAGGAGGGCACCCCGGTCAGCCTGGATCAATACCGCGGGAAATGGGTGGTGCTGTATTTCTACCCGAAGGACATGACATCGGGCTGCACCATGGAGGCGCATAAGTTTCAGGCAGACCTGCCGAAGTATGAGCGCGACAACGCGGTGATCCTGGGCGTGAGCGTGGATTCAGTATCGAGCCACAAGCAGTTCTGCGCGAAAGATGGTTTGAGCTTCAAACTGCTTTCGGATGAGCAGAAGTCTACGGTCGCCAAGTACGGTTCGCTGGGCAACTACATGGGCATGAAGATCGCGAAACGTAACACCTTCCTGATCGATCCTGAGGGCAAGGTCGCCAAGGTGTGGACCAGTGTGGATCCATCGAACCACAGCGCGGAAGTGCTGGCGGCCTTGTCGGAGCTGGAGAAGAAGAACGGCTGAAGCGCAGCGAAGTGCAGACGCAAAAAAGCCCGGCGCATTGCCGGGCTCTTTTGCTTGCCTCGTACTACGGTTGACTACTTCTTCTTGCTGCTCTTCTTCGCGGCCTTCTTGGTGGACTTCTTCTTTGCCGCCTTCTTGGTTGCCTTTTTGCCGGCTGCCTTCTTTGCCGACTTCTTCTTTGCTGCTTTCTTTACTGCCAATTGAGTACCTCGCTTCGTGGATTTACTGCGTGCGCCCTTTTTACCGGCAGCTTTCTTTGCTGCCTTACCGCCGCTGCGGGCGCTGCTTCTCTTCTTCGCGGCAGATTTTTTGGCAGCCTTGCCGGCTTTCCAGCCTTCTTGGCCGCGGCCTTCTTTGCCGGAGCCTTCTTGGCGGCGGCTTTTTTGGCAGGCTTTTTGGCCGCAGCCTTTTTCGCTGGAGCCTTTTTCGCTGGAGCCTTCTTCGCCGGCGTGGGCGCGGACGGCATGGCCGCAGGCGCGCCGTAGTCCTCATCGCGAAGCTCACCGGAAGTCAGAGGTACGCTGATCTCCTCATCTTCCTCGTCTTCGTCGATCTCTTCTTCCAATTCATCCGAGTAGTCCTTACCCTCGGGCTCGTTTTCACCATCGTCGTACGCTGCTAAGAGCTTTCTTTCGTCCTGCATCTGTTCGCCTCCGGGCTTCACTCTTCATTGGCTACGCTTGTGGCAGCGAGCAAAAATATCGGCCACTCCACCTGCGGCGCGGATTATAGCAACAGCATGCAACGGTCTGCTACTGAACGCAAGCGGGAAACGCTTGTGTTCAGCACGAACGAACTCCAGCTGACAGCGATAAGCCGCTCCGCACTCAGTTGTGATGCGTCTCCTTGTTTGCCTTGCTATGCGTCGAGGATTTCGCGGCAGTATGTCCGTGGCGGGCGTGCTTGCCGCGCGCGGATGCGGATACGTGCGCCGGTTCTGCCACGAACAGCGTTTGTCCGGGGCTAATGGTGCTGGAGTGGAGGTGGTTCCAGCGGCGCAGTTGCTCAGTCGTAACGTTGAAGCGATCTGCCAGCGTGACCAGTGTGTCTTCACGCTCCACCCGATAGCGCGCGCTGCTGCGCTGCATACCCGAAGCGGCCGGCGGCACGGTTGGAATGATCAAGGCATCTTCATCGGAGATCTCCGCGGATGGCTTGAGTTGGTTGACGAACGCGATCTCCGATGCGGAGACGTGATAGGTCCTGGCGAGCGAATCCAGCGTATCGTCGGGCTGGACGCGATGGTAACGCCAGGACGTTCTCTTGTCCGGCGGAATCTCCGCGATAGCGTCCATAAAGCTGGCCTTGCTACCCTCCGGCAGATGTAGATCGTAGGCCTCGTCGGGCGGCGTCATCATGCGCAGGAGACTGGGATTGAGTCCGACAATCTGCTGCACCGGCACGTTGACAATGTCAGCAACCAGGCGAAGATCGATAGAACCATTGACCGTCACCGTGTCGTCGACGACCGGCGGATCGGCATTGATTTCCGTAAGTGCGTAGCGTTCGGGATTCTTCGCCATGATGGCGGCTGCCAGGATAATCGGGACATAGTTCTTCGTCTCCTGGGGCAGATTGTTGCGTTTGTAGAGCTCCCAGAAATCCGCGTAGCCGGTGCGTTGCACGGCGCGCTGCACGTTGCCCGCACCCCAGTCGTAGGCGGCCATCGCCAGATACCAGTCGCCGAACTGCTGATAGTTCTTTTTGATTTCGCGTGCGTAGGCGCGGGTGGCTTTCTCCGGATCGAAGCGCTCATCCACCCAGCCGTTGCGTTCCAATCCGTAAGCGCCACGGAATGGCATGAACTGCCACATGCCCGCGGCTCCGGAACGCCCGTTGACCGCCTGCACCTGGAAACCGGACTCGGCGACCGCCTGATAGATGAGATCGGCGGGAACCCCTTCCTCGCGCAGGGTGCGCTCGATGAGGTCCTTGTAGCGTCCGGCGCGGCGGAGGGAACTGATGATGGTGTTGCGTCCGGTTGAGGTATCGGAGAAATAGCCGATGTAGCTGGTGACCGCATCGTTGATGACGAGCGGCAGGTCGGACTGCGTAGTCTTGAGTTCGGCTTCGGCAGCGGCCCGGATATTCGGGTCAACGGGGAAGGTGACGTCATTGGCGACGCCGACCGGTGTCTGTTCCATGGCCGGCGTGAAGCCATTGCCCTGCTTCAGCGCGTCCATTTCGAGAGCGTTGATGGCATCGACGATGTGCTCAAACTCATCGCTGAGCGCGGGGCTGCTCTTCAGGTCCACGCCGCCGGCGAGCATCGTGTCCACCGCAGTATCGAAGTCGCGCTTCGCAGCGGGAAGATTGCCGGCATGATAGTTGCGCATGCCGCTGGCATACGCGTTTTCGGCCGCGGAGATAAGCTGCTGCTCTTTTCGGATTGGCGGGCGCAGGCGCCGGCTGGGCATCAGATGCCGTCGTCTTTCTGGGTCGATGGCCGCGCGCCGGCCCCCGGCAGTTCCGCCCGGATATAACCAGGAGGAGAGCCGCCGGAAAAAGAGCGGCTGAAAGCTTTCGAACATCCATGCGGTTCAGTGGTGGTCCTGGCGACATTGTAGAGCCCTGCCCGCGACCTGCCGATGATAAACTCAAGCTTCGAGCGGACTTCGGTACTCTTGCGCCCGCAACTTCACTCATCCCCGCGCCACGCGTCTGGTTCACGACCCCAAACCGGCAAAGTTGAATATCCGCATTCATGGACACAAAGCACATCCGTAACTTCGCGATCATCGCGCACATCGACCATGGCAAATCCACGCTGTCGGATCGCCTGCTGGAACTGACCGGCTCCGTGAGCGCGCGAGATATGCAGGCACAGGTGCTGGACGCCATGGACCTGGAACGCGAGCGAGGCATCACCATCAAGGCGCACGCGGTGCGGATGCTCTACAAGGCTAAAGATGGGGAGTTCTACCAGCTCAACCTGATCGACACGCCGGGGCATGTGGACTTTTCCTACGAAGTCTCCCGCTCCCTGGCTTCGTGCGAGGGCTCGCTGCTGGTGGTGGACGCGACCCAGGGCGTCGAGGCGCAAACGCTGGCGAACGCTTATCTCGCGATCAGCCACGGTCTGGACGTCATCCCGGTGATCAACAAGATCGACCTGCCCAGCGCGGACATCGTGCGCACGCAGGAAATGATCGAGAGCGCGGTTGGTATTGACGCGACGGACGCCATCCCGGTGAGCGCGAAGACCGGCGAGAATGTCGAAGCCATCCTGGAGGCCATCGTGCATCGCCTGCCACCGCCGGCCGGCGATCCGGAGGCGCCGCTGCAGGCGCTGATTTTTGATTCCTGGTTTGACTCCTATCGCGGGGTGATCGTGCTGGCGCGCGTGATGCAGGGTACGCTGCGCAAGGGATCGCGCATCCGGCTGATGTCCAATGGCCGCGCCTTCGACGTCGAGTCGATGGGCGTGCTGACGCCGAAGCCGGTCGAGGTCTCCGAGCTGTCGGCCGGCGAGGTAGGGTTTTTCGTCGCGACCATCAAGAACGTAGCCGACACTAAGATCGGCGACACGGTGACCGAGGACGAGCGCCCAGCCGCCGCGCCTCTGCCCGGCTTTGAAGACATCAAGTCCATGGTCTTTGCCGGCCTCTACACGGTGGACTCGCACGAGCACACGCTGTTGCGCGAGGCGCTCGAGAAGCTTCGGCTAAACGATTCGTCCTTCTCGATGGAGCCGGAAAGCTCCGCCGCGCTGGGTTTCGGCTTCCGCTGCGGCTTTCTTGGGCTGCTGCACATGGAAATCATCCAGGAGCGGCTGGAGCGCGAGTTCGACCTGGACCTGATCACGACGGCGCCTGGCGTGCGCTATAAGATCCGCATGACCGACGGTATTGAGCTCGAGGTCGACAATCCCTCGCGCTGGCCCAACCCGAGCGAGATCGAGCAGATAGAAGAGCCGGTGATCAAGGCAACGATCCTGACGAACGAGGAATACGTCGGCGGGATCCTGAAGCTGGTCGAGGAGAAGCGCGGTCGGCAGCAGAACTTCGAGTATGTAACGCCCACGCGCGTGATACTGACGTATGAACTGCCGCTGAATGAGATCGTGCTGGACTTCTACGACCGGCTGAAATCGGTTTCGCGAGGCTATGCTTCGCTGGACTATAGCCTTTCGGGATCCTGGATATCGCCGATGGTGAAGCTGGACATCCTCGTCTCCGGCGAACCGGTGGATGCTCTCTCGATCATCGTTCACCGCGACTTCGCCTACGAACGCGGCCGCGCGCTGGTCTCCAAGATGCGTGAACTGATCCCTCGCCAGCAGTTCGAGGTGGCGATTCAGGCGGCAATCGGATCGAAGGTCGTGGCCCGGGAAACGGTCTCAGCCCTGCGCAAGAATGTGCTGGCCAAGTGCTATGGCGGCGACATCAGCCGCAAGCGCAAGCTGCTGGAGAAGCAGAAAGAGGGCAAGAAGCGCATGAAGCGCATTGGCAAAGTGGACATTCCGCAGGAGGCTTTCCTGGCGGTGCTGAAGGTAGGAGAGGATAGCGCAAAGTAGGCGGTTGAATTTCGGTCGGCTGAGCGATCTGTGGAAAGCGCCTCTTTGCCGTCTCAGCCGTTTATCGCGTGTTCATCTTGGAATCCTCGCGGGTCGATCCCGGAATCCACTGAATTATAAGGAGATAGCTCCACTTTTACTGCGTTTGATGCCATCAAAACAGTGCAGGGGCGAACTGGCAAGAAAGACAATAGCTCGCGATCCACAGAAATTTCCACAGAGGGAGGGCGGTTGCTCACGAGCAGGACCCGCCGGGCTCCCCTTCATGGAACCCGGCGAGATCTGTTTCAGTGGGGTGTGGTCGTGCGGGGCGTGGAGGGAGCGCGGGCCGGGGTACGGGTCGTAGCGCCTCCCGTGGGCCGGGGGGCAGCGCTTGCCGGCTGCGGCGGCACGCCCGACTGCCGATTGTATGCCTGGACGATAGCCTCAGAGATGTTGGTGGACTCGGATGCCCAAAGAATGGGTGACTGCTGCTGCTGTGAGCCTGCGTCCAGCACCAGCGTAAAGCCGTTGTCCTGCGCGTACTTGGTCATAACTGCGGCGACCTTCTGCGCGATCGCGCTGAACTTTTCGTTCATCTCGCTGGAGAAGTCGTTACGCGCATCTTCCACGCTGCGCTGCAGACTCTTCTCCTTCTCGTCAATGGTACGCAGACGGGACTGGCGCTCAGAGTCGCTGAGCTTGTCGCCGGCCGTCTGAAGATCCTTCTTCAGCGTGTCGACCTCATCGCTCTGGGCTTTGATCTGCTGCTGTTTGGGCTGGTACTTGGTATTGAGCTCGGAGAAGGCGCGCTGCCCTTCGTTGGTCTGGGCGACGACACCTTCAAACTGGATGACCGCTATCTTGGTTGGGCCGGCAGGCGCCGTGGCGGCAGGAGCGCCGGGGGCGGAGGGCGGCTCTACCGCGGTCTGGGCTAGCGCACTTGCGCCCAGCGTGGACGCGAGCATGCAGACGAGTGACAAAGAACGCTTCATTGGGTTAGGAGACTCCTTCAAAACTCTTCTTGGCTGTCCTGATGGCGTGTTTCAGGGCACGTGCGGCACGCTGCCGTGTGCTCTCCCCCTGCGCAATTCCGTTGCGGCCACATGGCGCCCTGACGGACGCAGTTTGCGCACAAGAGACACGGATAGAGGACATCTCAGGAACTTGCGACGATTATAGAGCAGGTTTCCGGTTGCGAGGTACTGTTCGGTTGCGGCCGCGGCGCGAAGCCGCGGCCCATGTTGGAACGGAGACTAGAAGGTGGTGCTGACTGCCAGCCGGAAGGTCTTGCGCGGTTCCCGCAACTGGTAGAGCGAGCCGTAGAGCTGCTGCGACTGAGCATAGCTGAAATCGCCTGCGCCGCCGGCGGGGAACATATCGCGCGTGATCAGGTTTTCAGCCCGAATCTGCTCAAGCAGGCGGAGCGGGTTGTAAGCGTAGTAGATACGGAACGGCGCCCGGACGATGGGGAGCATGACGGATATCTCACCCCCGGTCGACATGCGGGGTACGTCGTTGGTACCTTCCAGCGGCCGGATTTCGCGCGGAAAGTTCACCCGCTGACCACCCTGGCAAGAGCCATTTACATAGACCGGGCAGCCATAAAGCGGAGCATTGAGCTGATCGATGGCGAGCACGCTTTGGACCAGTTGCGATTGGCGGGCGGCCACGCTCATGCCGAAGTCATTGAAGAGCTTGAACATGACTGGACCGCCGAGCGGAATGCGATATTCGATATTGCTGGTGAACTGAGTATCACCACCCACCGAGACGATGCCGAAGGTCGGGATCGGCACGATGATGTTGCCGAGCGTGGGATTGGTGGGATCGCGAGGCACCGGAGTTCCGTCCGGATTCGTAAGGATGAACTGGGTGCGCTGCGGAATGAACGCATAGGGCGTACCGGAGCGGATATCAAAGCCGCGCAGCTCGGCCTCGCCACCTTGATAGAAGCGCTGGAACGGGGGCGCGACTTTGCCGCCAATGCCCTGAATATATTGGGCCTGGAAGCGGAAGGCGAGAACGTTGCGTCCTTCCTTGCTCGGCTTAAGCCCATGCATGCCGTTGAAGTGGCGATACTCGAAGATCGGGTTGTAGTACTTAACGTTGCCGCCGAGACCCGCGACCTGCATCAGCGCGGTGTAAGAGACGCCTTCGTGCGGGTTATAGGGATTGGCGATCTTGTTGTAGGTGTAGGAGAACGAAACCGTGCTGGAGTAGATGCCCTCCAGGGCGTTGTTCGACTGAATGCCGCTGCGGAAGGCGAGAGTCTGGAAGAGCGAGGTCGACGCCGGGCTGAAGGCCGTGATCGAACTCTTCTGGAACGAGTAGGTGATGCCGATGCGGTGAAAGCTGTGGCGCACCAGGTAATTGCTGGAAACCGTAAAGCCAGTCGCGGCCTGGTTGTAGTTCTGCACCAGCGACTGCTGTGCTGCGGTCAGGTTTCCGCCTCCCGTAGAGATCTGGTAGTTCTTCGCCGCGTTGTAGTCGTACTTGCTGGAATAGATCTGGAAGCCGAGCGAAATCGGTTTATTGCGGAAGTACGGCTCGGTGAATCCGAAAGACAGGTTGCGCTGCAGGTTGCCAAGGTTCGCCTGCAGGCTGAGGGTTTCGCCCAGACCGAGGAAGTTGTTGGTTTGATAGTTGAGGCCGAGGAACGAACCGGACAGGCCGCTGACGCCGCCGTTCAGGCCGATGGAGTTCTTACCTTTCTCGTGGACCTTCAGCAGCAGTGAGACGGTGTTGTTCGCCTGGTCCTGTGTCGCAGTCGAGTCCTGATCCACCTTGAGCGGGTCGAAGTAATCGAGCTGATTCAGGCGGAGAAGGCTCTGCTCCCACAGATTGCTGTTGTAGACCTGGCCTTCTTCGAGCAGCAGTTCGCGTCGAATGACGGGATCGCGCGTGACGGTGTTGCCCGTGAATTCGATGCGAGAGACGTAGAACGGCTTCCCTTCATCAATGTCGATGTCGAGATAAAGCACTTTTTTCTTCTCGTCGAACCGGGTTGTCGGGTTTGCCGTGAAGTTGATATAGCCGAGAGTGCCGTAGGCCTTGCGCAGATTCTCGAGCCCCTTGCCGACGGCGGTGTAGTTGAAATAGTCGCCGTCCTTGATATTGAACTGGGCGCGGAGGGCCTTCTCGTTCCGCACATGCTCGTTGCCGGTGAAGGTGATTCCGCCGAGGCGGTACCGCTCGCCCTCTTCGATGGGGAGCGTTATATCGATGCGCTTGCCCTTCTTGGGACGGAAGGTCAGCAGAGGAGGCCGCCCTCATTGCGGATGCGGGTGGAAGGCTCGCCGACGATGGCCTTGAAATAGCCGTGATTCTGGTAGGTAACGCGGACGCGCTCGGAATCTTCCTCAAGCTTGCTCGCATCGTAGGTTCGCGCAAAGAGGTTTTCCAGAAAGATCGAGTGGGGAACGCCGATCGGCTTGAGATTTCTCATCGATGCCCGCAGCGTACGCGAGTTGAGGTGCTGATTGCCGACGAACTTGATGTTGCCCACTTTTACCGTTGGGCCTTCTTTGATGTTGAAGGTCACGGAGACGGAGGCCGGCGGGATGGTCTTGACGTCCGGCGTGATCGTAGGGAACTGGTGCCCGTGCTCGCCGAGCAGTTGTTTCAGGACCGCGATCGCCTTTGCAATGCGGGTAGGATCGTACTGGCTCTCTACGCTCAGTCCGACCTTCTCTTTCTTAAAGCGATCCAGCACGTCGGATTGGGTGACGGAGTTGAGACCCTTGTAGATGATCTCGCGGATGGTCGGCTTTTCACGTACGAAGATGTCCAGGACCTGGCCCTTGGGGGTGTCCTCTCTCTCGATGCGGACATCTTCGAAATAGCCGGTATTCCAAAGGGAATTGAAGTCGCGCTCGATGGTGGCCGGGTCGTAGTTGTCGCCGACATGAGAGTAGAGGCGGGCAAGAACCGTCTCCTTGGGAATACGGCGGTTGCCGATGACGCGAATTTCCGAGATGACGTTGCTGCTTTGCGCGAATACGGGCGTAATGGTGCAGAAGAGTACGGCCAGAGCACCCAACCCTTTAAGCGTCAATTTACGAAGGATCTCGGGACGAATGGTCTTGTCCTTCTGAATCTGGGAGCTGATGCTCCGCCAAATGACGGGAAAAATAGGCACACCCTCACTGCAACCAAAATCGAACTTCCGCTCTTTCCTGCTGGAAAACCGATTCTATAGCAACCGGGGCAGCATCGACCAACCGCGACTGACGAATCGGGTACGGAATATGCCAAATCGCCCACCGTTTTTTCAGCTTTCAAGCTCGGCGCTGATCAAAAAACTGCATGCTTCCGTGCTCCAGCGCACGTCCAGCAGATTGGGCTTGCAGCAGACCTGGCAGTCCTCCACATACTGCTGTCGGCGGCCGGCGGACTCATCCACGATGGTATCGTTCCACTGCCCGCATCCGGCACACTGATACGTTGCTTCAGCCATATGACGTTCGCCTGCGGTTGGCCAATTCACGCCGAATAAGAGGCCAGCGCTCTCGGGCGTAGCACAATTGTAAGCAGTCCGGCGGATGCAAAGTTTTGGCAACTCAGCGCATCTGCAATGATCTAAAGAACAGAATTCCCTTGGGAGATGCACGATCCGGGTGAAGCATTGGATTGCAATTGGGGCGCTGCTGGTTTCCGTCGTTTGCGGTGGAAACGGGCTTAGGGCGCAGAGCAGCCCGTCCGGCAGCGGACAGAATGCGGCGGCCAGTTCCAATGACTCAAACGCAACGACCACATCCGCCGATGGTGCCGCACGAACACAAACAGCTTCGGCCGCGCAGACGGTCACGCTGAGTGCCCCGTCGGCTCAGCCGCTCGTCAACCCAAGCTCGCTCCAGAACCCGTATTACGGCAGTGTCACGATGGGCACAGTTTCGTCGGAGACACTGAAACTCTCGCTGGACGATGCCATCGATCGCGGCATCCGCGCGAATCTTGCGCTTACCGAGGCGCGCATTCAGCAGCAGCAGTCGGATGCGCAGCGACTGCATTCGCTCGATAAGCTGCTGCCGTCCATCAAAGCTGAGGCTTCCACCGGGGCACATCAGTTAAACCTGGCGACCTTTGGATTCAATGAGGGATTCCTGCGGCAGATTGCTCCGCTGTTCCCCGGCACCGACCTGTCGCATCTCAACCCGATCGTCAAGGTGGACGTGACCACGGCAGACGCAGCGCTGAACTGGACGGCGTTCGATCTTGCGGCCTACACCCGCTATCGGTCCGCCAAGGAGAGCCTGCAGGCGGCGTACTACAACGCGCAATCGTCGCGCGGCCTTGTGGTGCTGAATGTGGGCAATCAGTATCTGAAGACCTTGGCGGATGGCTCGCAGATTGACAGTGCGGAGGCGCTGCTGCGCGCGGACAAGCTGCTGCTGGAGCAGGCACAGGCGGAGCACGAAGCGGGAACGGCAGCGCGGCTGGACGAACTGCGCGCTCGGGTGCAATACCAGGCTCAGCAGCAGAAGGTGATTGCCGCGCAAAACGCATTTGAGAAGGACAAGATTCTGCTGAAGCGTGAAATTGGCGTGCCGGTCGAGCAGGAGATCCAACTTACGGACACCGCTCCCTATGCCGATCTGGAGCAGATGTCGATTGCAGATGCGCGCCGCCTCGCTTACCAGAGCCGACAGGACTACCAAGGCATGCAACGGCAGGTGCATGCGGCGCAACTGACGCGCTCCGCGGCGCGATACGAGCGGCTGCCGACCCTGACAGCCAGCGGCAACTATGGGGTCACCGGCGTGACGAATGGTCTGTATCACGGAACATTCGTCGCGGCTGGCGAGTTGAAACTTCCGCTGTTCAAAGAGGCACAGTTTCGGGGCGATGCCGATGTTGCGGAAGCGCAGCAGAGCGATGCGCTAAGCCGGCTGGCCGACCTGAAGCAACAGATCGACCAGCAATTGCGCGGCAGCATGCTGGACCTCAACTCCTCGCAGACATTGGTGCAGGTGTCGCGGCAAAATGTGGACCTTGCGACCCGAGCCCTGTCCGATGCAAACGACCGCTTTGCCGCCGGCGTGGATGACAACCTGGCAGTGGTGGAGGCGCAGGCGACGCTTTCGCAGGCGCAGTCACAACTCATTGCCGACACGCTTTCCTACAACCAGGCGAAGCTTGGGCTGGCGCGCAATCTTGGGATCGTAGACACACAGTACAAGACGTACCTGCACGGCAAGTAGCGGCTGCTCAAACCTCGACTGGCTCGCGCCAGCCGCGGCGGGCGATCACGATTGAGAGCACATCCACTGCCGCCACCAGCGCCACGCACGCGGTCCAGCCTCCCAGGTTCCAGACCATGCTGGGCACGACTCCCGCCACGGTGCCGCCGATGTAATAGCACGCTACATACATGCCCACGGCGGAAGCCCGGGTAGCCTCCGCCGCAGCTTCTCGCAAAAAACTGGTGGCGCAGCTCTGCGAGATGAAGACGCCGGTGCAACACAGCGCGAGGCCCGCGATGACGAGCGCGAGCGAATGCGCCAAAGTGATGAGCACTCCCACAAGCGCGAGCAAAATGGAGCCCGTGATGCCCGCGCGAAGACCGACCCGGGGCAATAGCGCACCGGCAACGGGTGTGACTACCAGTCCCACGAGGTACACCACAAACAGCAGACTGATGTTCGCGGTTGAGAGCGAAAAGGGTGGCGCCGCGAGGTAGAAAGTGATGTACGTGAACACGCCTACCAGCGAGAAGAGCACGTTGAACCCAACCAAAAAGGTCGTCAGCAGTCGCGGATTCCGGAAATGCGCGAACATGGGCAGGAAGATCTGCCGGAACGGGGGACGCGCGCCGGCGACATGGGAACGCGGCCGGTTGGGAAGCAGCCACCAGACCGCTGCTGCTCCGGCAAGCGTTGTGACACCGAGCACAACAAAGGAGAGCCGCCAGCCTGCGTGCTCCGCAATGACGCCGGTGATGAGCCGGCCGGTGAAGCCACCAAGCGCCGTGCCGCTGACATAGATGCTCATGACCGGCGCGACCGCCGTGGGGGGCCAGCTTTCCGTGATGTAGGCGATGGTCGTGGCGAAGACGCCGGGCGTGATGAGTCCCTGGAGCAGCCGCCAGAAGACCAGCCAGCCGAGCGAGCCGGACGTGGCCGCCAGGCAGGTGGGCACGGCCAGCAGGAGAATCGAAACCAGGATCACGGACTTGCGGTTCGCGCTCTCCGTGAATGTGCCGAGCAGTGGAGCGGCGATAGCCACCCCCAGCGTAGAAGCGCTCACTGTCCAGCCGACAGCAGATTTCGAGGCATGGAACAGAGCTTCCAGCAGTGGGAGCAGGGGTTGCGTCGCATAGAGCGTCAGGAAAGCGACCAGGCCGCAGACGAATACGCCGACGACTCCAGCTACGGGATGCAGTGGGTGCAGGACTCGCCGGCTTTCGCCCGGAAGCGCAGCAGAGGCCGCGGACGCACCCTCGCCGAGCGGCAGGCGAGGCGCTGCTGATTCATGCGCGCCCACGGAAGATTCGTCGCCGGAATGAGACATGCCGATGCGATTCAAGAGTAACGGAGCCCACAACCCGTTGTGCTGCGACAATGGAAGCAAGCACTCTCCCAAGCATGGCCGATACAAAGAAAGATGAATCCGGCAGTCGCGGCGCGGCCGCATTTGCCTTTCGCGATTTCCGGCTCTACCAGATGGCTCGCGCGCTGGTGATCATGGGGGCGGAGGCGCAGGCGGTCGCGGTGGCCTGGCAGGTCTACCTCATTACGCATCGCGCCATCGACCTTGGCTACACCGGGCTGGCATTGTTCCTTCCGGGATTGATCTTTATGCTGCCCGCGGGGCACACGGCTGATCGCTTCGACCGGCGCGTTGTCATCCTTGTCTGCTATTCGCTGCAAACAGTCTGCACGTTCACGCTGTTCCTGTTTGCATTTCACGGACTTCGCCATATTTTGCCGATTTACACCGTCCTGTTTTTCATCGGGACGGGCCGCGCCTTCAGCGGGCCGGCCGGCTCTGCGCTGGTGCCCCACCTTGTGCCAGCGGAGCACTTCGTGAATGCCGTGACCTGGGGCGCCACCGTTTTTCAGATCGCGAATATCACCGGACCGGCGATCGGCGGCTTGCTCTTCACCTTGCCGCTGGCGCACTGGGGCATGCCGAGGCTTTCCGGGGCGGCGCTCGTGTTTCTGTTTACGCTGTTCACGCTCGCGGGTTTTCTCACACTGATCGGTATGCTTTCTGTGCGGCCGGGCCGGATGGAACATCGCTCCACGACCTTCGATCTTCTGCTCGAAGGTTTGCGTTATGTGTGGCGCGCGAAGCTGCTGCTGGGCTCGGTGAGCCTGGATCTTTTCGTGGTCCTGCTGGGCGGCGCAGTAGCGCTGATGCCGATCTTCGCGGAGAACATCCTGCACACCGGGGCGCGCGGACTGGGGATTCTGCGGGCGGCGCCGGCCGCCGGCGCACTCACGGTCTCGATCCTGCTCTCGTTCCATCCAATCCGGAAGCGGGCCGGGCGATTGATGTTCATTTGCGTGGGCATATTCGGAGTGGCCACGGTGGTCTTCGGCCTCTCGCGCACGCTCTGGATTTCCCTCATTGCGCTGGTGATTCTGGGCGCAGCGGATATGGTGAGCGTGGTGATCCGCTCGTCTCTCCTGCAATTGGCTACCCCGCCTTCCATGCGCGGCCGGGTGAGCGCGGTCAACTCTCTATTCGTTGGCGCATCGAACGAGTTGGGTGAGTACGAGAGCGGGCTGACAGCACAGTGGTGGGGGCCGGTGCGCGCCGTGGTGCTGGGCGGCATCGGATCTCTGATGGTGACGGGACTCTGGACCGTGCTCTTCCCCGCCCTGCGCAACGCGGATGCGCTGACGGCCGCATCGCTGATGCAGCCTGAGGAGCAACTGGAGCAGCCCTCCATCTGATGTTTCGAGGATGATTCGATGAAGAGTTGGCAGATTATCGGAGCCATTACGCTTCTGATCTTTGCGACCGCAGCGTGGCGAATTGTCTCCTACGAGCACGAGCGCAATTCTCCCGGCATCATGCCAAACAAGCCTGCGACGCGAGCGGTCAGCGAGGATCAACTGACGTTTGTTCGCAAGATGCTCATCGACAGCATGAAATCGGCGCGCGCGCTCAATGGCAAGTCGGTTTGGATGAGAACCGGATATACCGTTCCCTATTATCCGTACCGTACCGGCCGCATCGCCTTTATTCATGAGACCGGATGGCTGCCACCCACGCAGGAACTGCAGGTGAAAGAATTCGTGGAGACTGTGACGCCGCCGGATTGGAACAGCAGCATTCCGCGCGGGCCGAAGAATGTGTTCGTGGTGTTCACGGAATCCGGCCGCGATGGCGAGTTCGCTGCTCCGGTGGCGACGCTGGATGGGGCGAATGCAACCTGGGCGTGTGATGACATCTTCTTCTACGACGACCCGAGAACCTTGTATCACTGGCCTCAAGACGTGTGGCAGGCAGTAGAGCAGCACACTGCAAAACAAGGAATGAGCGAGTTCCAGACAACCATGGCGCTTGGCAACCTGCAGCAGTCCGACTCGAAGGACTACGGCAACCGGACGGTGAAGTACGTCACCGCTGATCAGGGCCAGATGCGCCACTTCAGCGTTGCTTTTGCGAACGACAAGGCCACCTCGGTGACCTCACAGTAGGGACTACACGCTTGCCTGTTCTTCCAGTTGCTGCATCAGCTCTTCCCATTCGGTGGAGAGTGTTGCATGCTCGGCCCGCAGGTTGTCCAGTAATGCGGCCTGGCGCTGCGTTTCTTCCGCGCTGATGAAATTGCTCAGCGCCTGTTCAGTATCAGCCATGGCTGTTTCCACCCGGGGAATCTGGGTTTCCACCACAACAAGGCGGTCCTGCATCTGCTTGCGCTTGATGGGATTCACGCGGCGACCGCGGGCAGGATTTTCGGATACTGTTTCGTTCGCGGGCTGGGAAGCGGCCGCGGCTTCCGCTGCCACGACAACGGGATCAGCAACCCCAGCCTTGCGGCGCATGTAGTCCTCGTAGTTGCCGGGATATACCTGCACATTACCGTCTTCCACCTCGAATATGCGCGTTGACAATGCATCCAGAAAGTAGCGGTCATGCGAGACGAAGACGACGGTTCCGCTGAAGTTTGTGATTGCCTCCAGCAGAACATCCTTGGCGCGGAGATCGAGGTGGTTTGTCGGCTCGTCGAGCAAGAGGAAGTTCGCCGGGCTCACGAGAATGCGGGCCAGCGCGTAGCGATTCCGTTCTCCGCCTGAGAGCACCCCGAGCGGTTTGAAGACATCGTCGCCGGAAAACAGGAAGCAGCCGAGCAGGCCACGCAGTTCGGCCTGCGGCACGCGCGGCGCGATGCTGCTGATGTCATCGAGCATCCGGGCGTTGCGTCGAGCACCTTGTATTGGTCCTGGGCAAAGTATTCCGCGGTGACGTTATGGCCCAAGCTTGAGCGTGCCATCCGATGGCGGCTCACATGCCGGACAGCATGCGGATCAGCGTGGATTTGCCTGCCCCGTTGACGCCTACCAGCGCGATGCGGTCGCCGCGGTCGATGGTGAAGCTTACTTCCTGAAGCACTTGTTTCGCTCCATAGCTCTTGGCCAGATCGCGAACCTCAACCACGGTGCGGCCTGAGGCTGGCGGCTGCGGGAAGGTGAAATGGATCGCCTGCTCCTCCACGGGAATCTCGATGCGCTCGATCTTTTCCAGCTCCTTGATGCGGCTCTGCACCTGTTTGGCCTTGGTCGCCTGATAGCGAAAGCGACTGATGAAGGCTTCCAGATGCTCGATGTGCTCGCGCTGGTTCTTGTATGCGGCCTCGAGCTGGATGCGCCGCTCCTCCTTCTGCTCGAGATATTTCTCGTAATTGCCGTGGTAAACGTGCAGGCCTTGTTCCATATCTCGACGATCTTGTCGACCGTCACGTCGAGAAAATAGCGATCGTGAGAGATGAGGATGTACCCATTGGGATAGCCGTGGAGATAGTCCTCCAGCCAGTTGCGCGTCTCAAGATCAAGATGGTTGGTCGGCTCATCCAGCAGCAGCAGGTTGGGCTTTTGCAGCAGCAGTTTGGCCAGCGCGATGCGCATCTGCCATCCGCCGGAGAACTCTTCGCATCTGCCGGGACCAGTCATGTTTGCTGAAACCCAGGCCACCGAGCACCGCCCCGACCTGCGCATCGAGCGCATAGCCGTTGTGAGGACGAAAATGCGAGTCGAGATGCGAGAAGCGTTCGGCGGCGGCGGCGTATTCGGCGGGTGGCGGGATCAAGCTCCGCCAGCCGTGATGGAAAGCTTCTCAATCTCCTGCTCCATCTCGCGCAGTTCGGCAAAGACGGAGAGACATTCCTCAAAAATGCTGCGGCCGGAAAGCGCCAGACCCTCCTGCGGCAGATAGCCGATGGTCATGCCGCGCGTGCGCTGCAAGCTGCCGTAGTCGAGCGATTCCGCCCGGCGAGCACCTTGAGCAGCGTGGATTTGCCGGTGCCGTTGGCGCCAACGAGGGCGGTGCGCTCATCGGGCGTGATGAGCCAGTTTGCGCTTTCAAATAGAGTTCGCGGACCGAAGCGTTTGCCGGCGGAGGAGAGTTGCAGCATGAAAAGATAATCCCTGCTGCTATTTTCTCATTTCGCTGCGTCGCTGCTTGTGCCCAGGCCTGCATTCTTCCGCGCTGCAACGAGAGCACGCCAGTCCATTTCCGTCTGGTCGGCGTAGGCATCTGCAAAGGCTGCAAGCGCGCGATCGAATCTGTCCTGCCTGCTTCCCTCGCCGAGATAACCGATGATGAGGTGCACATCTCCGGATCGCGCGTGACCGCGCGCCAGCAGTTCCCCGCAGACCGTGGCATACTCCTCCAGACCGCGGGCGGCGAGCTCCTCCAGATTGACCGCGGCTTTGTGGTCATTGAACTGCCGCACCAGATAATGTCGGTTTGCGATCGTAGTCCATCCGAGGAATGGATCGGACTGCCACTGCATGGCGCGCTGCCCTTCGGCGACACGCTGGCCCTGGTGTGAGGCTCCTCCGTGCATGGGAAGATAAGGCGCATATGCGGAACCGGTTTCCTCTTTTACCTGGAGGAAGAGCGGGTCGGTGTCGCCGTTGCCTTCCAGGTAGACGAGATAATCCCGCAATCCCACGCTGCCCGTGCCCACTACCTTGAATGCATAATCGACAGGCCGGTACTGATCGAAGAAGTGGCGGCGCTCCGGCAGCAGGCTCTCCCGATACGCTGCGAAGCTCGAGTGCACCGCGCGGGCTTCCGCAGGCGGCAACCGCAGGAGTGTCGGCCGCTCTTCGCGGAAGCGGCGCCCTTTGTCCCCGCCTGCAGCTTCCGTGAAGCGCTCCAGCGTGCTCAGGGGAGTTTCGCGCTCCGCCTTGCGCAATGCATCCGATACCGGCGTCACGCGTTCCAGCCGATGCACCTGGTAGCGCGCCACTTCCAACACAGGAGAACGCGCCAAAGTGGCCGCGAGACGGCGATAGCTCCGGGCAAGAACGAGTACAGCTTCGCGACAGTCGGAGGGCTTCTCTTTGTTTTCGCGGCCGGCAAGTGCCAGGCTGGTGGCGATACGCTTCAGGTCCCATTCAAAGGGCGCTACGCAGGTCTCATCGAAGTCGTTGATATCGAAGATGAGGCGTCCGTCCGGCGCGGCATATGCTCCGAGGTTGCGCACGTGGGCGTCGCCGCAGATCTGTGAAAGTATGCCCGTGTTCGGCAGCGCAGCGAGATCCGCGGCCATCACCGGCGCGGCGCCGCGGAAGAAGCCGAAAGCGGAGGCAGTCATCCGCTCGTACTTCAATGCAACCAGAGATCGGATGCGGGCGCGCATCGAACGAGCGATAGTTCGCGACTGGCGATTGACGTCCGGCGGCCGGGCGCCAGTGCGCGTGATCCTGGCGGCGCAATTGTTTGCGGCGCGCCTGTCCGAGCGCACGTCGCTCCGCGGGCGATATCGGTACTGGCATACGCAGTTGACGATACAACCGGGCGACCCTGACGTAAACGCGAAGAAATCAGCCTGCGATCTGCCGCATGACGGCGTTCCGCTCCGACTCGGGCAGAGCTGGCATGGCGCCGGCATGAGATGCAACCCAGGATCCCCACCGATTGCCGGCGGCATTCACTTGGGAGAGCGGCGCGCCGCGGAGATAGTAGTGGATCAGCGCGGCGGTGAAAGCATCGCCTGCGCCCACCGTGTCGACAATCTCTACCGGATATCCGGGATGGCGATCGACTTCATTGCGCGTGACCAGCAGGCTTCCATTTGCGCCCAGCGTAATGGCGACAAGCTGCACCGGAAACTGGTCGATGATCTGGCGGGCGCCATTCAGCAGAAAGTCCGGCGTGGTGCCGGCCTCATCCGGGAAGTCCAGTAAGGAAAGCACTTGCGGCATTTCGCCGGCATTCAGCTTGAATATGGTGGACAGTTCGAGGGATTTCTCGACGACCTCTGGGCTGAAGAACGGCGCGCGCAGGTTCACGTCGAAGATGCGAACGCAATCGGGACGCGTTTCATGAAGGAAGCTTTCGATAGTGCGTCGCGATGCTGGGGATCGCTGGGCGAGGGTTCCGAAGCAAACTCCGTCTGCCTGTTGAGCAAGCGCCAACCAATGCGGTGTGAATTCCAGAAAGTCCCAAGCCACTGGCTCATGGATGACATAATGGGGCTCGCCCTGCTCGAGCGCGACCGAAACAGTGCCGGTCACCCGGCTGAAATCTTCCTGTACATATCCGGCGTCGAGCGGCGTGGTTTTTAGAAAGGCCATTGCGTCGCGGCCCAGCGGATCGGTACCGATGCGTGTGGCCACTGCACCATGGTTGCCGAGTCGAGACGCCATGACGGCGAAGTTCGAGGGCGCGCCGCCAAGCTGCGGTCCCTGCGGCAACATGTCCCACAGCAGTTCACCCAGGCCAACAATGCACTTGCTGTCAGTCATGCGGCCCCCCGGCGTCGGTCAGGAATGTCGAGCTGTGCTTCGTCTTCTTTGCAAGCGAATTGCAATCCTGAACCATGCGCCCGACGTGCCCCGAGCCTATCACGCGTTTCGCCAGGATGCACAAGCAGGGCAATCAGGTTGTTTCGGTTGAGCGCTCGGACTTGCATCCGCCGCGCACTCCCGCACTGAATCCGCCGCCAGTGGGTGTCTAAGTCGGACAGATCCTCGAATAGTGATCCCCACTCAACAAGGCCGAATATTGAGTGTAGACGCTCTCAAAAACAGCGTCCCAGGATGCTGACAAGGCGTATTGTCGCGCGCGCTCACCCATTGCATGGTCCAAGGGCAGCATTGCCGGCAATCTCTGCAATGGCAGTCGCAAATTCAACCACGGACGCAGAGGAAAGGCAGGCTCCGCCGGTGGGCAAAGGCCTCGAAGTGACGACTGGTGTGCGCGACGCCATTCACCTCATGAAAGGCATCCAGGAAATATGCAACTCTGGGCGGTGGAGGATGAGCGGGCGATCGGCAAAGGCAGCCATGAGGCGATGTGCGCGCCGGCGAGATCAGACCGCCTCGCGTTCACCCAAAGCAAACTGCAGTTGCCGCGATTCGCTCCAGGCCAGCCGGAGACTGCCGCTCAAGGGCGCACATCCCATGAGCCGCACAACTTGAATACTCAGCCACAGCATCAACGGCGCATGTCCGGCGGGCCAAAGTGCGCTGACCGGTTGAGGCAGGCCGTTGGCATCCGGGTGATAGACACGCTCGTCCCAACGGCGCGACCCCTCGGGGAAATCGGGATAATTGCGCACCGCATCCAGGGTGGACTGCATGATGCGGTGTTTCCACGGCCGGGCGTACTGCGGCATGAAGAGCACGTGGCTGCGCTGCTCCTGCCGTATCTCGTGCACGAACTCGTTGAACGACGTGGCGTTTGTCAGGTTGACATTCCCGTTCGGCTCGAGGCCATGGCGGTCGCCGCCGGAGATCAGAAGCTTGTTCCAGCGACGGGCCAGCGCTCGCACAACCCGGTTCTCATTCCAGTTGCGCAGGCCGTTCAATTCCATTGCATGGAGGAACTCTCCGTTCTGCTCCATAAACTCCTCGACGCGGACTGCATGTCGCCCTGCGCCGATTTCGTAGAGGTCCCACATAGGATGGTTGAAGACGACGAGCACGTTGGGCAGTGAGTTCAGCGCGCTCAGAATTTCCGTGAGCTGCGAGTTGGACGGAGCCGTGGTGAATTGCTCGAGGGTCCGCATCCACTGCGCGCCTTCAGCACTGGGCAAATTGTGGATACCCAAGTGGAAGCACTGATCGCTCCCGAATGGCACAGTCCATTCGACGGAGACGGGAATATGCCGGGCACTGGCCACGGTGCGGAGCAATTGCGGCGCTTCGATGTTGTCGTGGTCTGTGATGGAGACCAGCGCCATGCGCTGCAGCTTGTTTTCAATCTGACGGCGCTCCAGATCAAAGGCCAGCCGTGGCGTGAGCGGCGGCGTCCACCAGGCGCGGGTGTAGTCCAACTTTACGACGGCATGTTTTGCATGGAGGCCTTCGAACCATTGGAAGAGGCGGCCCCAGAAGCCATCACTCGTAACTACATTGACGACAAAATCCAGTGTTTCGCGCGACCGATTGGTGTGGCTGTGCAGTGAGACGCCGGTGTGATAGCTGCGCGCGGCATCGGGGTTCTTCCACAAGTAAGAGATCTGAGATCCCTTCATGGCTACCTCCTCCGACCTGCAGGGTCAGTATGGGGAGGGCACTATGAATGATGCATTACGCAGGCAAGAAGATGCTGTGACTTCGGTGCACACCTGGGTTCCAGTTTGGAATCACACACTAGTGTTTTCGGGCGGGTCTTGTGGTAGTCACCGGGTCTGCGCGATATCCGGCGCCATCTCAACGGCGGCATCCTGTGTTTTTGCAGTTTCGATCTGCGCGGCCCGTCTGCTTTCCGGTTCGAGGTGATTGACGGTAAGCCCTTCTTTTAACAACGCAAATGCTTGCTCCGGAGTATCGGCAAAGTGGAAGAGTTCCAAGTCTTCCGGCGCTATCGTTCCCTTCTCGACCAGTACGTCGAGGTTGATTACCGACTTCCAGTACTCGGTGCCATAGATGATGACCGTAATCTTCTTGGCAAGCTTCGCGGTCTGCTCGAGGGTGAGGATTTCGAACGCCTCGTCCAGCGTGCCGAAACCGCCGGGGAATACCACCAGGGCCTTTGCGAGATAGGCGAACCAATACTTGCGCATGAAGAAGTAGTGGAACTCGAAATTCAGCGCCGGAGTGATGTAGGGATTTGGCATCTGCTCGAAGGGGAGCTTGATATTGAGCCCGATGGTTGGACCGCCGGCATCGTGTGCGCCTCGGTTGGCGGCTTCCATGATGCCGGGGCCACCGCCGGAGGTGACGACGAAGCGGCGCTGCCGTCCTTTGAGCGTCATGGCCCAGTCCGTGAGCATGCGGGCGAGTTTGCGGGCATCCTCGTAATACCGGGCCATCTCGACGGCGGCTTCTGCACGGCGGCATTTCAGCTGGTCGGCAGAGCAGTTATCCAGTTCGGCGCCCTTTGCCGGCTGTTGATCGTGCGGCGCCGGCTGGTTGGAATAAGGCTTCTCCAGTAGTTCCAGATCGTGCTTCGCGATGTCGAGCGCGTTGAATCGCGCCGAACCGAAGAAGACTACTGTGTCGCGAATGCGCTCGCGGCGGAAGCGAGCCAGCGGCTCGGCGTATTCGGCCATGATGCGGATGAGGCGGCCGTCCGGGCTGTTGAGAAAGGCCGGGTTCTCGTAAGCGAGGGAGGCGGATTCCAGCGGTTGCGGTGTCTGGTCAGTCGGCATAGGAGGAAGGACTAGGAACGACGGCGGTGAATGATGGCGCTGAATGCGATCCAGATGTTGAGCAGGCCGAGGCCGGAGACGATGCCTCGCACCCAACCCTGCGCAATGAAGTTGGCAACGTCAGGCCAGTGATTGACCCATGCGTTGGTGGTCCAGATACTGCGCCACGGCAGCAGCACCACAAGAGCACCGACATAGAGGCGGAGAACGACGAAAAGGATGGTTTCCATCATGAGCAGCCAGCGCGGAACCTGCCGGGACGGCGGCTCAGGAGGCGCCTGTACCGCGGTGGCCGAGTCGTCGCGCGTGCTGAAGAGATTTCCCTGGTCCGCCATTCATTTCCTGCAAAGTTCAAGAGCGGCCCAGGCGGCCGCTCCCTGACATTCAAGCTTACACGCCACAGCAGACGACTGCAGACGAAGGCCAGCGGCTACAGACAATCGGCCACGCCGCGCCGGACCGGTTTATCTGCGGTTGTCTGATGATGTCTGGTCTTTGTCGCTCACCCCGCCACTGGCTGCGCATTGCGCTTCGGTCTGCGGTTGGCCTGCAGGATCTTCTTGCGCAGGCGGAGAGATTTTGGTGTCACCTCGACGAGCTCATCTTCGGCGATGAACTCGATGGCCTGCTCGAGGTTCAGAGTGCTTTCACCGGCACGAGACGGATGGCTTCATCGGCGCTCGACGCGCGCATGTTGGTGAGCTTCTTTTCGCGCACTGACGTTTACGTCGAGATCGTTGTCACGGGAGTGTTCGCCGACGATCATGCCTTCGTAGACTTCGATGCCAGGGCCGACCAACGAGCACGCCACGATCCTGGAGTCCGTCGAGCGCATAGGCGGTGGTGGTGCCGGAGCGGTCGGCGATGAGCGCGCCGGTGGGACGCTGTGGAATCTCACCCTGGTAGTGGATGTAACCGTCGAAGAGCGAGTTCATCACGATGGTGCCGCGTGTCTCGGTGAGCATCTCGCTGCGCAGGCCGATGAGCCCGCGGCAGGGAACGCGGAACTCCATGCGGACGCGGCCGTAGCCGTGGTTGTGCATCTTCACCATCTCGCCCTTGCGCGGTCCGAGGCTCTCGATGACGGTGCCGACGAAGTTCTCCGGGATGTCGATGGTGAGGAGCTCGACTGGCTCCATCACCTTGCCATCGAGGTACGGGTGACGATCTCCGGCCGGCCGACCATGAGCTCATAGCCTTCGCGGCGCATCATCTCGATCAGGATGGCGAGTTGGAGTTCGCCGCGGCCGAGGACCTTGAAGCTGTCGGGTGATACCGGTCTCTTCGACGCGGATGGAGACGTTGGTAAGCAGCTCCTTGTCGAGGCGCTCGCGGAGGTTGCGGCGAGGTGACGTACTGACCTTCGCGCCCGGCCGTCGGCGAGTTGTTCACCGATGAACTGCATCGCGATGGTCGGCTCGTCGATGGTGATCAGCGGCAGCGGCTTCGGGTTCTCGAGGTCGGTGATGGTCTCGCCGATGGTGATGCCTGTGACGCCGGCAATGGCGACGATGTCGCCGACCACCGTCTCGGTGATGTCGGTGCGCTTGAGCCCTGCAAAGGAGAAGAGCTTTGTGATCTTGGTCTTCTGCAGCGAGCCGTCACGCTTGGAGATGTTGACTTCTTCGCCGGTTTTGCAGCGTGCCGTTGAAGACGCGGGCGATGCCAAGGCGGCCGAGGTAGTCGGAGTAGTCGAGATTGGTGACCAGGATCTGCAGCGCGCCATTCGGCGTCGCCCGGTGGCTCGGGGATAACGATTTGAGGATGGTCTCGAAGAGCGGCCGCAAGTCCTCGCCGGGATGTCGAGGGCGAGTGACGCGGTGCCCTTCTTGGCGTTGGTATAGAGCACCGGAAAATCGAGCTGGTCTTCCGTGGCGTCGAGGTCGATGAAGAGGTCGTAGACCTCGTTCAGCACTTCCTGGGCGCGGGCATCGGGACGATCGATCTTATTGATGACGAGGATCGGCGGCAGCTTGGCTTCGAGGGCCTTGGTGAGGACGTAACGGGTCTGGGGCAGCGGGCCTTCGCGAGGCATCAACCAGCAGCATGACGCCATCGACCATCTTGAGGGCGCGCTCGACCTCGCCGCCAAAGTCGGCTGTGGCCCGGGGTGTCGACGATGTTGATCTTCGATGTCCTTGTAGTGGACCGCCGTGTTCTTGGCCAGGATGGTGATGCCGCGCTCGCTTTCCGAGCTCGTTGGAGTCCATCACGCGCTCGACTGACGCCTCGTTGGCGCGCTAGGTGCCGGCCTGGCGGAGCATGGCATCGACCAGTGTGGTCTTGCCGTGGTCGACGTGCGCGATGATGGCGATGTTGCGGATGGTGCTGGACACGATGATGCGTTCTCTCTTCCTTGCGGCGTTTCTTTTTCAGGACTCGGAGGGGGACCCCCTCCCCCCTCCCGTCGCGGGAGGCCGGCTCGTAAGCTCTTGAGGGACTATGATTTAGACCCTCTCCCGAGGGCTAAAGTCGTCTTTCTAATGAGCTTATCGCTAAAGTCGTCATTCCATTCGGGTTAAAAGCACGTCGTCGCACGTCTTGCGAGTGCGTTCGATGCCCCTTCTTGATTGCTGAGGAATGGCTCTATTTCCAGTGTAACGAACTCAGAGAGAAAACAGGCGCGATTTCCGAAGTTCTCCCCCTGCCAGTAACGGCTCCGGACCATTCATGCACGAATTTTTACCGGGCATTCACCAGATGCTCTTCAGCGACCAGGCTTGCTGCCGGGTGATGCGCCAATTTCCGCCGAGAGTCATGGCTACTGCGGGTTCCATGGGGGTGCGGGCATAGTAGCGCTGGGTGATGGCCTGGCGGTGGTTGATGAAGATTTCGGCAACAGAGTGGTCGAGGAAGATGTGCAGGTCGAGTGCGCCGGTGTCGATGCCGGTGATCTCTTGATCGCCACTGCGTGCGGTGCCGGCCGACTTCTGTGGATCGGCACGCAGCAGGATGGCGGCGCCCTGGTTGTCGACGAAGGACTGCTCGAATGGGGACGCGTCCGTTGCGGGTGTGAAGGTGATGCGGATCTCCTGCGCGGCGGTGGGCAGGCGCTTGACGGCGTCACCGGTGCGAGGCTTGGTGCGAAGCGATGCGGCTTGCGGAGCGGGCTCCATGACGAGTTGGTTGTTGTCGATGGAGAGCCGGCGCGGCAGGGACATCATGCCGGACCAGCCGGCGGCGGCGTACTCGGCTTGGGGGCGGGTTTCGGTGATCCAGCCCCAGAGGATGCGGTTGCCGTGGGCGTCGAGATGAGATTTGGGAGCGTAATAGGCGCCGTGGTCAAGCAGACCTTCGGATTCTGCGTGGAAGAGCATGGTTGCCGTATCAAGCGTGCCGATCTGCCAGAGGGTGCGGCGCTCCGTGGAGTGGATGAGGACGTGTTTGCCATCGAGCGGGAAGAAGTCCGGGCATTCCCACATCTCGCCGCTGTCAACCGGATCGGTGCCCTGCTTGCCATTCGGCTTGCCCTGCGCCATGGGGTGCAGGTATTCCCAGTGGCGAAAGTCAGTGGAGCGATACAGCAACACGCGACCACCGGCACCGCGCTCGCCTGAGGCCACGATCAAGTACCAGTGATCGTCTTGACGCCAGGGCGAAGGATCACGAAAGCCGACCACCTTCATGCCGGGAGGCGGAGTCGGGATGACGGGCTGGGACTGCTTGCGCCAGTGCAGGAGGCCATCGTCTTCGGCAACGGCCATGCAGACGGATTCACGCAGCGGAGGGTTGGCATCGACCAGCGTGGCGCGTTCGGGCGTGGAATTGACGACGCCGGTGTAGAGGAAGGTGGGTTTGCCATCAACAACGGCGGCGGTGCCGGTCCAGCAGCCCTCGGCATCGGGGCCGCCGGGCGTGGGCGCGAGCGCGATGGGCTCGCGACGCCAGTGGATCATGTCGGACGACGTGGTGTGCGCCCAGAGCTTTACGGCGGAGACCGGCTCGGAGTTGTACTGCAGGAACATGTGATAGCGGCCCTTCCAATAGATGGGGCCGCAGGGATCGTTCATCCATCCGTGCGCGGGGAGCAGGTGGTACTGCGGGCGCATGGGGTCGCGCGCGATGGCGGCGTCTGAGAGTTCGAGCGCGGGAAGTTTGCGGGTGAGCGCGGCTCCGGTAGTCAGGGCGAGGGTCTGAAGGATGGTTCGACGGGTGGGCATGCTCAGCTCGTGAAAGTCAGATGAGTACTGCTAGTGCTTAGTGTCGGCCCGTGGACAGTTCAAATGGAATTCGACGCTTGCCTGAACATGATGGCCGGCTGCTTCGGGTTGGAATTGCCACTGATTAACTGCATCCGCAGTCGCTGGCCATAACATCTTCGGACCGCCAGTGTAGGAAAGGTTTGTCACCTGTCCCGCCGGAGAAACCTCGAGCGTAAAGGTGACTCTGCCTTCGACGTGGGCCGCTCTTGCAATTGGCGGATATTTCGGCAAAGTGAAAGAGACAGGTGCATCCGGCGACGCACCTTTTAAGAGAATGCTTGGCGCTTGTCGCGGAGCAAGCGCCTCTCGGTAAATGTCTGAAACCTTCGTATCAGAACCAAACAAAGAATCGAATTGCCCGTTCCTCAATGCCCGTACTGTCTCGGAATCTGACGGATTCACAGGACTTGAATCGTCTTTCAGGTTGAAGGCCGGTTTATCCGGAACGCCGGGGCCGAGGGCGCGGTCCAGTTGATCCAGGACGCTCATAGTCCACGAAGTTTGTTGGGGCGTCTTTGGGGCCTCGGAGTAAATATCTCTGTCCAAGATGTCCATTCGTAAGTTGCGCAGATGCGCTCCGCAACTTAGTTGCATGGTCACGTTCGCTCCGCTGAAGACCAATGACTTCTTCTTACGATCTCGTTCTCTTCGGAGGTCCTTTTCAGAGATAGAACAAGGGTTCTTGCCTTGCAGCAAGCCTTCGATCGACTCATCGCTCATTACCGTTTCCGCTTCAATAGTAGGGGGCTGCAAGCAACGATCGCCCGCTGGCGTGATCAGGACACGTTCCACTTTTGAGCCGCGACCGTCCGGCGTAATAGACAGGATTTCGTAGTAGTGGAACGGTGGACCAAAGTCCCAAAAAGTGTCGCGAGTGATTAGAAACCGATCAGGAAAATCTTTATCGGAAGGCTGAGCATGCGCAATAGTGCTAAACAGTAGCAGTAAAGCGAACAATGCGTTCAGCCAGCGGGACCCGGTTCTTGCTAGGTTCTTCAAAGCAGCGCCCGCGCGATCATACCTCGAGCGAATCGCGCCCGTAAATCAGCTCCTCAGCAGACACGAGAAGAATCAAAAACGTCGCATGCCGAGGCGGGAAATTGTGGCGGTATTTGCCGGCCACGCGGCGCTTCTCCGGGAATGATCTTCCCGCGGCGTTCAGAAATGATTCAGGTGCCGCAGTCACATGCGTGCGACGTGGCGGTATTCCGGCGTGAAGCCCAATTTGCGGGCGTGGTCGAGGAGGCGCTCGAAGTTGAGGGAGATGGTGGCGCCGGCTTTTTGGGTGACTTCGTCTTCGATGGGGAGATCGAAGTCGTCCGCGCCGTAGAGGAGGCCTTCGAGCGCGCGCTCGTTCTGGGTGAGGACGGAGGTGCGGATGCGGGGGATGTTGTCGAGATAAATGCGGCTGAGCGCGAGATGGCGGAGGTACTCGCTGGTGGTGACTTCGATGCCGCCGAGTTGGGTGAAGTATGGCTTGTAGGTCCAGCAGAGGAAGCTGGCGAGGCCGTCCGGATTCCGACCACTTGGTCCTGGAAGGCGCGGGTGCGGTCGAGGTGCTCGATGCGCTCGTCGATGGTCTCGTCGAAGCCGATGACCATGGTGGCGGAGGTGCGCAGGCCGGCTTCGACGAGGGCGCGCTGGGCGGCGAAGTATTCGGCGACGGTGTATTTGAACTTGCTGTGGCGGCGGCGGAAGTCTTCGGTGAGGATCTCGGAGCCGCCGCCGGTGATCCAGCGCACGCCGGCGGCTTTGAAGCGCTCGGCGGCTTCGGCGTAGCTCGAGCTTGGCGTGGTCGGCGAGATACATGAACTCGGCGATGGTGAGGGCGTAGAACTCGAGGCGTCGCCGTAGCGATGCGCGGATGGCGGAGAAGAGGTCGCAATAGTAGTCGAGCGGGAGATGCGGGTTGAAGCCGCCGTTGAATGCGGCGAGATCGCCGCCGAGGGCGAGCAGTTCGTCGAGCTTGGCGAAGACTTGTTCCTGGGAGAGGACGTAGCCGCCCTCCTGGCCGGGAAGCTTGTAGAAGGCACAGTAGTCGCACTGGGCGACGCACACGTTGGTGTAGTTGATGATGCGCATCACCATGTAGGTGGCGCGGTCCGCGGGATGGAAGCGCGCGCGCGCGACGGCGGCGAGATCGCGGAGTTCGTCGTCGGAAGCGTGCTGCCAGAGGTGGCGTGCGTCGCCGGGCGTGATCCGGCGGCCGGAGTGGACCTTTGCGGCGATCGCATCCGTGACGGGATTGGCGAGGGTGGCCACACTTTTATTGTAATGGCGCGAGAAATTGCTGCAGGAGCCTGGCGAACTCCGCGGGGCGCTCGGCCATGGGCGCGTGGCCGCAGTTCTCCATAAGAATGCCGCGCGCGCGGGGTATGCAGGCGACAAGCTGCTCGCCATGCGACGGCGGAAAGACGCGGTCGCAATCGGTGTAGATGACGAGAGTTTCTGCGCGGATATCACCGAGGCGCGGCAGAGTGTCGTGCGCGAGAGACGCTTCGACATTGCGGATGAAGGCCGAGCCGGATTGCAGGCTGTTCCTTGCCATCCAGAGCTCTGCGGCATCGCTGAGCGTGATCTGCCGCAACTGCGGCGGACCCATGACACAGAGGCAGATGACTCCGGCGAAGACGAGATCGTCGGCGATCTCCTCGCGCAGGCTGATCCAGAGCTCCATCAGCGAGCGGGATTGGACGTCATGCTGCGCGGACGAGCAAACGAGCACGAGCTTGTCGATTCGCTCGGGGTCGAGAAGAGCGACCTCCTGCGCGATCTTGCCGCCAAGCGAGTGGCCGACGATGCTGGCACGCTCGAGGCCGAGTTGGCCCATGAGGGCGAGGACATCGTGCGCCATGTCGCTCACCGCGTAATCTCGCCCGGCGTTACCGCTTTTGCCGACGTCGCGATTGTCAGGCAGGATGGCGCGCAGGCCTTCCAGTTTCGGGATGGTGAAGTCCCAGGTGGAGTGATCGCTCATGGTTCCGGCGAGGAAGAGGACCGGGGCGCCGGCCCCGCGCTCGTCGTACCAGAGCCTGAGGCCATCGTGGACAAAAACGGGCATGCGGACAAGGATGCACAACTCCGGGAAGGAGCGCCATAGCTATGCCTTGGTTTTCACAGATGGAGTTACACTGGTGTCGCAATGAAAGACTGGCATCTGCTACTACCCGATGCTCCTCTTCTAAAGCGCTTTCGCCGCGGACGGCCTGATCGCGGGCGCTCTCCCCTCTCCTGAAGACAGCCTGCCTTCGAGACCTGATGGCGCCCCATGTGGGCCGCAAACGTGCGTCCGGGCCGGTGCGATTCGAACCGTTGTGTGACCACAGGAGAACCGATTCCGATGAATAGCTTTGGCAGCAAATCTACCCTGAAGGTCAATGGCAAGAGCTACGAAATTTTCCGTCTGAATGCGCTGGAGGCCAAAGGGCGTCTCGCTCGCGAAGCTTCCCTACTCGCTGCGCATTCTGCTTGAAAACCTGCTGCGGCAGGAGGATGGCAAGAGCGTGACGGCGGAGGACATTGAGTTCCTGGCGAAGTGGCAGGCGAAGGCCGAGCCGGCGCGCGAGATCGCGTTTATGCCGGCGCGCGTTCTGATGCAGGACTTTACCGGCGTTCCGGCGATTGTGGACCTGGCGGCCATGCGCGACGCCATGAAGAAGCTGGGCGGCAATCCGGAAAAGATCAATCCGCTGCAGCCGGCGGAGCTGGTGATTGACCACTCGGTGCAGGTGGACGAGTTCGGCACTGCGAACGTCCTATGCCATCAATGCCGCGCTTGAGTTTCAGCGCAACCGGGAACGCTATGCGTTTCTGAAGTGGGGACAGTCGGCGTTCCGGAATTTCTCCGCCGTGCCGCCGGGGATGGGCATCTGCCACCAGGTGAACCTGGAGTACCTGGCGCGCGTGGTGTTTACGACAGAGGCGAAGGCGGCACGCTTCGCGCTTATCCGGACACGCTGGTGGGCACGGACTCGCACACCACGATGATCAACGGCCTGGGCGTGCTGGGCTGGGGCGTCGGCGGCATTGAGGCCGAGGCCGCGATGCTGGGCCAGCCGGTTTCGATGCTGGTGCCGCAGGTGGTCGGGTTCAAGCTGACGGGCAAGCTGCGCGAGGGCGCGACGGCGACCGACCTGGTGCTGACCGTGACCGAGATGCTGCGCAAGCTGGGCGTGGTGGGCAAGTTTGTGGAGTTCTACGGCGCGGGCGTGAGCGAGCTTCCGCTGGCGGATCGCGCGACGATCGGCAACATGGCGCCGGAGTATGGCGCGACCTGCGGCATCTTCCCGGTGGACGCGGAGACGCTGCGGTATCTGCGGCTGACGGGACGGAGCGCGGAGCAGATCGAGCTGGTCGAGGCGTACTACAAGGAGCAGGGACTGTTCCATACGCCGGACACGCCGGAGGCGGAATACACACGACGACTCGACTCGACCTTTCGACGGTGGAGCCCAGTCGTGGCCGGGCCGAAGCGGCCGCAGGACCGCGTGCTGCTGTCGCAGGCAGGGCCGGCCTTCAAGCAAGTTGCCAAGCCTGCTTGGGCCGAAGCGGCAGACCGTAACGCCGCGAGGCAGGTGAGCCGCTGGGAGGGTGAGGGCGGACATCCTGCGCCGACCGTGGATGCGACGAAGGCCATGCCAGAACCGGGCGCGCCAACCAGCGTCAAGGAGCGCTTCGGGGTGGATGTCGGATCCGTATCTGGACCATGGATCGATTGTGATCGCGGCGATTACGAGTTGCACCAACACATCGAATCCCTCGGTGATGGTGGCGGCGGGGCTGCTGGCGAAGAAGGCGGTGGAGAAGGGCTGGCGGTGCCGCCGTGGGTTAAGACATCGCTGGCGCCGGGCTCGCGCGTCGTGACGGATTACTACCAGAAGGCCGGGCTGCTGCCGTATCTGGACAAGCTGCGCTTCAACGTCGTGGGCTACGGCTGCACGACCTGCATTGGCAACTCCGGGCCGCTGCCGACAGATGTTTCCAAGTCGATTGAGGATCACGGGCTGGTCGCGGTTTCCGTGCTGAGCGGCAATCGAAACTTCGAGGGGCGCATCAACTCCGAAGTGCGGGCGAATTACCTGATGTCGCCGCCGCTGGTGGTGGCGTATGCGCTGGCCGGGCGGATCGATCACGACTTCGAAAGCCAGCCGATGGGCAAGGATAAGGATGGAAAGCCGGTGTATCTGCGGGATATCTGGCCGACGCAGGAGGAGGTGACGGAGACCATCGCGGCGGCCATCGATTCGGAGATCTTCAGCAAAGAATATGCAACAGTTACGGATGGCGATCAGAACTGGCAGAATCTGAAGTTTCCGACCGGCGAACGTATACCGTGGGAGCCGGATTCCACGTACATCCGGCAAGGCGCCGTATTTCGACGGCATGCCGCAAGTGCCCGCTCCGGTTGACAGATATTCAGGGCTGCGCGCGTGCTGGCGGTGCTGGGAGATTCAGCGTGACGACGGACCACATTTCGCCGGCCGGCTCGATCAAAGCGCACGGGCCGGCGGGCAAATACCTGAGTGAGCATGGCGTGAAGCCGGCGGACTTTAATTCCTATGGATCGCGGCGCGGCAATCACGAGGTGATGGTGCGCGGGACCTTTGCGAATGTGCGCCTGCGGAACAAGCTGGCGCCGGGCACCGAAGGCGGTGTAACTCGGCTGCTGCCCGAGGGCGAGCAGATGAGCATCTTCGACGCATCGGTGAAGTATGCGCGAGCGGGGGGTTCCGCTGGTGATTCTCGCGGGAAGGAATATGGCTCGGGATCTTCGCGCGACTGGGCGGCGAAAGGTCCGCGGCTGCTGGGCGTGCGGGCGGTGATTGCGGAGAGCTATGAGCGCATTCACCGGTCGAATCTGGTGGGCATGGGGATTTTGCCGCTGCAGTTTGAGAATGGCGAGAATGCCGAGTCGCTGGGACTCACGGGCGAGGAGACGTATAGCTTTCCCGGACTGAAGGCGCTGCTGGATGCGAAGTTTGCGAACGGCCGCGAACTGACGGTGGAAGCTGCCGACGCCAAGGGGCAAAAGCGGACATTCCGGGTGACGGTACGGATCGATACGCCGCAGGAAATCCTTTACTACCAGAACGGCGGCATCTTGCAGTACGTGCTACGGCAGTTGGCGGCGAATTAGAAGCACTGTAAAACGGCCTCCTGACTAGCCTCTTGACTAGTCAGGAGGCTGACTATCGACGCTCGCGCCGCGAAATAGAAAAGACTTCGCTCACTTCAAGGCGCCCACGTTCAACCATTCAGGTATTCGCGCCAGCTCTATCTCAGAATGCCTTCCCATAAATTGCTTATGGGAGTATGTTAGGAGCACTCAGACTAAGGCTCCGATATGGCTCTTGGGCTGCATGCGTTTCTCGGCCGGGTGAAGTCGCTGCTGCGCGGCCGGCGGATGGACCGCGAGATGGCGGAAGAGCTGGAGTTTCATCAGACTTTGCTGCGCGAGAAGCTGCTCCGCGAAGGATCGGCGGAGGCGGATCGCGCGACGCGGCGGGCATTCGGCAATCCAGGACGCTGGCATAAGCGGATGCGCGAGCCGATGGCCGCGATCCGCTGCGAGTGATTTTTCGGCGGCCAGTTAGCGGCTGACCTCCAGCATGACGAGTGAGTTCACCGGAAGATCGACATCGATCTTGCCGTCGCGGAGCGCGGTCTTTTCCGGCGGGCTGAGTTTGGAAGCTTTATTCATATCGCGTATCTGCGCCATGGTGGGATAACGCGGGCTGCCCATCTTCTGATATGCGGCGAGCGTGTTGCCGTGCGTGGGATCGAGATGCGTGATGCTGACCGGGGCATCTTCGAGCACATGCACGAAGTTGAGCTGTACGCGCTTGTCCGCGCCGGGGCCGCCTGGCTGGTGCGCGCCGGCCGGATCGGCCATGTTCCAGACCGCGACGACCAGCGTGCCATCCACGCGGCGGGTGACGAGCATGTTCTTTGCGTCGTTGGCGAGACGCTCGTTGCCGAGATGATGCAGCATGGCGAAGGCGTTGAAGCTCGGCTTGCGGATGCTGTAGGGAGCGATGAGACCGAAGCCGCCATCGAAGGGCTCGCGCTTGACGCCGCCTTCTTCAAAGACATCGTCGAAGGTCCAGAAGGACATCATGTCAGCGAGGCCGTCGCATTCGCGGATGGTATTGGCGACAGCAGGGCCGACGAAGGTGGTGTCGCGCGCATTGTCGATGCCGATGACATTCCACTCGGTGACGAACCAGGGAATGTTGGGCATGTGGGAGGCGGCGATCTGTTTCTTCACGTTGGCCATTGCGGCGCAGAGGCGGTCGTCCATGGGCGGCAGATTAGCGGACGTGAAGGTGTGCTCGTAGTTCTCGTCGGCGTAGCCGTGGGTGGAGAGGAAGTCAACGGGCACGTTGTTGTCGTGCATGTATTTCAGAAACTCGGGGACCCACTCTTCGGCGGCGGATGCGGGACCGCCCACGCGCAGGTGCGGGCTTACGGATTTAAGAGCACGCGCCGTGTGGCTGTAGAGCTCGAAGTAGGTGGACTGCTTGGGCTCGCCGACCCAGAAGTCGATGTTGGGCTCGTTCCAGACTTCGAAGTACCACTCCGCCACTTCGTCGATGCCGTAGCGATCGATGAGGTTCTGCGCGAAGGCGCGGATCAGCGCGTCCCACTTTGCGTAATCCTTGGGCGGCGCGACGTTGGGCTTGTACCAGAAGCGTGCGGCGCGGGATGGGCGGCAAGCTCCTTGGGCATGAAGCTGATTTCCACCAGAGGACGCACGCCGCGGGCGAGCATGCCGTCATAAATCTCGTTCACATACGTGAAGTTGTATTGCGGGTTGCCGTGCTCGTCTTCGGTGTAGACGCCGTTTTCATCATCGAGAATGCCGTGGAAGCGGACGTACTGCATGCCGGTGACGGACTTGACCGCGGAGAGATCGTCGCGCCAGGCATCGCGCAGCGCGAGATTGGCATGGCCTGAGCCGAACATCTGCTCCCAGAAGTGCGGCAGGGGCGTGGCCTTGGCGCTTGCATCGATGGTGATGGTTTCCTGCGCGTGGAGGACGACTGCGAAAAAAGCAATGAGCAGACAGGCAACAGCCGATGCAGAAAAGTTTTTTCTAAGCATGAGGCCTCCAAACGGACACGGAGACCAGTCTAGACTGAGCGAAAACGATTGCGCAGATGAGATATGGAAAAGGCGGAGCCTGGCTCCGCCTTTGTGCTTAGATGCCGACCGCGTAGGAGTCCAGCGGCGCCTGATCGCCCGCGTGTGCGTAATAGTCGTAGGGCGAGCGATGACTGAATTTGTAACGCAGTCTGAGCTCACGGCCGACGATGAGCCCGATGGCTGCCACAGTGACTGCGATTCCACCCCAAGTGATGCTGCGAAGCAAGTAATTCGGCTTTTTCTGGAATGGCAGAACGTTCCTCATGTATCCTCGCCCCTCAGGTGCAGCGGTCGAGCGCACCATTTCACCTCATGATAGCGTAGCGAAGCGGCCGGCTGTCTGCATTACGGCCGTGCTACATCGGATAGCCCTTTCGTCACGGAATCGATTGCCCGGAGGAGGGCGACTTTGCGTTCAGGCGGCAGAAAGCTGGCTTCGATGGAGTTGGCTGCGAGTTCGCGGAGCTGCTCCTCGGTGAATTGGAACTCGCTCCCTGCGATATGAAACTCGCCCAGCAAGTCGCTGCCGAAGAGCGCGGGATCGTCGGAATTCAGCGTGATCATGAGGCCGGAGTCGAAGTAACGCCGCGCGGGATGCGCGGCCAGCGAGGTGCAGGAGCCGGTACGTACGTTGGAGGTGATGCAGATCTCGATGGGCACCTGGCGCTCGGCGAGAATGTCCATCAGCTCCGCGTCGAACTGTGCAGAGAGACCGTGGCCAATGCGCTCCGCGCCGATGTTCAGTGCCCCCCAGATGCTCTCCGGGCCGACGGTTTCGCCGGCATGCGCGGTGAGACGCAGGCCGGCATCGCGAGCCTCGGCGTAGAGTTCGCGGAAGGGCTCGGCGCCCATGCGGCGCTCGTCGCCACCGATGCCGATAGCAACGATCGAGGCGTGCTCACGGCGCATTTCGGCAGCTTTGTGAAAGACGCGCGCCGCTTCTTCTACGCCGAAGTGACGCACCGCGTCGAAGATCCAGAGGATGGTGATGCCGAATTCGCGTTCGGCGCGCAGGCGGCCGCGCTCCATGCCGGCGAAGAGCGGCTCGAACTCGATACGACGCCAGTAGTACACGACGCCCACCGAGACATACACCTCAGCGTGGACGATGCCTTGCGCGGCGAGCGCACTTGCCATCCGCCAGGTGATGAGCTCGTAGTCATCCGGGGTGAGAAGCCGCTCCGTGATTGCCTTGAAGGCCATGAGGAAGCCGGTGAAATCGACGTAGCGGTACAACGCACGTGCCTGCTCCAGTGAAAGCCGGCCTTCCGGATGGCGCTCGCTGAGCTCGACCAGCGTCTCCGGGGTGACCGTGCCTTCCAGATGCAGATGCAGCTCCGCCTTGGGGAGATTGCGGAGAAAGTTGCGGATCGACGAACTCACCTTTCCAGTTTATCGAGTGGATGACCAGTCCAAAGGAAAAGCCGGAGCGCGTTTGCAGCGACCGCGAAAAGTAAAGAGGCCGTAATGAATTTCAGTAAACAAAATGGCGTGACGAAGCCATGCCTGCCCGCTTTGCACAGTGTTGCCAGATAACTGCAGCGCTTAGCGGGCGAACTCGCTTCGCTTGCGGGAGTAGAAGGCGTAGATGACCAGGCCGATGGCCAGCCAGACGAAGAAGCGCAGCCAAGTCATGACCTCGAGGCCCATCATGAGCACGATGCAGAAGATGATGCTGAGCACCGGGAAGACCGGGCCGAGCGGCGCGCGGAAGGCGCGGTGACGATTGGGCTCGCGGTAGCGCAGGATGAGCACGCCGATGGAGACCAACACGAACGCAAAGAGCGTGCCGATGTTAGATAAGTTGGAGACGGTGCCGATATCGAGCAGGCCGGAGGGAACGCCAACCACGAAGCCCGCGACCCAGGTGGCCAGCGCGGGCGTGCGGAAGCGCGGGTGAATTCTGCTGAACGCCGCAGGGAGAAGGCGGTCGCGCGACATGGCGAACCAGACGCGCGCCTGTCCGAGTTGAAAGACGAGGATGGAGGAGATCATGCCCATCAGCGCGCCCAGCAACACGAAGAGACGTATCCAATGCAGACGAGGGACGCCGGTAGCGAGGGAGAGTTTCTTGAGGGCGTTCACCACGGGAGCAGCGTCGCCCATCATGCTGCGCCACGGCACGAGTCCGGTGAGCACCACGGCGACCCCAATATAGAGGATGGTGCAGACGATCAGCGTGCCGATGATGCCGATGGGAACATCGCGCTGAGGATGGCGGCACTCCTCCGCCGCGGTGGAAACCGAATCGAAGCCGATGTAGGTGAAGAAGATAATCGAGCCGCCGGTGAGCACGCCGGACCATCCGTTGGGCGAGAACGGATGGTAGTAGTGCGGTTTGATGAATGACGCGCCGGCGAAGATGAACACCAGGATGGCGGTGATCTTGATGAGCACCATGATGTTGTTGGTCTCCGCGGACTCGCGCATGCCGCGCACCAGGATGACGGTGAGCAGCATGACGATGAGGAAAGCCGGAACGTTGAAGCCGAAATGCCAGCCGGGCGCGTAGAGATTGTTGCCCGGAGAAGTCCTGCAGCCCGGTTGGCAGATACGCGGGCGAGATCCACCGGATGGGCGGGTGGATGTTGAACCAGTCGAGCAGATCGACGATGTGGGCGGCGAAGCCCACGCTGACCGACATATTAGAGAAGGCGTACTCGAGGATGAGATCCCAGCCGATGATCCACGCCACCAGCTCACCGAGGGTGGCGTAGGTGTAGGTGTAGGCAGAGCCGGCGATAGGAATCATGGAGGCCAGCTCCGCATAACAAAGGCCGGTGAAGCAGCAGACGATGGCGACCAGCACCAGCGAGAGCGCGAGAGCCGGTCCGGCACCGGGCCGGCCGAGCATGGCGGTGTGGTGGATGAGGTAGTCCAGCAGCGGTGTGTCGGAGATGGATGCGACATCGAACCGCTGGCCGGCGATGGCGGTGCCGATGACCGTAAAGATGCCGGAGCCGATGACCGCTCCGATACCCAGCGCGGTAAGCGAGACCGGGCCCAGCGTTTTTTTGAGCGCGTGCTCTTCGCACTCGGAATCGCTGATCAGCTTGTCGATGGATTTGCGGGCGAAGAGTTGCGACAGAAGCGATGACTCCTGCAGAAGAGTTCCGGCCAGCGGCCGGCGTGACACTACCTTAAGCTATTAGCCCTGCGGCTGTAGATAGAAACAGAACCCGTGGTGGTTGCGGGGATGACTCAGCAGGGTATCACCAGAGACAGTACGGCCCCGCCATGGCTATGCCGCGGCAGGGCCGATCTGCTATGCCGATCTGGTTAGCGCTTGCTCTGGCCGCGCGTCAGCTTGCGAATCTTCTTCTTGTTGGAGCCGCGGGGTGTAGTGCGCTTCGCCTTGGGAGCGGCCTTTTTACGGGCAGCCCGCTTCACCTTTTTACGTTCCTGTGTATCTTCGATCTTCGTGGTATTCGCCATGCTTAGGTCTCGATTCCTGATTTTTCGTTCCGCTTAAACCCGCTCGAGCTGGGCAAACTTCTCGACCAGCTTCTTCACGCCGAACTTCGTGAATTGTACTGTAATCTTCGCGTCGTCGCCGTCGCCTTCGCGGCGAAAGACGATGCCATCGCCGTATTTGGGGTGGCGAACGCGCTGGCCATTCCTGAAGCCGACGGCGCCCGCCGGCTCGGGAACCGGGAGCTTTGGCCGCTTTGCGCTTGCGCCGCCCCGCCCCGCAAAGAAGCTGGCGATGTTATCGATGGAACCGGCATCGCGGCGCGATCTTTCCGGGGTATATCCGTAACTGCTCTGGTTACGGCTCTGGTCTTCGTCTTCGTAGCTGTAATGGCGTTCGCCTTCGTCGTTGAAGCGATTGCCGCGCCGGGCGAAGGAAGATGAGCCGCTGGTGTAGCCGGCTGCATAGCCGCCCCAAGAGGAGGCGCGCTCGCGGCCACCGCTCAGATCTTCGACCAGCTGCGGCGGAACTTCTTCGAGGAAGCGCGACGGGATGGCGGCATCCGGCATGTCGTTGCCGTAGCGGCGGCGATAGCGCGCGCGGCTGAGGATGAGAGTGTCCATGGCGCGGGTCATACCGACATAGCAGAGGCGGCGCTCCTCTTCGAGGCCGGATGGATCAGTGAGCGTGCGCGAGTGGGGGAAGAGTCCTTCTTCCATGCCGCAGAGCAGCACCAGTGGGAACTCCAGGCCTTTGGCGGAGTGCAGCGTCATCAGAGTGACGCGGCTGTCCGGCTTGTAGTGGTCGGTGTCACTGACCAGCGCGGCGTGATCGAGGAACTCCGCCAACGTCTCGCCGCGTTCCTCGGCATCCTGGGCGGCGTTGGCAAGCTCCTTCAGATTTTCAATGCGGGAGAAGGCTTCCGGCGTGCCTTCATCTTCGAGCGCGCGGATGTAGCCGCTGCGATCGTTGATGAAGCGGATCAACTCGGGCAGCGTCGCCTTGTCGCCGGGCCTGCGGAATGCGGGGCGTTCTTCTTCTGCAGGCTCAGCGGCAGCTTCATCTGGTTTCTTCTGCGATTGTTTTGGTGCCGTGTCTTCGAAGGGATTGAAGCTGACCTCAGCTAGAGCTTCTTCTTCGGAGTCTTCGGAGGCAAAGGCTTCCGGCGCGAACGATTCGTCTGCCTCGGGCTCGTCATGCGACAGGTCGAGCATGCCCTGGGCGCCGAATTCGAAGTCGGTGTCTGCGCCTTCGTCTTCCGCGTCCGGGCCCTGCTCGTACGCGCCTTCGGGCGCGACATCGACTGTGAGCTTTTCGGCGAAGCCCGGCTCGAGCATGGCATGGGCGTCGTCGATGATGCGGCGGAATCCTTCGAGTGCATTCAGCGCGCGCTGCGGCAGCAGCCGCTGCTGGATCGCCTGGCCGATGGCGTCCCAAGTGCTGATGCCGGTTTCGAGCGCGAGCCGTTCGAGCATGTCCAGTGTGGAGCGGCCGATACCACGCGGTGGCGTGTTGATGACGCGCTGCAGACCAATGGAGTCGTGCGGGTTCTGAACAAGCTTGAGGTAGCTGAGCAGGTCTTTGATCTCGGCTCGCTCGTAGAAGGAGAAGCCGCCGACCATCGTGTACTGGATGGAGTAACGGCGCAGCGCTTCTTCCACCAGGCGCGACTGCGAGTTGGTGCGGTAGAGCACGGCGGTGCGCGGCGGCTCGTTGCCTTCGCCGGCCTGGCGCAGATATTTCTGAATGTAGTCGGCGATAAAAAGTGCTTCGTTCTCTCCATCGGGCGCTTCGTAGTAGCCGATCTTCGAACCGCCCTGCCGCTCCGTCCAGAGGTTCTTTCCCTTGCGCTGCGCGTTGCGCGCGACTACGGCGGATGCAGCTTCGAGGATCACCTGCGTGGAACGGTAGTTCTGCTCGAGGCGGATGGTCTTGGTTTCGGGGAAGTCTTTCTCGAACTCGAGGATGTTGCGGATGTCCGCGCCGCGCCAGCTATAGATGCTCTGGTCCTCATCGCCAACGACGCAGATGTTGTGATGCTCGCCGGCCAGCAGCTTCATCAGCTCGTACTGCGGGCGATTTGTGTCCTGGTACTCATCGATCATGATGTAGCGGAAGCGGCGGTTGTATCGCTCGCGCGTTTCGCCGCTGGCCTTTAACAGGCGCACGGTTTCAAGCAGCAGGTCGTCGAAATCCATCGCGTTGTTCTTGAGCAGTTCCTTGCGATAGATCTCGTAGAGTTGCGCTACACGCTCGCTGTTGGGATCGCTCGAGCCGAGGTAGTACTCCTGCGGATCGATCATGTGGTTCTTGGCCCAACTGATCTTCGAGAGCACAGTGCGCGGCGTGAGCGTTTTGTCGTCGAGCGACATGCGGCGCATGGCCTGCTTGACGATGGCCTGCTGATCGCTCTCGTCGTAGATGGCGAAGCTCTTCGTGAGGCCCTTGTCGCCGATGCGCAGCGCCTCGATGTCGCGGCGCAGCACGCGCACGCAGAAGGAGTGAAAGGTGGAGAGCAGCGGCTTGGCCAGCGTGGAGCCGGCAAGCAGTTTTTCGACGCGCTCGCCCATTTCGGCGGAGGCTTTGTTGGTGAAGGTGACGGCGAGGATGGAATCCGGGGCTACGCCTTTGGCTTCGATGAGATACGCAATCCGATGCGTGATGACGCGAGTCTTGCCAGAGCCCGCGCCGGCGAGGATCAGGACAGGACCGTCCGTGGCCTCGACGGCCGCGCGCTGTTGCGGATTCATTTTTTCAAGCAGGGGGTTCACGGGCCTGGCGTCTCGGTGGGAACTTCTTCTCCCTAGTGTATCGCTGGCTGCGGGGTGGATCATGACAGCAGAGCAAGCTGCATTTGGATAGTCTGGAAGAGACGACACATCGATCCACAATGACTTCCATACAAAGCAAAGAACCTGTCGCGCAGCGGAGCCTCTGCGTATTTTGCGGATCGAGCAACGGCATTGATCCTGTCTTTCTTGACACAGCACGATCGCTGGGCACGGCCATTGTGCAACATGGCTGGCGGCTGGTGTACGGGGGCGCGGAGGTGGGACTGATGGGCGCGCTTGCGGATGCGGCGCTGGCCGCCGGCGGCGAGGTCACAGGCGTGATTCCGCGCTCGCTCTTCCGGCAGGAGATTGCGCATCGCGGACTGACAGAGCTGATTGAAGTGAGCAGCATGCACGAGCGCAAGGCGGAGATGGCGCTGCGCGCGGATGCCTTCCTGGTGCTGCCCGGCGGCCTGGGCACGCTGGACGAGATGTGCGAGATCCTCACCTGGGGTTTGCTGGGAATTCACGATAAGCCGGTGGTGCTGATCAATACCGTCGGGTACTGGAATGCGTTTCTGCATATGCTGGATGGCGCGGTAGAGGCCGGCTTTTTGCGATCTGCACACAGGACTTTATCGCTGGTGGCGCCCGATCCGGAAACTGCCTGCACGATGGTGGCCCATCACTGGTCGCAATAGCGGCGAAACTCATGCGGACTGTTTAGCGTCCATTGTGAGAGCCGGCCCATTTATCCTGTAAAGACGCATGCAGCAGTACTCCAGCCCCTTCCAACTCCACCGATCCTTACGGGCGGCCCTATTAGCCGTCTCACTTTGTCTTGCGGCGCATTCGCAGAGCACGAGCCTGCCGGAGGCACCGGTACCGCAACAGCAGCAGACAAAGGATGCCGACCAGCAGAAGGAGTCGCCGAGTTCCGACGAGGTGTTGCGGCGCGAGGAGAAGCAGCGCGCCTTCGGAGTGATGCCCATGTTCACGCTCGTGAATGGCGGGGCGAACATACCCCCGCTCCGGCCGAAGCAGAAGTTTCACCTCATGTTCAAGAGTTCAACGGATCCATTCGTCTTCGCGCTTGTCGGCGTGGTTGCGGGGGTCGGGCAGGCCCGCGATACCAACTCCGGGACCAAAGTCGTCACCAATCCGGACGGGACGCAGAGCACAGTCCGCTGGGGCTTCGGCCAGGGCGCGTCCGGCTACTTCAAGCGCTTAGGCGCCGGCTATCTCGATACGCTTGATGGCAATTTCTGGGGCAACGCCGTGCTCCCCGTGCTGCTGAAAGAAGATCCCCGCTACTACCGGATGGGAACCGGCTCATTCGTGCACCGTTTTGGCTATTCCGCCAGTACCGCGCTCTGGTGCCGCCGCGACAACGGCAAGTGGGGACCGAACTACGCCAACGTTGCCGGCAACTTCATCTCGGGCGGCATCTCCAACTTGTACTATCCCGACGAAGACACCGGTATTGAGAAGACGGTTATCGGGGCGCTTACCGTCACTGCCGAAGGCGTCATCGGTTCGGAGCTGATTGAGTTTCTCCCCGACATCGAGCACCACTTCTTAAAGAACCGGGAAAAAAAGCAGCGGAAGGAATAAAGATAGCCGTTGCGCGACTGCGTGGCTGCTATTCCCTTCTAACTATTTCTTCCCTGCCTCCTGCACCCCTCGCATTGGCAGTGGCGGCGGAGAAAATCCCAGGAGTAGATACCGCTGGAGTGGCCGTCGTTCCATTTGAATATGACGGCGTAGCGGCCAGCCGGCTCAATACTGGCGGGACGCGCCGGCGCTTCATAAAGCGGCAGCAGTTGTGCAGGTCCGGGTTTACGCTCACCGGGCTCGAGACCCGCGGCCTCCCGCGCTTCGTGACAAGTGGCGCAGGGGCAGGCATCGCGGAGCCAGCGGAAGCTCCACTCGCTGCGGTGCCCATCCTTCCAGTCGATCTCCATGCCGGTGCCTTCGCTTTTGTGAATGCGCACCTTTGCAGGGTCCACGGTGTCGTGCGGCAGATGCGCGCGATCGGCGCGGCGGGCTTCCCGTTCATCGACGATGCGGATTCCTTCGTGACTCATAACGCTCTTTCAGGATACGCGCTGCCATCAATACGTGTAGTTGAAGAAATACGCCGCCATGCCAAGTCCGATGAGCACAACGAGAATGCGCATGACCGAACCGCTGACCCGCCGCGAGCATCGGCCGCCGAGATACCCGCCGACCGCAGCGGTGACCATCATGAGCAGGCAGAGATGCCAGACGATCTGCCGCCCGACCGTAAAGGTCATCACAGCAACGCCGTTTGCGATGGTAGTGGCCACCACCTTGAGCGCGTTCACCTCGCGGATGCTCTGGATGCCGAAGATACCTAGCACCGCCATGATGAGAAATCCCGCGCCCGCGCCGAAGTAGCCGATGTAAAAGCACACAATGGCTAGCGCAGCGCACAGCGGCACGTAACGCGGACGGACGGCGGTAGCACGCGCGCGGCGCTCCATGACCCAGCGCGCAATTTTCCCGCTGCCTGCAAACAGAAGTGACGCAGAGAGCAGCAGCCAGGGCACCAGCCGCATGAAGGTTCCCTGCCCGGTGTGCAGCAGAACGATAGCGCCCGCCAGGCCGCCGGCCAGCGCCGATAGCGAAACGGGCACCAGCAACCGAAGGTTGACCCCGAGGTCCTCGCGGTAAGCGGCGATCGATGTCAACTGGCCGGGCCACAAGGCCACGGTATTCGTGGCGTTGGCGGGAATGGGCAGAACACCCACACCCAACAGCGCAGGAAAGGAGAGAAATGAGCCCCCGCCGGCAACCGCGTTCAGCGCCCCCGCGATAAACGACGCGATGGCCAGCCAAGCAGTCTGATGGAAAAAGGAAATTGGCATCCAGAGCTACTGTTCAATCGACCGCGCAGATGAGGCATTTCAGATATTCACTCTCCGGAATGGCCAGAACGACGGGGTGATCGGGCGCCGCGCCGCGGCGCTCGATCAGGCGGACGCGGCGTCCGGCATCGGATGCTGCGGAGGCCACGGTGGCGGTGAACTCTGCGCCGGATATGTGATGCGAGCAGGAGCAGGTGATGAGCACGCCGTCGGGACGCAGCATCTTGAGCGCCCGCAGGTTCAGCTCCTTGTAGCCGCGGAGCGCACCTTCGACGGCACGCTTGCTCTTCGCAAAGGCGGGCGGATCCAGCACGATCGTGTCGTACTGTGTGCCGGCATCGCTCCAGTCGCGCAGCAGATCGAAGGCATCCGCCTCGATCCAATCGACCTCTGCTGAGAATTGGGCGCGGTTTGCTTCGAGGTTGCGCTCGGCGACTTCGAGGGCGCTGCGCGAGACGTCCATGCCCGTGACGTGCGTGCAGCGGCGGGCCATGTGAAGGGCGAAGCCGCCCTGGTAGGTACAGACGTCGAGGGCTTCGCCGCGTGCATGCTCGGCTGATGCGGCGTAGTTGAGCCGTTGGTCGAGGAATGCGCCGGTCTTCTGGCCGGCGGCGGCGTCGTAGGCGAAGCGCAGGCCATTGATCTGAAATGTGGTCTGCAGCCCGGCGTGATTTTCGTCTTTGCTATAGAGAGTGGCGAGCGCGGGCGTGGTCAGGCCCTCAATGGCGGCGATGCGGGCGTCTCCGCGCTCGACGATTGTGTCGGGCGTGAGTTCTTCCACGAGAACGCGGGTGACGAGGGCGCGAACTTCCGGCCGGTCGAGCCCACGGGCGAGCACCTGAACGAGCAGCAACGGCCCGTAGCGGTCGATGATGAGACCCGGAAGCTCATCTGCCTCGCTGAAGACGAGGCGGCAGGCCTCAGTGTCCATCGAGGCGCGCAAGGTGAGCGCGCGGCGAAGGCGGTCGTCAACCAGCGCGAGCCATTCTTCGTCGGAGGCGATGAGCTCGCGACTGACGAGGCGCAGGGGAATCTGCGACGCGGGGCTGTAAAGGGCAGTGCCGAGGGGAATGCTGCGCTGGTCGGCCACGCGGACCAGACCGGCGGGCTCGCTGCCGGTCTCTTCCCCGAGGACTTCGATCAGATCGGAGGCGTAGACCCAGGGATGGCCGCCGCGGAGCCGGTCAGCGGCGCGGCGGGAGACAATGGCCGCGCGTTCGGCTGGGACAGGACGGGCAGAGGCGACCTTGCCGGGCTGCTGTTTCCTGCTCATGGCCTCTTGCTTCCTGCTGATGGCCTGTTGTTTCCTGCTCATGACTGTGGGAACGCTCTCTGCATGCGGTTTTCCTGAAAAGGAAGGACCATCAGCCTATAATCAGGCATGGCGACCGCGCGTACAACGCCGCCGGGGTCTAATGCGGCCCGCAGGGCCGACGCCCCGGGCGAGCCCCGTGCAATGATCGATGCGCGGTTCCGCGCGCTGCTGGATACTGTGCGCGCACATCGCCCCAGCGACGATGTAGAGATCATTCGCCGCGCCTGGGACTTCGCTCTCGAGCATCATCAGGGACAACTCCGCGCCTCCGGCGAACCCTACGTCCTGCACCCGCTGGAAGTCGCCCATGTGCTGGCGGAGATGAAGCTGGATTCGACCGGCATCGCGGCCGGTCTACTGCACGACGCCGTCGAAGACACGCCGGTGACGACGGAAGACATCACGCGACTTTTCGGAGAGCAGGTCGCGCACATCGTCGAAGGCGTTACCAAGATCGACAAGATCCAGTTCGCGAACAGCGAAGACCGGCAGGCGGAGAACGTCCGCAAGATGCTGCTGGCTATGGTGAGCGATGTGCGCGTGGTGCTGATCAAGCTGGCCGACCGGCTGCACAACATGCGCACGCTGCAGCATCTGCGCCCGGACCGGCAGCAGGCGATCGCGCGCGAAACGCTGGACATCTATGCACCTCTGGCTCACCGGCTGGGCATGGGCAAGGTGCGCGGTGAACTGGAAGACCTGGCCTTCCGCTATGTGGATACTTTCGGTTACGAAAAGGTGAAGACGGCGGTCGATGAGCGGCGCAAGGAAGGCGAGGACTTCCTGGAGGAAGTCGAACGCATCCTTCAGGACAAGCTGCGCGAGAACAACATCGAGGCGCGGGTGGAGTGGCGCATCAAGCGGCTCTACAGCATCTATCAGAAACTGCAGAAGCAGCGCTCGACCGTCGACCAGGTGTATGACCTGCTGGCGGTCCGCGTGATCACGGAGACGGTGCAGGACTGCTATGCGGTCTTCGGGCTGATCCATTCGATCTGGCGGCCGGTGCCGGGGCGCATCAAGGACTTTATCGCCATGCCGCGGCCCAATCTGTATCAGTCGCTGCACACCACGGTGATGGGCGACGGCGGACACCAATTCGAGGTGCAGATCCGGACCGAAGAGATGCACCGCATCGCGGAAGAAGGCATCGCGGCGCACTGGAAATACAAGGCCACCGGCGGCCCGATCAGCGCAAGGACGAGCAGCGGCTGGCCTGGGTGCGCCAGCTGGTGGAGTGGCAGCGGGAGATGTCCGACCCGAACGAGTTTCTCTCCACGCTGAAGATCGACCTGTATCCGGAAGAGGTTTACACCTTCACGCCCAAGGGCAAGGTTGTGGTGCTGCCGAAGGATGCGACGCCGGTGGACTTTGCCTACTCCGTCCACACCGAAGTGGGAATACCTGCGTAGGGGCGAAGGTAAACGGCCGGATGGCGCCGCTCCGGACCAAGCTGCGCAACGGCGACATCGTGGAAGTCGTGACGCAGAACGGCCACACGCCCAGCCGCGATTGGCTGACCTTCGCCAAGAGCTCGCGTGCCCGCAACAAGATCAAGCATTGGCTGAATGAACACCAGCGTGAGCGCGCCATTGAAATCGGCAACAAGCTGCTGGACCGGGAGGCGCGGAAGTACAAAGCTTTCCCTGGCAAGCTCACCGATGCGGATTACGCGCGGGCGGCCGAACGAATGCGGCTTGGCGGCAGAGAACGACCTGATGGCGGCTATCGGCTTTGGCAAGTATTCGTCGCGACAGGTGCTGAATAAGCTGGCGCCGGGATTGATCGCACCGGTGACGCCGGAAACCGAAACGGCCGCGGGAAGGCAACCGCATGAAGCCGATGTCGAGAAGCTGCACCTGTACCGCACGGGTCCGAATCCTTACAGGTGGAAGGTCAGGATGATCTGCTGGTCTACCGCGCGCGATGTTGCAACCCGATCCGCGGCGAAGAGATTGTAGGCTACGTCACGCGCGGCGGGGGTCGCAGTGCACGCGCGGAGATGCCCGAATGTGCAGAACCTGCTCTACGAGAGCGACCGGCGCATCTCGGTGGAGTGGGCGAAGGACGCGGGCAACGACAAAGGCCGGCGGCAGACCTATCCGGTGCGCTGACGGTGTATTGTGATGACCGCGCCGGCATGCTGAAGAAACTGACCGCGATCATCAGCGACGACGGCACGAATATTCGCAGCGTCGACTCGCGGGCCGGCAAGGACGGAGAGGCCATCGTGGAGTTCATCGTCGAGGCGGAAGACGTAGCACACCTGGAAAGAATTGTCACCGGATTGCGCACAATCCCCGGCGTGCGCGATGTAGAACGCGCGAGCAAGCTGTAAGCACCGCCGGAGCAAACCCCGCCTCTGGTAAGGTGAATCGAGTTCACCCGATGCCCGGTCTCGACAAACGCAGGATCCTGCAAGGGTCCGCTTCGAATCTCACGCGCGTATTTCTGGGCATGTTGATTTCCCTGGTGTTGCCGCACTTCCTGGTGCGCCACATGGGCACGGCGGAGTACAGCGCCTGGGTGCTCATCCTGCAACTCAGCGCGTATGTGAACCTGCTCGACCTTGGATTGCAGACGGCCATCGGCAAATTTATTGCCGAATACCAGGCGGCAAACAATCCACTGGCCGCGCGCCGAACGGTAAGCACCGCGTTTACTGTAATGCTCGGCGCCGCAATCGTCGGGGCCATCGCGATCTTCGGGATGGTGTGGGAGGTGCCGCGGCTCTTCAGCCAGATGCCGCCGTCGCTGGTCGGCGATGTGCGCTCTGGCTTGCTGGTGGTGGGGCTTTCGGTGGCTTTCTCGCTGCCGTTCGGCGTGTTTCTTGCCACCTTCACCGGGCTGCAGGAATACGGCTTTCCTACCGTGGTGATCGGGGCAAGCCGTGTTCTCTCCACCGTGGGGCTCATTGTGCTGCTGCTGATGCGCGGCACGCTGCTCGAGATGGCCCTGCTGATGGCTGCCTGCAATATCGCCACCGCGCTGGCGCAGTTCGTCGGCTGGAAGCACTATGCCGGCGGCCGCATCGGCTTCGACCTGTTCGGCTTTGATCGCGGCACGTCGAAACGGCTGCTGGAATACTGCGGCATTCTGACGATCTGGATGATCGGCAACCTGCTGATCAGCGGACTGGATACGGCGATCGTCGGGCACTTCGATTACAAGAACACGGGCTATTACGCGGTGGCGGGCAGCGCCACGAATTTCATGCTACTGCTGGTGGGCAACATGCTGGGGCCGCTGCTGCCGGCCATCTCGTCGCTGCAGGTGCAGCGCACGCCGCAGGAGCTGGGCCTGCTGCTGATCCGTGCGACGCGGCTCTCGACTGCCCTGCTTTGCATGCTGGGCATCCCGCTGCTTTTTTTAGGGTTTCCGCTGTTACGAATCTGGGTCGGGACGCATTATGCATCACACGCGATGGTGTACCTGGAGTTGCTGGTGGTCGCAAACATAGTACGCCAGCTTGGCTACCCATACGCGCTGATGGTGGTCGGGCTTGGGCAGCAGCGCTATGCGACGGTGTCGCCGGTGCTCGAGGCAATCACCAACCTGGTCTGCAGTGTGCTGCTGGCGCGGCGGTACGGGGCAATCGGCGCAGCCGCGGGCACATGCATCGGCGCGGTCGCCGGCGTGCTTGCCCATCTCTTCATCAGTATTCCGCGGACCCAAAGGGCCTTGACGGTGAGCCGCCTGCGCCTTGTCCGGGACGGGGTGGCCCGCCCACTGTTGAGCTTTCTGCCGCTGTTGATCTGTGTGCCGTTCTGGAGGCGGCTCTCGATGCTGCCCCTTCCGATTCCGGCACTGGCGCTGTGGTCGATTGCCACTGCCTCGATCCTTTGGTGGATAGGGCTTGCACCCGGCGACCGCAGGCAGATGACGCATGCGGCGCGCAGGGCGGTATCCTGAGAGTGCTGTTGTCAAATCGCGCCGCTTGAGGCGGGATTCTCTGTCGTCATTGCTGCCTTCTATGTCACAAGCCGCGCACCTTACTGCAGTCCTCGTTCTCTACGGCCAGTCTCCCAGTCAGAGCGCGGCGCTCTCTTCGCTGCTGGATGCGGTGTCGCGACGGCCGGAGGCGGCAAAGCGAATCTCGCTGTTTATTTATGACAACTCTCCGCAGGCGCACCCCGCTCCGCAAGGTGGCGCGCTGGATATGCACTACATCCACGATCCGGAGAATGCAGGACTGGCGCGAGCGTACAATGCGGTCCTGGCCCGCGCGCAGGCCGAGGGCAGTTCGTGGCTGCTGCTGCTTGATCAGGACACGCGGCTCTCCGAAGAGTATCTGAAGGAATTGCTGGATGCCGCCGATGCGCTTCAGAGATCCGCGGATGTTGGCGCCATAGTGCCCAAGCTGTGGGCGGGCAGGCGCCTCTACTCGCCGGATGCGCCATTTCTATGGCAGATTCGCAGGCAGTTCGCGAGCGAGCATTATGCGGTAGAAGAAAAGGTCACAGGCACCCTGGCGCGGCCGCTTACCGCTTACAATTCCGGCGCGGCGTTGCGGGTGAGCGCGCTCGAGAAGATCGGCGGCTTCCCCGAGGACTTCTGGCTCGACTTCCTGGATCATGCGGTCTTTCAGCAACTGCATCTGCATGGATATCGTGTATGGGTCATGCGCACCGTGCTGCAGCAGAATTTGTCTCACTTCGACCTGAATACGGTGCCGATGTGGCGGCATTGGAGCGTACTGGCGGCACAAACGCGATTCGTTCTGCGCTTCGGCCACACCTCCGATCGCCTGTTCTTCCGCTGGTGGCTTCTCAAGACCAGCCGGCACTATATGGCCGCCTGCCGCGATGGCCGGGTGTGGCGGATGCGCGCAATGCAAGCCTTCCGGCTGCGCCCGATGTCTGCCCGTTGCCCCGAGGACCGGCGTGGCTAGACTTCCGGATGCAGAGACGATTTCGGTCGCTCTCTGCACTTACAACGGCGCTCATTTTCTGGAGGAGCAGCTTGCCAGCCTCCAGGGGCAGGACCGCAGGCCCGACGAGCTGGTGGTGTGCGACGACGGATCCAAGGACACAACGGTGCAGTTGCTGGAGTCTTTTGCGCGTATCGCTCCGTTCCCGGTTCGCATCCACATCAATCCGGTAAACCTTGGGTCTACGCGGAACTTCGATCATGCGCTGCGTCTCTGCGCAGGCAGTCTTGTGGCGTTCTGCGATCAGGATGATGTGTGGCATGCGACGCGGCTCTCCGAGGGCGTGCGGCTGTTTGCGGAAAATCCCCTGCTGCAACTGGTTTTCTCGAATGGACAGCTGATTGACGACATGGGCATGCGCTTGCCCGGCCGGCTGTGGGACAAGTTTACGTTCGACAGCAAAATCCAGGCACGTATCCTCGCCGGCGACATGTTGCCGATGGTGCGGTACCGGTTTGTGACCGGGGCCACCGTACTGTTTCGCACTCGCTTGCGCGACTATCTGTGCCCGGCCTCCGGTGAATGGCTGCACGATGGCTGGATCGCCGCGCTGGCCGCGTGCATGGGCGGGGTGGCATTTATTGACGAGCCTTTGATCCAGTACCGGGTGCATGCGGCGCAGCAGGTGGGCACCGGGCCGGGGCAGCGGCCGAAGCCCTTTGCCGAGCTGGCGAAGGAACACTGGCTGGGAGCGGACTGGCACCACCATGAGATCCAGTTGCTGATGGAGTGTATGAAACGTGTGCCGGCTTCCCTGCGCACGGCCACGGCGGACGACTTCGCGCGCCAGGCTGCATTCCTGACCATGCGATTGACGCTGCCCGCCAGGCGCTGGTCGCGACCGGCCCACATGATGCCCTATCGTGCGGATTATGGGCGGCGCGCCAGCGGGTGGAAGAGCATGCTGCTCGATCTGCTGCTGCCCAAGCGCGACGACGAAACCGGATCGGCGGCAGCCTGCGGCTTCTCGGCGCTCACCGGCCGCCAGCGCGACATATGATGGTCGGGACGACAATTCCCCATCTTCAGGAGCAGGCGTGTGAGCGATTCGAAGCAGGCAGTCAGCACCACCGGTGCACCGGCGGCGATCGGGCCGTATTCGCAGGCAGTCCGGATCGGTGACTTCCTCTACAGCTCGGGCCAGGTGGCGCTCGATCCAGCTACGGGCGCGGTGGTTCCCGGCGGCATCGCCGAGCAGACAACCCGCGCGATCGAGAACCTGAAGGCGGTGCTCACCGCGGCAGGCGCAAGCCTCGCACAGGTAGTGAAGACCACTGTCTTCCTGAAGAACATGGGGGACTTCGCGGCGATGAACGAGGTCTATGGCCGGTACTTTGCCGCGGATGGCGTGGTGGCGCCGGCGCGCTCGACGGTGGAGGTGGCGAGGCTTCCCAAGGACGGGCTGGTGGAAATCGAGGTGATCGCGCACCTGTAGCGGGCGTTGATCCATCTAATGGGCAGATAGTGAGGGATGGAATGGCTGAGACGAATGTGAAGACGGAGAGGATCGAGAAGACGGACGAGGAGTGGCGCGCGCAACTGACGCCGGAGCAGTACTTCATCACCCGCGAGAAAGGGACGGAGCAGGCGTTTTCCGGCAAGCTGTATCGCAATCACGCGGACGGAATGTATCACTGCGTTGCCTGCGGCGCGGAGCTGTTCAAGAGCGATGCGAAATTTGAGTCCGGCAGCGGCTGGCCGAGTTTTTTCCTGCCGGTGAACTCCGCTGCTGTGGAGACGCACACAGACCAGAGCCACGGGATGGAACGGGTGGAGGTGACCTGCGCCCGCTGCGGCGCTCACCTGGGGCATGTCTTCCCGGATGGGCCGCGGCCGACCGGGCTGCGCTACTGCATCAATTCGGCGGCGCTGGATTTTGCGGGAGAACAGCAGGAGCCGGCGAAGTAAGCTGCTGTTTCGAGCATGTGAAAAGCCCCGTCTGCGGACGGGGCTTTTCCGATTGCAAAGCTGCTCTGCTAAGCCTTGGTGACTTTGCCGGCCTTGATGCAGCTGGTGCAGACGCGAATGCGCTTGTTGCCACCGCTGAGCTTGGCCTTTACCGGGCGGAGGTTTACGTTCCAGCGACGGCGGGTGATGTTGTGCGCGTGGGAGACGTTGTTGCCGAACTGCGGGCGTTTGCCGCAGACTTCACATACCTGTGCCATATAGCGAACTCCAAACCTGATTAAGATCTGTACGCTGCGGCTACGGGAGGCGTTCTCACCGGAGATTCAGGAGCCGCTTACGCGAGGTTCCAGTGTATCGCGAATCGCTGCGAGATGGGAAGGTCACGTTACCGGCCACCCCCCTCCCCCCACCCCCTGCACCACTTGGCTTGTAAACCCTTTGGCAGCAAAGATCTACGCCTCGTGCCGAGGGGTAAGTGCGGTGTCTAAAGGACTTAGGTGCTAAAGATGTCCAAGGTAAGGACTTAGCGGCCAGGGCAAAGCAGATGAATCAGCAAAAAAAGCCACCGCGGAGGTGGCTTGTTGTCTGACTCTCTATTTCCATTTTAGCGAGTTGCGCGAATTAACCGGCACATTTCCTGTGGATTGCCGCAGTTCGGTTCCGAAGTGAGACCGGGCGGGTGCCGCATACTGGGAAGAACGCCCATGGAGAGTCAGAGCCGCATCTCGAGCAATATGAAGGCTGCCTTCTGGGCGGCTTTTGTGGTGCGCGTGGCCTACATGACGCTGTCCCGTACGTATTGGGTTCGGCCGTTTCCGGATCATTTCAACTACGGGTGGGAGATGGGGCGGATCGCCCGCGCGCTGGTGACGGGATATGGCTTTGCCGATCCTTTCAGCGGCCACACGGGCCCAACGGCGTGGGTGGGGCCCCTGTATCCACTACTGATGGCGGGCGTTTTCAAGCTGACCGGTGTCTACACGGCGGCATCGGCCTGGCTCCTGCTGGCGCTGAACTCGCTGTTCAGCGGACTGACGGTCTTTCCGATTGCAGCGATAGCGCGGCGATGTTTCGGGCGCGGCGAGCGGATCGGGTTGTGGGCGATCTGGCTGTGGGCGCTTTATCCCGCGGCGATGCAGTTCGCGGTGCGGTGGATCTGGGAGACCAGCCTGAGCACGCTGCTGTTTACCTGCGCATTCGCCCTGGCGCTCCGGATGCACGAACGCGCGCCGGAACGGCCGGGGCGCTTCGCTATGCGCGATTGGGTGCTCTTTGGCCTTCTGTGGGGCGCAATCGCGCTGGCCAACCCGGCCCTGGTGGTTTTTCTGCCGTTTGCGGGGATCTGGGTGCTGGCGGGACGCTCTCCCGCGCTGGGACGCGGGCTGGCGGGCGCGGTGGTAAGCGCGGCGGTATTTCTGGCCGTGCTGGCGCCGTGGATGGTGCGTAATGCGCTGGTTTTCCATCACTTTGTGCCGCTGCGGTCGAATTTTGGCGCGGAGCTTTACCTGGGGAATGGCCCGGGGGCGACGGGGCTGCTGATGGAATACGAGCATCCGGAGAAGGATCCGCAGCAGCTACGGCTCTACCGGCAGATGGGCGAATACCGCTACGCGAAGATGCGGGGCGAGATGGCGAAGCGCGTCATCGCGGCCGATCCGGGATTGTTTGCGCGCAATACGCTGAAGCGGCTGTATTTCTTCTGGTTCGCGGTGCCTTCGGCGAGCGGAAACTGGGCGACGCGGTTCTTCCGGAGCCTGAATTTCGGGTTTCTGAGCACGGCGGGGATTCTGGGGTTGGCGCTGGCGCTGAAGCGGCGAGTCTACGGGGCCTGGCTCTTCTTTTTTGCGTTTCTGGCGGTGCCGGCGATGTTCTACTTCGTGACGGTGCATGCGCGGTTCCGGCATCCGTTGGAGCCATTGATCGCGGTGCTGGGGGTGTACCTCTTTCAGGGTGCCGAACCGCGCGTCAGTAAGGGCAGAGCGGTTGACCCTGCCGCCATCTGACGCTAGACTGGATAGGTTCCGGCGATCCTGCCTGTGCCTCTTTGTGTCTCGTTTCCAGACCAGTGAGAGGCCCCTGCCGCAGCCCTGATTCGTTGCCCGGTTTTCGGGTGTTCGAGGAGTGCGCGCGAGAAGGAAAGCATGTATCCGCCCAACTGAATCTTATTTTCCGGCTCGGGTGAGAGCCGTGGAGGTTTTATGTACGCGGTGATCCGCACTGGTGGGAAGCAGTATCGCGTGGCTCCGGGCGACGTGCTGCGCATTGAGAAGGCCGGCGCAGCGGCGAACGAGACGATCGAGTTCAGCGATGTGCTGGCGGCCTCGACGAGCGAGGGCGCGCTGGCGAAGCCGGGAAGCGCGAAGGTGACGGCGACGGTGCTGGGCGACGGTCGCGGCGACAAGATACTGGTCTTCCACTTCAAGCGGAAGAAGCAGTACAAGAAGCTGCAGGGGCACCGTCAGGCGTACACCTCGGTGCGCATCAACGAGATCGAAGTGGACGGCTTCACGTATCGGGCTGAGAAGTAGCCCGGAGATTCCAGAGGACCTGAGATGGCACACAAAAAAGGATTAGGCAGCTCGAAGAACGGCCGCGACTCCGATGCGCAGCGGCTGGGCGTAAAGCGGTTTGCGGGCGAGGTAGTGCCCGGCGGCTCGATTATCGTGCGGCAGCGCGGCACCAAGCTGAAGCCCGGACTGAACGTAGGCCGCGGCAGCGACGACACGCTGTTTGCGAAGATCACCGGCAAGGTGAAGTTCACGGACAAGGGCAAGAGCGGACGGTTCGTTTCGGTTGAGCCGGCGGAGCTGGCGAAGGCGTAAACGCGGTCGCGGAGGATTCAGGAAAGGCCAGGACATTGTCCTGGCCTTTTGCTGTTTCCGGATTGCGTATCAGTGGGCCGGGGGCATCAGTGGGCCGCGGGCGGTTCCATGTCGTTGCGGCTGAGGACGCGGTCGACGACGGCCTCGACATCCTGGAGGAAGAACGGCGAAGGCTCGGGGCTGAGAGCGATATGCGGGGCGGGCTTGCCCAGCGCGACTGCGATCTCATTCCACTTCTGCAACTGTGACTGACTGCGCAGCCTGACGACCTGGCGCTGCGGCTCGCGCAGGAGCAGATAGGCAAGCCAGACGCCGGCTGCCAGCACGCCGCCGCTCTCCCGCACCAGCAGCCAGGAGAGCAGGTGGGTGGAGGAGCGCAGCAGGAACATGAAGCAGACGGTGTCTACGACAGCGAGGACGCCGAAGCCGAGCGTGATGCCGACAATGCGGCTGCGCCAGGTGATACCGAGCGCCTGGGCGGAGAGAAGGATGAAGACGAGGAGGCAGAACTCCAGGACGCTGACGCAGCGCATGGCCTGCAGCACTGTGACCTGCATGGACTGATGGCGGAAGAAGAAGAGCGGCACGATGGCCGGCACCACGGAGAGCGCTAAAGAGACGGTGGCGACCCAGCGGAAGGCAACCAGAGCGAGGCGGCGCAGCCCGGGAAATGGATCGAGGGCATCGCGGAAGATCTGCTGGGCGGTAAAGAAAGTGAGCACACCGGAAGTGCCGTAGGCCATCCAGAAGAGGGTGCAGTAAAGGTTCGATTCGCTGCCGGAAAAGAGTCCGGGAAGGCCGAGCAGGGTGAAGATGAGGATGCCGCCGATGGCATTGATCAGCAGATAAGCGCGCATGGCGGGATAGAGACGGTCTTTTCGCAGAACGGAGACGTAGGCGGCAAGGAGGAGCGCGGTCTGGAGGACCGTGGCAAGCCTGAGCCAGAACAGAACGGAGTGAGGCAGCGGCGAAAACATGTATCTATTCGAAGATAGCCTCCCAGAGCACGACGCTCAACGTGACGTCAAGGTTTTGCGGTAACCAATTTCCATTACTGAGGACTCCAACGGGTGATCTTTCGCCGTTTGTTCGTCCCAGATCGGGGAGTGCGCAGCGGGATGGAAATTTGCACTGGAAAGGCCTGATTCCGCACTGCATAGAAGCCCATTCGCCACCCCCAAAAAGTGCGCCCTGCGTGATACAATAAAGATACCGAACGGGCCCGCTCAAGTCATTTGAATACAACTATTTAGTTAGCTCAAAGCGGCTTGGTACGGAGCCCCGAAGTCACGGAGTTTCATGTCCACTCAAGAGATCGCCGCAGCCCTCCTCCCGCCCGAAGAAGAAACCGCGAAGGCCGCCAAGAACGGCACCTATACCGGCGACAACATCAAGATTTTGGAAGGGTTAGAAGCTGTTCGTCTGCGTCCGGCGATGTACATCGGGTCAACCGGCGATCAAGGGCTGCACCACCTGGTCTACGAGGTGGTGGACAATTCGGTCGATGAAGCGCTGGCCGGCTATGCGACGCACGTGGACGTGATCATCCACATCGACAACTCGATTACCGTCACCGATGACGGACGCGGCATTCCTGTGGACGAGATGGATGTCCCGGGAGGCGAGCGGATGCCGGCCCTGCAGGTGGTGCTTACCAAGCTGCACGCCGGCGGCAAGTTCGACTCTTCCAACTACAAAGTTTCCGGCGGACTGCACGGGGTGGGTGTTTCCTGCGTGAATGCGCTCAGCGAAGAGCTCGACGTCGAGGTCTGGAAAGACGACGCATACCTACGAGCAGGAGTATGCCAAGGGAATCCCCATTACCAAGCTGAAGCAGACGGGGACGACCAAGAAGCGCGGGACGAAGATCCACTTTCTGCCCGACCGCTCCATCTTCACCGTGACGGAATACAACTTCGACACGCTGGCCCAGCGGCTGCGCGAGCTCGCCTTTCTCAACAAGGGCCTGGAGATCACGCTGGTCGATGAGCGCACGACCGATCCCAAGACCGGCGAGGCCAAGCGTTCCGACTTCAAATATGCCGGCGGGATCGCCGAATTCATCAAGCATCTGAACCGTGGCAAGCAGGTGCTGCATGACAAGCCGATCGTCATGGAATCCGCGCGCGACGGCGTTGAGCTGGATATCGCCCTGCAGTACAACGACAGCTATTCCGAGTCGGTGTTCAGCTTTGCCAACAACATCAACACGGTCGATGGCGGCACCCACCTTTCCGGCTTCCGCACCGCGCTGACGCGCACCATCAACACCGCGGGACAGCAGATGGGGCTGTTCAAGGACGTCAAAGAGAATCTGTCCGGAGACGATGTGCGCGAGGGCCTGGTGGCGGTCGTCAGCGTCAAGCTGTCGCAGCCGCAATTCGAAGGGCAGACCAAGGGAAAGCTCAACTCCGACATCGCGGGCACGGTGCAGGCCTTCGTCAACGAGACGGCTGGGCATGTTCTTCGAGCAGAATCCCCCCGTCGCCAAACGGATCATCAACAAGGCGATCGAGGCGGCACGCGCGCGCGAGGCGGCAAGAAAAGCACGCGACCTGACGCGGCGCAAAGGCGCGCTCGACGGCGGCGGCTTGCCCGGCAAGCTGGCCGACTGCAGTGAACGCCAACCCGACCGCTGCGAGCTTTACCTGGTCGAGGGCGAATCGGCCGGCGGCACCGCCAAGCAGGGCCGCGATCGCAAATTCCAGGCAGTCCTGCCGCTGAAGGGCAAAATCCTGAACGTGGAGAAGGCCCGCTACGACAAGATGCTGGGGCACGAAGAAATTCGCGCCATGATTACCGCCCTGGGCTGCGGCATCGGCAAGGACGACTTCGATCCGGCGAAGCTGCGCTACGGCAAGATCATCCTGATGACCGACGCCGACGTGGACGGTTCGCACATCCGCACGCTGCTTTTGACCTTCTTCTTCCGTCACATGGTGGATCTGATCCGGCGCGGGCACGTCTACATTGCCCAGCCGCCGCTCTACCGCATCAAGAAGGGCAAGTTTGAGCAGTACATCAAGGACGACCGGGAATTCGTCAAGGTGATGATCAAGCGCGCCTCGGAAGGCATGGGCTTGCGCTACGGCACGGCGGCGCAAAAGCAGCTTGAAGGCGCCGCGTTGACCAAGTTCATGGGCCAGCTCAACGACTACCTGGGCGTGTTTGAGAAGGCCAACAAGCATATGCGCAACGAGGAGGTCACGGAGCTGCTCCCCAGGTTTGAGCTGATGCGGCGCACCGACTTTGAGGGCGGAGGCAACCTCCAGCGAAACTCGCAAGCTGCACGCTGAGCTGGTGAAGATGACCAAGCGCTTTCAGTTCAAGGCTGTCGCGAGCCGCGCTACGAGGAAGAGCATCGCACCTGGTCGGTCAGCTTTACCGACAGCCAGGGCGCGGAGCGGCGGGTGGACTGGACCCTGGCCTCGTCGCCGGAATATCGGCAGATGATGGCAAATACTCGCTGATCCAGGAGGAGCTGGAGCCGCCCTTCGTCATCGAGTACGCCAAGGGCAAAGCCGCTGACCACGGAAGAGAGCGTGAAGAAGCTCTAGCGGAGGACGGTTCCGACACGGCGCCGGCAAAGCCAAAGAAGGCCGTAAGCGCCCAGGCTCCGCTGGAGCCAGTGACGAAGCAATCGGCGCGCGAGGTATTCGAGTACGTGATCGAGCAGGGCCGGCGCGACTACGACGTGCAGCGCTATAAAGGTCTGGGCGAGATGACGCTCCGCAGCTATGGGAGACGACCATGGATCCCGACCGGCGTACGCTGCTCTCCGTGAAGCTCGAAGATATCGCGGAGACCGAGCGATCTTCAGCACGCTCATGGGCGAAGACGTGGAAGCGCGGCGTAAGTTCATCGAAGACAATGCGCTGGACGTGAAGAACCTGGATATCTAAGCGCGCCTGAATTGTGCCGCACAGGGCTGCCGGAATCTCCGGCAGCCTTTTTCCTGCGTGCAAACAACCTCTCCTAAATATTCCTTGCCAGACCGGCTCACCTCATAGCATTCTTCTGGCCGGGCTCGCATGCACGTCCGTGGCGCCTCTCCTCCCTGCTACCGCGAACGTCACCATATCCGACGTTAATCACATACCTCACAGAGCAGGAGATTTTTCATGCGCATTCGTTTCTGGTCTTTGATCGCGATTGTCGTGCTGGCAGCAGCCGGCACCGCACTCGCCGCCGACAGCCCCTGGGCAGGCACGTGGAAGCTGGATGCTTCTCAAAGCAAGCTTACGGGAAGCACAATCCAAATCAGTTCCATGGGTGACGAGCTGGTGTACACCGCACAAGGCCACACAACGAAGTACAAGCTGGGCGGAGGCCCCACGAAGACGTGGTCCGGCGGCGAAACGAGCTGGAAAAAGGTCGACGACAACACCTACCAGAGCCATGGGACGGCCAACGGCGTAGACCTTGGCACCGATACGTGGACCGTGTCACCGGACGGGAAAAGCCTGAAGCTGGAGAGCAAGGGCACGAACCCGGACGGCTCCAGCTTCAACGATGCTGTGGAGTACGCGCGGGTGAGCGGAACACAAGGTCTGACGGGAAGCTGGAAGAGCACGAAGACCGACCTCAGCGGAAATCGAATGTACGATATCGCCGACAAGGGACCGGATGAGCTTACCTGGAATATTCCGGAGATCAAGGGTGTGCTGGATATCAAGCTCGACGGCAAAGATTATGCGCCGGTGGGACCGACCGTTCCCAAAGGCCTGACGATCGCGTTGACGAAAGGAGGACCGCGCACGCTGAAGATGGTGGAGAAAATGAACGGGGCGGTGACGTATCACAGCACGATGACGGTTTCAGCCGACGGAAAGAAGATGACAGAGGTAGGCACTCCGGCGAAGACGACCGAGTCGTTTACCTCGGTTTGGATCAAGCAATAGCAGCGCATTTCGCATCGCTCGACAGGCCGCGAATGGCTCCCGCTGTTCGCGGCCTTTTCATTTGTGCAATCTGAGGATACGAAGTATTTCTCACCGTCGCGATAGCGTCAGAGGAGATCCCGCATCCGCGATTTCGTCATTCTGTGAGCTTGGGGTGCAGCTTCTGAAAGCCTGTCGCTTCCTGATAGGCGCGCGCAAAGGCGCAGAGTTTCGCATCTTGATACAAGCCGCCGAGAAACGTGATGCTTACCGGCGTACCGGGGCCTCCGCTGGAATCATCGTCGCTGTTGTCTGACTTTGCAGGCACCGGTGCATCGTTGCCGCGAATGCCATTGGGTACGATCACGGCAGGATGTCCGGTGAGATTGGTCGCGACCAGCTGAGCGCCGCCGCTGGGAGTAACGATCACATCGACTTCGTGAAAGAGCGCGGCCATGTGCTCGATTGCGAGCGCGCGTGCCCGATTTGCCTGGATGTACTCGACCGCAGGGTAGAAGCGTGAGACACGAAAGGCGTTCGGCCAGTCGTCGGGGCTCTGCCCGGTTAACAGCTTGTCGCGACCGCTCATCGTCAGATCATCGAAAGCCGCTGCCGCCTCCGCGGTCAGCAAAGGGGACATGTCCCCGTAGGGCAGATCCGGCAACGCTACGGGTTTGAGATCGACACCCATGGCGCGCAGTTTTGCGAGGGCTGCGAGTTCATACCGGCGATCGTATTCACTGCGGATGCGGCCGGCTGCACGATCGCGCTCCTCGGTGAGACGCTTTTTCTTTTCCGCGTCTGTCTGGGAAACGGGAGGCCTGGCTGCTTCCGCCGGATGTTCCAGTTCGAATGCATCTTTCAGATAGCCGACGCGCAGCGTATGCCAATCGAATGCGGCATCCCAGGTAAAGCCAGCGTTGCGCGCGGAGAGATCGCGTCCGTCGGGACCATGGATGAAATGCGTGACGATGGCGCAGTCCTCTACCGCGCGGCAGATGGGACCGAGCTTATCCATGGTCCAGCTCAGGGCCATCGCACCGGTGCGTGGGACCAATCCGAATGTGGGGCGCAGCCCGGTGGCGCCGCAGCGCGTCGACGGCGAAGCGATCGAGCCTAACGTTTCCGAACCGATCGCGAAGGCAACGCAGCCGGCTGCGACCGCCGAGGAAGAACCGGCGGAAGAACCACTGGAGCCCTGCTTCGGGTTCCAGGGATTGCGCGTGCGCCCGCCGAACCATTTGTCGCCCATCGCGAGCGCACCCAGCGTGGTCTTGGCGACGAGCACCGCACCAGCGGCGTCGAGACGCTGCACAACTGTCGCGTCTTCCTCGAAGGACTGGCGCTCAAAGCCGCCCGCACCCCAGGTTGTCGGATACCCCTTCACAGCGAGCAGATCTTTTGCGCCCCAGGGCAGTCCATGCAGCGGGCCGCGATATTTCCCCGCGGCGATCTCGCGATCGGCTTCGCGCGCCTGTGCGGCGGCACGCTCCTCTGTAAACGTAACGACGAAGTGCAGCATGGGGTCGTAGCGCTTGAGGCGCGCCAGATACATTTCCGTCAACGCGGCGGATGAGACTTTCTTTCTTCTGACGTATTCCGCCAATTCACGCAATGGAAGGAAGGCGAGATCTTCGAGATTGCCGGGCGCCTGCGCGATGGCGGGTGCCTGGCTGATCCGCATCGGACCACTTTCTGTATTCACAGCGGCGCCAGGCGGCAAGGGATCAAAGATGTACGCCGGAGCGACGCGGTTCGGAATATGAAGCGCGCGGATGGCGGCGTAGGAGTCGCGCTGCTGATTCAAGCCGTCCAGCATCATGGCGCGCTGGTCCGCGGTGAGCGACACGCCCGCCAGGACGGCTGCAGCGTCGAGCATCTCGCTCGTAACGGGCGGCGCCTTCCGGGAAGGCTTGCTTCCCTGCTGCTGTGCCTGCGCGGCCAGGCTGTAAAGAATTCCCGGCAGCAACGTGCCAGCGACACCTACGGTAGAACAAACAGCAAGGAAGTTGCGGCGGTTGAGTGGCATGGATTCCCCGGATTCGACAGATGCTGGAATAGCTGACCCGGATCATAGAGCCTCTCTCTGTTCCTGCCCAGCCGAACAGCAGCTTACACAATCACGAGAAATGCTCTAGGATGCGCGCATGGCACTGCTGGAAGTGCACGGGATCTCAAAGAGCTATCCATCGTCATCGGGCGCCGCGCTGGTGGTGGACGGCGTGTCGTTCACGATTGCGCGCGGCGAAACACTGGGCGTGGTGGGCGAGTCGGGCTCAGGCAAGAGCACGGTGGCGCGCATGGTGCTGGGGCTGATCGAGCCGACGGCGGGCGAGGTTCTGTTTGACGGAGCTGTGGTGGCGCAGGCACGCGGCGCGCGGCTGCGCTGGATGCGGCGGCGCATGCAGCCGGTATTCCAGGACCCCTATGCGGCGCTGAATCCGCGCATGCGCGTGGAGCAGATCGTGGGTGAGCCGTTCCAGATCCACTCCGCGGTGGCGGGGAGCGAAGCGCATGTGCCGCGCGGCCGCAAGGCACGGCGCGAACGCGTTGTTGCGCTGCTGCGAAGCGTGGGGCTGGATGAGTCGGCGCTGGCGCGCTACCCGCATGAGTTCTCCGGAGGGCAGCGGCAGCGCATCAACATTGCGCGGGCGCTGGCGCTGCGGCCGGAGCTGCTGGTGCTGGATGAACCGGTGTCGGCGCTGGACGTCAGCGTGGGCGCGCAGATCGTAAATCTGCTGCGCGCGCTGCAGCGCGAGCATGGGATGGCGTACCTGTTTATTACGCACTCCATGCCGCTGGTGCGGTATCTTGCGGACCGCATCGTGGTGATGCAGGGCGGACGCGTGGTGGAAGAGGGCGAAGCGGATGCGCTGTGCAGCGCGCCGCGTGAGGCTTATACGCAGGCCTTGATCGCGGCTACTCCGGTGTTGCCGGCTTAGGCGAGCGCCAGCGGGATGGCGGTTTCCCAGACGCCCTGTGCTTTGAGGATCAGCTCGACGACTTCGCGGGCTGCGCCCTCGCCGCCGCGGTTTTCCGTGACATAGTGACTGATCGCTTTGAGTTCCGGGGCCGCGTTCGCGACAGCAATGGCGAACCCCGCGCGCTGGCTCAACGGCATGTCGGGAAGATCGTCGCCAAGGTATGCGGTTTCTTCGTCGGTGACGCCTGCTTTGCGAAGGCACTCCTCGTATGCCTCGGTCTTCTTCGCCTGGCCAAGGTAAACGTAATCGACGTCACATTCACGCGCTCTTTGCGCGACTGCGGGCGACTTACGCCCGGTGATGAAGCCGGTGCGGATGCCCATGGTGCGCACGAGCTTGAGGCCAAGACCATCGTGAGGATCGAAGTTCTTCATCTCCGCGACGCCGCCGTCGTTGGGCAGCGAGATGAGGCAGACACCGCTGGAGAGGGTGCCATCGATATCCATGAGAAAGAGGCGAATGCGCTTGGCGCGAGTGAGGACGTCCGGCGTTGGTTCGGGCATGAAGGGATTGTAGATGGGACTGGCCGTCCGGGCGGACGAACAGCAGATCGCTCCACTGCGTGCATGCGGTGCTCCGGCGGGAATGACGAAACGCTTAGTGGTGGTGGCCGGCGTGGGTGTGGTCGTGAACCTGTTCGACGACTTCGACGCAGCCGTGGGTCTCTTCGCAGGCCGCGTGCTCGAACTGCACGGTGGTGTGGTAGATGCCGTAGCGGTGGAGCAGGTGCTCGCGAATCTCGCCGAGGATGCGATTGCTTTCCGAGGGAGGGATGTCGTCGATGGTGACGTGTGTGGCGAGCGCGCGGGTCTGCGAACCGAGACTCCATACGTGGAGATCGTGCACATCGAGGACGCCGTGGATGGTAGCGAGCGAGTTGCGAATCTCCGGAACGGAGAGGTCTCGGGGCGTGCCTTCGAGCAGGATATTCAGCGTCTCGCGCACGATGGAGATGGAACTCCACAGGATGAGCGCGGCGATGAGCAGCGAGAGGACGGGGTCGATCCAGTTACGCCCGGTGAGGAGGATCGCGAGGCCGCCGACGATGACGGCCGCGGTGGACAGCGTGTCGCCGAGCATGTGGATGAAGGTGGAGCGGATGTTGACGTCGCGGCTGCCGCTGAAGAGGAACGCGGCGATGACGCCGTTCATCACCACGCCGGCGGCGGCGACGATCATCATGAGCCGCGGCTGCACCATAACGGGAGCGCGGAGGCGGTGCACGGCCTCAATCGCGATGACGCCGGCGATGACGATCAGCGTGAGCGCGTTGACGAATGCTGCGAGCACGCCGGCGCGCTGATAGCCGAAGGTCTTCTCGTCGGACGCAGGGCGGCCCTGGAAATAGACAGCGACAAAGGACAGCAGGAGCGCGAGCGCATCCGAGACATTGTGGCCGGCTTCGGAGATGAGCGCGAGCGATTGGGCACGCAGCCCGGCGATGAAGGTGACGAGCACGTACGCGATGGTGGCCACCAGCGACAGACGCAGAATGCGCTGCGTGCGCGGGCTGTGGGCTCCGTGAACGTGCATATCCCTAGTTTAGAGGGGTGGGGGGCGATTTGCATCCTGAACGATTGGATGGATTAGACCAAAGTGCTCATATGCGCAGAAACGAGGCTGGTGTGAGATTGACGTATGCGACGTAGAGATTTTCTTCGGAATGCCGGGCTGACGGCATGCGCGGCCGGCATGCCCGGCTGGGCAGAGCCAGCAAAACGGATTGAAATAAAGATCGATCGCGAGCGGCGCCTGGGCGCCATACCGGTGGACTTCATGGGACTGGGCTACGAGATATCTTCCGTGGCGACGCCCGGACTGCTGTCGGCGAGCAATCGGAATTATGTTGGGCTGGTGCGGCGGCTGGGTACGAGCGGCGTGATCCGGATCGGCGGGAACACATCGGACTACTCCGATTACTCGTCCAGGGCGAAGGCGGTTGCGGCAGCGAAAGCGACTGTCGTGAATGAACAGGCGCTCCAGGAGCTGGGCGGTTTTCTCAGTGCGACAGGATGGTCGCTGATCTGGGGACTGAACCTGGGAAATGGCAATGTCGAGGATGCGGTGCGAGAAGCCAGCGGGGTTGCACGCGCGGCGGGCGAGCGGCTGCTGGCATTCGAGATCGGCAATGAGCCCGATCTGTATGTGCATGAGGGACATCGTGGGAGCTACTCCTACGACGCATATCTGCGGGAGTACCGGAGATACAAAATGGCGGTGCGCGACGCACTGCCGCATGCTGCTTTTGCCGGGCCGGATGCCGCGGTGCAGACAGAGTGGGTGGAACGCTTCGCGAAGGATGAGGGAGGCGATCTGCGGTTGTTGACACACCACTACTATCGTGAAGGACAGAATCCCGGGAGCACGGCAGAGAAGCTGCTAAAGCCCGATCCGAAGCTGGGCGCAATGCTCGAGCGCATGCAAAGCGCGAGCCGGAACGCGGGAGTTCCCTACCGCATCTGCGAAACCAATTCGTTCTCGGGCGGTGGACGGCCCGGGGTGAGCGACACGTTCACGGCGGGGCTGTGGGCGCTGGATTATCTATGCGTATTGGCATGGCACGGTGCAGCGGGCGTGAACATGGAGACGGGCTTGAATCAGCTTGATTTTGTGAGCAGCTATTCGCCGATTGCCGATGATCAACACAGTCATTACTCAGCATCACCCGCGTACTACGGGATGCTTGGATTCGCGGAAGCGTGCCGCGGCGAACGGATAGCGGCGCACTACGATGCAGACGAATTGAATCTGACGGCATACGCATCGTCCGCGGCCGACGGTACGTGCAGCATAGTGATCATCAACAAAGACACGGTTGATGCAGAGGCACACATTGCGTTGAATCCGGGCCTGGGTGACCCGCGTGTGCTGCGGCTCGCTGCGCCTTCGCTCGCGAGCAGGTCCAACGTCACGCTGGGGGGTGCGGTGGTGGGACCTGATGCAAGCTGGCATGGACGATACCAACCGCTGCATACGGCGGGAGGCGCTTGCGCGTTACAGATACCTTCGGCCAGCGCGGCGATCGTGCGAATGAAGTATTGAGCCGGCTTAGACGATGGCCTGGCGAGCGCTGGTGCGGCGCAGGGGATGCAGCGGGATGGAGTTGGCGGTGTCGCGCAGGCCGCTCCAGTTTTCCGCCACGATGAGGCTGTTGCCCGGGTTATGGGGGTCGTAGCGGACGGACGCCGGGAAGCTGAGGCGGATCTTGTGGATGTCGACGACGTGCTGCAGGAGTGTGACGTCCTGCGAGCATTCGTAGGTGACGCCCGCAACGTCGTATTGGTAGAGGATGAGCTGCATGCCGAGAGGACGATCGGATTCCTCGGGCGATACCTCGGAGATATCGAGCACGGTGGCGTCGATGATGCGGCCCTTCTGGACCAGCGCATCGCGTCGATCGCGCTCCAGTTCATCGGGGCTGGGGCGCTTCCGCGACATCCAGTAGACGGCGCTGGCGATGCCCATTGCCGCCACGATGGTGATGCCGCTTGCCACTTGGGTCTCACGCAGGGTGATGCCGAACATCGTCGCTCCGGGGAGAGCCATACCGTGCGGCTCTCTCGTCTGCAGGTTAGGATAGCGCAGCCCCGTCGCGGATCGAGTTACGAATCGGTGTCTCGATCATGGCGCAAATGGGGGATTCAAAAGCGTGTTTTAGCGGACTGGCGGCAGGGTGCCGGAGCGGTTGAGCCGACCGCCGTCACGCCAAAGGCACCGGCAATCAAGCGTATAGTGAAGAAAGGATGAACAGGTCAGTTGTTGCGCCGCCGACGGGGTCTCCGCGGCGGTTTTCCACACATAGGGCAGAAGCTTCGGGAGAGGGAGAGCGGAGGATCCGCTCGACCACCGTAATCTGCGTCCGCCGCGGCACGAGTGTCGTCATGGCCGCCGACGGCCAGGTGACGATGGGCGACAGCGTGATCAAGCATTCAGCGCGCGGAAGATCCGCCGGCTCTACCAGGACAAGATATCTGGCGGGGTTTGCCGGGTCGACGGCGGACGCCTTCTCGCTGTTCAGCCGCTTTGAGGGGAAGCTGGAGCAATATGCCGGCAACCTGGGGCGGTCGGCGGTAGAGCTGGCCAAGGATTGGCGCACGGACAAGATGCTGCGCTCGCTGGAGGCGCTGCTGGTGGTGGCCGACCCGCACCAGACGTTCCTGATCAGTGGATCGGGCGACGTAATCGAGCCGGATGAGGGAATCGCGACGATCGGTTCGGGGGGATCGTTTGCGCTGGCGGCGGCGCGCGCGTTGATGCAGAACTCCGATCTAGGCGCGCGGGATATTGCTGAGAAGTCCTTGCGGATTGCGGGACAGATCTGCATTTATACCAACGACCAGCTCACGATTGAGGATGCACGTTAGAGCGCCTGATACGTTGAGCGGTCGCTTCGCGCCGATAGGAACGGAAGATACAGCAGGTTCTTCACTCCACCTTCGGTTACGTTCAGGATGACCGTGTGAAGTGACGACTGATCAGTGAATGCGCCGAGCGGGATTGCCCGCGGGCGCGCGAATGCCCGGAAGGAGATTGAGGGCGAGATGGCTATTTTTTACCAGGAACAGCGGAAGACCAGGAGCTCTCGCTGGAAGACTTGACGCCGCGGGAAATTGTCGCGGAGCTGGATAAGTATGTCGTTGGGCAAGCGCGGCGAAGCGGGCCGTGGCGATCGCACTGAGAAACCGCATGCGGCGGCAGAAGCTGCCGCCCGATCTCGCCGAAGAGATCATGCCGAAGAACATCATCATGATCGGGCCGACGGGCGTGGGCAAGACGGAGATCGCGCGCCGGCTGGCGAAGCTGACGGACTCGCCGTTCCTGAAGGTGGAGGCCTCGAAGTTTACCGAGGTCGGCTATGTGGGGCGCGACGTGGAATCGATGATCCGCGACCTGGTGGAGATCGCCATCGACATGGTGCGCGAGGAAAAGCTTGAGGAAGTAGAGGACAGGGCGGAGCTGAATGCCGAAGAGCGGTTGCTGGATCTGCTGCTGCCGTTCCATCGGCGGCGCCGCAGCCGGAGAGCAAATCCGATACGCAGGTGATCGACATCCGGGGGCCGGTGGCGGTTGACGATCGAGGCACACAACTCTCTTCCAAGGACGCCAGGAAAGCCACAATCGCACGCGGGAGAAGCTGCGGCAGCAGTTCCGCGAAAGCAAGCTGGATGACCGCATGGTGGAGATCGATGTGCGCGAGCGCAATACGCCGAGCTTCGAGATCATCTCCAACCAGGGCATGGAGGAGATGGATATCAATCTCAAGGACATTCTGCCCAGCCTCTTCGGCCAGCGCACGAAGAAGCGGAAGATGAAGGTCGGCGAGGCCTTCGAGTACCTGGTGCAGGAAGAGGAGACAGCGGCTGGTCGATATGGACCAGGTGACCGCGCTCGCGGTGGAGCGCGTAGAGAACTCGGGGATTGTTTTCTGGACGAGATCGACAAGATTGCCGGACGCGAGGGCGGGCACGGGCCAGATGTCTCGCGTGAGGGAGTGCAGAGAGATATCCTGCCGATCGTGGAAGGCACCACGGTCAACACACGGTACGGCATGGTGCGGACCGATCATATTCTGTTTATTGCCGCGGGCGCGTTCCACGTTTCGAAGCCGAGCGATCTGATTCCCGAGTTGCAGGGACGGTTTCCGATTCGGGTGGAGCTGCAGTCGCTGACGGTGGAAGACTTTATCCGCATTTTGACGGAGCCGAAGTCGTCGCTGACCAAACAATACACGGCGCTGCTGGAGACCGAAGGGCTGAAGCTGGAGTTCACCGAGGAGTCGCTGGAAGAGATGGCGCAGTTTGCCTTTCGGGTGAACGAGACGACGGAAAACATCGGCGCACGGCGATTGCACACCATCATGGAGCGGGTGCTGGACGAGATCAGCTTTATGGCGCCGGATCTGAAGAAGGGGCAGAAGACGGCGGAAGGCGTCGTGGACCTGGCGGCGACGGCGGGCGATGGGCTGGGCGCCACGGTTCCTCTGCCCGTGGTCGAGCGCACAACCGAACACGGCGTTGAGAAGGTGGTAGTGGTTGACCCGAAGTACGTGCAGCAGATGGTGGCGTCCATCGTGAAGAACCAGGATTTGTCGCGGTACATCCTGTAGGTCAGCGAGTCATTCCAGCCGCATAGCACCAGCGGCTGAAGAACGGCCGGCCGGCGAGCGATCGGGATAATGCGTAGAGCGTGCGTCGATCAGGAGATCCGCTGTACGTTGCCGTTGCAGCTTACAGGTCACTTCGGAAATCCGATCAGCTTACAGCTGACCCCTGAGATGCTCGACCAGTTTCCGAGGGTGAATCGGTTTGGCTACGATCTCGAAGTGGAAACCGCGCTTCTCCGCATCGGCAAGAATTTCGGAAATCCCCGCCTGCCCTGAAAAAAGCAGGATGTTGATCGCGGGAAACAGGCTGCGCATGGCGATGGCCAACTCCACGCCATTCATCCGCGGCATTAACACATCGGTCAGCAGATAATCGGGCCGAAAGCGGGCGGCGGCTTCCAGGGCCTGCCATCCGTCGTAAGCGGCGGCTACGTCAAAGCCCTCAGTCTCGAGAATTTCGCTGAGGGTGTCGACGATGAGCTTTTGATCGTCAACCACTAATACTTTGGGGCGGAATGCCGAAGATTCCTGTGAGGAGTCGCGCAGTGGAATCGCCGGTGAAAAATATTCCGAAGAGTTATCGATGAGATAAATCGAACCAAAGATTTCAGCGCTCATATGCGGATGTTTATTATCACCTCGCCTGTGCGATTGTGCTCAATTATTTAACTAAGGTACTGAGAGCGGGATAAAGATTGTGATGGTTGTTCCGCTGTTGTCTTTTTCCGTGCTGCTGGTTATCGAAATCTGACATCCGCGTTTTTCCAGCAGTTGCTTGGCAACCCAGAGCCCGATTCCGGTGCCGGTTTGGCCTTTGGTTGTGAAAAAAGGCTCGAAGACTTTGTCCAGGTGCTCCGGCTTGATGCCTGTGCCGTTGTCTCGGATGACGCTTTGGATTCCGCTTCCGTTCGAGGTGATCAACTTACGCAGCGCGATCTGAAGCAGGCCTCCCTCGGGCATGGCATCAATCGCATTGACGATTACGTTTGAGAAGACCTGAAGCATTTCTCCCCGGCTGACGCTTACCTTCTGAAGATCGTTGAACTGCGTGTCCACAGAGATTCCCGCCGTGAGCATTTTCGATCGATAGACAGTAAGCACGCTTTCCAGCAGATCGTGGAGATATATCTCTCTGGGAGCGTTGCTGTCCTGATAGAACCCCAGCGTCTGCCGCGCGATATGGGAGACGCGCTCCAACTCCTCTTCCGCAGTGGTCAGAAACTTATAAGCCTTCCCTTCCGGGCTGCTGTTCTGCCGCGCGAGATAGACGAGATTCATGAGGGATTCGAGGGGGTTATTGATTTCATGGGCGACGGCGGCAGCCATGCGGCCGGTGGCAGCAATTTTCTCGGACTGGATCAGCAGCCGTTCTACCCGTTTCCGGTCGGAGATATCGCGAGCTATCTTCGAAGCGCCGACCAGATTGCCGGCGTCATCCCTGACAGGGGAGATTGTGACCGAAACCTCGACGGCGTCACCATTCTTCTTTCTGCGTATGGTTTCGAAGTGGTCGATCCGCCGGCCGGCCCTCAGAGTGCGCAAAATCTCTTCTTCTTCGTAGTGCAATTCATCGGGAATGATTCGAAAGATGGGCTGGCCGATCATTTCTTCGGCGGTGTAGCCGAACATGTGAAACGCGCCTTCATTCCAGCTGGTCACAACGCCATTCAGATCTTTACTGACGATTGCATCGTCGGCGGTGGCAACGATCGCGGCGAGATGCAATCGGGGATCCAGCTGTTTAGGGACCTCCGCGGCCAGCTTGAGAGGGGATTCAAGGTCGTGCATGCAAGCGTTGTTCCTCCAGGTAGCCGCGCGGCGATATAGGGCCCGCCCACTGGGTTCGATGCGGATTGAGAGCACGAAGTGGCCTACGGCGATCAAGCTGCCTTCAAGCTGCCTTCAAGGCTCCCTCCCACCGGCTGGCCGGTCGAGAGTTTATCTCACGTTTCAGCGAAATCCTATCTTACGATCAGCCTGGAGTTTACGGGAGCGAAGTGGTTCATGACGTTCTTCGAAAGCCTGCTCATTCTGCTGCTCGTCGCGATTGCCCTGCTGCAACTGGCCCGCCGGCTCTCGCTTCCTTATCCCACGATGCTGGCGGGAGCGGGTGTTCTCGTCGCCCTGGTTCCGGGGGCGCCGTCTTTTTCTATCGATCCGGCTACCGGCCTGGCTTTGTTTATTGCGCCGGCGGTGATCGATGCCGCGTTTGATTTTCCGCCCGGCGCGCCGCGGAGGTTTGTCGCTCCACTGGTTGCTTTTGCGGTGGTAGCGGTGGTGCTGACCGCTGTTGTTGTCGCGTGGATCGCCCATAGCTTTCTGGGTTTGCCACTTGCCGCGGGCATCGCGCTGGGCGCCATCGTTGCGCCTCCGGATGCCGCTGCCGCGACCGCGGTGCTGAGAAGGTTCTCGATTCCGAGAAATGTAGACGCCGTGCTGAAGGGCGAGAGTCTCTTCAACGATGCGACCGCGCTGCTGCTGTTCAGCGGAGCGCTGACCGTCCTTGGCGACGGAGGGATGTCTCTGCCGGTGGGCCTGCGGCTGGGATTCGCAGCGCCGGGGGGCCTCGTGCTGGGGATTGCGTGTGCCTATCTCTACCGTCCTGTGAGTCGCGCGGTGAAGGACACGCTGGGAGGCACCCTGCTGCAGTTTGTGACGGGGTATCTGCTGTGGGTGGGCGCGGGGCATCTACGTTTGTCCGCGGTACTGTGCGTCATCGGCTTCGCGATGACGCTCTCGAGAAATCTGAGCTCGGAGGACCTGGATGCGCGGATGCGCGTTCAGTCGTATGCAGTGTGGAGTTCGGTTGTCTTTACGCTGAACGTGCTGGCCTTTCTGCTGATGGGAATGCAGGGGAGGTCGATTCTGACGAGGATGCAGGGCGCACACCTGCGTCACGCGCTGGGATTTGCAGGCGTGGTCATTCTGGCGGTTATCGTCACCCGCCTGGTGGTGGTTCTCGGCTATCGGTATCTGGAGTCCCGCTGGGATCGCTCCGAGGGCACATTTCGAGAGGCATTCTTTGTTGGCTGGTGCGGGATGCGAGGATTCGTCACTATCGCGACGGCATTTGCGTTGCCGGCTTCCTTTCCGTATCGCGATACGGTGGTTCTGGCGGCGTTTTCCGTTGTGCTGGCGACACTGGTGCTGCAGGGACTCACACTGTCGCCACTGGTGAAGCTGCTCAAGCTGGATAGATCCGGGGAAGCGATGCGCGAACTTACTTTTGCGCGGGTCGCGCTGGGTAGCGTTGCTTTGGAAAGCATTGCAGAGGAACCGGGCGCCGAAGCAGAGAACCTGAGGTATCGCCTTTCCCTGAATCTGCAGTTGTGCATGGACGGGGAGACGACTCCGGAACTGGACCGGCTTCGCAGCCTCGGACTCATGGCGATAAAGGCAGAGCGCTCGGAGCTGGACGACCTGCGGGGGAAAGACCGGATCGGCACGGAAGCCTATCTGGGCCTGCAGGAACAGATTGACTGGGATGAGCTGACTCTGTTGCCTGACGCGGATCGACGGATCGAGGAGATTTAGTTTTTGTGATCGATGCAGCAGCGCGGCTCAGTGACCTCTGAAAACGTTTTGCTGGATGCACGCGAGCACGGGGCGCGGGCAAAGGCGTTGCTTCGCGTCCCGATGGGAGTGTGTACGCCGAGTGTCGGCCGGGGCGACGGCTGTATACGGGCGGCGACAGCGAGCGGCGAGACAGTCAATAAGTCATTTAATAACAGCGTGTTAACGTCGCGGACGACTGGCCGTTTGCTTGCTGGAAGGGAATATCGCGAAGCGCCGGCGGGAGCGGTGTGTGCCGTCCCGGCGCAGTGAGTGCTAGGAGACTTTCATGCTTGCTCGTTGTAAAGTTGCGGGCTTTCTGCTGGTTCTGAGTGGTGTACTGGGGGCCGCGCTGGCCGGTTGCGGCAACCCGAACGGATTGGATTCGATTCAGGTGACGCCGGCGTCTGAGTCGATCAACACGGGACAGACCGCGCAACTGAGTGCTATCGGCACCTTTGGAAATGCGAAGCACCCGCGGCAGCAGAATGTCACGACTGCGGTGACCTGGAGCTCGAACAAGCCTTCCGTGGCGACGGTGGATAATGCCGGGCTGGTGACGGCGGTGAGCGCGGGCACGGCGACGATCACGGCGACGGCTCAGGCGTTCAACGGCCAGACCAGTTCGAGTTCGCTGGTTACGGTGACCGGGCAGGGGGGCGGTGGTGGTGGTACGCCAGGCGGGGGTAGCCTGTTGTCGCTGCAGATCATTCCGAGACTCGATCACGGTGGGGAACCTGCAGGGCACCGGGAATTTTCTCGCTATCGGAACGTTTTCGGTTGCGTCCGTCCGTCAGGGATCGTAACGAACTCCGTGATGTGGCTCTCTTCGGCCCCGGACGTTTTCCCTGTCAATTCGAACAATAGCGCCAAGAATCCGGGGGCTCCTGGGGGTGTTGTCACTGCTTATGGCAATGGCGGCGCCACCATCACAGCGGAGGCAACGAACCCAACCGACGGCACGATTCAAACCGCAACGGCGACGTTCTCCTGCCCCCTCGTTATCCCAACGCCAACAACACCCGGTTCATGCTTCCCGGGTTCAGAAGCCGACGCGATTAAGTCAACCGTCACGATCTTTAACGAGGGCTTGGATACTTCACACTGGCAGGTACTAGCTCCTTCCGCAAGCGGCACGCAAAACGTCATCCATTGCGGTCCGGGCTGGATTAACGATGGTGGCACAGACCAAGTGTGCGAGGCAGCCTATCCAATTCCCCCTTTCCGGATTCCTCCAAATACGGTGCTCTTTAAGGGCGACAAACGGGTCACCCTTCCTCCAAACACCATCATGCTGAAGGCAATCGGAGGGGCATTCGGCGGGTGGTCGTCTACTTGTATTCCAAGCGACGCGAGCGGGACGGCCCTCTCCCGTCCCAATCATTTACGATCCTGCCGGGCCGAATTATTGTGTGATCGACTTCAGCACCAATCCGATTGATCCGGGAGCCGTCAACTCGAACGTGACGATAGGAGCCATCTTCAACTAGAACGCAGGAGTTTGCTTTTTGGCCGCTTGGGTGCTGGCGCCCTGGGCGGCCTTTTTGTTTTGCGCGGAGACGGCGGCGTTTAGGCTTATAGCGACGCCGTCGCGCATGAGCTGCGGCTGCGAGGACGGAGATGGCGATGACGGAATCGGCTGCCGTCGATGCGCGCCCGTGGTGGCAGCGCAAGGACCTGGGCAGACGCGGGCTGGACGCCTTCAAGTCGGCGCTGGCCGCGGTGTTGTGCCTGTGGCTGGGGCAACTCTTCCACCTGTCGCACAGCTACTGGGCGGCGATCTCGGCGGTTGTGGTGATGGGATCGGACAGCGCGGTGACGCTGACCTCGGCCCGCGACCGGCTGATCGGCACGGCGATTGGCGCGCTGGTGGGCTGGGGCACCTTCTATGTGTGGCATGGGCACTACCTGATGTATGGCGTCGCCGTGCTGGTGTGCCTGCTGGCGTGCAGCCTGCTGGAGTATGAAAAGGCGGGACGACTGGCCGCGGTGGCAGTGACGATTATTGTCCTGATCCAGTACGACGGCGGTCCGGGAGAAGCGGCGATCGCCCGGTTCCTGGAGGTGAGCCTGGGAATTGTGGTGGCGCTGGCAGTGACGATGGTATTTCCGCGGTGGGATGAGGCTTCGGTGGTTTGAAGGACTTGCCGTCCGGGCGGACGCCTGCGGCGTGTGTTGTGCGGTTCGCTTCCGATGGCCGCTCACAAACGAATCTGTGGGCAGACGCTGTGTTCTTCGCTTCGCTCAGAATGACAGGTGCTTTTCCATGCGCGCATATCCTAGTGGGGAGAGCATGAGAGGGGTTTCGGTATGTGCCGCAATATCAAGATGCTTTTCAACTTTGAACCTCCGGTGACGGAGGACGAGATCCGCGCGGCGTCGCTGCAGTATGTGCGAAAGATCAGCGGGTTCAACAAGCCGTCCAAGGCGAACGAGGCGGCATTCCTGGCAGCGATCGATGAGGTGGCGGGCGCCTCAGCGCGGCTGTTGAGCACGCTCGAGACACAGGCGCCGCGGCGGAATCGCGAGGAAGAGGCAGAGAAGGCGCGGGCCCGGGGCGAGGCGCGGTTTGGCGTGAATTGAACCCGATATGGCGCAGTTGTTTGTGTATCCCGCGCTTCGCACCGCTCAGCGACAGGGCACCCACTTGTCACACGAGCTGCGGATCAGGCGGCACTATTCCAGCGATGTGAAGACCCGGGCGCAACGCCAGAGCGGCTGAAGGCGCGGAGATTGTTATTGCGGACAGGACCGGGCGCGGCCGGCGTTTGCGAGACGCCAGCGCGTACCGGTTGGAGCTCATGCATCCGCGTGGTGAGCGGAACATACAGCAGTGCCGCAGCCGGACCAAAGATAAGAAGAAAAGTGCAGAGCCCCATAAAGACTGCCTCCCAGAAAAAGGAACTACTCCCCAATGGCTTCTGTTGTACGAAAACCGAGGCGTGATGGGTAGATCACGCTATGGTTGATTTCGGGGTTACGGGTCACCGGCCATCCGGTTACGTCCTGGGGAGGGCGAGCAGCCGGCGCCTCGCCTCGCACAGGATGACCAATTCGGGAGGAGCGCGTTCAGAAACGGCGCTTGGGGTGGCGGCGGATGTCCTTCTCGACGGCATTCCATTTCTTCCTTTCTTCGCGGGCACGGTGGATGTCGGTCTGTAATTCGAGGTGGCGCACTTCCCTTTGCAGCTTGCGATAGCTGGCGAGGCGGGCGGAGTCGAGATTGGCTGCGATGACGGCACAGCCCGGTTCGGACTGATGGGTGCAGTCGCGAAAGCGGCACCGATCGGCGAGAGCGGCGATTTCCGCGAAAGCATCGTCGATGGTTTCAGGGTCGGCCCAGAGCTGGAGCTCGCGAAGTCCGGGGAGGTCCATAAGCAGCCAGCCGCCGGGCATGGCGATGAGCTCGCGATGCGTGGTGGTGTGGCGCCCCTTACTGTCGGACTCGCGAACGACGGTTGTGCGCTGGCGGGTTTCACCGAGCAGCGCGTTGACGAGCGTGGACTTGCCTGCACCGGAAGAGCCGATGAGCGCGGCAGTCTGGCCGGGAGCGAGGCTGCGCGGAATGGCTTCCATGCCCCAACACTCGAGCGCGCTGAGCGCATGGACGTCTACGCCGGGGGCCTGGTCTTCAGTCTGGCGCACAAGCGTTGCGAAATCGCGGCGAAGGTCGGCCTTGTTGAGCAGTATGACGGGGCGCGCGCCGCTCTCGCGCGCGAGGACGAGATAGCGCTCGATGCGACGCGGGTTGTAGTCGCGGTTGAGGCCGCTGACGATGAAAAGCAGATCCATGTTGGCAGCGAGGACCTGCTCGCGCATGCGGCGGCCGGGCTCCTTGCGCGAGAGCTTTGTCCGGCGCGGAAGAATCCCGGTGATGATGCCGCCGTCGCGCAGCGTGACCCAGTCGCCGACGGAGGGCGGCCCGGATTGCTGATGGCGAAGATGACCGCTGATGCCGGCGGTGACTTCACCGGTGGCGGTCCATACGAGGAATTGGTCGCGGCGCGCGAGAGCGATGCGGCCGCAGTTACTGTCAGGGGCGGTCTCGGGCGCATAGTGCGCCCAGCCGATGTCGATGAGATGCATTGTCTAAAGCCTTTGTGTGAGAGAGACACGTCACCTGCGCTGCGGATACGGCATGCAGCGGTGGACGGGCGGCTTTAGTCAAGGACGGACAGCGGCGTCTCCGTTGGGAATAGTAGCAGAGTGGCTATCTTGCGGCTATCGTTTTGTCCCATGCTTCGATCCGCGCAGGATGGGTTACTGGGATCGCGTGCAAATTTGTTTTTCGCTTCCGCAACTTGTCCCGGTAGATCGGCGTATTCATAGTGAGCCTTGCTCGAGGTGCGCCATGATGGTTCGCCGGTATTCGCGTGTATTTGCCGCAGTGTTCTTCCTGCTGGCTGGAACAGCGATGTTATGGGTGCATCGTCGGTCTGTAATGGCAGCAGATATGAGCCACATGGCGGGCCATATGTATATGACGTCGCTGCGGCCGGCAGCCCCAGGCGATCAGCAGAAGGCGGATACGGTGGCGGTTGCGGCGAAGCAGGCGATGGCGCCCTACCAGGATTACAAGAAGGCGCTGGCGGACGGCTATGAGATCTTTCTGCCCAATGTGCCGCAGCATATCTATCACTTTACGAAGCACGAATACGGATTCGAGGCCGCGTTCCGCTTCGATCCGACGAAGCCCACTTCCCTGCTGTATAAGAAGACGCCTGACGGCGGTTACAAGCTGGTGGGCGCGATGTATACCGATCGCGTGCGCGCGTCCGAGGACGAGCTGAACGAACGAATTCCGCTGAGCATTGCGCGCTGGCACCAGCACATCAATTTCTGCACGGCGCCGGAGGGGCGGAAGGCGGAGTACTTCGGTCCCGATGCAAAGTTTGGACTGCTGGGCTCAATCACAACAGAAGAGGCGTGCACGGCGGAGGGCGGGAAGTTCCATCCGCACATCTTCGGGTGGATGGTGCATGTGTATCCGTATGAAACGGACCCCAGAAAGATATGGTCGGTGGATGACGATGACCAGGACCACGACAACATGCGCCACTCCGCGATGCCGGGAATGCAAATGAAGGACTAGCCGTCCAGGCAAACGCACTGCGTGCCCGGTTGCCATTCGAAGTGCCGCTCCATGCCGCGGCCATCCCTGACGCGGGCGGACTATAATTCCTCGCACTTCATCTTTTCCCCATTGGCACTTCCTCATCCTGACTGCCCGGAATCAGGACAGCTGCACGCGGAGAGATCAGCATGTGCGGAATTGGGGGGTCGTATCCGAGACGCGAGAAGTCCGAACAGAAGGCGCGTAGCATGCTGACACTGTGCCCGCGCTCAACTGTCAGTCCTGTGGTGCGCTCACACCCGGAACCGTCACGGCTATCCGTGTACCTTGCCCGGGCGATGATTGAACTTTGAATGTACCGCCAAGGATCCGCGCACGTTCTCTCATGCTGCGAAGGCCGATCCCATGTGATGCGACAGAGTCAGCAAGTTTGAAGCCGACGCCATCGTCAGACAAAGTCAAGGAGATACCTTCGGCGTTCCCCTCCAGCCAAACATCCACCTTTGTAGCCCGGCTGTGCGTTCTCACGTTCCGAAGCCCCTCTTGCACGATGCGAAACAGACACAGGGCGATGTCGGGATTCGTCGACTTCGGTACGCTCTTATGGTCAAAGACGACCTTGATCGCGCTCTGCGAAGAGAACTCGGCGCAGAAGGATCGAATTCCCGCTGTCAGGCCTAAGGTTTCCAGAGTAGAAGAATGCAGACGGCGAGAGACCGAACGAAGATCAGTTCCGATTTCGTCAATTTTGCCCCATAGCTTGCGCAACTCCTCGCGTACCTTGGGCTCCTTGACCATTTCCTCAGCCAGCGCTAAATCCGCCGAGAGAATCGCAAGTCTCTGGCTGAAATCATCGTGGATTTCGCGGGCCAAGCGGCTTCGCTCCTGCTCTTGAGCGTTGATGAGACGCCCGGCCAGGTCGAGACGATCTTCGTCGGCCTCTTTGCGTTCGGTAATGTCGAAAACCACTCCTACCATGCGAAGGGAGGGTTCGAGTTCATCGTAGTAGCTACTCCCTAGCGCATGAACCCAGCGAATGCTGCCGTCTGGCCTGACAGTACGGTATTCCAGATCGTATGGGAGCCGCTTCTCCAACTGACGCCGCCAGATATCGATAACACGCTCACGGTCGTCAGGATGCAGGCAGCGATAACACGTTTCCAGCGGAAATTCCCCTACGCCTTCTAGTCCGAATATCTCGCACGCCTTCGCGTCGAAGAAGACATACTTTGTTTCTTCGTTCCAGTACCACAGGCCGATTGGAGAACCCTTAGCGGCAAGTTTCAGCCATTCCTCGCTCTTAAAGAGCGGATCATCCCAGGCTGGCTTATTGCAAAGTTCGGCTCGCATCTTTGGGAGACTGCCCATGCCGAGATTCTCCCCTCCGCCCTTAACTAAGATGCATAGTGTTATCCCATATCGGTGCCAGCCAGATCATACTTGTAAAAACTTGATTTCAAGAGCAAGCGCAACGGCGAAGGTGGGCGCCGACTTCTATCCGATTCCGATCCGGCAGGGTGATCTTGCCGACCACTTCCATGACGCGATTCTGCAATCGGAGACCTTTTGCATCAACGCCCATGGGGTGGAGAAGTATGTGCTGCGCGAGGCAGTGCGCGACGTGATCACAGACACTATTTATCGCAGGCAGAAACATCCCTTTTTGAGTCCGCCGGCCACGTTGAATCCGACGGAGAAGCTGAGCACGCTGGTGCAGGACACGCTGCGCGGTACGGTGATGGGGTCTATTCCGTTCTTCGATCAGAAGAAGGTGCAGTGCCTGCTGGATCGGCTGCCGGAGATGGATGAAAGCTCCCAGGTGGCGGTGGACCCGGTGCTGATGACATTGCTGAGCGCGTGCGTGCTGCAAGAGGGATTTCGTCTGTCGGCTTGAGTTCGCCTACTGTTGCTTCATGCGGGCGATGGCCTGCTGATATCCGGCGTCGTCGCGAAGCGGCTCCCAGCCTTCATCGCTGGCAATCTCTTCGGTATCGGTATAGCCGTGATCGATGGCGCGATCGAGGTCGCTGAGTGCGTCGACGCGCTTCTTCTGTGCGGCTTCGGCGGTAGCGAGGTTGTACCAGGCGTAGGCGATCTCGGGGTGATTCTCACCCAGCGCTTTGATCTCGCCCTGCAGGGCTTCGCGATAGAGTTGCTCCGCCTGGATGTAGCGCTTTTGCGCGGAGAGGACGCCGGCGAGATTCGCGATGGCGAATTGGGTTTCGGGATGTTCTGGACCGAGTATGCGGCGGCGGAGCTCGAGAGCTTCGCGCTGCAGTGCTTCCGCTTCCTCGAGCTTGCGTTCGCTGACAAGCGTATTGGCGAGATTGCCGAGGGCGAGCAGCACATTCGGGTGTTCCCTGCCCAGGATGCGGCGACCGATTTCCAGCCCGCGCCGCTGGAGATCCTCAGCTTCTGCATACCTGCCGAGCCTGTAATAGGTATGAGCGAGATTCTGCATCGCGCCGAATGCGTCGGGATGATCGGGACCGAACGCCCGGAGCCGACGCCGGTATAGCTCCTCATCGAGCGCTGCTTCTTTCTGATACTGGCGGGATCCATCCGCTGCAATGGCGAGACTGTTCAGCGCGGCCAGGGATTCGGGACTTTCAGGGCCCAGGGCGAGATCTGTTTTGTGCATCGCCTCGGTCAGGAGCTTTTCGGCGTCGGGGTAGCGGCCCACCTGGTTGAGAAGCGAGCCGAGCGCGGCCTTTGTGCGCAAAGTTTCGAGGTTGTCCGCTCCGAACAATCCTTCCTGCTTCTGGAGTGTGCCGCGATAAAGATTTTCTGCCTCCGTGTAGCGAGCCTGGTATTGCAACAGTCTGGCGAGCAGGCGCTGCGAAGCCAGCGTCTCGCGATCGTCCGGTCCGAGGACGTGCTGTTGAATGGCTCCGGCCTTTGCGACCAATTGCTTTGCCGGTTCATAGAGGCCGAGTCCTTCATAGACGGTCGCGATGGTGAACATCAGACGCGCCCGGACCTGCGGCTGGTCGGCCAAGTCGGTGTCGAGCTGGCGCGCGCCGCGATCGAGGACTTCGCGCGCGGTGATTTTGTTGCCGCGGGATTCACTGGGATCAGAAACATTGAATGTGCCGACAAGGAAATCGGCGACACGTTGGGCGGATTGCGCTTCGCGGTTTGCGCGATCGCGCTCGCGGGCGATGCGCAGCGAAGAAAGCGTCAATGAGACGACGAGCGCAATCAAGGCCGCGGCAAGGGCTGCGGATGCCGCAACGGTGATGCGATGGCGGCGAATGAACTTCCGGCCGCGGTATGCGATGGAAGGCGGCACGGCAAGTACAGGCTGGTTGCGGAGATAGCGATCGATGTCGGCTGCAAGATCGGAGGGCGAGGCGTAGCGGCGAGACCTTTCTTTTTCGAGAGCTTTGAGTGCAATGGAATCCAGATCGCCCTTCAATTGCCTGCTCAGGGCACCGGGCTCTGTACGCCGATTGCGCGCCGACTGCGGCGCCTGCCCGGTCGCTGTCCGGAACCTGGTGCTGGGCCGCGGCGCATCCTCTTCGCGGATGCGACGCAGAAGTTCGTGAAGCGGCAGGCTGCGGCCCTGAGTGAGTTCCAGCGGCAATGCGCCCACAAGCAACTCATAGAGGATGACGCCCAGTGAGTAGACGTCGGAGCGAGTGTCGATGTCTGCTTCCGAGGCTGCCTGCTCGGGGCTCATGTATTCCGGTGTGCCGATGATGGCGCCGACCTGGGTGAACATCGTCTCGTTGGGAAGGCGCGGAGAGGTTGCCCTGGCGATGCCGAAGTCGATGATCCTGGGAACCGGCTTGCCGTCGATCTCAGTCGTGAGGATGTTGGAGGGCTTGAGATCGCGATGGATCATGGCCTTCTGATGAGCATGCTGCACACCGCTGCATACCTGCGTGAAGAGGGCCAGCCGATCTCGTATGGAGAGGTGATGGCGATCGCAATATTGGGTTATGGAAAGGCCGTCCACGTACTCCATGACGAAATACGGCAGGCCTTCCGGCGTTGCGCCGGCGTCGAAGACCTTGGCAATGGCGGGATGGTCCATGAGCGCGAGGGCTTGCCGTTCCGATTCGAAGCGGGCGACGATCTCGCGAGTGCCGATGCCGGCGCGGATGAGTTTGAGCGCAACGTGGCGGCGGACGGGCGCGGTCTGTTCCGCGAGCCACACTTCGCCCATGCCGCCATGGCCGATGCGCCTGAGCAAATGATATGGACCGATCACCGCGGGCGGCGCGGCATCGACGCCGTGTGCAGTGCCATCAGAGTGCGGCGACGTAGGTAAGGTATCGTCGTCCATCGGGACTGCATTTTAACTCCGATGATCGGCGGAATCAGCGGCGAAGTTTATTCGGTGCGCAGGGCCTGCACGGGATCGATGCGTGTGGCGCGGATGGCGGGGAGCAGGCTGGCGATAATGCCGGTGGCGAGCAGCACAACAGCGGCGGCCAGGGCGATGCTCAGATTGAAGGAGCCGACACCGAAGAGCAGTCCACTGATGGCGCGGGCGGCGAGCCCGGCAAGACCGATGCCGGCAAGAGCGCCGATGAAGACCGGGGTGACGCCTTCTTCGAGTATGAGGCGGTAGATCTGCGCGGGCTGCGCGCCGAGCGCAATGCGGATGCCGAGCTCGCGCGTACGCTGCAATGCAGAGTAAGCAACGACGCCATAGATGCCGAGTGCGGCGAGCACGAGCGCGCAGGCGGCGAACGCGAGCAGTAGACGGAGCTGGAAGTTGCGCTGCGCGAGTGAATGATCGACCACCGCATCCATACTGCGGACTTCCGGCACGGGCACCTGTGCGTCGATGCTCCAGATGGCGCCGCGGATGGCGCTGGTCATCCCGGTTGGGTCATTGGCGGTGCGAAGTACGAAAGAGGCGGTGGTGTCGGAGCGGTAGGTGATGGGCACGTAGACCATGGCGGGCGGCGGCTTGCTTAGATCGACGGCGCGAACGTCCGCTACAACGCCAATGACCTGAAGAGGCTTCTCGTCGGGATCGCCGCGATTGAAGAACTGCCCCACGGGATCCCGGCCATGCCAGGCAACGCGGGCTGCGCGCTGTGAGATGACGGCAACATTCTTACCGAGATCGTCACGGGTAAAGAAGCGGCCTGCGAGCAGAGGAATCTGCATGGTTTCGAAGTAGCCGGAGCTGACCCAGCGAAAGCTGGCGGCAGGACGCATGAAGAGCGGACGCGTGTCGGCCGGCAGAGAGATGAGGTCGCCCCAGCGATCGCCGGCGAGCGGAAGCACGCTGATGACAGCAGCAGAGCGGACCCCGGGTAACTGACGCAGATTATCCAGCGAGCGCTGGTAGAAGGCTTCGCGCTGGCGGGGCGCCCCGTACTGCTTGTTGGGAAGCACAATCGCGGCGCTGACGACATGCTCCGTGGTGAAGCCGCGATCGACGCGAAGCAAGCGATAGAGGCTGAGCATGAACATGCCGGCAAGTACGACGAGTGTGACGCTGGCGGCGACTTCGCCGACAACGAGTACGCGGCGGACTTGTTTACCGCCGGTGGATTCGCTGGCAGTGCGGCTTTCGGAACGCAGCGCCTCCTGCGGATGGCTGCGCACAAAGCGGATGGCGGGCAGCAAACCGCAGAGCAGTGCGCAAAGGAACGACGCGCCCACGGCGAAGAGAACGATGGGGCCATCGATATGCAATGGATGCAGCAGGGGGAGGGCCGTGGGAAGGGCGTGAGCGATGGAGGGGAGGGCGAGGGCTGCGAAAGCGAGGCCCAGCAGGCATCCTGCGACGGAGAGCACGAGCGGTTCTGCAATTGCGCTGCGCACCAGTTGCGCAGGACTAGCGCCCATGGCGGAGCGCACAGCGGCTTCATGCTCGCGACTGGCGGCGCGGGCCAGCAGCAGGTTGGTGATGTTGACGCAGCCAATGAGCAACACGGTGGCGACGGCGGCGAGCAGCATGAGGAGCGAGCTGCGGCTGGAGCCGGTGAGGAACTGCTGCAGGCCGGTAATGGTCGCGCCGAGGGTGACGTGGTCCGGGGTTTGCCGGGCGATCGCCTGCTGCATGGTATTCATTTCCGCCGTCGCGCTCGCGAGAGAGACGCCGGGTTTGAGACGCGCGATGCCGAAGTAGTTGTGGTCGCCCTCAATTTCGGCGAGCTGTTCGGCGGTCCAGCCGAAGGGAATGAAGGCCTCGATGGGACGGCCGGTGCCGCGGAAATCGCCGAGGAGCTGCGGGCTGGGCAGAGTGAAGCCGGCAGGCAGGACGCCGACCACGGTATAAGGCTCACCATCGAACGGAATGGCACGGCCGATGATGCCGGGGTCGGTGGCGAAACGACGACGCCAGAGTCCTTCCGTCAGCAGGACGACGTTATGACCTGGCTGCTCTTCCGCGGGAAGCAGTGGCCGGCCGAGCATTGGCTGAACACCGAGCAGCGAAAAGAGGTTGGCAGTATGCAGCGCGACACCGACCTGCTCCGGCTGGCTACTGCCGCCGAGAGGCATCGATGTGGTGCCCATGGCGGCGAAGCCCTGGAAGGACTGGGCGTGCTGCCGCCAGTAGATCAGGTGATTGGCGTTGACGGGCAAATCGGTGAAGCTGTCCGGGCCGGCGTGGATGGACTCGCGCAGAACGACAAGCTGTTCCGGCTGCGCGTAATCCGGCATGCGGAGCAGGACGTTACGCACCACGGAAAACATGACGACATTCGCGCCGATGCAGAGGGCGAGGATAAAAAGAGCGGCCGCGCTGAAGGCAGGACTCCGTCGCAACTGGCGTAAGGTGAAGCGCAGCTCGCTGACGAGTCCATGCATGTTAGAGGATTCTCCTGCGCCTGCAACAAACCCGCATGCAGGCGCACGCCGTCAGAGAGAGCCCTTTCGCGGCCGCTTTCTCCTTAGGATGAGATGAAAAGGTGCACGTGAATGGCCGAAGCGCTCATGGGCAATACCTATCGGATTTTCTGTGATTTGCACGGCCTGTCAGTTCCGAGTGCTCCGTAAAGGGTGTCCACCGACGCGCCTCGCGTGCCCACTTCTGGACAGTTCATTCAGCACGATCCCTTACCGTCCGCGGGGCGATATCAATTGCTTCATGACCATTCGTGGCCGGGGATTGCCGTGAATGTGGGCGGGATGTTGCCACTTGCATAGATACGTTATGGTGGCGCACCCGTCGCGCCGTCTTTGGAATACGGCGGGGACGAAGTGGGAGACCGTGGTGAACGCTACCGTGAAGTAGCGCAGCGGAGGTGAGAAGCAGAGAGGCCGCTCCGTGGAGCGGCCTCTCTGTCTCCCGGTGAACGACGCTATCTTTGACCGGAGAGCGGTTGTATCGCCGGCACGACGAAAACGTACCGGACTTCGTGTGCCCTGATGGCCGCGGCGTCGATCGCGTAGAAGCCGAGACGATGCCATCCCGGAGTGAGGTCAAGTGTGGCACGCATTTCGCTGGTGCTGCCGTATTGGACCCGCTTCACGCCATCGACCCATAGCTCCATGAATATTGCCGGGTCCGCGCTTTTTCCTGCCGCCAGCACATTGACTGTTGGGCCGGAGATACGGCCCGGGCTGCAGACGTGGACACCGGGCAGGATGGGCACAACACATGCTCCGCCGGGGTAGGCACTGCTGTTGGTGAGGATGGTGAAGACGGGACTGCCGCTGGTTCCTGTGGAGAGCAGCGCCAGGTCCATCTTTCCATCGCGGTTGTAGTCCCCGAAGGCAAACTGCTCCGGCGTTCCGTTTGCCTCAGGCAGCGGATAGGTGCTGATGCCGGCGAAGGACTGGGCCGGATCGCCCTGGAGGATTTTGATTTCGCTGCCGGAGGCGGAGGTGGAGATATAGGCAAGGTCGGGATAGCCGTCGCCGTTGAAGTCAGCCGCGGCGAGCGGGCCGGTGAGCGAGGGATCGCCGATGAGCTTGAGAGTGAAAGTGCGATCGTGCTGGCCGTACGCGATACCGAGGGTAGGCCCGTTTGCTCCGCCGCCGAAGGCATCCACTGTACCGACGATATCGCTGGCGCCGTCGCGGTCCAGATCCGTTGTCTGGATATTGTCGATCAGGCCGGCGATGGCATAGGGAGTGCCGATGGTGAATCCGCCGGCGCAGTCGCCGTATGCGACGTGCACCTGTTCGAGGTTGGCGCCGGCCTCGCGCTCGAGCCACGCGACATCTGGGCAGCCGTTGCCATCGTAGTCGCCGGCGATCACGTTGTAGAAGGCGCCGGTCTGGCTCGCGGCAGAGCCGGTGAGCGTTGCGATCTGAGACGGGCCGGTAAATCCGCCGTGTCCGTCGCCGGTGTAGAGCTCGAGGGCGTTGCCATCAAGCACGACTGCATCGAGTTTCTTATCCCCGGTGAAGTCCGCCGCAACGGCAGCCAGTGCAGCACTCGACGTGAGCGGAACCTGCTTCGATTGCGGGAATTTTCCGAATCCGTCGTTCAGGTAGTCAGAAAACGATCCCGTCTGTCCGCCGGCGCAGGCGGCCCCGGCGGTCGTGCTGACGAGGAGATCGTTCTTCCAGGTGCGGGCGAAATCGCCAAGGGCCAGAGGACTGACCGGGCAATAGGCCGTGGGGTTGATCCATGGGACGTAATTGCCGATGCCATCCGACTTGAATGCGTATAGCTGACTTCCGGGCGAGACGCCGAGGAAGTCGGGGATGCCGTCGCGATTGATGTCGCCCTGGATGAAAGAGTGAGCGGCATAGGGAACAGTCCTGTCGGTAGGTGTAAAGGTGATGTTCTGTGCACGGGCGGATGTGACGAGCAAGGCACAGGCCCCCACGAGAGGCAACATCGTTTTCAAGGTCACGTTACGTTCTCCTGCCACGAGGTGATTTTTCGCCGAGGCGCTATCTGCGGCCGCGGAGCAATCTCGTCCGATCTATGTCGGGTTGCGTAAGTTGTAGAAGGCGGAGAACCACTTTGGGAAGGACCGACGGTAACGGGGAATAATCAGTGAAGCGGCCTGAACGAAAGTGAAATCGCAGCGCCAAAGCACATACGTAACAAGGGGATAGACACTTTGGGAATCGGTATCAAATGCGGAAAATGCAGCGGACATGTGCCACGAAAGTCGTAGCCTGATGGGCCGGAGTCTGCGTGATCTGAGGCACCCAGCCCGCGGCGAGGCGCACTATGCACCCATGCGCACACAAAAAAAGGGCGCAGCATGCACTGCGCCCTGTCTCAGGGTTGGTACGACCTCTTACTTGCCGAGCGTGATGGTGGAGTCGTTGTACATGTTCTCGGTGACTTCCACGATTACGTCGCCGGTGTGATACCGGCCGGCGTCGGCATTTGCAGTGACTCGCGTTCCGACAGGAAGCTTAAGAGGGAGGATTTGTTCCGACTTAAGGGTCTCGACCTTGTCGCCGATCTTCAGCTCAACTGGAGCGCCGGTGTCATTCCGCAGATTGAACTTGATTTTCTTCTGGCTATTGCTGTGGAAGAAAGCATGCATCGGCGAATGAACGTTCACGGCGGCGGCATTGGCTGCGGGAAGCGCGGCAAAGAGGGCGGCAGCAGCGAGAACAGTAGCGGAAGCAAAACGGATTTTCATGACAACTCCTCGTGAAAGTTTGTGGTCGAAGCAGGGCGCGTCTTACATTTGCGCCGTTGTGCTATGCAGGGCGATACGACAATCGCCATGCACGCGTTCCGCCATCCCCCATTCCTTGTTACTGATTGCACGGATCAAGGGACGAGATGACAGACGCAAGGGACTGACTGCGAGCGGATGCAATTTGTCGTTGCTGCAGTCACGTTATTCTCATGCTTCTACATATGGCACGTTGGCTGCCGAACGCGCTGCGCACTGCGCCTGTTAGTGTTTTCAAGCGTTTGCAGAAGAAGAAGATGAATGGGCGGGCGATCTCAGTGTCCGCTTCCGGCTTCGCCATGTTCGAAAGCGGACAGTGTGCAGAGCGCAAATAAAAAGGCCGCTCCGAATGGAAGCGGCCTTTCATTTGGAACTTATGTCATTACTTAATAGCGGTAGTGATCCGCCTTATATGGGCCTTCGACCGGGACGCCGATGTAGGCGGCCTGTTTCCTGCTCAGTGCGGTGAGCTTGACACCGATCTTTTCCAGATGCAGGCGGGCGACTTCCTCGTCGAGTTTCTTGGGCAACGTGTAGACGTCGACTTTGTAGGTGTCCTTGTTCTTCCAGAGATCGAGCTGCGCGAGCGTCTGGTTGGAGAAGCTGTTGGACATGACAAAGCTGGGGTGGCCGGTGGCGCAGCCCAGGTTGACGAGGCGGCCTTCGGCAAGCACGAAGATGGAGTTGCCGCCGGGGAAGGTGTACTTGTCCACCTGCGGCTTGATGTTGAGCTTCTTCACGCCTCCGGCGGTGTTGAGGCGGTCCATCTGGATCTCGTTATCGAAGTGGCCGATGTTGCAGACGATGGCCTGATCCTTCATCTGCTCCATGTGCTCGTAGGTGATGATGTCCACGTTGCCGGTGCAGGTGACGTAGATGTCGCCGCGGCCGAGCGTTTCTTCAAGCGTGGTGACTTCGAAGCCTTCCATCGCCGCCTGCAGGGCGTTGATGGGGTCTATCTCGGTGACGATGACGCGCGCGCCCATGCCACGCAGCGAATGCGCGGAGCCTTTGCCTACATCGCCGTAGCCGCAGATGACGGCGACCTTGCCGGCGACCATGACGTCGGTGGCGCGCTTGATGCCGTCGGCCAGCGACTCGCGGCAGCCATACAGGTTGTCGAACTTCGATTTTGTCACCGAGTCGTTGACGTTGATGGCGGGGACGAGCAACTGGCCCTGCTCCATCATCTTGTAGAGGCGATGGACGCCGGTGGTGGTCTCCTCGGAGACGCCGCGCCATTCCTTCGCTACGTTGGTCCAGCGTTTGGGATCCTGCTTGAAGGTTTCCTTGAGCAGGTTCTTGATGACCTGCTCCTCTTCGCTCTCCGCGGGTGCGTCGACCCAGGAGCGATCGCCCTTTTCCAGCTCGACTCCCTTGTGGATGAGCAGTGTAGCGTCGCCGCCGTCGTCGACGATCAACTGTGGACCGAGGCCGCCCTTATGCGCGAGCGCCTGCGCGGTACACCACCAATACTCGGTGAGGGTCTCTCCCTTCCAAGCGAAGACCGGAATGCCGACGGCGGCAATGGCGGCGGCGGCGTGGTCCTGCGTGGAAAAGATGTTGCAGGAGGCCCAGCGTACGGTTGCGCCGAGATCGGCCAGCGTCTCGATGAGGACAGCCGTTTGAATCGTCATGTGCAGCGAGCCGGTGATGCGCACGCCGGCCAGCGGCTTGGAGGGCGCGTACTTGCCGCGGATGGCCATGAGGCCGGGCATTTCCTGCTCGGCGATGGTGATCTCTTTGCGACCCCAGTCGGCAAGGCTAATGTCGGCAACTTTGTAGTCGAGTGCGGCGGTGGATTGAACAGTGGTGGCCACGCGGGGCTCCTTGAGTTTCGGAAAATCAATGTGACATAACAGGATACCGTGTATGGGGGGTGGTCTGAAACCGGCCTGGGCGAGTGGTGTACGCAGGGGGTTAACCGGTCGCAGATGGGCAGGCAACGGCCTCGTCAGGGCCTGGGCCGGCATCGTATTCTCGGTGGACGCAGTGAGCTGTATGGACTTATGGAGGACGAGAATGGTGAGACGGTATCTGGGACACGCGATGGCTCTTGTGCTGCTGCTGACAGCGGGATGGGGTGCGGCGGCGCGCGCGCAGAGCCGGGTCAACGATAAGGACCTGGCGCGGATGATGGAAAACGTAAGCCACGACGCGGCGCCCTTCCGCAAGAGTTTTGACAGCGCGCTGAAGAAGAGCACGATCCGCGGCACGAGCCAGGAGAAAGATGCGCGCGGGCTGGCCGCGACGTTTGAGACTCAGTCGAAGCAGGCGCTTGAGACCTTCAAGAAGCACAAGAAGGCTGAGGACGAAGTGGCCGCGATGGTGGACACTGCCGGGCAGATCGATCAACTGCTGAACAACGTGAGCATGAATCCCGCGGTGGCGCAGCAGTGGGAGAAGGTGCGGACGGAACTGCACCAGGTGGCTGAAGCGTCCGACGTACCCGACTCGTATAGGCCTCGCAGCGGGCAGTGAGGTCTGAAAGGCGTCCTGGTATGAATGCCTTTGTGTTGCCCAGATACCGCGATTTGTAATTGCGGGCAGGAAAGAGAAATCCCTCCGCTCGCTTCGCCGGTCCATGACGAAGCGGGGAGGAACGAAGCGGGGGAGGGATTCGACTTTACATCAAATACTGCTGTTGCTTGCCTTTACCGGGCGTAAGAGCACGGCGCCGATCCAGCTCCTTGCGGACCAGGTTGAGGCCATAGATGCAGGTCTCAAACTGATGAGAAAGACGGTCGAAGAGCGGCGCTTCGCGGGCGTACTCGAAGAGGTTGAAGGCGGCGACGATGTGGTAGGAGTCGCGCCCGGTTTCTACCAGCCGCTCAAAGCTGATCGGTTTGGCGGAGACGCCGATCGCCTCGGGATACATGCCGGCGAAGAAGAGCGCATAATCGCCGATCTGTTTGCGGGCCAATCGCTCGGCGTCGAAAGACGCAGCGGTTCCGTTGACCGGGTCGGCGGCAATGAGCATGGCATCCAGGTCGCGCAGCGGACGTCCAATCTCATCCCGCAGCGAGTAGATGCGCTCGTTTTCCGTAAAGTCGGTAAGCAGGTCAGCCACGTAGGTGGAGATCTCGGCATCGTCGATGCCGGCCCCCTGCGTGTAGCAGTCTCCCACAAGCTCGTGGAAGAGCGAACGGAGCATGTGTTCCTGGGGAACCATGGCACAGTCCTTTCAGCAACGGAGCGATGTCCCTTAATTGCCTCGAGGCCGCGCCAGCGGTGGCGGCTTTTCCCATCGAGAAACGCCGCGCTCACCTTCCGGCGGTGAGGCCAGGAGACGGAACCCGCTCCAGGCAGTGCAGCAATGTTTGTGGACCGCGTCCGGTATCCGCCCTAGCTCCCCGGGTTGACTTACCTCACCGTCGTGAGTTCTTTCGTTCGGGGCTTATATGAACGTTGAATGTAGCGTGACAGTTGCGCGAAACCAATAGCACGCTTGGGTCGGGGTGCACAAACTTTCTGGCAGTCTGGGGGATTGACTGCGAAGTTAGGGCATTATCATGCCCTGCATGCAGATGTCCCCAGCTCGCAAAACAACGGCAAATCGCCGGTTTACCACGAGTCCAGCACAACAAATCGATGGTTGTAGTCGATGTAGACGCGGCGGAACTGGGCCGTTGGCAGCAAGCCGTCGACGCCGATCCTTGCAGCACCTTGACCGTCCATGGCGGGTGTTGCTAACGAAATCTCGTGGATGAGAAGCTTGCCGATCTGCATCTCCTGCGGCGGCAGGACGGTGAATTCGGGAGCCGCGCCTTGTCCGGCAGGGGTGTTCACCTGCGACGCTACCTTCCGCTTACGCACGGATCCGTCAGCGCTCCACAAAAATGGCGCATTGGCACCCGAATCGAGGAGCAGGAACAGCGGCTGGTTCGGCATTGCGGAGAGCCGGACTGGAACGATCAGCGGCTCGTTCGATGGTGCTCCGGGCTCCGCGTTTGGCGGCGCAAACGCCAGCTGCTCGCCATGAATGTGATTGCGCATCTCTCCTGCCTTTCCGAGACAGAGTAGACCGCCAGCCTGGTCGATGAGCACATCGACCAGGCTCAGGAAATCTCCTCCCAGGATTCCCCGGATCGCCGGGTCTGCGGACTGAAGCTGAGTCAGAGGCTGAATCGCGACCAGGGAATGAGGGACGCATTGTTGACCGCGACGTCATCCAGTTCGGCGAACGGGACGGCTGAGTTAGAGGTGACGCCGAACACTTGCCCCGCAACCCGCGCTTTCAGTTGCAGTTCAGCAGCCAGCGCCGGATCAATGGAAGTGATCTGCGCCCCGGTATCCAACAGGAAGAGCCAGGGGCCACGGCGGTTGACGGAGACCTCGACGAGATTGAGATGTTGCGCCAGATTGCGCGCATGTACACTGGCGGCGTTTCCCGGACAATGGGCCGCCGCGTACGCGGATGGCAGTAAGAAAAGACTTGCCAGAGCAGACCATTTGACGTTGAACATCGGAGATCACCTCGGCCGTGACGGCTGGGTGAACTCTTGGCCGGTGGATGGGCATGGTCATGGCGGAGTCCTGATCATTCCCTGAAGGCAGGTGATGAATTCATGACGGAGCCAAAGGGCCTGATCTTTCGCTTCGCGGAATTCGAGGTGCGTGAGGGAGAGTTCTGTCTCGTTCGCGACGGGGAAACGATTCCGGTAGAGCCGAAGGCCTTTCGCGTCCTGCTGTATCTGCTGCGCAACCCGCACCGGCTGGTCACGAAAGACGAGTTGCTGGATGCGGTGTGGCAGGAGACGTCGGTTTCTGAGAATTCCCTGACCCGCAGCATTGCCATGCTGCGGCGGCTGCTGGGCGATGACACGCGGGAGCCTCGTTTCATCGCCACCGTGCCTACGGTGGGTTACAGATTCCTTGCCGATGTCGCCGTTTCGAACGAAGGAATTGGGCCTTCCGACGCTTCATCGGATGGAACAGCAGAAGCGGTCTCGCCGCCACAACCCGTCTGGTGGAGACGCCCTCTGACGGTGGGGTTGACCGCCATCTCTATTGCTCTGCTGGGCGTGATTCTCGTGGCCGTCATCGGACACAGCCGCAAGCTTCGTTCGCCACGAGCGGCCGATGCAACCCCCGCGGCGATGCATAGCTCCGCCCTGGTCAGCGTTACCGGATATCTCCGCGATCCTGTGCTCTCTCCCGACGGGAAGCAGATTGCGTACGTCTGGAATGGAGAGGGAGTCGCCAGTGATGTTTACGTGCAGTTGGCGGGTGGGGAAAGGGCAGACCAGCGGCCTTTGCGGCTGACCCAGACGAAAGGAGGCTTTACGTGCTGCACGAGCTGGTCTCCGGACCAAGCGGAGATCGCGTTCGGACGCTGCGACGACAAGGGGGGTGCAGTCTTTATTGTTCCGGCGCTGGGCGGTCCGGCGCGCAAGGTCGCGGACGTCACGTGCGTCTTTGGCGAGGCAGGATGGCCGATATGGACCCACGATGGCAAGTCGCTGATACTCCTCGACCAGTGCGCGGGGAACGCGCCGCAGGGTATTGTGCTGCTTTCATTGTCGTCAGGCGAGAAGCATTGTCTCCATAGGCCGACTGACGGCGAAATCGGAGATTCGCAGCCCGCCCTTTCTCCGGATCAGAACACCGTTGCCTTCATTCGGTTCTCTACTGTGAGTTTTGCGCAGATCGAGACGCTGCGCCTGAACGAAGAAGGAAAAGCACACCTGGTGGTCTCCGGGGGCAACACTCTTAGCGGCCTGATGTGGACAGCGGACGGGCGCCACATTGTCTTTCTGTCATCGCGCGGAGGCTTGGCTGGTGTCTGGCGCGTCCCAACGCCGGGCGGCGCTGTTGTTCGAGAGACGGTCTATCCCGCGGTGGGATCGCTATCGAAAGATGGGCGGCGGCTGGTTTACGTCCAGAATGCCGGGAGCTGGCCAACCACCATCGTGCGGGCGGAACTCAGGGCTGCAGGCGGACGAGTGCTTCACACAGCGAAGATTATCTCTTCGGCCAGCGAGACTGACTCGCCACAACTCTCCCCGGATGGAAAGCAGATGGCATATGGCGTAGCCCCGGCAGGTAATAGCTGGTGGGGTGGTCAGATATGGAAGAGTAAAGCCGACGGCAGCGACCCCACCCAGCTAACTTCCCTGCAGGGATATGCCGGCACCGCACGCTGGTCGCCGGATAGCAGATCCATAGCCTTCGATTACCGGCCGGGCCCGCACGGCCAGATATTCATTATGGATGCCGAGGGCCGCAGGCAGCGAGCTGTGGCTGCCAACGAGTTCGATCAGGTAGTACCCAGCTGGTCTCGCGATGGTACCGCCATCTACTTTTGCTCCAACCGAACGGGTCGCTATGAAGTCTGGAAGAAGAATCTGACTACAGGGCTTGAGATGCAGATCACTCACCACGGAGGCTTCGCACCATCGGAATCCTACGATGGCAGCACGCTCTATTACAGCCGCTTCGACGGCGCGGGAATCTGGAGCATGCCGGTGCAGGGCGGCGATGAGCGGAGAGTGACAGATGCCCCACATCTAGGCTACTGGGGGCATTTTGCTGTGACGGACACAGGCATTTACCTGTTGGACACCGAATATGCGAGGGGACCGACCATCTTCTTCTATCGCTTCCAGGGCCATGCGCTTGTTCCGGTCATGACGCTTACAGAGAATCCACTTCCCTGGGGAGCCAATCTGTCTGCGTCGCGAGACGGAAAGACCCTGCTGTTTGCGGAATACAAAGTCACAAGCTCCATCACGATGGTTGAGTATCAGCAGTAGCTTGGTTCAGACGAACCAAGCTGTCGTCATTTCCTGAGAGGCGATATTCATGCCGGTGCGTGGCACACGTGAACGGCCGGCGGCGCTAAGCAGCCTGATGCAGCGGATGCATCGCGCATGGCTGATTCCGTTCATCACGTTTGAATGGATTTGGGATTGGATTGCGTATCTGCTCAGCTGCTGGAGCTTCATTGATGTGCTGGATTACGTCGGTCGCTTCTCGATTCTGGTGGCGGTGATCTTCTATTTTGCCGGGGCCGGCGACCGGATCAAGCAGCGGCATTATCAGGCCTGGCAAGTAATCAATACCGCGCAGGGAAAGGGCGGGAGCGGCGGCCGCATCGAGGCGCTGCAGGAGCTGAACGCCGATGGCGTTCCGCTGGTGGGTCTGGATGTGTCTTCTGCCTTTCTGCAGGGTTTGAAACTGGAGCACGCCAACCTGCTGAGAGCCGATTTCAGCGGTGCGGATGTACGAGGCAGCGATTTGAAATCGGCTGACTTTACAAACGCCAATCTGCATTTTGCAAATTTCCGGCAGAGCCATCTGGAAGGCGCGTCATTTCGATCCGCTGACATCAGCAATGCCGATCTATGGGGCAGCGATCTTACCGGAGCAATATTCGACGACGCCGATTTGAGCGGAGCAGACCTGCGTGACACCGAACTCGGAAAGATCCGCTGGGAGCAAATGAGAAAGCTGACTGGAGCGAATATCGCCGGAGTCAAAGATGCGCCCGAGGGATTCGTTGAATGGGCTATGCGCAATGGGGCAGTCCAGACGCCGTGACGCTGTAAAGACAGAAGGCAGCCCGCGTGGGCTGCCCTCTTGTACCGGATGCGGATACTACTTCGTCGCGAGTTCCTTCTGCTCTAGCTGGGCGAGGCGGTTGGCGAGGAGCTTTTCGAGGTCTTCGAGAGACTTGGAGAAGCCTTCGATTCCCTCCTTCAGCTTGTCGTGGGCCATGCGGTCGGCGACGTGCATTTTGTCGAAGGTGCCCTTGTCCATGGGGATCTTTTCGATCTTCATGTCCTTTGCCTTTTCGGGATCGAGCTTGCGCGGCAGATCAGCGGTATCGTCGTCCAACTCACCGAGCAGCTTGGGTGAGATCGTCAGCAGATCGCAACCGGCCAGTTCCTTGATCTCTCCGGTGTTGCGAAAGCTTGCGCCCATGACTACGGTCTTGTAGCCGAAGTGCTTGTAGTAGTTGTATATGGTCGTTACGGACTGCACGCCGGGATCATCGGCGCCCTGGTAGTCCTTGCCGGTGTCCTTCTTGTACCAGTCGAGGATGCGGCCGACGAAGGGCGAGATGAGCGTGACCTTGGCTTCGGCAGAGGCGATGGCCTGGTGGAGGCCAAAGAGCAGGGTCATGTTGCAGTGGATGCCTTCCTTCTCCAACTGCTCGGCGGCCTGAACACCTTCCCAGGTGGAGGCGAGCTTGATCAGGACACGATCGCGGCCGATACCCGCTTTCTCGTAAGCGGCGATGATCTCGCGGGCCGTGTCGATGGACTTCTGGGTGTCGTAGGAAAGGCGCGCATCGACCTCCGTGGAGACGCGGCCGGGGACGATCTGCAGGATGCGCTTGCCGAACTCGATGGCGAGGTATTTGAAGGCGAGATTCGCGACCGCCTTCTCATCGGCGCTCTCGCCGAGCCTCTGGCGGGCGTCCTTGAGAACGCCATCGACGATGTCGGAGTATTCCGGCATCTGCGCAGCAGCAGCGATGAGCGACGGATTGGTTGTCGCATCCTGCGGCTTGAATTCCTTGATGGCATTGAAGTCGCCGGTATCGGAAACCACTGTGGTCATGCTGCGAAGCTGCTCTAGCACTGTCTTTGCCATGATGAACTCCTGTCTCCTCCATTCTAGCTCTTGCGGATGGCTGTTGTTTTTAAGATGCCGTGACAGGGGGGACAGCAGACCTGCACTTCGCGGCTGCGCCGTTTCCAGGCAGGAGCATGTTCTCCATTTATCGGGATTCAGGGGAGATTCAGGGGTACGTTCTGGAGGTCCGCGCGGACCTGGATGGGAACGCTGAGCGCGGGGTTTGGTATCCGGCTGTTGTCGCCGGCCTCTACCTGAAGAAGGTAGTTGCCTTCGGGGACGCTGGTGAAGATAGCAGTGTGTGTTTCCGGATCGACGGAGGCGGTGTCGAGAAGCTCCTGATTGTCCGCGTAGACGAGCGAAACCTGAATGCCCTTCGGCAGTGAGCCGCCGGGAGACTGCACCACCGCGCTGACCTGGTGCAGGATCGAGAGCGGGAAGATGAAATCGATGCCGGTGATATCTTCTCCGCTGTTTATGTGGATGACTTTTGCGTCACGGAGGCGGAAGGTGTTGCCGCTATAGAGCCGGAGGCGCGACAGCGTCTCCGGAGCATGGGCTGCCTGGATGTTGCCGACGCTCATACCGGAGAACGCGAGCGACGGCCGGGGAAGCGATGCGCGGAGAGCGTAATCGCCGGGAGGAAGACCGGAGATGCGGTACTGGCCGAGATCATTTGTCTTGGGGCTCAACGTCCCGTGAAAGATGAGATCGATGGTGGAGAACGCAACCTCGTGCATCGATCCATCTTTGGTTTTGCGCAAGAGCTCGACGGATGCCTGGATAGCCGGGCTGCCGTCGTCATAGGAAACCGTGCCGCTGAAGGCGGCGCCGCGCTCGAGACGGATGTCGGCATTCGCGATGGCGGAGGAATCGACCACGACTGGCGTCATGTGGTGAAGCACCGTGGACAGCGCCACCGGATCATCTTTTCGCAGCTGGTCGGCAGAGGCGTTGACGAGGGGATTCACGTAGCCCTGCAACTCGGCGCCGATGACGTAGCGGCCGGACGGGATGGAGTCGAAGGAGTACGCGCCATCGTCGCCCGAGATGGTCGATGAGGATATCGGGAGATGTTCGGGATCGAGCTTCGCGCCGGGCGCGGGGACGGGCTGGAGAATGACCGTGGCGAAGCGGGCGGGCTGACCGGTATCGGCGCAGAAGACATGGCCGGTGATGCGCGCATCGCCCGCAGCAGCACCGGCATGGAGCGGCGGCGAAGCCGGGACCATCGCTACGAACAGTACGAGACAGCGCAGGCAGAACCGCACCGGACCTCACGATGCCTACTGTATATCCGCGGCTAGAAGACAGGATTGCGCAGAATACCGAGTCCATCGATTTCGACTTCCACCCGATCGCCTGTGGACATCGGACCTACGCCGGCCGGTGTCCCGGTGGAGATCAGGTCGCCGGGCTCGAGGGTCATGCATGCGGTGATGTAGACGAGCAAATGCGGGATGAGGAAAATGAGGTCCCGCGTAGTGCCATACTGCTTCCGCTCGCCATTCAGGCGGGTTTCGAGTATGAGGCCGGCCGCGGGATTCACCTCGCTGGAGACGATTGGACCGCAGGGGCAGAAGGAATCAAAGCCCTTGGCGCGGGTCCACTGCCCATCGGACTTCTGCAGGTCGCGCGCGGTGACGTCGTTCACGATGGTGTAGCCGCGGACATAGGGGCGGAGATCGGTGTTCGCCTTCAGCATGCGGGCCTGGCGGCCGATGACCACCGCGAGCTCGCCTTCATAGTCGACGCGCTTTGATTCCTGCGGGATCTGGATGGCTTCACCGGGGGCCAGGAGCGAAGACGGCGGCTTAAAAAAGAGCAGCGGGGCGGTTGGCACTTCATTGCCAAGCTCGGCGGCGTGCTCGCGATAGTTGCGTCCGACGCAGACGATCTTCGAGGGCTCCACGGGCGGGAGGAGGGCGGCCCCGGCGAGGGCAACGGGAGCGAAGGGCTCGGCCAGGTCGTAGTTGACACGCGATTCCGGCGGCGGGGCCACCAGGGCGGTTGCCCAGAGTGCTCCGTCACGATCTTCGACGCCGGCATAGCGAGGTCCTTTGGGGGTCTGGAGGCGGCAGTAACGCATGGTTCTTTCTCCCGGATGTCAGGGTTGGGGATTTGGAGATGGATTAGGAAGAGTCCACTGGTCTTCGACTTCGCCGGAACGACGGCTCTCGTTGCCGGACTTGTCGATGGCGCTGACGGAGTAGGCATAACGCCGGCCGGGCTGCGCCGTGGAATCGCTCCACGTCGAGCTGGTGACGGGCTTGTCCGCCGGCGAAACGCGCTCGGGCGGCTGGTTTGCGCCGGCGGGGCGGCGGTAAACGATGTAGCCGGCGAGACCGGCGTCGACGTCCGGGGTCCAATCGAGGTCGATGGATTTGGAGCCAGAGTCAGCCGCGGAGACCAGGCCGGCGGGGACGGGCGGGGGAAAGACATCGCGATAGTCGACGGGGAAGGGCGCAGTGGGCTGGCTGGCGATCTCAAGATCATGGCCGGCTTCCGTGATCTGTGTAATCCGCTGAATTATATAGCTATAGCTGTTTCCCGTATGCGCCGTTGCATCGATGGCCTGGGACATTTGACCCTTTCCTGCAGGCGCAGGCTCTGCCAGCCGGAGAATTTGTTCGGCGGGCTCGGGAGCGTTTTTGCGATCCCCGATGTCGCCGGTGCGCTGCTCTTTCGGCTGCTCGGGCGCGGCCGAGGTGCGGGTGCGCTCAACGCGAAGCGTCGCGGGAGCCTGCGCAGGTTGCCAGGAGAGCACGATGCCCGGGCGCCGGGGTGTGACAGAGAGGCCGGCGACGGGCGGAGGAGCGGCTCCAGCAGCACTATAGGCGGGGTTCGAAGGCTCGGCAGCCTTTGCGGCACGGTTCTCCAGCGTGAGCCGGTAGGTAAGGAGGCGCGGCGGTCCCTGGGTCAGATCGGGGGGAAGCGCGTCATCCATGGAGGCGGTGGGCTGGCGCTCCGGGATCGCGAGAGAGCCGGCCGGGCTACAGGGGCCGGAGTCGACAGCGCGGCAGAGCTGTGCGGTCATGGAACCGCGGACGGGAAGCTTATCGGTGGTCTTCTGCGGGACGGTAAACGAGATCTGGACGGTGTTGCCGACACGCTTCGCAGCGAGATCGCGCACGGGCAGAGGCAGGTTGAGGGTAGGAGGCAGTGGCGCAGCCGGCGCACCGCATCCGGTGACTGCGGCCGGCAAGACGCCGGCGAGGAGCCCGACAAACAGGGCGATGCCATCGGACCTCACGGCAATCGAGGGAAGAAATTGTGCTGTGCGATTGCCCTTCATCATCGGGATTCCAGCGTAGCAGACGGTTGGGCGACGTCTGGAGACGCGTTAGATCATCTCGGCGAGGGTCTGCTCGATGCGCTCGTGGCTGAACAGAAAGCCGGCGGCCTGGAGGCGGCCCGGGACAGCGCGGGTGCTGGCCAGCAAAGCCTCCTGCGCCATCTCGCCGAGCGCGGCGCGGAGGACGATCGCAGGAATGCGAAGCAGGGATGGCCGGTGGAGGATGACGCCAAGGCTGCGGGTAAACTCCGCGTTCGTGACGGGATGTGGAGAGGTGGTGTTGAAAGCCCCGCTCAATTGAGGCTGATCCAGGACGAACTGGATTGCTTCGACGATGTCATCGAGGGAGACCCAGCTCATCCATGCGCGGCCGTTGCCGAGCTTGCCGCCGAGGCCGAGTCGGAAAGCACGCATGAGGCGCGGCAGAGCGCCGCCTCGAGCTGAGAGGACTACCCCGAAGCGAAGCTGCACGACGCGGGGGGCCAGCACGGAAGTAGCCGCCTCCCATTGCTGGCAGATCTCCGGGAGAAAACCGGTTCCAGGCCGGGAGGATTCGGTCAGCACCTCGTTGCCGCGATCGCCGTAATAGCCGACCGCGGAAGCAGCGACCAGCACGGGCGGCGGGGCGGTAAGAGCAGTGAAGATGCGACCGAGTGCGCGGGAGCTATCCACCCGGCTGCTCAGGATGAGGCGCTTGTACGACGGGGTCCAGCGGCGCGCTGCCAAGTTGGCGCCGGAGAGGTGGACGGCGGCGTAGCAACCCTCGAGCGGCGCAAGACTGGTCAATGGTTCAGGACGATCCGGATGCCATTCGACATCAATGAGGCGAGGATCCCTGGAGGGCAAAGGTGGCCGGCGTACAAGCCGTATCACCTGCACGCCGTCGCGCAAGAGTCTTAAAGTAAGAGCCTTGCCGATCAGACCGGTCCCGCCTGTCAGAAGAAGCTTTCGGGTCATCGCAGTTCGCAGCAGATTACAGGTTACAGCGAAGCTTGCGCTGCTCCTTGTCGGCTACCCAGTCGGCTACCCCGGCGATTCTCTGGCCGGGAACCTCGCGCATCCTTACCGAATGGCTTGAGGGGTGGCGTTACCTGGCGTGTTCCAAGTCGCTATTTTCGAGACTAACTAACTGCTATTTTCGAGACGAACTAACTGCATGAGCCGCCAATTGCATCTGTATTGCTGTGGAGCCCGGGGGAGCGGCTTGAGCGACGGGTATGCCATGCAGGAGCTCCAGAGATGCAATCTGTAGTAGTGCAACACAAGAATGAGGCCGAGAAGCAAAGCCGGCCAAACGGAACCATGCCGGTCCTTTCCCTGAGCGGTTCGGAAGTAGATGGCGCAACGGCCGAATCCTTCATCCGGGAAAAACGTATCGGCGAACGTATTAAACGACTGCGCCTGAAACGCTCCATGGGACTGGTGGAGCTGGGCAAGCATACCGGATTGTCAGCCAGTTTTCTTTCGCAACTGGAAACCGGCCGGGTAGTGCCCACGCTGCGCAACCTGGCGCGCATCGCAATGGTGTTCAACAAAGACCTCTCGTTCTTTTTCGAAAGCGAGCCGGTCTCGCTGTTCCGTGTGCATCGCAAGCAGGACCGGGTGCGCCTGCCGCAGACGGGCGTAGACGATCCAACGTATTTCTTCGAGAGCATCGGCTACATGGTGCCGGACCGGCAGCTCGATCCGTACTACGCGGAGTTCCTGCCGGTAAGAAAATCACAGGAGATCCGGCCGCATGTGCATCCAGGCTTTGAGTTCCTGTATGTGCTGGACGGTGAGCTGGAGGTAAGACACGGGGATACGGTGCAGGTGTTGAATGCCGGGGACGGCGTGTATTTTGACGCGAGCACGGCGCACAGCTATCGATGCGCCGGCAACAAACCCGCATCGGCAATCATTGTGACTATGCATCACCAGTCATTGGCGCAACCGGCATACAATCTGCGGCCGCTGGGCGCTCCGATGGGGCTGCGAAACTCGCCTCGCCCCGCACTGCGACAGGCGGCAGGAATGGCGGGCATCCGGGCGCTGGCGAACGGAGATGGGGCGCCGTAAGGCAAGAGGCGAAAAGGAACCGCTCATTCCGGGAAGAAGAGCTCTTGGACCTCGCGCCAGTTATTGACGCGCACTTTTGCCGCGACTTTGGCATTGTGCGCGGCAGTAAACAGGACACCCTGGCCGGCGAAGCGCTGGAAGTGCCGCGGCATGTCGTCGATGAGGTAGTCGGCGTGCAGGATGCTCTTGTCGCCGCAGAAGACGAACCGGGTGGGCGAGAGAAACGGAAAGTGACGCTCGAGCCAGCGGAACTTGGGGCCGAAGGAGTTGGGGAACTCCATGGCGGCGGTGGCGACAAAGATCTCGTAGCGGCGCGACATACGTTCCAGAACGCGCTGGCTGTCCGGCATGACTTCGAGGTCTTCGAAGAAATCCGGCTCCTGAAGATAGCCCATAAGCCGGTCATGGCGGCCGGGGGGAAGAACGTCCACCATCCAGTTGCCCCACATGTCCTGGATGGTCAGATTCTCTGAGAACTCCGTGTTGTAGAGGCGGATGAGCTTGCCGAGGGCATCGGCGAGCACCTCGTCCATATCGACGGCAATTCGTTTCATGCCGTCTGGGCGCCGCTGGCGGGACGGCCAGTTTCTATCTGGGGCTCGCGACGGTTATCCACGTAGAGGATGCGGCCGCAGCTTTCGCATTTGAGCGACTGCCCGTCACGAAGCTGATTCCAGAGCTGGGGGCGAATGCCCATCTGGCAGCCTGTGCAGCGCTGGTCGCGCGCACGGGCCAGCGCGGTACCGCGCGCGGCGGCGATGCGATCGTACTCGGCAAGGCGGTCTTCGTCGATTTGCGGACGAAGCGCGGCGCGCTCCTGCTGCCATTTGCCGAGATCCGCCTGCTCATGCTGCGTGCTTCGCTCCGCGGCGGCCTTCTCGGTGGTGAGATACGCAGAGTGCGAGGTGTGCTGCTGGCGGGCGGCAAGCAGATCGCGCTCGATATTGTCGGAGCGCTCCATGCTTTCGAGCTCGTCATCTTCGAGGCGACTCACTTCCTGCGCGGCGAAGGCGATCTGATGCTCGAGCGCGGTGGCCTGTGCCTGGTTCTGGACACTGTTGAGCTGCTGACGGCTCTTCGCGATCTTCGCCTGCTGGTCCTTGAGGTCACTCTCGTCGCGGCGGCGACGGGCGTCTTCGTCGCGCTGGCGCTGTTCAAGACCGGCGATGGTTTTCGCGTGCGCGGCCAGTTCGTCTTCGATGGCGCGGACGCGACGGGGGGTGGCCTCGATGGAGGCGCGGAGCTGGCGGATTTCCCCGTCGAGCTGCTGCAGGCGAATCAGGTTCTCGAGGGTCTGGTCCATGACGATACGCGGAGTCTAAATCATTTCAGCAGAAGCCGGGCTCGAGCGGGCGCTCTTGTACACTGATCCGTCATTCCCTGCCGCAGAATCTATCTTTCCCTGTCGGAGTCGCCCCTGTGACCTGCCGCTTCGTTTTCCGCGCTCTTCTCTTTTGCATTGCAATCCCGGCTATCGCGCAGACGAAGCCGCTCACCGTCCAGGCTGTCTTCACCGATCCGGGGTTTACCTCGGACGCGCCAAAGGGGATGGAGTGGTCACCGGACGGGCAGCGCATGAGCTATCTGAACCGCGACGGCGACCTGATGGCGGTGGACGCGCAGGGGAAGGCAAGCGTGCTGGTGCCGAAGGAGAAGATCGGCAACATGCACTCGAAGACGGTCAGCGAGCAGGACAAGGACCATCGCGCCCGGTACGGAGAGGCGAGCTATCTGTGGGCGCCGGATTCGGAGCACCTGCTGTTCGATTCCAACGGCGCGCTGTTCATCTACTCGCTCAAGAACGGAGTGGGAGTATCGGTGGCGGAGACGGGAACCGCGAGCGGCGACGATCCCAAGTTTGCGCCGGACGGCAGCGCCGTCAGTTACATCCACGATCACGATTTATATCTGCGGCAGTTGCCATCTACGCAGAAGGCGGTGCGGCTGACGAAGGCCGATGCCCCGCCGATGCTGAACGGAGAGGTGGACTGGCTGTACCTGGAAGAGCTCGATGTGCGCAGCAACTACTTCTGGTCGCCGGACTCGAAGAACATCGCGTTTCTGCAGATGAATGAGACGGCGGTGCCGCAGTATCCGATCACGGACTGGATTCCGACACACTCCACGGTGGAGATGCAGCGCTATCCGCAGCCGGGCGATCCCAATCCGGGGGTGCGGGTGGGAGTGGTGGATGTGCACTCACTGCACACGCGCTGGATGAAGGTGCCGCTGGCGGCCGGCGAAGACTATGTTCCGCGCTTCGGCTGGATCAACTCGCACACGCTCTGGATCGAGACGCTGACGCGCGATCATCAGCATCGGCGGCTCTATTTTGCCGACACCGGAAGCGGGCGCACCCGGCTGGCGCTCGAGGAAACGGACCCTAAGTTCTTCGACGAGAGCTACGACGTCACGGTCAACGGCGCAAACATTCTGTGGACGAGCTGGCGCGACGGGCACACGCAGATCTATCTGTACAGCTTTGATGAAAAGGACCCGATGTCCGGCGACGCAAAGCTGGTACGGCAATTGACGCACGGTGATGGCGAGGTATCGTCCATCAAGGCTGTCGATCTGACCAAGAGCGTCGTCTATTACATCTCGAACGAAGGCGATCCCCGCGAGCAGCAGCTTTGGACGGTGAAACTGGATGGCACCGAAAATCAACGGCTCACGCAGGCCCACGGTGTGCACAAACCGGAGTTCTCGCCGAACAATCGCCACTACGCCGACGAGTTTTCGGATATTGCGACGCCGCCGACTGTCGGGATGTGCAGCGTGACCAGTACTGACTGCCGTGTCTTCTGGAAGCCGGAGTTGAATCCCGATTACAAACTAATGAGCGCGCAGCAACTGACGCTGAAAGCGAGCGACGGCACGACACTCTACGCCAGCCTGATGCTGCCGTCGGGTGAGCATGCGAACGGGTCGGTGCCGTTGATCAACAATCCCTACGGCGGACCGCATGCGCAGACGGTGCAGAATGCGTGGCAAGGGCGGACCACGCTCTTCGACCAGGTGCTGGCGGAGCATGGATTTGCAGTGCTGCATGTGGACAACCGCGGCATGGGCGGGCGCGGGCGCGACTTTGCGCAGGTGGCGTACCACAACTTCGGACCGGTGCAATTGCAGGATCAGCTCGCCGCAATCGACCAGGTGCTGGCGAAATATCCCGAGATTGATTCCAAGCGCCTGGGCTGGTGGGGCTGGAGCTGGGGCGGGACCTTCACGCTGTATGCAATGACGCATTCGGACCGCTTCAAGGCGGGTGTGTCGGTGGCTCCGGTGACGGACTGGCACGACTACGACTCGACCTACACCGAGCGTTACATGAGCGAGCCCGCGCAGAATGCGGACCAGTACAAAGATTTCTCCGTAGTGACGAATGCGGACAAGCTGAAGGGACGATTGCTGATCGCGCATGGCACCGGAGACGACAATGTGCACATGGAGAACACAATCCAGTTCCTCCAGAAATTGATCGACGCGCACCTGCCGTATGATCTGCAGCTTTATCCGCGGAAGACACATTCGATCGCTGGACCCGATGCGAGAACGCATCTGTACACGCGGATACTGGCCCAGTTCCAGGCTTATCTGGGGAGCAGGGATTGAGAATCAACAAGCACTGAAAATTGTGGCGCTGAAGCAAAATCCTTCGCTGCGCTCAGGAGAGCAACTGCATCTAGAGATGATAAGCACAATGACACATCCTGCGGAGAATGCCTCGACGCGCAACCTGGTGCGCGCGCGAACGACGGTGGGCGATTTTGAAATCACGATACTCACTGACGGCACCTACTATCTGGATGGCGGCGCGATGTTCGGCGTCGTGCCCAAGCCATTGTGGGAGAAGCGCGCACCGGCCGACGAGCAGAACCGTATCCTGCTGGGCACGAATACCGTCGTGGTGCGCACGGGAAAGCAGACGGTCGCGATCGAAACAGGTATCGGGAACAAGCTGCCGGATAAGCTGCGCGCGATCTACGATGCGAAAGCGCGGCTTCCGGAGAGTTTTCGTGAGGCCGGTATCCGGATGGAAGATGTCGACGTGGTGATCAATTCGCATCTGCACTTCGATCATTGCGGCTGGAACACGACGCGGCTGCCGGACGGGCGCGTGGTTCCGACGTTCCCCAATGCGCGCTACTTTGCGCATCGCGGGGAGGTGGAGCACGGGCATCTGCAGTTGGAGCGCGATGCCGTGAGCTACATCGGCGCGAACTACGATCCGCTGGTGGAGAGCGGCCAGATGTCGCTGATGGTTCCTGGCGACAAAGCAATCCAGGAGATATTGCCGGGCATATCGGTGGAATGCTTTCCGGGACATACAGCGCAGCTGATGGCGGTGCACATCCAGTCGCGTGGCGAGCATGCCTGTTATGTCAGCGATCTATTGCCGACAAGCGCACACCTGGATATCACCTGGGTGATGGGTTATGACCTCGACCCCCTTCGCTGCATCGAGGAACGCAAGCGTTTCTATAAGCGAGCGATAGCAGAACAATGGCTGGTGTTGTTTACGCACGACCACCACACTCCCATGGGCTACGTAAGCTGGAGCGACAAGGGCAAGCCGGTCTTCCGGCCACGAGAGAACTGAACAGCTATTATCGTGGAACCAAACACCTATCGTGGATCCGACATCGCAGCTTACCGAAGTGGTTGAGGATGAGCGATTTTCTCCGAAGATCAAGCGACGCGCCGGTACACTGTGTCACGCATCTTTCTCGGGCCACGAGTCGGAATAACCGGCGATACCTTCCATGCACCTGACCGGCGAGAACTCGGCAATGGATCCAGCAGAGACGCTGCGTCCGCTGGTGGCAGAACTGCGGACGCTGGTAGACAAGCTGGAGCTGCAGGATGACGATGCAGCGCTGGCGCGCACCCTGCATGCGGCACAGGAGAAGGTCGCCGGACCGCGTGCCGTGGTGATGCTGCTGGGCGAGCGCGAAGACCTCAAACGGCAGTTCCTGGAGCGGCTGCTTGGTCCGGGCGTAGCGGAACTGCCTGCTCCAACCGCGGTGTGCACCTGGCTGGAATACGGTGCGGCCGCCGAATGCACAGTGACCATGCCGCTGGGCATAACGGCCGTAATTCCGCTTGCAGAGTTGCCGACCGTTCCCGAAGAACGCGCGATGCTGTCCATCCGGTTACCGGATCCCACGCTGCAAGGCGGGCTGGCGCTGATCGATATCCCGGCTGCGGAACGCGGGGAGCCGGACGAGCACGCGCTGGATTGCATCGGGCTGACGGATGCCTGGATCTATGTGCTTGGGCCGGACCATGCGTTGAGCGATGCCGGGGTGGCGTGGCTGGGGCGGCTGCCCGAACATGGCGAGCGGCTGGAAATCGTGATCGAGGACGCGGGCGCGATCGACACCGCGGAACGGGTGGAGGCTCGTGAGCGGCTGCTGCAGACGCTGAAGGAGCGATGCGCGATCGATGCGCCGAGACTGACACTGGTAGACCCCAGCGCCACCGAAGGTGAGGAAGCGAACGTATGGCACGGGCGCTTCGCTACGTTTCATTCCGTCATGATGCTGCGCGGGCGCGAGCATCGGCTGGAGAAGACACGGGCGGCTGTGGCGGAGGCGCTGTCGAAGGCCGAGAATGCGATCCAACTTGAATTGTCGAATACTTTGCCGGGGCCGCGGCAGGCCCGGCTGCGCCTGGGGCTGAAGGAAGTGCAGGCGCTCGCCAGCCGGTCCAGAGACGAGGACAGGGGCGAGGTCGGGGGCGAGGTCGGGGGCGAGGACAGGGGCGAAGAGCCGCCGCACGAAACAGCACAGCAGAGCAGCCTTGGCGGGATCTGGTCCGGCGCAAACGAACGCCCGAGCACACCGCCTCCGTTGACGATGCTGGCCGACGCGATGGCGGCAGCCATGGCGCCGGAAAGCGCGGAGGCCGCCGAGCTTGCCGCGATTCACCCCAGACCGCGCGCCGACGAGACGGCGAAGCAGGAAGAGGAGAAGAGCGAATCTACGAAGCCGGCATCACAACCGCGGCCAGAGGTCCCCGTGTCAATGGAAAGAGCATTCGGTATCCTATCGCCCGCCGGCAGCGCGCAGCGTAGGCGCGGAGTTTCCGTGAATTTGAGGGGCGGGGCACGACGGCTCCTACGGGAGGGCGAATTTTCGTGGTGGAGGCTGGCGCTTGCTATCGCGTTCGTGATCCTGCTGCTCTGCCTGACTCTGTGGGCGCTGTCGCCGCGGGGATTCTTTTCTGCAAGCGACCAGCCGGGCGAGTGGGAGTATCATCCGCCGGCGCCGGCGCCGCCGCCTCCGCCGGCAGCATTTGCGGATAAGGAGGTCGCGCCGGACCTGGATGCGGGCGGTCCGTTGCCCGATACCGGCGACACCGGCACACCGGACCTGCGCACGACACCGAGAGAGAAGCCCAGCGCAGCGTTGCGGGTGCCGCTGGTGAAGCCAGTGCCCGACAATGCCCGCGCCGGCGTTGCGCCGCACCGGCGGCGCCGGCATCTGCTGGGCCTGAGCAAGCTCTGGCACTGGATTCGACCGGGCCAGACCAGAACCGCGGAAGACTAGCGCTCAGGCCGCCTTATTTGTAACCAGCGTTGCTATCTTTTGGCCGTCCGGCGAGCCGAGTCCGGTGCACGGGTCCCACCCCGCGGCGGCTTTGTAACTGCCGTTGGAACCGGACGTGATGTCGTAGAAATTCGTTTCTCCGCCGGAATAGAGCGCCGGATTGAGAAAGCCGGCTTTGCTGCCGGTATGCTGGTTCATCAACGCCACGAGCGCGGCCCACAGCGGCGCGACCGCGCTGGTGCCGCCGACGACTGCGGATTGTCCGTCGACGAGAATCTGGTAGCCGGTTGCGGGCGCGGCATCGCCGGAAACATCCGGCACACCGCGGCCGCCCTGGCCGTTGGCGGGAGCAGGAACGTTGGCCCCGGATTGCCATGAGGGGAGGGCGAAGTAGCTGGAAACACCGCCGCCGGTAGCACCGCCGCCCTGCTGCTGATCGTTCCACACCGTCTCATCGGAACGCGTCCCATTGGAGACGGTGAGCTGGGTGCCGCCGCAGGCCAGCACATGCGGACTGGAGGCGGGAAAGTCGACGTGGTTTGCGCCGTCGGAGACGCCGTCACTCGAGCCTGAATCGCCCGATGCAACCGTGATTGTGATGCCGAGCGCCGCCGCGGTTTGCATGGTGTTGTCAAAGCTCGCGAGCGAAGCAGCGTCCCATGAGGATTCCGGACCGCCCCAGGAGATGGAGATGGCCGAAGGCTTATTGGTGCTGTCGTGGATGGCGGCGGAGATGGCGTCCTGAAAGCCCTGGTTGGTGTTCGGCGCAAAGTAGACAGCAATGCGCGCGCCGGGCGCGATAGAGCCGGCGACCTGGATGTCGAGCGCGACTTCGCCGTCGGCGCCGTTGGGATCGCCGGGCGAGTTGGTTCCGCCATCGACGGACACGGTGACAACCGTGGGCGGCGCGAGACCGAGCTGGCTGAAGTAGGTTTGGATGTCCGAGGTTTCGTAACCGCCGCCGAGCTCAATGAGCGCAATGCATTCGCCCCCGCCGTTCACGCCGGAGGGAAAGTCGTAAGCCTTGGCGACCTGCGGCGGAGTGAAGCTGGAATGCGCTGCTCTGGGATTGGCGAAGACAATCTGGTTGAGCCAGCGGATGTGCGGGCGCGCGATAGGGCGCGTGTCGAGGCCGAGGACGCTTTCAATGACGTTAGCCTCCGGCTCCGGCACCGAGACTGCGCCGGTAAGGGCGTGGAAGTAGTGTCCGGTGGGCGGCGGGGCGGTGTACTCGTAATCGTTGAGCTGAACGCCGAAGGTCTGCTCGAGTTGCTGTGCGGTGCCGCGCAGCCAGACGCGGCGGGCGGCGCGGTCCTCATGCACCAGGGTCAGGCCGTGGCGGGTGGCGAGTGTGCGCACCTGGTCGATGGCGGCCTGGGTGGCGCCGTGCGTGTTGAGGTACTCCTCGCGCGAGAGCTGGCGGCCCTTCAAGCCGGCGATATCGAGCGGCTGCGCGCGCTTGAGCACGACGGTGACGGTGATCTGCTGGGTTGGCGATGTTTTACCGATCTGGCGGCAGTTGCGCGGCGCAGGATGATCGCTGTTGGGAAGGGGAACGAGACGCACCTGAGGTTCGGGGGACATAGGCCGCTCCTTATTTGGGTGGTGTCAATCAATAGATGCGGATTCCAGCTCCGGAGCTACCCGGTCGCCGTGGCTGGGCGGCTGGGAGACGACGAGGAAGCGGACGTCCTGTGAGCCGCGGTTGAAGACCTGGTGGGGCGTTCCGGCGGGGATGGCGAGGCCGGTGTTCGGCGGCAGGCGATGTTCGTCCCGATTCAGCTCGATCGTGAGCTCGCCCCCGAGTACGTAAAAGAATTGCGTGGCATGACGATGCAGGTGGCGCTGCTCAGCGGTGCCCGGCGGCATGCGCTCTTCGATGATGCTGAGGGATGCGGAGCGATGCAGATGCCAGCCGTCGCACAGCATTTCACTGAGGGCGCTGGGCCAGGTGTAGTGCTCGGCGTTGCTCGTGCTAACCGGCTTCATCGCGGGAGCTGTCAGGGTACACGATTCTGCGTAAAAGCCCGGTGACGTTGCAATCGAGGGCGAATTCACTATCTTTGTCAGCATGACAATTTTTCAAACAAGGAGCAGGCTATGCGGCGGCGGGATTTTGTAAAGGCAATGCTGGCGGCTTCAGTGAGTGCCCGCACCATGCTGGGGCAACAGAATGCACCTACGAACGCGCCATCGGCTGTAGCGCCCTCCACGCCGCCGCCCACACTGGCAACGCCCACGCCCCCCGCGGCTCCCGTGCCGTGGATGCGCGGACTGATGGAGGCAAAGCCGCTGCCGATGACTCCGCTGATACCCGATATGATCGCGGAGACGGAGACGCGTTTCTTCACGGCTGACCAGTTCGCGACGCTGCGCCAGCTGTGTGAAGTCATGATGCCGCCGTGGAAGAATTCGCCTGGCGCGATCGATGCCGGCGCTCCGGAGTTCCTCGACTTCCTCATCTCCGTCTCACCCGCGGATCGCCAGAAGTTATACCGCGATGGCCTGGAACGGCTGAACGCCGAAGCACACAGCAAGTTCGGCATACCCTTTGCGGGCGTGACAGGGGAACAGGCCGATGCGCTGCTGCAACCTCACATCCACTCGTGGATGACGGATCATCCGCCGTCCGATCCTTACGATCGTTTCGTGACGCTGGTGAACAGCGACATCCGCACAGCCACCGTCAATTCCAAAGTGTGGAGCGATTCCCTTCCCACAGAAGACGACCGCGTGACGGAAGAAGGGCTGTTCTGGTTTCCGGTTGATCCAGACATGAAGCGCGACGAATACAGCCAGGGCCAAGGGGGCTCCTGAAAGCGAAATGCTCGATCAAGTCGACGTATTGATTATTGGCTCCGGCCACTCCGGCGGCATGGCCGCGAAGATCCTGACCGAGAAGGGTATTTCCTGCGTGATGCTGAACGCGGGCCCGATCGTGGACATACGCCGTGACACCGAAGTGCGGCAGCCCTACGCGCTGCCGTACCGCGGCTTCCGAGATCCGAAGCACGTGCCGCACGTCTTCCAGGCGAACGAGTTCAACGCGAACACATGGGTGGATGAGAAGGAGGTGCCGTATACCTACGCTCCGGGCCAGCAATACAACTGGGTGCGTGTGCGGCTGTTCGGCGGCCGCTCGCTGTTCTGGTCACGGCAGTCCTTCCGGCTGAGCGATTACGAGCTGAAGGGCAAGTCGCATGATGGCTTCGGTGATGATTGGCCAATCAGCCTGGCCGACCTGGCGCCGTACTACTCGCGCGTGGAAAAGATCTTTCGCGTCGAGGGCGAGCCGGCGAACCTGCCGCAGTTTCCCAACGGAGAATTCATCGCGCCCAGCGAAAGATGGGGCACCGCGATGCAACGCTTTCACGATACGGGCGGACAGATGGGCGTGCCCGTCTGCTATCAGCGGCGCTCGCTCGGCATCGATGGCCTTGCCAGCTCCATTAACCTGCTGCTGCCCGATGCGTTTGATACCGGCAAGCTGCAGGCCATCCCCAACGTGGTGGTACGCGAGTTGCGGGTGAATCCGAAGACGGGGCTGGTGCACGAGGTCTTCTTTGTCGACCGCATCTCTCGCCGCGAGATGTCGATCAAAGCGCGGGTGGTGGTGCTGGCAGCCGGCACGCTGGAAAGCACGCGACTGTTGCTGAACTCGAAGATTGCGAACTCCAGCGGAGTGATGGGCCATTACCTGATCGACCAGATCTATGGCGCGGGCATTGTCTGCTCGGTCCCGGAGGCGCGCGACGGCAAGGGGGCGCCTGACCTGATGGGGGGCCAGGCGATCATTCCCCGATTCCGCAACATCGACACACGTGCGAAGAACTTTCTGCGGGGTTATGCGCTGAACGTCTACAGCAGTCCGCATGCGATGGACCCGAAGAATTTTGCGGCGTATGGCCCTGAACTCGAAAGGAAGCTGGAGAGCTACAAAGGCAGCGGCTTTTACCTTGGCATCATGGGCGAGGTGCTGGCACACAAGCAGCATCGCGTCAGCATCGACTCCAAGGTGACGGACGCGTGGGGCATCCCGGCGCTGCATATCGACACCGAGTACACGGATAACGAATTCAACATGGCGCGCGATGCAGTGGACACAAGCGCCGAGCTGGCCCAGCGTGCGGGTTTCGAGGTGCTGGCGAAAAATTACGATCCCAATCCGCCGGGCTACAGCATTCACGAGCTGGGCACCTGCCGCATGGGTGACGACCCGAAGTCGAGCGTGCTGAACAAGTGGTGCCAGAGCCACGACATCAAAAATCTTTTCGTGGTGGACGGCAGCAGCTTCGTGAGCTCAGGTTGGCAGAATCCGACCATGACGATCCTGTCGCTCGCGATGCGGTCATCGGAGCATCTGGCGGAACAGATGCGGCAGGGGAATGTTTAGCTACTGCGTGACTCTCTCATAGGGGAATATTGCCGTGTTTCCTCGGCGGATTCGTGTCGCGCTTGCCGTCGAGCATCTCCAGTGCACGGATGAGGCGGCGGCGGGTCTCTCGCGGGCGGATGACGGCGTCCACGTAGCCGCGCTCGGCTGCAATGTAGGGGTTCGCGAAGCGCTCACGGAACTCGGCAACACGTTCTTTGCGTGCCTCGTCCAGCACTTCGGCTTTGCGTTCTTCTGGCAGGCCGCCCTCCCTTGCTTCCGCGGCGCGAATGGCCTGCGCGAGCTCGCGTCCGTAGACGATGTTGACTGCGCCTTCCGCACCCATCACGGCAATTTCCGCCGTAGGCCACGCGAAGTTCGCGTCGGTGCGAATGTGCTTGGAGCTCATGACGCAATACGCTCCGCCGTAGGCTTTGCGCGTAATGACCAGCAGCTTGGGCACGGTGGCCTCGGCGAAGGCGTAGAGCAGCTTGGCGCCGTGGCGGATGATGCCGTGGTGTTCCTGGACAGTGCCGGGAAGAAAGCCGGGCACGTCTTCGAGCGTGACGAGCGGAATGTTGAAGGCATCGCAGAAGCGGACAAAGCGCGCTGCCTTGGTGGAGGCGTCGATGTCGAGCACGCCGGCAAGGAATGCGGGCTGGTTGGCCACCACGCCGATGGAACGGCTGTTGAGGCGCGCGAAGCCGACCACGATGTTGCGCGCGAAGTGCTCCTGCACCTCGAAGAAGTAGCGGTCATCGACGATGCTCTGGATAACGTCCTTGATGTCGTAGGGCTGCGATGGATCGGCGGGAACGATGGTGTCAAGCGCGGTGTCCTCGCGATCAGCGGAATCGTCAGTGGCGCGGCGCGGCGGCGGATCGAGATTGTTGGACGGCAGAAAGCTGAAGAGCTCGCGCAGCATGGCAAGACATTCGCGGTCATCGTGCGCGAGGAAGTGCGCAACGCCGGAGACTTCGTTATGCGTGGCTGCGCCGCCCAGCTCTTCCTTTGAGACTTCTTCGTGTGTCACGGTGCGGATGACGTCCGGGCCAGTGACGAACATGTGGGCGGTCTTGTCGACCATGAGGATGAAATCGGTGATAGCGGGCGAGTAAACCGCGCCGCCCGCGCATGGGCCCATGATGGCGCAGAGTTGCGGGACTACACCTGACGCAAGCGTGTTGCGGAGAAAGATGTCCGCGTAGCCGGCGAGCGAGACGACGCCTTCCTGAATGCGCGCGCCGCCCGAGTCGTTGAGTCCGATGATGGGCGCGCCGACCCGCATGGCGGTGTCCATGATCTTGACGATCTTGGCGGCATTAGTTTCCGAGAGGGAGCCGCCGAAGACGGTGAAGTCCTGCGCGTAGACGAAGACGGTGCGACCGTCGATCGTGCCATACCCGGTGATGAAGCCGTCGCCGGGGATGCGCTGCTTGTCCATGCCGAAATCGGTGGCGCGGTGCGTGACGAACTTGTCCGTCTCCTCGAAGGTGCCGGGGTCGAGCAACAGCTCGACGCGTTCGCGGGCCGAGAGCTTGCCCGCCTTGTGCTGGCGCTCGCGGCGTTCCGCGCCTCCCGCTTCTTCGGCCAGGGCGTGGCGGCGTTCGAGTTCGGCGAGCGAGGCGGCGTGAGGGTGGTCCGGATGAGAATCATTCATGCGAAACGAATTATAGGAGGACTGGCCGTCCGGGCGAATGCGCCTGCGGCGCGATCTGTTGGGGCGGCTCCCTTTGGTCGCACCGCTTGATTCAGTTTCATTGACTCACATTGACATTTTCATCGCTCACACCGCCACTGCGGAATCTTTGCGATTCGTGACCGTTGTACGTAATCGCGGAGACATCGTTCAGGATTCCATATTGGTTTCAGCAAGCGTCGTCACTCATCTGGAAGCTCCGGATGGTCGTCACATAAGCATGTCCACTCACAACATGGCCGCTGTTGGCTCGCCTCGTGCATACATTCCGACTGGAACGTACAGATCTCCGATGCGGCGGGCGGGGAAGCGCCTCCGCGCGTATGTGGAGGGCGTGTCATGCAAACTTTCGTCAGAAAAAGCTCGAAGTCGGTCTTTGGAAGGACGTTAGGCCTAATCGCAGCCGGCCTGCTTGCGTTGCCGCTTGCAAATGCTCAGACAGCGAACACCGGATCGATCAATGGTACGGTCACTGATTCGACCGGAGCCGCGGTTCCAAACGCCAGCGTCGCCTTGAAGGACAATGCGACGGGCACCGTCATCAACCTGACGACGAATGCCGAGGGACGATTCACGGCGGCCTTCCTGAAACCGGATACGTTTGCCGTGTCAGCCACTGCGGCGGGCTTTCAATCGAACACGACCACAGTTCAGGTGCTGACCGGACAGCAAGCTGTGGTGAAAGTGACAGTTTCGCCGACGGCCAGCACACAGACTGTGCAGGTGAACGCGAGCGATGCTCAGCTCATCGATACGCAGACGGCGAATCTGACGACGACGTTTACGACGCAGCAGTTTCAGAATCTGCCGGCGCCTGGCGGAGACATCACGACGATTGCTTATACGGTTCCGGGTGTTGTCGTCGGAGCGGGCACAAGCGGGTTCGGATCGTTTACGTCTGACGGGCTTCCCGGACTGTCGAATCTGGTAGTGATCAACGGTGCGGATTACAACGTCGGCTTGTATGGTGGCCTGGCGTATTCGGGCTCTTCGAACCTGACCATCGGACAGCAAGAGATCGATCAGGCGGCGGTCGTGCAAAACGGCTACAGCGTGCAGTATGGACGACAGGCCGGCGTGATCGAGACATACAGCACGAAATCAGGCACCAATCGCGTACACGGCCTGGCGCAGTGGCAGTACAACAGCTCCGGGTTGAACGCGAACGATTTTTTCAATAATCAGTTTGGCATTCCGCGTCCGAAGGCCGTTTCCAATCAATATGCCGCCCAGATCGGCGGACCCATCAAGCGCGACAAGCTGTTCTTCTTTGCGGACACAGAAGGAATCCGCTTTATCCAGCCGAGCGTCGGCTTTGTGAACCTGCCTTCGACGGCGCTGCAGAACAGCATCCTGGCGAACCCCAACATCACGGCGGGAAGCAAGAGCCTGTACAGCGGGATGTTCAAGGGGACAGCGGCTGCCGGAGCATACTCAAAAACCGTTCCGGTGACGAATGGCCCCGGCCCGATGCAGGATTCTTCCGGCGCTTATGGTTGCGGGAGTCTTGCCGGCACACGCGACTACGCGACGGGCGGGACGCTGGGATCGAGCCCCGCAGAAAGCTGCATGAATTCAGGATTTATCAATTCCGTTGCGCTCAATCGTGAATGGCTGGCGGCGGGCAGGCTTGATTGGTACATCAACGACAAGCATCGCATCTACTTCCGCGTTACAGATGATCAGGGCAACCAGCCGACGTTTGTGAGCCTGGTCAATCCGGCATGGAGTATGTCCAGCACTCAGCCTAGCTGGACCGGACAACTGAACGATACGTACGGCTTCACGCCAAATGTAACCAATCAGTTTCTTGCGGCGGCGGTTTACTACAGCGGAATCTTTAAACCGGCGGACCTGCAGGCTGCGCTAGCGGCCTCCCCCACTGAGTTCGACCAAACCATCGACGGAGGAACCAACTCGCTGGCGGGACTCGGCCAGAGTGTCTTCTTCACCGGCGCCACGACGCTAGGCGCGCCGTGGATTGATTTTCCCGGCGGCGTGAACGCGACCCAGTACCAGGCAGTGGACAATGTTTCCTGGCTCAAGGGGAATCACAGCATCAAGTTAGGGTTCGATTTCAAGCGGTTCCTCTTCACCGATACCAGCCTGCAGACGGCCGCTTACGGCGGCGATTATGGATTCGGCAGCCTCGCCGACGAGGCTGGAGGCTCCCTGCCGGGGGCCAATGGTTCCGTTTTCCAACAGTCCTTTCCGGCGTTCGGCAACATCCACAACGCTCTCTACAACACAGGAATCTATGCCCAGGATGAGTGGAAGGTGCTGCCGAACCTGATGCTTGATTTCGGCATCCGGGTCGACCGCAACGGCAATCCTGTGTGCAACGAGAACTGCTACACGCACTATCTGGGTGGCTTTCCTAACCGGTCGGCTACTTTGGACACGCCCTATAACGCTTCCCTTTCTGCCGGACACAGCAGCTTCGCGCCATCGTTCGAAACCGCCATCGTGCAGCCTCGCGCGGGATTCAATCTGGACGTTCGCGGCGAGGGTAAGACAGTCGTGCGCGGGGGCATCGGCCTGTTTGCCGATAACTTCCCCGCTCTGATCACCGAGCAGACGTTCCTATCCTTCCCAAACCAGTATTTTGCGGCGGTCACGAGCGGCACTGTCGCACAGAATGCAGGCAGCGCATTCGCAGTGGCGCAGGGATCTGCAAATGCGGTGTTGAACGGATTCAAGCAGGGGGCGAGCTACACCCAGATCGCAGCGGCGCTGGCGGCACAGGGAATTCCGTTTGCGCCTCCTAACTACACCACCACCCCGAACGAATTTCGCGGCGCGCGCTATCTCGAGTTCAGCATGCAGGTGCAGAAGCAGATCACTCCGACGGATGCTGTGATCATTTCCTATGCCGGCAACCATGGATATCACCTGTTCATTTCGAATGACCATCTGAACCAGATTGCCGGCCCGCTGTATGGGGCTTATGGCAGCGGAGCATTCGGCGGCCTGCCCGCAGCCTCGCCCGATCCGCGTTTCTCGCGGGTTACAACCTTCTCGAATGATGCGAAGTCGAATTACAGCGGCGTGTCGGTTCAGTACAAGCACATCGACCACAGCGGCCTGACAACGGACATCGCCTACACCTATTCGCATTCGCTGGATGATATTTCCAATGGAGGCAACTCACAGTTGCCATACAACAATGGCTCTTTGAATTCCCAGATCACTCCGGGACTGCCATCGACGCTGATGTATTCCAGCTCCGACTATGACATCCGGCACAATTTCGTGATGGACTTTGTCTACGCGGAACCGCATCGCTTCGACAACAGAATCGTGAATGCCGTGGCGGCCGGGTGGACAGTCGGCGCGAAAGCATACTGGCGCTCGGGAGAGCCCTTCAGCGTATTCAACGCGAACGCTGAGACGGCCATCGGAGCGAGCGGCACCGGAGGCACGCCCGTGGTGCTGGCGGAAGTGCTGAACAACAACTTCAACCACTCCTGCAATTCGTATTCAAATCCGTGCTTCCAGAACTTCGGCGCCTTCAATGGAACAGGCCTGGGAACAGACGCTTCGGGAAATGTGACTCCCAGCTATCCGACTATGAATGGCGGCGGCGTCCTGGTGCAGCCCGTGCAAACAACGTTCGGGAATGTTACCCGCAACTCATTCCGCGGGCCGCACTTTGCGAATGTGGATACGACGCTCTTCAAGGACCTTTTCAAGAAGGAGTCTTTCGCCTTCCAGATCGGAGCGCAGGCGTACAACGTCTTCAATCATGTGAACTTCGCGCAGCCGAACAACAATGCATCCAGTCTCTCGACTCTGGGCCAGATTTCGGGAGATATCAACGCGCCAACCAGCCCGTACGGATCCAGCCAGCAACCGACCGTCTCCGGCCGAGTGCTCGTCGTACAGGGGCGTCTTGTCTTCTGACAAGGTGTCATTGCCCTTCGAATTTGAGGAACTGCTAAGGGGTGTGTCCGGCTTGCAGGAATGGAGAAGCACCCTCCATGCCGTCGGGCCATTGCGGCTATTGGAGCCGGCGTTAAAAGACGTGGCGGTGGAAGATATCGTCCTTCTCCCGGCAGGGGGAGCACAGGGCGCTGACGCCGCAGCCGAGCAGCAGCGCGGCTCCAACCGTGACGAGGATGGCCGGAAGGTAGGCCTCAAGCTGCGCCAGCAGGTGAGCGATGATCGAAAGGTGGCCGTTCAGCATCGTTTTACTCCGCGGTCATTTAGAGCGGAATACTCGGTTGATTGGTTGCTGCCGAACACAGAATAACCTCGTTTGACACTTGACAGCTTCCGCACAAAGGGTGCGAACCGCCTCCCTCAATACGTGCAGATGAGAGTACCGCGAGAGGAGCAAGATTGAAAACTGCTTGTCATCGTTGGAGTTAGGAATGAATTCCCACTTGGGGAAATGAACAGGTTTTCCACCGAATTGCGGGGCTTGCCATCGCGGACGCAGAATCGAGGAGCGTGGCAACTCCTGGGCGGAATCCGATCTTGACGGCGGGTGAAGAACCCCGGTTACGGTGGCTATTTCTTGACCTGAACTCCTACTTCGCCTCAGTGGAGCAGGAACTGGTGCCCAGCCTGCGCGGACGACCGGTGGCCGTGGTCCCGGTGGTGGCGGACACCACGTGCTGCATCGCGGCCAGCTATGAGGCAAAGGCATATGGCGTGAAGACCGGCACGCAGGTGGGCGAGGCCAAGCGGATGTGTCCGGGCATTGAGCTGGTCGAGGGCCGGCACGAGCTGTATGTGGAGTATCACAACCGAATCGTCGAAGCGGTTGAGTCGGTGGTGCCGGTGTCATCCGTGATGTCGATCGATGAGATGGCTTGCCGCCTGCTGGGACGTGAACAGCCGCTGCTGGCGGCACTGGAGATGGCGCAGCGCATCAAGACGAAGATCCGTGAGACGGTGGGTTCCACGCTGCGGTGTTCGATTGGGCTGGCCCCGAACCGGTATCTCTCGAAGGTGGCGAGCGACATGGAGAAGCCCGACGGGCTGGTGGCGCTGACGCCGGACATCCTGGAAGCGGCGCTGATGCGGCTGACCCCGCGCGATCTGCCGGGCATCGGGGCGCGCATGGAGGCGCGGCTGCACCAGAAGGGCATTCGAAGCATGCGTCAGTTGTGGTCGATGGACCGCGAGCAGATGAATGAACTGTGGGGCGGTATTGGCGGGGAGAAACTGTGGCACTGGCTGCGCGGCGAGGATTTCGAAGACGCAGAGCTGGAACATGCGAAGTCGATCGGCAACAGCCATGTGCTGGCGCCGGAGCTGCGCACGCCCGAGGGCGCCTATGCCGTGGTGAGCAAGCTGCTGCACAAGACCGCCATGCGGCTGCGCACAGCGAATCTGTGGGCGGCGAATCTGCGGCTCAGCGCGAAGTTCGCGGTGCCGAAGGACACTTCGACACGGCAGCATAACTCGGGCATCCCGCAGCTTGCGTGGTCTCAGAGCACGCCGCTGGTGGAGTGCCAGGACAACCAGACGCTGACCGAAGGGCTGAAGAAGCTGTGGGCCGCAATGCCCAAGGGTCCAAACTATGCAAAGCCGTTTTATGTCGGCGTGACGCTGAGCAACCTGGTGCCCGATCACCTGCACACGCTGAATCTGTTCGCCGGGCTGGATGTGGAGGTGCGGCGCACCAATCTCGCGAAGACGATGGACAGCATCAACAGGAAGCACGGGACGACGATGCTGTTCTATGCAAGCATGCTGCCGGCGGGCACGGCAGCGCCGACGCGCATAGCGTTTACGAGTATTCCGGATCTGTTCTGAGGGGGACCAGCCGTCCAGGCAAAGGCGCCTGCGGCGCATTTGTAAGGCTCGCTCCCTTCGTTCGCTCACTCCAAGTTTTGTGGCCAGGGGATCGCCGGGACCTCATGTCGTATTCTGACCGGAATGGCCGGAGCAGATCGATCCCCCGCTTCGCAGGTCTCGGCGCCTCGATCTGCGGAAAACGTAACCGCAAGTCTTCTCAAATCGCGGCCTCACTTCGAGGCGCTGGACGGACTGCGGGGCGTGGCGGCGCTGGCGGTGGTCACCTTCCACTTCATGGAATTCGTTATTCCCGACTACAGCAAGAATTTTGTCGGTCACGGGTTCCTTGCTGTGGATTTCTTCTTCTGCCTCTCGGGGTTTGTCATCGGCTACGCATATGACGACCGCGTCGCGAAGATGGGGCTCGTCGAGTTTTTCAAATCGCGGCTCATACGGCTGCACCCGCTGGTGGTCATGGGATCGGTGCTCGGGCTGCTCGCGCTGGCGTTCGATCCCCTTCGCGGGCCTTACTCGCCGCATGTTGCGGTGGGGAAACTGGTTTTGATGTTTCTCACATCGGCACTGCTCATTCCCTTTCCGGTGATGGCGGCACGCTCGCATAATCTCTTCCCTCTCAACGCTCCATCGTGGTCGCTCTTCTGGGAGTATGTTGCCAACATCGCGTTTGCGCTGGTGCTCTGGCGTATCCGGCGGCGCTGGCTGGGGGCGCTGCTGTTCGTCGCGGCGGCACTGCTCTGCTGGGTAGGTGCGCGGGCGGAGACGCTGGCCGGCGGTTGGAGCGGCGGGACCTTCTGGGACGGAGGAGCGCGGGTCGCGTATTCCTTCATGGCTGGCCTCCTTGTCTATCGGTCGAGGTGGATCATCCGGACGCGGCTTGGCTTTACGGCGCTCACGGTGCTGCTACTGGCGGCGCTCATGATGCCGTATTTCCGATGGAACTGGCAGGCCGAGTGGCTGGTGGTGGTGCTCTACTTCCCGCTACTGGTGGCGCTTGGCGCGGGCGCGACGCTGAATCGCCGGTCCGAGTCGTTGTGTATCTTCTCGGGGAAGATGTCTTATCCGCTCTACATGTCGCACTACGCAGCGATCTGGATCTTTGGCAATTACCTCAGTGGGCATAAGCCGGGCATGGGGAAGCAGGCGTTGGCGGTGACGACCGGTGTGCTGGCGCTGACAGGTTTTGCCTACCTGGTCATGGCGGGCTATGACATACCGGTGCGCCGCTACCTGACAGCAAGGCGGCTGGCGCGAGCATCGGGGCGCGGCTAGCCGTTTTCATCGCACCAGAGTGAGCTCTCCGAACTTTTCCGGCACGTGGAATGAAGCAGACATGGTGGGCTGCCAGGTGAGATAAACCCGGCCGGGATCCTCTCCTTCGCAGCGGTAGAAGTTGGCGCGCAGACGGTTTCCGGCGGCAGCGGCGCGCGCATCGATGGATGCGTACGGAATGCGGAGAAAGCCGAACCAGGTCTTGTCCGTCGGATCGATGCGGGCGGCTGCGGTGCAGCCGGAGGTCCAGACCCAGCCGTCTTCGGGACGCGGCTGGTCGCGGTCGATATCGAGATCGACCCACTCGCCCTGCGGCGAGACTTCGAACTCGCGATAGCGGCGGATGTTTTGAAAATCCGCGCCGATGAAGATTTCGACGACGTCCCAGTTCCAGAGTTCGTTTGTTTCTGTCTCGGTTTGCGGGCCGGGCTTGAGATGGAGCCGGACGTAGGGGCAAACGAAAAGGAAGTAGAGATTCTGTGCGGTCCAGCGTGAGAGCACTGTGGTGCGATGGCCAGGCACTTCCGTGCCATGGTTGTTGCGGTCCATGGTGACGGATGGAGCGTCGCGCCAGAAAGGCGATTGCGGGTCTGTGTCAACCGAAGTGTCGGCGGGACTCCATTGGCTTTTCGCGTCTGTTTGCGTCATCGAGACACAGTAATTCACGCCGGGCTGGCGAGTATGCTGGCGCGTGGAGGTTTTTCTGCATGGCCAAGACACTGGCCAACGCCAAGGACCGCGAGGAGATCGACCGGCGCTTTGCGGGACTGACGCCGGGCGCGGCGCGGCAGTGGGGAACGATGTCGATTGGCGGGATGCTTTGCCATGTAGACGACAGCTACCGAGTGGCGATGGGCGAGCGACCGTTTTCGTGCACGAAGCTTCAGATTCCGCAAGGGATGGCGAAGTTCTTTGCGCTGCGCTCGCCGGTGCGCTGGCCGCGCAACCTGAAGACGGGCGATTCGGTGCGACAGGGCGCGGGAGGAACGCCGCCGGTGGAGTTCGCCGAGGACCGCGCGCATCTGCTGGAGACGCTCAGCCGCTTCTGTGTAAGCACGGCGCTGATTGCGGTGCATCCGTTCTTCGGCAAGATGTCGAAAGAGGACTGGATGCGGTGGGGATATCTGCACGCCGATCATCATCTGCGCCAATTCAGCGCATGAAGGCGGGATATCGCGGGCGGCTGGCGCCTTCGCCGACGGGGCTGCTGCACCTGGGGCATGCGCGCACTTTCTGGACAGCGTATGAGCGGGCGCGAAAGACGGATGGCGTGCTGATCTTGAGAGATGAGGATCTGGACACGCAGCGCGCGCGCGCGGAGTATGCCGCCGCAATGCTCGAGGATTTGCGATGGCTGGGGATCGTATGGCAGGAGGGTCCCGGACTGGATTCTGTTCCAGGGGGCGGGCCGCATGGTCCCTACCGGCAGAGTGAGCGGTATGCGTTCTATCGTGACGCATGGGATCGGCTTCGCAACGGTGGCTGGATTTATCCATGCACCTGCTCTCGGCGTGAGTTGGCGGCTGCGGCGAGTGCCCCGCATGAGGATGGCGAGCAAGATGAGGATGACGAGCCAGTGTATCCGGGTCGCTGTCGGCCTGCTCGTCCGTGCTGTGGCCGCGGCGCGTGAGCCGGCAGGGGTGAACTGGCGATTTCGTGTGCCGGATGGCGAGGCGATCGGCTTCGAGGATTCGGGCGTGGGCGCGCGGAGTTATGTCGCGGGGCGGGACTTTGGCGACTTCGTGGTGTGGCGGCGCGACGATGTGCCGGCGTATCAACTTGCCTGCGTCGTGGACGATGGAGCGATGCAGATCACCGAAGTGGTGCGCGGGGCGGACCTGCTGAGGTCGACAGCGCGGCAATTGCTGCTCTACCGGGCGCTCGGCCTTACGGCACCGAAGTGGCATCACTGCCCCCTGCTGCGCGATGCTTCGGGACAGCGGCTGGCGAAGCGGACCGATGCGTTGAGCTTGCGGGCGCTGCGGGAGAGAGGGATGTCGGCGGCGGAGGTAAGGGCGATGTGGGGCCGGCAGGAATGATTTCAGTGAGGGTCCTTCGGGGTCGACTGAAATTGCTGGAAACGACGCCACCCTGGTCTGCGGCTAGAATGGGGCACCCGATTCTTCGTGCTACAGACAACAGATTCAAGGGGGCCTTATGTGTATGCAATCATCACGGTTTCGTAATTCCCTGCTCATGTTGGCGATCGCCGGCTACCTCACGCTGAACGCGCAGGAGCGGTCCCGAAAATACCCGGCCCAGCATCACCGGCATCTCGCACATGGCCGTCTACGCGAGTGACCCAGCCGCGTCGGAGCACTTCTATGTCGACGAACTGGGCGCTTCGAAGGAGCCCGATCCGGAGAATCCGCAGGGCGTGATCTATCGCGTGAGCGAGCAGCAATTCATCGAGGTGCTGCCGCTGCCGAAGCAGCACTCGATCAGCCGGATGGACCATGTCGCCTTTGCGACGAGCGATGCTGATGCCCTGCACAGCTATCTCGTCAACAAGCACTACCGCGATATCGATCCGGTGACGGCTACCGGTAAAGACGGGAGCAAATGGTTCTTCATGCGCGATCCGGAGGGCAATCGTGTGGAGTTTTATCAGGCGGCGGATCGTTCGTTCCACGGCGGGGCGGCATTAGTGAGCCCGCGGATCATTCATGTCGGGTATCTGGTGGGGGATCGAGCGAAAGAAGACAGCTTCTATCGCGACCTGCTTGGGTTCCGTCCGTACTGGTATGGCGCTATGCATCCCGGCGAGGTGGACTGGGTGTCGCAGCAGGTGCCGGATGGGCATGACTGGCTGGAATACATGATGACCGGGCCCGGGTCAGATACGCCGGACCCAAGCGAGGTGGGCGCGCGCCAGCTTGGCGTGCTGAATCACTTCTCGCTGGGCGTGCCCAATATGGAGCGGGCGGTGACGGCGCTCTATGTGAGCGATGCCATCCGATTCAGCCCGCGGCACGATGGGCCGCAGATGGGCAAGGACGGCAAGTGGCAAGCCAATCTCTATGACCCGGATGGCACGCGCGTGGAGTTGATGGAGTTCCAGCCGGTGATGAAGCCGTGCTGCTCCGCGTTCACGGCGGATAGCCCGGCGGAGTGAGAAAGCCGCTTCAGGCAGTCACGCTCTGCTTCATGGGCTGGGCGTAGCCGCAGGCCGGACAGAAGTCCTGGCGTGCGGAGAGGGCCGTGCCGCAATGAGTGCAGTTCACGGTCATCGATCGACGAATTGGCGTGACATTCGAGGCCGGCTCGAAAAACAGGCCGCCGGGCTAGTGGCGCGGCATCTGCCCAGCGCGGATAGGTCCGCGCCGGACGGTTCACGTCGTCCATATCTGCGCGCTCGACGTGGTCGGAGGGGCCAATTCCGAGGATGGAATAGGAGCGCACTTCCTCGAAAGGCTCGCTGCGGCGGCGACGGCGTCCGGAGTAGCGGAAGAGCGGAAAACCGATCAGCAGCAGCGCTATCCAGCCGGCCGCGACGTAGACGATCCAGCGGTCCGGCGAGGCAAGCAGTGATTCAACCGTGGTGCGGAACCACTGGATCGCGGGCTGAATTCGATCGATGGCCGTATGCAGAAACTGCAGGAAAGTTTGCATGGCGTTGCCTCCCGGAATGGACTCTGCGTCCGCCCGGCCTTGATTTAGAGAGGCAAAGAAGGGCCCGGTTTGCCTCAAGACCGGTAATTTGCAGCCCAATTGTGCTTCGGGGGCTTTTCTGGTGCGTTTTAGGCGTCAGAACCGGGTCTGGCGACGATACTCGTCCATTCAGCTGGGCGCCCGGCTGACGAAGGCGCCTCAAGCCGTGACGCTGCGGTCCGTGGTCTGGCCATAGCCGCAGTCGGGACAGAAGTACCGGCCCGGCGAGAGCGTACCACCGCAGTGTTTGCAGGTGACCGAGGGCGATCGGCGGATGGGTGTGGCATGAGAGCCAGCTTCCGCGAATGGCCGCTCATTGATCTCGAACGGCACCGTATCGGCCCACCGCGGGTAAGTTCTTTCGGGGTGGATGACGTCATCCGCATCTGCTGCATGGCCGGAGAGTGGCTCCGGGCCGATGCCGAGCACGGAATAGGAGCGCACTTCTTCGAAGGGCTCCCTGCGACGCACACGTGTTCCGGAGACGCGGAAGAGGGGGACGAAAATGAACAGCAGAGCGATCCCCACGGCCGCGGCGTAGACAATCCAGCGGTCGGGCGAGGAGGGCAGTGATTCCAACCAGGCGCGAAGCGAGTGGAGAGCCGGTTGAAGCCCATCGATCACCGTATGCAGGAACTGCATGAAAGATTGCATAGTGATATCTCCCGGACGTTTCTTGAGACGGTCCGGCCCTGAGTTAGAGAGCCAAAGAAGGGGGGAGTTTGCCTCAAAACCCCCGATTTTGCGGCCCAGGATAGTTTCTCAGAGATTCCTGAGCATTTTTGCGGGCATTTGGGTCTCAGAACCACGTACGCCGACGGTAGCGGCGGTACTCGTCACCGAAGAAGGCTTCCAGCACGGAGGCTTCGCGGCGGGCACGGGCAACCTGCATCGGGATGATGACGACAAGCGCCAACAGCAGCGGCCAGAATGGGATGAACATGGCCACGCCCAGACAAAAGAAGCAGCCGAAGACGTAGATGGGGTTGCGAAGACGCGCATAGAGACCGGTGGTGATCAGGCGGGTGGCTTTGGCGCGGACGGAGAAGGCGCGGCCCAACTGGAAGCGTGCGATGAGGATGAGAACGAGAGAGGTGAGCGCGATCGCGCCCCCAGCGATCCGCAGCGGGGGCCACGGCTCATGGGCGAAGCGCAGCGCGAGTGCGGTGACGGCAGCGATCAGGACGATCGAGGTGAGGATATTGGCCTTCATTGGCTCCGGATCAGCGTGCACCAGGACAGCGTCAAGCGAGGACGATGTCCATCTGGTAGAAGCGGAAATAATTCTCTTCTCCTGGCGCGGTGGCGGCCACTTTCTCGTAGCGATCGAGAGCTTCGGTGATGAAGGTGACGCGGTCGGCCTCGGGCAGGTGCTGGGTCCACTCGATCATGGTGACTCTGCTGAATGCGAGGAAGGTGTCGCGGGAGCCGAAGTCCCAGGCTTTGTCTGACATGTGGCTTCTGAGACGCGAAAGCCCTGCTGCTGGGCGAGGCCGGCGTAGTGCTCGGGCGTGAGGTGGAGATAGGGATGGCGAAAGCCCTTAAAGTATTCAGCCCAACGGGGCGATTCACAGGTCATTTCGATGACGTCCTCGAGGCTCTTCCGCTTGCCCTTGCAAACCAGACGGAGCCGAGCGCGGCCGTCTGGTTTGATGGCGGCATGAATGGCCCGAAGAGGCACGGCCTGGTCTGGAATCCAGTGAAGCGCGTTGAAGGATACGACGAGGTCGAACTCGCGATGGAAGGAAAGATGCCGGGCATCGGCGGCTGCGAACTGAAGATTGGGGTGACTGGCAGTCCAGTGCTCTTTCGCGAAGTCGATCATGTCGACCGAGGCGTCTACGCCAAGCACAGAGCCCTGCGGGACGCGCTCGGCAATCGCGGCAGTGGTCTTGCCGTTGCCGCAGCCGACGTCGAGGATGCGCTCATTGCCGTTGAGTTCAAGCAGGGAGAGGACTTCTGCCGCCATGGTGTCCTGAAGGGCGGAGATGCGATCGTATTCCCTGGCGTTCCATTCGGTCATGGGTGGGCTCGATTACTGGAGAGGATCGGCTGGATTGTACGCTCCACATCATCTGGATTGAGTTGCCTGCGGTCAGGCTGTGTGACCAACCAGTGGCAGATCGTCTGATGACCGCCTCTGTCATGATGGAGTATGCCGCTCTTCTACCTGCGCCGGTTGACCGGCCGGAACCGCACAGAATCGGCCAATCGACACCTGGCTCGATACCTGGCGTTTATCGCCGGGGCGGCAAATGCGGGTGGCTTTCTGGCTGTCCGGCAATATACCTCGCACATGTCGGGAGTGGTGGCCGCGATGGCGGACAATTTCGCTCTCGGCAGCCTCGCACTTGTTCTCAACGGCCTGGCTGCCCTGCTTTCTTTCCTCGGCGGGGCGTTTCTCTCGACCCTCCTGATCCGCTGGGCACGAGCCCGGGCACTGGAGAGCGAGTACGCCCTGCCGCTCATCCTGGAGGCCGCCCTCCTGGTCTCGTTTGGCCTGGTCGGGCATGTCTTTACCGGGGAGCGTGTGCTTGGCACCGTGATGCTTCTGTGCTTCACGATGGGATTGCAGAACGCCATGATCACGAAGCTTTCGAACGCAGTGATTCGGACGACGCACATGACCGGCATCGTTACGGACATCGGCATCGCGCTGGGCAGGATCGTCTTCGCGCGGTCTGGCGGAAGCCAGGAGGACACTTCCAGCGAGATCGACGCATTGCGGCTTTTGGCTTCCCTGATCGTGTTGTTCTTCGCAGGCGGGGTGGTCGGGACAGTCGGTTTCAGACATGTGGGTTTTCTGTTTACGCTGCCGCTCTCCGCGATGCTGCTGCTGCTGGCGATGATGCCGGTGCTGGACGATGTGCGGCGGCGCGGGCTGACGACGGCATAGGAATCCGCAGTGAGTACGGACTTTCCCACACATTGACCTTCGGCTCCGGCGGGTGACAATGGAGCCGTCCCTCCCATGCCGGATATAGCCCAAACCGTGAAGCAGCAGGCGGACATTGTCCGCGTCGTCGGCGAGTACATCACGCTGAAGAAGTCCGGCGCGCAGAATTACTCCGGCCTGTGCCCTTTCCACGGTGAAAAGACGCCGTCGTTCTCCGTGCACGTGACGCGGCAGTTCTATCACTGCTTCGGCTGCGGGGTGTCGGGCGACGTCTTCAAATTCGTGCAGGAGATCGAGAAGGTCAGCTTTCCCGAGGCGATCAAAATCGTCGCGCAGAAATGCGGGATCGCGCTGCCGAAGCGGGAGTTCAACTCGACAGAAGAGGCGGCGGAGAGCCGGCTGCGCGGGCGCCTGATGGAATTGCACGAGCAGGCGACGGCGTTCTTTGAGGAGCAATTGCGATCTGCCGAGGGCGCGCGGGCGCGCGAGTATCTGACCGGGCGCGGGCTGAAGCCGGAGACGATTGCAAAGTTCCGCATCGGCTATGCGCCGGAGAGCTTTGGCGGGTTGCGCGACCGGCTGGCCGCGGCGGCTCCGCCGGACGTACTGCGGGCTTCCGGGCTGTTCAGCTACAAGGAGGCTGAAGGCGAAAGCCAGAAGGGCGGGGGGCGCATCTACGATCGCTTCCGCAAGCGGATCACCTTTCCGATCATGAATGAGGGGGGCCGGGTAATCGCGTTCACGGCGCGGGCGCTGGACGCGGACGAGAAGGGCGGGCCGAAGTACCTGAATTCGCCCGAGACGGCGCTGTATTCGAAGGGGCAGGTGCTCTTCAATCTGGACAAGGCCCGGCAGGCGATCCGGCAGCAGAACTTTGCCCTGCTGGTGGAGGGGCAGATGGACTGCATCTCGGTCTTTGCCGCCGGGGTGACGCCGGTGATCGCCACCAGCGGGACAGCCTTTACCGAGCAACAGGCGCGATTGCTGCGCCGCTACTCCACACGGGTGGTGGTGAACTTCGATCCAGATACGGCGGGGACCAACGCTGCGGAGAAGTCGATTGCGCTGCTGACGGAAGAGGGCTTCGAGGTGCGCGTCGTCACGCTCGATGGCGGCCTGGACCCAGATCGGTTTGTACGGGAGCGCGGGCTGCAGGCCTATGCGGAAGCGCTGAAGCAAGCCGTTCGGCATTCTGATTACCTGATTGAGCGGGCACGTCATCTCTTTCCGGTGCGGACGGCGCAGGGCAAGGTGGACGCGGTGAACTTTCTGCTGCCGCATATCCGGCGGATGCCGCACGCCATAGTGCGCGATGAGTTTGCCCAGGATGCGGCGCAGAAGCTCGGCATCGACTCCGCCCTGCTGCGGCAGGAGCTAAGCAAGCAGCAGCGAAACGGCAGGCGCAGGTGGCGCGAGATGCCGGGGCGGCGAACCTTTCCGAGTGCGAGCGTGTGCTGGTGCGGGCTCTGGCCGGATCGCGGGAGGCCGAGACCTTCCGCCGTGCGGCAGAGGCGCTGAGGAATCAACCTGAGTATTTTGAGGGACTTGGGACGGCAGAACTGCTGCGGCTGCTGGCTGCTCGCAAGAGCGAGGACCCGCTCGAGGCTCTTGAGCAGTCGCCGGCGCGGACGACCGTGGCGCAGCTGCTGATGCGCGAAGGCGATCCGGTGACGGGCGAGGAGCTGGAACCAGCGCTGCTGACGGTGGAGCAGCACTACGTGGAACACCGGCAGCGGGCGGTAAGGTCGGCAGTCGCCGAGGCGGAGCGCAGAGGCGAGCTGACGCGGGTGACGGAACTGATCACCGAGCGGATGGAGCTGGACCGCCGCTTGCGCGAGCTGGATCGGCGTTTACGGGAGCTGGTGGGACAGGGCTGAGACGGAGCGGCGGAACAGGCCAGAGGGCCTGTTCCGGAGTGAAACGAAATGGCCTGAAGCACATCTAAGTCGTTAGGGATAAAGCTGTGGGGAGCGTGGGTCCGCGAGGAATCGCGTGATATCCTAACATTCTCTGTCTTGAAGTGTGCGTCAACCAGCCCGCACGATGCCTGCCAGGCCGCGGGATTTTGCCAGCATAGGATGGCCCTTATCGCGCATCTTCACTCATAGATAGGAACGGGTTTGCCTACACAAACCGGCGCGGAAGATGGCTGCGCCAGATGCGAACTAACGCGGGGAGACGAAGCGCGCTTTGGCAATCGACGAAAAGTACGAAGACGATATCCAGAAATTGATGGATCAGGGCAAGGAGAAGGGCTACCTCACCTATGGTGAGGTGAATGACTTGCTGCCGGACAACATGCATTCGGCAGATGACCTTGACGATCTCATTACGACAATTAACACCCAGGGCATCGATCTGCTCGAAGGCGAACCCAAGTTTGCCGGGGAGAAGTTCGACGCGGAACACGCCGAGGAAGGCGACGACGTTGAGCTGGACCTGACGCCGGGAACACTCGAAAAGACGAACGACCCCGTCCGCATGTACCTGCGCGAGATGGGAACAGTGCCGCTGTTGACGCGCGAAGGCGAAGTTGAGATCGCCAAGCGCATTGAGCGCGGGCAACTGCGCGTGCTGAAGGCGATTTCGCGGTCGCCGATCGTGATTCGCGAGGTGGTTGCGCTGGGCGAAGACCTGAAGCGCGGCGTGCGGAACATCAAGGAAGTAGTGATCTTCGATGAAGAGGAGATCACGGAAGAAGTTCTGCAGGCTCGGGTGAAGGCGACGGTAAGCCGCGTCGACACGCTGGTGAAGCACCAGAAGAAGGCGCAGGCGCTCGAAGAGAAGCTGGGGACGATCAATCCCAAGACGAAGGCGAAAGAGCACCGCAAGACGCGCTGGCTGATGGGCCGCGAGCGTGTGATGGTGTCGCGCATCGTCCGGGAGCTGAAGTACACCAACGCCGAGCGCAAGCGGCTGCTCGACAAGGTGAACAAGACGGTCGACTCGATGCGCACGCTGGAGCGGCAGATCAAGTCGCTGGACCAGAAGCACGAGGCCTCGAAGAGCGAAGAGCTGCGCAAGGAGTACCGGCGCCAGCAGCGCAACTGCAAAACCGACCTGGAGCGGCTGGAGACGGAGATCGGTGTATCGATCGCGGACCTGAAGCGCACGCAGCGCGAGATGATCCAGGGCGACATGGACGCCGAGCGGGCGAAGCGGGAGCTCATCGAAGCGAACCTGCGCCTGGTGGTGTCGATCGCGAAGAAGTACACGAACCGCGGCCTGCAGTTCCTGGACCTGATCCAGGAGGGCAACATCGGGTTGATGAAGGCGGTGGACAAGTTCGAATACCGCCGCGGCTACAAGTTCTCGACCTATGCGACGTGGTGGATCCGGCAGGCGATCACGAGGGCGATTGCCGACCAGGCAAGGACCATTCGCATTCCTGTCCACATGATCGAGACGATCAACAAGCTGATCCGCACCTCGCGGCAACTGGTGCAGGAGCTGGGGCACGAGCCTACCTCGGAAGAGATCGCCAAGCGAATGGATATTCCGGTGGCGAAGGTGCGCAAAGTGCTGAAGATTGCGCAGGAGCCGATCTCGCTCGAAACACCGATCGGCGAAGAGGAAGATTCGCACCTGGGCGACTTCATCGAAGACCGCCAGGCGGTATCGCCGTCCGAGGCGGTGATCAGCGTGAACCTGAAGGAGTACACCTCGCAGGTGCTGCGCACATTGACACCGCGTGAAGAACGCGTGATCAAGATGCGATTCGGCCTCGAAGACGGCTCTGAGCATACGCTCGAAGAAGTCGGGCAGAGCTTCCAGGTGACGCGCGAGCGCATCCGGCAGATCGAGGCGAAGGCGCTGCGCAAGCTGCGGCATCCTTCGCGCTCGCGACGGCTGAAGGCGTTCGTGGATGGGGTGAAGGAGATCTGACGCCAGCGAGTCAGTCAAAAAACGGGGGAGCCTTTTGGCTTCCTCGTTTTGTTTTGGTGGCTCAGTGTTGTCGCTTCATAGATGTCCATGTCAGCGGGTATCCGGGCGCTCGCCATTTTTGGTTCCGGAGTGCTAGATTCGATTTGCTGGAGGCTGCTGCGATGAAACGTGTCTTCACGATTGCTTCGATACTCATGTTCAGTTCGGTGTGCCTTGCCGGAGATCAGAACAACCAGAAGACATGGGACGGGTTCGTCACCGATATGCATTGCGGGACACACTGCCAGCGCAACTCGGATGGGAAGCCGGATAAGGCCTGCGTGCGGGAGTGCGTGCGCAAGGGTTCGAAGTACGGATTATGGCGCGGCAATCACGTCTATCCCGTGGAACCACAGGCGAAGGTCGCGCAATATGAGGCGGAAGACGTGCAGGTGACGGGCACGATGGTGAATGGGACGATCCGGATCGAGTCGATCGGACTGCGGGCTAAGTAGGCGGTTGACCCTTCTCCTCGACCGGAGAATCAAAACACAATTTTGCTGACTGTCGCCTCGCGACTTGCTGATTTGGGCTGTCGCTACTGCATCGGGCGAGCTTTGCCGTCTTTCAGGGCGCGGGCGATGAGGGACTTCATCTTGCCGGCGGCTTCGCGGCTGGCGTCTCGTTGCTGCATGCCGAGCAGCGCCTGCTGGCGTCCGAGTTCTGCCTGCATGCGACCGAGGTCGGCCTCTTTGCTTCCCAGCTCGCCCATTTTTTCGATGAGCGGCTGCATCTGCTTGCGTATCTGCTCGGTCTGCTCGCGAATCTGCTTCTCCATGGCTTCGCGCTGCGGCTGCTGGGCCTTCCAGTCAGCCATTGCCTTGTCGAATTTCTCGCGAGCTTCCTTCTGCTCTGCTTCCAGGCGGGCGCGGTCGACGTCGCTCAGCTTCTGGTCCATGGCGAGCTGGGTTGTCGTGTCGGTATAAACCTGGATGGACTTGTCGAAGTTTTCTGGAAACTGGTAATGGAAGGCAGGCGTATCGAAATGCCATTGCATGGAATTGATCTGACCTTCCATCGCGCCGAGTTGGCCCTGCATGTCGCCGAGTTCTCCCTGCTGTGCGCCTAATTTGCCCTGCTGCTCGCCGAGAGTGCCCTGCTGCTTGCCCAACTCTCCCACACGTGCGTAGGCGTCATGCGCCTCTTTCACCAATGCGGGATCGTCGATGACGTAGGTCTTGCCGTCGCGCTCGAAGAGGATGGCGCCGCCCTTGTGGTCCTTGAGGCGATAGCCATTGAGTTCGCAGTCGTGCGCGGCGCCCTGAGCACCCGGGTTGCAGATCGCGTAGTTGCGGTCGTTGAGGAAGATGACGTCGTTATCGCCGGACTGGAGAGCGAGCACGTGGGGCATGGTCATGATCTTCATGTGGGAATGGACTTTGATCGGCGGCTGGATCATGGCCAGGGGGCCCACGGCAATAACGGGCGCGGCATCGACGTTGATGTCTGGAGCGGGAATGATCCGCGTTTCGATGCCGGGCGACACGAGGTCAGGTGTAACGATCGCGGGAAGCTCGTTGCTCTGAATGTGGACTTCGGGGAGGCCGCGAAGCACCGTGTGCTGCGATGGGGCCGCAGGCGGAACGGGAACGACATCGGCAGGGGGCAATGGCGGCAAAGGCGCCGAGGCGTCTGTTGGAGCGGACTGCGGCGCGACCGGGGCTGCAGGCGCCTGCGGCGCGGCCAGCACCACGGTTTGCGGTTGCACGATGTGGACTGAGGCTGCGGCAACCAGCGCCGCGCCAGCCAGAAGCGCGACAGCGGCGATGGCCTGACTGCGGCGAATGCGGAAGGCTCCGGTGAGCTGCGGGTCTGCGATGAGCCGCTCGACACGCTCGCGGAGGCCGGCGGACTGCGCCATGGCAACCATGCCGGCGGGTGTTTGCTCGGCGGCGGCAAAGCGGATGAGGAGTTGCGCATAGCTGAGGCCATCGCCGCTGAAAGCGATGGCAGCGCGGTCGCAGATGGTCTCGCTCAGGCGGGAGAGCTGCGGGCGCAGCCACCAGGCATGCGGGCTGATCCAGAAGAAGCAATGGTGCAGAGTGGCGGCGAGTTGGAGATAGAAATCGCCTTCGCGGATGTGCTGGGTCTCGTGCGCGAGGGTGGCGCGAAGCGCGGCGTCGTCCCATCCGACAGCTTCGAGCGGCAGCAGGATGCCGTGTCCGACCGTGGCGGGGGAACGAAGGTCGACGGAGAGGCGGATGGGGAGTTCAGTTTCTGATGTGGTGAAGGGCTGAGCGCGACGCCAGAGGCGCAGGGCCAGCATGAGGCCGAGGAGAACGCGCAGCAGTAATAGCGCGGTGATCGTGAGATAGGCAGCGAAACCGATCTGCCACACGCGAAGGTGATGGATGGGCGTGGACGCGCCCTGGAGTTCATGGGGAACCGGGATGTTGAGCGTCAGGGCGGGCGCGACGTCTGCCGGCGATGTGGAAGTTTGCGGAAGCGGAGCCGTGGGGCTGAAGGGTTGGGCAATCGGAACAGACGGCGCGGCAACGACGATGGTCTGCGGAGTCGCCCAGAGCGCGGTGAAAGAGAACGACGGGATATGCAGCGCGACTAGCGCCGGCATGGCGAGCGCAAACACGAGAACCGCCGTCCACGCGCGCTTGGCGATACGCGCGTGCTGGACGCGCAGCATTCGCAGCACAAGCCAAACGGCCACAGCCAGAGCAAGGGAACGAACCGCCGACTCTCCGAGAACACTGATGATGCTCATCTGGACTTCTCCTTTACTGCATACCCGTCGGAGCTTCTACTTTGACTTCCCCGTTTACTTTGATTTTCCTGCTTTGGCCTTCACGCGGGCGATCTTCGCGGCCAGGCGCTGTAATTCGTTTTCGCTGAGCACGTCGGCGTTGACCATGCCGACGAGCAGAGCCTCGACCGATCCGCCACAGAAGCGATCGACGATGCGCTGCACCGCGCGGCCGGCGACGGAGCGGCCGTCTTCCGCCGCGCGATAAAGATAGGTGCGCTGCTCGACGGTGTGGGTTAGGTAGCCCTTCTCTTCGAGGCGGCGCAGCACGGTGCGGACGGTGGACTCCTTAAGGACGCGGCCGGCGGCGTGGAGCTGCTCACGAACCTGCTCGGCAGTGGACTGCCGCTGCTGCCAAACCATACGAAGGATGGCTTGCTCGAGTTCGCCGAGGCCGGCGGGGTCGTGTTCCTGGGTGCTATGGGCTTCCGGATTCGGGTGCGCCGAAGTGCTACTGTTCATAGTGCTACAGACTGTAGCACTACCGAGAAGGTGAGCGCAAGGGGCGGGAATTTTGGGAGTGGGTCAATTTAAGTTCCTGCCAGGTTGTAGCTACCGATAACCCCGTTTTCCAAGGATGGAATCGGCCGAATGGCAGGACGTGGCGGGCAGGCTAGTCAAAACCGATGAATATGAAATCAGCCAAGCAACCATCACTATCCGGGAACCTAATGCCACAATGCTGAAGCTTCAGTTGTTGAATGATGATCGAAGTGACTACCCGGAAATAAGGATCACGGCTGAACGCATGCGTTTCTTCCTCGGATCAGAGCGGGAACTCTCGCTGCCTGAATTCCTCGGTCTTGGAGAAACTTACTGGCAGGCATTTGCCGAGCGCCGTGCTAAACCTCTCTAACCTGGGTACCCGTAGCGTTGTCTGAATGAGTTGACGCCTGAATCTTCTGAAAAGTCCCCGTTTGCGGTAAGTTCACGCGCGGGGCAAATTGACAACTACCCGAAATTTCAAGCGAGTGCAGATTCGCTGAATCGCAGTAACAAATAAAAAGGAGGGAGCCGATGGCTCCCCCCTTTGGTCCCGACACGCGGAAATGCCGCTCGCGTTACTTCTTCTTTGCGTCGTCCTCGATCGCTCTCCATTCCGCGTCATCGAGTTTGAGCGAGGCGGCGGCTATGTTCTCTTCGAGATGCTTTACCGAGGATGTGCCGGGGATCGGCAGCATCACGGGTGAACGGTGCAGGAGCCAGGCGAGGGAGAGTTGTGCGGTGGTGGCGCCGTGCTTCTTTGCAACGGCATCGAGCGGGCCACCGGGGCGTGCGAGCTTGCCTGCGGCGACGGGGGACCAGGGAATAAAGCCGATGCCGTTTTTGGTGCAGTAGTCAACCACGTCTTCGTGATGGCGGTCGCCGAGGTTGTATTGATTCTGCACGCTGACGATCTCGATCACCTTGCGCGCCTGATCGATCTCCTGCGGCTTTATATTCGAGAGGCCGACGTGGAGGATCTTGCCCTGCTGTTGCAGCTTCTTGATGGGTGCGAGCGATTCTTCGACGGGGACCTTGGGATCGATGCGGTGAAGCTGCCACAGATCGATGCGCTCGACCTTGAGGCGGCGAAGACTCATCTCGACTTCCTGCTGGAGATATTCGGGACGGCCGAGGGGCTGCCATTCATTCGGACCAGTGCGAACGAGTCCGCCCTTGGTGGCGATGATCAGGCCTTTGGGATAAGGATGGAGTGTTTCAGCAATGATCTCCTCGCTGACGTAGGGCCCATAGGAGTCGGCGGTGTCGATGAAATCGACACCGAGTTCGATTGCGCGCTGGAGGACGCGTTTGGCCTCCGCGCGGTCTTTGGGTTCGCCCCAGATGCCCTCACCTGTAAGGCGCATGGCGCCGAATCCGAGGCGGTGGATAGGGGTCGTGCCGCCGAGGGAGAAGGTGCCGCGGGCTTGTGCGGAGATAGTGGGTGCTGTGCTCATATTTGAGTTCGATGCAGTGGGATGGCGGCAGGGTTCGGCAATAGCGCGTGCGTTACGGAACCATGTTACGGAACCATGAATGGAGGGGATGCGTACTTTTGAACACGCCTGGATTTCAAGGCAAAAGGATGGGACAGAAGCAATGACGACTCCGATGGCAATGCCGCAGATGACCACAGAGCAGCAGGCGATCTTCAACGTCTACTACCCGAGCACGCAGCGGGATGAGTTGCTGGGTGTTCTGCTGGCAGTGCTGCTGGGCAGCTTTGGCGCGCATCATTTCTATCTGCGGCGCAATGGGCTCGGAGTGGTGTACCTGTGCCTCTTCTGGACCGGGATACCGGGCATTCTAGGAATCATCGAAGCATTCTTTATGCCGGGACGAGTGCGGCAGTTCAATGCCGAGCAGGCTGCAATGCTTGCCCAGACAGTGGTGCAGGGGGGACCCTTACCGCCACCACCGGTCGCGATGACGACTTGTCCCGCGTGCGGGATGGTCCAGAACGCCGCGGCCCGGTATTGCGTGCAGTGCGGGCGAGGGATGGCGTAGGCAGGAAGCGATTCGGCAAGTCAGCGGCCGTGCACCAGGCTGAAGGCGAGGATGGCGAGCACGATGAGACTGACGACGGTGTAGAGCCAGTCGCGCTCGCGGGCGAAGCCGATGATGGCGAAGATGACGCGCGCGATGGGAGTGGCGACGAGGACGAGCAAGCCGAGCGCGATGATGCTGCCGCCGCTGCCGGTGCGGAGTTGCTGAAGCACCCCTGAAATTGAGCGGAAGGGCACATTCGCCGAGGCGCTCGCGGCGTGCTGGACAGGCGGACGGAAGACGGTGTAGTCCGGCACAGGCGATGACGGATGGCGCAGCACGAGCGCGCCGCCGATGGCAACCAGCACGGCCGCGATGATGACACCGGCGCGCAGCAGGACAGCCATGGTAATTTCCATCCGCTGGTCCTGTTCACGAGAGGGCGTGACGCGCATGGCTAGAACTTCCCCGTGAGGCTGGAGTAGATCATCTCGACGCCCAGCACAATGATGACGGCAGCGAAGACCTTCCTGAGCGTGGAGACGCGCGCGCGAACCAGGATACGCGAGCCGAGCAGCGAGCCGGCGAGCACGCCGAGCATAACGGGCATGGCGAGCGACGGCAATACGTATCCGCGACTGATGTAAATTCCGGCGCTGGCCGCGGCGGTGACCCCGATCATGAAATTGCTGGTGGTAGTGGACACCTTGAAGGGCAGGCGCATGGCCTGGTCCATGGCGAGTACTTTCACCGCGCCGGAGCCGATACCCAGGAGCCCGGAAAGACCACCGGCGAGAAACATGACGCCGAAGCCGGCTGGCACACGCTGCGCAACATAGGACCGGAGCGCTCCGCCCTCCGTGGGATATGCCCCTGCCAGGCGGAGGCGCGTTGCAAGCCCGTTGCCCTGCGCCGGCGGCGCATCTGCATGCCGGCCGCGAAAGCTTGCAATGGCGGAGTAGAGCAGAACCACCCCGAAGATGATGCCAATCTCCTTTGTGGAAACAATGGCGGTGAGATAGGCGCCCACGAGTGCGCCGAGCGTGGTGGCGATCTCGAGGAACATGCCGATGCGGATATTGGAGAGACCATCGCGAACATAGGCGGCCGCCGCTCCGGAAGAAGTGGCGATGACCGAGATGAGCGATGCGCCGATGGCGTAGCGCAGATCGACATGAAACATCAGGGCGAGGACGGGCACAACGACGACACCGCCGCCGAGCCCGGTAAGCGCGCCAAGGAGGCCGGCGAGGAGCGATGTTCCGAGGATGGCGAGGGTAAAGGTGAGGATGGTCATTCGCGTTGTCGTGGCTGGCCTATGATTCCAATGCGACATCCACGAATATCACAGAACGATTCGAGTTCACTTCTCCTCGTGATATTCCTGCTCGGTATTGATCTCCCATAGCGCGCTCTTGTCTGTGATGCCGGCGAGGATATTGTCGACGGCGGTCATGGCGGTGAGCATGGAGTGGTCCTGGTTGTTGTACTTGTGCATGCCGTTGCGTCCGACGAGGAAGAGGTTCTCGAAAGAGTCGAGCCACTCGCGGATCTCGCTCGAATCGATCGTAGGTGCCGAAGTAGGCCGGGTAGGTCTTGGGCACTCGTACGACGTGGCCATCGCGCACATCGGCAGACATCGATGATGCCGATCTTTGCCAGCTCCTGCAATGGCGAATTGCTTTATCTCCTCATCGGATTTTCGCCAGAGCTCGTCGGTCTGGTAGCAGAAATATTCGAGGCCGATCCAGAACTTCGACGGGTCGGCGACCATGTGCGGACTCCAGTTATTGAAGATCTGTAACCGCCCAAGGAGCACATCCGGCTCCTGCATGTAGATCCAGGTGTCCTTGAGCGGCGAGCCGTCGGGTTCGGTAACGAGGAGGCGATCAACGAGCAGGCCGACGGTGATGAAGTCGCGATACATGAGGCCGTCGGCGACCTCGCGGACATTCGCCGGCGGGGACTGATCGAGAGCGCGGACGAGTTCAGTGACCGGCATGGTGGAGAAGCAGTAATCGGCGGGAACGCGGCGGCGCTCGCCGGCTGCATCCCGGGCTTCCGCGGCGACGATGCGGTGCGCGCCGTCAGTCTGACTTTTGTCCGTTACGAGACGATCGACCCGCCAGCCGGTCAGCACTTCCCCGCCTTGCTGCCGGATGAGGTCGGCAACATGCTCCCAGAGCTGGCCGGGGCCGTGCATGGGATAGAGGAACTGTTCGATGAGCGATGTCTCGGTGTGCTTCTGGGCGAGGTCGCTGCCGCGCGGCCGCGTGCTGAAAGTGCGGCGGAGAAAGTGACCGATGGCGCTGGTGAGCGAGAGCCCCTTGATGCGCTGTGCGCCCCACTCGGCGCTGATCTGATCGCAGCGCACGCCCCAGACCTTCTCGGTGTAGGACTTGAAGAAAGTGAGATAGAGCTGGCGGCCGAAGCGGTTGATGAGGAAGTCTTCGAGGCTCTTCTCCGGGCGGCGCTGGTGGAGGCGCGATTTGAGATAGCTGACGCCCACTCGCGCTGTACGTGCAAGGCCAAGTTTGCCGAGTGTGTCGGCGGTGAGGGTGATGGGGTAATCGAAGAAACGTCGCAGGAAGTAGATGCGGCTGCGGCGCGGTCGCACCAGCATGACGAGCTCAGGATCGGCTTGCGGCTGGGTGTGCACATGAAGCGCCGGAAGCGAGCGGTGACGATTCTGGTAGCTGATGACGGCATGTCCGGCGCCTTCGTCGGCGATGGGCATCAGGTCGAGCCACCACTGCATGACGCGGTCCGACTTCGAGAAGAAGCGGTGGCCGCCGATGTCCATGCGGTTGCCCTTGTAGCGGATGGTGCGCGAGATGCCGCCGATGGAGTCGTCGGCTTCGAGCACGATGGGGCGGATGGCGGGTGCGCCCTCCGGCGTTTTTCCCGACCGACGCAGCAGTTCGAGCGCGGCGGTCAGTCCGGCAGGTCCTGCGCCGATGATGACGGCGGTGCGCTGCGTCATTGTGCGGGCGCGAAGCGGCCGGCGATGCAGGTGGCGACGAGCTTTCCTTCCGGCGAGAAAGCCACGACGTCTGCACGCCGGCCGGCCGCGATGGCTCCGTAGTGATCCGCAAAGCCAGTCAGCGCGGCAGGATTTGCGGCGGCGAGCCGGGTGACTGTGGCTAACGGCGCGCCGGTGAATGAAGCGAAGTTGCGCACTGCGCGGTCCATGGTGAGGACGCTGCCGGCAAGCACGCCCGGACTGCCAGCGGCGGTCGCACGGCCGTCGGCAACGTCGACATCGAAGGTGCCGAGGCGATAGCGGCCGTTCGGCATGCCGGTGGCGCTCATGCCATCGGTGATGAGGATAGCGCACGATGGCCCCTTGCAGTGCCAGTAGATGCGCACGGCGATGGGATCGACGTGGATGCCGTCGGCGATGATTTCAGCGAAGAGCGAATCGTTGTCCAGTACTTCGCCAAGCATGCCGGGCTCGCGGTGGTCGAGTCCGTGCATGGCGTTGTAGGTATGGGTGGCGGAGACACCTCCGGCGGCAATCCCCTCGCGTGTCTCGGCCGCGGTGGCATCGCTGTGGCCGAGACTGATGCGCACGCCGAGCGCGGAAGCATGCCGGATCAGGTCGAGGGTGTTCGGCAATTCCGGCGCGACCGTCATGAGGCGAATATGTCCTCGCGAAGCCTGCCAGAATCGGTCGAAGAGCTCGATGGAAGGCGGTTGCAACAGCTCCGGCGGATGCACCCCGCGTTTGGCGTGGGAGAGGAAAGGGCCTTCGAGGTGAATGCCAAGGGGAACGGCGCCTTCTATAGAGCCGGGATTTTCGATGAGAGCAGCGAGGCCTTCGAGCGCGTGGAGGGTCTTGTCCACCGTTGCCGTGACGGTTGTCGGAAGGAATACGCCGACGCCGCGGGCGGCCAGAAAACGAGTGACGTGGGAGACACCCTCGGGCGTACCCTCCATAACGTCGTGACCGGCGGCTCCGTGCACGTGGATGTCGAACATGGCCGGCGCCAGCAGCGCACCGGGAAGATCGTGATGCTGAGAGTGCTGCGGCAGGCCGTCGCCGCGGGTGCCGAAGCTGTGAATGACGCCGTCTTCGATGAGCAGCCAGGGATCAGCGACGGCAGACTCCGGCAACACCAGGGTGCCGGCGGTGAGCAGAATGCGCATGCAGCTTCCTTTCGTATCATTATCCGACTTCAATCGCCATTGACTACTGGAACACCGATTTCTTCCGCCTTCGGTAATGTATGGGTTTTCGAGAGCTGGGCGCGGAGCGTATCGAACTGGCGGGAGCGAGCGATCCATAGCTGGATGGCCATGTCGTATTGAGCAAGCACGTTCTGGAGCCAGTAGGGTCGATTGTCGCGGCGCCATGCCTGTTCGAAGAGCTCGCGGGTGAGTGTGTATCCATCGCGCAGGTCCTGGCAGCGGCCGTTGGCGTTGCTGATCTGGACCAGGTCGCTGAAGGCGCGGGAGTGCTGGGTGACGCCTGTCTGGCTCCAGGCGTCGGCATAGCTATGGGCGATCTCGTCGGCGAATTGGAACTTCATCCCGATGAAATCGATGCGGCGCGCGCCCAGTGCCAGCGCATCGAGCGCCTCCGGCTGGCGCAGCGGGTTGGCGGCGCGAGCCTCGTCGATGAGCGTGATTGCGCTCTCGGCGTGCAGGCGTACGTCCTTTAGGATCGGGAGCAGTTTTGCGGAGTCCTCCTGGCCGGCGGGACTCCAGGGATCCTCCCAGAAAAGTGCATTGGATGCGCCGAAGCGGAAGCCATTGTCGGTAAGCAGCTTCTGCGCGGACATGATCTCCGCCTGCGCCTTGTCGATTTTGCCGCTGAAATCGCCGTGAAAGACCGCGCCATAGCTGCCCTGGAATTGCGCGATGGGGCTTTCACCGGGCTGCCATGCAGCGGCCGCGCCAAAAAGCACTCCATACCAGTCCTGGTCGAAGATGCCTTCGCCGTCGTCATTCCAGACAGTGTTCAGCATGCCCTTCGCGCCGAGGCGCTGGCCGTCGCGCACGAAGTGCTGGATATTCACGAGACCGATGTTGCTGTCCGGGTAGACGCGCCGCCAGTTGTTGACGCCCGGGGCGACCCAGACCTCCATGCCGGCGCGGTTGAAGGGCTCGATGTATTTATCGAAATCCGGCTTTGCATCGTAGACCCATGGCACGCCGATCATGTCCTTCGGCAGACCGGAGAGCAGGTCGGGATTATGCCAGGCGAGGTCGCCCCAGAAGAGGATGCGCTTGCCGGTGGGCTGAATGACGCTGTGAATCTGCCGCAGGAAATCTACGTACACCTGGTCGAGGCCGCGCTGGCTGACGAGGTCGGCGGTTTGTCCCTTGCCCAGCTCGTTGGTCTCATCTGCGCCGATGTGAACCCAGGGTGATGGGAATTGCTTGCCGATCTGCTCGAACCAGCTCTTGATAAGCGCGAGCGAGCCGGGCTGCACGGGCGAAAGCACGTGGCCGTGCGGCGTCTCTGCCAGCTGCGAGTATTGCTCGTACTTGAGGACGTGATGGAGATGGCCGAAGGCCTCCTGCTCCGGTACGACGGTGATGTGATACTGCGCGGCATAGCGGACGAGCTCGGCGACATCGGCCGGGGACATGGAGCCGCCGGGGGGCGCAACCAGCGGCGAGGCGGAGTATTGCAGCGTGTGCTCGAAATATGGCGAGTAGATGTTGATCTTGTAGGCGGCGAGGGTGCGGACCTGCCGCTTCTGGAATTCGAGCGTAGGCACGGGGCCGCGGGAGAGATCGTCATCGAGGCCGCGATGCGCGAGCGCGGGCCAGTCGCGGATGGTGGCCGTCTGAAGAAGCGCGTTTTTGCCGTGGCCGGCCTCATCTCCGTCAATGATGAGCTGCTTGACGGTTTGTGCGCCGTAGAAGAGGCCGGTCCCGGTTTCGGCGATTACGGCGAGGCCGCGACGGCGCGGCAGGATGACGTAGCCTTCGTCGCGCATCGCGGGGTCGAAGCTGATGTGCGCGGAGGCAAGCAGCGCGCGGGCGGTGGGTGTGTTGGCGCGGAGCAGCTCGATGAGTGACCCAGCGGTGCGGGCCGGGATAGCACGTTCCTTGCATGTGGCGCGCAGGTCTTCCGCGGTGAAGCGGTCGGCGGCATCGCGAGAGGTGTTGCGGATGAAGATGCCACGTTCGAGCGGGAGGAGCTTGCCGGCCTGGACCTCGCGCGGCATGGGAATGAGCTTGAGCGCCGGGGCGGGCTGGGCTGTCGCCGTGCCGGCGAGAGCGCAAAGGCAGATGATGGCAATGAGAAAGCTGCTGGCGGCGCGTGGGGTTCGCGTGGTGGAGATCATTCCGTCCTTTGGGAGTGCGGTATGAGTGACGTTCTCAATGTAACGCGGCCTGGTTCTTACGGCCGGAGTGTAAGTCCTCGCGGACATCTCCATACGGTTTCAGGTATAAACGTGTGTTTCGGAGGGAAATGGCATGGCGGAGCTGCGCTATCAGTCGGGATTCCTGAACGAATTTGCTACTGAAGCAGAGCCAGGCGCGCTGCCGGTAGGGCAGAATGCGCCGCAGAAGCATCCGCTGGGGCTGTATGCGGAGCAGTTCAGCGGCACGCCGTTTACCATGCCGCGCGGGCAGAACCGGCGGTCATGGCTCTACCGCATTCGTCCTTCCACCGTGCACAAACCTTATACCCCGGTCCGCGTGCAACGGCTGATCCGCGGATGGCCGAACCCGGAGGCGACCACTACACCGAACCAGTTGCGCTGGAACCCCGAGCCGATTCCGCAGGGTGCAGTGGACTTCGTGGACGGCATCATGACGATGGGCGGTAATGGCGACCTGTCGGTGCAGTCCGGCGCAGCAATCCATGTCTATGTCGCAACCCGCTCGATGCACAAGCGCTTCTTCTGGAATGCCGACGGTGAGTTCCTGGTGGTGCCACAGCAGGGACGGCTGCTGATCTTTACCGAGATGGGCAAGCTGGAGGTGGCGCCGGGGGAGATCTGTGTCCTGCCGCGCGGGCTGAAGTATCGGGTGGAGCTGCTGGAGCAGGCGGCGCGCGGCTACATCTGCGAGAACTATGGGCAGCAGTTCCGGCTGCCAGACCTTGGGCCGATCGGCGCGAACGGGTTGGCGAATCCGCGCGACTTCCTGACGCCCGTCGCGGCATACGAGAACATCGAAGAGCATGTGGAGGTGATCGCGAAGTACGGCGGATCGCTATGGTGCAGCGGGATGGAGCACTCTCCGCTGAACGTGGTGGGCTGGCACGGCAACTACGCCCCGTACAAATATGACCTGGCGCACTTCAATACGATCAATACGGTGAGCTTCGATCATCCCGATCCGTCGATCTTTACCGTGCTGACCGCGCCGAGCGAGATTCACGGGACGGCGAACATCGACTTCGCGATCTTCCCGCCGCGCTGGATGGTCGCGGAGCACACCTTCCGTCCGCCGTGGTTCCACCGCAACGTGATGAACGAGTTCATGGGGCTGATCTTCGGCCAGTACGACGCGAAGGCTGAGGGCTTCCTGCCCGGCGGATGCAGCCTGCACAACTGCATGAGCGGGCACGGGCCGGATGCGGAGACCTACGAGCGCGCGACCAGTGCAGACCTGAAGCCGGTGCACCTGGAGAACACGCTGGCCTTCATGTTCGAGACGCGTTTTGTAGTGCAGCCCACCAAGCATGCGCTGGACAGCTCGACCTTGCAGCGGAACTACTTTGAGTGCTGGCAGGGGCTGAAGCGCGGCTTTACGCCTCCCAGCCGGTCATGATCGCTCCGGTTCTTCGCACGCTGCTGACCGGGCTCATCGACTACGCCGGGCTCTTTCCGCCGGCTGCCCTGTCGATGGCCGAAGCTGTCCGCAACTATGACAGTTACACCCGCGGCGAGCATGCGTGGATGCTGGGGCGGCTGATTGTCCCGGCGACGCGGTTGGGCGAGTATACCGATGCGGTGCATGGCTCGGGCCTGGACGCGACCGATTGGCGGTTGAGTGCGCTGGCGACAGCGTCGGATGCCGAGACGATTTGCCTCTTCAACGAGGGGCCGGCAGAGTACGGCTGTATCGACGCCCTGGAGATCAAGGCGGCGGACGTGCACGAGATCGAATGCGCGACGGTCGCATTCGGGAGCCGTTACCAGATCTACTTCGAGATACCGCCGGCGAAGTGGCGCTCGCTGCTGCCGGCGATCGGACGTGCGAAGGCGAGAGCGAAGATCCGTACCGGCGGGGAGGTGGAGCCGGCGATTCCGGAGGAGTCGCAGGTGCTCGAGTTCCTGCGGCGTGCGAGCGAGCGGCAGATCGCCTTCAAGGCGACGGCGGGGCTGCACCATCCGCTGCGCGGGATGCAGCGGCTGACCTACAAGCAGGACAGTCCGCAGGCCGTAATGCATGGCTTTCTGAACCTGTTCTGCGCGGCGGTGCTGCTGTGGCATGAGCAGGATCTCCGGCAGGAAGCCGCGTGGATGCTGAGCGAGCGCGATGCCGATGCCATTACGATGGACGAGATGACGATGACATGGCACAACAGCGGTGTGACATTCACGGCCGAGCAGATCGCTGACGCGCGCGAGCGGTTCTGTATCAGCTTCGGATCATGCTCGTTCGCGGAGCCGGTTGAGGACCTGAGGGCTCTGGGATGGCTGTGAATACCTGCGATCCCGGGCTGCATAGCTGGGTGAAGTCCGCCGAGGCTGAGAAGACAGATTTTCCGATTCAGAATTTGCCGTTTGGTGTGGGGCGGCTTCCGGGCGAGGGCGCCGGCCGGGTGCTGGTGGCGATCGGGGACCGGGTGCTGAACCTGCATGCGCTGGCGGACGCCGGCGCGCTGGGAAGCGTCGATGAGGCGACACTTGCAGCGTGCCGCGAGACCACGCTGAACGCGCTGATGGCGCGGCCGCGCGCATCGCTGCGGGCGCTGCGCGAGCGGCTGAGTGCGCTGCTCGAAGAGGCGCGCGTGGAGACGATGCCGCACCGGGGGGCGGTGGAGGCGGCGCTGAAGCCGCATAGCGTTGTGGAGATGCTGACGCCGGCAACGATACGCAACTACACGGACTTCTACGCTTCGATCTTCCACGCGACCAATGTGGGCAAGTTGTTCCGTCCGGATAGTCCGCTGCTGCCGAACTACAAGTGGGTGCCGATCGGCTATCACGGGCGGGCTTCGTCGATTGTGTCCAGCGGCACGGCGGTGCGGCGGCCGCGGGGGCAGATGGCAGGCGCTGCGGGTGAGCCGCCCAGCTTTGGGCCGACGCGCCTGCTCGATTACGAGTTGGAGGCCGGCGCATTCATCGGCAGGCCGAATCCGCTGAGTGAGCCTGTGCCGATCGATGAGGCACGCGAGCATCTCTTCGGTTTGTGTCTCGTCAACGACTGGTCGGCGCGCGATATCCAGAGCTGGGAGTATCAGCCGCTGGGGCCGTTCCTGGCGAAGAGCTTTGCCACGACGATATCGCCGTGGGTGGTGACGCTCGATGCGCTGGAGCCATTCCGCGCGCCGGCGTTTGCGCGATCCGAAGAGGACCCGGCTCCGCTTCCCTACCTGAACGGCGCGGACGACCAGCGGCGCGGCGGCTTCGACGTGCAGCTTGAGGTGCTGCTGGAAACGCCGCGGATGCACCAGGCGGGCGAGGCGCCGTTCCTGCTGAGCCGCAGCAACCTGCGCGAGCTGTACTGGACGCTGGCACAGATGGTGGCGCACCACACGAGCAACGGATGCAACCTGCAGACGGGCGACCTGCTGGCGACGGGCACAGTGTCGGGCTCAGCGACGACTTCGCGCGGATGTTTGCTTGAGATCACGGCGCGCGGCGCGCAACCGGTTGTGCTGCGCAATGGCGAGACGCGAAAGTTTCTCGAGGACGGCGACACCGTGATCTTTCGCGGCTACTGCGAGCGCGAGGGCGCGAAGCGGATCGGGTTTGGCGAGTGCCGCGGGACCGTGCTTCCGGCCCGGTGAAGGGGGGTACCCCCCTCCCCCCTCCCCCCTCCGGCAGCCGGTGGTATAACGCTCCTGTTTTCTGCGGGTTAGGTGGTGTGCCGATAGCTAAGTGCGGTGTCTAAAGGACTTAGATACTAAAGATATCCAAAGAAAGCACTTAGCGGGTCAGCGAAAGAGCAGTTGGCTCACAAGCGGTCAGCGCAAAACCGGCCAGCCGGTTTGTTTCCTTCCTCAAAAAGAAAAACGCCACCGCACTGGTGGCTTGTTCTTCCAGATTCTATTTCTATTGTAGCGATTTGAGGGGAATGAACCGGCAACTTTCCTGTGGATTCGTGATCGTGGTTGGTTCAATTTGGGATTTGCCGTCCAGGCAGACGCGCCGGTGGAAAAGGCGCGTGTCGCTGGGTTCGCTTCCTTTGGTCGCTCACGTAATGGGTCGTGGGTGAACCTGTCGAACTGCAGGTCGTTCGCTGCGCTCAGGATGACACCCCGGGGGAATCAGAAGCGCGCGACGAGCATTTTTTCTTCGGTCATGGATTCGATGGCGGCGCGGAGACCTTCGCGGCCGGTGCCGCTTTCCTTCATGCCGCCGTAGGGCATGTGGTCGGCGCGCCAGGCGGTGGATTCATTGATGAGGATGGCGCCGGCATCGATTTCGCGGAAGGCCTTGGTGATGCGGCCCCAGTCTTTGGTGAAGACGGCGGCCTGCAGACCGTAGCGGGAGTCGTTGACGGCGGCGATGGCTTCGTCGAACTCGTCGTAGGTGTTGAGGAAGACGACGGGGGCGAAGGCCTCTTCCTTAAAGAGAAGCGCGTTGTGCGGGACCTTGGCGAGGAGCGTGGGCGAGAGCAGCGCGCCGCGCCGCTCGCCGCCGGTAATGAGGCGCGCGCCGGCGTCGACGGCTTTCTCGATCCAGTCGGCGGCGCGCTCGGCGGCAGCGGTGGAGATCATGGGGCCGATCTGCGTTTGTTCGTCAAGCGGGTCGCCGGAATGCATCTGCTCGATACCTTCGGTGAGGCGCTGCGCGAGGGTTTGCCAACGCATTTTGTGGACGAAGACGCGCTGGACGGAGATGCAGCTTTGGCCGGAGTATCCGAAGCCGCCGGTGAGGATGGATTGCGCGGCGAGCTCGAGATCGGCGTCTTCATGGACGATCATGGCGGCGTTGCCGCCGAGCTCGAGGGTGCAGCGCAGGCGCGGAGCCATGGCTTTGAGCATCCAGCCGACCTGTGCGCTGCCGGTGAAAGTGAGCATGCGGAGGCGCGGGTCGCCGACCATGGCGGAGGCGACTTCGTTGGAGCAGGGCAGGACGCTGATGGCGCCGCGCGGCCAGCCGGCTTCGATGGCGAACTCGCCGAGGCGAAGGGCGCTGAGCGGCGTTTGCGGCGCGGGCTTGAGGATGATGGGATTGCCGGAGGCGATGGCGGGCGCGAGCTTGTGCGCGACGAGATTGAGCGGGAAGTTGAATGGCGTGATGCCGAGGATGGGGCCGATGGGAAAGCGCCGGATGAGACCGGCGCGCTGCTCGTTGCCGGGCGCCCAGTCGAGCGGCAGAAGCTCTCCGCCAATGCGCTTCGCTTCTTCGGCGGCGACGCGAAAGGTCTGGATGGCGCGCTGAACTTCTGTGCGCGACGCGGAGAGCGGCTTGCCGGCTTCGAGCGCAATGCCGCGGGCGAGATCGAGGGCCTCGCGTTCAATGCGCGCGGCGATGTGCTGGAGGATTTCGGATCGCTGCCAGGAAGAGAGCGCCTTTGTTTCGGGGAAGGACTTCTGGGCTGCGCGAAGAGCCTCGTCGGCGTCGCCGCCGGTGGCCTGGCAGACGGCAGCGATGACGTGGTTGTCGTAAGGACTGTGTACCTGGGCGGTGGCTTCGCTGTTGCGAAGTGTGCCGGCGATGATGAGCGGCGTGGCAGCGGGCGACCCCTGGCTGGTAGCGCGCTTCGCTTTGGAGATGGGCATCGTCCTCTATGGTAGCGGGAGGAGTGGTGCGGGTTGAGTGCTAAAGCAAGGGGAAAATGTGGCCGGACCAAACTTTTGTAAGGGCGAAGTTTCAGCGAAGGACGGCGGTTTCGATCCAGGAAGCGGACGCAAATTGACAAACATTTTGGGGTGAAGAATTGGCGAAGGAGGGTTAGGGTGGGTGCCAGACAAGATTTTGAGCAACTGCTGCGTACCCGAAAGACACTGAGGTGATTGAAATGATGACTGCCCTGCCCACACCATATATACCCGTCACGCAACTTCTGCTGGCCGTAATGAAGATTGCGGCGGAGCACCACCGCGCCGGCCGCCATGCCGCGGCGCGAGCGATGTACCAGGAAGTGCTGGAGCTGGATCCGCGCCATTCCGATGCGCTGTTTCTGCTGGGCGTGCTGGAGCGGCAGCAGGGACGACTGGAAGAGGCACAGCAGCGGCTGGCCGAAGCCGCGCGATGGGCTGCGGACCGCGTCCCGATCGATGCGGAGCTGCGGCTGGTGGAGCATCTGCTGCATAAGCGCCGTCGCAAGCCGGCTCATGGGTGGCCGTCCGGCCAATGGAATACCGATTGCTCCGCGCTGGCCATAGCGGCGCGCGCCTGACCGTTACAATGAATGCGGCGGCCCATGAATGCGGTAATCCATGGCGACTCGCCGTATTTTCATGTGACAGGAACGGAATGACACTCGCTTCCACCACTTTGCAGCAGACCATTGAAGAAGCCGCACGAACGGCCGGGCTCAGGGTTGTTTCCACCAGCGAAGGGACGGACTTCCATGGGAAGCCGACCTCGATCTTTCGCCTGGGACTGACGCAGGATGCGCCGGCCGCGCGCACGCTGGCATTGGAGCTGAACGAAGGCTTTGCGCCGGCGGAGGGCGAGCAGAAGCAGGGACTGGCGTCGTACCTGGCGGCGGCTGCGAAGCGGCTGCGGAATCCGACCCCGAACGCGCTGGTGACGCTGGCCGGGCTGCCGCTGGCTTTCCGGGAGTTCAAGTGGCCGTTCCACTTGTCGACTTCCGGCGCGGACAGCTACCTGGTGCATGGCGTCGTCGGGCTGGAGGACGGGAGCGGATTGCCGCTGCATGCGAAGGTGGCGGCGAGCCTGACGGTGACGTTCATGGAAGTGGTGCCGGCGCCGGAGCAGCCGTATGCGGAGTCGTTTGTGTACAACGCGGTGCGCAAGACGCTGGACCAGGGACAGCTCGAGATGCTGAAGTCGGGCAACCGGCAGCCGGTGCCGGTGACGACGCGCTACTACAGCCGCTCGAGGAAAACTTTTGTGTTCGCCGATTCGACGGACCAGTCGCGGCGGGAATTCCTGGCGCTGAAGGTCTACTGGCTCTCGGCGGTTCTTGGCGGCAACCAGCCGGTGTGGATTGCCGATCCATATGACGCGCAATACCTGAACACGACACCAGAAGAGTTACAGAAGGACGCCGCGCAACTGGCGAAGGATGGGCTGGTGACGCTGGATGGCGATTTCGCGGCGGCGACGGCGAAGCTCGCGGGCGAGACGGAGCATTATCGCGGCCTGCAGGCGCATGCGCTCTCGCTGACCAAGCCGGAGTTCAACGAAGAGATGCGGCACGGCCACACGAATATGTAGCCGCTGTTTCCCCTTACCTCCAGGAGATTGTGTGCGGCGATTCGCTTGCGCGTTGGCGATGTTTGCGTTTCTGGGTGCAGCGCTACCCGCAACTGCAGAAGACGGAGCACAGCAATTCGCCGACCTGGGCCGCTGCACGCTTGACAACGGCCAGGTGATCGAACATTGCCGGGTGGGCTACCGGACCTTCGGGCAGCTGAACGCCGCGGGCGATAATGCGGTGCTTATGCCGACGTGGTTGAACGGGCGAACGGAAGACATGCTGTCGCTGATCGGCCGGGAACCGGGCCAGACACGCCTGATCGACACCACAAAATACTTTGCCGTGCTGCTGGATGCGCTCGGAGACGGAGTATCCACGTCTCCCTCGAACAGCGATGTGCAGAAGGGCGCCGTCTTCCCGGCGATCACCGAGCGCGATATGGTGCGAGCGGAATATCGCGCAGTGACCGAGGTCCTGCACCTGAAGCATGCGCACGCCGTGATGGGGATTTCCATGGGAGCGGAGCAGACGTTTCAGTGGTCGGTGACCTATCCGGAGTTTTTCGACCGCGCGGTTTCGATTGTGGGGACACCGCAACTGACGAGCTACGATCTGCTGTCGCACACCATCACCGAGGATGCGATGCGTGCGGATCCTGATTACAAGGACGGCAAGTACGGCGAGAAGCAACCCGCGCTGAAGCTGGCGAATGAGCTGCTGGAGATGGAGCTGACGACACCGGAGTTTCGCGTGGAACATACGGAGAGGAAGGACTTCCCTGCACTGCTTGAAAAGGCGCGCAGCCCGGAGCGTCAGGATGCGAACGACCGCATGTGGCAACTGAAGGCGGTGCTGGCGCAGGATGCGACATACGGCAAGCCGATCGACGAGGCGGCGAAGTCAACACGCGCGAAGTGGCTGGTGATTGTGTCCGCGCAGGATCACCTGGTGTATCCGGCGCCGGCGCTTGCATGGGCGAAGGCGGTGGGCGCGGAGACGTATGTGTCAGACACGCCGTGCGGGCACTCGATCATGGCTTGCGATGCGGAGCAGGTTTCGCAGAGAGTGGAACGGTTCCTGGCGCAATAGCGGTCACGTTTTCGGGCGGGAGATTGTGATCGCGTCGCGGATGTCTGCGTATGGCGCCGACGCGGAGAACGCGACCTGCCCGCCCGTGCGCTGGATGCCGAGCTGCTGCCAGAGTTTTTCCAGATCCACATGGACGGGGGCTGCCTTCCAGGCGGTGTACTGGGTGGTGAGCACGTGTGTGCCGGTGGCTTTGTCGCCGATTTCGAGGGCGCGGGTGATGGCCCAGTTCCGGTCGATTGTGCCTCCGGCATCGACGACCGCGCGGAGCGCATCCTGAAGGCCTTTGCGGTTGCGAGTGGCGACGCGGATCTGGACATCCGCGACGAGGCAGAAGAGCGCGCCGCCCCAATAGGTGCGGCCCCAGGTGTGAGTGCGGTCGATGCCCTGATCGCCGGCGGCGGGCTCGCCTTTGGGCATGCCGTCGAGCATGTCGCTCCAGATCTGCTTTGCCTGTAACTCGCCAGCCTGCACGCGCGCGATGGGTTCGATGTAGGTGGCGAGGCCTTCCTCCATCCAGTGCTGATCGTCGGGTAGCGAAGGGAAGGCGGTGTGGACGAGCTCGTGGGTGGTGGTCCAGTCGGCGTCGAGCTGAGGGGGTGTGATGTGCTGTCCGAGAGCGATGCGCGTGAACGACGGCCAGCCGCCGACGTCTCCCCAGGTGGTGCCGTGCACGACGTCGCCGCGGCCGGGTATGGGGACGATGAAGATGCGGACACGCGGGACGGGGAAACGGCCGTAGTAGGTCGTGACGGCGTGAGCGGCGGTCTGGATGCGCTTCACGATGACGTCGTCGGAGAGATCGAGATCACCGGCGGCGAAATCGATCTGGATGGTGGCACCGCCGATGGTGATGCGGCGCGTGGCGCGGGGCGGTCCGTAGCGGCGGGTGGGATCCCATTGGGCGCGCGCGAGGGGAACGGATGAGGTTGCTGCGATCGACGCGAAGAGCACGATGGCTCTTCTTCGGCTCAGAAGAGCGGAGAGGCCCACGGGCGCGGGGATGTCCATGCTGTACAGACTCTCGCGCCGCCGGGAAGTTGCAGCATGCACTACGGTGTGGTCACACCGATGGTCTGCAGCCACGCAGCAGCGAGGTCGGGCCAGTGGGTGACGGGCAGTTTGGTTGGGCGCAGACCGTAGCCGTGGCCGCCGTTTGCGTAGAGATGCATTTCGGCCGTGACGTGCGCCTGCTTGAGAGCTTCGTAGTACACCGAGGCGTTCTCGACGTTAATGGGATCGTCTTCTGCCTGGAGGAGAAAGCTGGGCGGCGTGAGCGCGACAGGCTTTACCTCAGGACGGAGGGTGTGGGTGTCGTCGAGCTGGAGATAGGCGGGATAAATGAGCAGCGTGAAATCGGGGCGGGCGCTGAGCTTGTCGGCATCGTCGATGGCGGGATAGATGTTGTCAGAGGAATGCGCGCCGAGAACTGCGACGAGATGGCCGCCGGCGGAGAAGCCGAGCACGCCGACGCGATCGGCATCGAGCTGCCATTCCTTCGCATGACTGCGAACCAGACGAACGGCGCGCTGCGCGTCGGCGAGGTCCTGCGTGTATTTGGGAAATGGGCCTGCGTTGGGCACGCGGTACTTCACGAGCGCGCAGTTGACACCGATGCTGTTAAGCCAGTCGCAGACTTCGGTGCCTTCGAGATCGTAGGCGAGGATGCTGTATCCGCCGCCGGGGAAGACGGCGACGGCGGCCCCGGTGTTCTTTGCGGCCGGCGCGGGATAGAAGGCGAGTGTTGGCTTTGCGACATCGCCGATGCGCGCGACACGTTTGCCGGCGATGAGCTGATCCGATGAATTGGTGGTGTCGTGTTCCTGCTGGCCGGCGGGGACGTTGGGTTCGCCGGGAGGTGTGCCGGGCCACAGCGGCAGGGTGGCGGTCTGCGGAAAGGCCGGCGCTGCAATGGCTAGTGCGAGGAGTAGGGCGAAAGGTGATGTGCGCACGGTAGGAGTGTATCGGACTCAGTGCTGACCGCATGGGCACTTGTGCCTTTGCGGAATTGTGAGGACTAAGGGGACCTGGCCATCTTCGGTGAGTGCGTTGCGCTGTTCGCAACAGTTGAGATTTCGGCATTAGGCAATTCGATGGATCCAGGCGACCTAGCATTACCGATCCAAATTCGATAAGTGCAGCGAATTTATATGATCCCCATGCTTCGAATCGCCCTTCGCCGCTACCGGAGGGGCAGAAGCAGCGCTCGGATTCCCATCGCCAGCGAAGCTGCGACGGCGATGTCCCGCACCCAGTCGAGCGCCACCCAGCGGCGTACTTCTGCTGCCAGCGCTTCCGGTGTGAGCCCTGCTCCGTGGTTAATAAGCATTCCGATGAGGACCGGACGAAAATAGACCAGCGTCGCGATCGAAACCAGGAGCATCAGGCCGGTGGCTGCGAGACGCCATGCCAGATGGCGCGGCGGAGCTCCAAAGCTGGTGAGCATCGCAAGCAGCGTGATGAGGCCGAGAACCGGCGTGAAGTACTGCCAGAAGACATGCCCTGCGCGTACGTGAACTTGCAACAGCGGATTCCCTTCCGCCAGCGAGGCCGGGGCTCCTGCCGACCAGAACGGCACCACCACAAGCGTTTCATAAAGACCGGCGCCGAGGATCAATGAAGTTCCAATCACGAAGAGCCACAGCGTAAGCGAAGCAATAGACCGCACGATTTGCCTCCTCATATTCGATAGAGTTGCACTATATTTAATGAGAGCAAAGCATGCAAGCAAAAAAAACAAAGCGTGGGTATGACGCGAGCCGGCGCCGCGCCTCCTCCGACGAGCGGCGTGGACGAATTCTGCAGACCGCGCGCAATCTCTTCGGCCATTATGGCTACGGTGCTACTTCGATTGAACGGATCGCAGGCGAGGCGGGTGTCGCGGTGCCGACGGTCTACGCGATGTATCGATCCAAGCGAGCCATGCTGTTTGCGTTGCTCGACCAGGCGGATGCGCAGGCCGACGTCTCCGGTCTGCTGAGGGACCTGCACGCTACTGCGGGAGACCCACGCAAGCAACTGCGCCGGCTGGTTTCCTTTACGTGCCGCTTCTACGGGCAGGCGGGAGACATTGTCGAGATCGCACGAGGCGCCGGCTGTACGAACGAAGACCTTCTGGCCTTGTGGCAGGAAGGAGAGGAGCGGCGACTCCGCGGCCAAAGGCCTCTGACAGACGCGTGGGACCGCGCTGGAGTACTTCGCAAGAGCCACACCGCGAAGGAGGCGCTGGATATCCTGTGGGCCATGACGGGAGCAGACCACTATCGGCTTTTTGTTGTGGACCGCAAGTGGTCCGCCGCCCGCTATGAGACCTGGCTCGAAAATACTCTCGAGCGGCTTCTGTTGCGGTGAAGTTTCGCGACGCTCGCTGGTGCGCAGAATTGCTCGGAAGGTATTGAGAAACGGGCTTCACCTCCGCTATCCCGTCGGGTCAACGAGCGCACAATGGCCGAGTCACTGATTGATAAGCGGATCCGTAACCCGAGGACGACTCCTGTTCGGCCGTGCGAGCTGCCTCAATACTCGAGATAGGCGGCGCGGCGTTGGATGAAGGCTTCCAGCGTGGTGCGCCAGTCGCCTGCGATGCGCTGGGGGTCTTCGCCGGAGCGCAGAGCGTCGAGCACGGATTTGTTTACCAGCAGGTGATCGATGCTGTCGAGCTTGTAGTCGTGGGGATACAGCTTCCAGAGTGCGGAGGCTATTTCGAGGCCCATCTCCGGGCCGTCGAGCGCGTTGCGCTCGGTGATGATGATGGAGACGCCGTGGCAGAGCTGGCCCGCATAGGGATAGGGCGCGGCGGGCGTGAAGCTGACGGGGATGAAGCGGACACCGGGCAGCAGGTCTGCGTTCATCGCGCGGGCGAACGCGCGGGCGTCAATCCAGGGAGCGCCGAGGAGCTCGAAGGGCGTATCGGTACCGCGGCCGACGGAGATGTTGCTGGTTTCGATGAGGCCGAGAGCGGTGTAGAGCTCGGCGGCGCGCTGGCTGCGGAGATTGGGCGAGGGATTGATCCAGGCGAGGCCGGTCGAATCGAACCAGTCGCCGCGCTGCCAGCCCTGCATTTTGACGACGGTGAGCGCGGCGTTGATGCGGCGCTCGCCGTTGTAGTAGCGCGCGAGCTCGCCGATGGTCATGCCGTGGCGCACCGGGATAGGTATGTAGTTGGTGTAGCTGTCGCGACCGATATCGGAAACAGGGCCCTGCACAAATGAGCCGGTGACTGGGTTGGGGCGATCGAGCACGACGATGTCGATGCCGGTCTTCGCTCCTGCTTCGAGGAAGTAGCCCATGGCCGCATCGTAGGTCCAGTAGCGGACGCCGACATCCTGCAGATCGATGACCACGGCGTCCAGGCGCCGCAGGGTATCGAGTGACGGCCGGCGTTTCTCATTCGATCCGAAGAGGCTGATGACGGGCAGGCCGGTGGCTTTGTCGGTGGTGTTGGAGATGTTCTCGGTATCGAGCTTGCCTTCGAGGCCGTGCTCCGGACTGAAGAGCGTGGTGAGAGTGAGGCCGGGGCTGGCGGCGTGTGCATCGTGAGCGAGCACGTCGACGGTGCGGCGACCGTCGCGGTCCAGCCCGACGGCGCTGGTGAGCAGGCCCATTCGTAACCGCCCGCCATGCTTTTTCGCGAGCGCCTGCAGGGTGAGGAATTTCTCCGCTTCGAGCACGTCGATGCCGGTGAGGACATCGCCGTTGCGGGCCTGCCAGCGGCGCGCGCCGGTGAGCGATTCGTTGTAGCCGGTGAGCCGGGCGAGCTGTCCGCTGTCCTGCGTCTTGATGCCGATGGCCTGGGCGGCTGCGTCGGCGATGAGGGAGCGCAGCGCGACGGTGTGGCCATTGCCGTCGGGGTGCACGGCGTTGGTGAGGATGATGACGTAGCTGTCGCTTTGAGGATCGATCCAGAGCGAGGTGCCGGTGAAGCCGGTGTGGCCGAAGGAGCCGACGGGGAAGAGCGTGCCGCGGTGCTGGAGAAGGCGAGTCGATGTCCCAGCCGAAGCCGCGCAGGGAGACACCGGTAGCGGGCTGCTCGGGCTAGTCATCTTGGCGAGCGTGAGCTGGGTGAGCGGGAAGCTGCTGGGGCGGCCGGCGAGGCGGTCGAGCAGAGCCTGCGCGTAGAGCGAGACATCGGCGGCGGTCGAGAAGAAGCCGGCGTGGCCGGCGACGCCTTCCATGCGGCGGGCGGTGGGGTCGTGCACGACGCCGCGCAACATGGTCGCCGTGGTCGGAAAGCTTGTCCTCGGGCATCGACGAATTGCGTGGGCGCGATGCGATTGCGCTTGTCGGCCGGGGGCAGGTAGCCGGAGTCTTTCATGCCGAGCGGCGCGGTGATGTTGTGTTCGGCGTAGACCTGGAGCGGCATACCGGAGACGCGCTCCACGAGCGCGCCGAGCGCGATGAAGTTCTCATCGCTGTAGCGGAAGATGACGCCGGCGGGCGCGACGGGTTTCTCTTCGAAGAGGCGGCGCAGGCCTTCCTGATGACCGTGCCAGGTGCCGGTGAGGTCGAGGTCGGGCGCGAGGCCGGAGTAGTGGGTGAGGCATTGGCGGATGGTGATGTCCTGCTTGCCATTGGCGGCGAACTCGGGGAGGTAGTGGGCGACGGGATCGTCGATGCGGATTTTTCCCTGCTCGTAGAGCTGCATGACGGCGGTGGCGGTAACGAGGTCCTTGGTGAGCGAGGCCATGTCGAAGATGGTGTCCTCGGTCATGGGCTCGCGCGTGGGCACGAGCGAGCGCTCGCCGTCAACGCGATGGAAGACGATGTGGCCCTGGTGGCCGATCAGGACGACTGCGCCGGGCAGCTCGTGGCGGCGACTGCACCATTGACGATGGCATCGATGGGCGCGTAGGCGGCAGGAGGCGGCTGATTCGTACTCGCGGCGGTTTCATTCTGCGCGGCGAGCGGCGCTGTACCGGGAGGCAAAGGAAGAGGGCTAGTGCAGCGGTGCGGCAGAGGCGAATCATGCGGACGTGGGCCTTTCCGGTTGCGGCAGCAACAGGCTTGCAAAATAACCAATGTGGTAGTGATGAGCGCGCCGATCAGCACGTACCAGATGAATGCGACCTTCGGCATCCAGGAGACGTGGATGGCCGGGAAGGCGCCGCTCGACAGCCAGAGCGAAAGATTCACGATCAGTCCGATGATCATGCCGAGGATGGTGCCGGCCTGGGTGGCGCGGCGGGTCAGGGTGCCGAGCAGGAATGCGCCGAGCATCTCGCCCCAGGTGACGGAGGCGATGGACAGACCGATCTCGACGACGTGGCCTTTGCCGCCGTCTGCGAAAGCACGGCGAGCAGCAAGCAGCACGATGCCCACACAGCGGTGAGGATGCGGGAGAGGCGGGTGCGCGCGCGATCGGTCCATGGCGGGCTGCCGCGCAGGTAGAAGTCGACCATCGTGGTCGATGATGAGCGAGTTGAGCGCGGCGCAGATGTTGGACATAGCGGCGGCGAGGATGGCGGCGACGACGAGGCCGGCGATGCCGATGGGCATGTCCTCGACGATGAAGAGCGGGAAGAGGCGGTCGGCGGTGGCGAAGGTCGCCGAGCGTGCACGGCGGGATAGAAGACGTAGAGCCCGGCGCCGATGAGCAGGAAGAGCGTGAACTGCACGAAGATGACGACGCCGCAGGAGAGCAGCGCGACCTGGGACTGCAGAGATTCCGGGCGGCGAGCAGGCGCTGGACCATGAGCTGCTCGGTGCCGTGGGAGGCCATGGTGAGGAAGCATGCCGCCGATGAGCCCGGCCCAGAAGGTGTAGGTCTGGGTGAGGTCGAAGCGCGAAGTGAAGATGGTGAATCTTGCCAGCGGCGGCGGTGTGGTGGATGTGGTGCCAGCCGCCGGGGACGTGTGTGCCGAGCGTCCACAGATGGCGACGATGGTGCCGGCGAAGTAGAGGAGCATCTGGACGACGTCGGTCCAGATGACAGCAGCCATGCCGCCCTCGAAGGTGTAGAGCAGCGTGAGGACGGAGATGATGACGATGGAGAGCACGTGCCGGTGCCGATGGCGATGGCGACGACGATGGAGACGGCGAAGACGCGGACGCCTTCGGCGGCGGCGCGGGTGACGAGGAAGAGGCCGGCGGTGAAGCGTGCAGCGCGGTGCCGAAGCGTTCGCCGATGAGCTGGTAGGCCGTCAGCAGCTCGCCCTGGAAGTAGCGGGGCAGAAAGAGGATGGCAGACGACGATGCGGCCGAGCATATAGCCGAGGACGATCTGCAGGAAGCCGAAGTCGCCGGCGTAGGCGAGGCCGGGGATGCTGATGATGGTGAGCGTGCTGGTTTCGGCGGAGACGATGGAGAGCGCGATGGCCCACCAGGGGATGTTGCGGTCTGGCGAGGAAGTAGGAGCGCAGCGAACGCTCCTGCTTGCGAAAGCGCAGGCCAAACCAGGTGATGCCCAGCAAATAGAAAACAATCGCAAGGACATCGATGAGGTGAAGCTTCACTGATCTCCTCGGATCATTACTGGGACTTCGTCAGCATAGTCAGCAGGTCGTAATAGAAGTCGACGCCGCGGTCGAAGGACGCGATGGGCAGGCGCTCATCCTTCCCGTGGGCGCGCACGTCGTCGCTTTCAAGTGCGATGCCGCAGACGCCGTAGGTGGGGATGCCGGCGGCGTTGGTATAGATGCCGTCGGATGCGCCGTCAGCCATGGTCGTGATGACGGGAGCGCCGGGCCACATCTTTCCTGCGACCTGCTCGAGTGCGCGCATGACCTCGGGCTTGACCGCGGCGGGAGGCAAAGCCCTGGTGTCAGGCGCCTTATCGAAGATCTCGCCCTGGCCTTCACCGCCGTCGCCGATGTATTGGACGGTCATCTTCGGGTCATTCAGAACGCGGATGAGGGCCTGGCGAATCTCTTCCTTGGAGTGGCCGGGGAAGATGCGGCAGTTGACGACAGCCTGGGCACGCTGCGGGAGAGCGTTGTTGGCGTGGCCGGCGTCGAGGCGCGTGGCGACGCAGGTGGTGCGCAACGTGGAGTTGTATTCAGGTGTCTGGTCGAGGCGCTTGATGGCCGCGGGATCGGGTGGCGTTTTGAGAATGGCACGCATATCGGCGGCGGTCTGGCCGGAGAGGATCTTCGATTGGGCCGCGAAGTAGGCGCGCGTGACGTCGTTCAGTTCAAAGGGGAAGCTGTAGCGGGCAATGCGCTCGAGGCCATCGGCGAGCTGATAGATGGCGTTGTCCGTCCGGGGCAGCGAGCTGTGGCCGCCGGGATTGGTGACGGTGAGCTGGTAGTCGGCGTAGAGCTTCTCGCTGGCATCGACGGAGAAGCTGGTGGCTTTGCCGTGGTGCAGCTCGATGCCGCCGCCATCGGAATTGAGGACGTATTCGGCGTCAATGAGATCGCGGTGGTTCCGGATGAGCCAGTTGACGCCGTTGGACTTGCCGCCTTCTTCATCGGCGGTGAGCGCGAGGATGATGTCGCGATCAGGCTTGAATCCCTCGCGGTGCAGGCGGAGGAGAGTTTCGACGAGGATGGCGTCGGATTCCTTCATATCCTGGGTGCCGCGGCCGTAGTAGTAGCCGTCCTTAGTTACGAACTGGAATGGGTCGGTGGTCCAGTCCTCGCGGCGGGCTTCGACGACATCGAGGTGGCCGATCAGCAGGATGGGCTTCTTGCCGCCGGCGCCGCGGTAGCGGAGCACGAGGTTCTGCTTGCGGTCGTTGGGGCCGACTATCTGCATGTCTGCGGCGGGAAATCCTGCTTCGAGGAAGCGCTGCTGCATGGCCCTGGCAGCGGCTGTGATGCTGCCGACCGAGTCGGTGGTGTTGATCTCGATGAGCTGGCGGAAGATGTCGACGGCCTCTTTATGGTTGGCGTCGGTGGCCTGGGCGCCGGCGAGCGGCGTTGCGGAGGCGAGGGTGATGAATGAAAAGCACAGGAGGCAGGAAAGGGATCGAATCATCAGGGGAGAGGGTACCAGATTTTGAGTACTTTATCGGTTGAGGTAACCGCGGAAGGCAGCACTGTGGGCACCGTGCAGCGACGGATGCTGCTTTACCACGGTTGCTGCGCATCGGATAGACTAAGCAGTCGCGTGAGGGTGGAATTGGGTTTTCCACCGGCGCGATGCAACGCGGACTGACGGAAACGATTCTCACCGCTGTTACACAATCTGCTCAGGAATCACCGATCATATAAACATGACCCGCTACTCGCTCCAACTGCGCCCCGTGGAACTCGCGAGTCACGCCGATGACGGCGTGCTCGAGATGGAGATCGTCGCACAGCCGGACGGGCCGGGGCAGCCGATCTGCCGGCGCTCGCGGCAGTGGCTGCCGATCTTCGAACGCATTTGCAATTTTCTGAGCAGCTCGCCGTTTCACCGGAAGGCGATGCACCGCACGCTGCGCGCCGGAGTGCCGATGGATTTGCTGGACCGGACCAACGGGGCGAAGCTGTTGTTTTCCGCAGAGGAGATTGCGGCGTTTGCCCTGGATGAGCCGAACGCTGCCTGATCGGCGCGCCCTGATCACATTACCCCAGCTTCTTCCCCCTAGAGCGCGGTAAAGGCGCCCTGTTATGTGCGGCGTAGAAGGGGTATGGGGATAAGAATGTCCCGCAAAAGGACTTAGCCGCAATACAAGTCCGGCAATTGGACTTAAGCAGAGCCTCGCGAAAGTCTTGAGACAAGGAAAAGCCACCGACACGGTGGCTTTTCCTTCCTGATTCTCTATTTCTATTGCAGCGAATTGGGTGGAATGATCCCACGCCCCAACACCAGGAAATGGGGCACCCGCTTGCCGGGACGCCGTTTCTTCCGTCTAGTCCGTAGCGACGAGGTCGACGCTGGGTCCAGTCGGGCGGGAGCCCACGAATCCGTAATAGATGATGAACAGATAGCAGAGCAACGGCAGAATGAAGCCGTGGTGGACGCCGATGCGATCCATCAGATAGCCCTGCGCGGGCGGAATGATCGCTCCGCCGACGATGGCCTGCACCAGCAGCCCAGAAGCCTTGCCGGTGAGCGGGCCCATATGCGCTGTGCCCAGGGTGAAGATGCTGGGGAACATGATGGAGTTGAAAAGGCCGACGAGGAGCATGGTCCACATGGCGAAGTGGCCGGAGGTGAGCATGGAGATGGCGACCAGGGCCGTCGCCCCGATGGCGCAGACGCCGACGACCGGGCCGGTGGGCACCTTCTGCAGCACACCGGAACCAATGAATCGGCCGATCATGAGACCGCCCCAGAAGAAGATGAGGTAGATATTTGCACGCTGCGGGGAGAAGCCGGCGATATCGTGCTGCATCATGTAGCTGACGAGGCTGCTGCCAACGGCGACTTCCGCGCCAACATAGAGAAAGATGGCGATGGCGCCAAGCCAAACGTGGCGATGCGACCAGATGGAGCCGATCGACTGTGTGCCGCCGCGAAACTCCTGCGTGACCTGGATTCGGGGCAGTTTGAAGAGCGCGATGACGGCGGCCACGGCGAGCAGCACGATTCCGATACCGGCATAAGGCAGCTTGAGCGAGGCGGCCTGCTGGATTTTGCTCATCGTCGCCAACTCGGCGGCGCTGGCCACGATGAAAGCCGAGCCGAAGAGCGGCGCGATGACGGTGCCAAGGGAGTTGAAGGCCTGGGTGAGATTGAGGCGGCTGGAGGCTGTCTGCGCCGGGCCGAGCACAGTGACATAGGGGTTGGCGGCTACCTGCAGCGTGGTAACGCCAGCGGCGAGGACGATCTCCGCGGCAAGAAAGAAACCGTAGGACTGCACACCGGCGGCCGGCACAAAGAGAAAGACGCCAACAGCCATAACAATCAGGCCGACGACCATGGTTTTCTTGTAGCCGATGTAGTCAATCAGCCTGGCAGCGGGCTGAGCAAAGATGAAGTAGCTCCCAAAGAAGGAGAACTGCACCAGCATCGCCTCGAAGTAGTTGAGGGTGAAGATCTGCTTGAGATGCGGTATGAGCGTGTCATTGAGGGTGGTGAGAAAGCCCCACATGAAGAAGAGCGAAGTGACAATTGTGAGCGCGCGCCCATAGTGTGCGCTGCCGCTCTCCGACGCAGAAACCGCTTGTCCTGAAGTGCTGCCTAGAACCATGGGCTTTTCGCGACCTCCAAAGGAAACTAACACAACCGTCAATCAAGAGCGCGGCGCGCGGCATACCTTCACCGATTACTCCCTACTGCTCGTGATAACTGCGCATCAGGCCGCCGTCGATGACGTAGGTCGAGCCGGTGATGTAAGAGGCTTCGTCGGAGGCGAGGAATGCGGCGAGCGCGGCGCAATCGTCCACGGTGCCGATGCGACCCAGGGGGATGTTCCTGAGCAGCGCATCGAGCAGCGGCTTATTTTCCTCGAGCTTCCTGTTCAGCGGTGTGAGGATGGCGCCGGGCGCAATGTTGTTGATGGCGATGTTCTTGGGGCCGAGCTCGACCGCGAGATTGCGCATGAGCATGCGCAAGCCGCCCTTGGCGGTGCAGTACGTGGCGAAGTGAGGAAAGGCCATGTCCTCGTGAACGGAGGAGATGTTGATGATGCGGCCGGGCCTGTCGGCAGCGAGCAGCTTCTGCACGAAGTACTGCGTGAGGAAGAACGGGCCTTTGAGGTTCACGTCGAGGACCTTGTCGTAGTCGGCCTCGGTGGTTTCCCAGAAGTTGGACTCTTTGTCGATGCCGGCATTGTTGACGAGGGTGTCGCAGCCGCCCCAGGTTCCCCATGCGGTGTCGATGAGCTTGCGGATGTCGTTCATTTTGGAGACATCGGCCTTACAGACGACACCCTGCCCGCCGGCTTTCCTGACCATGGCGAGTGTTTCATCAGCGCCCTCGGGATGGCCGATGTAGTTGATGACAACGCGCGCGCCTTCCTGCGCGAAGCGGATGGCGATTCCCTGCCCTATGCCAGAGCTGGCTCCACTGACAACTGCGATGCGACCGTCGAGTCGCGCCATGCATTTCCTCCTGTCAACACTTTCTACGATGCGACTAGAGCGTGGGCAGCGCGCCACGCTCGCGCGAGGTGATGGACTCATCCACAGCGGGACGCCGGAAAAGAGTGCGGAAGAGGTCTGTACCCCCGCCGGGCCAGCGCATCATGACCAGCATGACGCCGAGAGCGAGCAATGGAACGAAGAGCCCTGTGTGGAGCGAGCCGGTGCGCTCGGCAAGCTGTCCGGTGGCCCAGGGGAGCGAGGCGCTGCCGAGTCCGGAGATGGCGAACATCCAGCGGGTTTGGGCGGCGTCCGACGTGAGGGCCATAAAGATGGCGACGACCACGGGAAACACGGGAGCCATGCTGAAGCCGGCGAGCGCGGCGGAGAGCATGACGATGGGGAGCGAATGAAGCGTGAGCAGCGAGGCAACGCCGATGAAGGCTGTGCCGAGAGCGACGGCGAGCAGCGCTTCTTCACGCACGCGCAGCAGCACGGCTGGCGCGACGGCACGACCGATGAGAAGCGAAAGCCAGAAGGAGGAGGCGGCGAGCTGCGGAGCGATGGAAGTGTGGAAGTCGAGGCGATGAACATACGTCAGGACCCAGCCGCCGAGCGCGGCTTCTGTACCGCAGTAGAGGAGGCCGAAGATGGCGAAGAAGGCGACGACCGAACGCGAGCTTTGCACCTGGGAGCTTTGCACCTGGGAGCTTTGAACCTGGGGGTATTGGCCGGGAATGTCCTGCGCAGGTGGATCGGGGCTGCGCGCGGGCTCGTGCATGAAGACGGCGAAGAGCGCGCTGAGAGCCGCGGCGGCGGCCATGAACCAGAAGAGGCCGGTGGTGCCGCGGTGGCGGATGACGAATTCGACGGTGAAGGGGGAGATCGCCGCCCCGGCGCTCCAGGAGAAGTTGAGCAGGGTGAGCATAGCGGCGCGGCGTTCGCGGTAGCGGTCGCCGGTGAGGACGCTGTTGGCGGTCATGGCAAGGCCGAGGCCGGTGCCGAAGAGAAGAAACCAGAACCAGAGGAGATGGGCCTGGCCGAGCGCGAGAGCGGCCATGCTGACGGCGATCATGGCCATGCCGGCGGCAAGATTGCGATTGAAAGGCGCGCGCACGAGCATGGCGCCGATGGCGGAGCCGGCGAAGACGGCGAGCAGGAGCCGGCCGGAGCTGGCGTCGTTGAGATTCCAGCGGGCGGCGAGCGCGGGAAGGCTGCTGCCGAGCAGCGTGAGGCCGATGCCGGTAACGACTTCCATGGCCTGAATGCCGAGGAGCGGACCCAGAGCATAGCGAGAGGTGGAGCGGGTTGGGATCAGGCGGGCGGGCACGAGGATTCGCGGGTGGATTCGCGCGCCATGAGGGCGGGCTCCACTGCTACCTGATCACCATACTCCTGTTGATTCCGGATCCGACTGAGGACGATGCGGGCGGCCATGCGGCCCATGTCCTCAAGCGGCTGGCGGATGGTAGTGAGGCTGGGGGTGGTGAAGGCAGCGGCGCGAATGTCGTCGAAACCCATCACGGAGACGTCTTCGGGCACGCGGAGTTTGGCATCGCGAAGCGCACGAATGGCGCCGATGGCGGCGACATCGTTGAAGGAGAAGAGCGCGCTGAAGCGCTTGCCGGAGGCGAGGAGCTGTTCGACGACGGGATAACCAAGTTCGGGCGACGTGAGGTCGCGATCGAGCTGAATGACGAGCGAGCGATCGATCTTGAGTCCAAGTTTGTTTGCCGCGCCCTCGATGCTTCGCCAGCGGTCTTCGGAATCGGAACTGAACGGCTGGCCGCGCATGAAGGCGATGGAGCGATGGCCGAGCTGATAGAGATGGCCGAGCGCCAACTCCGCGGCCTTGCCCTGATCCAGGATGACGTTGGTGACGCCTTCGATGTGGCGATGCGCGGCGACCGCAACGGCGGGTACTGGGAAGTTGTGCTGGAAGGCGGTGTCTACGAGGATGAGGCCTTCCGCGCCGCGCCCGACGAGGAGGCGCGCGTACTGCTCGACGAGCTCGGGCTTGTGGCGATGATGCGCGGTGAAGTAGAAGTAGCCTTCCTGCACGAGCTGATCGCCGATGCCGGAGAGCACCTGGGTGTGATAGCCCTCGCCGAGTTCGGGGACGAGGATGCCAATGGTGTGCGTGCGGCGATTGCGGAGCGAACGCGCGAGCAGACTGGGCTGGTAGTTGAGCTGCTGCGCGGCGGCCTTGATGCGGTCGCGCGTGGCCTGGGGGATGGAGCGGCCGGGAACATCGTTGAGGACGACGGAGATGGTGGCCGGACTGAGCCCGAGGTGGTCTGCCAGCGTCTTGAGGCTTGCTGGCTTTTCACCATGCAGCTTCTGTTGCTTTTTGCGCGCCATGGGTCTCCGCGGCTGGTAGGGATGCGTGATGGAGATGTTAGAGCATTTCTCGCGAAACTGTGTACCGGAAGATTCGCGATTCGGTGGACTCTCCGTGTCGGATGAAACAGGTGTGAACTACACCGCGCCAGCCTTCGGCCGGAGCAGGGCACCCGGACTTGCTGTGCTGTCAGGCAGTTGCGGACTTTTGCGCCCTGCGATTCGCTCAGCATGACGGGCACCCAGGTACGCCGGGTATTCGCTCATAAGACTATCGTTTGCTTTAGAATGGCGCCGCGTGACTGGAGGCCTGCCCGTGAAGCGACTGTTTCTGATTTGCGCAGTTCTTATGCTGGCGGTTATGCCGCTGTATGCCCAAGCCGGTTTCGTTCACACGCAAGGCGGTGAACTGGTGGACGGGAGCGGGCATCCGCTGCTGCTGCGCGGCACGAATCTGGGAAATTGGCTGGAGCCGGAAGGCTACATGTTCCTATTCGGCGACAACGGGCCGACCTCGCCGCGGGAGATCGAAGAATATTTTGACGAGCTGATCGGGCCAGAGCAGGCGACGCAGTTCTGGCAGGAGTGGCGGGAGAATTACATCACGAAGGCAGACATCGACTTTCTGAAGTCGACCGGGATTAACTCGGTGCGGGTGCCGATCCACTACAAGTTCCTTACTCCGGGGAACGAAGAAGGATTCCGGCTGCTGGATCGCGTGGTGGAGTGGGCGAAGGCGGATGGGCTCTACGTAATCATTGACATGCACCAGGCGCCGTGCGGACAGACGGGAACGAACATCGATGACAGCGATGGGTATCCGTGGCTGTATGACTCGCCGGGGTGCCAGGCGGAGCTGATCGCGATTTGGAAGCGCATTGCGCAGCATTACAGTAGCCAGCCAACGGTGCTGGGCTATGACCTGCTGAACGAACCGATTCCGCACTTCCCGCAGTTACAGAAGTACAACAGCGCGCTTGAGCCGCTGTACCGGCGAGTCGCGGCGGCGATCCGCGAGGTGGACACGCATCATGTGCTGATTCTGGGCGGGGCGCAGTGGGACACGAACTTCCATGTCTTCGGGCCGCCGTTCGACAAGAACGTGATGTACCAGCTTCATCTGTATGAATTCGGCGCGCCATGGAATGCGGAGAATGCCGCGAAGACGGAGAAGAGCCTGGCGCAATACACCGAGTTCCGCGACAAGTATCACGTACCGATCTGGCTGGGTGAGTCGGGCGAGAACGATGATGCCTGGGTGCGCGGGTTTCGCGAGATGCTGGAGAAGCACCATATCGGCTGGTGCTTCTGGCCGTACAAGAAGATGGAGGCGAAGTCGTCGTTTGTCGCGTTCTCCAAGCCGGAGCACTGGGACGCGATCGTGAAGTATTCGACGGAACGGCATGGCGTAGGCGGCACGGAGAAGCAGCTTGCGGTGCGGCCCTCGCTCGAAGATTCGGCGGCGGCGCTCAAGCAGTTGCTGGAAAACGTGAAACTGGCGAAATGCCGGGTGAATACGGGATATATCGAGGCGCTGGGATTGAAGGCCTCGGCTGGAGACTAGCCGTCCGGGCACACGCGCCTTTGGCATCGCTTCGGAATCCGGGGCACCCGATTGGGCTGCGGCTATTTGTAGATGAGTTTTATGTCGGTGGTGCTTTCGGGACAGGTGACCGGGAGGGTTGCTTTTTCGATCGGCGGCGCTACAAGGAAGACACGCGGGTTGTTGGCGAAGCCGAAGCCTTCCTTGGGAATATTGAAGACGTTGCGGTCGAGCTTCTTGTTTTCATTCTCATCGTGCAGGACGACCACGCCGTATTTGCCGGGCGGGACGTGTTCGAAACGAACCGTCGCATGGTCTCCATTGATGGGAAAGTCGGCGTGTCGAAAGGATTTGCCGACGTCCTCCGGCCAGCCGTTCGCGGAGGTGAAGAGTTCCGCGCCGAGGACGCCTTTGCTGTTGCGGAAGCCGGTGACGTGGATGATGACGGTGCAGTTGCCTTCGGCGGGCGCAGCTGAGGCGACCTGCGCCGTCATGAGAAGAGACAAAGTAAGTAGAGCCCGAGAAGGGCAGTGTGTCATCGGGCTCGATTCTCCTGGATCCTATCTTTCTCCTGGATCCTATCTTGAAGCTGGGCGCCTTGCGATTGTTTGCACTATACCCACATCTCTTCGAGATGTGGGACACCCAGCGCCCAGTTGGTTGTACTGACAATTTCGTGCTACGGGTTTGACTGCGAGGTTGCCGGTGACGATGGCGGGGCGGGCGAGACGGCCTTTGCTTCGCGAACGTTTCTGCCGAAGTGGAAGGTGGGGCCGACGGACCAGCGGAAGTCCCAGCGTCCGTCGCGCAGGAGATCGTTGAAGACATGGAAGTAGACGATATCGGTCTGCATACGCAGACCGATGTGGCCGTTGGCGTTCAGATCGTATCCTCCGCCGAATCCGTAGAAGCCGGTCCAGTCGGTCTTTGTGCCCTGGGGGACGAGCTCAAGCGCGATGGCTGCAGTGACGGCGTCATGCGGATGCGGCGTTGCCGATTCACGCACGGCGCCAAGCGACGGGCGGATGAAGAAGCTGACGTGCTGGAAGCGGCGATAGACGAACTGCGGGCCAAGAGCGAAGGTCTGTGTATTCGCATCGATCGGCACGTAGACCTTGTAGGTGGGTGGAATGACACCGGCTTTGATGAGCTGCAGGATCTGCGCACCGAGTTGCTGCTGGAGCGCGGTGGTGAGCAGGTCCGGCGTGAGCGTGGTGTGGCCGGTGGAGACGGAGTAGTCGAAGCCGGTGGCCAGCCATGTCCTGGGATTCATGCCGGCCTGAAAGTGAAAGCCGCGGGTCGTGAGGTCGATGTGCGGGGCATCGAGCGCGGCGAATCCGCCGTAGATGTCGTAGCGGCCAACGTAGTCCTGTTGCGCGTGAGCCTGGGCAGCGACAGCGAGGAGAGATAGCGCGGCGATTGAGCGGGCGATGCGGAGAGCGCGGGGGACGAGGGAGTAGCGGCACATGCGGGGGAAGGACCTCCTGAAACGTTCCTGGCACAGTTTCGGATTGCGCTGTGATTGCAAACGAGCGGAAGACTAATCATGGGGCGGCACGATTGGCAACCAAAATCTTACCGGTTGGTCAGATAATTACGCGGGAAGCCCGAGCAGGAAAGCCGCGATTTCTTCGAGGACCAACTCGGGCTGTTCGCGATGCGGCGTATGACCGACGCCGGCGAACCGTACCAGGTTCATCTGCGGGGCGAGCGGACGCAACGCATCTGCCTGACGGCTGGTGGCGTACTCATCGAGCTCGCCCTGAATCATGAGAATGGGACAGTGAAGCGGTGGAAGATGCTGTTCGAGCGGGAGCGAGAGCAGGCTGTCCGATTCGCGGATGCTGAGCCAGGCGAAGAAGACAGCATCAGGATCGCGATGGTGGCGGGCGAGCCTGGCGCGGAAGTCCGTAGTGCGCCAGGCATCTTCGGCCATGGCCATGCCGGTGAGAGCGGCGGGCTCAGCGTGGAGGATGGGGGACTCGAGGACGAGTGCGCGAACGGTGTTCGGCTGTTTCGCATTGTGTGCGGCGGTTTGAGCAGCATAGATGGTGGCGATGGCTGCGCCCTCGCTGTGGCCGAGAAGGACCGGGCGCTCGATGGCGAAGTGCGCGAGAAGGGCGGGCAGGACTTCCAGCGATTGCTCCTCGTAGTAGCCGCGGCTGCGGGCGGCGGGTGAGCCATCGGAGTGGCCGTGGCCGAGGCGCGAGTAGACCAGAACGTTCATCCCGCAACGCTCGGCGAGGCGCTGGGGAAAATCACGCCAGTGGGAGACGGAGCCGAGGGCTTCATGGAGAAGCACGATCGTGCCGCGGGGATCCGGGACGGTGATGTGCCCGGTTTCGAGGCGGCGGCCGTCGATCTCGATGAACTGGATGCTCATAAATCGAATTTCCGGTACAAGTGTGTGCGTCTCACTATTCGCTCCAGCGGCTTTGCTTAATGGAAAAGCCACGTCCGGCAAACCTCCGCGGGCCACAACATTACCGAAGATGCTACAAGCCGCGGGCCCAGAGGACTGGCTTCTGCGCGGCGAACCATCCATCGATCTGTGCGGAGTAGCGATGCTCGAGGAGATCGCGCTTGAGCTTGAGTGTGGGAGTGATGAGACCGCTCGGGATGTCCCAGGGCCCGTCGACGAGCGCGAGGAACTGCAGGCGCTCATGTGGATCGAGCTCGGAGTTGATCTGGGTGACCAGGGCCTCAAGCGAGCGGCCGAGATCGCCATTGAGGCCGGCGGTTTCGCATTGCTTGCGCGCCTCGGGCGTGAGGACGGATATGGCGAAGGGATGCGGTCGCCCATCGCCCATAACGCAGGTAGCTTCCAGCGCGGGATGAATGCTGAATCGCTTTTCGATGGGGACGGGCGAGACGTATTTGCCTTTGCTGGTTTTGAACTGCTCCTTGATGCGGCCGACGATTTTCAGCTGCCCGCCGGGTGCGATCTCGCCTTTGTCGCCAGTGCGGAAGAAGCCGTCCGGCGTGAAGCAGGCGTGGGTCATTTGTTCATCGCGGTAATAGCCGATCATGTTCATGGGGCTGCGCATCTGCACTTCTTCGTCGGGGCCGATGCGGACTTCGACTGCCGGCAACGCCGGGCCGACGTAGCCCAATTGGAAGTCTTCGGGGCGGGGCGCGTGAGTGATGGCGGTTTCGGTGAGTCCGTAGCCTTCGATCAGACCCAGGCCGAGATTGCGATACCAGGAGAGAACTTCCGCAGGGAGCGGAGCGGCGCCGGAGGCAGCGAGGCGCACGGAGCCGAGGCCAAGCTGGCGGAGAATCTTCTTCTTCACGATGCCGCGAAGGATGGGAATGCGCAGGAGGCGGTCAAGTTTCTTCTGCGGAACTTTTTCGAGCACGCCCTGGCGAAAGCGCAGATAAAGACGCGGGACGGAGAAGAAGAGGGTAGGGCGGGCGCGCTTGAGGTCGGCAAGGAAGCTCCCCTGCCCGGCAGTGAAGTAGACAGTACAGCCGATGTGCAGGCTGGTGGCCTCGATGACACCGCGTTCCGCAATATGCGCCAGCGGAAGATACGAGATAAAGCGCTCGCTCGAATCCATATTGACGAGCTTTGCGATGCTGTCGCCCATGTGCGGGAAGATGGAGAAGCGATGCATGACGCCTTTGGGCTGGCCCGTGGTGCCGGAGGTGTAGATGATGGTGGCGAGCTCATCGGCGGCGCGAGCGGGCGATTCGGCGAGCGGGACGCATTCGGCAAGGATCTCGTCCCAGCGGCGGTCGCAGCCGCGCAGGACGTCCGACGATGCATTTGGCATGGCGATGCGGAGAACGCCCATGGGCACGCCCTGCTGCATGGCTTCGCGGTCGTCCATCGCGCCGAGGAAGCAGGCGCGAACATCGGCGTGCTGAAGCAGCGCACGGATGGATTCTGCGCGGAGCGATGGGTAGAGCGGCACCGTGACGAGGCCGGCCATCCACGCGCCGAGCTCGGCGATCATCCACCAGGCGCTGTTGCGGGCGAGCGTGGCGACCCGCGCGCCGGGCTCCCATCCCCGGGCGCGCAGAAAGGTGGCGATGCGGCGCGCCTCGTCCATGGCTTGCCGCCAGGTCCAGGAGCGGACGGAGCCATCGGCCATGGGCTGGACGAGGAAGAGTTCGTTCGCGCGTGCATTCTCCCAGTGATACGCCCTTCCCAGGGGAAGAAACTCGTCGCTCCACTGCGCCATGCTGGGATCGCCTCCGTGGAAGCAGCGTACTATCCCGCTTTCACAAATGCCATGTTGCCGTAAGCAACCGCGACGAGCAGCTCTTCCTGAGGGAAAACCTGCGCCAAGTTTCTCTCGTTATCCAGACAGTTTGCGAAAACGGGCTACGAGCCCTTGGCTTTCTTCACCGCTTCGGTGAGCGCGGGGACGACGTCGAAGAGATCGCCGACGATGCCGTAGTCAGCGACTTCGAAGATGGGGGCATTCTCGTCCTTGTTGATGGCGACGACGGTCTTGGAGCCTTTCATTCCGACGAGGTGCTGGATGGCGCCGGAGATGCCGACGGCGAGATAGAGTTTGGGCGCGACGGTCTGGCCGGAGCTGCCGACCTGGCGCTCCATCGGCAGCCAGCCGTTGTCGCAGATGGGGCGTGAGGCAGCCAGCTCCGCACCGAGGGCCGCGGCGAGCTCTTCGACGATCGGCAGGTTGTCCTGCTCCTTGATGCCGCGTCCGACGGAAACGATGATGGGCGCAGAGCTGAGGTCGACGGTCTGCGCAGCTTCGCGGAAGGGGGCCTCCGGCTTGTTGCGGATGGTGGCGGCTTCGAGTTGTGGCGTGAAGATTTCGAGCGTGGTGCTGCCCGATTCGAGAGATTCAGTACGGAAGGCGCCGGCCTGTACGGAGAGAAACCGGGGGCCAGATGCGGTGTGGCGGTAATCCGCGTTGAGCTTGCCCTGGAAGAGCTGGCGGATGAAGACGAAGCTGTCGCCGTCCTTGCGCAGGCCGACGAGATCGGCGAGCAACACCTGGCCAAAGCGCGCGGCGAGGCGCGGTGCGAAGTCGCGGACCTGGTAGGTGTGGGGGAAGACGACGTAGCTGGGATCGAGCTTCCGGATGAGCTGCTCGAGCGCAGATATGTAACCGTCTGCAGTGTAATCTTTGAGCAGCGCGTGTTCGACACGGTAGCCTTTGTCGAGTTTTTTGTCGGCCAGCTCGCCGCTGAGCGATTCGAGTTCGTTGCCGGCAACAGCGGCAGAGAGCGACTGGTTAGACTGAGTTGCGATCTGCCGGCCGGCTGCGAGCGCTTCCCAGGACATGCGATTCCAGGCGCCGGCTTTGTGCTCTGTAATGACCAGGACTCCGCTCATATCACTCGCACCTCGAATTTCAGTTTTTCCACCAGCTTGCTGGCTGCCTCGGCGGGCGAGCCTTCGATGAGCTGGGTTTCTTTCTTTTTCTCGGGCAGGTAGACGCGCTCGAGCGTGACGGTGGCGGCATTGGGCTGCGGCAATTCAGACGCGGATACCTTGCGGACTTCCTTGGTCTTCGATTTCTTGATGCCCATGAGCGTGGCGTAGCGCAGTTTGCTGATGCCGGACTGGATGGCGAGCAGCGCGGGCAGCGGCATGGTGACGTGCTGGAACCAGCCATCTTCCAGTTCCCTTTTGACCTTGATCGAGCCGTCGCCTGCTTCTACCTGCATGATGATGGTGGCGTGCGGGATGCCGAGGAGTTCGGCGAGCACGACGCCGGTCTGGCCCAGGCCGAGATCGTCGGATTGAAGACCGGTGAGGATGAGGTCGGGCTTCTCATCCTTGATGGCCGCGGCGAGGCGATTTGCGACGCCGAGCGTGTCGAGGGTGGCGAGGTCGTCGCACTCAATGTGGATGGCGCGGTCCACGCCCTTGGCGAGCGCTTCGCGGATGGTCTGCGAGCCGCGTTCGGGGCCGGCGAGGACAGCGACGACTTCCCCGCCGTGCTTTTCCTTTAACTGCAGGGCTTCTTCGAGCGCGTAGGCGTCGGGCTCGTTGATTTCGTAGCTGAGGTCGTCCTCATCGATCCACTTGCCGCTGGAATCGATGCGCAGGGTTGAGTCGCGAACCGGCACCTGCTTGATGGCGACGATGATCTTCATGGGTTCTGTGCTCCGTTGGGTGTTGATGCAGTTGCGGTGGCGATGGACTGTGCGGCGATTTGCGCGATGTCGAGCAGTTGCGGCGGCGCTTCGCTGGTAGCGGCAAGCGCGTCGCGGAACATGGTGTTGCAGAAGGGACAAGCGGCGCCGACGATGCTTGCTCCGGTAGCGGTGAGTTCTTTGGCGCGAGCATGGCTGACGCGCTCATTGCCGCCTTCCTCACCGAGGAAGGCAAGGCCGCCACCGGCGCCGCAACAGAAAGAGCGCTCACGGGCCCGGGGCGGGTCGATGACCTTGCCGTAGCGGCCGAGTACTTCGCGCGGCTGATCGTAGGTACCGCGATAGCGCCCGAGGTAGCAGGGATCGTGATAAACGATCTCCGGGCCGTCGGCTTTGGGCAGCTTGTCCTGATAGCGAGCCATGAACTCGCTGTGATGCTCGATTTCGGGCGATGCGCCGTATTCCTTCCAGTCCTTCGCGATGGTACGGACGCAATGCGGGCAGATTGTCACAATTCGGGTGACTTTCTGCTGCTTCATGATTTCGAGATTCTGTTCGGCAAGCTGCTGGAAGAGGAGGTCATTGCCGAGACGGCGGACGGGATCGCCGGTGCACTTCTCTTTCTTGAGCACACCGAAGGATGTGCCGAGGTACTGCATGACCTTCGCGAAGGAGGCGATGATCTCGCGGCCCTGCGGGTCATATGCGCCCATGCAGCCAAGCCAGAGGCAGTACTCCTGTGAGCCGTCGAATATGGGCAGCTCCTGCTTCTTGATGAACTTGTCGCGCTCGGTGGCGCTCATGCCGAGCGCGTTGCCGTTGCGCTCGAGCGCGAGGAAGAGCTTGGTGCCGTAGTCATCTTCCCATGCGCCGGTATTCACCGCGCCGCGGCGCAGACCGATGATGATGGGCAGGTGCTCAATGCCGACGGGGCACTGGTATTCGCAAGAGCCGCAGGTGGTGCATTGGAATGCGGCCTCCTGCGAGTTGTACTTGCCGAGCAGCGGCTCCTCCGAATGGGGGCCAAGATCGTTGAGATAGGCCCGAACGCCGAGAATGATTTCTTTCGGGTTGAGGACCTTGCCGGTGTTGGTGGCGGGGCAGTGCTCGGAGCAGCGGCCGCATTCGACGCAGGAATAGGCCTGGAGAGCGACGAGTTGCGTGAGGTCCTTTCCGGCGACGAGGCCGAAGTCTTCATCGCCGGAGAGCGGCGGGATGTGGCTGAACTCGCCGCGGGAGAGGAAGATGGTGAACGGGCTGAGGACGAGATGCAGGTGCTTGGTGTGCGGGATGAGCGGCAGGAAGACCAGGATGCAGAGCGCGTGTGACCACCAGAGCACGCGTGCCGCCGCGGAGCTGGGTGAGACAAAGAAGCCGCCGAGGTAGGTGACCATCAGGGCAAAGATCAGGAAAGCGATGATGCCGGATTCGATGGAGACCTTGCGGCCGAGCCAGACGGGGCGAACGAAAAACCGGCGGATGAAGAGGCCGGCGATGCCGACAGCGACGAGCAGGGCGAAGATGGCGGCGAACCAGAAGTAAAAGCCACCCACCCAGCCATCGGAGTCGAGAAAGCCGAGGCGAAAGCCGGAGGCGAAGTGGTTGGCCGAGACCAGTGCGAAGGCGAGGAAGCCCCAGAAGACGAAGGCGTGCGCGAGACCCGGGAGAGGGCGCTCCCTGATGACTTTGGCCTGGCAGAGCACTTCCCAAAAGAAGTCCCAGACGCGCTTGCCGACAGGGGCGATGTGGAAGTCAGGATCCTTGCGCGCGGTAAAGATGTTGCGCAGCACGCGATCAAAGCGCGCGAAGAAGCCAATGAGCGAGGCCACGATGAGGACGGCGAGCAGCACCATCTCGAAGACGGAGAAGGTGGGCGGCTCGGCATAGCGCAGGCGAAGGGCGAGCATGTGCGACAGGACGGCGAAGTTCATGAAGCTGTCACCCGCTCTTACCTTGGTGCAATGCGCTCAAGAATTCACTTGCACGATGAAACCGCAAGCGCGTAGAAGAGAGGAATAACCTACCGGCGAGTAAGATATCAACCGGCAGGGGCAGTGTCAAACGCTGGGGGAGTGGAACGATGCCCAGGCAGTCCGCGGCGCTGCAGCCGCATCGGCGGCTGTTTGCCGACCGCAGGCGCAATCCGGATGGGAAGCGGGACGCGGTGCTCCATACGGCGGTACGCATGTTTCTCGAGCGCTCCTATGCGCGGACGTCGATGAACGACGTGGCGACGCAATTGAGTATTACCAAGCCGGCGCTCTACCACTACTTCCGCAATAAGGAAGAGATCCTGGTGGAGATCTACCGGCTGGGGACCGACCTGATCGACGAGATGCTGGACGGCATCGAAGCCGAGCAAAAGCCCGGACTGGACAAGGTAGCAGACTTTATCGCGGGATACATCCGGATCATTGCGGGCGACTTTGGGCGCGCGGTGATCCGGCTGGATGACGGCGAGCTCTCGAAGGCGGGACGCAAGGTGGTGCGCGGGCGCAAGCGCGAGATCGATCACCGGCTGCGGGCGCTGATTGAAGGCGGGATGAAGGACGGGTCGATTGCGCCGTGCGATGCGAAGATTGCAGCGTTTGTGCTGGCGGGCGCAGTGCACGGAATGGCGAGCTGGTACGAGCCTGCCGGACCGATGAAGCTTGAGGCGATCACCGAGGAGTATGCGCGAATTCTAGCTGCGGGGCTGGCGAACGGCGATGTGATGGGCAGGGCCGGAGCGGCGGCGTTCGAGGCGGAACGCCGCATTCACGGATAAGCGAGGAGAGCATGGGCGCTGTTGCGGAGCGGGAGAGCATGAGCATTACGGTGGCAAAGCCGCTGCTGCTGCGGAAGGCAGCAGTTCTCGGTGCGGGCACTATGGGCTCGCGCATTGCAGCGCACCTGGCGAATGCCGGCGTGGATGTACTGCTGCTGGATTTGCCTTCGAGCGATGGCCGACGGAATGCGATTGCCGAGAAGGCGCTGGATGCGCTGAAGAAATCGAAGCCCGCTGCTTTTTACGCGCCGGGCGCGGCGGCGCGTGTGCGTACCGGAAACTTCGACGACGACCTGGCACAGCTTGCCGACTGCGACTGGGTGATCGAAGCAGTGACGGAGAACCTGGAGATCAAGCAGCAACTGCTGAAGCGGGTGGCGCCGGATGTGCGTGCAGACGCATTTCTGACGACAAACACGAGCGGGATTCCGGTGGGCACGATTGCCGAGGCGCTGCCGGAGGCGCTGCGGAAGCGATGGTTCGGCACACACTTCTTCAATCCGCCGCGTTATATGCGACTGGTGGAGGTGATTCCCGGACCGGATACCGACCCAGAGGCAATGGCGGCACTCTCGGCGTTTCTCGATCAGACCCTCGGGAAAGAAGTGGTGCGCGCGCGGGATACGCCGAACTTTATCGCGAACCGCATCGGCACGTTCTTCATTCTTGAGACGCTGCGCGTGATGGAAGAAGAGGGGCTGACGGTGGAGGAGGTTGACGCGCTGACGGGTACGGCGATCGGGCTGCCGCGCACCGGAACCTTCCGCCTGGCCGACATGGTGGGGCTGGATATTCTGGCGCACGTGGCACGGAACTTTGCCCGGGCACGGCAGGACGCGGGCGGACAGGCGACGCTGCCGCCGTTTCTGGAAACGATGCTGGAGCGCAAGTGGCTGGGGGACAAGACGGGCGGCGGCTTCTACAAGAAGGAGCGCGGCGCGGATGGCAAGGATGTGCGGCTGGTACTGGATCTGAAGGCACTCGCCTATCAGCCATCCTTAAAGCCGAAGCTGCCGGCGCTGGAGATGGCGAAGAATGCCGAAGCGCTGCCGGAGCGGCTGCGCCTGCTGATGGCGGGCGACCAGAAGAAGGACAAGGCGGCGCGCTTCCACTGGAAGCTGCTGACCCGGCTGTGGAACTACGCGGCGGATTGTCTGCCCGAGATTGCGGATTCGGCCGCGAGCATCGATGCGGCGATACGCGCAGGGTACAACTGGCAGCTGGGGCCGTTTGCGATTTGGGATGCAGTCGGCGTCGGCGAGACGGTGGCGCGCATGAAGGCGGCGGGCGAACGCGTGAGCCCGGTGGTAGAGGCGATGCTCGCGAGCGGCGCGAGAGCGTGGTATCGCGAGAACGGGACGGAGTGCTACGACCCGGCGAGCAAGGGTTACAAACCAGTGCCGCGCGCGGCGGGAGTGGCGCGGGTCGCGGACTTCCGCGCGAGCCACGGCGTGGTGCGCAGCAATGCCGGCGCATCGCTGATCGATCTAGGCGACGGCGTGGCATGCATTGAGCTGCACTCGAAGAAGAGCGCCATCGGCGACGACATTATGCGGATGATCACGAAGACGCTCGCACCGGATTCGGACACTGTGCGGGATTTTGGCGCCTTCGTGATTGCGAGCGACGCGGATAACTTCTCGGTTGGCGCGAACCTGATGCAGCTGCTGCTGGCAGCGCAGGAGGGCGAGTGGGAGGACGTTGACCTGACGATCCGCGCTTTTCAGCGGATGACGCAGTCGATCAAATTCTGCCCGCGGCCGGTGGTGGTGGCGCCCTATGCGCTCTGTCTCGGCGGCGGCACGGAAATTTCGCTGCACGGCGCGCGGCGGCAAGCGCATGCGGAGCTCTACATGGGGCTGGTGGAGACGGGCGTGGGGCTGATCCCCGGCGGCGGAGGCACGAAGGAGTTTGCGCTGAAAGCGACCGATGAGGCCGTGCGTTCGTTCGGCGATGCGGCGCGCGTAGGAATTTCGACCGAACTGGTGGACACGATGAAGACCGCCTTCGAAACGATCGCGATGGCGAAAGTGTCGACGTCGGCAGAGGAGGCACGCACGCTCAATCTGCTGACCGAGGAGGACGGCGTGACGATCAATCGCGAGCGGCTGCTGCTGGATGCCAAGGCGGCAGCGGAGGCGCTGGCGGAAGCAGGATATCGGCCGCCGCCGATGCGCATGGATATTCCGGCGGCGGGCGAGAGTGTGCGCGCGACGCTGCGGCTGGGCGCCTACCTGATGCAGCAGGCGGGATATGCGAGCGAGCACGACGTGAAGGTGGCCGGGCACGTGGCGCATGTGCTGTGCGGCGGTAATGTGGCGCCAGGGACGCGGGTGAGCGAGCAATATTACCTGGACCTGGAGCGGGAGGCGTTCCTTTCATTATGCGGCGAGCGCAAGACGCAGGAGCGCATCGCCTACACGTTGAGCAATGGGAAACCCTTAAGGAATTAGCGATGAAGGATGCAGTGATTGTGAGCAGTGTGCGGACCGCAGTGGGCAAGGCGCCGCGCGGCAGCCTGGCGGCGGCTCGGCCCGATAATTTGGCGGCGATCGTAATCAATGGCGCGCTGGCGCGCGTGCCGTCGCTCGACAAATCTGAAATCGATGATGTGATCCTGGGATGCGCGCATCCTGAGGCCGAGCAGGGCATGAATGTGGCGCGCATCGCGAGCCTGCGGGCGGGGCTGCCCGTGGAAATCTCGGCGATGACGGTAAACCGATTCTGCGCTTCCGGACTGCAGGCAATTGCGCAGGCGGCAGAACGTATCCGCGGCGGTGGCGCATCTGCCGTGGTAGCGGGCGGCACGGAGTCGATGAGCATGATCCCGATGGGCGGCCACAAGATCAGCGCGAATCCATGGCTCGTGGACAATCTGCCAGCGGCGTATCTCTCGATGGGGCTTACGGCGGAGCGGGTGGCGGAGCGCTATAAAGTTTCGCGCGAGGACGCGGACGGCTTTGCGCTGGCGAGCCACAAGAAGGCGCTGGCGGCGATTGCCGAGGGGCGATTCGCGGAAGAAATTGTTCCGGTGGAGTGGACCGAGCGCACGCCGAAAAATAGTTCCGCCAAACCGAAGGAGGAGAAGCGGAGCTTTCTGGTGGATGAAGGGCCGCGCGCGGACACATCAGCGGAGGCGCTGGCGAAGCTGAAGCCGGCATTCCATGCAAAGGGCACGGTGACGGCGGGCAATTCATCGCAGACATCGGACGGCGCAGCGGCGGCAATTGTGATGAGCGCGGAGCGCGCGGCGGCGCTGGGGCTGAAGCCGATGGCGCGGTTTGTGTCGTTTGCGACGGCGGGATGCCCGCCGGAGATTATGGGTATCGGGCCGGTGCATGCGGTGCCAAAGGCGCTGAAGATTGCAGGGCTGCAGCTCGAAGACATCGGACTGGTGGAGTTGAATGAGGCGTTCGCGGCGCAGTCGCTGGCGGTGATCCGAGAGCTTGGGCTCGATCCCGAAAGAGTGAATGTGAATGGCGGCGCGATTGCGCTGGGGCATCCGCTGGGATGCACGGGCGCGAAACTGACGGCCACGCTGCTGCACGAGATGCAGCGGCGCAAAGTGCGCTATGGGCTGGTGACGATGTGCGTAGGCGGCGGCATGGGTGCGGCCGGAATTTTTGAGAATCTGAGCTGATTTTGTAATCACGGGAGCGACACAATGGCAACGCCGGCAACGGATCCGAAGGCGGCAGTGAAGGCAGCGGCAGGCGGCAGTTTTCTGCTGGAGGAGCGCAGGCCGGAAGAGGTCTTCACCCCGGAGGACTTCAGCGACGAACACCGGCAGATAGCGGAGACGGCCGGCAACTTTGCGCAAAAGGAAATTCTGCCGGCGGCGGAGGCGATTGAGGCGAAGGACTATGCGGTGACGCGCGAGCTGCTGAAGAAGGCGGGCGAGCTAGGGCTGATGGCAACAGACACGCCGGAGGAATACGGCGGGCTGGCGATGGATAAGGTGACTTCGGCGATTGTGGGTGAACGGCTTTCCGTGCTGGGGAGCTTTGCCACCACCTTCAGCGCGCATGTGGGCATCGGGATGCTGCCGATCATCTGGTACGGTACGGCGGAACAGAAGCAGAAGTATCTGCCGAAGCTGGCGACGGGCGAGTGGGTGGGCGCGTATGCGCTGTCGGAAGCATCGTCGGGTTCCGATGCGATGAACCTGCGGACGCGGGCGGTGCTGTCCCCTGACGGCCAGCATTACATCCTGAACGGCGAGAAGATGTGGATCACGAACGCGGGGTTCGCTGATGTCTACACCGTCTTCGCGAAAGTGGACGGGGAGAAGTTCACGGCTTTCCTGATCGAGCGAAACACGCCGGGATTTTCCGTGGGCGCGGAGGAGCACAAGCTGGGCATTCGGGGCTCGTCGACGTGCCCGTTGATCCTGAGCGACTGCAAGGTGCCGACAGGGAATGTGCTGGGCGAAGTAGGCAAGGGACATCACATTGCGTTCAACATTCTGAACATCGGACGCTTCAAGCTGGGAGCGAGCGCGATTGGCGGCGCGAAGAACTCGCTGGCGAATGCCGTGCGCTATGCGAAGGAGCGCAAGGCGTTCGGCAAGACGATTGGGGAGTTCGGGCTGATTCAACAGAAGCTGGCGGAGAGCGCGACAGGGATCTTTGTCGGCGAGAGCATGGCGTATCGCGCGATCGGGATGATCGATGCGGCACTTTCTTCGCTCGAAGGCGAGAAAGCACACGACGCGCGAGAGATCCAGAAGAAGATTGAAGAGTACGCGGTGGAGTGCTCGATCCTGAAGGTGTGGGGATCGGAGATGCTGGACATGGTGGTGGATCACACCGTGCAGATTTATGGCGGCTACGGTTACGTGGAGGAATATCCGGCGGAGCGGGCGTATCGCGATTCGCGCATTAATCGCATCTTCGAGGGCACAAACGAGATTAATCGCCTGATCATCACGGGCTGGCTGATGAAGCGCGCTGCCAGCGGGCAACTGCCGCTGCTGGGCGCGATCAAGAAGCTGATGGCAGAGGTGATGGAGCCTCCATCCTTTGACGGCGATGACGAGAGCGATGACCCGCTGGCGCCAGAAGCCGCGCTGCTCGCAAACCTGAAGAAGGTGGCGCTGTTCTGTTCCGGCGCGGCCACGCAGAAGTATATGCAGGCACTGCAGGAGCAGCAGGAGATCATGGGCGACCTGGCGGACATGACGATGCAGGTGTTTGCGCTGGAGTCTGCGCTGCTGCGCGCGCGGAAACTGGGCTCGCAGCCGCAGGCGAAGACGGCGCACGCGATGGTGAAGCTGTTTGCGGCGGATGCGCTTGCCGGAATGGATAAGGCGGCGCGGCGCGTGCTGGCAGCGGTGGCCGAAGGCGACATGCTGCGAACGCAGCTTGCGATTCTGCGACGGCTGCTGAAGCACACGCCGGAAGACACGATTGCACTGGGCCGGCTAGTAGCGCAGCGGCAACTTGAAAGCGGAGGCTACAAACTATAGCGGCAAATCAGAGATTGCCCATGCCGCCATCGATTTGCAGGTCGCTGCCTACGGTGAAGGCGGATTCGTCGGAGGCGAGATTGTTGTGACGATACACGATGCGCGACTACGCTGGATCAACGATCAGCACATCGAGAAAGCGCGGGCCGTGCACGCCTTTGATGCGCGTCATCTCGATGTCTGCGGTAGCGGATGGCCCGGACATGAAGGTGATGGGGCGGAATGGATCGAGGCGGGCGAAGGCTTCGGGAAGAGTTTCGACCACCTGCGAGGCCTCGACAATACAGAGATGATAATCAGGCAGCAGCGTGATTGCGCGACGGCCTTCAGCGGGACCGTGTTGCAGCGCGATGCTGCCGGATGATGCAACGCATGCGGTGGCCGCGGTCATCACGCCGTCGACGCTGTTGAGCGCGTCGAAGGAAAGACTATTGTCCGGAATCCATTCGATGGAGTCGCCGCGCCATTCTGCGGGCAGGACGGCCGGGATGGCGATACGGCGACGGTTTGCCGCGATGAGAATCCCGGCGGCAACACGCGCGACATCGGTGCGGGATGCGGTGAAGACCCGGGCGTCGTAATCGCGGAGGCGCTCCTCGAAGAGCGCGAGCGTCTCGGCAGCCGAGTGCGCGCCGATGCGATCGTAATTGCGCGGGATGGACTGCTCGGCGCCGGGCTCAGCGTTGGCACGCCGGATGCGCTGGAGGATGCGGTCGCGGGTGGATTGGGGAGCAGGTCTCATGGTTTGCCTCGCTGCTGCCACCATTCGCGGAATGTCTGCTGCGGAAGCGGCGCGAGATCGCGGGTTTCGGTCCAGCGGCCGGCCATACCGGGGAGCCAGCGGTACCATGCGTCATCGTGATGCAAAGTGCTCTGCGCGGCGCGGGCAAGACGCTGCGCGACTTCGTATCTGCGGCGGTTGCTAAAGACGGCAGCCATGGCGAGCATTGCGGCGTGCTCCGGGTCGAGGAGAGAGGCGAGCTTGCGGCGATGGCGGTCGACAACCCGCGAGCGAAGATGCACGAGCACTTCGGGGATGTTGATTTTGACCGGGCAGACTTCGTAGCAGGCTCCGCATAGCGACGAGGCGTAGGGCAGCGATTCGGCGTGGCGCATGTCCGCAAGCTGCGGCGTCAATATGGCTCCAATGGGACCGGCGTAGACCGAGCCGTAGGCGTGCCCGCCGGTCTGGCGGTAGACGGGGCACGCGTTCTGACATGCGCCGCAGCGTATGCATTGCAGCGTCTGGCGACCGATGGCATCGCGCAACACGCGGCTGCGGCCATTGTCGAGCAGAATGACGTGCATGTGCTTGGGGCCGTCGCCGGGCACTACGCCGGACCAGATGGAGTTGTAGGGATTCATGCGCTCGCCGGTTGCGGAACGCGGCAGCGTCTGGAGCAGCACTTCGAGATCGGTGAAGCGCGGGATGACCTTCTCGATGCCGACGATGGCGATGAGTGTTTCGGGAAGGGTGAGGCACATGCGGCCGTTGCCTTCGGACTCGACGATGGTGACGCCGCCGGTTTCTGCAATGAGGAAATTGGCGCCGCAGACGGCGGTTTTGACGCGCAGGAATTTTTCGCGCAGATACTGGCGGGCCGCCGCGGTGAGTGCCTGCGGATCGCCGGCGAGATCGGGCAGGTGCATCCGGCGCGCGAAGATCTCGCGCACCTGCTGCCGGTTGACGTGCAGCGCGGGAACGACGATGTGGGAGGGCTGATCGCCGCCGAGTTGCAGAATGAGCTCGGCCAGGTCGGTCTCGTGCGCAGTGACGCCATGTCGCGCGAGATAGTCGTTGAGGCCAATCTCGGCCGTCGTCATCGACTTGATCTTGATGACTTCCTCCGCGGAGGCGGCGCGGAGGATCTGGAGAACGATTGCGTTCGCCTCCCTGGCGTTCGCGGCCCAGTGCACAGTGCCACCGGCCGCCTGAAAGCGCTCTTCGAACTGCAACAGGTAGTGCTCGAGATTGTTGAGCGCTTCGCGGCGGATGGCCGCGCCGCTATCGCGCAGGGCCTGCCAATCCTGTTTTTCTTCGACGAGCGCGGCACGTTTGCGCTGGATAGTATCCGTTGCGCGGGCGACATTGCGGCGTAGTTGCGTGTTGCGCAGACCGGCTTTCGCGGCTTCAGGGAACGGCGGCGCAGTGCGTGGATCGAGCGAGACGAGGCTCATGCGGCGCCATCCTCTGTTCCGGCGAGGATTTCTGCGATGTGAAGCGTGCGGACGCCGGCGAACTGACGGTGCAGCATGCCCTGGATATGCATGAGGCAGGAGTTGTCGCAGGCGGTGCAGACTTCGGCGCGCGTGTTGAGGATGGCGCGGGTCTTGTCGGTGAGCATGGCGGCGGAGACGTCGGCATTCTTGACGGCGAACGTGCCACCGAAGCCGCAGCACTGTTCGACGCCTTCGAGCGGGACGAGTTCGAGACCGCGCACGGCGCGTAATAACTGGAGCGGTTTGTCACCCAGATGGAGGTTGCGCAGGCCGTGACAGCTTGCGTGATAGGTGACGCGATGCGGAAAGTATGCGCCGATGTCGGTTATGCCGAGGCGGTCGATCAGCAGCTCGCTGAATTCGTAGATGCGAGGGAGCAGCGCTTCGACAGCGGCGGTCATGGCAGCGTCGTTGTTTTCGCGCGCAAGCGCCGGATAGTACTCGCGAATCATGGCAACGCAGGAGGAGGACGGAATGCAGAGGGCTTCGGCGCCGGCGAAGATCTCGACGAAGCGTTTCGCCAGCGGGTACGCCTCGCGGCGGTAGCCGGTGTTGAAGTGCATCTGGCCGCAGCAGGTTTGCTCGAGAGGAAACTCGACCGTGTGGCCGAGACGCTCCAGCACGCGCACGACGGCTTGCCCGGTAGCGGGGAAGAGCGTGTCGTTATAGCAGGTGATGAAGAGGGCTATGCGCACGGCGAGGCGGACGCGTCTCCTGTTGAAGTCGAGAGGAGACGCGCACCTGAAAGCTAGCGGAGCGTGGTCTCCTGTTTGAGCGGAAGGTCCTGCGACGAACCGCCAACCATGAAAGTGTACTGCCCCGGCAGGAGCTTCCAGCCCTGCTGCTCATCGTATATCGATAAGTATTTGGGATCGATGGAGACGGAGACTTCCCTGCTTTCGCCGGGCTGGAGCGCGACGCGCGTCCAGCCAACGAGACGCTTGGGCGGCTCCTCGGCGGCGGCGGGCAGGCCGGCGTAGACTTCGGCAACTTCGACACCAGGCCGGGAGCCGGCATTCGTCACCGTAAATGTCGACACTATGGTTGCTGCCCTGGCCGAGCTTGAGGCCGGAGTAGCGCCTAGGTGGTGTAGGAGAGGCCGTAACCGAAGGGAAACAGGACGGGCTTCTTCTCCGCGTCGTACCACTTGTAGCCGACCTTTACGCCTTCGTCGTAATGAACGCTGAAGGTGCGGCGTTCGCTTGCTCCAGCGTCTTTTGACGGCTGCTTTGCCGGTGGCGTCCGGGCGGCGGTTGACGAGTTGCGGATGTGGCAGGTCGGCTTCGCTGCTGCGGGAAGGTCATGGGCAATTTGCCGCTGGGGTTCACTTCGCCGAAGAGAATGTTCGCGACGGCGTTTGCGCCGTCGCTCCCGGCGATACCATGCTTCGAGCGATCGCCTCTCGACCTTGTCGACCCATGGCATGGTGACGGGCCGCCGGTTTCGAGCACGACGATGGTATGCGGGTTGGCGGCGGCAACCTTTGCGATGAGTGTCGTCCTGATTATCGGGCAGCGAGAGGTCTGTCAGGTCCATGCCTTCGCTCTCCCACTGGTAGACGAAAACGATGGCGACGTCGGCGATTCTTCGCGGCCGGGGCAGCGGCAGCAGGATCACGCCGGCATTGAACGTCACCGTGACGCCGGGAGCTTTGGCGCGGATCGCCTTGAGCGGCGAGGTCGGGAACCAGACGTGGGTCTGCCAGTGGTGCGCCTTGACCCGGAGGCATGATCGCGTTGCCGCCGGGCGGATCGACCTGCGCGGAGCCGCCGCCGGAGATCATGCCGACTGTCGGCGTGTGACGCCGATGACGGCGATGGAGTGCACCTTGGCGGATCGAGCGGCAGCTGTATTGTGCTCGTTCTTGAGGAGGACGATGCTGTTCTCCTCGATGCGTGCGCGCGACGGCGAGGTCCGCCGAGAACATCGACGACGCTCTTTTGCGCGGGGATCGTCAATCGACGCCGGCGGCGAACATGGCGCGCAGGATGCGGTGGGCGTGATCATCGATTCTGCGACATGGGCACTTTGCCGGCCTGCACGGCTTTCTTGAACTTGGTCGCCGTAGAAAAGATCTTGCCGGCTTCTTCATTGTCCAGTCCGGCGGCGGAGGCTTTCACGGTGCTGTGCGTGCCGCCCCAGTCGGAGATCACGAAACCTTTGAAGTTCCAGTCCTTCTTCAGCACGTCGGTCAGCAGGTATTTGTTTTCGCAGGCATAGTCGCCGTTGACGGGTTGTAGGAGCACATCACGGCGGCGAGGATCGCCCACCTGCGATGCCGATCTCGAATGCGAGCAGATCGCTTTCGCGCATCGGCGCGATGGTCGATGGTGGATGTTGACCTCGTTGCGACCGCTCTCCTGATCATTGATTGCGTAGTGCTTGATGTCGCCGATGACATGCTGCGCCTGCTCGCACTTGATGCGATTGCCGACGAGCGTTCCGGCGAGCACGGGATCTTCGCCCAGGTACTCGAAGGTACGGCCGTTGCGCGGTTCACGGGTAAGGTTGATGCCGCCGCCGAGCGTCATGTTGTAGCCCTGGGCGCGGAGTTCGCGGCCGATAAGCGCGCCGTAGTCGTAGGCGGCTTGCGGATCCCAGCTTGCGGCGGAGGCAAGATTAGACGGCAGCGCGGTAGAGTAGCGGCCATTTTCCCCGCTGCTGCGCACGCCGTATGCCGCGTCCCACATCTGAATGACAGGAATGCCGAGGCGCGGGATGCCGAGCGTAAAGCCAGCGCCGCCGTTGCCGAGATAGGCGTTGGGACGCGGTTTGCCCCAGCCGGGCATGCCGTTGCCGTGCAGCAGGTCGATCTTTTCATCGAGGGTGAGCTGCTTGAGGACCATGTCGGCGCGCTCATCGGGCGAGAGGCCGGGCTGCATCCAGGCCTGCGATTGCGGCTGGGCCTGAGGCGCCGATTGATTATGGCGGCGATGCTGGGCGCCTGCGACGGACAGGCAGGAAATGGCGAGGACCGCAGTCAGAAACAGCGACTTGCTCATTGGGGATGGCACCCTCAAGTGGAATTGGCGTTTTCGCCGGAGGGCGATGCGGAATCGCGCGGTGACCACGAAAACGATTTTGTGGATCCATCATAGCGACACAGATGGTCGCTGCGCAGCTTTTTCTTTACCGCCGCGGGATACAACAATCGTTTAACTACAAGGGAACAGGGGCGCTCAGGCGATGGGCATGTTCTCGCGATTGCGCAGCAGGTCGTGCAGCGGCTTGCTGTAGGTGCGGCTGACGCGCAGGTGTGTGCCGTCCTGCAGGGTGAGCCGGCAATCGCGATTCGCGAGCGGCTCGATGCGGGTAATCCGATCCAGCTTGACAATGGTGGAGCGGTGAATGCGGAGAAATTCGGCGCGATCCAACCGACACTCGAGCAGGTGGAGAGGCTCACGGAGTAGATGCATCTTCTTGCCGACGTGGAGGCCGGCGTAGTCGCCCACGGCCTCAATCCAGTCGATCTCGGAGGACTGCACAAACGCGACCTGGTTGCCATTGCGGATGGCGAAGCGGCGTGCGGGCGTTCCATCATGCCGTTCGGCATGCAGCTCAAGCAGCTTCTCGACGCGGTGGTGGAGAGCATCCTGCTGCTGCAACGCCAGAATGCGGCGGGCGCGTTCGAGCGCAATCATGAAACGGACGTTGTCGATGGGCTTGAGCAGATAATCGAGCGCCTGCACTTCGAAGGCGGAGAGCGCGAACTCGTCGTAGGCGGTGAGAAAGATGATGCATGGGACCGAGCCCTGAGGCAGCGCGCGGAGCACTTCGATGCCGCACATGCCGGGCATCTGGATGTCGAGAAAGACGAGGTCAGGTTTGAGGGCGAGCACGGAGCGTATGGCGTCTTCGCCGTTGGCGCATTCGCCGATTACGGTCATATCGGGATGCTCGGCGAGACGAAGACTGACGCCTCTCCGTGCCAGGGGCTCGTCATCGACGATCAGGACTCGGACGTTCACGATACCTCCATGGCCTCGAGTTCGGAGATCGCCTCGGCCGTGCTGAACGGCATCGAGATGCTCACTTCGTAAGTGCCGTTCGAGGTGGCATGGGTTTCGAGCGTGGCTTCGTATCCGTACATCTGCTCGAGGCGGGCGCGGGTATTGGTGAGCCCGACACCGCGATGGGGTATAGATGTCGTCCGGCGCAGAACCGGTTCATCATCTTCTGCGCTATCGTTTTCGATTCTGACGCGGAGACGGCCCGCTGCGATTTCCGAGTAGAGCACGAGCTTGCCGCCGTCCGGACGTTTGGCAATGCCGTGCCGGATGGCGTTTTCCACCAGCGGCTGAAGCAGGAAGCGGGGCACCTGCGCCTCCTGAGTCTCCTGCGCGATGGCGTAGGTAACGTTGAGGCGAGAACCGAAGCGCACCTTTTCCAGCGCGAGATATTCCGAGGTGACGGCGACCTCTTCCTTGAGGGAGACCTGGTGGATGTCCGGAGATTCCAGAGACCTGCGAAGCAGGTCGGCGAGACGCGCGATCATCTGGGTAGCGATGCGGGGCTGGTTGTCGAGCACGAGGGTGGAGATGGCGTTGAGTGTGTTGAAGAGAAAATGCGGCTGCAACTGGTAGCGCAGCGAGCGCAACTGCGCTTCCCGAGCCATGACCTGCAAGGCCTGCAGGCGCTCGCGCTCCTGTTCCAGAGCCTGGTGGTGCTTGATTCCGAAATAAAGAAAGCCCCAGGCAGCCAGCACAAAACAACTGCTGGTGGCATAGGCAAAGATGTAGTACCAGTGGAAATGGGAATCTCCAGAGCCGAAGCGGAGTTCCGCCCATACGGACGCGGAAGAGACCAGCATGCCCAGCACATACGCGGCAACGGTGCAGGTGAACAGCGCGCGAATGAGTGGAACCTGCGCCTTCCACAAGGCATGGCAGACTGCATACATCAAAAAGCTGCAGAGAAATCCTGCAAGGAGAAAGGTGCCGTGGTAGGCGATGTCTTCCCGCATATTACGCATCGGGAACATGGCGGCGGTCACCACGATGGTGTAGAGCAGCCAACCGCCCAACTGGAATGGCCAGAAGGAGCGAAAACGCTTCGTAGAGGTGACGTTCGCCACGTTAGACATTCTATGCGCGGCCCTGGCCAAGCGGTGCACCGGTTCGGCGCAGAAAATGCACGCTTTGTCGCAAAGCAGGAGCGGCTTATCGAAACCATCTGTAAGGACGTCCCATCCGGCCATTAGGCTTCCTCGCATGCGACAGTCATTGCGAGCTTCTCTCGGTTGTCTGGCAATGGGTCTGACCGTTTCGTTGAGCCAGGGCGTGTGCCAGCCGATCTCTCTTACGCCACCTGCCGGTTTCACGTTTGCGGGATATTGGCAGTGTTCCGGCAGCTTTGTCTCCAGCGGACGCCAGCATCGCTCGATCTATCACGGGGAATCCAGCGCCGACGGCAAATGGGTGGAGCTGACAGAGACCGACGTTGAGCCGAAAGGCTACGTCGGCCGCTATGAGCTGGGCAAGGATGCAGGACGTGACATGCTGGTGTTTATCGACATGAACACTGCCGGCTACGGCATTTTCGACAGCCCAGGCTGGGAGGGACGCACGCTGACGGTGACCAGCACAGACGTCCACTACTCGTCCGCATCCCCCAAGAACCGCTTCCTCTATACGGTGCAGGATCCGAAGCACTTTGACGTGGAGTGGCAGTTTGAGAAGGCGGGCGCATGGGCATCCGGCGATGTGCTGCACTGCGCGGCGCAGTCACCGCGGCTGGCCGTGGATTATGAGCCCCTGGCGCGCAGCAGAGCGATGCTGCAGAGCGCGTTTTCTCACGCATTCGCGCTGCCAACGCAGCCGCCGCCGCTGTCGCTGCGGTAGATAGTGCTGAAGCGTAGAATCACTGCTGATGAGGCACCAGCCTTGCGGAGTTTTTCTGTGACGACGACATCTGCGCCAGCTGTGGCGCGTGACGAGATCGGGAAGAACGAGCATACGTCCGCGATGCGCGGCGCGGTTGCCTGGTCCAGCTTCGGTTTCGCGGTGCTGCAAAGCATCTGCACGTTTTTTGCTGCGGCAAATGGCTTGCGACTAACGATCGGGGTGGGATCGTTGGTGCTGAGCGCGGGCGCCACTTCCTTTGTCAAGGATTTACATGCTGACGCGCTGCGCCTTCCCATGGTGACTGTCGCGCTGGTGGGGTCACTGGTGAACCTGATCGTGCTGGCCCAGATGCGCCGGCTGCGCAACCGGCCTGCGGCGCAATGGAGGCGGCAAGCGCCTGCTCCGGGCAAGCTGCGCGGGGAACGCGTCCAGTATGTACTGGCGGTCTCAAGCCTGGCGCTAATCGTCGTGGAAGAGGCGCTGCACCTTTACTTCCACGGGCATATCTAGAATCTTCAGGACTGTTTCGAAACAATCGTCTTCCCTGCCCTGCCGGTCAGGTTCTCCAATTCATCGAGGGTGCGGGGCCAGTCTTTGCCGAGCAGGCGTGACAGGCTACGATCGGCGAGAACGCGACCTTCAGTCTGGCACTGAGCGCAATAGTTCGTTTCGTTGTCCGCATATCGAATCCGCTGGATCGGCTGTCCGCAACGCGGACATGGCAGACCATAGCGGCCGTGCACGGCCATATCGGGCCGGAATGCTGTTACCTTCTCCGGAAACTCGCGGCGGGCTTCTGCTGTAAGCCGATCGATCCAAAGCTGGAGCGTATCGCGAGTAGCCGCGAACAGCCGCCTCCATTCTTCCGGGTCCAGCTTATGGGTCTGGAGGATGGGCGAGAGCTGCGCGGCATGAAGAATCTCGTCGGAATACGCATTGCCGATGCCACTCACGATGCGGGGATCGGTGAGCGCGCGCTTCAGCGTGCGGTTCTCGGCGGTCAGTGCAGCGCGAAAGCCCTCCATGTCTGAAGAGAACACCTCGATGCCGCCGGGATCGATCGAGTGCAGCGCGTCTTCCCCGCTGAAGAGATGCAAAGAAGCGCGACGCTTTGTACCGGCTTCCGTTAGAACGAGCGATCCATTGGGAAAGTCGAAGGCGGCGAGGCTGTTTCTTCCGGCGAGCTTTGCGCCGGGCGGACGCCAGTGGAGACGGCCGGCGATCATAAGGTGAAGCACGAGCCAGAGATCGCCGTCCACGCCGATGGCGATGCGCTTGCCGATGCGCCGCAGCTCGCGAACAGCGCGGCCGTTGGCATCTGCGAGGGGTGGCCGCACGGTGCGCAGCAGGAAAGCGCTGGCGATACGCGCCTGCTCAAGCGGCTGGCCGACGATGCGCGGTTCGAGCGCGGCGATGTATGCAGTGATATCCGGGAGTTCGGGCACAGCCTCACCAGCTTGCCCGGAGACAGCCGAGACTGGCAAATATGTAGCGGTTGGAAAGAGACCTGGACGAACGACGGGAGATGACATGGGCTATGTGCCCCGCCGCAGCGATCTGGATGTGGTGAGGTTTCTCCGATTCGACCATTACGGCTGCTAACTCGACTCATGTTCAGTTAAGCCGGCAACTTATAAATAAGCCGGCAACATAGAAATCCGCTCTAACTGATCTGTTAACTCGAAGGCGACCGCTAAGTTAGATCAGGAGCTGACTTAGCCAGCGTGCTAAAATCGCGGCACTTCAGGAGCGATTGCCTATGCAATCGGACTTGTCGGCTCCTCCTGTATTCCGGTTTGGCCAGTTCGAGGCGGACCTGGCCCACGGCACGCTGCGCCGCAATGGCTTGCGCGTCAGGCTGGCGGAGCAGCCCTTTCTGGCTCTGGCTCTGCTGCTGGAGCACGCCGGCGAGACGGTGACGCGCGAACAACTCCGCGAAAAGCTTTGGCCGCAGGATGTCTTCGTCGACTTTGACGGCAGCCTGAACGTGATCGCGAAAAAGATCCGACAGGCGCTGAACGACGATCCGGCAAATCCGCGGTTCGTTGAGACGATCCCACGGCGTGGCTACCGGTTTATTGCGCCAGTGGCCGTGATTGTCCCGCCGTTTTCGACGCCAAAGACGGATACCTCGCTCCAGGCGCCGGTGGTGGGCACGATCGTCGATACCTCGACGCCAGGTGCACAAAGGGTAGAGGCCGCCCGGTTGTCGCGCCGCGCCTTCCCACCGCCATCCCGATCGACGAGCTATGTTGCGATTGCGGCGCTGGTGCTGGTGGTTCTCGCGCTGTTCGGCTGGTACGCCCGCCATGCCAAAAACCGGAGAACGAAGGCAGTCACAAAAGCTGTTGTGGCGCCGGTGCCGGTACGTCGCTCGGTGGCGGTGCTGGATTTTCATAATCTCTCCGCGGATTCGAGCGATGGCTGGCTCGGGCCGGCTCTGACGGAAATGCTGCGAACGGAGTTAGGAAGCGGCGAAACGCTGCGCATGGTTTCCGGGGAAGACATCGCCGGCCTGCATGCCACTTCCCCCTGGTCGGCCGCGGGCAGCTTCAATGCGGCGACGGCAGGGCGGCTGGGAACCGCGCTGGACGCCGACGTTCTGGTGGTGGGATCGTTCGTGAGGATTGCGCGGCACGACGGCAACCAATTGCGTCTGGACGCGCGCATGCAGGAGGCGAAAACGGGCGAGATTCTGGCCGAGGTAGCCGAGGTGGGGAGTGATCGCGACCTCTTTCAACTGATCTCGCGCATGGGAGGACGGCTGAGAGGTCATCTGGGTGCGGGAGCTATGGACCTCGATCCTGCGATTTCAGCCGAGCTTCCGGCCGACGCGCAGACAGCGCGACTTTATACGCTGGGGCTGGTGCGGTTGCGGGAGTTCGATGCCTCGTCCGCGAAGGAGTTGCTGCAGCAGGCAGTGGCGGCGGAACCGAAGTTTCCCCTGGCGCATGCGATGCTGGCCCGGGCCTGGGGCGCGCTGGGTTATGAGCAGTACCGCAGGCGAGAGGCGAAGACGGCGTATGATCTTTCTTCGCGCCTGCCGCGAATGGACCGCCTGCAGATCGAGGGCGACTACTACGAAACATTGGCTGACCACGAGAGGGCAGCCTCCGCCTACCGGGCGCTCTTCGGCTTGTTTCCGGACAGTGTGGATTATGGACTGCAACTGATTACCGCGGAGATGCAGGGGCAGCATAGCGGAGAGGCGAAAGAGACGGTGATGCAGCTTCGCCGGCTTCCTGCGCAGAGCTCGGGCGATCCGCGTATCGATCTGGCGGAAGCGACCATAGAGCGCGACACGCCAAAAAAGCTGGCGCTGCTGCGATCGGCTATGGCAAAGGCACAGGCAAATGGAGAAAAGCTGCTCTATGCGCGGGCGCGCCAGCGAGAGTGCATCGCGCTCATCTATGGCCCGGCTCCGCAGAGCGCACGGCCGGCATGCGAGGAGGCATACCACATATTTATGGCCGCGGGGAACCGGCTGGAGGCGGCCGATTCGCTTCGCGCAGTCGGCGATGGGGAAGGCACGGCAGGTCATCTGAGCGACGCGGTCGCCACCTACCAGCAGGCTTTGGGAATCCTCGAGAACATGGGCGAGCACGAGAAGACCGCCACCATCCTGAACAACATGGCAATCGCTTATGAAAACCAGGGCGAGCTGGGACGTGCCGAGCAACTTTACCGCGAAGCCTGGCGACATTTTGATAAAGCGGGCGACGCTGCGAATGCAGCCACTCCCCGCTCCAACATCGCCGACATTCTTTTGGAGAAGGGCGACCTGCGGGCAGCAAAGGCGTTGTATCTGAAGAGCCTGAACTCTCCGTCATCGGAAGACCCTTCAGAGCTTGGCTATCCGAACTACCGGCTGGCAAGCCTGCTGTTGCTGCAGGGCTCGCTCAAGGATGCGCGCCACCACGCGGAGGAGGCGATTGCAGATTTTCGTCCGGGTGGGGCCAATTACGAGTACCTGAGCGAGGCCATGATCGTGCGCGGTGATGTGCGGTTGGCGGCGGCAGATCTGGAGAGGGCACGGCAGGATTACAGCGAAGCTCTGGCTATGCTGAAACGAATCGGCGCAAACAATCTTGTTTCTGAGGCGCAGGTTGCGCTGGCACGCCTTGCGATTGAGGAGCGGCGATTCGCCGAGGCAGAAGAGCTGCTTCGGCAGGCGACTTCGCAACTTGAGGGTGAGAGTGCAAAGGTATCGGCGAGCGGAGCGGCGCTGACGCTGGCAATGGCGCTGCGGGAAGAGGGCAAACTGGACGAAGCTGCCGCTGCGCTGCATCGCGCGGAGGCGCTGCGTGGCAACTATCCCGATCCGTGGCTTCGGCTTGAGAGTGCGCTGGAAGAAGCGCGCCTGGATCTCGCAGTAGCCAGGCGCGATCAGGCTGTGCGTAACTCCGCGCCGAGGCAGATGACGCGGGTACGCTCCGCTGTACAAGAGGCGCACAGATTCGGGTACTTTCAGACGGAATACGAAGCCCGGCTGGTGCTGGCCCAGATCGAGTCTGCGGCGGGCCAGCAGGATGCAGGCGCGGATCTGCGGACAATCGAAACCGAAACCCGGGCACGCGGGTATGAGCGGCTGGCCCGCAAAGCGGCTGTCGAACGCGCCGCCATGCACTAAAGCGGCGCGCTCATATCTCGCCCTAATCGCCGCGCTTTCTATGACTTAGTTAGTCAGGTGGATATCACGGGTAAGTCTCTTGACGGAGTCGCCCGCGGTCTCTTATTCCCTCTTGTGCAACGCGCATAACGGGGAGGGTCTCCGACATGCACCTGTATCACTTTCTGCCCCTGGTTCTCACCGTTGCTGCTGTGCCACCAAGCCCCATGGCACAGCAGCAACACCCGATGAACAACACCGATCTGATGAAGCTGGTACAGGCAGGAGTGCCTGAATCGGCAATCATCGCCTCGATTCGCTCAAGCACGCCGGCCTTCGACCTTTCCAGTGACGGGCTGATCGCCCTGCACAAAGCCGGGGTCACAGAAGGCGAACTGGAGGCGGCCATCGCCGCCAGCAATACGGCGCATCCCACCCCGGCCCCGAATGCCGCTCCGGCCGCAACAAGCGCGGCGCCTGCTTCTCTCCCGTCAGTGGCGCTGCTGGTGAATGGCACACCCCGGCAGCTCACGCTCGAGAAGGTGCAGCTTGCCCAGACGAAGGCCAAGCCTACCTCACTGAGCAGCCTTTCCGGTGACACGATGGTGAACCAGGCAGTGCAAACGGGCGTGAACGCGTCGGCGTGGGAGGCGGCGAGCCATGTGTCGTCGCCGGCGGGGTACATCGCGGCCGGCTCTGCCGGTGGACTTATGGCAGGGGCAATGAGACACCACCAGTCTTCCGGGGTGACATATGTGTGGGGCATTGCCGGCGCCTCTTCCACCACCATTGCGTCGACGACGTCGCCGGCTTTCGTGGTGAACGTGGCTGCGGTGCCAGGCGTGAACCCCGACGATTATGAGCCCGCGATCATCAAGCTCACGCCCTCCGGAAACTCCGTGCGGTTGCTGGGCGCGACGCAGGGCAAGGAGAATGCGCATTCGAATCCGGTGGCGGACTGGCAGGTGTATTCGAACTTCATCGAGGACCGCGTCGCGATCGAGAAACAGGAGCTGGGAAAGGGGCAGTTTCGCATCTCGCCGGCGTCGCCGCTGCTGCCCGGCGAGTACGGCGTAGTGCTCCGGCCGGTCTCGAAGTCGAAGCAATTTTCCGGGGCGGACATCATGCGAGGCCAGGGCGACGGCATGATCTTTGACGCGGCGTGGTCATTCCAGGTTCCCGCAGGCGCGCCAGCTCACTGAGCAGCTCTGTTCGCAAATCGAGGAGCTATGAACCAGGCATCGTGCATTTCGCAAGGCTTATGGCCGGCGCGGAAATCACAGATATGGCGCACCGTGTTGCTGATCGTGCTGCCGTTATTGTGCGCTGGCCTGTTGCTTATTTCCTGCCGAAGCAATCGCGGAAGCGAGAGAGCGGCTGCTCCCTCAATTGCATCGCCAGCGGCGGGGATGGGCGGGGGAGCTGCGCTGGAAGCCATTCTGGATATGCCGGCTGGAATCGACCTGTCGAAGCAGCCGGGGACAAAGTATCAGGTGACTTATGCGGAAGATGTTATCCACCTGAGTGCGCCGACAATAAAGCACTATCTGGTGGGAGTGAATCGCGACCACGACATCTATGTTTTCACTGATGCACCGGAGTTGCGCGAGAAGCTGAAGCCGGGCAACGTTGTGTTCTTCGAGGGCGTGAACTTCAAGAAAGTTCTGGCGATTGCGACAGACGGGCCACGGCTGATCGTCGGCACAGAACAGGCGCCGCTCAACAGGCTGTTTAAGGATGCGGATATCCGCTGGCACACTCCGGTGAATTTTCTGGAGATACATAACCGGCAGGTGCAGGCGCTTTCTCGTCGCAGCGCGACCTCAGCAAGTCACCCGTTGCTTTTCTGGCTATCGCCACCGCCTGTATATGCGGAACAGGAAGCTAAGGAAGAAGACGAGGAAGGCTGGCACATCAAGTACGACACGGACTTCAGTCCAGACAAAGTGGACTTCCAGGTGGACCTGACGAGAAGCGGCGACCTGGACGCGACCATCACCGGCAAGGGATATGTAAAGAACTTTGAGTCTTCGCTGGCGCTGACTGTGAACAACAGCGAGGTGGACCGTTTCGACTTCAGCAATCAGAACGTGAACGGCATGATCGATTTTGACTGGACCATCGGCGCATCGGGCAAGCCGCCGGAGCTGGGTGAGGAGAAATTGAAGCTGCCGGCGCTGATGTCAGTACCGCTGTATCTGGGACCAATGCCGTTCACGCTGGAGTTGGGCGAGGCACTGCTCTTTCATCCGGCGTTCAGCGCGAAGCAGGAGATAGCAAAGGGCGCATTCCACGTGGACTACAGCGGGGTGGCTGGACTGAGCGTAACGCGGGGGAGCGGAGGCCAGCCGGAGCAGCAGGACACGAGCAAGGCCACCTCCGACAGCGCGATTCAGACCTCGACTGCGTTCTCTCCGTTGGCGGCCTTCGGCGTGGTGGTGGCGGCTGCCATCCCGCGATTTGAGCTGAAGACCGGCGCGGAGGAGTTCCTTCCCCCGATCCCCGACGCGCTGGCGGACCGTGCCGCAGAGCTGCTGGAGAAGACCACCATCGGGCACTTCGTGAAGAAGGCGCGAGAGGCGCTGAAGACGGAAGCGGCCGGCACCTTCCAGGTCGTGCTTTCGAGCACGGCGTCTCACTCCGGCATGCTGAGCCTGGTGCCCTGCCAGCGATTCATGCTGCATGTCGAAGGACAAGTAAGCGCGGATGCGACGGTGCTGGGCATTCCGAAGGAGCTGCTGAAGACCACGACAATCTTCCAGAAAGATATCGACCAGCCGACGCCTAACGCGAAGATATGTACCGGCTAAGTTGAGTTATCCCCTTATGTAACGGAGCGCGGAAAGACGGCACTATTGCAGGGAGTATTACGATGGCACAGTTTTGTACGCGATGTGGAACACCATTAACGCCCGATGTGCGCTTTTGTCCGATCTGCGGTGGCGCTGTCACGCGCGCGCCCGCTCCTGTGACGCCGGCGCCGCCGCAAGCTGCTTCGTACACTCCCGTGGCCGACACCACAACCAGCGATCCGGCTCCCGCCTCCACGGCATGGTCGCCGGTCGCAGCGCCTTCTGAACCCGCGCCAGCCCAGAGTTCGCAATTTGCGCCATCGGCTGCCGCTCCATCTGCAAGCCAAAGCCTGGACAGCGCCTCGACCGGGAGCGGATGGGGCAATCGCAGCGATTCGGCACAGCAAGGATCATTCCAGCCCGTTGCCGTTGCGGCCGCGCCTCCGTCAGCTCAGGGTTGGGCGCAACCGGCTGCAGCGTCGACAACGAATCCGCAATGGTCCCAACAGGGACAGGCCAATTCGATACCAAGTCAATGGTCGCAGGCACCGAATGCGTTTCCCGCAACTGGATCGCTCGGCACATCGGCTCCGCCGCAGAGGCGAAGTTCGCTCTTGCCGAAACTGATTGTGATTGCGTTGATGCTTATTTTTCTCGTGGGCGCGGCGGTCGTGGGCGGGCTCGTCTACGTGGGTTACAAGGTGAAACAGAAAGCGCATGCCGTGAGCGTTAACCTGTCGAATCACTCCATCGGCAAGGAGCTGGACGGGTTGAAGAAAGGCGGTAGTCCCGAACGCCTTAAGGGCGCCCTCGCAGGACTGGCCAGCGCGCTGGGCAAGGCAACGGGACACTCGGATGGACTGCCCGTGCTTTCCTCCAGCGATCCGGTGGTTCCGTGCGAAGCATCCGCGTTCCCGGCGCAGAGCAAGGCGCGGGTTCCTTTCAAGCCGGGCACAGTGCTTACGACTGCCTGGGGCATCAAGTACGGCGATGTGGAGTCTCGAAACACGATCGACGCTATCGACGACTCGACCGTGAGCACAACGAACGTGACTCCAGAATACAAGAACGACAACGGAAGCATGGCGCGGGCAACGACCATTGCGAATCGCAACTGCAACGGCGACTATCGGACGACCGACAGCTACATGACAGTAAACTCCATGCGCCTGCCACGGTTGATGCACGACCTGACGCGATTTCGCATGTCCGACAAGTGCTTCCGGGAGATTAAATCCACCGGGCATACGAGCCTTACATATGTCGATATATGGAATGTGTCCAACGGAGTAAAGCTGACGCACCAGGCCGGCACACTTTCGCGCGTGGAACCGGGCGATGTGAAATACCCGCTGATCGTAAATGATCAGCGAATGGAGCTGCCGGCGATTCACCTGCGCGGCACGATGATTGTGCCGGATAAGGATCCGCGTCCGGAAGGCCAGCGGCCAAAGACCAGTGCCGGAGAGCTGTTCGTGCTGGATGACCCCGCCGATCCGCTGGTGCTGAACTGGAAATTGAAAGACCCGCTCTATCACGAAGGCAACTTCCGCGTGGAAGTGGTGAAGATCAACTTTCCGGTAGCGAAGGCGGAGAATGTGCTGGAAAAGCAGCTTACGCAGGCCAAGCGTGCGGTGACGTATGGGATCTACTTCGATTTCAACAAGGACACGTTGAAGCCGGAGTCGTCGCCGGTATTGAAAGAGATCGCGGATGCGATGACGCACAACCCGGACTGGAAGCTGACGGTGGAAGGCCACACGGACAATATTGGCGGCGACCCATACAATCTCGACCTCTCAAAGCGGCGCGCTGCCGCGGTGAAGCAGGCTCTGGTGGGCGAATACAACATTGCGGGCGACCGGCTGCTGACCAACGGTTTTGGCGCTTCCCGCCCCGTGGCGCCGAATGACACGCTGGAAGGCCGAGCACGCAACCGGCGAGTCGAGCTGGTGCGGCAGTAGCGGTCTTGCCGTCTTACTCTATATGGATGCAGGAGCTTTCCCCTCGTGTATTCGGCGTCGGTCTGGATGAGCAGACCCGCTGCGCGCACTACCATTCGGCACAGGACGTGATCGCGATCAAGATGCGATGCTGCAGGCGCTACTTCGCCTGCAAGGATTGCCATGCCGCAGCCGAGACGCATGCCATTGAAGTGTGGCCGCGCGCGGAATGGGACCAGCCTGCGGTTCTGTGCGGTGTGTGCCGGAAAGAGATGAGCATTCGCGAGTATCTGGACTGCGGCAACCGGTGCACTGGCTGTGCGGCAGAGTTCAACCCGCGCTGCCGCAATCATTACCACTTTTACTTTGAATGGGCTGACTCGGAGTGCAAATGATGCTGTTCAGCTCGAGTGCGCTTCGATGAATGCGCCAACAATGCGCGCCGCCTCTTCGACGAATGTGCGGTCCTCGCTGCCGAACGCAGCGGGCTGATGACTGTCGATATCGATCTCGCCAGCGACCTTGCCATGCACATAGATAGGCGCGACGATCTCGGACTTTGTCTCGATCGAGCAGGAAAGATAGCGCGGATCGGAGCTCACGTCGTCAACCACAACCGTTTCGCCGGACGCCACGGCTGCGCCGCAGATTCCCTGCGTGACCGGGATGCGGACATGGGGCGTTGGCGCACCGGCGAACGGGCCGAGCACCAGCATCTGGGGATCCTCTGGGTCGAGCATGTAGAACCCGGTCCAGTTGTAGGAGCTGAGGCGTTGGGAGATGGATGTGACAATAGCGTTCTGCAGTGAGTCGAGCGCGGTCGCAGTCTGCGCGAGGCAGCGGAATTCCGCCAGGAGTTCCTGACGGTCCCTCTCCAATTGCTGTTGTTCCATCGCTCTCCATTGTTTACGATCGCGGCGAAAGTGCAAAGTGATTCGCGGGTCAGGCGACCGCCGACGCCAGGTCATGCGTCCTAGCGAACGTATGCCCGAAGGCGAACAGCCCCTGCCCGTGACTTCTTCTGCCGCGCCGGATTTTTTGCCGGAAGCGGTGGAGTGTTATACCGGCGTGCTTGAGGCGCTCCGCGAAGCACAGCTTCCGCACGCGATCGCAGGCGCCTTTGCTCTGCATCAGCATACGGGAATCTGGCGAGCCACGAAGGACCTCGACGTATTTCTCGAAGCAAAGTCCATTCCGGAAATTCTGCGACGGCTGCAGCGGTTGGGCTTCACAACACATATCGAGGATCCGGTGTGGCTGGCAAAGGCCTGGCGCGGCGAGTATTTCGTCGACCTGATCACCGCGGTGGGCAATGCCACCTTGATTGTGGATGAGAGCTGGCTGGCCAGAGCGAACCAGTGTGATTTGCTTGGCATCTCCTGCCCGGTGCTGCAGCCGGAGGAGATCATCGCGTCCAAGGTGTTCGTCTCACGCAGAGAGCGCTTCGATGGCGCGGACATAGCTCACCTGATTCGCGCATGCGGGCGCCGCATGGACTGGAAGCGGCTGCAATTGCTGCTTGCGGAACACTGGGAGCTGCTGCTCTGGACGCTCACCTTCTTTGCATACGTGTACCCGGCGCATCTCGATGCGGTTCCACAAAACGTGTGGGCGAATCTGCTGGAGCGGCTTGAGCAGCGCGTGAAGGACCATAAGAAAGATGGCCCTTTCCGCGGTACGCTGATCGATCCGCTTATGTTTCGCGTTGATGCAGCGGAGTGGGGCGAGCCCGATCTGTATCGTGAGTTCCGGGAGCGCTATCTTGCGTCGCAAGAGAAGGAGTGAAGGATGAGAGTGGCGGCGGTGGCCGATGTGCACTTCAAGGCAGAAGAACGGGACGAGAGCATACGCCGACTTCTGCCGGTGAACGACCTCGCCGATGTTCTGGTGCTGGCAGGCGACCTGACCAACCACGGGCTGCCGGAGGAGATGAAGACCTGTCTCGCCATTCTGGAGCACGTCAGGATCCCGATCGTGGCCGTGCTGGGAAATCACGATCATGAGAGCGGGCATCAGGATGAGCTGGCCGGCATGGTGCGTGTTGCAGGGATTCATCTGCTGGACGGCAACTGCTACGAGCAGGATGGTGTTGGCTTCGCCGGCACGAAGGGCTTTTGCGGCGGTTTCGCCCCCTATGAGCTCATGCCATTCGGCGAATCGGGGATCAAGCAATTTGTAGCGATAGCGGAACGCGAGGCGATCAAGCTGGATTACGGGCTGGCGCAACTGCATACGCCGGTAAAGATTGCTGTGACGCATTACTCGCCGATTCTGGAGACGGTGCTTGGCGAGCCTGAGCCTCTCTTTCCTTTTCTTGGCAGCTCGCGGCTGGAGAAGGCGCTGCGCCGTCACGAGCCTGACCTGGTGCTGCATGGTCACGCGCATCACGGATCGTTTACCGCGGAGACGAAATCGGGCGTGAAGGTCTGCAATGTGGCGCTGCCCATATTGCGGAAGCGCGGCGAGCCGCATCCCTTCTTCTGCTTCACCGTGTGATTCGCGGTCAGGGCTGATGATCCGACTCGCCTCGCGGCGCAGATGCGCGACGGCGTGCGGATTTTCAAAAGCCGAGTGTTCCATGAAATCTCAAAACATTGATGAAGACGAATGGCCGCCGGCTGCGTCCTGCGCAACCGTCCCATCATCTAACACCCAGATTCGTCTGGAAGGAAAACAGCAAAATGACGCAACAGTCCAAACTCGGCGGCCGCTTCACATTCCCTGGCGCATCCATGATCGTGAACCGAATGGGCTACGGCGCAATGCAGCTTGCCGGCCCGCATGTCTTCGGTCCACCGCGCGATCCCGACAGCGCCATCGCGGTGCTGCGCGAGGCCGTGGCATCTGGCGTGGACCACATCGATACCAGCGACTTCTATGGCCCTCACGTCACCAATCAGCTCATCCGCCAGGCGCTCCATCCTTACCCGGACGGCCTTGTGATCGTCACCAAGGTCGGCGCGCGCCGCGGTGCGGATGCCTCCTGGATCCACGCGCTCTCCCGGCAGGAGCTCATCGATGCCGTCCACGATAATCTCCGCAATCTAGCGCTTGATGCTCTCGACATCGTCAATCTCCGGGTCGGCGGCATCCAGGAGCCCACCGACGGCTCAATCGAAGAGCCGCTAACCGTCCTGGCTGAACTCCAGCAGCAGGGCCTCATTCGCCATCTCGGACTCAGCAACGTGACACCCACGCAGCTGGCGGAGGCGCAGCGCATCACGCCGATCGTCTGCATTCAGAACTTCTATAACGTGGCGAACCGCCGCGATGACGTATTCATCGATAACCTGACCGCACAGGGCATCGCCTACGTGCCCTTTTTCCCGCTGGGCGGATTCTCGCCGTTGCAGTCCACCGTGCTGAACGACACCGCTGTCTCGGTGCACGCGACACCAATGCAGGTCGCGCTCAGCTGGCTCCTGCATCGCTCTCCCAACATCCTGCTGATCCCGGGCACATCGTCGACGGAACATCTGCGCGAGAACCTGCAGGCCACGACCCTCAAACTTCCGCCGGAAACACTCGCGCGACTGGACGCGATTCACACGGAAGCCGCCAGAGAGAAGACACCGGCATAATCAGCGCTCCGCACCTACAATCAACCCATGCCGACCCATCTGCCACAGCCGGCCCGCGCTGTGGTGCTCACCATCAGTGATTCACGCACCCGCGGCGACCGCCCGGACCTCTCCGGGCCCGCGGTCGCCGCGTCGCTTCAGGCAGCGGGCTTCACCGTGGATGGCCCGCACCTCGTCCCCGACGAGCAGCCGCTCATTGAGTCCGCGCTCCGCACCCACGCCGCGCGGGCGCTTCTCATCGTCACCACAGGCGGCACCGGCATCGCGCCGCGCGACGTCACGCCCGAAGCTACCCGCGCCGTCTGCACCCGCATCCTCGATGGTTTTGCCGAGCGCATGCGCGCCGCCGGAACGCGCAGCACGCCGCTGGCCGCGCTCAGCCGCGGCATCTCCGGCACGTGTGGCCGCGCGCTTATCGTGAACCTGCCCGGAAGGCCGGAGGGCGCCGTGACTTCGCTCGAAGCCGTGCTCGACCTCATTCCCCACGCGCTGGCGCTGCTCAGCGGCGCAGATCCCCACACCGAAGCGGCACACGCACAGCCCGAGGGAGTTCCGCGCGCGTGAGCAAGTTCCTTACGAAGTGGATCGCCCGCTACAAGGGCTTTGTTCTCGGCGTTCTCGGACCACTCGGCATCTGGGGCGCGCTGCTCGCCGGTGTTGTTGACTCAGGCACCCTTCCCATTCCAATGGACGCGCTCATCGCCACCTGGGCCTGGACCGACCACCGTCGCGCCTGGCTTTACGTCGTGATGGCGGCGGCTGGTTCGGCCATCGGCGGCCTCATCCCGTTCCTGCTCGGCCGTGCCGGTGGCGAACTCTTCCTGCTGCGCCACATCGATCGCGCCCGCTACGAAGCCATGATGGCTCGCTTCGAAAAGCAGGAGTTCCTCGCCATGGCCATTCCTTCCGCGTTGCCGCCGCCCACGCCCTGGAAGGCATTCGTCTTCGGCGCCGGCGTCTTCGAGATGAAGATCTGGCAGTTCATGCTCGCGGTGTTCGCCGGCCGCGCCGTCCGCTTCGGCGTCGAAGCCATCCTCACCATCAAATACGGCCCGCAGATCGTTGATGTGGTCGGCGACCTTTTCAAGCACCACCTCATCGCCACGATTGCGGTGCTCTGCGTCCTGCTCGGGGGTCTGCTGTTTTGGGCGCGCTGGAAAAAGCGGAGATCCCCGTCACCTGTGCAATAGAAGAAGCCCGGCAATTCGCCGGGCTTCTTCTTGTCCGTTCTGCGGCTCTTACACGGTCGCCGGCTTCGCGGCGGCGTCCTTGGCCGTCTTCACCAGCGCGGTGAAGGCGGCAGCATCGTTCGCCGCCAGGTCGGCCAGGATCTTCCGGTCCAGCTCCACCCCTGCCACCTTCAGCCCATGGATCAACTGCGAGTAGCTGATGCCGTTCTGCTTCGCGGCGGCGTTGATGCGCACGATCCACAGCGAGCGGAACTGACGCTTCTTCTGCCGGCGGCCGATATAGGCAAACTTCAGGCCGCGCTCGACGGCCTCCTGCGCTGCCTGGTAGAGCTTCGATTTGGTAAGGAAATAGCCGCTTGCCCTCTTCAGAATCTTTTTGCGGCGGGCAAGCCGTTTGGTTCCACGTTTTACGCGGGGCATTTCGTTGGTTCTCCTTTGCGTACTTCGTTATGCGGCTGGAGGCAGGAGGCAGCGCCCGGGAGGACGTTGCTTTTGGACCTCTTCACTCGCTCATCGCTCTGACTCGGCTTGATGGGCTCACAGGGAACGCGCTACCCCGGCCCGTCCGAAACATCAGGCGTACGGAATCATGCGCAGCACCTTCGGCCGATCGGCTTCGGAGACCAGCACCGTGCCACCCAGATGGCGCTTGGTCTTCTTTTCCTTCGAGGTCAAAATGTGGCGCATCTTGGTCTGGCCACGCGAGCACTTTCCCCGTAGCAGTCTTCTTGAAGCGCTTTGCCGCGCCCTTGTGTGTCTTCAGCTTAGGCATGGATATCCTGAATTTCGCCGGTATGGCGACATCAGTCAGTATACCCGACGCGGTTTGTGACCGGCAATTCTGAGTGCTCGGAAGTGCCGGTCGAGAATAGCCGCTGAACCCGCCGCCTAAATAGTCGCAAAATGCCCCCGCACCGTCTCCACAAACGCCATCGCCGTAGCGCTCACCTCATCCACCCGCGTACCGATATCCACCGAAGTCCAGCGCTTCGACCGGATCGGCCGGAAAATCGTGCCCGGGAAGGTCACGGTCGCTACGCATGCCGGGGCCAGCGATACGCCCATGCCCGCAGCCACCAGCCGGATCAACGTCGGGAACTGCGGCGCCTCCTGCACGATGCGCGGCTGAAACCCGGCATCGAGGCAGCAGCGCACCGTGCGCTCGTAAGCCAGGTCGCCATGACGCCGCGAGAACAGCACGAATGGCTCATCCCTGAGCGACGCCACATCCACCGTGCGTTGCCGCCGCAGCTTGTGATCGGCGGGTAATGCAGCAAAGAAGCGCTCGCGCAGCAGCGGCATGATGGTCAGTTCCGGCCGCCGTTCGCCATCCCTCAGGAAGGCCACATCGATCGAGCCATCCGCCAACGCAGGCAACTGCTCGGCGGTCCACATCTCGCGTAAATCGACCTCTACCCGCGGATGCGCGCCACGGTACCGCTGGATCGCCGCCGGCAGCCCGGTGAACATCACCGACCCCGAGAAGCCTACCCTGAGCCGCCCTTCCTCGCCGCGCGCGATGCGCCGTGTCTGCTCCAGGTCGTCTTCGAGCCGCGCCATGGTCGACCGCGCACGCTCTCGCAGCACCGCGCCCGCGGGCGTCAGCGAGACACCGCGCGTCGTGCGCGCAAAGAGCGGCGCGCCCAGCATCTCCTCCAGCCGGCGAATCTGCTGGCTCAGCGGCGGTTGCGCCATGCCCAGCTTCTTCGCCGCGCGGCCAAAGTGCAGCGTATCTGCAACCGCCAGGAAGTACCGCAGGTGTCGCAGTTCGATCTGTTGGCTCATATTGTGAACGTCTCAATCCAGAGCATTCGAATATTGGACATATCGCCTGCACTGATCCTAGGCTGGAATCAGCCAGCGTGAAAAAGAGGCAAGGCCGTTTTCACAAATGCTGCAGGGCTTGCAGGAACTGACGCAGCGATCTCGTCGTCAAGAAAGCTGCTTTGAACAGATGCGGATGTTTCACAGTCTTTGTGAAAACGGCCAGGAGGAGAATCGAGCCTATGTCCGATGTCATCATCCGCGAATTCCAACCCCATGACGCCGACGCTTTCTTCGAGCTGAACCGCGAGTGGATCCAGCGCTACTTCTGGCTGGAGCCGGCCGACCTCGAAGTCCTCTGGCATCCGCAGGACGCCGTCCTTGATCCCGGCGGCTCCATCTTCATGGCCGTGCGTGACGGAATCCGTGTCGGTTGCTGCGCGCTCCTCGCCATGGGTCCGGGCGAATACGAACTGGCCAAGATGGCGGTCGCACCGGCCGCGCGCCGTCACGGCATCGGCCGCCGGCTGATGACCACGGCGATCGCGAAGGCCGAACGTCTCGGGGCGACGCGTCTCTATCTCGAAAGCAACGCGATTCTGCCGGGCGCAGTCGTGCTCTACGAATCGATGGGTTTCCGGCACCTTCCGCCTTCGCGCCTCAAGCGATCGCACTACTCGCGCGCCGATGTCTTCATGGAGCGGATGATGGGGCCTGCGATCCAGGTCGCTTGGGTAACAGGCGAAAAGTGCGCTCAGGCTTCTGGCGGTTAGCGCGCTAGTGGTGCACTTAGCGGACAGGACACCGGCTAAACGGCAGGTCCGTGCCATTCGCCTTGAGAACAATATCGAGATGGCAACCGCAGCGCCGTCGTGATTGTGGAGCAGTCATAAAGGTAGCCCTCTAGCAAAACTGCTCCACTCTATACCGGGCACAACTTCGCTAGTCGCGATCGTGACCATGGCCGTGACCATGGCCGTGATCATGATCGTGATCATGATCGTCGTCATCGTGTTTGTAATGCCCGTACGCGTGACCACGGCCATGCTGTACCCAATAGCCCTTGTGGTAGTTCCAGCCATTCGGCCCATGCACGTAGCGCGGAGCGGCCCAGTAGGCGTCGGCGTTGGGCGGAGCTTCATACCGGCCGGCCACCCACTGGTAGTGTGGTCCAGCGGGCGCCCAGTAGCCCGGCACCCAGATCATTGCAGCTACGGGCGGCGGTGGCGGTGGCGCTTCCACCCGTATGGGAGGCGGCGCGATGCCGATCACGATCGAGACCTGCCCCCAGGCGGGCACGGTCAGGGCTGCTGCCAGCAATCCCAGAACAATTCCACGTTTCACGCGAGCTCCTTGCATAGTCCGGCGATTCCCATAAGGGTAATGACCGCAACCGCCGATCAGAATCACCCTGAGGTGGGATAGCCCACATCGGCGCTCAGCGACGGTGCAGACACGGAAGTTATGAGTCGTGAATCGACGGAGATAAGGCGAAGGGATCCGTGAGGATAATGGACTCCCGAGTGCAAAATGAGTGAAGGGGCCCGAGGTCACGAATCTTGAGAGCTTCGTGACCTGCTTTTCTCAGCAGCCCTTGAAGGAGATGAATTCTCCGAGAGGATTGGGAAGCGTTGGGTTGAAGGGTTCGAAGGGGTAGGATTTGGCGGTGTTAAATCCCGCCTTCACCGCCGCAGCCTTGCTGACGAACGGCAGCAGTGCAGCGATCGCCTGGTCGATGCTGGTCCAACACAATGTTCTTTCATAGCCGTTGTTGTTGGGGGGATCGACACTTTCAGCTACTCCCTGTGCGCCGGTGACCATTTCGATGGGACCCCCATCCCTTGCTGCCACTCCGGGCGCGAGGACCCGGGCAAGCGTGCGATGATCGCTTTCGATGCCCATGATGCGCGCGGCAGTGACTCGGAGATTCGTCGTGCTGAAGTTGCGCACGCCCACGAGATAGGCGGCGATAAAGGCGTCTTCCAACGTTACGAGCGTGTTGAGGGTGACATGCGCATTGGCAAACATCGAGTGCGGATAGAAGAAGGATGAGAAGGGCGTGAACTGGTCAGTGACGTCCTGCTCCAGCAGATAGTGAGACATCTCTTCCTGCAAGGCCGCCTTGAGATAGCCTTGGTCATCCGGCTCGAGGCGGTTGAAAAAGGGCGCGGAATGAATGATGTGGGTATAGGTTGTGACCGCCAGGGCTTCGGCGATCTGCGCGGCGATGAGAATATCCCGATCGCCTTTCTTCAGGGGTTGAGGGTCGACGCGGTCGTTATCTTCCGCTTCGGCGGATGGAACACCGAAGCTACCAAGGCCGCTTAACGCGACCGCAGCCGTCGCACCGATTACCGTTGCACGTTTGAAAAATGCTCTTCGCGACACGCCGGACGCAGCTTCGCCGACTGGAGTGTCAAGGTCAGTCTCTCTGGACGCATTCATATCCAGCCTCCTGGGCAGATTTTCCGGGGTTGTGCGTTTTGATGGGATTTTCCTGGGGTCGGCCCGACGCCTCAATCCCTGGACACGTGGAGTACGCGGGCTGGAAAACGGCGGATTGCTAAGAACTTAAAAAAAAAGCGGGGGCTTTCGGATCTAGTCTTTATATCCGGCGATTCGGAAGGAAATCGGAGGAAGGCTAGGCGCCCCGGCGCGACTTCGCAGCAGTTTTGCCGAGCGGTCCGGGTTTCCGCTCCAACATCTCCCGCACGCGGAACTTCGCGATCTGCGCGATCAATGCAACCGGCGCCGCCTTCCCGAGCGGAAAGCGCAGCGTCCCCTTGCTCACGCGGTACTCATCCAGCTTCCCTTCCAGTGCCGCGACCATCGCATCGTTTGCCGGATAGATCGAGTAGTGCTCCTTCCATCCCGCGAAGTACAGCAGGATGCGGCCGTTGTAGCGGAATGCAGGAATGCTGTAGGAGATGCACTCCTCCGCATCCGGCGCCGCTTTGGCAATCGCGCGCCGCACGCGCTCCAGCGCCACTTGCGCCGCGGGTGGCTGCAGAGCGATGTAGTCATCAATGGTTTGAACAGGAGCCGCCGGCACACGCACCTCCTCGCCGCAGTCATTGTACGAAGAGATCTGCTGCCGGCTTCTGAAGAGATCACATTCCCCGAGATATGCGGCGCGTGGCCAAGAGAGACAGGAAGGCGGGACGGCCCTTGTTCACGTTGTAAAACTGCCGGCGATTCTGCATGTTTTGCGATGAAATTCCTGCCCGTCCGCGATGCTAAAACAGAACCCAGCAGCAGGCGGCCAAGGCCCATTCGCGATATGGGCGTCGTGGAACTTGTGAAACAGCAATGACTGCGTGAATTCGTTGAAGAGAGCCCATAGATGGCATAGGAGATCGAGCGTGGCACACATAGATCCATGGCTGGCGGTTGGCGTTTCCATTTCCACCGCAGTAACAGATGCGGTGTATGTCTTATTCAATGCGGCCGTGTCGGCGCGTAGGCGTCTGCCGGCAGCAACCTGGAGCAGCGTCTGGTATCTCCTTTCCGCGTTTGCGGTTATCAGCTATACGCGGAATTGGGTTTACGTGGGTTTCGCGGCTGCTGGATCATGGATTGGCGCGTATCTTTCGCTCACTTTCCTGCACGGATTCGAGAAGAGCAGAGCGATGAGGCATATCTAGGGTCTGTTCACGCTATTGGGACGGCGGCGACGGGACGCCAGGTTTCTGGATTCAAGAAGCGAGGAACGACGAATATCGGGCATCTTCCAGCGACGAGAGACAAAGAAGCCGCGAAAATCGGCTCCGTCCCGATGGGTTGCTCGCTCTAATAACTGAACAAACTAGTTCCGCTTGAGGAGCACAGTATGAGCCGGATACTCATCATCGGGGATCAGCTACTCACCATGGGAGACGAACCGTTGAGCCGCGAGATTGGCGCAAAGCTGACGGCTCAGGACTTGCCGGTGGAATACGCAGCCGGGCATGCTGACGCTCTCCTGCGAATGCGGATGCGATCCTTCGGCGTGGTGATCACAAGCTGCGATAGCGCATTGGCCGAGGATCTGGCGTTGCTGACGGAGTTGCGCGCCATTCGGCCTGGGTTAAAGTGCATTGTGCTTGCCCGTACCAGTACACCGGATGACGTTATCGCAGCACTGCGGGCCCACGTGTTCGCATGTTGCACGCCTCCGTTTGATCGCAACGAGATCGCGTACCTCGCTGCCAGCGCGGCATCCGACAACGAGTGGCGGGACGATATCCAGGTGCTATCCGCCAAGCCCGGGTGGGTGTCGGTTCGCGTCAATTGCCGTCTGATCAACGCCGAGCGGCTCATAACGTTCGCGAAAGAGCTCAGCGTTCAGCTCCCTGAATATGCGCGAGAGGATATGATGCAGGCCCTTCGTGAGATTCTGCTGAATGCAATGGAGCACGGAGCGGCGTTCAATCCTGACCAGATGATTGAGGTCACCGCGGTGCGCACGGCAAGGTCGTGTGTATTTCACGTACAAGATCCCGGCGCGGGCTTTCGCCGCGAGTCGGTTGCGCATGCACCCCTGGGCACCGAAGAGGCTGATCCGCTGGCGCATATTGAAGAACGCGAGCAAGAAGGAATGCGTGCGGGTGGATTTGGTCTTCTTGTGGCGTCAGGCACGGTGGACGAGCTGATCTACAGTGAAATCGGTAACGAGGTGCTGCTTATCAAGTACCTGGATTCGAAAACAGGCACCGATCAGGCCTAAAGACTGCGGTCCCTGATGGAACCAGAGATATTTTTTTAACCTGACCATCCATTGTTATCCGGCGTAATCGCAGAGAGACCAGCGTTCCCTCGCGCTGGCTATAGCAGTCGCTCCAGCTCTAATTCGAGCCTCCAGGCCCGCTCCTCCCATCGCATGAGAAGCTCCCGGAGCGGTTACGACTGCAGATCTTTCTCCATCCGCACCACCGGCAGCCGCTCGCCGCCCGGCAGATCGACCAGGATCTCCGCCACCCGCCGGTAGCCGTGACGCTCATAGAGCGGCACGCCGCTGAGTGTGGCTCCCATTTCCGCGTGACGGAAGCCTGCCTCCCGGGCCGCTTGCTCGCATGCCTGCAGCAGCCGCGTTCCAAGCCCGCGGCGCGCCCACGCCGGATGCACAAAGAACGCGCGAATCTTCGCCGCTTCGATAGCTGGATCGAGTCGCGCGTCATCACGGGACGCGTGATGATGGTCGCCTCCGTAGAGAGTTTTACGCCAGCTCCATCCGCCGCATGCGATCAGAGAGCCGTTACCGGATTCGACAATGTAGTAAGTCCCGTCCGCGATCAATTGCGTGTCTGGCGTAAACACAGAGACCAGCGCTGCCTCGCGCTGGTCTTCGCTGTACTCATGCTGTAGCCCGCGGACGGACGCTGCAATCAGGCTGCGGATCGCTTCCAGGTCTGAGGCCGTTGCCCTGCGCAGCAAGGGCGCGGAGTTCAGGACTGCGCCGTCACCGGCGCGTGCACCGGCGCCTGCTGCGCTGCCGGCGGCTTCGGGGCTGCGGGCTTCGGTGCGCGCTGCGCCTCGGACTTCTTGCCCGGCGCCAGAATCGCGTGCAGCGTCGTGCCTTCCATGCGCGGCATAAACTCCACGTCCCGGCGTCACCCATATCCTGGATAAGCCGATTGATGATGGCGTAGCCCAGCTCGCGGTGCGCCATCTGCCTGCCCTTGAAGCGCAGCGACGCCTTCACCTTGTCGCCCTCGTTCAGGAAGCGCACCGCCTGGTTCTTCTTCGTCTGGTAGTCGTGCTCATCCACGGTGACGGAGAACTTCACTTCCTTCACCACGATGACTTTCTGCTTCTTGCGCGCAGCGCGGTCGCTCTTGTCCTTCTCGTACAGGAACTTGCCGTAATCCTGAATGCGGCACACCGGCGGCACAGCGGTCGGGGAGACTTCCACCAGGTCCAGGCCGCGCTCGCGGGCTATTTTCAGCGCCTCAAAGGGAGGCATGATGCCGAGCTGTTCACCTTGTCATCGATGACTCGAACTTCACGCGCGCGAATGCGGTCGTTGATGCGAATAAAGGACTTGGCCGATCGTTTATCGAGTGCTATGGGATTCCTCCAAAGTCGTCGAGGGTGCACCCTCGCTGGACGAGTATACCAGCCGGCCCAAAATGGGCCGTCCTCCATTGAGATGAGATATACGTCCTACTGTGGTGCTAGATGTTTGATGAGAGACACCGGCCCAAAGCATCTGATTCGCGGGAAATTCACCGTTAATTTCTATAGGAAAAAAATGATCGCTCAGCGCCGGGGTGGTTCCTCGTCCGCGGTGTTCCGCCGCCTTCAGCGTGATCACGGGCATTCTGCTCGCCGTCACCATCTGCCGGAAGGCAGCATGTTTCTCATCGGCGAGCGCCTTCAACCGCGCCATTCGCTCCCGTACGGCTCCGCCGTGCACCGGCTTCTCCCTTGCCAGCGTCCAGGCCGCCGTCCCCGGCCGTGCGCTGAACGGGAACAGGTGCAGGTAGGTAAGCGGCTGCGCCGCGATGAAGCGGTAGCTCTCCTCGAACAGGCTGTCCGTCTCGCCCGGAAAGCCCACCATTACATCGGCCCCGATCGCCGCCTCGGGTATCGCCTCACGGATCGCCGCGAGCTTCTCCGCGTAATGCCACGGCCGGTAGCGCCGGTGCATGGCGCGCAGAATAGCATCCGCGCCGGACTGCAGCGGCAGATGCGCATGCCGCGCCAGCCGCGGTCCTGTCGGCGCGGCGTCCTCCCGGCCATACCCCCGGTAAAGCGCCAGGAGTTCCGCGCTCCAGTCCATCGGCTCTACCGAGCTGATCCGTAGCCGCGGCAGCCGGGTTTGCTGCAGAATCGCGGCTACCAGATCCTCCAGCCGCAATCGCTGTTCGAAGTCCCCGCCCCAGCGCCCCAGGTTGATGCCGGAGAGCACAAGCTCACTGCCGCCGGCGTCCACAAACCGGCGTACGCGCTCCAGCACTACCTCCAGTGGTACAGACCGGCTCGCCCCCCGCGTCGTCGGGATAATGCAGAACGAGCAGCGGTTCCCGCAGCCGTCCTGCACTTTCAGGTTCGGCCGTGTATCGGCAGAGGCCGCCAGGTCCTCGGCCGCCAGGTTCGCGTGCGCAAAGCAGTCATCCGCCAATACCGGCACGCCACCCGCGCTAGTAACCGCTGCCAGCGGTACAAAGGCAGCGTCATCTGATGCCACTTCGAGCCGCTCTGCGATCTCCGCAAGCAGCGCTTTATGGCTGTTACCGATCACCGCGTCCACGCCGCGCAGCCCTGCCACCTCCTGCGGCGCGCGCTGCGCATAGCAGCCGGTCACGATCACGCGCGCAGCCGGGTTCTCGCGCTTCACCCGCCGCAGATACGCTCGCGCTGTCTTCTCTGCTTCCGCCGTAACCGCGCAGGTATTCAGCACCACCACGGTGGCATGTTCGGGCGGCACGGATGTGCCTCCTTCGCGGCGAAGCGCCGCGGCCAGCGCGTCGCCATCCGCGTGACTCGCCCGGCAGCCGAAGTTTTCAACGTGATATCCTTCCACGTTCCCAGTCTATTGGAGATGTGAAATCCGGCATCCACCGGGCTCCGGCTGGTATGTTGTTCTGAGGAAGTAACCTATGAAACGACGCATTCTGCTGGTCGATGACGAGCTCCCGATTCTGCTCACTCTCAAAGCGGTGCTGGAGATCCACGGCTTTGACGTGGAGACCGCAGCCTCCGCGCGAGAAGCAAAATCCAAGCTGCGCGCCCACACCTATCACATGGTCATCACCGACATGCGCATGGAGAACGAGCGCGCCGGGATCGAAGTGGTGCGCGCGGCACGTGAAGCCGAGTACGATCCCGCCATCGCCATGCTCACTGCATTTCCCATCCCAGGCGAGGAATTGGAAGGCGCCGGCGCCGATCAGATGCTCGTCAAGCCGATGAATACCAACGACCTGCTGCTGCAGATCGAGGCCCTGCTCGTCACCCACGAAGACAAGAAGCAGAAAGCGAAGCAGGGCGTCCAGCCGGATTATGCTGCCGCATCCGCGTCACGCAAGCCCTCCGCCGGCCGGCGCAAGGCCGCCGCATCTGAGTAGAGGGGAAGGGAGTGGCTTTTCGAAAAGAGGAAAGCCACTCCGAGTTCCACTCGCCGCTCCACAGCATCAGGAAAATGTTCTATAGGCATGCCCTCTTGCGCTCAGTTCTCAATAAGGGATAGTTCTCGCAAAGAGCGGCTTTCAGGGCGCAGGGACTCAGGGCGCAAAAAATCACTCTGCGCGTCGAGCGGCGCCCCTGTTTGACCGCAGTCCCTGGATCCGATCAGCCGGCCGACTTCACCACCGGAGATTCGCCTGCCGCCGGCGCTGCGGGCGGCGCCATCGCTGCAACGACGGCGTCGTTCCCACTGGATTCTGCCGGCTGCGCCGCAGGCGAAACTCGCCGATTCTGCTCGAAACAGGAGCGGCACAGCACTGGCCGTCCCTGCGTCGGGCGGAACGGAACTGTCGTCTCCTGCCCGCACACCGAGCAGTGCGTCCGGGTTTCCGCCCGGACGCTGGAGCCGCCACCCCGCTTCAGCTTGCACGCCTTACAGCGCTTAGGATCGTTGTGAAACTGCTTGTCGTGAAAAAAAAGCTGCTCACCCGCGGTAAAGATGAAATCTTTTCCGCAATCGACACACCTGAGTACCTTGTCCTGAAATTCCATGACCCGGTTGTTTGCCGCAGCTCAACTGCCGGCGGCAACTTCCCGCCCTCCTCGGAAATCACCAAACTGGCCCGGCCGCCGGAGCGGCCTACTGCTACTGCGTGCGGGGGAGACAAACCTGGCGGAGGAAGTACACCGCTTTCGTGCTGAGGTGAGCCACAGACACCGAAGGCCCGCGATTGTCTGACGAACTCTGCGGGCCCCGGGCGATGCTGTCTGTCGTGCTTAGTCCTGCTCTTTACGCGCCTTCTTCCGGTTGCGTTTCCGCGCCAATGCTTCCTTCACGCGCTTCCGCTCACCGGGCTTCAGGTAGAAGGAGTGACGCTTCACTTCCTTGATGATGTCCTCCTGCTGCACCTTCCGCTTGAATCGACGCAATGCATTCTCGAGCGGCTCGCCTTCTTGCACACGAACCTCTGCCAATGAACTACACCTCCAGACGACCCAATGGGGTAATCCCTAGGATACGGCACGTGCTCCGATGGCAGTCAAGAGATTTAACTGCGGGGCTGGGAAGGTCACCTTCAGGAGAGCACTAACTCGTTGCTGCAATATGCACGGAAGGCACTTATCGCTGCACTTAGGAGCAGGAAGGTACCGCTCCGGCATCGAGTTATCCGAGAAAGCCCAGGGACGTAACTGATATTTAACTTCTCTGGTGGCGCTAAGATCTCTTGACAAACCCTAGTTACGAAGCGCCAGCGCAGGATTTACCCGGGCAGCACGACGCGCCGGCAGAGCGGATGCCACCAGCGCTACCGCCGCCAGCAACAGCGCCGCCGCCAGCACCACCAGCGGGTCGCGCGAGCTTCCCTCTGCCCAATGCGCCAGCACTCTCTGCAGCGACAGCGTCAGCACCAGGCCGGCCGCGATCCCCGTTCCTACACTCAATGCCATTGACTCGAAGACGATTCGCAACACGTGAGAACGCGGCGCGCCCAGCGCCATCCGCACGCCGAACTCGCCCGTGCGTTGCGCCACGGTGTACGAGACCACGCTGTACAATCCGACTCCGGCCAGCACCAGCCCCAGCACAGCAAAGAGCCCGAACAGCCATGCCACCAGGTGCTCCTGTTCTATCTCCGGCTGGGTCGTAATCCAGTGTTCCAGATCGCGCACAGTGCCGTTGATCTGTTGATCGGAATCCACCGAGTGCACCTTTTCGCCGACAGCGTGCAGCAGTGTGAGCGGTGGAACTTCCGAACGCACCAGGATCTGCGTATACATCCCCATGCCGATCGTGTACGGCACGAATACTTCAGGCTCGATCGGTTTGCTCAGCCCGTCGTCCAGCTTGTCCGCCACCACCCCGACAATCTGCATCCAGCCATTGCTGTCACTGGCGGTGAGGAACAGCGGCGGCTGGCCGACCAGCTCAGGCGCCCTCAGTGAGTGCCCGATTGCGTCGCCGTTGGGGAAATACCGCCGCGCCAACATCTCGTTGATCACTGCCACATGGGCGCCGTCGCGATTCTCCGTCTCATCCCAGATGCGCCCCTGCGCCAGTGGTACACGCAATATCGGGAAGTACGAAGGGCTCACGAGGTTCACCCGCGCCTTCTGGTCGTCCTGGGCCGTCTTGCCCAGGAAATCAATGTGTGTTTCAGCTCCGTTGCTGGGGGGCGTGGCGTTGCTCGAAATGGCTGTCATGGTGACGCCGGGGGCCGTCGCCGCCCGCTTCTGCAATTGCTCAAAATACGTCGCGCGTTCGCCCCAGGTTTTATACGTACCGTCGTGGACCGGGATGCCTACGGACATCACATTGTGCGGGTCGTATCCCAGCGGCCGTTGCATTGTGCGAAGAAATCCCTGAATAGCCGCGCCTGCACCGGCCAGCATCAGCAACGTCAGCCCGATCTGGCCGGCGATCAGCAAGTTGTTCGTCGCTCGACCGCCGAGCCGCCCCGCGATCTTCCGCGATCCCGACTGCATCACCTGTCCCACATCCGGCCGCGACAGCCGCAGCGCCGGCAACAGCCCGAAAAGAACTCCTGTGGTCAACGCGATCGCAACGCTGAACAACAGCACCGGCAGGTTCACGCCGATGGCGGCTTCGTGGGGGAAAGAGCCCTGCGGAAGCATCGCCACGATCACGCCGACTGCCTTGTATGCGAGCAGCACACCTAAAGCCGCGCCCGCAAACGACAGCACAAGCGCCTCCGTCAGTAACTGCCGGACGATTCGATTGCGAGTCGCGCCCACTGCTGTCCGCAGTGCCAGTTCATGTTGCCGCGCCGTACCGCGCGCCAGCAGCAGAATGGAGACGTTCCCGCAGCCGATCGCCAGCAGCAAAGCAACAGCAGTGAAGAGCAATGACAGCGTTCCGCCCAGTTTCTTCACGAAGTCATCGTTCAGCCCAACGATGCGGAACGTGTACGCCTCTTTCGGGAAATGGTTGGGTGTCTGCTTCTGGAATTCGTGAATCAGCGGCGTCAACGCCGAGGCCGCAGCTTCATGCGATACGCCCGGCTTCAATCGCAGGCCTACGTAATATGCGCGTACCGGGTCCTGAGTCACCTTCAGCGGCAGGTATACATCGCCGTCGTCCCAGGTAAAGCGCGGTGCGGCAACACCCACTATGGTGTAGTTCTTCCGCACAAGCTGCAGCGTCTTTCCCAGCACATCCGGGTCGCCGCCATAATGCCGCTGCCAGAACTTGTAGCCCAGCACCACTACTGGCTGCGGGTCCCGCCCATCGATGGAATCCGACGGCAGCAGCCCACGCCCGAGGACCGGCGGCACGCCCATGAACTCGAAGGTGTTCGAACTCATGTAGTCGGCCAGCACATCCTCCGGCAGGTCATGTCCAGTCACCGTCAGGTTCCACTGATCCGAGATGAATGCATCTTCCACCGGAGCGGCGCGGCGGATGATCTGCCACTGCTGCGCGGTCAGCCCGATGAATCGCTCCTGTCCGGATTTGTCCACCGGCCGCATGTGCGCCATGCGGTCCGATGCGCGGTACGGATACGGATTCATCAGCACGGCCCATATCACGCTGAAGACCGCGACCGTTGCGCCGATTCCGAGCATCAGCGATACGACGGCCGCCAGCGCGAAGCCCGGACTGTGCATCAATTGACGGAGAGCATAGCGAAGGTCCTGCAGCAGCGTGTACATGATCGCTCCCTGGTAGAACGAACGTCGGCCCTTGCAGCTACATAGGGCACGCGGATTGCCAATGGACTCATTCACTAACTCTCTGATTTACAAAGGACCGGGAGAGATCCCGGTTGCCCTGCTGTCCGCTTTCCGATGGCCCGGTGTCCAGAAACGATGCAGGTTTGCCGCGCCGTGTAAGCTGATGCAGAAATGAAGCGCTGGGAACCGCGCCGCAACCGTAAACGGCAATACATCCTCATCTTGTGCGGGCTGGCGATCCTCTTCTGGATCGACTACATGGTGCTGATGTATGCCCTGCAATAGCGCTTTCAGTCTCCTTTAAGGAGCCCGGCCGCAGGCTGAAGATATGACCTGCTCACGCATCGCTACCATCCTCGGGTCGACGGCCGCGGCGCTTGTCCTGGCTTCGCCCGGGTTCGCCGAACAACATGTACCCTGTGGCAGCCTGCCCGCGCCAGTGATAAACCAGGCAAAAGCGATGGCAGGGGACGCAACTATCCACGGCTGCGTCAAAGAAAAAGAGGGCGGCAAGCTCACCTATGAGGTCGAGACCCTGAAAGATGGCAAGAGCAGGGACATTGAGCTGGATGCCTCCGGTTCAGTCCTCGAGGTTGAACAGGAAATCGCCGAAGGCAGCCTGCCCAAGCCGGTTTCAGACGCGATCGCGAAGGCTGCGCAGGGCGGTAAGGTGGGCAAAATAGAATCCGTGACGAGGGGAAATACCATCGCGAGCTACGAAACCACGATCGTGAAGAACGGAAAACGGCGCGAGGTCGCCTTCAGCCCCCAGGGCGCACCGGTAAAGGCCGATTGATCTTCAGGTCCCTCAATTTTTTCTTCTTCAGGCTGTTGGTGGCTCTGATGGTGCTGGCCGCAGGGCTGTCCTGCGTCGCCCAGCCCATGACTCCCGTCCAGATAGTGACGGCCATGGTGAAGAACGAAGAGCAGGCGCGGCAGGATCGCACGTATTTCCGTTACACCTCATTCGAGCGCTCCGGCCGCACGGGCGGTCATCTCTGGAAGGAGAACGTCGCCGAAACGCCCGATGGCATGTTGCGCCGCCTCATCGCCGAGGACGGCAAGCCGCTTACCAGCGACCGCGCGGCCGAGGAGAACCAGCGCATCGCGAAGCTGATTGCCGATCCCTCCGATCTTCAGGAAGCCAACGCCGACCGCCGGGCAGACGAAATCCGGCTCGCCAAGCTGCTCGACATCATGCCGAAGGCATTTCTCTTTTCTGCGGAGGGGATGGATGGCGAATGCACTCGTATCGCCTTCCGTCCAAACCCCGCCTTCAATCCATCTACTTACGACGAGCGCATCGTGCACGGGCTGGCCGGCGTCATCCTTATCCACGAGCCGGACGACCGGCTCTGCGGCATCAAAGGCCGTCTGATCGATCGCGTCACCTTCGGCTACGGACTTCTCGGGCACCTCGACAAGGATAGTCACTTCGCCGTCACCCGCGTGCCCGTCACTCCGACCCACTGGAAGAGCACGCGCATTGACGTTCATCTGGACGGCAGGATCCTTCTGCTCAAAAGCATCTCGCGTGACGAGGAAGCGGTGCACTCCGATCATGAGCCGCTGCCGTCCCCTCTATCGCTGGCCGACGCGGCTGCGCTTACACGTCCATGAAACACCGTGCCGCAGCGCCGCTGATCTGCCCCATGGGATGTTTCGCTGCATTTCTGGTGATGACCGCCTCGGCGCAGCCGCTTCACGCAGTCGCCGCCGCGGATGATCCATCCTCCGCGGTGCTGGTCATCCCGTCCGAAATTCCACTCCGGCTGGAGATCGCGCGCACCCTTACACTCAAACCCGGCGAGCCTTTTAACGCCCGGTTGATCGAGCCGGTCTACGGCCCCAATCGTCTCCTGCTGCCGTCCGGAACCACCGCCGAAGGCGTAGTCTCAGCGACGCCGGCTGCCGATCGCGGCACACGCATTAACGCGAAGCTCGATGGCGATTTCACTCCTCTGCGCGTCCCCGTCATCCGGGTCACCGAGCTTTCCCTGCCCTCCGGCGTCCGTGTTCCCGTCGATGCCGTCGGGCAGATGCAGAACACAGAGATGATCTCGCTCGCCGCTCATCCGCCCTCCACCTCGCTCGCCGGCCGCATCAAGGCGATGGCCCACGCGCAGGTCCAGCAGATTCGCGACATGATCCACAACCCCCATAAGGGCGACCTGGCCAAACAGTTTCTCTACAGCCAGCTTCCCTATCATCCGCAGCGCATCTGGGCCGGCACGCAATTCGACGCGGTGCTTCGCGAGCCGCTGCGCCTGCCGCCCGCGTCGGCATCACCGCCCATGCCCGCGGCAAAAGATGTGGATCTCACTTCCGGCCGCATGCAGGCGCGCCTCGTCAGCGGCATCAGTTCCCGATCTGCGAAACACGACGATGCGGTGAATGCGGCGCTGACCAGGCCATTCTGCGATGCGCAGGGCCGCGTGATGCTGGCCACCGGGACACAATTGCACGGAGTCGTGCTGCAGGCCCGCGCCGCACGATGGTTTGCCCGCAATGGACGGCTGCGCTTCGATTTCCGCTCCATCGACACGCCCTCAGCCGCCGCCCAGCACATCGAGAGCAGCTTGTCATCCATTCAAGGCCAGCGGGGACAAAACGTCGCCATCGACGCCGAGGGCGGCACGCGCGCGCAGCCCGACAAAGGCCGCATCCTGGCGCCGCTGGTGCTCGGTGTGATGGCTGTGGCTGCTGCCAATGGCGACAACGACGACATTGCCCGTCAGGGCGTGACCAGCAATGGCTTCGGATTGGCTGCGCGCATCGTCTCTATGGCTGGCAGCCCAGACGTTGCCAGGGGCTTTGCCTACTTCGCGTTGGGAAAATCCATCTATCGCCGATGGATCGCACGCGGCCACGAAGTCACCTTCCCCATAAACACGGAACTGTCCATCGATCTAAGTAAGCGCTGAGGCACATTGCCGCGGCCCCGCCAATGGCTCGCTACACTGAAAGCATGATCCGTCCCTACCTCGGCCACACGCCGGTCATCCCCGGCTCCTGCTACGTCGATGTCTCCGCACAGATCCTGGGCGACGTCACGTTGGGCGAACATGCAAGCGTGTGGATGAACGCGGTGCTGCGCGGCGATGTGCACTCCATCCGACTGGGCGCAAACTCTAACGTGCAGGACTGCGCCGTGCTCCACGGCATGCGCTACAAGTGGCCTGTCATCGTGGGCGACTGGGTCACCATCGGCCACAATGCCACTGTCCACGGCTGTGTCATCGAGGACACGTGCCTGGTCGGCATGGGCGCGGTCATCCTGAATGGCGCGCGCATCGGCGAAGGATCGATCATCGCCGCCGGCGCGCTCATCCCCGAAGGCACGGTTGTTCCGCCGCGCACTCTCTGGGCCGGTCTGCCGGCAAAACAGCGCCGCGAGCTCGGTGACAAGGATCGCGAGCAGATCCTGATGTACGCCCGCAACTACCTCGACTACACCAACACCTACCTCGAAGAGCGAAAGCAATGGAAGTTGCACGCGGAGTAAGCTGTCCGCGGAAGGAGTTCCGATGAAACGCTGCAGTCATCTCAGTGAAATCCGCCGCGTGGAGCCCCACACCGATGGGTGCGAAGAGTGTCTGAAGATGGGCGACTCCTGGGTGCACCTGCGCCTCTGCATGGAGTGCGGCCACGTGGGCTGCTGTGACTCTTCAAAGAACCGCCACGCGACAAAGCATTTCCAAGCAACAAAGCACCCCATCATGCGCTCCATCGAGCCCGACGAAACCTGGGGCTGGTGCTACGTTGACCAGTTGCAGCTCAACTTCGGCTGAGCGAATCGGGGAAGGTGGAGAGAGCTATGGACGGCGAAGACTTCGGCCACTCCAATCCCAACGCGCCCGCAGCGCTCTCGCACTTCGCATTCCTCATCGGCCGCTGGCGCTGCGAAGCAACCGTCACGCCGGCCAATGGCGAAACGCAAAAATATGAAGCCGCCTGGATCGGCCGCTACATCCTCGACGGCTACGTCATCGCCGATGAATACGGCATGGCGATTCCCGCCGGAGAGCGCATTGTGCTCGGCATGAACCTCCGCGTCTATGACACGGTGCGCAATGCATGGAGCATCCAATGGCTGAACGCGCTCACCGGCACCTGGACCGACCTGGCTCCGGAAGAGCTCGGCGGCGTGCAATTCGACGGCGAGTCCATCACCTACTGCTTCAAAGAGCCCACGGCCGCGCACGCGTACACCCGCGCGACCTACACCAACATCTCCGCATCGCATTTCACCTGGCGCGGCGAAAAATCCGAAGACGGGAAGATATGGAGCGCATTCATGGCCGTCGAGGCCTTCCGCGTCTCGGATACCTAGCCCACCCTCTGCGTAGCCCGTGGCAAGAATGTATCGCCGCGTGGCACCTGAAACCGGCGCGCTCAGCAATCCCTGGTCGTTCCCGATCCCAGCGACAGCGCGAAGCCAATCGCGATCAGCCATCCGCCGCGCTTCATCGCGCCGATTCTCTGCCGGCCCGCACAGCCATAGACATTTCCCTCCCGCCGTCCATCCCATACCGGTTGCAAGCAGTGCTGTGCGATTGATAACGTTGCGGTTTCACCCACCCTCAATCCACATCGCAGGAGAAACGCATGAGCCAGGTACGCGTCCTCGTCGGCACCCGCAAAGGCGCATTCATCCTCACCTCCGACGGCAAGCGCGCAGAAGTGGGAGGTCAGCGGCCCGCACTTCGCCGGCTGGGAGATCTACCACCTCAAAGGCTCGCCCGCCGATCCCAATCGCATCTACGCCTCGCAGTCCAGCGGCTGGTTCGGCCAGGTCATCCAGCGCTCGGACGACGGCGGCAAAACCTGGAAGCCCGTCGGCAACAATTCGTCTACGAAGGCGTCGCCCGGCACGCATCATGTGGTACGACGGCACGCCGCACCCCTGGGAGTTCAAGCGCGTCTGGCACCTCGAGCCCTCGCTCACCGATCCCGATACCGTCTACGCCGGCGTCGAAGACGCCGCCATCTTCAGAGTCCACCGACGGCGGCCAGACCTGGCACGGAGCTTCCCGGCCTGCGCGAGCACGGCACCGGCCACAGCTGGCAGCCGGGCGCGGGCGGCATGTGCCTGCACACCATCATCCTCGACCCCAGCGATCCCAAGCGCATCTTCATCGCCATCTCCGCCGCCGGCGCCTTTCGCACCGACGACGGCGGCAAGACCTGGAAGCCCATCAACCGCGGCCTCCGCTCGCACTACATCCCCGACCCCAACGCCGAGGTCGGCCACTGCGTCCACCACATCGCCATGCACCCGTCGCGCCCGGCGTGCTCTTCATGCAGAAGCACTGGGACGTCATGCGCACCGACGACGCGGGCGATAACTGGCACGAAGTCAGCGGCAATCTGCCCACCGACTTCGGCTTCCCCATCGACGTCCACGCCCACGAGCCCGAGACCATCTACGTCGTCCCCATCAAGAGCGACTCCGAGCACTTCCCGCCCGACGGCAAGCTGCGCGTCTACCGCAGCCGCACCGGCGGCAACGAGTGGGAGCCCTCACCAAGGGCCTGCCGCAGAGCGACTGCTACGTCAACGTCCTGCGCGACGCCATGGCCGTCGACTCGCTCGACACGTGCGGCATCTACTTCGGCACCACCGGCGGCCAGGTCTACGGCTCGGCCGACGCCGGCGATACCTGGGCCCCCATCGTCCGCGATCTGCCCGCCGTCCTCTCCGTCGAAGTGCAGACGCTCTCATGAGTCGGCACAGTCACAATTCGTGTCACGCTCCCCGCCCACCTGCGCAACCTGGCGCGGGTGGGCGGCGAGGTTTCTGTCGAAATCGCCGGCGCCGACCACCATCGCCTCCGCCTTGATGCCCTCGAGGCCCGCTATCCCATGCTCGCCGGCACCATTCGCGACCACGACACGCTGAAACGCCGAGCCTTTATCCGCTACTTTGCCTGCGAAGAAGACCTCTCGCACGAGCCGCCGGAGACCCAGCTTCCCGAAGCCGTCACCGCCGGCCGCGAGCCGCTCATCATCCTCGGCGCCATCGCCGGCGGTTAGCCGCCCCTGAACCCCTCAGCCGTTTGCGCGTTTTTCGACATCGCTCTCCGTGTGTTTGCGGCATCCAAATCCGCGGGGGCTCATTATGCTTACCTGGATCATTGGTCCTGCGATCATTACGCTCGGCTTCGTCGCTGCTATTGCGGCCACTCTGATTGCGCGTCGCCGCAGGACGAAGCAGGGCCGCATCGTCGCCACTATGCATGAACGTTCAGTCGCCGCGGAAAAGGCGGCAGCGGCTCGCCATGCCCAGACCGAACACCGGCACGCCTCGTAGCGATAATGGTGCCAAATCACTGAGCCCCTGCGGCGGTGGCGAGTTGCGCGGGTGGCTATGGGGCAGGAGCACGGTAACTGCCGCGCGATTCCCGTTGCAACGCCCACCGGCACTCTGCCCATGCCTCGAAGCAGTCCGCCTGGGGCCATCGTTTTAGTTCGTTATTTGCGTTGTCCTCCCTGCATCATTCGCGGCGCCCTGCCGCATCAGACTTGCAAGAGGCTTCTCTGATGAACACCACGATTGTGATCTCCATCCTCGTCATCGTTGCTGTTCTCATCATCATTGCCGCCGCGCTCATGGCGCGCCGCCGCAGGACTGATCAGCTGCGGCGCACCTTCGGCCCGGAGTACGACCGCACCCTCCGGGACGCGCGGGGCGACGCCACCCGCGCCGAAGCCACGCTCATCGACCGCGAAAAGCGAGTGGAAAAATTCCCGCTGCGCACCCTCTCGCCCGTGGACCGCGAAGGCTACGCCATGGAGTGGGCCACGGTGCAGCGTCGCTTCGTGGACGAGCCTGCACCCGCCGTCGGCACCGCGGACCGCCTCGTCGGCCGCGTCATGCTCGACCGCGGTTATCCCATGGCTGATTTCGACCAGCGCGCAGCCGACATCTCCGTCAGCTACCCCGCCGTCGTCGAGAACTACCGCGCCGCACATGACATCGTCACGCGTCACCAGGAGGGTGGCGTGACTACCGAAGAGCTGCGCCAGGCCATGGTTCACTACCGCTCGCTATTCGATGAGCTGCTCGAAACCCCCGCCGAGTCGCCCAAAGTTGAACGCATCGACCGCCGCAGAGGAGTCACTCATGAACGTGCTTCGTAAGGAACAGACATCCAACACGGAAGAGGTCGCACGCGACCTCGAGGAGCGGCGGCGCAACTTCAGCCGCCCGGAAGCGGTGGCCGACCCTGCGGATCGTCGTCCTCCCCAATCGGTCGCGCCTGCGCAAGATGGGCCGGCGATCGAAACCGCGCTGCCCGACCGCATCGCTTCGACGGCTTCCGCTCAGCAGCCGCCTGTCCTGAACCGCGAAGAGGGTCTTCCGGCCTCGACTCAACAGCGCGCGCCAGCCGCCAGCCCTCTCTTCGATGAGTCCGCGCTGCGCGATTTTCGCGCTCGCTGGGATCAGGTCCAGACATCGTTCGTCGATGAGCCCCGCCACGCCGTCGAGCAGGCAAACACGCTCGTCGCCACCGTCATTCAGCGGATCACAGACCAATTCTCCGAAGAGAGGAACAGACTCGAAAAGCAGTGGGAGCGCGGCGAGAGCGCGTCCGTCGCGTCAACCGAGGACTTGCGTCAGGGTTTCCAGCGCTACCGCGCCTTCTTTGACAGGCTGCTCGGCTTCTAGATCTTTGCATCCAAAGGTATTGCGGGGAATGCTCCTGAGGGGAGTTGGATCCCGCGGGGCGCCGCCTGCATGCGGCGCCCTGTTTTTTCCGCAGACGCCGCTGTCCACCGTCCCCTTTTGTATCCATGCTTGACAGGTGTCCTCCCGGCGAGCAAGATACGCTCCCCACAAAAAATCGGGTCGCAAGCGGGCCGAAAATGACGCTCAAAAAGGTGGAACCGCATGAAAACGTACGCCATGAGCCTGTGTGCTCTTGTGTCTTTTGTGACGCTGGGTCTTCCGTGCATCGCGCAGGGAACTCCGCAGAATGATGCCTGGAACGGCTCTTGGAAGCTCGACCGCTCGTCGCTGCAATTCGACGGCGCGCCCTTCTCCATCGCCGAGGATGCCCAGGGCTTCACTGTCACCCGCGGTGGAAAGGTAAATCCCAAGGTCGTTTGCAACGGCCAGCCCAATGCGCCGGCCAATGGAGTCGTGACCACCTGCAACAAGACGGGCAACGGCTATGAGCTCACGAACACCCGCGGCGACAAGCCCAGCAGCAAGGTGAAGATTGAAGTCTCCTCCGACGGCAGCACGCTCACCCGCACCGCCGACATCACGCCGACCGACGGCAGTACTCCCTACACCATCACTACTCTCTCCAGGCGCACCTCCGGCAGCGGCACGAACGCGACCGGCGATTGGAAGGAAGCCAGCTTCAATGAGTCGCAGGATACAGGCATCCTCAGCATCCTCTTCCACGGCGACAGCATCGACCTTAAGGAGACCGACAACGACAAGCCTGTCAGCTGCAAGCTCGACGGCACACCGACAGCCATTGGCCTGCAAAGCGTCTCCGCAAAGCTCGCCGACCCGCACACCCTGAAGGTGACGTATCGCTTCAACGGCGAAATAGGACGCGAGAACACCTTCGTGCTCAGCCAGGACGGCCAATCCATCAAGGAGACAGACGTAACTCCCGCCCCAGCCTCTTCCACCATGACCGTGATCCTCCATAAGTCATAGAAGACGGCAATGTAATCGCCGCGATCCCACGTCACTTGCCGGGACGTGGGATCGCTCTCGCAGTGAGGAAATCGTCGTCATTGCGCTCTCGGAACCCGGGCCTTAGTCTGACAAAGAATGAGCAGCCGGGTCACCGTAGCTTTACCGAATCTGCAGCGCGTACGGCTTCAGCGCCGCCTCGTTCTTCATCACCTGCCCATCTTCGCCGCTTCCTCCGCCGCATTCCTGCTCCTCTTTCTAACCCGCCCCTACAAAGATGTATGGATGAAGCTGAGCTTCTCCACGGCATATCCTGCGCTCTTCCTCATCCTGCTCACGCTCTCGATCGGACCATTCCATGTCCTCACGCGCCGGCGTAATCCTGTCTCCGGCGATCTTCGTCGTGACGTCGGCATCTGGGCCGGCATCCTCTCCGTCATCCACACAGTCGTTGGCCAGAACGTGCATCTGCGTGGGCGCCCCTGGCTGTATTACGTGTACGAGCATCGCGAACGCCATTGGCTGCCGTTTCGGCACGACCTCTTCGGCTTCGCAAACTACACTGGCCTCATCGGCACACTGGTCGTGCTGGTTCTTCTTGCCACCTCAAACGACTACTCGCTCCGCCGCCTCGGCAGATCGCAATGGAAGCGTCTCCAGCGATGGAACTATGCCCTCTTCGCCCTCATCGCCGCACACGCTATCGGCTATCTCGCAATAGAGAGCCAGAAGTTCCCATTTGTTCTCACTATCGCGCTGGGACTCGTCGCGACCCTCGCCATCCAGACCGCCGGCTACTGCCGCCGCAGCGCCGCTCGCTGATTCTTTTTTGTAACAGAACCACGCACATAGATTTACGAACACTTCATCTCGAATCGAGAGGATTCGTCTGAATATCTCGGCAAGAGTTTGTCTATCTCAGACAAGCGACTCTGCCGGGGTGACGAATGTTCGCAGGAAGATTTACCGCATTTTCTTTGTCATTATTCATATTTTCATTTGCATTTCCCAATAACGCGATTCGCGCACAAAGCATTCCCCGGTCCTCGCACGTCTGGGTGCTCACTGAAGAAAACCATAGCTTTGAAGAGGTCGTCGGCAATGATACGGGCATGCCATATTTCAACAAGCTGGCGCAGCAATATGGACTGGCGACGCAGTTCTATTCCGATCAGCACAGCTCGCTGCCGGCATTGATGTGGTTTGTCGCCGGCGCGGGGGTGGAAACCGATAACAACACCGTCTCATGCAATCACAACAACGACAATATCGTTCGCGAGCTGCTAAAGCAGAGATACACGTGGCGCTCGTACCAGGAAAACATGCCGTATGCCGGTTATCAGGGACTCTTCGGCGGCGCAAACAATACCTATGCTCGCCGGCATAACCCCCTGGTGGACTTCTCCGATGTGTGCCCCGGAACAGGCCAGGACAAGAACAACGTTCCTTACATGCAAATGGCAGACGACTTCGCTCAGGGTTTTGTGGCCAACTACGCCTACATCACTCCGGCGCTGGATGAAGATGCTCACGATGGAACGCTCGCCGCCGCCGACCAGTGGCTGCAGGCAAATCTTCCCGCTATCCTGGCGCGCCCGGAATTCAGCCCCGGAGGCGACGGCATTCTCTTCATCGCCTGGGACGAAGGTACGCTTATTACCGATAATCGCTGCTCTGCGCAAGTTGCCGATGGATGCGGCGGCCGCACCGCGACTCTCGTCATCGGCCCGCGAGTGAAGAAGGGCTATCAGTCAACGATCACGTATCACAATGAGAACGTGCTCAAAACGGTATGTGTGGCCATGGGTATACCGGCCTGCCCCGGCGCGGCGCAGAATGCGCAACCCATGTCGGACTTCTTCACCGTCGACGGCTCATCAGCAGGTGAGCCGGACGGTGTCGCCATTGCATCTCCAGGAAATGGAGCCACGGTAGCGGGCGCCGTCCACCTGATCGCTTCCGCCTCCGAAGCGCAGACTCTGAGCCAGACCCAGGTCTGGGACAACGGCGTCAAGCTGGGAATCTACGGATCACACATAGACGCCACCTATAACTTGGCGCCCGGAGATCACAAAATAACAGTGATGGATCTCGATTCGACTTACAAAATTATTCATCAGGCTGCTGTGAACTACACAGTGCAGCCGCTGGTGAATGGGATACAAATTATCTCCCCCACCCCGGACCAGACCATCAGCATGTCAACGATCCATGTAGTGGCACAGGCGAATGAATCGGTCGCGATCAACCAGATACAGGTCTGGGACAACGGCGTCAAACTAGGCTGGTATCCCGGAGCGAGCGTCAACCAGTACTTCACCCTCGCATCCGGAACTCATACCGTTACGATCTTAGATCTTGACAACAATTACGACGTCATCCATCGCGTCAGTGTCTCGTACTCCGTTCAATAGGATTTGGCAATCTACGCATCCGTCTTGCGCTCCTGCGAGTCAAGGGCACATCGACGAACCAGGCTGGGAGTGCCCGGGGGATGAATGGAGGGCCGCCTCAGAGTCCGCTGATGCGACCGCCGCCTTGAGGTGAGTAATCCACATTTACCTGTCGAACGGTGATTTTCCCTTCGGCGGCAGCCTGTTGAATCCGTGCCTCAAGTGCCGGGTCTCCAAGATTTAGACGTCCGGACTTCACAGCATCGTGGACTTCCGCTTGCCACGACGGCTTGACCCCAGGTCCCTTTGGAGCCGGGAATCTGCCAGTCGTGCTGTTCTTCACGTCCGTCACGATGATCCTCGCTCCATCGGGTCCGTCCACCGCAGTGATGAAATCGGTCCCTGCCGCATTTGCGCCCTCGGGGCGTTGCAAGCCAATCTCACCCTTCTTCAACGCGGCTTTATAGGCTTCTGCCTCTCCTACGTCTGCCCGAATAGCGGTTTTAAGGGAGCGACTGGTTTGCGCGGATGCGGACTGAAAACCAGGAGGCTTAGTACTGGCCCCTGCCGACTCCCGAAGTGCTGGTCCTCCGGCAGTTGGCTTGCCGCCTGAAGACGTCAACGGTTTCGGGCTTTCGAAACCGCCCTTCGACGTGCCCTTAAGCTCTCCCGGACCCTCCTTTACTCCCTGAAGTTCCTTGTCCAGTTCTGCAAAGACTTCTTCGGAGGTCTTGGCTGCCGCGCCCGCGCCGCTCTTTGCCGCAGCCCCGGCAGAGCTCGCGCCCGTTGCCGGTTTTGGCGTGGCTGTCACTGGCTTTGGGGGCGGCGGGGGTCCAAAAGGTTCGGATGATACTGGCTTAGCCGCCGGCGCTGGCGGCCCGATAGGCTCAGGGGGCGCCACCTTGGACACACTCGATCCCTCTGCAATCGCGCCCTCTGCCCCGGCCGCCGCCTTCGATTCGACAGCCGCCGCGGGACCTGCCAGAGCGCCCGCGGTTGCCATTCCTGCGCTCACGATGAATTGCGGGTCTTTCGAGGCGGCAACCCAGGAGGCTTTCCACGCTTTCCAGGCCCCTGAATAATCTCCTGCCGCTGCGCGGGTCGCGACGCGTACGGACTGCGCCTGATATTCCGGTGGCTCGCCCCTCAGAGGATATGCCGCAGCAGCGTTGTATCGGAACAGATCCTGATGAGCGAGAAAGTTCTGGATCTGCGATGGGCCGATGACATATTCGTTTCGCTTGATCTCAGGGTTATACGCAACGTAGTAGACGACATTTTCGGTTCCTGAACGAAGGTGAGGTGCCAGCCAATAGAATTTGGCGCGGTAGACGCCCGGCGCCGTGATGTGTTCCGTTGGGTAACTGCCCTCTGCGGTGTATGCCAGTTCCATGCCGGGGTACGCGTGTTCGTCGGCGGGATAGTCGACGCGGACGGCGGGCCGTTTGGGTTGCGGTGCCGCCGCGTCAACCGGCTGACATGCAATCCGTGGCGAACGACTCTCTCGTATGCGCACCCGCGCTTCGGAAAACGAGCTCATAGCAGCTTGCCGAGCATCGGCTTCGGCCTGGCTGTCGCTCCTGGCATCGATGCGATCTTGTTCTTGTTCAGTGCTCCTGCTTTGCTGCACCACATGCGCCAGCTCATGGGCTACTAAACCACGTCCGCGATCCGATTGCGGATCGTATTGACCCGTGCCGAAAACAATGTCGTTTCCAACGGTATATGCAGAAGATCGGAGGCGATCGGCAGACCTGGCAGCCTCGCTGCTCGCATGAACGCGCACCCGGCTGAAGTCGAACTGGAACTTCGGCTCAAAGTGCTGTCGCAGCACCGGAGACAGCGTCGCGCCGGTCTCGCGGTGCGGGGTGGGGATGTTCGTCAGTCGTGAACCACGGTCTGCAGACGACGCGGTATCTGTTCTCGCGGCGAACATCGGCATACCTCCGCGACGGGCCAGGCCCAACACCATCTTCCCATAGCATGCAGCGAAAGAGAGATAGTCGAGTGACGGATCAGCGGCGTTTCAACTCAGAGTCAATTGACGCGAAGTAAACACCCAACCTTGATTCGTTCTGGTGTGACTTTCTGCGAAGCCTAATCCGGGAAGCCATCCTCGATTCCCACAGCAAAGTTGCCGGTTAATTCTCGCCACTCGCTAGAATAGAAATAGAGAGTCAGAAATAAGAAAGCCACGGTATCCGCCGTGGCTTTTTTCATGCGAGCTAAGTTGTTTGGAAAGACGACTTTGGCCGTAACTCTTCTGTAATGACGACTTTAGCTCACAGGTAACGGGTCTAAACGGCACATTCCAGGAGGGTTAGCGAGATGACCTCCGGTACCCGAGGGGGGAGGGGGTCTCCCCTCACACGGGCAGCGGATTCCGCTCCGGAAAGTTCCGCTGGTGCCAGTAGGGATAGATCGGGCGTCGTTCGCTCGCCTTATCCAGCTTCGCCACCTGCTCCCCGGTCAACCTGAAATCCGCGGCGGCCAGGTTCTGCTTCAACTGCTCCTCGTTCCGCGCGCCGATGATCACACTCGCAGATGGTGGGCCGCTGCAACAGCCAGTTGATCGCCACCTGCGGAATACCGCTGCCCGTCTCCTTCGCCACCGCGTCCAGCGCCTCCACCACGGTGTACAGATACTCGTCGTCCACCGGCGGACCCGGATCGGCCGTCTGGTGCAGACGGCTCGTCTCCGGCAGCGGCTGCCCGCGGCGGATCTTGCCCGTCAGCCGGCCCCATCCGAGCGGGCTCCACACCAGCGTGCCGATGCCCTGGTCGAGCGCCAGCGGCATCAGCTCCCACTCATACTCGCGCCCCACCAGCGAGTAGTAGCCCTGGTAAGCCACATACCGGGCCCACCCATATCTATCCGACACCGCCAGCGATTTCATCAGATGCCAGCCGGAAAAATTCGAGCAAGCGATGTAGCGCACCTTGCCGGAACGCACCAGCGTGTCCAGCGTGTACAGCGCCTCCTCCACCGGAGTCAGCGCGTCGAAGGCATGCAGGTGATAGACGTCGATGTAGTCGGTGCCCAGCCGCTTCAGGCTGTTCTCCAGCGCATCGACAATGTGGTAGCGCGATGTGCCGCGATCGTTCGGCCGGTCGCTCAGCGCAAAGTATGTCTTGGTCGAGAGCAGCACATCGTGCCGCTTGCCCACGATCGCCTTGCCCAGGATCTCCTCGGATAATCCGTTCGAATACCCGTCCGCGGTGTCGAAGAAGTTTACCCCCGCATCCAGGCACAAGCCGACGAGGCGCTTCGCCTCTTCGACGTCAGACGCACCCCACGCGCGAAAGAACTCGTTCCCGCCGCCAAAGGTGGCGACGCCATAACAGAGAGCAGGGACCTTCAGCCCCGAGCGGCCAAGCAATCGATATTCCATACCGCAGCAGATGATAAAGATTGCCCGGAAGATGCCGTGGAAAGAAGAAGCCGGCTCAGTCGAAGAGTTCCGGCGCCTGCGACTTGGGCTCGCGCCGCGTCGCGCGCGTACTTTCGGCCTGCGGCGCGCGCTTCGCGCCGGGTTTGGTCGAAAGCATGCCCAGAATCTCCTTGAGCTCCGTGCGCAGCTTGCCCAGCTTCGGTGCGGCGCGCATGCCGGTCTCGGCAAGATGCATCTGCCCGCTCTCCGCCGGCTTGCGCGACTCCGACTGGATCGCCTGCCGCGCGCCGGGAATCGTGTAGCCCTCTTCGTAGAGCAGGTGACGGATGCGCCGCGCCAGGTCCACCTCGCGACGACGGTAAAGCCGCTGGCCGGCGCCGCTCTTGTTCGGCCTTAGCTGGGGAAACTCGGTCTCCCAGAAACGCAGGACATAGGTTTCCACGGCGCAGAGCCGGGCCACCTCACCGATGCGGTAATACAGCTTGTCCGGTATCTCGGGCAGCGCCTGCTTCTTGTGGCGCGGCTGGCCATGCCGTTCGGCAGGCTTCTTCGCCCCGCGCGGCGCCCCCTTCGTCGTTGCTGTGGAAGCCTTACTCGCCATAAATCGTATGCACCGGTTTCCCCGGCAGTATAGGCGCTGCCTGCGCCAAATCGTATCTTTTTCACCTTATTTTCGGCATACGGTACGCGCCGCTATTTCCCGGAACGTCCGCTTCCTGTGTGGCGTATCTTTCTGGCGGAGGGTTTTTCGCCATGCCCGGATTGCCTCGCCGCGCTGTCCTTTCGGTTCTTTGTATCGCCCTGCCGCTCGTGATCGCCGGCTGCTCCATCAACGTGGACAAAGGGAAGAATGGCGAGGACAAGAAGGTCAAGATCGATACGCCGCTAGGCAACATCCATGTGAACGCCGACAAGCCGGCCACCGACATCGGTGTGGCGATCTACCCCGGGGCCAGGTCTGAACCCGACCACGACGGCGATAAAGACGCCGACATACGGCTCGGCTTCGGCGAATGGAAGATGCGGGTCCAGGTGGCGCACTTCAATACCGGCGACGATCGCGACAAGGTGATTGCCTACTATCGGAAATCACTCGGCCGCTATGGCGACGTGATCGAGTGCAAAGGCAATCAGCCGGTCGGGACTCCGGAACGGACCTCCGATGGACTGACCTGCGCAGAAGATGATCACGACCACCACGTCAACCTGCGCGATGACGAGCATGGGCTGACGTTGCGGGCGGGCTCGAAGCGCCACCAGCACATCGTCGCCTTCGACAAAGACGGTGCGGATACCTCCGGCCCGACGAAGTTCACGCTCATCGCGCTCGATCTGCCCGCGGAGACCTGGAAGAAGGACCGCCAGACCGATTAATTGCCCCCTGAACGGACCTTCCTGTAGCTTCAGAAGAGCATGATTGCTCACTGCCATCGCTGCGGTAGCGCCCTCGACGACGAGGCCAGCTTCTGCCCTCATTGCGCCGCCCCGCAGCTCCAGGTGGCTCCGCCGCAGGAAGCGGGAGAGCTGGAATCCGGTCCGATCCGTCCGCCGGCGCACCATCGCCGCGCGATGGACTGGCAGCGGCTCATTCGCCTGGCGTTGCTGCTGGCCCTGCCGGTGGGCATGATTGCGCCGTTCTTCTTTTTCCTCCCACTCGTCATCGCGGGGCCGATTCTGCTGATCACCCTTTACCAGAAGGGAGGCCGCGCAATGCCGTTGGATGGAAAAGCAGGCTTCCGTATCGGCACGCTGATGGGAGTGCTGACGGCATATATCTCCGCTTTTGGGCTTTCCGCCTCGGAGTTATTCGAGCGCTTCTGGCTGCACCGTGGTTCGGCGATTGACACGCAATTCACGATGGAGCTGCAGCAGTTGACCGAGACAAGCCGGCAGATGGCTCAAGCCAACAGTCTGAATGCACAGCAGGCCCGCGCCATGCTGAACTTCTTCCTCTCGCCTGACGGGCGCGTTGTATACACCTTCTTCAACACAGCGCTCCTTGCGTTCGGTATCGTGCTGCTGGCCGGACTGGGAGGCGTGTTGGGGGCCAGGCTCACCCGCCGGTCGGCCTCGCATTAGCGCGGGTTGCTAGCGCATCAGGCCTACTCGTATCATCGGCTGGAAGCCCATCTATGACCGCACCCATGCCACAACTGCGCGAAAAAGCCCGCATCATGTCCGCTTCGGAGATCGACCGCACACTCGTTCGGCTGGCACATGAAATCGTCGAGAAGAACTCAGGTGCGCAGAATCTCGGCCTGGTCGGGATCAAGCGTCGCGGGGTGCCCCTGGCCCAGCGTCTCACCCGCCTCATCTCGAATATCGAGAAGCATCCAGTCGACAGCGGCATGCTCGACATCAGTTTCTATCGCGACGATCTTTCGACCCGCGACATACGCCCGGTGGTTCAGCCCGGCGATATCGGTTTCGACGTAAACGAACGCGACATCGTACTGGTCGACGATGTGCTCTACACGGGCCGCACCACCCGCGCCGCGCTCGACGCGCTGTTCGATCACGGCCGGCCGCGCCGTGTTCAACTGCTCGCGCTGATCGATCGGGGCCATCGCGAGCTGCCGATCGAAGCCAGCTTTGTCGGCCGAAAAGTGCAGACCACGCCCAGAGAGATTGTTGAGGTCAAGCTCCAGGAGATCGATAACGACGAACAGGTCCTACTGGTGGAACCCGTTGATCAGTAGCCGATACCTGCATTCGCTTCCGATCAAGGAGTCGCGATAATGGCGGCGACCTCCACATATTTTCCTTTTCCGGGACTCCGCTCAATCCGCGGGCCTGTTCCGTCACGGTCGCGGTCGCTGCTCTCGCCCGGAGACCTCGCCCTCCCGGGCATCTCCGAAGTGCTGAAGGCGGCGGCCTTCTTAGAGAAGGAAGATCCCCTCAAGCGCGCCCTTCGCCTGGCAAAGCGTCGCGTGGCGCTGCTCTTCTACGAGTCCAGCACTCGCACCCGAACCTCCTTCGAGCTGGCCGCCAAGGGCCTTGGTGCGGATACCACGCTGGTAAGCGCTCTTTCCTCGAGCATCGAAAAGGGTGAAAGCCTGAAGGACACCGGCCTCACACTCCGCGCGCTTGGAGCCGAATGCATCATTCTGCGCCATCCGAACTCAGGCGCGCCCTACCTGCTGGAGCGCATCACCGGTCTGCCGGTACTGAACGCAGGCGACGGCATGCATGCGCATCCGTCGCAGGCCCTGCTCGATCTCCGCACCATTCTCTCGCGACTGAAGCCGGAGCACGCCGGCCGGAGTGTTGACGAGAGCACTCTGGCCGGCATCACGGTCTTGATTACGGGGGATATCCTGCACAGCCGCGTTGCGCGATCGAACGCTGAACTTCTTCCGCGGTTGGGAGCGCGGGTCATCTTCTGCGGACCCAAACCATTGCTGCCCGATGAGGCCGCGGAGATAGGACCGGGAATTACGGTGGAGCGTGACTTCGAGCACGCGATGCGCAGCGCCCAGGTCGTGATGATGCTGCGCATCCAGAAGGAACGGCTGGCAGGACTTGAGCTCGACCTGAACGATTACATCGCCGGCTACCAGTTACACGCGGCACGATTATCCTCCCATGCGCCGCGTGCGCTGGTGATGCATCCCGGCCCTATGATTCGCGGTCTGGAGATCACCAGCGAAGTTGCTGACGGTCCGCAGTCCGCTGTGGTGGAGCAGGTGCGCCATGGCGTGGCGATACGCACTGCGCTGATTGCGCGTGCTCTGGATGCAATGCCGGAGGTTGCCTTCGCATGAGCGAGACACGCCGACGTGTCCTGATTCGCAATGGGCATCTCATCGACCCCGCGAGCAGGATTGACGCGCCACGCGATCTGCTCATCGAGCAGGGTCGGGTTACGGCGGTCGAACCCACGATCGCAGTCGATCCGAAGTCAGTTGACGTCATCGACGCGACCGGACTGATTGTGACACCCGGGCTGGTCGACATCCACGTGCACCTGCGCGAGCCCGGCCAGAGTTACAAGGAGACCATTGCGACCGGAACTGCTGCCGCAGCCGCGGGCGGATTCACCAGCGTGGCCGCCATGCCGAACACGGTTCCGGTGAATGACTCGCCCGAGATCACACGCTGGATGCAGGCGCCCGAGCGCAGGGGGCAGATACGCGTATACCCTATCGCCGCCGCGACCAAAGGCAGCATGGGCGAGCAGCTTACCGATTACGCAACCATGCGCGAGGCCGGCGCCGTGGCGGTGACTGACGATGGCAAGCCAATCCTGGGCGATGACACGATGCGTGGGGTGCTGCGTGGAGCCGCGGATGCGGGTTTGCCGGTGATTCAGCATGCGGAAGACACACGCATGACCGGCGGCTGCTCGATGACTGCCGGCGCGCTGGCGTTCCGGCTAGGCTTGCGCGGCATGCCGGTGGATGCCGAAGCGGGCATCGTGGCGCGTGATATTGCTCTGCTGCGCGAGCTGAACGATGATCGCGCGCACCTGCACGTCGCGCATCTCTCGACAAAGAAGGCGCTGGACCATGTGCGCGCCGCGCGGAAGAGCGGGCTGCACGTCACCTGTGAGGTGACGCCACATCATTTCGCATTGACCGAAGAGGCCGTGGGCGAATATGACACGCATGCCAAGATGAATCCGCCACTGCGCTCCGCCGAGGATCGTGACGCGATGATCGAAGGGCTGCTGGATGGGACGATCGACTGTATCGCTACCGATCACGCGCCTCATGCCGCGCATGAGAAGGAACAGGAGTTTGAGCGCGCGCCGAATGGGATCACAGGGCTCGAAACGGCGCTCGGCCTCAGTCTTGCCATACTGCATCGCCAGCATGGAATGCCGGTCAGCCAGGTCCTGGCTTTGCTGCATGCTCGTCCTGCCGCAGTCCTTGGACTCGCGGCCGGCAATCTTGCCGCGGGCAGCAATGCGGATATCCTTCTGCTCGCGCCGGAAACGGAATGGGCATTCCGGGCTGCGGAATCACGGTCGCTCTCGCGCAACACACCGTTCGATGGATGGTCGTTGCCCGGAAAAGTACTGCTCACGATGTACGCCGGCCGGGTTGTGTACGCCAGCGATGCGCACAGCGAGAGTACTGTTCGCAGGTAAGATCAGAAAGTAAGTAGTCTTTTCATCGAGGTGTTCCTCTGAGCCGTCTGCCGGGCTTCGCTGCCGTGACCGCCGCACTCCTGTTCAGCCTTTCCGCCTCGGCGCAGCAAGCCGCACCCCCCACCGTTCTGCTCCCCACGAACGACAGTATCTCCGGTTCTGTATACATCTCCATGGATAGCTGGATCTATCCTGCGATGGAGCGGCTTTATGGCCTGGGTTACATCGACACGGCATTCCTGGGGCTGCGGCCATGGACGCGCCTGAGCTGCCTCCATATGCTGCAGCGCTCGCAGATGAAGATATTCGATGCGCCTGATTCGCCCGGCAATCGCGAGGCCCGTCAACTCTTCGACTCGCTCGCGCGTGAGCTATACGACAGCCGCGACGCTCTCGATCCTGATCGTTCCAATGCACATGCCGAACTCGACCGGCTGTATGCACGCGCCATGTACATCGGCGGCACGCCGATCAACGACTCCTACCATTTTGGCCAGACGCTGATCAATGATTATGGCCGTGCCTACCAGGGCGGCTTCAATGGGCTGGCCGGCTTCAGCGTTCGGGCGGAGGATGTTCGCCTCTCCCTGAAGGTTCGCGGGGAATTTCAGCATGCCCCGGGGCGGGCCGCCTATCCGCTGAGCGTGCGCCAGACCATCGCCAACATGGATCTCACACCACTGCAGCCACCAATTCCGGTCGACACGACAAACGAATTTCGCCTGATTGACGCAAATCTTTCGCTGCATTTGCTCAATCACGAATTTTCTGTCGGCAAGGGCGAGGACTGGTGGGGACCCGGCGAGAGTGGTTCGATGGCATGGAGCATCAACGCCGAACCGATTTATGCGTTTCGCATCAATCGCATTGAGCCCCTTAATATTCCGCTGCTCTCGAAACTCCTGGGGCCATTCCGCTATGAAGGACTCTTCGGGGACCTGAAGGGGCATCGCTATCCAAACGCGCCCTGGGTACACGCGGAAAAGATCAACTTTAAGCCCACGCCCAACCTGGAGTTCGGCTTTTCGCGAGTGGTTGTTTTTGCCGGCCAGGGTCACGTTCCACTGACCTTCGGCTCGTTCTGGCACAGCTTCACCAGCTTTCAGAATGTTTCCGCCAGTGAGAAATTCTCGCGTGAAGATCCAGGCGCGCGCCACGCCAGCTTCGACTTCAACTATCGACTGCCGTTTCTGCGTAACTGGGTGACGCTCTACTCCGACTCGATCATTCACGACGACGTATCGCCGGTGGACGCGCCACGCCATGCTGCGGTCAATCCCGGCATCTACCTTTCCCATTTTCCCGGAGCGCCGAAGCTGGACTTTCGGGCGGAAGCTGTCTACACCGATCCGCCCACATCTCGAAGCGTGCATGGCACGTACATTTATTGGGAGGCCGTCTATCGCGACGTCTACACCAACAAGGACTATTTGTTCGGCAATTGGATCGGGCGCGAAGGCAAGGGCGGACAGGCGTGGTTCACCTGGTGGCTGTCGCCGCAGGAGCGGATCCAGCTCAGTTATCGCAATGCAAAATCCGCAAAGGATTTCGTTCCCGGCGGGACGACTCAGAACCTGATCGCGGCCAACGCCATCCTGCGCGTGAAGAAGAATGTTGAACTCAATGCTCTCGCGCAGTACGAGCACTGGACGGTGCCCGTGCTTACGCCGGGCCACAAGAGCGACTTCACTACATCAGTCCAGATGACCTGGTATCCGCACCTGCGTGTCGGGCACTAATTCTTAAGCACCGGCCGAATGTGCAACTCACGCAGTTGCGCATCTGAGACCGGCGTCGGCGCGTCTACCATCAGGTCGGTCGCTTTCGCCGTCTTGGGAAACGCGATCACCTCGCGCAGGCTGGGCGCTCCAGCCAGGATCATCGCAACGCGGTCGAGGCCCAATGCGATTCCCCCGTGCGGCGGCGTGCCGTAGGTAAGTGCTTCCAGGAAGAATCCGAAGCGCTCCTTCGCCTCTTCGTCTGTCATCCCGAGCGCCTGGAAGATCTGTCGCTGCACATCCTGGCGATGGATACGGATCGAGCCGGAGCCCAACTCCAACCCATTCATCGCGAGATCGTAGTAGCGCGATCGTACGGATGCAGGATCGGAGAGCAGCCGGTCCATATCCTCCTCGTGGGGTGACGTGAAGGGATGATGCGCCGGCATCCACTTTCCGCTTTCCACATCATGCTCGAACATCGGAAAATCGGTAACCCAGATAGGCCGGAATGCGAGTGCGCCATCCACCTGGCCTGTCGTATGCCGCGCCGGCGACGAAATCACGTCCTCCGTTACGGCAAACGCCTTATGCCGGTCCGCATATTTCCGCGCGAGCTCTACCCGCAGATTGCCGGCGGCTGAATAAACCGCGATCTCCCGCTCGGAGAGGCGCCCCCTGGTCTTGGTATCGCTCAGCTTCAGGTGCGCGGCGCCATCGCCGGCTACCAGCACAAGAAGATCGTCCGCGTCCGGCTTCACGAGTTCGCGGATCTTCGCTACAGCATCCGGGAAGCTCTTCTCCAGGCGCTTGATGTCGTCGATCAGTTTGGCGCCTTTGCGCGTGTCGAAGAGCGGACGATTGTCATCGCGCTCTTTTCGAGACAGCTCTCCGACTCTGGGGATGCGCAGGGCAATCACCGGCAGCGCCGGATCAATCGCCAGCGTCGCCAGGTCACTCTCGCTGAACGCAGAGCGTACATCCGTCAGTCCTGGCAGCCGCAGGTCGGGCTTATCGATGCCGTACTGCCGCATCGCCTCGTCATAGCTAATTCTGGGAAAAGGAATGGGCAGATCGATGCCGGCGGCCGTGAAAGCAGCCTTCATGAAGCCTTCGACTACCGCGAAGATCGTCTCCTGCTGCGGGAAGGTCATCTCCAGGTCGACCTGGGTGAACTCCAACTGGCGATCGGCGCGCAAATCCTCATCGCGGAAGCAACGGACGATCTGGAAATAGCGGTCGAAGCCGGAGATCATCAGGATCTGCTTAAAGAGCTGCGGAGACTGCGGCAGCGCGTAGAAATGCCCGGGATGCACGCGGCTGGGCACCAGAAAATCACGCGCACCCTCTGGCGTCGAGCGCGTCATAAACGGCGTTTCGATCTCGAGGAATCCCTCAGCCGAAAGATAGTTGCGGATCGCGAGCGCAATGCGATGCCGCAGCGCGAAATTGGCCTGCATCTCCGGCCGGCGCAGGTCGAGATAGCGATACTGCAGCCGCACCTCTTCGTTCGCGATCGCATCTTCTGCCGGGGAAAACGGTGGCACGCGCGAATCGTTCAGGACCAACAGCTCTTTCGCGACCAGTTCCACTTCACCAGTCGGCATCTTCGGATTGATCGCGTTCGAATCGCGTGGACGCAGCGTGCCGATAGCGGCCACAACGTACTCCGGACGCACGTGCTCAGCCTTGGCGTGGCCTTCCGGCGCGAGGTCTTTATCGAGGACTACCTGAGTGATGCCGGTGCGGTCGCGCAGGTCGAGAAAGATGAGATTGCCGTGGTCGCGGCGCCGGTTCACCCAGCCCATCAGCACAACATGCTTGCCGGCATCTCCGGCGCGAAGCTCCCCGCAGGTATGGGTTCGCTCTAATGTTCCAAGAAAGTCGAGCAATTGCGTGTCCTTGTGTCTGGCTTATTTCAGGTGGTCCGGCAGATCCGCTCTGGGCACCTTGGTCTGCTCGCCGGTGGCGAAGTCCTTCACGGTCAGGATACCGGACTGAAGCTCATCCTCGCCCAGGATCACGATCTTCCGCGCCAGCTTGTCGGCAGTCTCGAAGGATTTCTTCAGCCTGAAACTGCCGTCGCCGAGCTCGATACGCAGGCCAGCTGCACGCAGCTCGCGCGCCAGCGCCAATGCAGGAGCGTTCTGCGCTTCGCCCATCGGCGCGATGTAAGCGTCGGCGATCGCCTTCTTTGCTTCGGCTTGCGCTTGCAACGTCAGCACCAGGCGGTCTTCGCCAATGGCGAATCCGATTCCCGGAGCGCTGAGGGCCGCCGATCGCCTCCGACAGTCCGTCATAGCGGCCGCCTCCGAGCAGCGCATTCTGCGCGCCCAGCCCGCCGTGCTGGAACTCGAAGGTAGTCCGCGTGTAGTAATCCAGGCCGCGGACGAGCCGATGATCGTGTTCGTAAGGCACGCCGCAGGCATCGAGTGCCGCGCAGACCTGCGCAAAGTGCTCACGCGACGCCTCGTCCAACGAGTCCCATATGCGCGGCAGCGTTGCGATGATCGGCTGGTCTTCTGGGTGCTTGCAGTCGAGCACGCGCAGCGGATTGGTCTCGGCGCGGCGCTGGCAATCCGTGCACATCTGCCCGACCACCGGCTGCAGTGTCTCGCGCAACGTCTCGATGTAGCGTGGGCGGTCCGCCGGCGGTGCCCACGGAGTTGATCTGCAGGCGCCAGCCCGTAATGCCCAGCTCATTGAGCAGCGTAGCCAGCATCTCCAGCACCTCGGCGTCACGCAGCGGTGATTCGCGCCGGCGCTGGGCGGCCCGATGACCTCCGCGCCGATCTGGAAGAACTGGCGATAGCGGCCTTTCTGCGGACGCTCGCGGCGGAACTGCGGGCCGATATAGTAGAGCTTTTGCAATAGCCCCTGCTCGCCGAGCTTGTGCTCGATGTAGGCGCGGACAACGCCGGCGGTGTTCTCCGGCCGCAGCGTGAGCGATTGCGCCTTTTCCGACTGTGCGCGCGCCTTATCCTCCCAGGTGTACATCTCCTTGGAGACGATGTCGGTCTCTTCGCCGACGCCGCGGGCGAAGAGCTGGGTATCTTCAAAGATCGGCGTACGGATCTCGCCGAAGTTGTAGCGGGCAAAGACACGGCGCGCGATGGCGTCGATGTGGTTCCACAGTTCGGTTTCGGGCGGCAGCAGGTCGCGTGTGCCGCGAACAGCCTTCAGCGGCTGGGGAGCTTTCACGGTCTGGGTCATGATTGGTGGTGCTCTTAGTGTATCTGCGCGGCCCGGCTTCGCTGCCCCGCCGTAGAATCGCAGGCAATGCTGCTGTGTGTCCGGCTTACGCTCGTAGGTGTGTGCGCGGCTTTTGCGCTGAATGCGTCGGCCGTGACTGTGCGGGTGACCGAGGCAGACGGCAGCCGCGTGCAGGCGGCGCTGCATCCCGGGGATGTTCTACGCATAGACCTTGCAGCCGAACCGGTGACGGGGCGTACCTGGAGCGTCCGCGGGCATACTCCGCCGCAGCTGATGGAGCTCGGCGCGACGCAACGTGTCTTCGGCGGGCGCATGAGCAACCAGGGCCGCAGTAGCTTTTCCTGGCGCGCGATCGGCGAGGGCGAAGGCGAACTCACCGTAATCTACGGCACCGCCTCGTCGCGGGTGACGAAGCCTGAAAAGACAGTGACAGTGGAGATCTCGATTGCCGGCGCGCCGCTGGGGCCTGAGGAGACCCATCCGCCCGCAGTTTCGCAGACAGAAGAGGCGTCCACATACGAACGCACACAGCCCTGCGGAGACTGCAGTGCGGTGGTAGAGAGACTTACGCTCTATCGCGGTCCGCAGGAGAAGTCCATGGTTCTGCGAAGAACCTTCAGAGACGCGCCAGGCGGCACGCTGACCAACGTCGCGACTGGCTCATGGAGCAGTGGCAAAGGCACGGTCGACCCGAATGCGACGATTGACACGCTCACGGCCAGCAACGAGACATCCCTTTTCCGGGTGGAGGGCGAGCGGCTTGTCCCGCTCGATCCGCAGCAGATTCCGCTTGCGGCGGCGTCCGGGACGGATAATGCATTCCGCAGAATCACAATGCCTTAGCTTGGCTGCGGACGCGCCGCGGACGCGATCCAGGCAAACGCTTCCTCTTCTACAGGCCCTGCCGGTTCTGTCGTCGGAAGAGCCGTCTTCGGCGTCATAAAGCGCTCCAACGCCTGCATCGCGCAGCCTTTACCGCACAGATGACGCATCTCCGGATTACGGCTCTGGTCTGCGCTCCATGGCGTGATGGAGAAGCGCTGCGGCACCTGGTCTTCCTCGTCGCAGGCGCAATCGGCATGCGATAGCATCCACCAATGATTGGCTTCGCCCTTGGTTTTGCCGCAGACATCGCAGGTAAACGAAACATCCCAGACCATGGAACCCTCCGTCGGAAACGAACTGATCTCGCCCCTTCACAAGAACCGGAAAGATACTCTAGCGTGAATAGAGGGGCGATTTCCAGATTCCGGAGGGCCGCCCCGGTTTCGTCGGTAACCCGGAACGCGGTGTATGCAACAGGAGCAGGATCATGACGTGCGTCGAATGTGCCTCATCGAGCTTCCGGCTGTCTCGCTTCCGCTGGAGCGACCTGGAGCGGCTGGCGCTCCTGCAGTATCCCGTACGGTGCCGTAATTGCCGCCGGCGGGCGTTCGTGGGGCTGCCGCTCGCGATTGCGCTTTATCAGGCTCGGCGGGCCAAGAGGATGCGCGGCGGGACGCAGGCATAGGCAGCGAAAGGGATCTGACCTGCTCCCGATGCCTTACGCGTTGGCTCACTCTGCTGAATGATCTTTGTGTATCAGTACTCTGACCCTTCGGAAAGTTTCTATTCCGCAATTCTGGAAAGGAGATGAAATATGGCCGAGAGTCTGACCGTCAGCATAGCTCTCGCTACTTATAAGGGCGAGGCGTATCTGGCGGGTCAGCTTGAGAGTTATCTCCAGCAGCGGCGATTGCCGGATGAACTCATCATTTCTGACGATGGATCAGCCGACCGGACACTGGATATCGCGCGCGAATTTGCCGCGCGTTCGCCGTTTGCCGTGCGGATCATCGCAAATCAATATGCAAAGGGATATCGGGGAAACTTTCAGACGGCGATCGAAGCAGCCGAGGGCGAGATTATCGCGATGAGCGATCAGGACGATGTCTGGCTGCCGGACCACATCGCCCGACTGGCGGAGACACTCGAGCGCGAGCCGGATGTGCTGACGGTGGCGAGCGACAGCGACTGCGTCGACGATGATTTGAACCCGCTGGGCTATACGATGCGGCAGAGCGAACGACTTTCCAATTCGTTGCTTGAGGCTACGATGCGCCGCGGGTTGGACCAGTTCGAGCTGGTCCTTCGCCATCGTGCTGCGACCGGGCATGCGATGGCTCTTCGACGGTCGTTTGCTCCGGCGGTGTTGCCATTCCCAGAGAGCTGGGGCCACGATCACTGGATCTTCCTGGTTGGCGCGGCACTGGGTAAGGTCGATTACGTGCCGGAGTCGTTGACGAAATATCGGCAACACGGCAATCAGACTTTCGGCGGCACCATGAAGTCGGTGGCGAAATGGGCGGAAGAGATGCATGGTCAACCGGCCACGGCAGGTGCGGCCGAAGTCGCGCGCTGGATGGAACTACTGGAGCGACTGCAACGTCTTGGCGCCTCTCCAAAAGCGATACGACTGCTGCAGGAAAAAATAGACTTTCTCGCGTTTCGTGCTTCGGTGCGCGCAATGCCGATTCACTCCAGAACGGCAAGGACAACCGCGAACCTGTTTCGAGGACGCTATCACCGCCTGGGCAGAGGGTTTTATGCATTCGCCCGCGACCTGCGTGGGTAACGACGCCCAGGTCGCCGACCGGATTTGGTCCGCCGGGTTTCAGTCTTCCTTTACGGTGAGCATCCTACGAAGAGTACGGAAATAGCCACCTTTGATGTTGTAGGTTCTTCGCCAGTAGGAGAGCCGCCAATAGTCTGTCCGATGAGAGCGAAAATCGGTGAGCTCCAGTGCGCGTGAATACAGTCCGAATCCGCGATGCATTTTGCGGCCCCCAAGATCCCACGGTTTAGGACTTCCGACGAAGTGATAAATCCCCGGCAGGGTCGCCGGATCCGGCACCGGAGTGGTCGGATAAAGGGTCAAATTGTATTTCTCGTCGAGCTCAGTGAAATTTCCGGCGCAGGTGGCGATCAGGGCGGTCTGATCGCAGCAGATGAGATCGTCACGGTATCTGCGACAGAAATCCAGCATGCTCTCTGTGCGGCCTTCTGCTCTCCAGGCAGCCAGATCCAACAACATCACACCGGCATTGAATGTGGCCGTATCGGGGCCCAGTCCGAGCCGATGGAAAAACTGGCTTTCAGGCTGCCGGCTGACGTTGCCGTAGCTCACAAAGCCTGACGGGTAGGGCATCTGGAGGCGGGCCAAAGGGGTGACGTCGGTGAAGCAAATGGTGTCGCAGTCCACGTAGAGCAGGCGATCAGCGTCGACGAGTTGCGGCAGCAAAAAGCGATAGTAAGTAACCAGGTTTCCGTGCAGCGAGGGCATGCCGGCAAAGCTGCTGTCGGGGGGCGGAGGAACGAAGTGTACCTGGTAGCTGCTTCGCCGAGTGAGTTCGAGGGTCCGGAGCAGGCGATCGCGACGCTGCTGGTTGAAATCGGACAGGATGAAAAAGAGATCGATCGTCCATTCCGGATCCGCGTGAAGCAGAAGCGATGCGGCAGCCACATGTAGTGGTGCTTCCATGTTCCGATCGCCACAATAAGCAACCGAAAATCGCATCAGAGAGGAGTTTCCATGACTGCCAACTTTGGCTCCGGGCAGGAACATGTTCATGGTAAATGAGCTTTCCCGAGGACACGGGAACTTAGCATGCCGGTACTTCGTACTCTCCTATTGCAATGCCATAGGAAATCGTGACAATATTCCTATGGGTAACGCATAGGAGCGCAGCAGATTGGACAACCGCGCAGATGTTTGGCAGGGAACGCTGGCTCTCATGGTGCTGAAGACCATCGAGGCCATGGGACCGATTCACGGCTACGGGATAGCGCGCCGCATTGAACAGACTAGCGGCGATCTGCTCTCGCTGAACTACGGCACGCTTTATCCGGCGCTGCTCAAGCTGGAGCAGGAGGGCGCGATTGCCTCCGAGTGGGGACTCTCGGAGAACAACCGCAAGGCCAAGTTTTATAAGCTGACGCGCGCCGGAAAGAAGCGGCTGGAGCAGGAAGCGCGCGAATGGGAGCAGGCGACCGCGATCGTGGCGCGGTTCTTTTCGCCTGGAGGAGAACCGGCATGAGACACCTCAGGTCATGGTGGCAGCGGATTCGTGGCATTGGCCGCGATTCCAGTCGCGAGCAGGAAATGATGGATGAGATCGAAAGCCATATCCAGTTGCAGGCCGAAGAGAACGAGCGCGGCGGCATGGACCCAGCGGAAGCTCGCCGGCGGGCAATCTTGAAACTCGGAGGCGCCGAGCGCACGCTTCAGGCATACCGCGACCGGGATACTTTGCCGCTGGTCGAAAACTTTCTGCAGGACCTGCGCTTCTCCTTTCGGCAACTAGGAAAGAACCCCGGGTTTACCGCGACGGCGGTGCTGATGCTGGCGCTGGGATTCGCGGCGAGCATTGCGCTGTTTGCCTTCGTCGATGCGGCCCTACTAAAGCCGCTGCCGTACCACGAGCCCGACCGACTCGCGGCGGTGTATGAGAGTGCAGCCGTTTTCGCGCATTCGAATCTCTCCTATCCGGACTATCTTGACTGGAAGCGAATGAACAATGTGTTTCAGTCGCTGGATGCCTGGCAGGGCAACGGCTGGCTGTTGAAAACTGCGGGTGGCGTAGAGCCGGTGCGCGGAATACGGGTGACGGATGGATTCTTTCGCACGCTGGGCGTAGTTCCGCTTCTCGGACGGGATTTTCATCAAGGCGAAGACTTGCCGAGCGGTCCGCGCACGGTGATGCTGAGTTATTCGACATGGCAGCATCGCTTTGGGGGACGCAGCGATGTGATCGGGCAGGCTGTGTCGTTGGGAGGTGTGCCGTTCACAATCGTGGGTGTGCTTCCGAAAGACTTCAGCTTTGCGCCGCGCGGCGATGCGGAATTCTGGACTCCCTTTCATGCGGAGAGTGAATGTGATCTGCGGCGAAGCTGCCACGGGATGTATGGGGTGGCTCGGCTGGAGAATGGAGTCACGCTTCCGCAGGCAGAGTCCGAGATGCAGAGCATTGCGGCGGAGCTCGCGCGGCAGTATCCCGGATCGAACCGCGGACAGGGCGCGGCGCTTCTGCCGCTAAGCGAGGCGATTGTCGGTGACGTACGGCCAATCCTGCTGGTTCTGCTGGCCGGAGCGGGGCTGCTGCTGCTGATTGCCTGCGTGAATGTGTCCAGTCTGCTGCTCGTGCGCGCGGAGAGCCGGCGGCGTGAGATGGCGGTACGGGGAGCACTGGGCGCTTCACCGCTCAGGCTGGTGCGGCAGTTTCTGACCGAAGGCATGACGCTGGTGACGATCGGAGCTGCACTCGGCCTATGTGCTGCGCTCGGAGTGATGCAGGCGCTGTTGCGGCTGATTCCCAAGCAAATGATGATGAGTATGCCCTTTCTGAACGACCTGGGGCTAAACCTTCACATTGTGCTCTTTACAGTGCTGATAGCGGTACCGATGACAGCGCTATTCGCGGCGACGCCGCTGGTGCGCATGCCGCTGCACGCACTGCACGATGGGCTTTCGGAAGGCGGCAGAAGCGCAGCCGGCACGTTGTGGCGGCGGCTGGGATCGAACCTTGTAGTCGCGGAGCTGGCGATCGCGATGGTGCTGCTTGCGGGCGCGGGACTACTGGGCAAGAGCCTCTACCGGCTGCTGCACGTGGACCTGGGATTCGAGCCGAACCATTTGGCTGCGATGACGGTCTCCGGATCGGACGTGGTGTATGGAAAAGATCCGGACGCGATCCGACTGGACCGCGAGTTGGTAGACCGGCTGAATTCTCTACCGGGTGTGGAGTCGGCAGCGCTCACCAGCAGCTTGCCGGTAAGTTTCAATGGCAACACCGATTGGTTACGTTTTGAGGGGAAGCCTTACCACGGCGAGCACAATGAGTCCCTTGAACGCGATATTTCTCCGAAATACTTCACGACGCTGGGAGCCAAACTGCTGAGTGGCCGGCCCTTTACTCCGGATGACAATACAAACCATCCCAAGGTAGCGATCATCAACAAGACGCTGGCGCGAAAGTATTTTCCCGGCGAAGATCCGGTCGGCAAGCGTGTAGGCAACCTGGACCTGAAGCCGGATTCGATGAAGACCATTGTCGGCGTGGTGAACGACTTCCGCGAGGGACCACTCGATGAAGAGATATGGCCGGCAATTTACTACCCCCTCTATCAAAGTCCGGACAACTACGTTCAGGCGGTAGTACGCACGCGTGGATCAGCCGAAGATATGCTGCCGGAGCTTACCGCGGCAGTGCGCGCTATCGATCACGACCTGGGCGTAATCGATCAGACCACAATGAATCTACGCATCCACGAATCGCCTACTGCGTATATGCATCGCTCCGCGGCCTGGATGGTTGGCGGCTTTGCTGTGCTGGCCGCTCTGCTTGGTGCGATTGGCCTGTATGGCGTGATTGCGTACTCGGTCGGGCAGCGCACGCGGGAGATCGGTGTGCGCATGGCGCTGGGCGCGCAACGCGGCACCATCTACGGACTGGTGCTGAAGGAGGCTGGTCGTCTCACCGTTATCGGTTTGGTCGCGGGACTCGCCTGTTCCATCGCCGTCCTGTCGCTGATGGGTAAGCTGCTCTTCCAGGTAAAGGCCTGGGATATGCCGACGCTCGCCGGCGTATCGCTGCTGCTGGGTGTAGCCGCACTCGCAGCAAGCTACGTGCCGGCACATCGTGCTGCTTCGGTAAATCCGGTGGAGGCGCTGCGGGCCGAATAATCCAGTGATCCGAATCACCGGCTCGTGAGGCGCTCGATGAGAGTACGGTGCTGCGGAAATTGTGCGAGCAGTTCGATGCGCGTCGCCATTTCGAAGTCGGCGAAGTCAAAGCCCGGCGCAACGGTACAGCCGACTAGCGCATAGCGGTCATCTGCGCTATCGCGCAGAGATGATCCGAACCAGCAGCCCGCGGGCACCACCGCCTGAAACTGCTCGCCATGCTCTGTGTGGCTGCCGAGGTAAAGCTGCTGGTATTCGCCGCCCTGTGTGATGACGTGGACGATAAGCCCGGAGCCGGCGTAAAAGTGCCACATCTCGTCGGAACGTATGCGGTGGAATGCGGAGAACTGGGTCCCGGCAAGCAGAAAATAAATCGCCGTGCAGGCGGCGCGGTCACCGCCGTGGTCCGGCAGCACGGACTGCGGCAGGGTGAGCGGAGCGCGATAGGTCTCGCGGTAATAGCCCCCTTCCGGGTGTGGCTGCAGGTTGAGATGTTCGATCCAATGCCGGGCTTCCATGTTCTTCAACATATACAAGCTGTACCCGTACTGGACAGGTTCCACAGCCAGCGTGTCTGATGTCGCCATGCGTCCCAGGCATGCCGTGGGTTCCGTGGTGGTGCTGGTCTTGCTGGCCGCGTTCTGGCTGATGAACCGCACGTCTTCGCCGCCTGCCCCGCGATCCTTGTCCGCTCCCTCGCCGGCGGTTCAGCGTAACGGCCGCGATGTCCCGGTGCCGCAAAGCTGCACACCCGCAGTGAACCAACGACTCGCAGATCTCGTGGCGCAGCGGGCATCGACCAACGTCGATAACGTCATGGTCTGTGGAGTCACCATCAGCCCCTCGCGCACGCAGCGGGGCGGTGAACACGGCAGCCACCAGATATTGTCCCTGTTGGTGAACTTTCCCGGCGGTGGATCGAAGCTGGTCGAAGTGGTGACGAACGACGAATTGGATGGGGTGGTGACAGCGCCCAAGGGTGCCGAGGTCTACGCTTTTGGACAGGCCTTTTTCGATCAGGGCTCGCGCTTTGCCGCTGGTATTCATGATGTGCACTGTGCGACGCATCGGCAGACAGATAACGGCTGGGTGATTGTGAACGGCGTAAAGTCGCCGGCGAGTTGTCCCGCGCAATGAGAGGTGCGCAGATTCCAGCCGGAGTCTACGGAGTATGAGTACCGCTGTGATTGTCTGTTCCGTTGGCCGTCCGCAGGTGCTGCATGACACCGTGGCCGCTCTGTGCCGCCAGACGGTTTCGCCAGCCGCGATCATCTTGTCGCTTTCGGATGAGAGAAGCGTTCTGCCGGAGACCTTGAGAATTCCTGCCGTTACGTCTGTACACGGCCAGCCTGGACTGACACGGCAACGCAATGCCGGAATTGGCGCAGCCCCGACCGCCGCAGAGTATCTTCTCTTTCTGGATGACGATACGGAGCTGGCGCCAAACTACCTGGCAAGCATGGAGCAACTCTTTGAAAGTCGCGCCGATCTGGCCGTCGCCAGTGCCATCCTCGTCATCGATGGGCTTCGTCTGGGATATCCGCTGAGCCGCGAAGAAGCCGTCGCGGCCATCGCGAAACATCCATTGGAGCAGAGAACGGAGACCGGGGAAGGCATCTCCGGATGCAACATATTTGTGCGCCGCAGGACTGCCGAGGAGGTCCGATTTGATGAACGGCTGCCGCTCTCCGGCTGGCTGGAAGACTTTGATTTTTCCGTTCGTTGCCGTCCGCATGGCATGGTTGGGTGGAGTTTTGAAACATGCGTTGCGCATCTTGGCATGCAGCGCGCCGGCCGCGAGTGCGGATTTCTTGTGGGCTATGCGCAAATCGCAAACTCTTATCACCTTTGGCGGAAGGGCGTAATCCCCTCCTTCGCAAGGCTTCTGAGCCGCTTCTGGCTTCCCGCATTTGGTCGTAACTTTCTTGCTCTGGCTCGCCGTGCTGGCAGCAGAAACCCGGTGTGGCGGGTCGTGTTCGACCCTCTGGGTAGATTGAGGGGAAGCGCCTGCGCGCTGTGGGATGCCGCGAGACACAGGCTCAGGCCGGAGAGATTGCTTGATTTTGTCGAGGCCCGGGCCGAGGTGGCGTCGGGCGTAAGATAGAGGGCCACCGGAGGTCTGCCGTGCATTTCTCCCCGAGCACGATCGCTGCATTGGTGATCGCGGCGAGCTTTGCCGCGGGCCTGAATGTCTATGCCACGGTGCTGACCCTTGGAGTATTGGCGCGGCTCCATTGGGCTGTACTGCCGGGCGGCCTCGAAATGCTGTCGGACTGGTGGGTGCTCGGCACCAGCGCGGCGCTCTTTGCAGCGGAGTTCATCGCCGATAAAATTCCAGGCTTCGACATGGTGTGGAATGCGCTGCACACGTTTGTGCGCATTCCAGTAGCCGCGCTTCTGGCCTACGGCGCAACCACTCACCTGTCGCCGCCCATGCAATTGCTCGCCATTGTTGGAGGCTCGGCCATCGCGCTGGCGGCGCATGGGTCGAAGACGGCGGTGCGCGCCGCTGTAACGCCGAGTCCGGAGCCGTTGTCGAACATCGCGCTGAGCACGACCGAAGATGCCGCCGCAGTCGGGCTAAGCTGGCTGGTGACGGTGCATCCCTGGATCAGTGCATCGATCGCGCTGATCGCAATAGTGGTGGCGGTTTTTGCCGTGCGCTGGGTGGTGAAAGCCTTTCGGCGAATGTTCAGGCGGTCGGGGAGCGTGCTGCCTGCTCCCCAGGCCAAGGGTGCCTAGATATCAAAAAAACGGTCCGGGAGCGAGTTGGAATTGGGGTGTCCTCCGCGGGCCGCGAGTGCGACCGGCCTCAACGGTAGCGTTGATCGTTTTAAGGATCATCATCGTCTTTTTTCCGGCTGGTCGATGTTTCGCTCAGGCAACCGATACGTCCAAGCAGCCGGATGCACAGCCCGCCGGAAATCAGATCAACGTAAATTGGCTTTACGGATCTTACATTCCCAAAAACGTGCCACGCTTGCCGTTAAGTCGCGACCAGCGTGTGAAGCTCTACATCCGGCAGACCTACACGACCTCGGGAATATATGTGAAGACGGCCTTCTTCGCCTTGCATGATCAGATAGGCGGCACCAACCCCCAATGGGGCGATGGCTTCGAGGGCTACGCCAAGCGTTACGGCAGCAGGCAAGCCCAATTTATCATCCAGAACTCGGTAATTTCGCTCGGAAACGGGCTGGTTGGATGGGAACCTCGCTACGACCGATGCCAATGTGACGGATTTTGGCTGCGCACACGGCACGCGATTGCGCGGAACTTCGTGACTTACGATCGGACGGAAAAATCGCTGCGCCCGCAAATCATGCCTTACCTCGGGAGCTTCGCAGGAGCAGCGCTGGCGGTTACGTGGGAACCCGGAAGGCCGGTCTGGCAAGTGAAAGGCTATCAAGCAGCTATCACTCAGGTGTTTGTTGGCGTTGGAGTCAATTGGATCGGAGAGTTTTTGCCCGACATCCTGAGACCCCTCAAGAGAAAGAAAAGCTGAATGTAGCTCTGGCAGCGACAATACTTAAAATCGGGCGCCCTGGTCCTCGCACTCTCGGGCTGAAGACTCTCCCTGCGAACCGGATATCTCCTGCGAAATCAGAGCTAGTTCGGACGGCCGGTCCAGGAGTACTGCCAGCCAACGGAAAGGTTCTGATAGTCGCCTCCGAACCGGATGTAAGTCCCCCCGTTATAACTCACCTTTATGGAATGATGTTTGCCAAAAGGAATCGAAGCCGTGGCTCCGAGTCGCGAATTTGCCTGAAGCGTGGTGGGTGAGAGCATTCCATTCAAGCTGGTCTCCCCACCGTACCAATAGTTCCCATCAATCGAAATCCAGAACCGTGGCCGAACATCGTAGCTCAGATGCAGTTCCGTGGCGCCCATAGGATTCTGGGTTTGCCTATTCGGCCCAGTTGACCTTGGAGCGTTTCTGTAGAAGTCATCGTTCGCTGTAAAGAACCAAACGGCGCCGTATGCGTCGAGCAACCAATGACCCCATCGCCGGGAGAATCCCATCTCCGGCTTGAATGCCCACCGGTTTTCTCCGATGTTGATGAGTCTCGCAGGATCGTATTGGCCGCTTTGCGCATTGACCGTGAAACTTGCCCCAAGTACCGTCTTCTGTCTCCATTTCTGAAATTCGTCCGCATCCATTGCTGGACCGCCGATTATGTTCACGGAAAGCCGGCCGATAAGAGGCGCCAATCCGGAACGATAGATTTCCTTTTTCACCCCGGAGATAGTTGCCTGGAATGATCCGGTCGAATACGGGAGCGAGACGTTCAAATTGGCGGATCGCCCCAGAAAATCCATCGTGTGGAAGTAACTGAGTATGCTGGTGTTGATTTGTCCCTTCGTGTCCGAAATTGGAAGAGTCTGGATGAATACAATATTTCCAGATTGAAGAGAGTAGGTGACCGTAACGGCGTTCGAATGGACCGGCGCGATCACATATGCGCGCGGGCTAAGTCCCTGCCCCACCGCTGTCTGCATCCAGGCACAAACGCCGATAAGGACGACAACGATCCGGATCGTGTGCCCCAGTGGCCGGGCAGTTCGAATCATCGGAATCAAAAGTAACGCGCGACCCATACAGGGATAACTGTCAGTTTTTACAGCACGTTTATCTCTTGTTCGCAAAACCTGTCATCGCGATTTCATATCATGTTTCGTCTTCCCGTCGAATCAGCAGAAAAGAGAACTTTCTGCCCTATTCTTAGAGCATTTCCAGGCAAACCCTGACGTGATCATCGGAAATCGTACGAGCCGACCAGTAGATTTCAGCCCACCGGGAACGCCCGGAGACCGGCGGAAGAAGTTGCGAGTCTTCTAGCTCGTGAGCTACTGTAACAACTCACAGTTTCAAGGACACCGGTTTGATTGGATGTCACATCAAATCTGGTTCATTGCAGATGCAGTCCTAAATGTCTTCTCGATCAGCATGATGGTGTGGAGCGTGATGAGTGACCAGACCCCGGATATTTCTGGCAGATGACCACACGTTGCTGGTGGACGCGCTGCGCAAGCTGTTGGAGCCTGACTTTGAGGTCGTAGGAGTTGCTTCCAACGGCCGCGATCTCGTGATGATTGCGCCAGCATTGCAGCCGGATCTGGTTCTTGTGGATCTCGGGTTGCCCTTGCTCAACGGCATTGACGCCGGCCGCGCACTCAAAGCTCTACTGCCACGAGCAAAGATCGTGGTGGTTACGATCAACGAAGATTCTGCAATAGCCGCCGAGGCGCTCCGCGAATGGGCGTCCGGCTATCTGCTAAAGAAATCGGCGGGTGTAGAACTCACTCGAGCGCTCTGGGAGATACTACGGGGCAAGACCTATGTCACGCCGCTGATTGCCAGAAAACTGGCGAACGGGTTTATTCGCGACCCAAGCGGTCGCAGCCAGAGACCGCTCACGGCACGTCAACGTGAAGTGCTCCAGCTGCTCGCTGAAGGCCGAACCATGAAGGAAGTCGCCGATATCCTGAATCTTACGACCAGAACGGTAGCCTTCCACAAATATCGGATTATGGAAGAGTTCGGCATGCGCAGCAATTCGGACCTGTTCAAGCTCGCCCTTCGCGAAAGCCTGGTGACGATCGCGTCCTAGGTTTGAGGCGTACGGTTGTTAAGGTAATCCAGCCACTACCGCTACTGATAGTCCGCTCATCGCGTGGAGCCTGGATTGGCCGCTGCACTGTCAGGAATGACAGATCCCCGCATTTCATTGTCGGAGCTAGACTGCCGCGAAATCGTCGGCTCGCTTTTGCAGAGAACTGATATCGCGGCAGATTTGCGCTATCGTCGTCCGACCGAGGAATGGAGCAAGGATGAATAAGCTCAGGATGAAACCTGCTGGGCCATTCAAAGCGAGGCTCGCCCTACTGACTTTTGGAACAGCGGCGCGAAGAAGGTAAGCTCCTACGGCGAAAGGTTCCGCGGGAGATCCACGCTGAGTGGAAACCCAGTCCGAAACGGCCGGACCCATTGCAAATCATACATGCCAACAACAAGGGGCGAGAGGAGAACCTGGTTCCTCTGCGGATGGGCCGAATGGCGGCGTCGCCCTTTGCTTTTCTGCGCGGTTCTGCTTGCGTGATGGCCATGGACTTGGCCCCTACACCGAATACCGGGTTGTCTCTGGTGATCGATGGCGATGCCCATTTGAACAATTTCGGCATGTACGGCACACCTCAGCGGGAGGTCGTCTTCGATCTCAATGACTTTGACGACGCGGTCCTTGGCGCCTAGGAGTGGGATCTAAAGCGTCTGGTCGCGAGTGTCAACGTGGCCGGTCGACAGAACGGCCTGAATGCACGAGAGCGAAATGCCGCTGCTAAACGGTGTGTGGAAGGCTACAGGTTCAATGCAACTCGTTTGCAGAGCATGGGCGTCCTGGAGGTCTGGTATCTTCACGCCTACCCCGGCCGTATGAATCCCATAGTCAAATTCGACCCCAAGGCTCGCGCTGTCTTTGATAAGACGCTTACCAAAGCATTGAGGACCGATAATCGCACGCTCTTGCCGAAGGTGGCCGATCGTCAAAGCGATGGATCCTGGAGTTTCCGCGAGGATCCTCCAATCCTGACGAAAATCGACACCGCAACCCGCAGCAAAGTTATCAAGAGCTTGAGCCGCTATGCGGATTCCTTATCGCCTGAGCGACGCTTCATGCTGAGACGATATCGGGTCGCCGATGTCGCGCACCGGGTCGTGGGTGTTGGATCCGTCGGAACCAGAGCGTACCTCGCGCTGCTTTTTGACAATGGTGACAATGATCCATTGTTCATACAGGTAAAAGAAGCAGTTGCTCCAGCATTCGCTCCATATGTCACCCCAGTCCGCGGCTATGAAAATAACGGGAAGCGGGTAGTGATCGGCCATCGGGCCCTCCAGGCTTCTTCAGACCCCCTGCTTGGCTACACCGAAATTGACGGTCGCGCCTTCTATGTGCGGCAGATGAAGAATCTCAAAGCGTCTGTCCCGGTGGAGTGGCTCACGGGCGAAAGTTTCTACGTCTATGCCTGGGTTTGTGGCGCCATTCTGGCACGCGCTCATGCCCGAACGGGAGATCCAGCACAAATCGCAGGCTATTGCGGAAGATCCCGAGTTCTAGACGATTCGTTGGCGCATTGGGCAGAACTCTACGGAGATCAAACAGAGAGAGATCATGCCGCGCTGGTGAATGCAATTCGCCAGAACAAGGTGAAGGCGGTTTCTGATTCCGCTGATTCATGAGAAGAACGGCGTTGCGAGCTGCGGAAGGCAGAGAAAGTGCTCACGGCAATCGCATCTCGCCCGACCGGGCCGAGCGCCCACTCCCCCCGCGCGGCTTTTCCTCACAAGAAGGCTACTGTTTTCTCGCGAGCAACGGGCGGTGAGAGCCGCCCTCAATTCAGCGTCGCAACTGTCAGAATATACAGAATTTACCCAGTTTCTTAGGCGCTGGCTGACAGTGCTGACACTTCTGACAGTTCTCGTGTTCCATCTTTGACCTTACCTTTTAGAACGAAGCAGGCGGCCTGACCGTGAAGGTGATTCCTGACCGGTTCCTATTCCCGGTCCGGTCTCATCGTCCAAGGACGCGCCGCATCTGTCAGTCGTCGTTTGTCGCGATTCACTTACGAGGAGCGAAACGGAATGAGGCGGCCACGCATTCTCTTGGCTGACGGCCAGATATCGCTCGTGATGGCGTATCGGGACCTGCTGCGGGAGGAGTTTGACATCGTGGGGACCTCGACCGACAGTCGTTCCCTTGTGCCCACGGCCGCGCAGCTACAGCCCGACGTCATCGTGATTGATCTTGCATCTTCTTCCTTGAAAGATACGAGCGCGGGTCTCGAACTGAAACGATTGATGCCGCAGACGAAGATACTGGCCATTGCCAAGAAGGATGACGTCGAAACCGCCGCGGACGCGCTTCATGAATGGGCTTCTGGCGTCCTGGTTAGGAGAACGGCAAGAAGAGAACTCGTCAGCGCCATACGGCAGCTTGTCGCAGGCAAATCATATGTGGCGGCGTCCATTTCTAAGTGCCTCCATGCGACGCCATCCGGCCCGCAGGCCGCCTCGTTTCCCAAGAGCCTCACCCAGCGACAGCGCGAAGTTCTGAAGCTTCTTGCTGAGGGCCGAACCATGAGGGAGGTGGCTTGTATCCTGGACCTAACTACACGGACAGTAGCCTTCCATAAGTACCGAATCATGCGGGACTTTGGCCTTCATAACAATGTGGACCTGCTCAAACTTGCCATCCGCGAACACTTAGCTTCGCCTGAGTAGCGGTTGTGCCCGAGCATCTTTAAGTAGGTGCCGCGGACTTAGACATACTCACAGTCCAACAGTTCGAATTCGATCGGATGAAGCTGCGCATACATATATGGAGCACATAAAACCCGCAACTTTGTAAATACCGAACGGGCTCTGCGGGTATCTCTTTGGCGCTCGCCCCGCCATTTAAGCAAACCCAGAGAATAATGCGTCCAAAATAATTCAACCACGGGAAGCTGACACGAAGCGCCGCGCTTTTCTTTCTATCGTTTGGCTTGTTATTGCAGGATGCGGTAAGAAGCAGCCCGTTGTCGTGCGGAACAAACCTCGAAGCCGGAAGAGGCTGGAGCGATCGTCTCGACTGAGAAAGCCACAGGGAATTCAGTACGAGGCCCTGCAAGAGTTCGAAAAGTTCGTGAATGAGCCGCCGGAACGCTAGTTGGCAATACGCTCTTGCATTGCTACTTGCAGAACGCGAAGTGGATTAAGGATTCAACTTCTCCGCAAGAGATGCGAAAGTTCAACGCTTATGTCAAGCTATTCAAGAGATATGCGACGGAATAGAGCTTCGACTACCTTACGCTGGCAGCGCAAGGGTATCAGGAGTCGCTTCTTGATCAGGATAAGAGCGCCGTGGGGGGCAATCGGCATGATGCAGGTGATTCCAAAATTCGCGGCAGCGAGCCCCATCAACATTCTAAACGTGGGCACTGTGGACGGAAACATCCATGCTGGCGCCAAGATGTTGCGCAATATTACAGATACATATTTTAATCGCTATAGAGTTATGTCGTGCAATAGGCGCTCTGTCCGTCCGACCCTCGATCTCATTCTCGTAAGGACGGCAACGAAAAGGCGCGGCGGCCCACCAATACTATATGCATAAGCGGTACGCCTCACTGTGCTGAAGCTCCTTCCGTGGTATAGAACTCTGAATAGCCCGTGCGCAATTTCGAGAAAACCCGAACGGAATTCCAGGAGATACTCGCCAAGCCCATTCGCGAACTCGGGCTCAAACTCGAGGGTTCTCCGCTCGAACGATTTGTGCAGCAGCTTTATCGCGAACTGGAAGCCAAGGGCATCCACAAGTTCCGTCCGCACTGTTATCTCACCGATGAATGGGGATGCCCCTCGGGCGAGCCCGTCATCGGCATCCCGTTCTATCTGGCCAACCCGCGACCTAGCACAGCTTGAGCGCGATATGAATGACCTCGAAGACGCGCGCGAAATCATGATGTACATGCGTCACGAGGCCGGGCACGCATTCAATTACGCCTACCAGCTCTACAAGTCGGCGGAGTGGCGCGATCTCTTCGGTCCGTTTCGCCGCGCCTATCGTGACAACTACCGTCCCATTCCGTTCTCGCGAAAGTTCGTTCGCCACATGGCTGGGTGGTACGCGCAGAAGCACCCGGACGAAGATTTTGCCGAAACATTTGCCGTCTGGCTTACGCCTCGCTCGCAATGGCGCAAGCGCTACAAAGGTTGGGACGGCGCTGGCCAAGCTGCAATACGTCGATCGCATCGCGCGACAAAATCGGAGACGTCGAGCCCTATCCGGCGTCGCGGCCGCACCGACATCACCGTCGATGAGATGGAAGTCGACGGTCGGCGAGTTCTATCGTCTCAGCCTGCCGGAGGAGATTCCGGTGCAGGAACTCGCGCTGGATACCGACCTCGCAGGACATCTTCAATATCTCCCCCAAGCGACGCAAGGGCGTGCGAGCCGCGCACGAAATGCTGCGTCAGCATCGCAAACCCATCATCGACAAGGTCGCATATTGGAGCGGCGTGCAACGCCCGATCGTCAAGCGACTCGTCGAAGCCATCTGCAAGCGTGTTGAGGATCTGGGCCTGCGCGTCGACGTTCGACGCGAGTCCGACTACCTTACGGAGTTCACGGTATACACAACCGCACTCTCAATGAATTACCTGGTCCGTGGGAAGTTCATTCATCCCTGAGGCGTGCCGGCAATTGCCGTCCGCGCCGATCTGGAGGCCGCATGGCTGGAACGAAGTTGAAAGTCACCGTGCTGTACGACCTGTGGGAAGAAGAACCTGCTGAAGTGCCAGGAAGAAGTTCCCGCACCGCGCAAGCGCAAAGGGCAAAAGAAACGCAAGAAGAAGCCGGTAAAGCACGACCGCGAAGAGATCTTCGAAGCCCTGGAGAAGCTCGGCCATGAGCCGTCGTATTACGTTCTCGACGGCCGCCCGCAATCGCTGTTCGGACTTGCCAAATGCGGCGCCGATCTCATCTTCAATCTCACGGAATCCTATGCGGGCGACGACACCAAGGAGATGCACGTCACGGCATTCCTTGATCTGCTCGAAATCCCCTACACCGGCGCGGGACCGCACGCGCACATTCTTGCGCAGGACAAATCGATCGCCAAGAAGATGTTCGCTTTTCACGGGATTCAGTCGCCCTACTTCGCGACTGCCTATCGCGGCACCATCGACCACGCGCACGACATCGCGTTCCCACTCATCGTGAAACCCACCTCTGAAGATGGATCCATCGGCATCGATGCTGCTGCCGTCGTCACCAGCGTGAAAGAGCTGATGGAGCGCGTCTACTATATCCAGACGGAATTCGATTCTCCTGCGTTGATCGAGGAGTACATTGAAGGACGCGAAATCTACGCCGCCATCCTCGGCAGTTATGAGAACGCGCACGCGCTTCCGCTGGTGGAGCTCGACCTTTCAAAGCTTCCCAAGGGCGCTGCCGCAAGATCGCCAGCCAGGATGTGAAATTCGAGAAAGACACTGAAGCCTACAAGCTGACGAAATCGGCGATCGCCGAAGACCTTGATGAAGAGACGGCAACCAAGCTCACCGAAACCGCGATCAAGGCCTATCGCGCCGTCAAGCTTCGCGACTATGGCCGCATCGACATGCGCGTCTCGAACAAGGGCGAGGTTTATGTCATCGAAGCGAATCCGAACCCATGGCTCTCCAGCGGACAGGAGTTCGCCATGGCCGCGAGAAAATCCGGCCTCTCCTATACCCAGATGATCGGGGAGATCGTCGACCTCGCGATGGGTCGACACGCGTAGGAAATAACAAGACACACTCGCGAGAGCGGCGCACCCGCTTACTCGCGGAGACGATACGAAGAGCACGCCAAGATGAAAAGAATGGTCGGGACGGGCAGATTCGAACTGCCGACCCCTCGCACCCCAAGCGAGTGCTCTACCAGGCTGAGCCACGTCCCGACGACGGTGAGGCTGGGGTCTTGCTTTAGAGAGTCTATCAGGATTGCCGCCGCTTATCCCGCCGGCGGAATGTAGTCCTGGGGCAGTGCAGTGCCTTCGCCGAAGAAGAACTGTTCCATCTGCTCTACCAGGAACTCCTGCGCCTCCCGTGTCCAGGGCTGGAGGCGGTATTCGTTCAGCAGCATCTTCTGCCGCTCCACCCACTCCTGCCAGCTTTGCTTGGAGACATTGTGATAGACCTTGTTGCCGAAATCGGAATCGAAGGGTGGCTCATCGAGGCCTTCCATCTCTTTTTTGTAGCGGGAATCCTGGACCATGTGGGCCATGCGCTTAGCTCTCCTCGTGCAGTGTCCTTCTTATTGTAAGCAAAGGGAACGCCATTGCTGCGATAGCATCGAGTCGTATGACGAATGCAAAGCCACGGGTGCGCTTTGCGCCCTCGCCCACCGGCATGCTCCACGTGGGAAATGCGCGGACTGCGCTCTACAACTGGTTGTTTGCCCGACACACCGGTGGATCAGCGATTCTGCGCATCGAAGACACGGATGTCGAGCGTTCAGAGCTGAGATACGAGTCGCTGTTGATCGAAGATCTGCACTGGCTGGGACTTACCTGGGAAGAAGGCCCACAACTCGGGGGTGCGCATGGCCCCTACCGGCAAAGTGAGCGGCTGCCCATGTACACCGAGCACACGGAGCGTCTGCTCAAAGAAAGCAAGGCCTATCGCTGCTTCTGCACCCCGGAGCAACTGGAAGCGGAGCGCGCTGCGGCGGCGACGGCGCATCAGCCGCAGGTGTATAGCGGCCGCTGCCGCGCGATTTCTGAGGAAGAGTCGACCCGTCGCGCGGCTGCGGGAGAGTTGTTTGCCGTGCGGTTGCGTATTCCGGACCACCCGATTCGATTCAGGGATCTCGTGCGCGGCGAAGTGGAGTTTCCCGCCGACGCAGTCAGCGATCCCGTGCTGGTGCGCTCCAGCGGCATGCCGGTCTATAACTACGTGGTCGCGGTGGATGACGCCCTGATGGAGATCACCCATGTGATCCGCGGCGACGATCATGTCTCAAACACGCCGAAGCAGGTGGCGATCTACGAGGCCTTTGGCTGGAAGGTGCCGGAGTTCGCGCACCTCTCCACCATCCTGGGCAGCGATCGGGAACGGCTTTCCAAGCGTCATGGGGCGACGTCGATTGCAAGCTTCCGCGAGATGGGTTACCTGCCGGAAGCGCTGATGAACTACCTCGCGCTGCTGGGCTGGGGCGCGGAAGGCGGCACGCGCGAGACTTTCACTCCGGAGGAGCTGATTCGCGAATTCAAACTCGAGCGGGTAACAGCGTCACCTGCTGTTTTTGATATTGCCAAGCTCGATTGGCTCAACCGGCACTATCTCAAGCTCCGGCCTATCGCTGAGGTGGCGCAGCTGTCCTGGCCTTATTTTGAGCAGGCGGGCTATCTCGGGCCACGCGAAAAGGCATCGGTCGAGATCAAAGAGTGGTTCGAGCGCCTGGTGGCCGTCTCTTTGCCTGGCGTGGATCACCTAGATCAGTTGCCCGCCAAGGGAGCGTTCGTCTTCGTGCTCGATGCAGCGAGGACGACAGCCGATCAGGAAAACGCAGCGATCCTGGCAAGTGAAATGGGTAAGCAAGTGATCGGCGCCTTTTCCGCGCGTGCGATGGCGGAGCCCGGGCCCATCACGCCGGAGCGATTCAAGGCAATCATGAATGAGGTAAAGGCCGAAACCGGCGCGAAGGGCAAGGATCTCTTTCATCCGGTGCGCATTCTGCTTACCGGCGCGCATTCCGGTCCGGAGTTCGACAAGATCATTCCGCTGGTGGAAGAGGGCGCCGCGCTGCGGCTTGGCGTGAAGAGTGTAGCGGAGCGCGCTGCTCTCGTGTTCTAGACCCCATGTATCCCCCGCCGCAATAGCTTTCGCTTCGCGCGGTTGCATAATGCGTCATGGAAGAATTGCGGAGCGAGGCGTCGGGCCGAAGCTGGTCGCGAATCGATGGAATCGATCTGCTGCGCGGGCTTGCAATCTTCTTTGTGTTGATGAATCACGTCAACATGCAACTGCTCTTTGCGCATGTTCCGTATACAAGAGGGCTGCCCAGGCAGCTTGTGGCCTCGTTCGTGTGGAATGGGCAGCAAGGCGTCCAGATCTTCTTTGCTGTCTCTGGATTCTTGATCACGGCCACGAGCTTGCGCCGATGGAAGAGCCTCAGCGAGGTTTCAATCGCCGATTTCTACCGGTTGCGTTTTGCTCGCATCGCGCCTTTGCTGATGGGTTTGCTGGCCGTACTGACCGTGCTGCACCTGGCGCATGTGACACATTTCGTGGTTAAGCCGGAGGCCGGTGGGTTAAGGCGCGCGCTCATCGCCGCGCTCACGTTTCATGTGAATTGGCTGGAGGCAAGGCGCGGGTATCTGCCGGGTAGCTGGGATATATTGTGGTCGCTCTCGGTGGAGGAGACGTTCTATTTTGCGTTCCCCTGGGTCTGCCGAATCTTCCGACGCGGCAAGCTCCTGACTGCGCTGCTGTTCGTGTTCGTGGTGCTGGGCCCGTTTGGACGCTCCGTGCTGACGCGTGGCAATCCAGTATGGCGAGAGTACTCGTATCTCGGCGGCATGGATGCAATCGCGATGGGCTGTCTGACGGCGATTGCGCTGCATCGACGTACGCCTTCGCGTGCGTTGCTCCGGTGGATGGCGATCACGGGTGGCGCGCTGCTGGTCTTCTGTTTTGGTTGCTCGCGTACCGGGGAGGCGCTGTTGCCATGGGGCTTGTACATGAGCGTGATTGGCGCGGGTGCATGCCTGTTGATCACGGTCTCTGCTTCGACGGGATGGCGTAGCCCACGCGTGCTGGCGCCATTGCTGCGCATGGGGCAGCGAAGTTACGAGATTTATCTCACACATATGTTCGTCGTGATCGTGCTGGCTCAGGGATTCGTTGCAACCGGGAAGGCGATGTGGGGAGTGCCGCTGTTCTTCGGGGGAGTTCTGGTAATTAGCACCCTGCTGGGCGAATTGGTGGCGCGGTTCTATTCAGAGCCGATGAATCGCGGTCTGCGCGCGCGATGGCATGATGGCGCGCGGCGAATGGGTTCGGTGGTAGACGAGGCCGTTAATTAGGCAGCGGCAACCACGCCATCCAGCTTCATCAGCAGCAGTGTCATGTCATCGTGTTGCGGTGCGGTGGAAGCGAAGCGGTCCGCCTCGCTCACGATGTGTCGCAGGATGGTGCTTGCGTTCTCGGGCAGATGTGCCCGGGCGGCGGCAAGCATGCGCTCTTCGCCCCATTCCTGATCCTGCAGGTTCAGCGCTTCGCTGATCCCGTCCGTATACGCCAACAGCAGGTCACCGGGTTGCAGAGGCAGCCGGCACTCCTCGTAGATCGCATCCGGAAGCAGGCCGATCACCGTGCCACCGCCATCAAGCGCGTGTACCTCGTTCTTGCGCACCACGTACGGTGGATTGTGGCCCGCGTTCACATATCGCAGCAGCCGGTTTGCCGGCTGATAGATTCCAAAAAAGAACGTAGCGTAGCGATTCGTTGCGGATGATTCGTAGACCAGCCGATTCACTCGTGAGATCAGCACCGCGAGATCTGCCGGCCCGTCCATGGTCATACCGCGCAGTGAGGCTCGCAGACTCGCCATCAGGAGGGCGGCCGAGATGCCCTTGCCCGAAACGTCACCAATGGCCAGGCCGAGCGAGCCATCGTCCAGCGATAGAACGTCATAGTAGTCGCCACCCACACCTTGCGCGGGACGGCAGGCGCCATGGATGGTATGCCCGGGCAACGTGGGAAGCTGCTGCGGGAAGAGACGCTCCTGAACTTCGCGGGCAATCTCGATCTCGCGGTCAATGCGTTCACGGCGGGCGGCCTCGCTCGCCAGCGAGTGCACGAGGTTGCTGATTTCGAGCGCCAGGCCGGCCTGCGTGCTGACCGACTGCAACAGCCGCAGGTCCGACGGAGTGTACGGCTCTTCCGATCGCTTGGATCCGAGGCTGATGAAGCCAAGCAGGCGCTCACGCCCGGGCAGCGGAAGCAGCAGCTCCGTGCCCAGCGCGTCCAGTGCGCGCCGCTCGCGGTCATCGGCAAGAAAGAACCAGCCGTCCGGATTTTCGCGGTAGAGCGTGGCCGGCTGATTCGAGCGCGCCAGGTTGCGGACCGTCGATGAGCTTTCCTCAAACCGAAGCGGTACTTCCCCATCGGTGCCTATACAGTGCTCCAGCCCGAAGCTCCGTCCCTGCCGCAGATATACCACGATGCACGATACGTGCAAGACCTCCGAGATGCGGCGGGTCACTGTGTCGACCAGCGGCTTGGTTTCCGTAAAGCGCCTCGCCTGTTCAGACAGCTCGCTCAGCACCAGCTCCGCGTCATAGGCTTCGCGGAAGAACTTTCGGTCCAGCCAGCGCTGGAGTCGGTGGCTGATCGAATCATGCGCGGCAAAGAGCTTGATCAGTCCGGCCGCGATCAGCACCAGCACTGGAATGCCGACCGCCAGGTTCTCCCTATGCCGGATGAGCGGCAGGACGAAGTGGAAGATCACGAAGCCGACGAAGGCAAACTCGGCCACCAGCAGCGTGGCGCGGGCGAGCGCGTACTTGGTGCCCATGCGCAGCAGCAGGCGGACGTCGAGCGCGCGCTGCACAACGACAACGTAAGCGAATGAGAACGGTGCTGCAAAGAAGAGCAGAAATGCCGGCAGAGCCAGCCAGGGATGCTGGCTCGGCTGGACGCCGAAATGCGGGAGCATTTCAAACACCAGCAGCAGCGAACCGATTCCCAGCACAGACCCGAATGTCAATACCTGCATCCGGCGACGCGCGTCTGCCGTCGTGGCGGATCGGAGCTTGTCCACCAGCGCAGCAAAATAGATCAGCACGCACGCCAGATTGATGGGATTGATAATTCTGTCGATCCACGGAGAGAGCCGTGCGCTGACGCTGCCGTACTCCACCGCGGCAAAATTTTCGATGTACAGCACAGCTGCGTACAGCAGAAATCCGGTAATGAGCGGGGCTAGTATGAACCACTTCGCCCACGGGAATCGCCGGTCCGCGCGCCATCGTTCCGGGAAGTAGATGCCAAAGAGAAACAATGCCGGCGTGCCCAGCACCTGTAGCGCGTCAAACCACGTGCGCAATGGAAGTGCCCAGGGGTCCGGCCACCAGTGGGGGGCCGTGAACAGCACTGACGGAAAAGCAAAAAGAATCAGGAGCAGCCATGCATTGGGATCGCGGACTCGTGCTGCTACCACCCAATAGCCGATAAGCAGGCAGATGATCGGGGGGAGCAACTGCAGTCCATTGATCGCCCATTCCAGATTGAAGGATTTCTGTGAGGGCTTCGACGCAACCGTGTGGATCAGGGCGTGATAAAGACTTCCGTCCACCCGCCGAACCATGACGGAGAGCGCATTCCCGGCATGAACGTAATCTTTGCCGCCGCCGGTTATCGCAATTAACTGGCGCCGGTTTTGATACGGTTCACCGCGGATTTCCAGCAACGTATCCCCGGCCCTCAGCCCTGCCGCTGTTGCCTCGTGTTCCGGTTTGCTGATAGTCAACAGGTCGTCATCCACCGCAAACGGAAGCCGGGCGTGTTCCCCGCGATGCTCCAGTTCCTGGAAGCTTGCGGCGGTTTGCATGACGAAGAACGTCATGCTCGCGAGCACAAAAAGACCGAAGGCGAGATATAGCAGCCGGGATGCGTTCTTGCTGGTCATCGGTAGATTCAGGCGCGACACCGCGTCCGGCGCGTAGGCCGGAGCGTCTTCATCATAGCCCGGTACCTCGATCAGAACGGCGGGCATGACGGAGGTACGCTCTCGGTATTATTGGAGTTCCCGGTAGAGAACGTTGTCTGTCGATGAGACTGGTTGCCGGCCGGCTACGCCCGACCATGCGTTGTCAGTTTGACGAAGATGTTACCCCGGGTGGCATTCGAATAAGGGCACGTCCGGTGCGCATCGGCCACCAGTTTCTCCGCCGCCTGCTGATCCAGCCCGGCAACGTGCACATCGAGCGCCACCGCCAGCGTAAAGCCGTTGTCGCCCTCCGCCGGGCCGATCGAAACCTTGGCCTCAATCGTGATGTCACCCGGCCGCAGCTTCTGCTGCATGGCCTGGTACTGCATGGCTCCAATGAAGCAAGCGGCATATCCGGCCGCAAAGAGCTGTTCAGGGTTCGCGCCCGGCTTGCCTGTGCCGCCGAGCGCCGGCGGCGCGGACAGATCAAGGTCCACGCTGCCGTCCGAGCTGCGGACGTGGCCGTTGCGGCCGTTCTTCGCGGTCACTTCTGCGGTGTAGAGAGTCTGGACAAGGGCGAGCATGGTTTAGGGGCCTCCTCAGTAGTGGACTTGATAGATTCGCATAAAGGCGGACCAAGCACATGAGCACGATGGACATGAGCTTTCCATCCCAGTGGACGGTGACCGTGCTCAAAGCCCGGCCGCTCGTCCTGCCCCGTCGGCATTATGTCTATCCATTGGCGGTCGAAGAAGTAGAACATGGTGCGCTGGAACTGATGATCCATCCTGCGGCTGACGAGCCCTTTTTGGCCACTTGTGCCCTCGGCTTCGCCAGTCAGGCCGTGCCCACAGGGGTCTGGACCTGTCCCGATCCCGCCATGCTTTGCGCGATAGCCGGCGGGTACGCCTACCTGATAGACACCCGCGCGCCGGAGCGCTGGCAGCAGATCGGATATCGGCCAGTAACCGAGGTGCGGCCTGCGCCGGCGGCCTGCCTATTGCTCTTTGCCAGCTTCCACTCGGTGGAGGCCTGGGGTGTCGCCGGTCGACTGTGGCAATCGAAGCGCCTCTCGTGGGAGGGCTTGCGGCTGGGCGAAATTACCGCGAAGGAGCTGCATGGCTGGGGATGGGATATGCGAACGGATACGGAAGTTCCGTTTGTCGTGGATCTCGAGACCGGCCAACACACCGGAGGCCCATCGTTTAGCTGAGCGGCTCCCGCCGATAGAAACTCAGCGCTGCATCTCCCTGTTCCAGAATCCGATACCGGTGCAGCTTTCCATAGGATTCGGACGGGATAAACGACCCCCGTCGCGCGTGTTCCGCAACCACCACGGCCTGCGGGGAAAGCAGCGCGTCGGCTGCTCCGTCCAGCAATGTCACGGCCTGCGCGTAGGCACTTGCGTCTTCCCAGGGAGGATCAAGGCAGACGATATCGAAGCATGTTGTGCCGCGCGCCAGGTTGCGAAGTACGACCGGCACACTCCGTTGCTCCACCTGATAGCCATCCCGGATTCCCAAAACCGTCAAATTCTCTCGCAGGGCGGCAAGGGCGGCAGCAGCGGTTTCGACAAAGACGACATGCGCGGCGCCCCGGCTCAATGCCTCTATGCCCAGCGCTCCGGTTCCGGCGTAGAGATCGGCGAAGCGTGCCCCCTCGATACGCGGCGCCAGCACATTGAACAGTGTCTCGCGCAGCCGGTCGCTCGTAGGGCGCGTCGCCATCCCGCGTGGAGCCGTGAGCAGCCGGCTGCGATACCTGCCTGCAATGACACGCATAGAGACAGAAGAACATACGCCAACGATGCATCGGCGGATCAGGACGACTAAGCCGCTCGAATACAATGAAAGTGCAGCAGATTCACTAAAGCGAGCAAGTAACGGCATGCGTGGCTGGTCATTTCCTCTGGGGCGCTGGTGGGGCGTGGATATCCGTATCCACACCTTCTTTCTGCTGCTGCTGGCCGCATGCATGGGCTATGCCACGTTCCTGCAGTTGCCGCAGTGGCGCGGCTTTCTGCTCTGGATGCTCCTGTTTGCCGCCGTGGCCGCCCGGGAAATGGGCCGCATCATCGCCGCGGCCTATCACAATCTCCAACTGCGCAGCGTGATGCTTCTGCCTATCGGGGGTCTGTTTTCCTTCGCCAATGCAGAGAGCGTCGAGCGCTCCAACGATCTCTCGATCCAGATCAAACTGGCATTCGTTGGTCCGCTGGTCAGCCTTTCGATAGCCGTCTTGTGCGCGATGACAATCCTCGGTCCCGCGCCGGAACTGAACCTGCTGGCCAGGCCGTGGATTGCCCCTGCGCACCTGATCCGCTCTTTCGTCTGGCTCAACGCATTTCTTGCGGTGCTGCATCTGCTGCCCGCCTATCCGCTCGATGCGGGTCGGGTGCTGCGCAGCCAGTTCTCCCGGGTGCAGGGCCGCATCCAGGCCTCTCGCGCGGCCGCCGGGCTCGGCCTCATGATCGGGGTAATCGCCATCCTGCTGGGGATTCTCCTGCCCAATCCCTGGCTGGCCACCGCCGGCTTCTTCATTTTCATCGGCGCTCAACTTGAGGATCAGGGCACTATCTTTCAGAACGTGGTCGACACGGTTCACATGCGCGACATCATGCTGACGGATTTCGCGCTGCTCTCTCCGTCGGACACGCTTGAGGACGCGCTGGCCAAAGCGATCCATTCACTGCAAGACGATTTTCCGGTCGTCCGTGGACGCAATGTCGTCGGCGTGGTCAGCCGCCAGATCATTGCCGACGCGCTCCGCGCAGAAGGCAATGGCTACGTACAGGGCATCATGCAGCGTCACTTCCACGTCGCGCGGCCGGAAGATTCGCTGGGCTCGACCATCAGCCGCTTCAGCGGGCGCGGTATGTCGCTGGTGCCGGTCACCGATGGTGAGCGTGTCGTAGGTATCGTAACGCTTCAGAACCTGATGCATTCCATGACCCAGTTCGCAGAGAAGCGCAAGCGCCACGCACAGGCGGATTAGCCGGTGACATCCCCAACCCTTGCGCCGGGCCTGTACCTGGTCGGCACTCCTATCGGCAATCTCGAAGACATCACCTTGCGTGCCCTGCGCATCCTGCGCGGGGTGGACCGAGTCCTGTGCGAGGATACGCGCGACACCGCCAATCTCCTTGCTCATTACGAGATCAAGGTGCCGACGCAGAGTTGCGATGAGCATAAGGAGCACGCCTGCGCCGCCGACGCGGTCGCGCGCATCCGGGCCGGGGAGCGGCTCGCGCTGGTGACCGACGCGGGTCTGCCGGGAATCTCCGACCCGGGCGCGCGCGTCGCCGCGGCCGTAGCGGCGGCCGGCCTGGCGGTGGTGCCCGTGCCGGGCGCGAATGCTGCGCTCACCGCTCTGGTCGGATCAGGCCTCCCGGTGGACCACTTTCTCTTCTGCGGATTTCTCCCGGCAAAGAGCGGCGCGCGCCGTACAGAACTCGAGCGGCTCGCCATCATGGCCAAGGCCGGCTATGAGCCCCTGTTGCTCGTCTTCTACGAGGCCCCACACCGCATCGTCGAAATGCTGGAAGACGTTGCTGCCGTTTGGGCCGCTGATTGTCCCGTGGTGGTCGCCCGCGAACTGACCAAGCTGCATGAAGAATTCCTTCGCGGCAGTGTCTCTGAGGTAAGGAGCGAGTTCGAAGAAAGGGAGCGCGTTCGCGGAGAGATGGTCGTGCTGGTGAACGCTCGTCCCACCCCAGCCCAACAGTCAGCAGAGTCCATTCCGGAGCTGATCGAGCGGTTTGTGAAGGAAGGACTCAGCGAGAAAGACGCCCTAAAGCGCGCTGCCCGCGAACGCGGCATCGGCAAGAGCGACGCGTACAGAGAATGGCAGCGGGCGCGGTAAGGGTCGGCGAGCCGCTATTCGCCGATGTCAGTGGCCGCTGGCTTCCGAGGCCGTCCCCGGTTCGCGCCCCTTCAGCCGGTCATACATGTAGCTGTTGCTCACGGTGCCCAGGGATTGGTTGTACAAGCTGGGCTCGCCGATCACCTCCAGCATTTCTTCGCTGAATCGGTGGATGGACTTGAGCGCGTCTGCGGTCGCAGCAATGCGTACCGTGGGAGTCTCAAAGAGCTTCTGGTTGCCGTGATCGACCAATCGCGAGATCCGGCCGCGCAGGACCCAGCCAGGTGGAGTAATCCAGACCACCGGGTGCTGTTCGTCCTCCACCGCGGTCTTCGCCGAGTATTTCGGATTGCGGGAGATGACGGCCGCAGCGCCATATTTGCCGACCGCCACTTCGCCTGCGACCCCCGGCACGTCACGAACATCAAATCCGTTATCGCGAAGAAACTGGAGCACTTGATCGAAGCTATGGACGGCAATTCTGGTACGCATAATGGGCTGGTTGTTCCTCTGGAGTACGTCCGGGCGGGCGAAGCGCTTACACTATAGATAAGGAAGACGCTGCCGGTCAGGACCGGTGCTTTCAGTGTCGCATATCCGATATGCCTGTGCTGTTTTCACAACAACGATGTACGAGCTGTAAGAACTGCTGACGCAGCGGTCCGCCTCGCCGGCGGAGTGACCTTACAGCAATTGTGAAAACGGATCGAGGATTCGGACAAATGGCTACATTGACGGAAATAAGTCAGACTCTGGGCACTTCGCTGGCCGACCGCATAGGCAATACTCCGCTGGTGCGCCTGGATCGGATCGTGGAGCACCTGCCCGGGATTACGCTGTTGGGCAAAGCGGAATGGATGAATCCCGGCGGATCGGTGAAGGATCGCGCTGCTTCCGCGATTGTGGCGCGGCGCCGAGCGTGGGCTGCTCGCAATGGCCGGCGCCTGCTCGATGCTACCAGCGGCAATACCGGCATCGCCTATGCCATGCTAGGCGCAGCGTGAAGTTCCCCGGTAACGCTCTGCATGCCCTCCAATGTGTCGCCGGAGCGCAAGCGGATCCTTGCAGCCTATGGGGCCAACGTCATCTGGACCGACCCGGCCGACGGCTCCGACGGCGCAATCCGCAAGGCTCGCGAGCTCGCGAAGGATACCGACTCACTATTACTACGCCGACCAGTACGGCAACGAGGAGAACTGGAAAGCGCACTATCGCGGGACGGCAAAATCCGGGTACGGCAAATGAGATCTGGCGAGCAGACTGACGGACAAGTTACCCACTTTGTCGCCGGGCTCGGCACCAGCGGGACCTTCGTGGGCACGACGCGGCGGCTGAAAGAACTGAACCCGCAGATTCAATGTATCGCTATGCAGCCCGATTCACCGTTCCATGGGTTTGAAGGGCTGAAACACATGGCAACGGCGATTGTGCCGCCGATCTACGATCCCGGCCTTGCCGACCGCAACGTCGAGATGGAGACCGAGGCTGCGTACGCAGTGGCCGCAAGCTCGGGCGCGTGGAGGGACTGCTGGTCGGCGTCTCAGCCGCGGGAGCTACGGCAGCGGCTCCTCAAATTGCCGAAGAAGAGCACGCGCGCGGCCACGAGGCAGTCATTGTCATCATTCTGTGCGATGGCGCGGAAAAGTATCTGAGCGAGAGGTTCTGGGAAGAATGAGCGATCGGGTACTGGACGATTCCGGACGACGTGTTTCAGGCGATCCGCCGCCATGGCGAGCGTACCTACCCGCACGAGTGCTGCGGCGTGCTGCTGGGTCGCGCCGATGAGATCGGAAACGCGGTCGAAACTGCGGTTGAGGCCGGAAACACGCGCACCGATTCTGCCCACAACCGCTACAATATCGCGCCGCAGGAACTGATCCGCATCCAGCGACAGGGGCGGGAGCGCGGCCTGGACATCCTCGGCTTTTATCACTCTCATCCCGATCATCCGGCACAGTGGTCGAAGACCGACTTTGAGGAAGCGCACTGGATCGGCTGCTCCTACGTGATTACGAGCGTGGAACAGGGCGCCGCGAAGGTCACGAACTCCTTCCTCCTGACCGGCGTCACCGAAGAGGACAAGCGATTCGAGGATCAGCGCGTGGTCGTGTCTGTCGCGGCCGGAGAATCAACCCGATGTTGACCGCCGGTGAGCCGGCGGCCCGCACGGTCCGCATTTGTTCCACACACCATTCCACGAGGACTTGAGAACGATGAAGAATCTTTATTCCCACTCCGCTGCGGGAGTACACCGGCAAGCAGGACGCTGTTGAAGTATCCGGCGCGACCATCAGGAAGCCCTGAGCGGGCTCACCACGCAATATCCCGATCTGCGCAAGCAACTTTTCACCGACGAGGGCAAGTTGCGCTCGTTTGTGAACGTCTACCTGAACGACGAGGACATCCGCTACCTGGATGCGAAGGAACAGACGAAGGTGAAGGACAAGGACTCGCTCTCCATCATTCCTTCCATCGCAGGTGGATGCTGCCGTACGGGCAACGGCGCCTGCGGCGTGGATAAGAGGTTCGCTTCCGTTGGTCGCTGACGAGCAGTCAAGTGGGCGGCCGTGCAGACTGCAGGTCCTTCGCTTCGCTCAGATGACGAAGGTTTATAGGAGTTTGTTATGGCGATATTGCAGAACCAGTTACTCGCGCCGTTGCCGGCTCTGACACATGACGAGATCGCCCGCTATTCCCGGCACCTCATCCTGCCCGAAGTGGGCATGGAGGGCCAGCAGAAGCTGAAAGCGGCTAAGGTGCTGCTGCGTTGGCACGGGCGGCCTCGGCGCGCCCCTGGCGCTGTACCTCGCCGCAGCGGGTATTGGCACGTCTGGGTCTGGTGGACTTCGATGTGGTCGATGCAAGCAACCTGCATCGGCAAATCATCCACAGCACGCAAGACGTCGGCCGGCCAAGCTCGATTCGGCAGCCGATAAGCTTCAGGCCCTGAACCCGCACATGAAGATGGTGAAGCACAACACCATGCTCCCTCGGCGCAATGCCATGGAGATCCTCAAAGACTACGACATCGTGGCCGACGGCACGGATAACTTCCAGACTCGCTACCTGGTCAACGATGCCTGCGTACTGAGTGGAAAGCCTAATGTCTACGGCTTCGATTTTCCGCTTCGAAGGGCAGGCCAGCGTCTTCGGCGCACCGGAGGGCCCGTGCTACCGCTGCTTGTATCCCGAGCCGCCACCGCCGGGTCTTGTTCCGTCGTGTGCAGAAGGCGGAGTGCTTGGCATTCTCCCCGGCCTTGTCGGAGTCATTCAGGCCACTGAGGTCATCAAGCTGATCCTGGGCAAGGGCGATCCACTCATCGGACGACTGCTGCTGGTGGATTCGCTCGGCATGCGCTTCCGCGAGCTGAAGCTGCGCAAGAATCCCGACTGCCCGCTATGCGGCACGCATCCGCACGGTCACCGCCCTGATCGATTACGATCAGTTCTGCGGCATCACACCGCCGGCAAAGGAGACCACGCAGGTGGCGAATGAGAAGAACGGAGTTCCGCAGATTGGCCCGGAAGAGCTGCATCGGCGACGGACTGCCAATGAGGATGTGTTTGTGCTCGATGTGCGCGAACCCCACGAATACCAAATCGCAAACATCGGCGGCTACCTGATTCCGCTGAATGATCTGCCGAAGCGAGTCGACGAGCTCGATCGCGAGAAGAACATCGTGGTGCAGTGCAAGTCCGGCGGCCGCAGCCAGCGCGCCGCGGAGTTCCTGCAGCAGCAGGGATTCAAGCACATTGAGAACCTCGCAGGCGGCATTACGGCATGGTCGGACAAGGTCGACCCGTCCATTCCCAAGTACTGACGCATTGCGCAATCCACAGAACGAATCAAGGAGCGGGAGGATGATTCCTCCCGCTTCGCTTTTACGGCTCAAGTACACCGAGCTCAAGCTGCCGCAGGCGCTCGGGATCGCCGATCACCTCGAACGCCGCAATCTTGTCCTCGGCAAATGTAAAACGCAACACACGGAATAGATGTCCGCGGGGTGCAATCACCAGGCCCACAGAGCCATCGATGAGCGCAGGCCGGGCGGCGCGTGCTCCTCGCGCGGCGGCAATCGCCTGCGGCGCCCAGTCGCGTGCGCCGCGGACCTCGCGTTGTGCTTCTGCGGGCTGCGCGGTCGCATCGGCGCGGATCACGACATCCGGGTCGAGCACCGCAACCAATGCCTCCACATCACCGGAGCGTAAAGCAGCGAGAAACCGATCGATGATCTTGCGCTGAGCCGTAATGTCTGCGCGCGACGCCGTCTCTGCTCCCTGCATGCGTCTTCGCGCGCGGCTGGCAAGCTGCCGCGTTGCTGTGGGGGAGCGTCCCACAATGGACGCGATTTCCTCGAAAGGAACAGCGAACAAATCGTGCAGCACAAAGCTGATGCGCTCGACGGGCGCAAGCGTGTCGAGCACCACCAGGAGCGCCAGCCCGACAGACTCCGCGAGCACCGTCTCCTGTTCCGGGTCGAGCGGCGGTTTTACTGAGCGGCGAGCGGGCTCGGGCGCCTGCGGATCCAGCGCATCTTCACGCCGCGCATTCCGAGCGCGCAGCATATCCAGGCAGACCCGCGCCACCACGGTAGTCAGCCATCCACCCAGATTGTCGATGCTGCCGGCATCGGAGCGGTTCAGCTTCAGCCATGCCTCCTGCACCGCGTCGTCTGCTTCATTGAGCGAGCCAAGCATCCGGTAGGCGACTGCGCGCAGGTGGCTGCGGTTCTCTTCAAATTGCGAGGCGAGAAATTCAGATTCGTTCACGTTGTCACATATTCTCCCAGCGTTTCGTCATGGTAGTGACGGACGAAACCGATCCGATGTGACCAATCTACTGAGGAGAGATGAAATATGCAGGCAAGAATGACCAATCCCATCATGCTGGTACCGGATGCCATGCAGACCGCCATGGCAATGGGCAGCGCGGCGAAGAAAGGCGATGTGCCCGCGAGCACGCTCAATCTCATTCATCTGCGTGTCAGCCAGATTAACGGCTGCAGCCTGTGCGTTGATATGCACGCGCGCACGCTGCGGCACGCCGACGAAACCGACGAGCGGATGTTCGCTGTGGCTGCGTGGCGCGATGCACCGTACTTCACCGATGCCGAACGAGCTGTGCTGGCGCTTACCGAAGCGGCAACTCGGCTGAGCGACCGCTCCGATCCGGTCCCCGATGAAATCTGGAACGAAGCCGCAAAGCACTATGACGAGCCGCAGCTCGCAACCATCGTGCTCAATATCGGGCTCACGAATTTCTGGAACCGGATCAATGTCACCACGCGACAGGTCGCCGGCGAATGGATGAAGTCGGCGGAAGGCAAGGCCTGGATGAAAGAGCAAGCTGCTGCACAGTGATAATCACGCCGGCCGCGCGATATAGAAGTTCGCCGGAAAAAGCAGATCCAGTTCGCCGTCCGGAGCGCCGTTCCTGGTGTAGTTCTCGAGCTGACGCTCGCAGGCATCGCCGAGTTCGGCGCGCTTCTCCGGCGGAAGTTCAGCAAGCCTGGCTGCCAGTGGCGTGGCGGCCAGCAGCTTTCGTCCGTCGGACGCGTACCACGTGCCGTCCGGCGTCAGATCAATCTTTTCGTGGCTCTCCACCACGAATCCGCCCTGCCGCAGCACTCCGGTGACCAACGCTGGATTGTGCAGCCTGTGCACCTTCGCTAAGAACCATGTCAGATCACTGAGTCGGCACTCGATGAGCGCGCGCTGCATCGCCATCGTCAGTGGATGCTCTTCATCCGATGCCCACAACGCGACATGAAGCCGTCCATCGGGTCGTAGCGCGCGGCGGATGCGGCCCAGCGCGCGTGCCGGATCGTCGAAGAACTGCAAAGCCTGCTGGCAAAAGGCTGCTTGAAATGCGCCATCCGGAAGAGGCGCATCCTCGATCGCAGACTCGATGTATTCGATGGGAGCGGAGCCCGGCACCGCAGGTTGGCTCCGCGCTACGGCGAGCATGCTTACTGCCGCATCGAGGGCTACAACCCGGCCGCTGCCGCCGGCTGCCATCGCGGCCATCCGTGCGACGACACCGGTCCCTGTCGCTACATCCACCACCTGCGCTCCGGCGGCCAGCTTCGCACCCGCGACAAGCTGCCGCGCAGATGGAGCAAACATCAGCGGTACAAGCACTTCCTGGTAGCGGCGGGCGCCATCTTCAGTCGTGAACAATGCTTCTCTCCGAGACAGGATGCAGGGAGCGACAAGTCTACTGTGCCGGCACCGTCTGTGTCGCTGCAGCCACATCCGGCAGCGGTTGGGGCGTGTGCAGGATCGCCAGTAGCTGCTGATTCAGCCGCGAACGCACCGCGATCCGGTCCTGCGCGCGGGTAATATAACGGATCGCCAGTTCCAGACCTCCGGCGGGGCGGAGCTCCACCACCGGCTCGGCGGAAAGTGTGCTCAAGCTGCCATGCTGATGGCTCAGTCGCCCCCATTCCCCTGTCGCCATTTCGATATCATTGCGCGTGATCTCTTCCACCGCGGTGCGGATCGCCTCGCGCAGCGCGTAGGGATCCCTGCCCACCGGGAGCGTCAGGTGCAGCTCTTCCCATAGCCACTGTCCGGCGGTCGAGAAGTTGAAGTAGTGATCCTCAATGGCATAGCTGTTCATGAAGGCCACGCGCCTCCCGGTCGGTCGGCCGCTCTCCGCCCAGTTGCCGGTCTCAAGCAGGGTCGTACGCAGCAGCCCAACTTCCACGACCTCGCCACTGATGCCGTTGATTTCCACCCAATCGCCCACCCGGACGCCATTCTTCCCCATCAGGACGAACCATCCGAAGAAAGCGACAATGAAATCTTTCAGCACCACCGTAAGGCCGGCGGTAGTTAGGCCGATGACCGTAGGCGTCTGGTGCGGAGCGCCGAAAACAACAATCAGGATCAGGAGCACGGCGACAAGTTGCATGCTGAACGACAGTACAAATTCGAGTGTCTGCTGGCGTCGCCGGTCCAGCAGTGCGCGGCTCTTGAGGAGGCGATGCAGCATGCGTCCGGTCAGAACAGTGATGACCATGATGCCGACGATGAAGGCAAAAGCCCGCAGGATGCGGCGAGTGATCGTCCGTTCCTGCGCTCGCACCAGCAAATCCCAACTGGTGTAGGTGTTCGCAAGGCTCTCCAGAGACCGGATACGCCGCTCATACTGCGTAATCGCCTCGCGATTGCCGGCTAGCGCGCGAAGCTCCGCCGTTGTCGGTCCGGCGTCGCTGCCCCCGGCGGAAGCATGGGCTTCCGTATCGTTAGAGAGCGCGTTGCGTTGCTGCAGAAGCTGCGCTGCAAGCGTCTGTGCCGCACCGCGCGCCTCGATGAGCTGCTGATGGCGGCTGCGTAGCGAGTCGAGCGCACGGAACTTCCCAACCAGCGAGCGAAGCGCATCCGGCGCCTCTATGGCTTCGGTCTGGGAGGCGGCAGCGCCGGTCTCGTCCTTGTGTACCGATTCATGCTCGTCCAGCGCCTGCTGGATCAGCGCGTGCCGGTCGCCACCAAGGCGGATCAGTGTTTGGTGCAGCTCGTCTGCCTCGTCAGTATCGAGCGCAAGTTGCGCCTGTGCCAGTTGCAACCGGGAGTCGTCGTCCGCCGCGCCGGGTCCATGCTGCATCGCGGCCACACTAGCCTGCTCGGATTTAATCCGCTCGTTCAGCGCGTTCAGCCGTTGCGAAACTTTCAGCGCCTGGCCGGTCAGAGCTGGCTGATGCAGGGTGGCCCCACGAAGCGCGCTGGCGAAAGCCTGATCCACTTCGCTGTCTGACAGGCGCAGCGCTTCCTGTGCATATTGGCGCTCCTGGGGCACGGCTGCCTGACTTGCAAGCTGGCGGGCAATCCGCAAAGGTGACTGGTCCACCAGCCCATTGGCCGGCGGCAACGCACCGGGCGCATTGAATTCCAGGGAGGGGTCGCCTCCGCGGACCAGGTGCTGTCCCACCAGAAGGGCGACGAAGAGAAGGACCAGCAGTCCGGGGATACCGAATCGGCGAAACGAACGCAACTTGGGGAGGAGGGTCATCATGCTCAGGGAGGGGCGCCTAATGGCTATGGCATATCCAGAATGTAGTAGATACCTGCTCTGATTGTAATAAAACTACTTTGGCCCTGAACGCATTGCCGCATTGACACTTGCCGGGGGGCGGGTACAATCTTCTGCATCGACCGTGATTCAGCAGCAACAATTCCGGCCGGCAAACCATCCAACCCCTCCAAACTGATCATGCAACCAGTCTGCAAGCATCCCAAGGTGCGCGTGGTAGCGCGCGAAGACGATGTGGAGTACGTCGAGTGTCAGGAGTGCGGCGAAGTCTTCGATGCCGACGAGTATCAGGAAATATCTCAGGACGGTGCGGACGAGTTGCACCTCGGCGAAGAGGATGAGTGATCAAACCGAGTTGCGCGGTTCTTCTGAGCCCAGCCGCCGGGTCTCCCGCCAAGTGTAATGGAACCATGAGATCAGTGTGAGCGCGAAAGTCGCGATCAGCGATAGCTTCCGGATCATCACCAGCACGGCAGGCGCATAAAACGCCGTCCACAGTGTGCTCGCGATCGCGATGATCTGCGCGATCGTATTGGCCTTGCCCCACAGACTGGGCCGGAAGTCCCGTGCGCCGGTACTGGCAAAAAGCAGCGCAGCCACTACCACAATGCCGACGTCACGGCTGAACACCAGGATCGTGACCCGTCGCGGCATTAAGCCCTGATGCATAAGCACCAGGAACAGTGTGCTCAGCAGCAGCTTGTCCGCTACAGGATCGAGATATTCGCCCAACCGCGTTCGCTGGTGGAGCAAGCGAGCCAGCAGGCCGTCCAGGCTGTCACTGATGCCGGCCAGCAGGAACAGCGCAAACGCCACGCGATAGCGGCTGTCCAGCACAGCAGTAACGAGGAAGGGAATGATGCACAGCCGCAGAAACGTAAGCTGGTTCGGTGCGGCGCGAAGGTCTTTTAGCACTGGGGGCGAGTCACGGCGATCAAGTGAGGGCAACGCAAGCATGCCGCTCGCCCTTCTAGAGACTCATCCTACCGCAGCCCTGGGTCAACCAGCGTGAAGCCGCACCAAGTCCTTCCGTCCGGCCTTGTTATACTGAAGGGGCTGTTCCTCCATAGGCGCGTAGCTCAGTTGGTTAGAGCGCTACCTTGACACGGTAGAGGTCGCTGGTTCGAGTCCAGTCGTGCCTACCAGTTCCTTCAACAACTTAAATCTTTGGAAGCAGCGAATCCGGGGCCGAGTCCGGGGCCGCAAAGGTCCGTTACGCAGAAGCGGCCAGTTCTCCGTCTTCTGCTCTCAGTCCCAACATCGCGGTGATCTGCGCCTGAGCACCGCGCTTATCTCCGTCGACGGCCTGAGCATAGGTGCCCAGCGTCATCGTCGGATTCGCATGCCGCATCAGGTCCTGCGCAGTCTTTACAGATGCACCATTCGCTAGCAACCAGGTCGCAGTGGTGCGGCGGAAGGTATGCCACCCGATCCGCTTCCGGATTCCAGCTTTCTTCGCTGCAGGCTGGATGACCTTCTGCAGAATGGTCCCCGGCCAATACGGCTTCTGCCCCACCTCAAAAGGGCTGGCGAAAACCCAATCCCCGGGCCCGGTGAAAGCCGTGTGCCGCTTCCAGGCCAGGAGAGCCTGGGCAAGCCCACTGACAAGCGGCAAGGGTCGTCTGGACGCTTCTGTCTTTGGTAGCCCCTCAACCTGATCGACCAGAGAGCGACGGACGTGAATCAAGCCCTTGCCGAAGTCAATGTCCTCCCATCTCAGGCCGACCAACTCACCGCGTCGCAGGCCAGTTACAGCTGCGAGAATAACCATTGCGTATGCGTGCGCGGGAAGTAGGTTCAACAGCGCCGAGACTTCCTCACACGTGAGCACATCAGGTTCCGCCTTCGTTTGGCACTCTGCCTCACTTCACGGATGGGATTGCGCGTGGCCCAGCCATAACGCATGGCATGTTGAAAAGGCACACCAAAAACAGCCTTCGTTTTGGCCTTCGTTGCATCGGCTTTGTCCAGTGACTTCAGCCATGCTTCCACGCGGAACGCTTTGACATCTCCGATGAGCTCTGCACCCCATCTGGGAACGATGCAGTTGTCGAGATGATGTGTGTACACCTCGCGTGTCAATACCGTCTTGCCGCACTCTTCTCCAAACTCAAACTGTTTGAAATGTTCGGCAACCTCACGGATCGTGAGTTGGGAAGTGCTTACTGCTTCTGCATTGATGTCGAGCCTGAACCCATCAAGGGCTTTCCGTGCGGCCGTTACGGTCGGATAGTCCTTCACGGTGCCGATGATCCGCTTGCGCCTTATAGTTTTCAGATTGCCTATAGAGTCACGCCAACGATAGGACCAGACATCCGGCCCAGTCTTTCTCCGCGCTATTGTCAAAGAACCACGTTGGTATCGATTTCGTCTATGGTGCATGCCCGTTCTCCTCTAGGGTTGGGCAGCTCGAACGGCTCCGCCATGGTAATGCTCTTCGCACCAGGCGTCGAGTTCAGAAGCACCAAACCGTACGGTTCGACCAAGACAGAGATGAGGAACACGCCCTTCGCGCGTCCAACGCATTAGAGTGACTGGATGTATTCGCAATAGTTTCGCAGCGTCTTGAGCAAAAAGAAGAGGCTCGAAGGCGATATGCTCCTCCATCAGGCTCTTCCCGCTCGCCACAACACATAGAGCGGAGTGCGGCATTTGATTCTTCCGGGGCATCTTCTTCACCTCATGCATGGCTCGTTGAGGCGAGCTTTTTTCTCTGGAGCCAGGCCCCCGCCTGATGAGCTGTCCTCATTTCTCCTGTGCTGCGTGAACAGTGAGGCATCAAAATCAAAATCGGGAGTGTCTTCAATCGATTTCAGCATGTATGCCATCCCGCGCCGGTCGGGGTCATACGGACCGATGATCGCGGATCCCGCTATCCTTCGCCAGATTTGCGTAGCCTTCTGAATCGAAACGCGTCACGGTTGAGCGAGCAGCGCGTGCAAATGAAATTTCCTGTACTCGCCGCCACGTTCTGCCATTCGGACCCAACTTATGCCTTCGCCCTCATAGGCCTCCAATAGTGCGATCCAGTGGCGAAAAAGACGATTGCTCGCCTTCCCGGAAAGTGAATGTGCCGAACCAGCCTCAGTCGTACTGCCCGAGCCACTTCATGTACTCCTGTTTTTGTGTCCAGCTCATCACAATCCTCGACAATAACTAAGAATTACTGGTACCTACTTATTTCGAATGTCGGATGCACGATACAAGGCACGCATTCGTCTCGAAGCTCGCAGAAAGAGGAACCCCGGCATCAGTCATTGAAGACTTGACCGGTCATCTCACCGCAGAGATGCGGAAGCGCTACACGCACATCTCCGCACTTGCCAAAGAGCAGGCAGTTAGCAGCCTCAACAGTCTGCCCAGCCCGACGGTGCAATAGGAGGTGCGCGTGGGGGCATTAGGGCATCGAAAGCCTCGATGAGTTAATTGGCGATTTTGCACTCACCGAGCATCGCTGTCTGGTTGCGATTGAAGAACTGCCCGGCCAGCGCAAGCGACTTGTCGAAGTTCGGACTGCTCACCACGTTGCTTGGCTGCGCCAGGTTCACCACATTGAAGACGTTGTTCGCGGCCACCGTGAAGTTCAGGTTGTACTTGCGCCGCACCGCATTCGAGTTCGGACCGCCAAAAAAGCCGCCGCCCCCGCTGCCCGACAGTCCGCCCGGCCCAAGTCCGCCACGCTGATCGATGTATCAGACGAGCAAAGGCGCGGAGAAGGCGTATACCCGGCTGGCAATCAAGCTGATGGCTCTGACCTTTGTTCGGACAAGCGAACTGATTGGCGCAAAATTTAAAGTTCGGCAATCGCTAATCTGCGCGCCGCAATCTGCGCAAGTCGGATTGCGCCCAACAGTTGCGCATCGCCGCCCAAAGGGCTCGGTACAAGTTTCGGGCGCAGCCGCCGGGCATGCATATCTACCACCGCTTGTGTCCGCTCGCGCAGCGCCGCATGCAATCCGACGGAGCCTCCCAGAACAAACAGCGGGGCATTCAGAATCAAGGTGATGTCGGAGATCGTGTAAGCCAGAACGCGCGCGGCGCGATCCAGCAGTACGTTCGCCAGGACATCCCCGGCAACCGCCGCATCAAAGATTTGCGTCGCTGTCAGTTCTCGCGATAGCTGCGTCTTCTCCATGCTCCACAGCAATTGCCACTGCGCCCGCAGCCCTTCTCCTCCAAGCACTCCTTCAAGGCCGCCTGGCTTGCCGAGTCCAGCCGGCTCTTCGGAAACACCGGGCACAAGCATGTAGCCGATCTCACCCGCTGTCCACGCCGCTCCCCGAAACAATTCGCCCTTCAATATGATCCCGGCGCCGACTCCTGTCCCGATCGCGAGAAATACAAATTCCTGGAAACCACGTCCCGCGCCAAAGCAGCTCTCGCCCAGAGCAGCCAGGTTTACATCGTTGTCGACAGCCGCCTGAATACCCAGATGATCCTCCAGCATCGCCTTCAATGGAACATCGCGCCAGCCCATCAGGTAAGAGGTCGCGATCACGACGCCGGTCTCTGCATTGGTCAGCCCAGGAGCGCCTACTCCGATAGCCGCAACCCGTTCCAGCGGAAGGTGCGCTTCCCGGAGCAATTGCTGCGCGCACTCAGCAATCTTCCCGGCGACGCTTTCCGCATCACGCACATTCGTGGTCGTCGCTGACAGACGCGCAGCAATGTCTCCGTTAGCGTCGGCCAACGCCACTCGCAGATTCGTACCGCCAACGTCGACTCCAAGCAGATGTGTAGGCTGTGTCATATCGTCGTGAGCCCAGCGATTACGCGCTGATACTCTCCAATTCGAGCGCCTTTGTCTCCGGAACGACGAACCGCGTAAATAGCAATGTGACCACGCAGAAGAAGGCGAAGACGCCGAAGGTCCACGCATTCCCGATGCGATGGATCACGCTGAGGAAGCTCAGCGAGACCAGCGTGTTGGAGATGCCATAGCCCAGCGTTGCCGCCGCTGCTCCCCGGCTCCGTAATTGAAGCGGGAACACCTCGCCCACCAGGATCCATGCAATCGGTCCCATGCTCGCGGCGCAGCAGGCGATATAGACCATCAAGCATGCTACCGCTGCGACGCCCGTCGTGTGTGTCGCCCTTGCTTGATGGCCAAATGTGAACGCAAGCACAAGCAGGGAAGCCAGCATGCCACCCACGCCTGCGTAAAGCAGCGGCTTTCGTCCGATGCGGTCGACAAGAAACAGAGCTACCACAGTGGCCAGCATATTCATGACCGACACCAGCACGGACGCGAGAATTGCGTGCTGGCTCGAATCGATTCCCGACAACGCGAATATCTGCGGGCCGTAGTAGATAACAGTATTGATGCCGCACAGCTGTTGCAGCACGACAAAACCCACGGCAATGAGGAGCCCGCGCCGCGCCACCATGAACAGTGTTCTCCACCTCTCCTGACCTTGCCTGTTCACGACCGCCTGACGAATGTCATTCAGCAGATGCTGCGCGCCGCGCGCATCCGTGTAGGAGAGCAGCACGCGCTCCGCCTCCTGCACCCGATCCTTGATGAAGAGCCACCGTGGGCTTTCAGGGACCGTGAATACCAGTCCAAGGAAGACAGCCGAAGGCAGCACGCCCGTGGCAAACATGAGTCTCCATGACTGTTCTGCTGAGAACCAGTATCCGATCAGACTCGCAAAAACAATCCCTAGCGTGAGTGCGAACTGGTACATCCCGATCAATCTTCCACGCAGCTGCGGCGGCGACAGTTCGGACACATAGACCGGTGCGGTGACAGACGTGAACCCGATGGCGAACCCCAGCAGGGAACGCGCCGCGATCAGCGTACCAACATTCGGAGAAAGTGGCGCGAGTATGGAACCCACAATGAAGATCACTCCGGACCACAGCAGCGTCGAGCGCCGTCCCAGCCGGTCCGACAGAATACCTCCGGCGATCGCGCCCAACATAGTGCCCGCCGGAACTACGCTGACGACGATCTCCTGCGCACGCGTGGACAGTTCAAACGTGTTCCGCACAAACAACAATGCCGCCGCGATAATGCCCACATCAAATCCATAAAGAATGCCGCCCAGCCCGGCAATGAAGGAGATGCGCAAAAGAAATGCGCTTCGAACGTTCAACTGTTCAGCAGGCAACGATTCCTCCGTGGAAGCGGATTGCCAAATGATACCCTCGATTCGGCTGACAAGAAGAGGTTGCGAATCAACACATGGCAGAGACCGTGGATCAGCAACATTGGATTGCAGGGGTCAAACCTTCAGACGAACTTCTCGCGATGAACGGCATCCAGGTCTTCGAATATGAGTGCCGCCAGCAGCCAGGTAAGCTGCGGGAGCTGATTGCTGCCTACAAAAGCAATGATGAGATACGCTGTCAGCTTCGCGATGCGCACGATATCGCCGGAAGTACCACCCCACCGGTTATCTTCATCGGCATGGGTGGATCCCTGTGCGCTTCCATCGGCGCGACTACGCATCTGCAGGCAAACGGAAGATTGGCGTTTGCCGTAGATGCAGGTGAGTGGTTGCACTACGCACACGGTGTATGGCAGGATGCCGCGCTCTCCGTGCTGGTCACCACTTCGGGAGAGAGCGCAGAACTCGTCGCACTGATGAAGCAGGGCACCGGTGGCCCACTCGCCCTCATCTGCAATAACCCTTCCAGTATCTGCTGGCAACTGGCGAAACATCGCCTGCCCATTTTCGCCGGTCCGGAGTATGGCAATGCCACCAAGACCTACACCAACTCCGCCGCCGCGGGCATCATCCTGGCTGCGGAGATGCTCGGCCGCGCGTGGCAGGCCGACGCTGATCACGCCGCCGCAATCATGGAGAACAGCATCGATCGGATTTTTTCGATGCGGCACTCTATCGAGGAATTCTGCCGTGGGGCAGCCAATCTCGAACTCATCGGGCGGGGCGGGGCCTTTGGTGCGGCATGGATGGGCGCGCTTACAATCCGCGAGATGAGCGGCTTTCGCGCCGCGCCGCACACCGGCGCGGGTTTCAAACACGGCCCAAACCTTGACACGGACGCGACTCACGTCGCCATGATCTTCGCTGTGGGCCGCGCCGCCGCCCTGGGAATCAAACTGGCTGCCGAATGCAACCGCAAAGGTGGGCGCGTGGTCCTGGTGTCGAATGAAGACCACGATCGCACCGAAAAACTTCTGCCGGTCCGTCTGGATGCCGTCGCCGAGCCATGGGAGAGCATCACGACTCTGCTGGTACCGCAGGCGCTTACGCTCGCGTGGATCGAACGCAACGGCTGCAGATTGCCGCCTCGCTTTGCCTACGGTGTGATGGAACAGTAGCGGCAAAGGCTGCGACAAACGTTTGCTTTACGGTAAGCAAGATACTTGGCAGTTGCGCTTTCACCGTCTGTTGATTCAAACTGGGACGCGGCTGAAAGCCATAGTCTGCTTCACCTGGATGGAGGGACGATGCCTCGCGCTCTGGCCAGTCTTTTGCTGTTGCTGCTCTCCGTGCCCCTGTGGGCGCAGCCTGCACATCCTATCCTCGCGGAGGGCTCTCCCGCTCCGGATTTCGCACTCCCCGGGGTGGACGGCAAGATTCACAAGCTCAGCGATTATGCGGACACCCCGGTCCTTGTCGTGATCTTCACGTGCAATCACTGTCCCATCGCCCAGATGTACGAGCGCCGCATCGAGGAGCTCTACGAGGATTACCGCCAGAAGGGCGTCGCCGTGGTCGCCATTCAGGGAAACGACCCGAAAGCCATTCGGATCGACGAGCTGGACTCCTCCGACGTCAGCGATACGCTCGACGACATGAAGATTCGTGTCGCCTACAAGCATCTTCACTACCCTTACCTCTATGCTGGCGACACGCCAACGGTCACCAGTGCCTACGGCCCACAGGCAACGCCCCACATCTTCATCTTCGACAAGACTCGTCACCTTCGCTATCAGGGCCGCTTTGACAACAGCTATCGCATTGAGATGGTCAGGACGCACGATGCGCAGAACGCGATCGATGCGCTACTCGCCGGCAAGACAGTGCCCGTTACGCATACCGGCGTCTTCGGCTGCTCGACCAAGTGGCCGGAGAAATCCGCACAGCGTGAGGAGGCGGAGCGAAAGATCGAGGCCGAGCCGGTTCATCTGGAAAAGGTCGACGCGGCAGGACTCAAAAAACTGCGTGCCAATTCCACCGGAAGAGTCACCCTCATCGACTTCTGGGCCACCTGGTGTGGATCCTGCGTGGCGGAGTTCTCTGATCTGCAGGACACCTACCGCATGTACAGCAATCGCGACTTCAATCTTGTGACCGCCTCCGTCAATATGCCGGACGAAGAAGCCTCCGTCCTAAGGTTCCTGCAGAAGAAGCACGCAACCAGCCGCAATCTGCTCTTCGCATCGGACGATACGGAAACGCTGCAGGCGGCGTTCGATCCTGCGTGGCAGTCTGCTGTGCCCTACACTGTTGTGCTCGGCCCCGATGGCAACGTCATCTACAAGACAATCGGCTCGGTCGATCTTCTCGAGATGCGCCGAAAGATTCTCGCCGCCATGCCCGCAGACTACATCGGCTTCAACAAATATTGGGCCGGCAACTAGTCGCTTGCAGCGATCGTCGAAATTCTGCCCGGTTGCGTATCGCCATCTGTGCGCTCATCGTCGTGCGTGTATCAACCTGCGGGGCCGGCAGAAGCGCGCGCTCGAGCCTGCCGCTCGAACACCCGGGCGGCAATGAATCCCTCTGCGGGATATCTCTTCCTTAGAAGCTGAAGCTCATCTGCAGATCAATCGTCCGCACCGCCGTCTGGTTGCGATTGAAAAACTGCTCGGCCAGCGCAAGAATCTGCTCCCGAAGCGCGAGCGCGTTTTCACTCATAGCACTATGTTAAATAATCTTCCTTCCGGCAGGTTCCAGAGCATTCCAGCGCACTGATTTACTCGCAACATTCTGCGTGACTTATCGTACACTCCGTTCCATTCACATCCGACACGTTCCATCGAATTGCGTGTCTCCAATGTGTCTCCGGAGTGTGTATATGGGAATGACAGATGCACAGATAAGGCCCTTCAGCCGCGTGCGGCGAGCTACCTGGTCAGCGATGGCCGCGGCCTCTCACTCGACGTGCTGCCCAGCGGAGTGAAGTCGTGGATGTACCGATATCGCCACGACGGCAAGCCTCAGAAGATCTCACTCGGCCGCTATCCCGATCTCACTTTGAAGACGGCGCGCGACAAGCGCGACGAACTGGCAGCCCAGGTGGTCGGTGGCCGCTCCCCTGCTGAGGAAAAGAAGGCTCGCCGCCAGGGACGTGACGATGAGCCGACGATGCGCGAATTCGGCGATCGTTACTACCACGAGCAGGCGATGCGCACTCGCAAGAACCCACCTGAATTTCTGCGATACCTCACAACCTACGTATACCCCGCAATCGGGCAGAAGCGCCTCAAGGAGCTCACGGCGCTCGATATTCAGGCCATCGTGTACAAGAAGCGCGACGAAGGCCACGAAACGGCCGCGCTGATGCTTCGTCAGAATCTCAAGCTGGTCTTCGACTACGCCATAAATTTGCAGCTGATCCCCATGAATCCGGCCACGATGGTTGCTCCCCGCTACATCGGCCGACACCGTAAGCGGTCACGCGTCTTCAGATCCATTTTGCAGAGGAGCGGAGGAAGCCGAAGGACCGATTCAGCCAAGATGTATAGGCGTAATTCCCCTCCTTCACCTGTATTCGTCAAATCTGTAAATAAACCCGCTGCCTCATCCCGAAGCCGCATCACAGGGGAGGTCGAGCCAGTCTCATTGAAGGCTCTGCGGGCTTCTTCAATCGCGCTGAGCGGTATTGCGAAATCCAAAATGTGGTCTGAGATTGCAGATACCAGATCCGCAACGCGTGGACGTCCATTGCCGTCGATCGCCACGCAGTGGCAATGGAATACAACACGGGTGTTCTCGACGTTGCTATGCACTTGTACATCATTCAGCAGCGCAGAAAGCTGATCGGGAGTGCCGCGCGCAAGCCGCAAAAGCGCTTCACCAAGGGGGCCGATGTCATTCAGGTCAGGGGAGTCCGGCACGTCGTCATCAGCATATAAGGCTCTCCTGATGAACTGACATCCGATCTTTTGCCGGGACACTGATTGGCAAACAATCGTAGGCGTCGAAGTCACTTTCTTCGGGAGTCGCATTCCCGCTGAATTACCGTTCGCGCTGCGTTGAGTTGTAAAAATTCAGCGGGTCCAAGCGAAGGGCCCATTTGGGTCCGGTATGGATTGCGTCAGGTTTTCCCCGATCTTCCCGAACGGTCAGTAGATTACGTAAGTACTTGTAAATATTACATTTATGTCGGTTGAGAGGTCGCTGGTTCGAGTCCAGTCGTGCCTACCATTCCTTCAACAACATACAGCCTCCTCTCTAAATATTGGGAACGATTTGGGAACGATAGCGTTCTTCTGATCCGCCGCCGCAGTGATTTCGTCTGCGATTCTCAGGTGTGCGTTACGAACGTCGCTTGGGATTGCCTGGGTATACACGTCGAGCGTGATCTTGCTGCTGGCGTGACGCAAACATTCTTGAACGACCTTGACATCTGCTCCGTTCGCTTTAAGCTGCGTCGCAAACGAATGTCTGAATACGTGCCACGTGATGTGCTTGTGGATGTCTGCCCGCTCCGCCGCTGGCCTTACATAGTCCTCCAGCAATGATTTGGCCATAGAGGTGTCTCCCCCTTGCTCTTGAAAGACGGGAAAGGCCAATCGTCGGGCCGCTTGTACTCCGTGGAGCGCAACAGCCCACGAAGAGCGTCGACCAACTGAGGTGCAAGAGGCACAGGTTTCCGCGACGCTTTGTTCTTGCATTCGCTGATGAAATGGCCAACCGCTCCGCGCTCGATCTTTGCTGTACCTTCCGCGAAGTCGATATCCCGCCACTTCAGCCCTCGTGCCTCGCTGATCCTCATGCCCGTAAGGGCCAACACATGCACGAGCGTGCGTGACGGTTCTGGAAGCTCCGCAAGCAGATTGCGTACTTCGAGGATGGCGAGCACATCCGGTCTTCTGATGCATTTCGCAGATTGCCGAACGCCCGAACCACGTACAGGGCCGGTGATCGGGTTGCTAGCGGTGATGTTCCAGCGGATACCGTGATTGACGACAGCACTCAGAATGTTGCGAACCTTGCTCCGGGTGCCCGCTGCTAACGGGCGCGGTGCTCGGGATTCGCCAACAGTCCTCAGCGTCTTCATCCACGATTCAATCTTTGTACCGCTTCTCCTCTATATTCATCCAAGTCTTGAAAATGAACGGCTGGAGGCCATCGCCTCCCTGATACTCGTTGTCGTGGCGGCGGCTGCATTTGTGGCCGTTGGGGTGGTCGAGGAGACGATTGCCTTCTACTTCGGCAACGGCATAAGCGAGAGCTGGTGATCACTACAGCGCCTGCGTTCAACATTCGAGCCGTTGTGAACCGGCGCTAGAGATCGCGGAAGCATGAAAGAACACCAAAGACCTGATTCGTTTGCGCGCTCATCTTCAGAACAACCGAATCTCTTAAATACTTAAGAAGGCCTTGACTTTGAAGTCTTAGTCAACTAAGAATTGAGGGGTAAAGCCTTGATTGAGTGTCTCGTGGAGAAACCACTTGCCTATACAGCTTGTTTCCAAAAGCCCTGAAGAACTGGCCGAGATAGCCCGCTCTGAGCAGCAGGCGTCATACGTGGAGCATGTCAATCCGATCTGGGCCAAGCTGTTGGACGTGCTTGGCATGAACGTCCAATACACTCACGCCAGCGGCGCGGAGCTCTTTACGACTGACGGCCGCACAATCCTGGATTGTCTATCGGGGTACTGCGTCCACAATGCCGGACATAACCACCCCTACATCGTCACCCAGTTGATCTCCGAATTGCAGGGACAGTCTCCGGCGATGTTGCAGAGCAACGTTGTGGAAAGCGCGGGCGAACTGGCCCAGACGTTGTGCGCGTATGCCGCTGGGAAAGTTTCGAAAGCATTCTTCTGCAGCTCTGGCAGTGAAGGCATTGAAGCGGTGATCAAGTTTGCTCGGGCGCACACCGGCCGCAGAGATATCGTCTATGCCGACGGAGCGTTTCATGGGCTCACCTGCGGGGCATTGTCGCTCATGGGTAGCGACTTCTGGCGCGAAGGCTTTGGTCCAATGCTCGAAGGCACCCACCGGGTTACTTTTGGCGATCTGAAAGCGCTGGAGGAGACTCTGCGAGCGCGAAGGGTTGCGGCTGTCGTTCTCGAGCCCATCCAGGCAGAAGGGGGGATCATTCTGCCGTCCGCAGGCTATCTGTCGGGCGTGGAGAGGCTGTGTGCAAAATACGGTTCACTCTTCGTCCTGGACGAGGTGCAGACGGGTATGGGACGCACTGGAACCTTCTTTGCAGGCAGCCGCTATGGGGTGCAACCGGACATGATTGTCATGGCGAAGGCCCTCAGCGGGGGTCTTGTGCCAAGTGGCGCGGTACTGATGACCGATGCAATCTACAAGTCCGTATTTCATTCGCTGCGCAGGGCGTTCATACATACATCTACATTCAGCGAGAATGCCATGGCAATGCGCGTGGGTCTTGCGACGGTCGAAGTTCTGATTCGCGAACATCTTATCGAGCGCGCAGAGAGGGTTGGAACCGATTTGCGGCAGCGGCTTCAGGACGTCCTGAAGCCATACGAGATGGTGAAGGAGGTCCGAGGCCAGGGGCTGCTCTGCGGTATTGAGTTCCAGGCACCACGAAGTATGCGGCTAAGGCTGTCATTTGAGTCTTTCAAGGCAATCCATCCTGGACTTTTCGGCCAGATGCTGGTCATGCGCCTGTTCAATCAGAAAAATGTGCTGGCGCAGATCTGCGGGAACAACTTTATGGTGCTCAAGGTCGCACCTCCGCTGGTCGTTTCTGAGAGTCAGATCGACGCCTGCGTCACATCCATTCGGGACGTTGTCGAGACCGTGCATTTCTCAGGCACGTTCTGGTCGGACGCTCTTGCGCTCGGGCGCAGAGCGATGTCGCTCTAAGCAAGCCCACCGGAAACACAACAGCTTCCCTTCGGGCGAAGACAGGAGTTTTTTTCCTGCATGAGAATTGTCTCTGCTGCAAGTGCATTTCCATCCAATAGCTACTCTCAGCAAAGCATCACCGAGGCTCTTCATCCTCTATGGGACTACGGGTTGAAGAATCCGGCGGTGCTTGACCGCCTGCACTCCAACTGCGGTGTGAAGCAGCGTCATCTCGTCTGCAAGCTCGATGAGTATCAGTCCATGCAGGGGTTCGGCGAGGCCAACGACATCTGGATAGACGCCGCGCAGGAGCTTGGCCAAAGTGCGATCTGTAGAGCCGTTCGCGCCGCCCGTATTGCGCCATCATCGCTCGAAGCCATCTTCTTCGCTTCGGTGACCGGGGTCGCCAGCCCGTCCATCGATGCGCGGCTGGTGAATCGGATGTCGCTTTCACCGCGGATCAAACGCACGCCTATCTTTGGTCTTGGTTGCGTGGCGGGTGCCGCTGGAATCGCACGCGCAGCTGACTACGTTCGCGCATTTCCCGACCATACGGCGGTCCTGCTCTCAGTGGAGCTTTGCTCGCTGAATTGGCAGAAGGACGATCTCTCCACGCCCAACCTGATCTCGGCTGGCCTTTTTGGCGACGGCGCTGCCGCAGTGATCATCGCGGGCGAAGACACACCGTTTCCAGGTGTAGAGATAGTCGGCACCCGATCTACCTTTTATCCCGACACCGAAGATGCCATGGGTTGGGATATTTCGGAAAAGGGCTTTCGCATCGTGTTGTCATCAAGTGTCCCGCAGATTATTCGCGAACACCTCCGTAGCGACATGGACGAGTTTCTGGCAGATCACGGTATCTCTCGACGTGATATCGGGAGCTGGATTATTCATACGGGTGGCCCCAAGGTGCTCGAGGCGGTGGACTCCGCCCTTGAGCTCCAGCCCAATGCACTTGAGGCATCTTGGGCAAGTCTTGCGCAGGTGGGCAATCTCTCTTCTGCGTCTGTTCTGGTCGTGCTCGAGGAGCACCTGAAGCATCGGCGCGGAAAACCGGGAACGTACAGTGTGCTGGCTGCCATGGGGCCAGGGTTCTGCTCGGAGATTGTGCTGCTGAGGTGGTGAGATATGAATCAGCTTGGCAGTCGCGCCGACGTCGTCATTCTTGGCGGAGGTCCCGCTGGCTTAAGCGCGGGCATTGCACTTCGGCAGAAGGGCCTTGATTGCCTAGTCGTGGAAGCGCTCGGTCCTGTCATAGATAAAGGCTGTGGAGAAGGATTGATGCCGGACGCCCTGGAGTCGCTACGCAGTTTGGGCATAGAGATCTCTGAAGCCGATGGTCACGTCTTTCGCGGGATTCGCTTCTGCAATGCTGTGACCTCGGTCGATGCCATGTTCCCAACCGGGACGGGAATCGGAGTTCGCAGAACAAAGCTTCATCTGCGCATGATCGAACGCGCGCGCGAGGTAGGGGTCCGGCTAGCCTGGAATACGCGCGCGAAGCCGGATGGGGCGTCCTCGCTTTTGATCGATGGCGTAAAGGTAAAGTTCAACTGGCTAATCGGAGCAGATGGACAAAGTTCCTCCGTTCGTCGATGGGCAGGCCTGAACCGACTGCGCCGGGAGCAACTCCGATTTGGCTTTCGCCGCCACTATCAGACTGCGCCCTGGAGCGACTATGTCGAGGTGCATTGGGGAAGGACTGGCCAGGTCTACGTCACGCCGGTAGCGGATGACTGCGTCTGCATTGCATTCATCACCTCCGATCAGCATCAGGATAGAGCAGGTTTTCTTGATGACTTTCCGGCGGTCGCGGCGAAAGTCAAGGACGCGTCATTGATGTCCCGCGAGCGCGGGGCCATATCAGCGACCAGGAAGTTGCGCCGTGTGGGGAAAGGCTTTGTGGCACTGGTCGGCGATGCATCGGGCTCCGTGGACGCCATTACCGGCGAGGGACTTGCCCTTTCGTTTCGTCAGGCACTCGCGGTTGCGAATGCGATTGAGAGGGGCGATTTGGGTGCTTATCGAAAGGCTCACCGATCCCTTGCGCGTCTACCGAATGCGATGGCTCAACTCATGCTCACTATGGACCGATGGCCCGCGCTCGAGCGGCGTGGGTTGAACGTGCTCGCCGCGAAGCCCAGGTTTTTCCAGGAACTGCTGGCAATTCACGTCGGGGAGGGAAGCCTGCCGCGATTCGCCGCATCCAGTGGAGTAAGCATGGCCTGGCAACTTCTTCGAAGTTCCGCTTATTGAGAGGAGACAGCTCTCATGTCGCTCCAAGGGAACAATCGCGTCGTTCGCTGCACAGCTGCGAAGGGGCTCGGCATCAGCATCTTTCTCGTATTGCTTCTTTCCAAACAAGTCGCCGCCGGCAGCCGCGATTCGAACGTGGTTGAGATCAAGTTCGATCCAGCCAGGACCACGATTCAGTGGACACTGAAAGACGTCCTGCACACAGTTCACGGAACTTTCAAATTGCAGCGCGGCTTTGTGCGTTTCGATATGAACACCGGAAGGGCCGAGGGGATGCTGGAAGTGGATGCGAGAAGCGGAGAGAGCGGCAACTCATCCAGGGACGGGCATATGCACAAGTCGATTTTGGAAAGCAGCAAATACCCGATCATCCGATTTCGACCCGAGCGAGTCTACGGAGAGTTGAACTCGAACTCGCCTCACGTCATCACGGTAGATGGGATCTTCGAGATACATGGTCTGACTCATCCACTGCAGCTTCACATCAATGTCCAACCAGACGGGAGCGGGTACACCGCAAAAACGCATTTCATAGTGCCTTACGTTGCCTGGGGGCTGAAGGATCCAAGTACCTTTCTCCTGCACGTCAGCAACGAGGTTGATATCGATGTGGAGACAACAACCGCGGCACCGCAACCCTAGTGAGATGGCAAGAGCTTCTTTGTTACGGCTGACGCAGTCATCGGGCTGCGAGTTGGCGTCGTCGTAATTTCAATGCGAGTATTTTTCACAAAAACAACGTCGTGACCCCGCGCCACCCACAGCTCGTAGAAAGAGAGAGCCGCTCCGTAGATGCCTATACCAGCGGCAACGTTGGGGGAGCTTGCCATCATGCCAACAAGCCGGCCTACAATTCCGAAACCATTGGATGCGACAGCACTATGGGCGACCTGGCTCCCGTCATCGTCAAGAGCGCGCGAGGCAAGGAATGTCAATACTAGCGGCACGATCACACGGTTTTGAGATTTTGGCTGTACCCCTCCTTCTGAGTCCATTTCTAAGTCTGCGGACTTGTTCGAATCCGCGCCAGCGAGGGTGCCTTCGACCGGCTGAGAAAATCCAGTAGGGAACCTCAATTCCCGAAAGCGAAAGCGCAATTTTCCCTGTCGCCCAAACCAACGAGCCGCTTTTGCCTGCGTGATCTGTCCGATGAGGACGGACCCCTCGGGAACTGAAAGAGTGTGGTTAGCATTGAAAACAGGTTCCGCGACTAGGGCCTGAAACGTGTCACCGGGCTTCCTGTCGGCCGAGCTGATTGACTGCTGCAGATATGCGCGCAGGCGCCATTCGGTCTTGGGAGCTGGCGAAGCCATTTTCGCATCTTGTTTTGCCTCGGCCGGCGGCGGGTCCCCGTCGGGCTCGGTTTCGTTGGAATTGACCGAATCGTTTGCCTTTGCTTGTGTGCTTCCGAGCTTCAAGTCGAGGGGCTCAGCCAATTCAACCATCCAGGAGGTCTCGCTATCGATCCGTTCCGGGTGATATGGCAACTGGGTATAGATAAATTGAACCAGCCGGTCGCCTCGCCCCGGTTTCGTGAATAACGCAGCAGCATCTTTCAGCCGTTGCTTTTCTTGAGCGATCTGTCTCCTGATGTAAGATCCATTGCTCTTCGCCGGCGGTGGTGACAGGCGCAAAATGGGAACTCCATCTGTGGCACTATCGCTCACGATCGGCTGGACAGTTCCGTCAGGCAGCACCAGTTGGTCGAATTGCACAACCGGCTTGTGGAATGGTGTGAAATCCCCCTTGAGACGCGAGTGAATTCGTCTGCTTCGGTCGGAACCAAGCTCGATGACCCTCCCGCGGAGAACAATGCCTGCTGGTATCGCGATCCGGTTCTCAATGTAGACCGGATACATTAGCCGGCCGTCCAATGGCTCCCCATCCTTCATCGGAACATGGTGCATCAATTGAACCGATAGCGGAGTCTTGGCAGGGATCTCGATGGATGGCCCCTGACCGTACAACGGATCCGGCAGGAAAGCTCCAAGAGATAGGAACGCGAACGCACAAGCTGCCAACCGCACCCGTACAATGGACAAGCTTCGGATATAGCGGTTGTTGACACTCACTTTCCCTTCGACCATCCTTGACTGCAATCTGGTCTCGTCAACCGCCACGCTGATCCGGCCGTATTGCTTTGATTTCTGGTCGGTTGGCGGAATCGACCTCTCAGCCTGCGAGTGCGCACCGAAATATCAAATTCACTTCATCGCAACACGATCTTTGTTTCTCGACGTGACAAGCTGAGGTAATCTTAAATCATTAAGATCTTCTTGTGAGGCACGTATGCGAAAGAAACTTTTAAAGGTTGGGCGAGGAAAGCAAGAGCTTACCGTACCGACTGCAGCCGAGATGCGCCTTTTGCAAATTCTGTGGGAGCGGGAGGAAGGCACTGTAGAGGATGTGGTGAATGCTCATCCTCGAAAGGAGCAGCCCAATTACAAGACGACACAGACCTTGCTCCGTATCATGGAGCAAAAGGGCCTTATCACACATGAGAGCCGAGGTCGCGTCTTTGTTTTCAGGCCGTTGGTCTCCCGAAAGACGATAGATCACCTCTCGATACAGGCGCTAGTGTCCCGGAATTTTCGCGGATCGGCGGCCGGCCTGCTCATCAATTTGCTCGAGGCCAGTCCAATGAAAAAGACGCAGCTGGACGAAGTCGAAGCGCATATCCGGGAGTATCGTAAAAGGCACGAACTGGGCAATCTAGAATGATGCAGGGACGCAATGAATCCAGAGTTCTTGCTTGGTGTTGTGGCAGCGCTAGCAGGCTTCTTCTTGAAGACGACACTCGCCTTCGGCGTGTGTCTGGTCCTTAGTAGGCTCGCCGACTCGCCGAACCGAAGATTTACGGTGTGGCTGCTTTTTCTTTGCGGCGCGGCAGCGTATTGGCTCTGGTTGGCGAACAGCATTTTTGCGGGTGGATCGTTGTCTTCGTCTTCAGGTGTTCCTCGCGTCGCGGCACAGCACGTGACTTCGAGCGCTGCTTTACAGATTCCGTTCTCTTGGGCGTTTCCCCTGGGTGTTGCGCTCCCTGTGCTTGGGATCGCGTATCTAGTGGCCTTGAGCTGCGTTGTCGTCGCGCATATCAGGAAGCAGCGACACCTGAGATGGGTTCTTCGTTTCACCACCAAACCACCGGCTGAGATCGCGGAGATCTTTCAGTCACTTGCGGCGGCCCTTCACGTGGGCCGCGCGAGATTGCGCGTGCTATCGGGGGTCGCGTCTCCGGCCACGTTCGGCTCCATTCGGCCAGTCGTCCTGTTGCCGGACCTTTGCCTGCAACAAGATGGTTCCGAGCTGGAAGATATTCTGCGTCATGAGCTTTACCACGTTCGTCGCTGGGATTTTGTCTGGAACGGGCTTGCTGTCGCATGCCGAGCGCTCATCTTCTTTCACCCTGCGACTTGGTACGCCGTCCGACGAATACAATTCGACCGCGAACTCGCATGCGACCTCGCAGTTGTAACTGACTCCCCTGGTCGAAGACTCGAATATGCGGAATGCCTAGTTCACTTTGCCCGGCTGAATGCGTCGCAGGATCCCAGGGCATGGGGCATAGACTTCGCAGCCTCGTCCGAACATCTGAAAGCTCGCGTTCAGTCCATCTTAGCGGGATCAAAGAGGCCCTCGAGCTGGTTACTTGCTTTGCGAATTGCTTGCGGGCTGACGTTTCTCATTGGTTTTCTTGGCGTCGCGCCGTCTCTGGCAGTGCTCCTCTCCTACGCACACCACCAGATATCGCAACCGTTGACATCAATGACTGCTCCTTCTCACTTAGAACTAGCAACCAGAGTTCGAGCAACGAGAAGACTTCGAACGTCTCGTCAACCGGCTCCAGCGAGTAGGGATGCAATCGTGGTAAGCGCAAACCAGACGGAAGTTCTTCAACCTGTGGTCACTCCTTCAGCAAACCGCGAGCGTCTCGGCCCACCTTCAAGCCAAAGCAGCTCAGGGCCGCAACTCCTTCGTCGGTCTTCGGCCTCCGGCAATTCTTCGGCACCCATCAATAGTTCAACGCAGCAGACAGTGGTCTTCGCAGACACGGATCCTTCAGGCAAGTCCGGAGATCACGATAAGACGCGGGCCCTCCAGCAATCCATCACTGCGGCGGCCGGCATATACAGGCGACTGGGTGCTGTCGATCGTCACTGATTCATTCCGAATTGTGTAAGACCGCAGCTCCGGTGAGGCCGCGTTCTGAGACGCAGATAGTGAAGCCTACCATTCCGCAACAGCAACTGTAGA
>CAWILE010000004.1:0-108930 GCA_963836835.1 uncultured Acidobacteriaceae bacterium | reverse complement strand
CGGCAAGGCTTAAAGGCATCTGACAACCTTGCCTTGGTAATAACACCCTGGAGGTTGATTCCGAGATGAACGATGGTCTGCGCGATCTGCGGACGAATACCACTGATGATGCACTCAGCACCCATTATCCGTATGGCAGTCACTGCCTTCAGCAGATGTTGTGCTATGAGGGTATCGACAGTCGGAACGCCCGTAATATCGATAATTGCGAAATCAGTACGTTTGGACGATCGATTCAACAGTGATTCCATCACGACCTGGGTGCGGGCGCTTCAAGTGTGCCGATCATCGGAAGAGCTAGGATTCCGTCCCATAGCTTGACTACCGGCGTCGATAGTTCCAGCATTTCCTCCTGCTGGCGGGAAATGACTTGGTCGCGACCGTGAATCAAGCTGTCCGTTGTGTGTAGGGCAAGTTTGTCAACAAAGTCGTCTGCGGCTACGATCTCGCTGAAGAGTTCGTCTGGATTGTTCCCTCCATGTTTTCGGACGAGCTTGAAAATGGGCGCCTTCAGTGAAAGTACGAACAAGGAGGTTTCCGAGGGTGTAAATCCTTGTGTCGCTGGGGTCACCGATAGAGTGGCCAGCATATCCTTGAGGGGCTGCCAGGACGCGGCGTTCAGCTCGTCAAGTGGACTGTTCGCCGGCGCATCGCAGATTGCTGATAATACTTCCGTCGCCTGGGATCGCAGTTCCTTGTCGTCAATCAAGTCACGTCTTCGGAGACCGGCCTTGAATCCTTTGATCCACTCTTCCAAGAGAGAATCTTGATTTTTTCGCACCGTGTCCAATACATTTGCCATTCCACACTCCAATGCGCGTCGATGTTGACGCGACAGACTCCAATCAATTCTACAAGGACTTCCCGCGAGCAACTTCCAGTATGTTTGGTAGGGGTTCCCACAGCGGGCAGGCATTATCGACGCACCGTTTGCGCCTGAGTTCCTCGATTCGGAGCTCTCTTCGCAGTTAAGGCTTGCACCCTCCAACCACGTTCACTCTTGGATTTGTCCGTTGGCGTATCGACGGCAGTGATTGAGGTAGGCTGCTTCATGACTGGCAACAAGATCGACGACGCTCGTCCAGAGCCACGAAGGCGCGTCAAGAGTCTTGGTGCGGTTTCGCAATAAATCGTTTGCCCATTCCTTGCGAGTCTTTCTATCCATCTGGCGAGCGTGCGCTTTGCCAACGACGCCCGCAAACAAGTTCGCGGCAGAGATCGCATCCGTGCGACTGAGACCTTCCATCTCAAATTTGAGATCCTGGGGCATAAGTTCCCGCAAGACTACTGGACGATGGTCAAACTGTGTCGCCAGCATCCGCTCGCCAAGGAAAGGTGAAATTGCTCGGGCACCTTTGACGACGCGTTGGGCGTTATCGCGCGGCATCGATGCACTCTCGCTGCGTGGCGCAGCCGCTTTCGCTGCTTCCTTTACATCGACCAGAGAGAATCCATCTCGGTTGTTCTTGCCGACTCCAACAAGGATCGCGTAACGCGCTCGACCGAGCGAACTGCACCCTTTCATCCAGTACGCCGCATCGAGAACAGAGATACTGGCCTTGTCCCTTCTGCCCTTGAGGCCGGTGACAAGGATGCGCACATCCTCCTGTCTAAAGATCCGGTCAATCTCTCGACGCTCCTGCAACGAGAGCCTCCAAAATCTTTTCCCCAAAGGGATTTCAGGCTTTACGTCCTCGATCCGCTCCTCAGCAAGGTGCCGCCACCTCCGGTCTTTGGCCTGTCTCATCACCAGGCGCACTGGCCCGATATCTGCCTGCTTTACGTCCCTGACCGCCCCAGCAGGGCCTGCCGATAGCCCCGAATGACCTGTTCTACCATCAAGGCTGTGGTGACGCCGGGCAGATCAGAGCCTCTGGCTGCCATGGCGAGAGATAAGCTCAGGCGAATCATGTCGTGCGCAGGATTTCCAATGACCGTCTGGTCGAGGTCCCGGATCTGGATCTCTATCTTGCCGTCTGCGCTGGCAACCGGGCCTAGATTGCCGATATGGCAGTCTCCACAAATCCAAACCGGAGGGCCTTCCGGAATCAAATGAGTCGCTTCGACCGAGGTCAGCCATTCGTAAAATCTTGATGGTATTGCCTCTGACATAGGCATGGGCTGATTCGGCCATCTTGAGGCGACGGCGGGCGTTCAGGGCTGCATCGCGGTGATGGGGTTCAATACTCTTGACCTTCATTCATCTGAATCTAAGCCTATTTCTCGACCTGGACTTCCTTCTTTTTCAAATGATGACGGCACTTAACTATTTCCTGCATCTGTAATCCTCCCGTGCCGGTCATCTGGGCGACAGCAGCATCCCTAAAACGAGGATGCATCACGCAGAAGTAGATCCATTCCGGCAAGATCTGATGAGTTCGCTCGTACGGACAAAGGTGAGAGCCATCAGCTTGATCGCCCACCGGGTGACATGGGTTCCGGGGTACACCCTCGATCTGCCTTAACAAATTTGGCAGCTCTGTGGCATCGATTCGGGCGTAATTGACTTTGCGGGTCGTCTTCAGAACGTCGCTTGGGCGGATTTTGGCCGGACTGACTTGGACGCTAACCGACGAAAGCCCCAGTATTTACTGGGGCTTCATGTTGCATCTTGGATTGTCCTGGATGTCTCTGAACGACTTGATGGCGGAGGGAGAGGGATTCGAACCCCCGTTACCCTTGCGGGTAAAGCGGTTTTCAAGACCGCCTGTTTCAACCGCTCACACATCCCTCCGCGGGTATTGGCGATAGCTTACCAACACTGAGAGTCTGATGAAACAGGCGGTTGTCAATCGCCTGCAAACCGCCTGTTTTACCTGATACTTCCTATCGCATCGGCGGCGGATTTGGCGCTTGTGCTGAACAGCCTTCACTTCAAGCACAAGTGGCGAGCCTTTGTGACGACGGACTCGCCGGCGCCAGTGCTGTGGGTTTGCAGGAAGCCGGTGATGAAAGTCGACGCCATGTATGATCCTTCGCGTCTCTGGAAGGGCAAGCGAGGGATCGAGGGTAAGACCAGAGTCTCAAACCAGGCATGACGGACTTGCTATCATCATCTACTATTAAACGCCTCACAGAAGTGACTCCGATAAGAGTGTCCGCTATTGGTATCCATCGACGTGGCGCGGTGCGGCAATCGATTTCTACAGACTGGCTGTTCAAGTGCCTATTACTTTGCGGGATGGCATTCGTTCTTCTCGCATTTGCAGCTGGGCAAGAGTCGGATGATTTCGATTCGCTGTTGCAGCGCGGCTTTGCCTTGCTCCAGCAGGAAGACTACCCGGGCGCTCTGCGATTCCTCCAAGAGGCATGGCAGCAAAAGCCGCACGATTATTTCGCGAATCTTCTGGTCGGCATCGACCTCCTCCGAACCGATCCTGAAAAGCCGCAGACGATGAAATTGAACTACTCCTACGATCTTCCCTTTGGCAGAGGCCGTCAGTTTCTCAATGCGCCCAGCGGACTCGGCGCCCATGTGCTCGATGGCTTTATAGGCGGCTGGGGCATAGCCGGCATCACCATCTGGGATCCGAAGGGCGTTCCGGTGCTGATGCCCAGGATGGATATCGATGTCACCGCGCCAGGCGCTGCGCTGCGCTGGTCGCTCGCCAATAACAACTACCAGAAAGGCAATAAGAACTATGGCCGAGCGGTTTATGTCCGCGGTGCCTTCATCAATCCGGGAGGAGCGGGCATTATGAATCATGAGGCATTCCGTCCTACGCCGGACTACAGTCTGAGCAATGCACCATTCGTCTTCCCGAATCTTCGCGCTCCTGGGGATTTCAGCACGGATGCGACACTGCTCAAGAAGTTCCAACTGGGAGACAATGCGGCTCCCTATCTGGAGACACGTATCGAGGCAACAAATGTCTTCAACCATCCGACCTATGGAACGCCTGGCCAAAATACGGTCGATGCGGATCCCGACTCGCCTACCTTCGGAGGCGTAAATGGCAAGTACGGCAGTCGGTTCATGCAGATTGGTCTGCGGCTGTTCTTCTGATCTCCTTCGCAGGCGCCGGTCACTTATTCCCGGCGCCTCACTTCTCTCGGAGCGTATGTGCAACGTCTTTTCACAAGCACTGTAGTAGCGATGTCGCTCTCTACCTGTTTCGGCGTAGTGGCGGGCGCGCAGATCGCCTCGCTTGAGACGGCACAAACGATCGTCCGCGTGAAAGCTGAAGCGGTAGCGCCCCGGTTGCTGAGTTTGCAGGCTCCGGGCAAAGCTCTTTGGTCCAACAACGCTGTTGAAGGTTTGATTGCCACCGTGGAAATGGATGGCCATGCGGTTCCACTGCATTGGAAGCTCGTCAAGGGTGCGGGGCAAAGAGATGCGAAGCATGTCTCGTTTGTTTACCAGACGCAATCACCGCGCATCAGGCTCACCTGGGAATGGAGCGCGCCGGCCGGCACAGGTCCCCTTGAGCACCGCATCCGGATCGAGAACCTGGACACTCGCGAACTCTGGCTCCCCCTGCAATCAAGCTTCGGTTACAACTGGGCCGTGCCTGCTACGCAGGTGCTCAAGCAGATATACGTCGACAAGGGTGCGGGCAAGCCGTCGCCAATCGGCACGCATGAGCTGGACGTTTCATCCGGATATCAGTGGAAAGGAACTTCCAGTACTTATGCCAGGAACGAGGAGCCGCGCGAGATCATTCCGTGGTTCATGGTGGAGCGTGATAGCGAGCAGGGCGATGGTTGGTATGTCGGAGTAGAGTTTAGCGGCCGCACTAGTTTGACACTGGAACGCACAGCCGGCTCGCTGCGCGGTACTGTCGGCTTGAACCCGAACCCGGGTCCGTTCCGCACTTTGCTTCAACCGGGCGCTACTTTTGCGACACCGGCGGTCTTTGTGGGCGCATTTACGGGTGGACGCGATGGCCTCGGCAATGTGCTGCGTCCATGGGTGCGGCAGGTGCTCACCTACCCCGACACATGGAAGAAGCCGGATTACCCGCTGCTGGTCAATAACAGTTGGGGCAGCGGTATGGCCGTGGATGAAGCTCTGGCGAAACGCATGATCAACGATTCGGCCGATCTTGGGTTTGAAATGTTCGGGCTCGATGCAGGCTGGTTCCGCGGCGTGGGCGACTGGTATCCGAATCCAAAGAAGTTCCCTCACGGCCTCGCGCCTGTGGCGGATGAGGCGCACCGCCGGGGAATGAGGTTCGGTATCTGGGTGGACTGGGCGCAGGCGGGCACAGACACCAAGTTGGGCGCCCTGAACGTGAACGATCCGGTGACCAGAAGCTGGCTTGTGGCCGATACGCCAGCCGGGTGGAAACCCGATGATTTTGTAGGCCGCACGACAGATATAGGTCTACCTGCAGCAAAGGACCATGCCCAACAAGAGCTCGAACGCATGATCACCAGCTACAAGCTCGACATGCTGGAGCATGACGGCTACCTGGTGGGGAACAACTGCTCCCGAAGCGATCATCCGCACGCGCCACCGCCAACGGATGCCGTCATTGTCATCAAAGGCAGCGGCATTGCGATGCCGGACACGTCGAACTCCACGGATGTGAGCTATCACGCGGTCCGCTCCTACTACGAGATCTATTCGCATTTGCGCAGGCAGCATCCGGAGTTGTTGTTCGAGATATGCAACGACGGCGGCCGTATGGTCGATTTCGGAAGTGCCTCGCATGGGGATTACTTCTCCATCACCGACACCTACGATCCGCTCTCCAACCGACAGGCGTTTTATGACACAAGTCAGGTGCTTCCGGCCGCCATGCTGGAGGACTACGTGGAGAAGTGGCCAACGCCGAAGCTGGAGAAGTTCCGCTACATGCTGCGCAGCGGGATGATGGGGTGGCTGACCGTGATGCAGAACACGAATGCATGGACCCCCGAGCAGCATGCCGCAGCTAAACAGGAGTTCGCACTTTATAAGCAGAAGCTGCGTCCCTTCATTCGCGACGCTGATCTTTACCACATCTCAACGCGGCCCGATGGTGTTCATTGGGACGGCATCGAATACTACGACTCCAAGCGTGCGCGGGGGCTCGTGTACGCATTTCGCGGCTCCGCGCCCGACGACAAGACGCATACATTTTCCCTCCGTGGCCTCCAGGCGGATCACCAATATCTGGTGCACTTTCAGGATGGCAGTTCGTCCGATCGCAGGGAGAGCGGTCAGGAGCTGATGAGCAAGGGGCTAAACATGATGCTCGCCGTTCCTGATAGCTCAGAGCTGGTGTTTATCGATGAAGTCAGATAGATTCCATCAACCGATGGTACGACCTTGGCAGCCCAGGGGAGCACGTGATGAGCCAGATGAGAGAGAGTGCGGGGATGCCGACAGGATGCAGCCTCGTCGGGCAGGTCGCGGCCGTTACTGGAGGAGCTCATGGCATCGGGAGAGCAATCGCGGAGCGCTTCCAGCAGGCTGGCGCGCGGGTCTGCATTCTTGATTGCGACAGTGCCGCCGGGGTGGCCACGGCAAACGAGCTGACTGCCGCGGATCCGAGCCACGCCGTCACCTTTTATCAGATCGATCTCGAACAGCCCGCGGCGATTCCTGCCGCCGCCAGGCAACTGAAGTCGCTCTACGGCCACGTCGACATTCTGGTGAATAACGCAGGAGTTGAGCTGGATACCGACTTTCAGGACATGAGCGCCGCGCTCTGGGACAAGATTCTCGGGATCAACCTGCGAGCGCCGTTTCTGCTCACGCAGGCGCTGGAGCCGCTGTTTCCTGCCACAGGAGGAGCGGTGATCAACATCAGCTCCATTCACGCCACCCACGCCTTCGCAAGCTCCACCGCGTACGCCTGTTCGAAAGCAGGCTTGGTCGCTTTGACTCGAAACCTCGCTCTTGAGCTGGGACCCCGGAACATTCGCGTGAATGCGATCTGCCCCGGCTACATTGATACCCGTTTGTGGGAAGAGTACATGCGCCGGTTTCCAGATGTCGAAGTCCTTGCTTCGAATACCGCTGCGCTTCATCCGCTCGGCCGCCGGGGCGTTCCCGCGGATGTTGCCAGTGCGGCGCTCTTCCTCGCAGCCGACACCAGCGCCTTCATCACCGGCACCTGCCTGGTCGTCGATGGCGGTCTTACGATACGAGCGCACTCCTGAAGCCCACCCGAGCGCGGATATACGTGGCCGTAACTTCAACAGGAAAAGTCATTAAAGCAATAGAAATCATCGTAATTGTGTCATTATTCGTACAAAGATGGTGCCGCTTCTATCGCATGGGACCGGACCTCTCCAACCGAATCTTCCCGACACAGCCCTCAGCGGAACCCTCAAGGGAGAATTCCAGAAGGACCTGGAGCTCTTCAAATACTTTTTGCTGCTGCTGAACAACTCCAGTCCCATTCGCAACGTGGAACTCATGTGGGTGGACGAGCTCGATCCGCGCAAGGCCGTATTCAAGGAGCGCGTCAACACGCAGGATGCCCTGGTGCAACTGCAACCGGGCGGCAGCGCTCTGTCCAATCGCAACTCACCCAGCACGCTCTTCTGCGACCTGGTGCATGGTTTCGGTAAACACGAGGAGGAAACCTGCGCCAGATCCGACGTTCCCGCGAAACAACGTTGCCATGCGACGGAGTGCAGTCAGATTTATGCCTGTCACGTGGGTCTTACCGATATTGCTGTGCCGGTCATCTGCGATGGCCAGTATCTCGGCACACTGTTCTCGGGCCAGGTTCTTACCCAGCCTCCCACGGCTGCGGGTTTTCAGCACGTTCGCAACACGCTCGCCGGCCAATCCCACATCAATTTCGAACAACTCGAAACTGCGTATTACAAGGTCTCTGTGGTCACGGGTGCACAGCTATCCGAGATGCAACGCGTTCTTGAGCTCGCTGCGCGCTACATTGCGAACTCGTGGAAGCGGCTACAGATTATGGGCGAATTTCATCGCGTGGAGAGCCGGGAGCTTGCCCTGAACCGCAAGGAACTGGCCGCGTTGCTGCTTTCAGGCGAGGTGGACGATTTGGAGGAGTTGCGCGTACTTGCCGGAAAAGCGGGACTTCGCCGTCTGCCGGATCGAGTTCTTACCCTTCGCATGAAGTTGAGCTCGCAAAGAAACGAAGGCACGCCCAGATCTCACATCATGTCACTCTGAGTCGTGTCTCGCATCTGGTTGAAGATCTCTGCCAGAACTGGCAGAACACTCTTTCCATCCCCGTTCGCTCCGGCGAATTGTGCATCTTCACCGGCCAGGAAAGCCGTAATGTCAGCCATCAGAGCATCTCGCTGCAGGAGATGGCCACGGCCATTCTGGCGGCGGTGCGGTCACAAGGCGTCACGGGGGCGCGTGTCGGCATCAGCAGGGAGTGTGGCAAGCCGGAAGAACTGCTGCGCGCCTATCATCAAGCTGTGTCCGCACTCGAGTCAGCCACAGAGTCTATCTGTTTCTTTGAGCTCGCCGCGGCCGTTCCGGATACCAGTCCCGTCCACTCGCTTCAGCCGGTCATCAAGGCGATCCAGCAGGGCGAAAAACTCAATGCGGCTGTGCGCGAATTTCTGGCCCGCGCTAAAACCTGCCAATGGCTCCGTCGAACAATTACAACCCTTCCGTGCCTTTCTTACGTGGGCCATCGAACATCTTGCGCAGGAGATGATCAGCGTGGGCGCTAATGAACAAGAAGTATCCATGAGGAAAGAGCAGGTGATCCGCGAGATCCTTCACACCGCCAGTCCCTTCGGCATTTGCGAATCTTTCCGCCGCTTTACAGAGTTTCTGGCGCAGCAGATCGCATCCGCGTTCAGCCAGCGCGAAAGCAAACTTGTGCTGGCCGTTTCACGACTGGTGGAGAACCGCGGGCCCGCGGGCGTAACGATTCAGCAGATTGCGGACGAGCTGCATTTGTCCGCGGGCCATCTCAGTCGCCTGTACAGCCGGACCACCGGAATGACACTCGAGGAGTACCTCATTCGGCAGCGCGTGGAGCTTGCAAAGCGGATGCTTCTCGATCCGCGGCTCAATGTCGCGGAGGTGCGGAGCGCTGCGGATTTTGCAATCCCGCCTACTTCGCCTCCGTCTTCAGAAAATATGTCCACTGCACGCCGCGCGAGTATGCCAGGCAGCCTCAGGTCTGGAAGCCGCTTGCCTCCACGCAGCATGGGGCGTGGCTGGAGCAATAGCGGCCCAAATCACACGGCATGTTGCCTTGCCGGCCGGCTTGGCCAAACGAAAGATCAGGATTCCATCGTCCTGTGTGTGAGTCGCATGCACTATTCTCCCCATATGCGCGCGCTAGTCTACACGGCACCCAATCGCCTTCAAATGGAGGAGCGTCCTCGCCCGGCACCAGTCAGCGGAGAGGCGGAGGTGGCGATTGATCTCGCGGGCGTGTGCGGCTCCGACGTCTCCGGCTTCCTTGGCCATAGTGCACGCCGTAAACCCCCGCTCGTTCTCGGCCACGAACTGGTAGGCCGCATGCAAGACGGTCGTCGCGTGGTTGCGAATCCGCTGATCAGTTGCGGTCGATGTCACGCCTGTCTTTCGGGTATGCAGAACCTGTGTTCCAGCTGGCGATTGCTGGGCATGGACCAGACCGCAGGGACCTTTGCGGAGTTCGTCGCACTTCCCGCAACGCAGATATACGAGCTGCCTGATTCGCTCGACGCGAAACGCGCCATCCTTACCGAGCCGCTGGCGAACGTGGTGCATCTTTTTCGCCTTCTCGCGCCGGCCCCATTTTTCCACCTTGCCATTGTCGGCGGCGGCACGATGGGCGCCCTTGCACTGCTGACCGCGCAACGCATTGGCGCACGCGATGTACTAGTGGCCGACGTGAACGATCAACGGCTAAACAGCCTGCACCAGCTTGGCGCCAGTCATACCGTAAACACTGGCAGTCCTGAAGGCGCGGCGTACGCAAAAGAGCTTGGCGGTGCAGGCTTCGACATCGTCATCGATGCAAGCGGCAGCGCACCTGCGCGGCAGATCGCCTTTGATCTCTGCCGCCCCGGTGGTCAGGTGTTGCTGCTTGGCATGGGACAGCAACGCAGCGAGATAGATTTCGTCACCAGCATCCGTAAGGAACATCGAGTTGTCATGTCCTTCGCCTACACGCCGATGGATTTCGAGCGTGCTTTGAAGCTGCTCATTGCCGGCGACGTGCAACTCGATGCATACACCGCCATATACTCTCTCGAAGAGGGACAGCAGGCCTTTGAAATGATCACGCAAAGGCCGGGCTCAACGTTGAAGGTCGTCCTCGCCCTCAATTAGCTGGGCGGCCATCGATACTTCGCCACACTCTGTGGATTGAGCGTGACACCGAGGCCCGGCGCCTGAGGCACCCGCACCGAACCGTCCTTTTCAACCGGAAAATGCTCGCGCGTCGTCTCCCAGCGCAGCGGTGAATGGCTGAGCGAATACTCCAGGATCTCTTCTTCGTCCTGCGCGGCAAGGAAGTGCAGATTTGCCGCGATCTCGATGTTCGTCTTGTAGCCGTGCGGGATCACACGCTTCTTTCGCGCGCGCGCGGCCGCCGCGATCTTCAGGATGCCGGTGAAGCCGCCGACCTCAGAGATGTCCGGCTGGCAGATATCCGCGCCTCCGTGTTCCATCATTTCGATGAACTCACGCACATGCGTCAGCCCCAGGTCCCCTACTCCTAGCGCAATTCCATGCCCCGCCATCTGCGCGTGCCCTTCCACATCATCGAGCGGCAGCGGTGCCTCCAGGAACCAGATGCCCGCATCGATCAGGAGAGGCACGAGTTGCAACCCCTCCTCTGCTGTTTTGTAAGACAACGCCGCGTCTACGATGATCCTTGCGTCAGGCCCAGCCTCTTCGCGCGCTGCCTGCAGCAGCCTGGCGGTGAGTTTCAGGTCATCCATCCACCAGGGATCTGCTGCCAGCTTGAATGAATGCAGGTTGAGTTCTTTGCCGGCGCGCACCTGTGTCTTCACGCCCTCGGGAGCGCGTTCGATCGGATAAATCGTCCCATATGCCGGCAGTTTGTCGCGTCGCGCTCCGCCGATGAGCGCATGCACCGGTTTGCCCTGGATCTTTCCATACAAGTCCCACAACGCCAGATCGACTCCGCCGATCGCATGCATCATCAGCCCACGCCGGCCCACATAGTCGGTAGCATCGTACATGCGCTGCCAGTGTTCCGACGGATGCACCGAAGGGTCGCAACCGATGAGGATTTCGCTCAGGGCGCGGGCATGATTGTGCGCCGAAGGTCCACGGATGATTGCCTGAATCGCCGGCGCCATAGACTCGGTCTCGCCCAGCCCGGTTACGCCTCCATCGGTGTGCACAATAATGACGCAATCGTCATACGAACCATCGAAGAGACTGATATTCGGATCCTCCACCCGCAGGTGAATCGCTTCCACGCCCGTAATCTTCATCGGTGCATTACATCCCCTAAGCCACGATGATAAGTGCAAGGTGTGCTGACTGCCGGAGGCAAAACGGCTGCTCCCGCTTAAGCGAAAGAACGATCACAATAACAATCCCGTGACTCGCTTCATCTATTGCAAGTTCACAATGCGACCGCGTATTCTCAGCATTCTCTCGTCACTCATGCCGTCCGCCGTCGACTCCAAAGTTGTAACGCGCATCAGGCTCGCCGGTATGCCAGCGTGGCTTGTCTACTCGTTGCTCACGATCCTGTTGTGGGGTGCGTGGGGCGCCGTCTCCAAGATCGCTTCCTCCGGCATGGACGCGAACACGAACCAGATCTATTTCACTGTAGGACTGCTACCGCTCATGCTTCTGCTTCTTCCGGCGGCGCGGCGTGGCGGGGCCGGGCCACAGCGACATGCGGGTATTGCCTGGGCCTTTGTCACCGGAATACTCGGGGGAGCAGGGAACATCGCCTTCTTCCGCGCACTTGAGTCTGGCGGTAAAGTCTCTATCGTTGCTCCAGCCACGGCTCTTTTTCCGGTCGTAACTGTGATTCTGGCGGTTACGGTTCTTCGTGAGCGTATCAGCAAGCAACAGATCGCTGGATTCGCGCTTGCACTGATTGCCATTTACCTCTTGAGCATGTAGGTCGCCAATAATGTCATTCATCCCAGGCTGGCTGCTCTTCGCTACCATCGCCCTCGTCTTCTGGGGCATCACCGGGGTTACGCAAAAGCTCTCTACCAATCGCATCTCCAGCCAGCTCTCGTGTCTCTGGTGGGCCTGGGCAATGATTGCCATCTCAGCCGGGCTGGCCTTCACTGTACCGATTCAGTGGCATCTCCGGCCGTTCATTCTCGCGTTGTCAATACTCGGCGGAGTGCTCAATGGGTTGGGTGCACTGACCAGCTTTGCGGCGCTGCAGTCCGGTGGCAAGGCTTCGATCGTGATCTCTCTAATCTCTCTTTATCCGCTTCTGACCGTAGCGGCAGCGGTAGTTTTCCTGCATGAGAGATTGACGGCACTACAGGTTCTTGGCGCCGTCCTGGCCATCGTTGCCGCGATTCTGCTTTCGATCGAGGCGCCGCCCGCGGAAGCACCTTCCGGGTCATAGCAGCGTAGGCTCTCCCTGCGGTTCTGGAGCCGCACCGATCATCCGGCCAGCTTCATCGATGCCGCCTACCGAATCCCAGTCCCTCCTGCACGGTGAATAACACATCCGTAGTGAGTGTTTCTTCCGGCTGCAATTCTCTCGCACGCCCTGCGGCCTGCATGGCAGCAAAGCGCAATGGGTATCCTGTGCACGGCTCCAACACTGCGACGTTGTAGTCGCGCCATCCGCCGTAGCTGGCGAAAAGCCAGCACGATGGAAAAACCTCCGGATCGAAGCGAAGCCCGCAGGCCAGCCGTTTCCTCTTATCGGTGATTGCGCACCATCCATCTTCTACTTCCGTGCCGTAGAAGAAGTGGAGCTCGCGCTCACTGGGGTCGGGCACGCGACGCAAATCCAGGGTTCGCTCCGGCAGCGGAGCGTAGGGCCACGCGAACTCAAGCGGTGCCCCTGCAAGAGTGCCGGGGAAATCAGGCTCTCTGATCACACGCATGCGAGGCATGTCGATGCGGTGCTGCGGCGTCACGCGCATTGCCGGGTGCAGCTTCCATAGGAAGGGAAATGGGGCCGCGCCGTGGTTTGTAAATCGATGGGAGAAACGTAACTGCGCGCTTCCGTGCCGTAGTGCGATCGTCTTATTCACTTGCACCGAACTCAACGGCGTCTGCAGGCTTAGCGTCACGCCTACTCCATCCTCGGAGGTGAACGGTTCCGCGTGCCATGTCGCGCTCCATAGCACGCCGTGATCCGGGTATTGTTCGCCAAGGATCACAGCTTCTTCATCGTTTGGAAAGAGCTCGTCCCAGCCACCGCTCCACACATCATCATAGGGCGCATCGATCATATGCCGCGCTAGCGCGATGTGTGGGTTGTTCCAGAGCAGCTCGGTCTCGAGCGGAAGATAAGTGATCTGCCAGATCTTTGCTCCTGCTTCCGGCAGGATCCGGACGCGGAGCAGTTCGTTTTCCAGCGTTACGACCCGCAGGCCGCGAAGGCTCTCCACCGTGTTCAATGCAAGTTCGGACATCGGCGTGCTATCGCTCAGGCCAAAGCTTATCGAAGTTGGAGAGAATTCCACTGCCCCAGGAGAATGGTTTCCTGATAACTTCAGCAAGATTTGGTATTGCGTCGAATGCCCGTGCCGGTTGCGCGCTCTCTATCGAGTCGGAGTCTACGCTACTCGGATCCTGCCTCTGCATCTGGATTTCTTGCTTGCCAAGGAAGACCGCGGCGCGGCATTGCGCTCTCTATCCTTGCCTGTAACAGTGCAGCCGCTGCCCAAGTTTCTCGAACTCCGGGTGCTTCACGGTCGCTCGACCGCACTGAATTCCTGGCATGGGCTGAGGCGGGCGGTTGGCTACGATCTCCCGGCTTAGCTGCTTGTTTGTATTTCTTGCGCTACCGGTGGGAAGAAACACGCCCACATGAGGCGCCTCGCCGAATAACTGAACCAAACAAGGGCTATTTTTGGGTGGTTTCATCCCTGTTTCAACCACTCACACATCCCTGCACGAGCAGCATGCGTCGCTGACATAAAGGCTCAGCCGTCCTCTTGCGTTCGAAATGCATGTGATGCCGCAATCCGGGAGCCGGACGGACCCCAACCGCCACGATTGACGATCCGGATCCGCCAGCCTGACCCATAGGGTAGCTCGCCACGAAATCGTTTCATCCAGCCTTGGGTCGCGCCTGCGCTACCCTTATCGGGAGACCAATGGCCCACGCTCCCATTACCCCGCCATCCGCTCCGCTGGTCTTTCTCTCCACGGGAGAAGCCTCGGGCGAGCGATACGGCGCTTCGTTAATAGAAGCGATGCAACGCCGCATGCCCCAGGCGCGCTTCTTCGGTTTGGGCGGCGGTCGAATGACCGCACTGGGCTTCCGTCCGGTCGTTCGCGCTGAGGACGTGGCCCACATGGGCATCACGGAAGTGATCCGGCACGCGCCCTATATTTACCGGCAGTTCCGCCGCCTCAGGCGCGCCATCGTTGCGGAAAGGCCGACGCTAGCGGTGCTCATCGACTTTCCGGACGTAAATCTGCGACTCGCAGAGCAACTGCATCGTCAGGGAGTGCCGGTAATCTACTTTGTTTCACCCCAGCTCTGGGCCTGGAAGAAGCGGCGCATCCGGCGGGTACGGCGGTTCGTAGATCGTATGCTGGTGATCTTTCCGTTTGAGGAATCCTTCTATCGCGCGCGCGGGGTCGCAGCGGAGTTCGTCGGGCATCCGTTGGCCGATCTTGCGCTTCCAACGGCATCGCGGGACACGTTCGCTCGCCAACATGGTCTCGATGCGTCCAAACCGTGGGTGGCGTTGTTGCCCGGGAGTCGGGAACGCGAGGTCCGCCTGAACTTACCGACCATGCTGGAAGCCGCGGAAATGCTTGGGAACGCGTACGAATACCTGCTGCCGGTGGCTCCCACGCTGCTCGCCGCTACGGTCGAGCCTTTGCTCGCAGCAAGACCGGCAGTTAAGCCGGTGTTACTTGACGATGCGCGAGCGGCGCTACAGCATGCCCGCGCCTCGGTCGTGGCCAGCGGCACTGCCACCGTGGAAGCGGCGCTGCTCGGCAATCCATTTGTTGTCGTATACCGGCTCTCCAGTGTGAGCTACGCTATCGCGCGCCGGTTCGTGAAGGTGCCGCACGTGGCCATGGCAAACCTCATCGCGGAGCGGCGCGTGGTGCCCGAACTGATCCAGCATGACTTCACAGCGTTGAATGTAGTCAACGCCCTGCAGCCCATGCTCACCAATGGCAGCGCGCGCGAGAAAATAGTGGCTGAGCTTGCAGAAGTGCGGGCGCGGCTGCAACTTCAGACATCCGGGGAGAGCGCAATTGAGCGCGTCGCAGCCGTCTGCATAGAATTGTTAAGCGGTCCGGCGTCATCCAAAGAAGCGGGATCTGCAAAGATGAGAGGGAAGTCGGGCACATCCGCAGAGCCGGCCGGTACATATCACGCATGAGTGTACGCACGCACACGATGATTGCTCTTGTTCGCCGCACGTCGCTTCTTTTTCTGGCGCTCGCCCTTGGCCTCGCATGTGCGGGAGCCGGTGCGCAGCAGCTTTCCAACAAGCCCCTGATCGACATCACCGGATATGTGATGGATGCCAGCGTCATTCCATCGAGCCACGGGTTCCGCGCCAAGGCAACCGTCACCTTCACCGCGCTGGACGCTTTGCCCGTCGCAAACTTCGAGTTGCACTCCAGGCTGAAGGTCTCGAAGGTCACCGACGCGAAAGGGCACCCGCTGAATGCAGAGCGGGGGCAGGCGTCGTCATTGCGCGTCACGCCTTCCGAACCTCTGGCCAAGGGCGATTCCGCTACCTGGACCTTTGAATACGAGGGAACCCTCGAAAATGGCGAGGGCTCGCCGGTCGAGGGCCTGAAGCTGGCCTCCGTCGGAGATCCCATCAGCTATCTGCTCTATGCCGCCCGCTGGTTTCCCATGACCGGATATCTCACCGATCGTTTCACGGCCGACATTACCGTGCATGCGCCCCCTGGCTACACCGTCTTCGGATCGGGCCAGACCGGTGCGCCGCGTGCCGAGCGTGGCGGTCAGACCTGGCAATTCAACTGGGACCGCCCCGGCTTTCCCGGCACGATCGTCGTTGCAAAGTTCGACTCCCCGATCGCCGTCATGGGCCAGGCAAATATCAAGCTGTACGCGACGCCGCAAAAGGCAGCGCCCCAGCAGTCCGCACAGTCCAATCCGCTCCAGCAATTTGCTCAGGCAGCCAATCGTGAATTCGACTTCTTCAGTGGCACCTTCGGTCCCGCCGAATCGGCGCGTCTGAACATTATCGAGCTGCCCAATGACACGGTGCCCGCCTTTTGGGCGCCGGAGATGGCCTTGGTGGCCGGCTCGCACCTTGCGCAATACAATGTCTCCAACGGGCGCCTGCTCGCCAACACCATCGTGCGCCAGTGGTGGAGCTCGATGGTCTCGCCTGCAACCCTGAACGATGCCTGGATCACCAATGGCATGTCGCGTTACGGCGAGCTGATGTACCTCGAAGACGTAGCTGGAAAGCAAAGTATGGATCAGGCGATCACCGACGTGTCTGCCGGCGCGCTCGCCTATGACACCATCCCGCTCACTTCCGCGGGCCGGCTCGACGCTTTTGCTCCGCAGTTTCAGTCGATGACGCTGGATAAGGGCGGCATCGTCTTCCACATGCTGCGCTACGAGATCGGTGACGACGCGTTCAAAAAGACGCTGCAGGCCGTGCTCACAACTCACAAAGACGCGTCCATTTCCACCCATGATTTCGAGAAGATCGCCGAAGGCGCCAGCCAGCAGAACCTGGTGCCGTTCTTCGCGCAATGGCTGGATGGGACCGGAGCGCCTCGGTTCACAAACAAATACACTGTCTATCGGCTGGGGAACGGCACCGGCTTTCGCACGATCGGAGAGATCGATCAGGATCTGGACCTCTTCCGCATGCCTGTCACTTTGCAGGTGCAGACCGAAGGCAAAACGGAAACCAAGCAGGTCGAGGTCGCCGGACCCGACTCGCAGTACGTCGTCGACACCTTTGGACTGCCCCGCAAGATCACCATTGATCCGAATGATGCCGTGCTGAAAAACACGCCGGACCTTCAGGTCCGCGTCTCCATCCTGCGCGGCCAGCAATTGCTCGCGCAGGGCGATACCACGGGAGCCATCGAGGAGTTCCAGAACGCGCTCAAGGCCAACCCGCAGAGTTCGCTGGCTAACTACCGCATTGGCGATGTGCTCTTCGCTCAGAGGAACTATCAGGCGTCAGCTAACGCATACCGGGATGCGCTGCGCGGCGACGATGATCCCAGATGGACCGAAGTCTGGAGCCACATCCAGTTGGGAAAGATATTCGATGTCACCGGCCAGCGCGATCGCGCTGTCAACGAATACCGCCAGGCCGTGCAGACCAACGACAATACGCAAGGCGCGGTGAACACCGCGCGGGCGTACTTGATGAAGCCCTACGTCAGAACCGATGAGCAGTAGCCGGGCACCCACCGGTTTCACAAGAATTGCGGTAACATCGTTCCGCACATGATTCTTGTGGAGGGTTGACTATGAAGAACAAGCTGTTGGGATTCGCGGCTGCTGCCGCTATCGGCATGACAACGCTCACCGGCTTCGCGCAGTCTCAAACCAAGAAGCCGCCCCTGAGCCCGCCGGCGGAGACCTCTCAGACGGTCGACGGCAAAGCCGTTTCGATCAAATACAGCGCACCCTCCGTTCGCGGACGCAAAATCGTCGGTGCTCTGGTGCCTTACGGCAAAGTCTGGCGTACGGGAGCAAATGCGGCGACCACACTGAAAACTGAAGTCGCACTCAAGATTGGAACGGCAACCGTTCCAGCCGGGACTTACACCCTCTACACACTGCCATCCGCGGACACGTGGAAACTTATTATCAATAAACAGACGGGGCAATGGGGCACTGTCTACAACCAGAATCAGGACCTGGCGCGCGTCGACATGAAAAAAGAAACGCTCTCCTCTCCGCAGGAAGTCATGTCGATCACGCTCGAGCCTTTTCAAGGAAAATCAAGCACCTTACATGTGCGATGGGAGACGACCGATGTCTCCGTACCAGTAAAGGCGCAATAGACATTAGCTCTCGCGCGCTGAGGCGATGATGAATCGGCGAGAATTTGGCGGCTTGTTGGCTGGCTTCGCGGCCGGCGTCATCGCTTCGCGTGCAGGAACGGCACAACCACGCGCTGTGCGTTCCTTCAAGCTCTCGGTCATGCTCTGGACGCTGCGGCCGCGATACAACGCGGAGCAGGCAATCGATCTCGCGGCTGCAGCCGGTTACGACGGCTTCGAACTCGTGGACGAGGACAGGAAGTGGTCCCCTGCGGACGTGAAGCGCATTCGCGCGCGCATGTCACAGCTTGGAATCGTTTGCGACGCCATGTCCGGCATCGACACCGGCTTTGCGGAGAAGGGCGCCGCAAAGAATCTTGCCGATGAACTCACTATCCGCATAGGCCAGGCACGCTTGATGGGCTGCAGCAGGATCATCCTGCTGTCCGGGAAGCGAGATCCTTCCATGCCCCGCGACAAGCAGCATGCGGTGTGCGTAGAAAATCTGCAGCGCGCTGCGGACCTGGCCGCAATGCAGGATTTCGAACTGCTGCTGGAGCCGATCGATGCGCTGGAAAATCCGCCGATCTACCTCACACGCGTGCAGGAGGCTTTCGATATCGCGCGAGCGGTGAACTCCTCAAGCGTCGAGGTCCTCTACGACTTCTATCACGAGCAGCGCGATCTGCCGATGGGCGGCGGCGTAGAACCGCTGCTTGCTCCGCTGCGCGGCAACTTAGATCTGCTCGGACTGGTCCACATCGCGGACGTTCCCGGACGTCACGCGCCCGGCACCGGCATCATCAATTATCCAGACATCTATCGCGAGCTGAACAAAGAAGGCTATCGCGGATGGATGGCGATGGAATTTCTGGCAACTACGGATGCATCCGCCGAACTGAAGAAAGCTGCGGCAGAGACGAATATCTCCGCAGCGAAACTATAGGCTCACTTTTATTTCACCAGCGGTAACTCGACGTAGCTTGCGTTATCCGGCGCATGATAGATGCGCTGCTCGGCGTTCTGATAGTCGCCCGGTTCCGCAAACATAATGTTCGGTACGAACTTCTGCGGGTTGCGATCGTAAAGGGGAAACCACGCAGACTGCACCTGCACCATGATCCTGTGCCCAGGCAGAAAGACATGATTCGCAGTCGGTAGCTCGAACGTATAGGGAAGTGGTGTGTTCGGCTGAATGGGCTTCGCCACCGTGAAGCCTTCGCGATAGCGGCCACGCAGAATATCCGCAGAAACCATTAGCTGATATCCGCCAAGATGCGGATACTCCGCCACTTCGTCAGGATAGACGTCGATCAGCTTCACCACCCAGTCCGAATCCGTGCCGCTGGTCGAAGCGATAAGGTGCGCAACCGGCTGCCCGCTGATCTTCACCGGCTCTGTGAGCGGGGCAGTTTCAAAAGACAAAACATCCGGCCGCCCCGAAGCTTCGCGCTGGTCATCCACCAGCCAGAAAGACCACGTCAGCTCGCCCGTATAGCCAACCGGCTGGATAGGTCGCTGGCGAAAGGGAACTGGCTTCGCGGGGTCCGAGATATAGCCCGTATAAGTACCCCCTGCTTTGGGTTTATCAAAGCCAAGTCCGAGCCCCGGCTCCAAGTAGAGCGGCGTCGGCTGAATCGTGCAGCCCTGCGCACACCCGTCAGGCCACGACGGCAGCTCCTCCCATTTGTTATCGCCCGTCTCAAATGCGTTGACCGTAGATATCTGCTTCGGATCATCTTTGAGATAGTGCGCCAGAAATGGCGCTAGCACATGCTGCCGGAAGTAGAGGCCCGTGTCCTGTCCGAAGTGCAGCTCACCCAGAGTGCTTGCGTCCTCGATCTCCTGTCCGTGGTGCCACGGCCCCATGGCGAGAAACAGCTTATCGTTTGCCGTGTCCTTCGGCTTCACCGCCTTCCATACAGCGATAGCGCCATAGATGTCCTCCTGGTCCCAAAGTGAATGCACCAGCAGCGTCGGAACGATCAGCGGCTCCTTTGCCAGGATCTTGTCCAGCGCCTGGTCGTTCCAGAACGCATCGTATGCAGGATGCGCGGCCACCTTCTTCCAGAAGCCAAGCTGCTCCATGCCGCGTTCCTTCGCAAGATTGCCGGCCGAACCCGCGCGCATGAACATGTCGTAATCGTCATAGGTGCTCGTCCACCACAACGCTGTATTGGCCCGCGTGGCGCTCTGTTCGTAGATATACGCAAGATTCTGTTGGCGGAACGCGCCGTTGTGGAACCAGTCATCGCCCATCCAGCCGTCGACCATCGGATTCATTGGCACATCCACCTTCAGTGCCGGATGAGGATGAATCAACGCCATCAGCGGCAGAAAGCCGTCATACGAAATGCCCAGTATGCCAACCTTGCCATTCGACTCGGGAATGTTCTTCACTAGCCAATCGATCGTGTCATAGGTGTCGGTTGACTCATCAATCGGCGTTGGATTCTGCGGCCCGTGGATAGGACGGTTCATAATGTAGTCGCCCTCGGAACCATATTTGCCGCGAATATCCTGCACCACGCGGATGTAGCCCCCGTCCACAATCACGTCTGTCGCATTGTCATAGCCCTGAAGGATAGGGCCAAGGTGGGCGCTCTGCTCATGCGAGGTAAGCTCAGTGGCGTTGTAAGGCGTCCTGGTGAACAAGATCGGAGCATTCTTCGCTGCTTTGGGAATCAGGATCACCGTGTGCAGGCGCACGCCGTCGCGCATTGGGATCATGGCGTCCCGCCGCTCATAATTGAAACCGAAATTGCTCGGCTGGAAATGCTCGGGCGTCTCGCTTGGATAGGCGGGCGAATTTTGTGAGACGGCGGGGAGCGATATGACGAACAGAGCTACAGCAAAGGCAAAGCAGCGGGACGAGACGTGCATGCAGTCCTCAAGATAGGTTGTGAAGTGGACAGCAGGAACCTAACACACCGTCAACGGCATGGCAAACGTTAACCTTCAGTGCCGATTGCGACCACGAAGTACTGCGCCGTCGCCGGCCCGGGATTGCGAACCCCATGCAACTCTCCAGAGTGTACAAACGCCGCGCCGCCGGGATCGATGACCGTCGTTTTGCCATTGATCGTGACTGCAAGCGTCCCCTGCCTGATGAGGAACAGTTCCTCATGCGCATGCCGATGCGGGGGATGCGGCTCGCTTCCGGGAGCCAGCGTCGTCTCGTGAACTTCCAGGTGATCGTTCGAATGCGTCGTCCCATCGAGAATCGAGCGCGACACGTTTGCGCCATTGTGATGTGCAGGAAGATCGTCGAAGCGTTTGGCGAACGAAGGAATCGGCTCATTCGCCGCGTGGGCAGTGGCAGCGGCAAGGAAGGGCAGCGAACAACAGAGATTGCGACGAGTCATGTCCATGTGCGGATATTACGCCCCGACGGGTCGAAATTGTGAGTCTCTAATACTTCCGCACATCCACATAAAACAGGTCCGTCGCCACCTGGAACTCGTCTTTGGTCAACGAGATCGGCATCGTCTGCCACTGCAGGGTAGGCTCAAGGCGCTGCCAGTGGTCTTTCTTTCCAACCAGCACCGGCATCGAGAACCCTGCCTCATCGGCGCGCCACTTATAAGAAACTGTGTGGTCGGAAGGATGAAAAAGCAGTTCCAGCGTCGGTATCTCCGCGTGCCGCAGATACTGATTGAAAATCGGTGTGAGGTCCCGCCCGGTTTCGCAGTTAAAGTAGGTCACCACATCTTCCGTCATGATGTCGCGATACTTGAACTGCTCATAAAAGTTATAGATGAGTTGCCACCAGAGTGTGTCGTTGTTGATGACCGAGCGCAGCGTGTTCAGCATCAGTGCACCCTTGAAGTATTGGTCCTCCGGCGGATCGCCGTTGACGCCGCGTTCAGTAATGATGGGCCGCTGGTTCTTGATCTTCGGCTTCAGCCCATTGAGATACTTGACAGCATCCTCGTGTCCCCATCGGTACTCCACATACAAGCCCTCCAGATAAGTCGTCCAGCCCTCGTGAATCCACATATCCGAGCGGTCGGCTGCTGTAACGCTGTTGCCGAACCATTCGTGGCCGCTCTCGTGGATGATGATGAAGTCAAAACGCAGGCTGATTCCGACACCTGCCCAGTCCCGTTCCAGATAGCCATTCTTGAAGTGATTTCCATAAGTAACAGCGCTCTGGTGCTCCATACCTGAATAGGGAACCTCAATCAGCTTGTAACCATCTTCCGGAAATGGATATGGTCCGAAGTAATGCTGGTACGCCTCCAGCATCTCCTTCACCTGTGAAAAGTGCTGCTTAGCTTTGTCCAAATCTTCAGGTAGCGCATAGTAATCCAGCGTCACATCGCCGAGCTTATCGCTAAAATGTTGGTAAGTGCCGATATTCAGTGACACATCGTAGTTATTGATCGGGTAGTGGACCATCCAGTCCCAGCGTGTGTATCCATCGCCCAGATCGGTCTTGCTCATGAATCGCCCGTTCGAAACATCCACCAGATCGTTCGGCACAGCGACGCTGATCTCCATCTGCTCCACTTCATCACGCCACTGGTCCTTGTTGGGCCACCAGATGCTCGCGCCGTCGTCTTCGCACGAAGTAAAGATCCACGGCTTACCCTCTGCGTCCTTGCCAAAAGTGAAACCGCCAAAGCGTCCCGTGGTCAGCGGATGGCCTGAGTAATCGAACTCAATCGAGTATACACTTGGGCGCGTTTGAGCGTTTCCGGAAAGTCGACAAATACCGCGCCGGAGTCGCGTTCATATCTCAATGCAGTGCCATCCAGCAGGATTTTGTCGATTTGCAACGCATCATTCAGATCAAGCTGGATGCGATTGCCGTCATCCAGCATGCGAAAGCGAATCGTGTTTTTCCCGCTGACCGTCTGCTTCACCGGATCGACCCGGATATCCAGGTGATACGAGAGGAGGTCGTTGTTTGCTCGATACGGCCCATATGCTCCGCGCAGCAGCGCCGCCCGCGTATCCGGTAGCACCGCCGGTTGCGGCCGCGGCGTGTACTGCGAGCCCACCTCTGAGGATGCCGGCTTCTGTGTAGTGGAGTTCTGGGCAATGCCGGAGATGCTCGACATCAGCAGAGGAACCGAGAGCAGACACCATATGCACACGCCCATGCTCAATAGCGTAACTTACCGGCTCCTGGCAGTTGCTATTGTGCGCGTTCCAGAGCGTTGACGAGATCGCGAAGGCGTGCCGGGTCGCCATCGCTCACCGCGATCATCTCCACGTGGCCCGTGGTGAACCCATCCACATGAAATCCGGATCGCTCCGCCTCCAGCGAATGCATGGTCTCAGCATCCGGGAACTGGCGCACAAATACGGATGCGCGATGCTTGCCGATGCTGTAGAGCAGTTGCGCCGCCGGCTGGCCCCCAAGATATGCCAGGTTGGCTCCATCCAGCGTCATCCCTGTCGGCAGCGCCGCCGGCAGGTTAAAGCTGAACGGCAATTTTCCCTGGAACCATGGCTTCACCGTGTGGCGGTCCGTAGAGATCACCTGGGGCGAAAGCCCGGCCGCCATCATGGCAATGTGCTGATCGCAAACTTCCGCAACCAGTGCGGCATCTCGCGTGGCAAACCTCGCTGGCCGCAGCCACGGCCCTCCAAGAACGCCAAGCGCTATGCACACCAGCAAGAGCGCAGCCAATGCCCCCCATTTCGCCACGTTGGCTCGCGGGTGCAAGCCGGCTTGCTCGTGGCGAGCATCCTGCCCGGACCTGCCGGACGCGAGCTTCGCAATCCGCTCCTGGAATTCCGGCGAGGGCGCGTATTGCCGGCCAGCCTTTGCCGTGGTCGACTTCAGCAGGAACTGAGAAAGCGCCCGAGAGGTGCATGCCGGGCAGCTTGCCAGGTGCTGGTTGGCGCTCGCCATCTCCTCCGTCGCAAGTTGCCCGTCGGCCAGTGCGCTCAGCATTGAATAGGAAAGATGGCTGCTCATGCGCGAAACTCCTTCGATGCCGGATGCAGCTCGAGCGCATCGCGAAGCGCAGCGCGCCCGCGCGCGATCCGCGACATCACGGTGCCGATTGGAACATCAAGCACTGCGGCTATCTCGCGATACTTCATCTCTTCCACATCGCTTAGCAGCAGTGCTTCCAGCAGCAGCGGAGACAGCTTCTCCATCGCCGCCTGCACAGCCGCCTGGTCAGCCAGCCGCACCAGGTTCACCTCCGGCGTCTCCCGGTCGATGATCGCCTCCGGATGCTGCTCCGCGCCTGGTGACTCCCATTTCTGCCACTCATCCTCCAGCGCAATCGTGCGCCGCGCCGCCAGCCCGCTCTTCGACGTGAGATAGGTGTTTCGCAGGATGCGGAAGATCCATGCGCGAAAATTACTTCCCGGTTCAAATCCATCGAAGCCTCGCAGGGCTTTCAGAAACGTCTCCTGCACCAGGTCTTCCGCCTCCACGGAGTCCGCCGTCAGCCACCGCGCCACGTTATAGAGAGAGGGCAAAAGCGGCAGCGCCAGTTCCTCAAACGAGGAGGGCGTCGGACCACCCCGGCCGGTGCGGCGTTTCCATGGCAGCAGCGTCATCGTCTTTCACTCATGCAAACCGGCAACCTGCGTTATTTATTCCATCGGAAAAATTACGGAATAAACACTCCGCTCCCCGGTTCTCTTCCGTGAAGGAGATTGAAGCATATGCGTAATCAAACTGCAGACGAGCAAAATTCCGCCAAAACTGGCCTAACCCCCACCGACGGCATCGACCGGCGCAACTTCCTCCGCTGCATGGCATGGGTCGGGACCGGAATCGTCTGGACCATGGCCGGCGGTGTTCCAAAGTCCACAGTATTCGCTGCAGAAGGCGCCGCGGCGGCGGCAAAGCCAGCTGGCGAATTCAGCTTCGTGCAGATCAGCGACAGCCACATCGGCTTCAACAAGGCAGCCAATCAGGACGTAGCCGGCACCCTCAAGCTCGCCATTGAGCTCCTGAATCGCCTGCCCGGCCATCACGACTTCCTGCTCCACACCGGCGACATCAGCCAGTCATCCAAGGCAGCCGAATTCGATACCGCCGAGCAGATCATCAAAAGCGCGAAGACGGGACGGATCTTTTATGTCCCAGGCGAGCATGACACCGCGTTGGACGATGGCGCTCTGTACCGCGAGCGTTTCGGCAAAGACGCAAAGGGAACCGGCTGGTACAGCTTCGCGCATCGCGGTGTCCACTTCTTCGGTCTTAACAACTCCCGGCAGGTGGATGCAATGGGAGCCCTCGGCGACCTGCAGCGCGCGTGGCTCAAGGCGGAGCTGGCGAATCTCTCCGCCTCCACACCCGTCGTGGTGTTCGCCCACATCCCGCTCTGGATGGTCTACCCGGACTGGGGATGGGGCACGCAGGATGGCGCGGAAGTTCTCGGACAACTCAAGCGCTTTGGTTCGGTCACGGTGCTAAACGGGCACATCCATCAGGTGATGCAGAAGGTGGAAGGCAACGTCTCGTTTCACACTGCCGCTTCCACAGCGTTCCCGCAGCCCGCGCCCGGTCAGGCTCCGCACGCAGGCCCCATGACCGTGCCCGCCGGAAAGCTCCGCGACGTTCTCGGCGTCACCGACGTGAAGTACGTCAGAAAGCAAAGCCATCTCGCTATCGTCGACTCCACGCTCGCGGACAAATACGAGGTATGAAAGTGCGACAGATCTTCGGGCTTGCTTGTCTTCTTCTCCTGCCGGTGTCCCTCCTCCTGGCCCGGGTGCATCCCTATGGCGATGCCGGCCTCTACGCGAAAAGGACGCCGGCAGCGCCATTCATGCAGGACGCACATATCCCGCCGGATGTCCGTGCCATGCTCGCGGAGAAGTGCGCCGACTGCCACTCAGCGGAGGTGCGTACGCCGCTTTACGGCCGCTTCGCACCCATGTCGTGGCTCATGGAAGCCGATATCGTCCGAGGCCGCAGAGCCATGAACCTCGCGATTTGGAATTCCTATTCACCGGACAAGCGCTCCGCCCTGAGTCAGGAAATCGTGGTAATGGCTCGCAAGGGCAAAATGCCTCTGCTGCAATACCGGCTCATCCATTGGAAGTCGCGGATCAACAGCACCGATCTCGCCGCATTGGCCCGCTGGTCTCAGGCGAACGCATCTGCCCCTGCAGCCGCTTCCGGCGATGCAACGTCGGGCGAAGAGCTCTTCAACAAGCGCTGCAGCGGGTGTCACTCGCTGACCAAAGATGGCGAAGGCCCCCGGCTCGGCAATGTCTACGGCCGTGCCGTTGGCTCCGTACCCACCTTCACTTACTCCTCAGCCCTGAAAAACGCGCACATCGTGTGGAGCGATGACACGCTCGATAAGTGGCTGTCGAATCCCGACGCGCTGGTTGGCGGCAACGAAATGGATTTCAATGTCGAGAAACCCGAGGAGCGTCAGCACATCATCCGCTTCCTGAAATCACGGATGCAGTAGTCAGTCCGTCCCCAGCACAAGCGGCGTATTCGCAATCGCCTGTGCCTCCTCCATCTCCTGGTCCCTGTACTGCAGCCGGTACAGCTTCCAGTAAATGCCGCGCTGCGCCAGCAATTTCTGGTGCGGCCCGTGCTCGCGCAATTGCCCCTTGTGCATCACCAGGATGGTATCGGCCCGCTGCACCGTCGAGAGCCGATGCGCGATAACAACCGACGTCCGCCCCGTCACCATGCGATCCAGCGCCGTGCGGACGCGAATCTCCGTCTCCGTATCCACCGACGAAGTTGCTTCGTCCAGAATCAGAATCCGCGGCCGGTGCGCCAGCGCGCGCGCAAAGTTGATGAGCTGCTTCTGTCCTGTCGAAAGTCCTGCGCCGCGCTCTCGCAGCGGCTCGTTGAAGCCATGCGGCAAGCTGCGAACAAAATCGCCGACATTCACCTCATCGGCCGCGCGCTCCATGTCTGCATCCGAGATGGACTTCGTCCCCAGACGGATATTCTCCGCAATCGTACCCGTAAACAGGAACGGATCCTGCAGCACCACGCCGAACTGCTGCCGGAGCGCGGTAAGCTCGTGCTGTCGCACATCAATGCCGTCAATCAGCACCGCGCCGCGCTGCACATCGTAAAAGCGCATCATCAGCGAGATAATCGTCGTCTTGCCCGCGCCCGTGTGGCCCACAATCGCTGCCGTCTCATTCGGCTCGATCGCAAACGACACACCCCGCAGCACCCACTCCACACCGATGGCATCCAGGTCCTCCGGAGACGCCGTCGCGATCGTCGCAAGCTGCTCCGGAGTCAGCCGCTCATACGTAAACCACACATCGCGGAACTCGATCCGCCCCGCGCGCAGGCTGGGCACCGGATCGGCCGGCGTCGTTACCTCGGCTGGCGTATCCAGCAGCTTGAAGACGCGCTCACTCGCCGCCATCGCCGCCTGCAGGATGTTGTACTTGTCTGAAAGATCCTGGATCGGGCGCCAGAAACGTTGCGAGTATTGAATGAAGGCGACAAGGATACCGATCGTGACCGTGCCGCGGAGCACGCCGCGTCCGCCAACCCATATCACCAGCGCGATGGCGATCGAGGAGAGCAATTCCACAGCGGGATAGTAGAGCGCGTATGCCAGAATGGCGTCTTTAAAGGCGACCAGGTGGCTGCGATTGACGGCCTCAAAGTCGTTGAATGCGCGCTGCTCCCGGTTAAAGAGCTGCACCACGCTCATGCCCGTGACATGTTCCTGGGTGAACGCGTTGATACGCGCGATCGCAGTGCGGATGCGGCGGTAGGAGCCACGCACACTGTCGCGGAAGATGCGTGTCACCAGCAAAATAACCGGCAGCACGGCGAAGGAGATCAGCGCCAGCCTCCAGCTCATGGCCAGCATGACAGTCACGATGCCCAACAGCACGAAGGCGTCTTCAAAAATCGCGAACACGCCCGACGTAAACATCTCGTTCAGCGCGTCCACGTCCGAGGTAAGCCGCGTCACCAGCCGCCCGACTGGGTTGCGGTCAAAAAACGCCACATGCATCCGCTGCAGGTGACGGAAGATCTGCGACCGCAGGTCGTACATGATCTTCTGCCCGGTCCACTGCATCAGGTAGGTCTGGGCAAACTCCAGCACATAAGAAAAACACAGCGCGCCAATGTAGATCAGCGCAATCTGCGTAATGCCCGCCGCCGGCGAATTGCTCAGGTGCCGCCCCAGCCACGTCGCCTGGCCCGTGCTGTCGTGCGTCATGTAGCGGTCTACCGCGATCTTCGTCAGGTAGGGCCCGAGAATGTCCGCCAGCGCCTTCAGGATGATCGCTGCCAGCGAAACGCCCGCCTGCCACTTGTAGGGGCGCAGATACTTCAGCAGCCGCCCCATCAGCCGGCTGTCATACGCCTTGCCGACAATGTCTTCCTCATGGGCGGCCGGCTTGTGCTCCGGCCTCTTTTCCGGGTTGGGTTGCTGCGCGCTTCGGGACCTGGCTTCGGACATGCCTTCCTTCATTTTAGAGGGCTGGCAGAATAGATGTATGAGCAGCACGCTCGGTCTCTATATCTCCATCCCGTTCTGCCGCGCAAAGTGCACCTACTGCAACTTCGCCTCGGGCGTCTTCCCGGCCAGCGAGCACGAGCGCTATGTGGCGCGCCTCTGCGACGAGCTTCGCCGCGCCGGCCGCCGTGCCCGGCAGAATGGATGGCAGCTCCCGCACCGGCTGGGCAGCATCTATCTCGGCGGCGGCACCCCCAGCACGCTCGAGCCGCAACTTCTCCTCCAGATACTCGAAGCCATCCGCGACTGCTTCGTTATCGACCCCACCGCCGAAATCACGGTCGAGTGTGCACCCGGCCAGATCAGCCCGGAATTCCTTAAAGCAATGGTTGAAGTATTCGCCACCCGCGTCAGCCTCGGCGTGCAGTCCACGGTCGACAGGGAAGCCGCCGCTACCGGCCGCACACACACCCGGGCCATTGTGGAAGCAGATGTCCGCCTCCTCCACGACGCCGGCCTCGCGGTCAACATCGACCTGATCGCCGGCCTGCCCGCCCAGACCATGGCGAGCTGGACCGAATCCATCGACGCGGTGTGTGCCCTCGGCGTGAAGCATGCCAGCCTCTACATGCTCGAAGTGGATGAAGACTCCCGCCTCGGCCGCGAGCTCATCGGCGGCGGTCGTCGCTACGGAGCCGGCCTGGTCCCTGCCGATGACGCCATCGCCGCTATGTACGAGGCCGGATGCGTGCGGCTGGAGCAGGCCGGCTTGCGCCAGTATGAAATCTCAAACTTCGCCCGCCCAGGCGCTGAGTCTCAACACAATCTCCGCTACTGGCGACGCGAGCCCTATCTCGGCATCGGCCTCGACGCACACTCCATGCTCCGTGACGTGAACAACCATGCAGTCCGCTTCTCCAATGTGGATGACCTGGAAGGCTATCTCGACGACGCTGCCGAACCCCAGCCGGAGCAAGTCAGTCGACCGGCGGAGATCGAAGAGGCATGGTTCCTCGGCCTGCGCCTCACCGGCGGTGTCTCACTTCCCGCGCTGCAGCGCGAGTTCGGCGATGCTGCCGTCCATACCTTTGCCCCCATCCTCGCGCAGCTCGTGGAAGAAGGTCTGCTCGTTCAGCACGCCGATCACGTTGTGCTCACAGCGCGCGGACGCATGCTCTCGAACGATGTCTTCGCCCGCTTCCTCGACGTTACCGCGTCCGGGCAGGCGCAGCAGGAGCTGCTGCTCTCGCGGTGATCCGCCCATCCGGAGGCGCTGGCGCAGCCTGCAGAACCCGGCGAACGTAGGCCTCCATCCGGTCGCGGTCACCCAGCCCGATCGTCGCGATCCGCACCGTACCCTCGCGATCGATGTAGTACGACATCGGGAGGTAGTCACAGCAGCCGTACGCATCGTAGGTCTGCTTATCGCCGTACACCACCGGGTAATTCAGTTTCATCTGCTTCGCAAAACCCGGCACTTTGGGCAGGTCCTGCGGGTAATCCTGATCGATTCCCAGGACCGTAAAGCCCTGCGCCGCATACTTCTGCTGCAGCGCAATGAACCACGGCATCTCCACTTGGCAGGGCGCGCACCAGGTCGCCCAGAAGTTGATCAGCACCGCCTTACCCCGATAATCCGCCAGCGATACCCTGTGCCCCTCAAGATCGCGAAGCGCGAACCCAGGCGCCGGCTTCCCCAGCAGCGGAGAAGTGACAGCATCCGTCTGCGACTCAGCAGCGGGTTCCGCTGTTGTTATCCGGGAAGGAACAACAGTCGCTGCATGCCCGAAGTGGTTCTCGTATCCGGACCAGAGAATGAGCGCAAAACAAATGCAGACGATGGCGACAATCAGGACGCGGCGGGACATGGGTGCTCATCCAGTCTCGCTCACAAGCCATCGCGGGCGAAAGTATCGATTAACGTAACTAAACGATCCAGGAAGCCGGTGCCTGGAGCATTCTCGATACACCCTTAAGTTCGATCGACCGGTCAATGAAGCCAATTCACGTACTCGCTCATCGAGAGACGATCGCTATCGCTAAGTCGGCTCTTGATTGCAACCCCACGCCAGTGCGAATTAGGAACTGAGAAGGGCACATTTTTCAGGAAATGTGCCAGTTAATTCCATCGAATTTGCTACTCTGGAAATAGAGAACAACAACGCCTGCGAGGAGATTCGCAGGCGTTTTAATTTGTTGCGTCATTCCACATTCAACGCGCGGCATAACTCCTTTGACTGGACGACTTTAGCTCTCGGGAGGCCGCTTAACATGCTGAAACAAAATAGTTTGCGAGCCAGGCTCCGGTAACGGGAGGGGTAGGGGGGTGGGGGTGAGTGGCGCTTAGGTGTGCTGTGAGAGCGACAGCGTATTTCCATCCGGGTCCTTGAACCACGCCACCTTTGCGGCCGAAGGCGAGGTCCAGATCCCCAGATCATCCTGCTCCATAAACCCGAAGCGCTCGAACACAATGCCGCGCCCCGTCAGATCGCGCACATCCTGTTCGATCCGATGGGTCTCCCAGCCCAGGATCGTGAACCGGGGGTGAACTCTCCCACCCGCGCAATCCGTATCATCGTCTTGCCGGACTCAAAGACAAGCGCGAACTTGTCATCATCCACGAAGCGAAGTCCCAGTTTGCCCTCGTAGAACTCGCGCACGACTTCGCCATTGCGGGTCGGAATAAAGCCGATCACCTTCTCGAGCATTGCCATCGCATCCTCCTGCTCGTCAGGGCTTCGCGCCCTGGTAACTCAGGATCGCATTCGTCACCAGAGCATAACTGCCGATCGTCTCCCCCCGATACAGCGGATTGTTGGCGAAGAGCAGCGACGTCCCGCTGCCCAGGTGCGCGGCCACCACTGTCGCATGCTCAGCCAGCGAGTCCGCACGGTCCAGCAGGCCGGAGACAAGCAGGCCCTTGGCATCGGCATAGCGCAGCAACACCTGGGGCCGCTCCTTCTCCGGGATCACGTAGGGATTATTTCGCGTCTGCTCCACCGTAAGCGGCATCGGCTCCCACGCCTTCGCCTTCGCTACCGGCGGTGGCTCTGCGAACGCACGGTCCTGCGGCACATCCGGGTCGTCCGGCCCGCCGCGTCCCGTCGGTCGCGGCGTCTTCGCCTCCGTCCGCAGCCGCCCGTCGCCCGTCAGCAGGCTGCTGACGTTGAATGACATGCCGTCCTCGCTGTACACCGCGGGAGCAGCGCTGTAGCCCGCCAGGATCGGGCTCTGCGGTACATCCTTGCGGGTCACCAGCACCGTGTTCAGGATACTGCCCACAACCTTCACCCCTCCGCGGGGCGCAACCGAAACCCCGGGAGCAAGTCCTTCGTCGATGGCGAACTCTGCCGCATCCTGCGATGCGATGAATAGCCCACCCTGCCGGATGAAGTCGCGCAGGTGCGCAAGGCCCGCCTCGCCCAGCCCCGGCCGTATGTCCGGTGTAGAGTCAATCCGCCCCAGATTCGGCGTGATCTCCGACTTCTCCCATGGCATGGCATTGCCCCACATCGGAATGCCACTGACGATGAGCTGCGAGCTGCGCCCTACCGGCGCAAACAGGATCACGTCGTACTTCGCCCGCAGGTCGGCTTCGGCGGCCACGGTCTGCGTGCTGATGTAACTGTACGGAACGTGCAGGTTGTCGAGCGCCAGCCGCCACCATCCCTCGGGCTGCGTGTCGAGCCAGGTGTGCATCAGCGCGATGCGCGGCGCGGCCACCGGACGCGACGCCACAGTTGGCAGGTCTGCCGCGGCAGTGGTACGGAGATGGAGCGCCGCAACCGCGCGCGACAGATCGCTGCCCGCGACGCCGCGCACAATCCAGGTGCCGGCCGGGTAGGTGTGGCCACCCGCCGTCATGCTCGCATCCGTCGCCGCAATGTTGGCGTTCGGGAACTGATAGCGCAGGGTGATCAGCGACGGATCAGCGTGATTTTCGATGACGAATGCGTCGCCGGAAAGTGAAGGTTCCTTGCTCGGTAGCGTCGGGTCGTCGACAGGATGCATCGGCGCCTTCAGGATCGCAGGATCGGGCACGCGCACGACATCGACGCCGAACAGCGGGCGCATCGACCAGCCGGTGTCGTCGTACGGATGCTTCTGCGGATCGTTCGGCGACCAGTACTGGCGATCGAGCAGCGCGTCGGCGATCGCGCGAATACGGCTGGTCCATGCGCACGACGTAGCTGCCGGCGGCGAATGTGCGGGTCTGCCGGCGGTTTGGGCCCCGGCTTCTTTCTCGTCGCGTCTCATTCTGGTCGTCGGGCTTCTTCGGCGCGTTCGACCGTAACCGGCCGGCGCGTCAGCCTGCTGATCTCGCAATGCTGGTGCTGCAGCACGCGCAGCAGATCGGCCTGCGCGCCGGGCGCGGTCGTCGGCCGCAATCACATAGGCGGCCGGCCCTTCTGGGCGGGCTTCTCGATCGAGCGCTTGCTCTTCGATAGTAGCCGTTCGAGGAACTTTCGAGTTATGCGCGAAATAGTCCAGCGCCGTCAGAAGCGCCGTCTGCTCGTAGTTGTTGTTGTCGCGCTGCGACCAAGTCACCTTCGGCAGCGGCGGATTCGGCTGATACCACGCGCGCGCATACTCGTCCGGCTCAGTATGCGCTCCACGGTATCGGCGCCGCCGTTGCCGAATGTTTCGTACAGGCGGCTGATGCCGTTGTGCGTCGCTGCAAGGAACATCAGATAACCCGGGCTCCAGGTATCGAACTCGCCATGCGTAAACACCCCGGGCATGCCGAGCCGCGTCATCGCTGCACGTTTGTTCCAGCCAAGCTGCTGCCATTCGCTGACGAGGATCGGATCGAGCCATGCGTTGTACGGCCCGTCGCCGACCGTGTTGTCGTAGAGGAACGGCACCGATTCATGAAGGTCGTGCAGTACCTGCGCATGCCAGCCGATATAGGTATTCGAGACGTTGCGCGTCAGCGCGAGAGTCATGGCCATCGCGTCGCGGTTGTTGTCGTGCGCGACGTAGTGGCCCCAGTAGAGAAGGTGCGGATACGTCTGCCCGGATGCGCTTTGTGCCAGCGATAGATATCCACCATGCGGTCGCGGCCGTCCACCTCGACGATCGGCGTGATCAGCGTGATGACGTGCGAGCGGATGTTGCGGATGTACGGCGCGTCGTCGACCGCGAGGCGGTAGGCAAGCTCCATCAGCGCGGTCGGCGCGCCGGTCTCGGTCGAGTGGATCGTGCCGGTGATGTAGTAGACCGGCATCGACGCGCGACGAGTCGGCGCGCCTTCGCATCGTCCATGCCGATCGCGCGCGGATCGGCGAGCTTGGCGAGCCGCGCATCGTTTTCGCTTCGGTGCGCCAGCAGGAGCTTTTCGTCGCCGATCGCGACTGCGATCATCTCGCGGCCTTCTTCGCTATTGCCGATCGTGACGACGCGCACGCGCGGGCTTGCCTTGGCGAGCTCGCGGAAATAGCTGTACACGTCGGCCGAATAAGGCAGATGTCCGGTGCGCCGGACATATCGCCCAGCATCTTGCCGGCGTCGGCACGCCCTGCGAGGCCGGAGATAATCGGTCAGCGGCGATTGAATTGCGGATCGGTCGTGTACTTGCGGATCTTCGCGGTGTAGTCCTCGTCGATCGGCCTGGTGCGGATCGCGCGCATAGTCAGGAGCCTGCGCGGGTACGGAAAGAGCAATCGAGCAGAGCAACGCAACAACGGGCAGGGTACGTACAAGGCCAGACATGAAGACTCCGAATTGTTGAATGAGAAGGACTGAACGCGCTCGGATGTGAGAAGCGTTATGGCGTCGGCGGCGAGTGGTCGCCGTATTTGTTGATCCACTTCAACTCCTCGCGCAGCGCGATATATCCGTGCCACGGATTCTTCGAGAGCGGATGTCCCTCGCCGGGAAGCGTGAGCAGCGCATGCGGAACGTTCAGCGACTCGAGAGCGTGTTCAAGCAGGATGTCTTCCAGAAATGCGACGCGTATGTCGGCATCGCCCGCGATCACGTGCGTCGGCGTTGTCACTTTATTCATCTGAAAGAGCGCCGCTTCGCTCTGGTACGTCGCGGGCTTCTCCCACGGACGGCCGCCGAGATACGATGCGTCGTCATAGGTCAAATCGTCGTTGCCCCAGTTCGCCGCATGCTCTACAGCCCCGGCGCCTGTCACCGCCGCGCGAAAGCGCGTCGTCTGCGTGATCAGCCAGTTGGTCATGTAGCCACCGTAGCTGTAGCCACCGATCACGAGATGCGACGGATCTGCGGTTCCGTCAGCCACCAGAGCGTCCACTCCGGCCAGGATGTCTTTGCCCGGGCGCGAGACAATGCCGGGTGTGATCTGCTGCATGAATGTATCGCCATAACCGGCAGAGCCGCGATAGTTCGGGCGGAATACGAGCCATCCCTGTGCCGCCGCCATCGTGGCCCAGTCGTACCAGTCAGCGCCAAAGCGGTCACCGTCCGCGTCCGCCGGGCCACCGTGAATCAGCGTGAGCATCGGCAGATGCGTTGCCTCGCGTTTGCCGGGCGGGTAGATGAGAACGCCTTCCACTGTCCCGCCGTCGTCGGCCTTCCAGCTATAAGGCCGCCATTCGGATTGCGCGTAGTTGAGATAATGTGCGTTGAATCGCGTGAGTTGTTGCGCCTGATCAAGATGTGCGGCAGGAGCGAGATAGACCTCCTGCGGCTCGCGAATCGCAGAGTGCGTAAACAGCAGAGTATCGCTGTGAACGGCGGCATCGAGTCCGCCGTATGTGCCGGCGACGCCGGCGATCTTTTCCGCATGCTTGCCACTCACGCGATATACCTGCGTACTGGTGCCCTTGGTGCCGGCGGCCAGCAACGTTCCATCCTGGAGGATGGTGTAATCCTGCCAGTTGCCATCAAAGTCGGCCCCAAGCCGCTGCGGCGCGCCTCCATCGGCTGAGATCGAATAGATCCGCCCCTGTACGTCACGATACGGACCCTCGACGGAGCCCGCTGCCGCTTGCACGGTGAAGTACAGATGGCGCCCATCGGGCGCCCAGCGGAGATTGTTTTCGAGCCCCTGGTTGTGCGTGAGCTGCGAGACGACTCCTCCATTCGGCGCGACGGTGTATATCTCGACGTTAGCGGGATTCTCCAGGTGATGTGAGATGGGTGCTGTGGTGAATGCGATCGTCCCGTTGTGCGGCTCCACTTTGATGGAGTCGATGGCCAGTGGGCTGCGAGCAATCACGGTCGCGCCCTGCGGTAGAGGCTGCTGACTGGCTGCAGGAGTTGGCGGCGTGATGTTGGGCTGCTCGGCGCCCGTGGCCGGGGAGGGAAGGGAAATGCGCAGCAGCACGTCACCGCGCTCGCCGGTGCGGTAGCGTGTGACGTCTTTCCAATCGCGCTCCTTCGCGTCGGTTTCGTCTTTCGAGAGCGGCTCCTGAATCGCCACATAGATCGCCGATCCGTCCGGCGCCCAGGCGAAGCTGTGCACATCATCTTTGGTGCGATAGAGAGGACCTGCCTCGCCACCATCCACGGAAACGATCCAGATGCGGGATTGCGAATCATCCTTGCTATCCTTCGCGTCGGACGGCTTCTCCTCCGGCAGTCGACGATCGGAGCTAAAGGCGACGAAGCGGCCGTCAGGCGACCAGTCCGGACCTGTATCATGCCCTGAGCTGGTTAGCGGCTCGACTTTGCCGCTGGAGGCGCGCCACAACCAGAGGTTCTCCCTGAAGCGATTCGCCATCCAATCCGGCTCACGCGTTGCGATCACCGCCGCCTTTCCATCCGGCGAGATTCGCGCGGAGGTGTACTCCGTCGCCGCCATGAAGGCATCCAGCGTGAGCAGGGGTTTGGTCGGAGTGGTTGCGGGCGACTGAGCGGAAACAAAGAGAGGAAGCAGAAGAGCAAGGGCCGGTAGCGGGCGAAGGGTCATGGGCGCTCAAAACAAGAGATTGAGATGGTTTGCAAAAGCGACGGCTTCGACGATACGCCGAAGCCGCCATCTGTGTGCAGCAAGGAACATCAGAAAGCGTAACGCAGCGAGAACTGCATGACGCGCGGCAGGTTGAGAGTATGAGTCTGGTATTCACCCATGCTGCCTGCATCGGTAATGCCTGAGTCGAGTGTGTTGGTATCGAACCGGGCTGAATTGGTGGTATTGAAGACATCCCATGCGAAGCTGAGAGAGTGTTCGCGATACAGTGTCCAGGTCTTTCTCAGGCTGGAGTCGATATCGAAATAGCCATCGCCGCGATAGTTGTTGCGCATTCCAGCCTCACCGGCATAGGCGAGACGGACCGGATTGCCTCCAATTGCTCCGTTGGTGATGTCATCCGGCTTATCGAAGGCATTAGGCAGGCCCGACGCGTCGATATGCTTGTGCAGCTTCACAGTACCTGTCTTGACGGCGAAGCTCTGCTCCTCCCAGTTGGTGGCCCAGGCGGGAGAGAAGAGTGAAAAGGGCAGACCACTGGTCCAGCGGACCAAACCAGAAAATTGCCATCCACCGATAATCGAATTCACAAGCCGATTGCTGTTTCCTGCGATCAGGTGACCGGTTCCGATGGGCAACTGATCGATAAGATTGCCGGTAATGAGGTGGCGCGTGTCGAAGTCGGAAGGCGCGCGATTGTACTCAGGGTGCCACGCATTCAGGATGACGCTGTTGGTGTTGTTGGCGGTTTGGATGCCGGTGCGTTCTGTGTCGGATCCCATGTCGATGGACTTGGAGAAGGTATAGCTGAAGTCCGCCTGCAGACCGTGGCTCGACGGGTGACGAAGGACAAGCTGTGCAGCGTTGTAGTAACTCTGGCCGATGGAGGCCCATGCGAAAAGTGACGAGAACTGCCCCTGATAGAAACGGGTTCCCTGCGGGCAACCGTAGCTGCAGTAGAAATCAATATCCGCCAGCGTGCCGGTCTCTCCATAGTTGTAGCGATTATTCGCCAGTTCCTGAGAGTAGATATTCTGGGTAGCGCTCTTCCCATCGAAGGCCATCTGCGGAAAGACATGCTCGAAATAAGGAATCGGCGCCACGTTCACGTCGACGTCGCCCCCGTGCTGATCGCTGATCTTCGAGAGCTTGGTAATGTTGGTGTACCAGTCGCCGCCGCCCTGGGCATCCACAAAATTGGTTGGCGAGGCCAAATCAAGCTGCTGCATGAGGTGGCGTCCCATACGTCCGACATAGGACGTCTCCAGCGTGAATCCGCCGGGCAGGAGTCGCTGTACAGAGGCGTCAATCGATTCTGAATACGGGGTCTTGATCCTGTTGCTGAGTCCCCAGGTGATGAGAAAGGAGCCGTCCGGCACCGTGTAAGGAAAGGTTGTTGTGCTGGGTGGGGCGGGTCCGACATTGATGTTGGGGAGGTTGTCGATGCCGGTGAAACGCGGCGAAGTCGACCAGTTATACACACCGGCGGGGTTGGTCAATCCCGTGCTTACGCCAAAGGAGCCCGTGTCCGTGAAGGAATTCACGATGCCCTGGCCGTAGTGATCGTAGTACATGCCGAAGCCCGCACGAATGGAAGTTTTGCTGTCCGGCGAGTACGCCACGGAGAAGCGCGGAGCCAGATTCAGTTTCTGCTTCGGCCAATAGCCCGGACGCCCGAAATGCGGACCGCTTGGCGCAAAGGAGATAAGTGGCTCAAAGACCTGGCCCTGCTGCGCAGCGATTTCTCGCTGATTAAACCAGGCGTCAGTGTCGACCCCCGGTGAAATCTGCTGGCCGTTGGTCTCATAGGGGGTCTGGAGAATGGTGTGCCGCAGGCCGAAGGTCAATGTGAGATTGGGCAGTGGACGCCAGGAGTCCTGCAGGAACCATTCAAATTCGTTTGCGCGATAGTTGCGAGTGATCCCGGCGCCGTCGGCAAGCTGGGTGCCACTATTGCCATCGGTGTTGACCTTGTAGTTATAGACGTTATCCCGTTCCGGCACTGTGCCTATCAGGTTGGCATAGGCGATCAGGTAATTATTGGAAAAACCACCGCCGACGGCGGGAAGGCCAGGTATTGTGTGGGGGTCGGGAATGTCACTGCCGATCCAGTAAGGATTGGTGCTGGCGCTGTTAAAGGAATTTCCATTCGTGGATCGATTGTTGCCAATCAGACGCCAGTTCACGCCACCCTGAATGGTGTGGTTGCCATGCGTCCACGTGACGTTGTCGATGATGTTGTGGACCGGCACGTTCACGGTCGTCGTAGAAGTTTGAGGATTGATGTTGCTGATAAAGCGGAAGTGGACATAGTCCCGCGTCAGCGTGCCCGCGTCGGCGTAGCCCTGCCGGATGTATCCGTAGCGCAGGTCATTGATCAAGGAGGTAGAGAGTGTCCAGGTATCGCCGGCGGCGAGGCCCTTGGTGTTGTCCACGCGTCGGGACATCGGCCCCTGGCCTGGAAACTGTTCTGGATCCGCCGTCACATCCTTCTGCAGATTTCCGCGAATGAACAGACGATGGCTGTTATTGAGGTTGTAATCGAATTTAAGAATGCTCGTATTCAGCGACTGAGGATTCGGGGAAGAGAACGTAAAGCCAGCTGTGTTCAGGTTGTCTCCGCCGCCGGTATTAGCGTGCGGATATTGGCTAAAGTGCTGCAGCACGTTCGGGTTCGGGCCAGGCCCGTTGGGGCAGCCGCCATTTGCAACGCAGGGCGTATCCAGCTGGGTGAACTGTGCCTGCGAAATGGTGTGGACCGCATTGTTGTCGTCCTGATACCGAAGGAGGCCCGCACGGTAGCTGTCCGTCGGAACGGTTCGAGTCTCCTGGCTATTCTCTGCTGATCTCTGACCTTCGTAGTTGAAGAAGAAAAATAGCTTGTCTTTGACAATCGGGCCGCCCACGGCCCCGCCAAATGTATTCCGAACGATCTTGCCGGGTATGTTGGGCAGACCGTTTGCGAGCTGCGCTTGCTTGTTGAACCAGTTGTTCGCCACCGTGAATGTTGGCCGATAGTACTCGAAGGCGTCCCCGTGTAAGCCGTTCGTTCCCGATTTGGTGACGAGAGACACCTGCGCGCCGGAGGAGCGTCCGGCCGCAGCGTCGCTGTTGACAGTCGCCACACGGAACTCTTCGGTGGAATCGATCGTTGACCGGAGAACGCCCGTAAACGCGTATCCCTGATTCTGGTCATTGTCGTCCAGTCCGTCGAGCGTGACGTTGCCCTGATCGGAGCGTGCCCCTGATACTGCACCTGTTCGGCTGTCCGAATCTCTACTCACATTTCGTCCAAGGTAGAGCACGCCCGGCTGGAGACTCAGCAGATCAGGGACATTTCTGCCCTCTGCGGGCAGCGCCTGGAGCACCTGGTTATCGAGGGCTGTGCCAATGCTGGCATCCGTCTTGTTCAGGGTCTGTGCTTCGGCGCTGACGTTAATGGTCTGCGTAGCCTGCACTCCCAATTGGAAATTGATGGTCGCCGGCTGATCGACAAGCAGTTGGGCCTGCTTGGTGGAGGGCGCGAACCCCGTAGCCGTAACCGTAATAAGATATGTGCCCGGTTGGAGTTGCGGGAATGTGTAAAGTCCAGCTTTGTCTGAAGTGCCGCTGGTGGCCGAGTTATCGGCGACGTTGGTGAGCGAAATCTGTGCGTTGGGAACCAGCGCGCCGGATGGGTCCGTGATGGTGCCACGGACGGATGTGGAGCTGGTTTGCGCCAGCAGCGGTACAGCAACGATGAGACACAGCACGACTCGCGCGAATCTGAGTGATCGCATAGGAACGGCCTCCAGAAAAACTACAAACCATGTCGTCCGGCGGTCGCATAAGCATCACGACTTCTGCCGGCTGTTTAGTTTTCGAACTTGGACAGCATGGTCCCGGTAACCTGCACTCTACTCGGAGATCTCCGAAGAATGCTCGATTATGCCGCAGCGGTCTTCGCGGAGCAAGCATTTGAATGATTAAAGCAGGGGAAAACCCGGTACAAAATCAGATCGCGGGCCCGCTTCTCACAAAGAACACTGCTATGGATTGAGCAAAGTGCGGGTCCAGGCTTCCGGCGTTCGAGTGTAAAGCACGCGGTCATGAAGCCGGTCCGGCCGGCTGCGCCAGAACTCCACGGTTTCCGCGAACAGGGCAAAGCCCGTCCAGTAGGGCGGTCGTGGGATCTCGTCGGGATAACGGGCTGTCAACTCAGCGACTCGCGCCTCCAGAGTGCCGCGGTCGTGCAGAGGACGCGATTGTTCCGAGGCCCAGGCGCCCAGCTTGCTGCCTCGGCTGCGACTCCGGAAGTAGGTATCCGCCTCGGCCGCCGAGACCCCCGTTAGCGGTCCTTCCAGGCGCACCTGGCGGCGCAGGGACTTCCAGTGGAAGCAAAGCGCAGCGTGTGGATTGGAGCGAATTTCCGAACCTTTGCGGCTCGTGGCATTGGTGTAGAAGACGAAGGAGGCGTCATCTCCGATCGCCTTGATGAGAACCATTCTCACGGATGGCCGCCCTTCGGTCGTGGCGGTAGCAAGCGCCGCCGCATCGGGATCGTTCGGTTCCAGCAGCTTTGCCTCTGCAAACCAGGCACGAAAGGAGGGAATCGGGCTGGATGCTTCCGGCGAAAATGGATCCGGATCGGAAGGACTGCCCGGATTCGCGCTCATCGTCACCAAATCAGTATTGTCGATAGCAAAGAATCTTTGCCACTCGGCGACTCAATGATCGGATAGCTAACAATGAAGGACTGGATTGATCTGCGCAGCGACACTGTGACCAAGCCAACAGCAGAAATGCGCCGTGCCATGGCCGAAGCAGAAGTTGGCGACGATGTGTATCGCGAAGACCCTACTGTGAACCGCTTGGAGCAGCGGGCCGCAGAGATTTTCGGCAAGGATGCTGCGCTTTTTGTCCCCACCGGCACAATGGGCAATCAGATCGCCGTCCGGCTGCACACCCAGCATGGACAGGAGGTGATCTGCGAGCGGCGAGCCCACATGGTGGATTGGGAGATGGCGATGGTCTCCGCCTTCAGCGGCTGCCAGCTTCGCCAGATCGAAGGCGAGCGGGGCGTCCTAAGGTGGGAGCAGATCGAAGCCGCCATTGCGCCGTCTATCTACTATCGCGCGCAGACCGGACTGATTGCGTTGGAGAACACGCACAACATGGCAGGTGGAACCATCACGCCGCTCCATGCGCTGAAGGGAGTATGGGCCGGCGCAGCGGAGCGCGGCATTCCCGTCCATCTGGATGGCGCCCGCATCTTCAATGCTGCGATCGCTTTCAAGACGACTGTGGCTGCGCTCAGCGAGGGCTTTTCAACCGTCATGTTCTGCCTCAGCAAGGGTCTGTGTGCGCCGGCCGGATCGATGCTGGTGGGTTCGCGTGCTCTCATGGAGAGGGGCCGTTCCATCCGGAAGATGCTGGGCGGCGGCATGCGCCAGGCCGGCGTGCTCGCTGCCGCAGGACTGCTTGCTCTCGAGGAGATGCCGGCGCGCCTCGAGGAAGATCATGCAAATGCCCGCTGGATGGCGGATCGCATCGCGCAAATGCCCGACTGCGCTATCGATCTGGAAACGGTGCAGACCAATATCGTGATTTTTCGTCCCTTAAAGAAATCGGCGGCAGACGTGGTCGCGAGGCTGAAATCCGAAGCTATTCTGAGCGGAACGGCCGGGCCGGACGAGGTTCGGTTTGTGACTCATCGCGATGTAGCCCCGCCCGCCTGTGAGCGCGCCATTGAAGAACTTCAGAGAATCCTGGCATAGCCGGACCTGAAAGGGCAGTTTGCAACGGAAGAACCGCTGCCGAATGCAATTGGCTACGGGCGTCTTTTCTATATAATGGACTTGCTATGCCAAAGTACTCGATCGTCGTGCCATTTCATAACGAAGAGGAAAACGTCACAACTCTCTATGACCGGCTGAAGGCCGTTATGGAGTCAGTGGGCGACAGCTTTGAGCTGGTGCTTGTGGACGACGGATCGAATGACCGCACCTACAAGTTGTTGGAGGAAATTGCTGCCGTCGATAGCCGGGTGCTAGTGGTCAAGCTGCGCCGCAACTTTGGACAGACGTCCGCGCTGGCTGCAGGCTTCGATCATGCGCAAGGCGACTACATTCTGGCCATGGATGGCGATCTGCAGCATGATCCGGCAGAGATTCCCGATTTCCTGGCCAAGCTGGAGGAGGGCTACGACGTCGTGAGCGGCTGGCGCAAGGAGCGCATCGATAACTTCGTGATGCGGCGTATTCCTTCGCGCTGTGCAAACTGGCTGATGGCGAAGCTTTCAGTGGCGTGGATATTCACGATTTCGGCACGACCTTCAAGGCTTACCGGCGCGAAGTCATCCACAACATCCCGCTCTACGGCGAGATGCACCGCTTTATCCCCGCGCTGGCCTCATGGTACGGCGCCAGCATCTGCGAAATTCCGATCCGCAATGTGAACCGCGAGCGCGGCAAGAGCCACTACGGCATCTCCCGCACATTTCGCGTCTTTTTTGATCTCCTGACCATCCGGTTCCTGCTGAAATATATGTCCCGGCCGCTGCATTTCTTCGGCAGCTTTGGTGCGTTCAGCATTCTTTTCGGCGGCGCGATCTCGCTCTTCCTGGCCGGGCTCAAGGTCTTTACGCACCAGCATGTGATGGATGAGCACGGGCCCTTGTTTGTTGTAGCCGGAGTGCTCATTCTGGCCGGCATTCAGATGCTAGCCATCGGTCTGCTTGGCGAACTGCAGGTGCGGCACTATTACACCTCCCAGCAGCGCTCGCCTTATACGATCGATCGCCTCGTGCGTCTGCGCTCGCCCGAAGAGCCCAGCATGCTGCGCGAAAACTAATCGATCGTCTATGACAAGGCAAGGGGCGCATAAGCGTCCCTTTTATTTTTTCATCAAGATAGCTGGCACAGAAGATCGTCTCGGGCGCATTCTACCGGAATAGCGTTTTACATCCTTGCGAGGAAGGTAGCGGGAATGACGTCGACGATTCTTTTTCTGCTTTGTATTTTGATTGGCGGCGTGAGCGGGCTCCGCTCATTCACGGGTATTGCGCTTGTGACCATTGCGGCGCAACGCGGGTGGCCGCATCTGGGCTGGCTTCATCTTGGCGGCACCGGATTGAACTTCCTTACGAAGCCTGTCGCTCTCATTGTGGTTCTCGTGCTCGCTGTCGGAGAGTTGATCGCGGACAAGCTTCCTGTGATGCCCCCGCGCATTCAGGCCCCCTCGCTCAGTGCGAGATTTCTCATGGGGGCTTTCTGCGCCGCTGCTCTTGCCGTTACCGCCGGCATGTCCTGGGTTGTTCCTGCGGTCATCGGCGGTATTTCGGCCATCATCGCAGCATATGCCGGCTATTGGCTCCGCCACGGCATTACAGCTGGAGGTGTTAAGGACCTGCCCATCGCCCTTCTGGAAGATGCCACCGCAATACTTCTCGGGTTCTTCACCGTATCGCGCTTCTAAGTGCGCAGAGGAATGCTCACGATGGCCGAACATTACGATGTTCTTATTCTGGGGTCGGGGCAGGGAGGGAATCCGCTCTCTTCTGAATTTGTGAAGGCGGGAAAGCGCGTTGCGTTGATCGAGCGCGCGTACGCGGGCGGCACCTGCATCAACTATGGCTGCACGCCCACCAAGACGATGGTGGCCAGCGCACAGCGAGCATGGCAGGCGCGGCACGCGGGAGGACTCGGCATCGAGATCGGTTCGGTGCGAGTGAATCTGGAACAGGTGCGTGCGCGCAAGCGCCGGATTGTCGAGCAGTTTCGCGCATCAAACGAGAAGCGTTTTGAGAGCGGCCAGCCGGAGTTCGTGCGCGGAGTCGCGCGTTTTGTCGCCCCAAAGAAGATTGCAGTCGCGCTGAACTCCGGTGGCGAGCGCCTGTTCACCGCGGACACCATTGTCATCGACACTGGTGGCGTTCCATTGACACCCGATATAGAAGGGCTTGCGAGCGTCCCTTATCTAGACAACGTCAGCCTCATGGAACTCGACACTGTGCCCGAGCACCTGCTGATCCTGGGTGGAGGATATGAAGCCGTGGAGTTCGGACAGATGTTCTCTCGTTTCGGCAGCAAGGTAACCGTGATCGAACGTGGCGGGCACCTGCTTCACCGCGAGGATGCCGATGTTTCCGGGGCGGTGGAATCCATCCTCAGGGAAGACGGGCTCATGATTCTGACCGGTGCCGAAGTGCAACGCGTGGAAGGTGATTCGCACTCAATAACGACCCATCTTGCATCGGGAAAGAGTGTTGCCGGCACGCACCTTTTTGTAGCGGTTGGTCGCGTGCCCAACACAAAGGGCCTTCATCTGGACGCTGCCGGTGTGAAAACAAACACGAGGGGCGCTATAGAAGTTGACGAGACGCTGCACACAAACGTTCCCGGGATCTACGCTATCGGCGATGTAAAGGGTGGGCCGGCATTCACTCACGTCTCCTATGACGACTACCGTATCCTTCGTGACAACCTGATCACCGGCAAAGGCGGCCGCAAAACAACCGATCGCGCCACGGTGTATGTCGTCTACATGGATCCGCAATTGGGCCGCATTGGGGTGACGGAGACGCAGGCACGTGAGGCAGGGAAGAAAATCAAAGTAGCCCGTATGCCGGTGACATCGATCGCACGGGCTATCGAAACCGGCGAGACACGCGGCATTCTGAAAGCAATCGTCGATGCGGAAACCGAGCAGATTCTCGGCGTTGCGATATTGGCGCCGGAGGGCGGTGAATTGATGAGCATGTTGGAGATCGCAATGATGGGCAAGCTGCCCTACAGTACGCTCGAGAGTGGGGTCTTTGCACACCCGGCTTATGCCGAATCGCTTAATACTATCTGGGGACACTTCGAGCAGTAACTTGTGCTCCAGAGCGAACGCGTGGCCTGCCAACCCGCATCTTCCATAGAGACGGGCGCGCGCGATCCTGATCTAAACATGAACGGCTGCTTCGGCGGCGAACCGAAGAGATGGAGAGAATGACCAACGACAATCCGGCTGAGACCACGGCAACAGCAAAGACAACAAAGAAGACGACCGCAAGAAAAGCGGGGACCGCTGTGGAGGCCACAGCGAAGCGGGCATCGAAGGCAAGGTCTCTGGCTTCCTCCAGCAAGCCGGCCAATGGCCGCAGCCGCGTGGTCGTGGAGAGCGTGACTCCGCAGATCGACGGCGGCCGCTTTGCCATAAAGCGGGTTGTCGGGGATCAGGTGCGCGTCGAAGCGGATGTCTTTGGCGACGGGCACGATCTGGTACGCGCTCATCTCCTCTATCATAACATCGGCGAACCGGACTGGCGCTCCGAGGAGATGTCCTCGCTGGGCAACGATCATTGGGCCGCGAGTTTTCCAGTGAATCGCCTCGGCTTCTACGAGTACACGGTCGTTGGCGAGGTCGATCACTTTCTCACCTGGCGTTCGGAGCTGAAGAAGCGGCAGGACGCCGCACAGGATCTCGACCTGCCGATGAAGACCGGCGCATTACTGATCGAAGCCACCGCGAAGCGAGCCGCAACGGACGATGCAGCGCAGCTTCGTAACTTCGCCGCCAAGGTGCGCAGCGGATCAACGGAAGCAGCGTTCGATGAAGCACTGCTCGACTTGGAGAAGCGGTACCCGGAAACCGAGATGCAGACGCGCTATGAGCCTGCACTGCGTGTCTGGGTGGATCGCAAGCGAGCGCTGTTTTCAAGCTGGTACGAGTTGTTTCCTCGCTCGTGGGGCAAGCCGGGTCAGCATGGCACACTGCGCGATGTTACGGCGCAACTCGATTACGTTGCGGACATGGGGTTCGACGTCCTGTATCTGCCGCCGATTCACCCCATTGGACGCAGCTTCCGCAAGGGCAAGAACAACACGACAGAAGCGAGAGATGGCGACGTGGGCAGCCCCTGGGCCATCGGCGCCAGGGAGGGCGGACATCTTGCGATGCTGCCCGAACTTGGCAGCTTTGCCGATCTAGACTTCCTCATCCGCGAACTCCATGATCGCGATATGGAGCTGGCAATGGATATCGCCTTCCAGTGCGCGCCGGACCATCCCTGGGTCACCGAGCATCCGGAGTGGTTTAAGAAGCGTGCCGATGGCTCGATTCAGTACGCTGAGAATCCGCCGAAAAAATATCAGGACATCTATCCACTCGATTTCGAATCGAGTGACTGGCAAGAGCTCTGGGACGCAATGAAAGAGGTCTTCATGTTCTGGGCGGCCAAGAATGTCCGCATCTTTCGCGTGGACAATCCCCACACCAAAGCATTTCCTTTCTGGGGGTGGGTGATCGCAGAAGTGCATGCCGTATATCCGGATGTGATCTTTCTCGCAGAGGCCTTCACGCGGCCGCGTGTCATGGAACGGCTGGCGAAGCTTGGTTATACCCAGAGCTATACCTACTTCACCTGGCGCAATACAAAGGCCGAGCTGACACAATACCTGACAGAACTGACCCAAACCGATGTCGCCGAGTACATGCGACCGAACTTCTGGCCGAATACTCCGGATATTCTTCCCTTCGGCTTGCAGACCGGCGGACCGCATGCCTTCAAGAGTCGTTTGATCCTCGCTGCTACGCTTTCCTCTAACTACGGCATCTACGGGCCGGCGTTCGAACTGGGCGAAAGCATCCGCTTCAAAGAGGGAAGCGAAGAGTACCTGAACAGCGAAAAGTACGAGATCAAGCGCTGGAATCGCGATGCACCGACCTCACTACGACCGCTGATTGCGCGGCTTAACGAAGCGCGCCGGGCGAATGCAGCGCTGCAACGGAATGAAAATCTCGTCTTTCATCCGACGGATAATCCGCAGATCATGGCCTACAGTAAATCCAGCGCGAACTTTTCCGATGTTGTGCTGACGGTGGTGAATCTCGACCCGGTGAATACCCAGTCCGGGTTTGTCAGCCTCAACATGGCGGCACTTGGACTGGCCGATGGAGCGACCTATGACGTATTCGATCTGTTGTCGAATCGCATCTACCGGTGGCACGGATCGCGAAATTATGTGGAACTGCGTCCGTATGAGATTCCGGCTCATCTGTTCGCCGTACGGAAATAATCGACGCTGCGAACAAGGAGAATGATTTGAAGAAAGCCGGCAGCATGGCGGACCCGCTCTGGTTCAAGGATGCAATCATCTACGAACTTCACGTCCGCGCGTTCATGGACAGCAATAATGACGGCATCGGCGACTTTCCCGGCCTGATGCAAAAGCTGGATTATATCCAGGACCTGGGCGTTACATGCTTGTGGCTGCTGCCGTTTTTTCCTTCTCCACTCCGCGACGATGGCTACGATATCTCGGATTACATGAATGTGAATCCGAGCTATGGGACTCTCGACGATTTCAAAGCATGTCTCAATGCCGCTCACGAGCGCGGGATTCAGGTGATGGTCGAATTGGTTGTGAACCACACCTCAGACCAGCACCCATGGTTCGAACGCGCCCGACATGCGCCAAAGGGCTCTCCGGAACGCGAATACTACGTGTGGAGCGATACCGACCAGCTTTATAAGGACGCCCGCATCATTTTCACCGATACCGAAAAATCAAATTGGACCTGGGATCCGGTGGCCGAGCAGTACTATTGGCATCGTTTTTTCTCGCATCAGCCGGACCTGAATTATGACAATCCGCTGGTCATGGAAGAAGTGTTGAACGTCATGCGCTACTGGTTGGACATGGGCGTGGATGGCCTGCGCATCGATGCCATTCCGTACCTGGTGGAGCGCGACGGCACCAATTGCGAAAATCTCCCCGAGACGCACGCGGTGATGAAGAAAATTCGCTTCGCGATTGACCGCGATTACGACGGCCGCCTGATCCTGGCGGAGGCCAACCAATGGCCCGCCGACGTGCGGCCCTATTTCGGAGATGGCGACGAGTGCCACATGGCCTTCCACTTCCCGCTGATGCCGCGCATGTATATGGCGCTGCGCCAGGAGGATGCCCTGCCGATCACGGAAATCATGGCTCAGACGCCGGACATTCCCGAGAATTGCCAATGGGGACTGTTCCTGCGCAATCACGATGAGCTGACGCTCGAAATGGTGAGTGACGAAGAGCGCGATTACATGTATTTCGCTTACAGCGCCGACCCCCGAATGCGCATCAACATCGGGATTCGGCGCAGGCTTGCTCCTCTCGTAGACAATAATCGCCGCCGCATCGAACTGCTCAACAGCCTGCTGTTCTCCTTTCCCGGGACACCGATCTTGTATTACGGCGATGAAATCGGGATGGGCGACAACATCTATCTGGGCGATCGCAACGGGGTGCGAACGCCCATGCAATGGACCGGTGACCGCAATGCGGGCTTCAGCCGTGCGGTACCTGCAAAACTCTATTCGCCGGTTGTCATGGATCCGGTGTGGGGATACGAAGCGATCAACGTGGAGGCACAGCAGAGCGATCCATCGAGTCTTTTGAGCTGGATGCGGAATATGATCGCACTTCGCAAGCTCTTCCGTGTCTTTGGCCGCGGCACGCTCAAATTCCTGCAGCTATCCAACCGCAAGGTACTCGCCTATGTGCGCGAAGATGGAGATGAGCGCGTGTTGTGTGTCGCGAACCTCTCTCGCTTCCCGCAACCGGCAAAGCTGGATCTCTCCGAATATGCCGGTCTGATTCCCGTTGAAATGCTCGGATATGTTGAGTTTCCGAAAATCGAAAAGACACCCTATGCCATCACCCTGAACCAATATGGCTTCCTGTGGTTGGAACTACAGGGCGAACTCGAGCCGGAGGAACCGGAAGTACCCGTAGATGCTGGCATGCGTCTGCTGCACGCGGCCGACTGGGCGGCAGTATTGACCGGTGCAGGACGCGATCGTCTGGAACACGAATGGCTGCCGGCATTTTTCCCGAAACAACGCTGGTTTGGCGGCAAATCGCGGCAGATCGTTTCTAGTACGGTCGCCGATTGGGGCCTGCTGGGCGATCATGCGCTCGTGTTGGTCGAAATCACTTACGCCGGCGGCGACCGGGACAGCTATTTTGTCCCACTTGCCGTCAGTATCGGCGCTGCAGCCGAGAATATCGCGAAGACTCACACGAGCGCGGTCTTGGGTCCGGTGAGAACGCCGGATGGTACCGGCTTCGTGTATGACGGGCTGTTCGACGATGAGTTTGGGCGTGAGCTTCTCTCGCTGATGGGAAATGGGGACGAGCTCACTATGCAGCGAGGAATCATCCGAGCCCTCCCCAGCCCCAATTTTGTTGAGTTGCGTGGGCACGAAATGCTGGAACCGCATCGCGGCTCGGCAGAGCAGAGCAATACGTCGATTCTGTTTGGCCCCCGCCTCATCATGAAGCTCTTTCGACGCCAGCAGGCAGGCCCGAACCCGGACGTCGAGATCGGACGTTACCTCACCGAACACAGCGGCTTTCGCGCCATCGCGCCGTTCGGAGGGTCGATTGAGTATGTGTCGCCTGTGGATGCTGGATCCGGTAACAGTTCCACCCTTGCCATGGTGCAGACCCTCGTGGCGAACGAAGGTGACGGATGGGAGTGGACGCTCGAGGAATTGCAACGCTTTTACGAGCAGGTTTCTGTCATCACGATGCCGGAGGAACACTATCCCCGTACTCACGTCTCTCTTACGGACTTGAGCGAGCACTCGGAGAGCGAATGGGTGCGTGATCACCTCGGAAGCTACCTGGACGCAGCGGCGCTTCTGGGGCGCCGAACGGCGGAGATGCACATGGCCCTTGGTCAACCATCCTCCGACGAGGCATTTGCGCCCGAGCCGATGACTGAACAGGATCTTATCCAATTGCGCAGAGCCCTCGCCGAGCACGCAGGCGCCGCTTTCGATGCCCTTCGGCAAAATCTCTCGCGGCTTCCGGCGGAAGTGGAAGAACTCAGCGGCCTCGTTCTAAGCCGCCGTCGCCAGGTGGCGGAGCGTCTTGGTCGCGCCGACGATCTCTCCTCGGCAGGAATGCGCACTCGCGTACACGGTGACTACCATCTTGGACAGGTGCTCCGCTCGCGGGGTGATTTCGTCATCCTGGACTTTGAAGGAGAGCCGGCCCGTCCGCTGTCTGAGCGCCGTGCAAAACAGTCCCCGATGAAAGATGTGGCCGGCATGTTGCGGTCCTTCAGCTACGCGGCTTATTCCGGCCTCATCCGTGTGCTCACGCGCCGGCCCGGCGATGCGGATCGTTTGGAACCATGGGCTCGTGTGTGGCAGCAGTCTGTTTGCAGTGCCTTCCTGCACGCCTACCGGCTTACTATGAGAGCTGCAGAGAGTTCGCTGGTGCCCGCGGATGCGGAAGCTTTTGAGCAGTTGCTGGAGGTTTTTGTGCTCGACAAGGCGCTCTATGAGTTGGTGTACGAGTTGAATAACCGGCCGGCATGGGTGCGGATTCCGCTTGCGGGCATCGTCTCTCTGCCGCTGCGATAAAACGGATCGCATATAGCGGTCAGGGAGCAGCCGGTTATCCGTACAGAAGCCAACTGGACGATGAGGATTTGAGGACGCAGCATTCCATGGAAGCAAGCCTATGGCGAAGTTAGAGGTCGAACCGGAAGCAGCGGCGCTAGGCCAGAGCCCTCCCTCGGCAGAATTAGTGATCGGGTTTCCTGGTCTGGTGGACGTCGCCCAATTGCGAAGCATCGCAGGCCAATGGAGTGGGGCCGGCCGGCCTATCGCGGTGGTCCATCCCTCCGTGCCGGGCATGAATGATGCGCTCGAGTCATTGGGAGATTCCGCCAGCGTAAGACTCGTTGCGCGAGAGATTCCCGCCGGGTCCATCTCCACGGTGCCGTGGCTGGGCAGCCCAGCAGTTTACGGCGCACTGCTCGCCGAGGCCGAATTGTTGTCTGCAAAAGCATGCGTCATTCTGAACCCGGACCTAGCGGCATTTACATCGGAGGCCGTGGATGCGTTGGTGCGTCCCATCCTTGAAGATTCCTCCGATCTTGCCATGCCCATCTATCGGGCGCGGCCTCTGGATGCATTGCTGAACCAGGCGATACTGGCGCCAGTAACTCGTGCTCTGTATGGCAAGCGAGTGCGCTACCCGCTGGCTCAGGATTTCGCAGTGTCCGCAGGATTTCTGCCCATGTTGCGCCAGAGCATCAGCACGCCGGCGGCGGGGCAGGGACTTGTCTGGCCGGCAACGGAAGCTGTCCTGCGCGACAGGAAAGTGTGTCAGGTATACCTGCCGGTACACCATGAGTACGCCATGACGGCCATCGATCTTCCCGCTCTGCTTCAGCTCATCGTGGCACCGTTGTTTGCGGATATGGAGTGGCACGCGAACGTCTGGCAGCGCATTCGAATATCGCATTCCACACTAGCGAGCGGTATGGAATCTCCAGCCGCCGGGGAAGAGGCCGACACATCGCGGGATGCCCGACCCATGGTGGAGGCGTTCCAGCTCGGTCAGCGCAACTTGCAGGAACTGTGGTCCCTGGTGCTCCCGCCGGTAACACTGCTGGAATTAAAGAAGCTCAGCCGTCAACCCCTGGAAAGCTTTCGAATGCCCGATGCCCTTTGGGCGCGCGTTGTCTACGATTTTGCGCTCGCCTATCGCTTGCGCACCCTTGGCCGCGGACATTTGCTGGGAGCCATGGCTCCGCTCTACCTGGGCTGGGTGGCTTCCCGGGTCTTAGAGGTGCAGGATGGTGTCGCATCGGGACCACGTCAGGAGCAGTTGGAGCGCACCTTTGAACAGAACAAGCCATATCTGGTGCAGCGCTGGCGCTGGCCAGACCGCTTCAATCCATAGCCCGCGGAGGGATTGCGGCGCTGCAGAGAAGTCGGAGGAGAAAGATCGATGTGGAACCAGGTTGGACATACGCTGAGCAACTCCATGGGGCAGGCAATGGGGCGCTTTGCTTCGTTGCTGCCGGGCATCCTGGCGTTTCTGCTTGCCTTGGTGTTGTTTTCCCTGATCGGCTGGCTGCTGGCCTGGATTGTGCAGCGCATTCTCATTGCCTTCCGCTTTGATGAGAAGCTGGGCTCCGGTACCGATGCCGTCACCGAATGGTCACCGCACCAGACGCCCGCCCGCCTGGCATCTCGCCTGGTCTTCTGGGCCCTTGTCGCTATCGGCGTCGCGGTTGGTTTTGATGCGTTCGGCGCTTCTACGAATTCCAGTATTGCCGCGGGACTTCTGGACTATCTTCCAAGACTGATCGGCGCGGGTGTGATCCTGCTGGTCGGCAACATCGTGGCACGCTTCCTGTCGCGCGGTGTACTGATTGGCGCTGTCAACATGAAGCTGCAATATGCGCGGCTTCTCAGTCTGGGAGTGAAGTGGCTGGTATTGGTTCTTACCGCTGCCATGGCGCTCGATCACCTAGCGATCGGTCAGAAGATCGTCGATCTGGCTTTCGGCATTCTCTTTGGCGGAATCGTGTTTTCGCTCTCCCTGGCTGTCGGCCTTGGCTCGCGCGACCTGGTCAGCCGCTCGATCGAACGGGAAACCTCGCGAGGCGCGACGGACCCGGCGCACGAAGAAGAACCGCTCCGCCACTTTTGAGGCTGCTTCGCTCAGCTATGCCCTGCCCAGCATGCGGCTCGTAACTTGGAGTTGAAGCTAGAACCCACACCAAGAGCCACCCTGCGAGTTGTTGATTTCGTGCGCTTTGGGAACATCCGTCACGCGGCCCCACGACGTCATAGTCTGATTCTTTGTAATGGAGCCCTTGCGCGCGACTCATCGGTTTTTGCGCACAGCGTCCCGCCCCTAATACACGACTCCCGAGTGGCGCATCCTACTCGCTAGCGACTCGTGTCCGGGAGGCCGGAATGCAGAATCCGAATGAGCTGGAGCGATTGATCTGGAATACAGAACATGGCGACTATCAATTTGTCTCCTCTCCACGACCTCTCGGCGTCCACCCAGCTCCCATCACCATCGACGGCAAGGCAGCTACAGCCGAAGAAGGTGAGTGGCTCATCGACTCGATCCTGCGCTCCGGGGATGAGCTTGCGCATGTCTGCTACCACCCGCAGATGGGCCCGATCCAAACCTGTGATACCTGCATGGTTGAGGTGGGCGGGAAGCTGGCTCGCGCGTGCGCCACGAAGGCAACTGCGGGAATACGTGTCCTGACGAAAAGCCCGCGTGCTCAGGCTGCGCAGAAGGAAGGCTTTGACCGACTGCTCGGCAATCACATGCTGTACTGCACCGTGTGCGACAACAACAACGGAAATTGCGAGGTTCACAACACGACAGCGTTGCTCGACATCGAGCACCAGCAGCACCCGTATCACCCCAAGCCTTATCCCTGCGACTTCTCCAATCCCTTCTATCGCTATGACCCCGATCAATGCATCCTGTGCGGCCGCTGCGTGGAGGCATGCCAGACAGTGCAGGTGAACGAGACACTCTCCATCAATTGGGAAGACCCGCATCCGCGTGTTTTGTGGGACGGAGGGCATCTGATCGGGGGTTCGAGTTGCGTCAGTTGCGGGCACTGCATCACGGTCTGCCCATGTAACGCGCTGATGGAGCGCTCGATGCTGGGCGAAGCCGGCTACATGACGAAGTGGCCGACGAAGGCGCTCGACAAAATGATCGACGTAATCAAGGATATCGAGCCCGAGATCAGGCTATAGACCCATCCTAAAAATATCGCGAAGCAGAGTCCGCGATGCGGCGGATCGGATTCGCAGGACCAAGACCGTTTGCACCTATTGTGGTGTTGGCTGCTCGTTTGAAATATGGACTAAGGAACGGCACATTTTAAAAGTAGAGCCCGACGCATGGCCCCGCGAACGGAATCTCCACTTGCGTTAAGGGCAATTCGGCTGGGACTACGTGAACCATCCCGATCGACTGAAGAAACCACTGATTCGCGATGGCGTTGACTTCCGCGAAACAAGCTGGGACGAAGCGCTCGGCCTGGTCGCTCACCGGCTCGCCGAAATCAAAGAGGTAAATGGCCCGGATTCGATTGGCGTGATCGCGTCTTCCAAATGCACCAATGAAGACGCTTACCTATGCAGAATTCGCGCGCGCGGTGATCGGCACCAACAACATAGACAACTGCTCGCGCTACTGCCAGTCGCCGGCGACTAGGGCCTCTGGCGCACGGTGGGTTACGGCGGCGACTCCGGTTCCATCGCCGACATCGAAAAGGCCGATTTGGTCATCATCGTCGGCAGCAATACCGCGGAGTCGCACCCCGTGCTGGCAACGCGTGTGAAGCGTGCACATAAATTGCGCGGCCAGAGATTGATCGTCGTGATCTACGCGAAAACGAAATGGCCCGCCGGGCCGACATCTATATCCGCCCTACGCCGTGCACGGACCTCGTCTGGCTTTCCGCCATCAGTCGCTATCTGCTCGACGACGGACTCGCCCAGACAGAGTTTCTGAATACATGGGTCAACGGATCTGGATAAATACCGCGAAAGCCTCGCGCCGTTCACGATGGAATTCGCCGCGGAGCGCACCGGTATCCCGTTGACACGCTCGTTGAGATCGCCAATGAGATCGCCGAATCCGAGGCCATTTGCATTCTGTGGGCCATGGGCGTCACGCAGCATTGCTATGGGCTCCGATACTTCAACGGCTATCTCGAATCTGTTGCTGGTAAGCGGCAATTACATGCGGCCGGGGACCGGCGCATACCCGCTGCGGGGCCACAATAATGTGCAGGGCGCAAGCGACATGGGGCCATGCCGCAGTACCTCCCCGGCTACGACAAGATCGCCGACGACGAAGCCCGGACACGCTATGAGAACGCCTGGGGTGTGAAGCTCTCACCTGAAAAAGGTCTGGACAATCACGAGATGGTCGACGCCGTTTACGATGGCAAGCTAAAAGCTGTCTATCTCGCGGGCGAGGACATGATAAGCGCCGATTCCGATGCCAATCGAGTCGCGGGAGCATTTGAGCGTCTCGAGTTCTTCGTCGTGCAGGACATTTTCTTCACTGAAACGTGCCGCTATGCCGACGTGGTGCTACCCGCCGCTCCTGCGTTGGAAAAAGACGGCACTTTTGTCAGCACGGAACGACGAATCCAGCGGCTTTACAACGTGTTTGAGCCCCTCGGCGAGAGCAAGGCTGATTGGCAGATCACGATGGAGCTGGCGAATCGCATGGGGGCACACTGGACGTACACGCATCCCGCCGACATCATGGCCGAGGTGGCATCCCTCTCATCGATGTTCGCCGGTGTCACTTATGACCGCCTTGCCGGCTTCCAGTCCCTGCAATGGCCGGTCGCGGTGGACGGTAGTGATCAGCCGCTGCTGTATACCAGAAGCTTTCATTTTCCTGACGGAAAGGCGCGCCTGTATCCGCTGGAGTGGAATGAGCCCTGCGAAAAACAGGACGCCCAGTATGACATCCACCTGAACAATGGCCGGTTACTGGAGCACTTCCATGAAGGGAACATGACCTTTCGCGTGAAGGGCATTCGCGAAGAAACGCCCGAGCGCTTCCTCGAGGTTTCACCCGAGCTCGCAAGAGAACGCGGCATCCAGAACGGATCGTGGGTTGATGTAACATCGCGCACCGGAACAATTCGCGTCAAGGCACTGATTACGGATCGAGTGCACGGAAAGCAGGTCTATCTCCCGCTTGCATCTTCCGAAGGTCCGGTAAATGTTTTGACCGGCAACATGGTCGACAAGGAGGTGCACACGCCCGCATATAAGGAAACCGCGGTACACCTCAAGGTACTGGACTACCAGCCCGCAGAAAATCCACTGCATCCATTAAACTTTCGCTACTCCGGAAAACGAACACCACAGAATGGAATTGAAGTGGAACGCAAGTGGAAGCGAGCGGACTATCGCCTCCCCGGTGAGCCGCCGTCGCTGGTACAGATCCACACCAATGGCAATAAGAGATAGGAGAGGCGATGGCAAAGCCAGTTTCGTACCGTGTTCTCATCCCCGCAGATGCTCGCGAGCAGGTGAAGCGCAAGATCGACGAAGCCCCGCTAGAGCATGCGGAAGCGGTCCTCGGTGGATATCGCCTGCTTGAAGAGGCGCATCGCAGCGGCGTTCTGGAGATGCTGCGAGGGGCGCTGGCCGCCGAGGATTCCGTCATTACGCAGGTCGCAGATACCATCAGCCAGCCCGAGATCGTGAATGCCATGCGAAATCTGATGGTCCTCGGCCAGGTCTTGGGAGGCATCAATCCCGATAGCCTGAAACATGCAATGGAGCGGGACGGCGCCGGGGAGAAGGGTCACGCTCCGCCATCGCTGTTCGCGCTTCTCAGCCGATTCAATACAGGCGATGCGCGGCGCGGTCTGCATATCGTTGCAGGTCTGTTGGCCGTCGTCGGCGCAGCCGCACGGCCAAAGCGATAGCTACGCGATGCTGACTTCTGTATAAGTGCCCATTACATCGCGAAGAGCCGCGCATATCTCGCCCACAGTGGCGTAAGCGCGCACGCAGTCGAGAATATAGGGCATCGTATTCGCAGCAGAAAGCTGGCCGCGCACAGCGCGGGGTTCCTCGGCGGCGGCCGCTCGCAGCGCCTTCAGCGTTCGATCGACGCTCTCCTGCGATCGTCTGGCGCGCAGCTTCTTCAGCTTTGCCGTCTGCTGCTCGCGCGCAGTCTCGTCGATATAGAGAATCTCCTGCGGCGTCTCATCCACTACGTATTCATTCACGCCGACAATGATCTTTTCCTTCTTTTCCACCGCACGCTGATATGCGTAGCTGGCCTCGGCAATCTCCTTTTGCGGAAAGCCATGCTCGATCGCCTTCACCATGCCGCCCATCGCGTCCAGCTTACGGAAATATTCGAATGCTCCATCCTCCATATCCTTCGTCAGCCTCTCGACAAAGTAGGAACCGCCCAACGGATCCACGGTATTTGCCACGCCCGACTCATACGCAAGAATCTGCTGGGTCCGCAATGCAATGCGCGCCGCATCTTCAGTGGGCAGCGCCAGTGCTTCATCGAAGCCATCGGTGTGCAGAGACTGTGTACCGCCAAGCACGGCCGCCAGCGCTTGAATAGCTACGCGTGCAATATTGTTCTTGGGCTGCTGCGCAGTCAGGGAAACACCCGCAGTCTGCGTGTGAAAACGCATCCACGTGGAGCGCGGATTCCGCGCATGGAAGCGTTCTGCCATCGTCCGATACCAGATGCCGCGCGCTGCGCGATACTTTGCGATCTCTTCAAAGAAGTCGTTGTGCGCGTTAAAGAAGAAGGAGAGGCGCGGCGCGAAGTCATCGACCTCCAGTCCTCGGCGCACTGCCCATTCCACGTATTCCACGCCGTCATACAGGGTGAAGGCGAGCTCCTGCAGTGCAGTCGAGCCGGCCTCACGGATGTGATATCCGGAGATGGAGATCGGATTGAAGCGCGGCGTATGGAGTGATCCAAACTCGAACGTATCCACCACCAGCCGCATCGATGGTGCCGGCGGATAAATGTATTCCTTCTGCGCGATATATTCCTTCAGGATGTCGTTCTGCAGGGTACCGGAGATCTTCTTCCAATCCGCGCCTTGCTTTTCCGCTACCGCCAGGTACATCGCCCACAGCACAGAAGCAGGCGAGTTGATGGTCATCGAAACCGTGACCTGCTCCAAATCGATGCCGGAGAACAAAATTTCCATGTCTTCGAGCGAGTCGATCGCTACTCCGCATTTGCCGACTTCGCCTTCGCTCTCCGCATCATCGGAGTCGTAGCCCATCAGAGTCGGCAGATCAAACGCGACGGAGAGGCCTCCCCCGCCTTGTGCCAGCAGATATTTGTAACGCAGGTTGGTCTCTTCTGGTGTCGCGAAGCCGGAGAATTGGCGCATCGTCCACAGCCTGCCGCGATACCCCGTGGGGTGAATGCCGCGCGTATACGGCGCCTCGCCCGGCAATGGCAATTCGAAGCCCGGCGGCAGATCTGCCTCGGTATAGATCCGTTCGATCTCGGCACCAGAGATTGTCGTGAAACGTGCATTGCCCTGTGCGTCTAGATTCACTCCCGTGGGCGAACCGATCGGGCGCTCCGGAGACTTTTCGAGTACCGGCTGCAGCACTCGTTTCGACCATTCGCGTTCTGCACTCGAAGGCTCGCGCCCGCCTGCTGGCACCGCAATTGCCTGTTCCGACATGGAAGCTCCTTCCGCTCGCGATACTGCGAAACTCACAAGCCTAGAAGATGGCGGGCAGGAAGGGCAAGTCAGAGCACACCGTCACACATTAGCTCGTGGCTCATTCGCGGGGAGTGGCAGGAGGACAACGGGCGAGCGTCTTGGTGTTGACATGCGCAAGCTATAATCCCGGCATAGCAACATGCCAGCGTCCCCCTTTGAGCAGAATGAATCCATCTATCTCTGGGGGGTTTCCGGAGCGCTGGTCGTGCTCGCCTCGTTTATCTTCTTCATTCATCAGCCGGTCGGGCCTGGGTATTGGTCCATGCCACGCGACGATTTTTACTACTATCTGAAGATCGCGCAGAATCTGGCTCACGGCCGAGGGTCAACCTTTAACGGCATTGTGCCCACCAACGGTTATCACCCGCTCTACTTCCTGCTGATCGCCGCGCTCTGTCGAACTACCGATTCGCTCAATCACATTCTGACGGACGTGTGGATGTTGGCGACCGCGATGGCAGTCGTAACCTTTCAGCTCGTCTACTGGATCCTGCGCTGCTTCTCCTCACGCGTGCCTGTATGCGCGGTTGCGGCTCTTTTCATTGCAGTCGCGTCTCTCGATCTTTTCCGCGACGGCATGGAAACCACCCTAGCTCTTCCGCTGGCTTTTGCTTTCATACTTCTTCTAGTGCGCGAGGCAGTGTGGACTCCGGGACGCTGCTTTGCCGCCAGTCTAATAGCCGCGACCATGATCTTGGCGCGGCTCGATACTGCGCTTCTGGTCATGGCCATCGCGGTGCTGCTCTTTTTCTCCCGCGCGGCGGCCTTAGCGGTAACGTGGCGCAAGGTGGTCGCAGTAGCTGCCGGCCAGCTACCCGTGGCTGTCTATCTTGCGATCAATGTTGCGCACTTTCATACGCTTCTTCCCATTTCGGGGGAAGCGAAGGAACTGCGCATATCTCCAGGTTTCAGCAGCCGTACGTTTGCTTCCGCCCTTTCGCTCAGCATTCATGAGCATCGTCATTTTGTTCCCGCTGTGCTCACCGCGATGGGGCTCCTGTTGTTTCCTCTGGCCGTGCGACAGTCGTTTACGGCACGGCGCGTTGCTGTGCTGGCCATGTTGCTATTGCCCTGGCAGCAGCTCGTTGCGCTTTCGTTTCTCAGCGACTGGTTTCTCTGGTCGTGGTATCTCTACACCTTCAACATTGCCGCCTGCGCCGTGATTTGTCTGGCGCTCGCAGCCGCCCAATCTCGCCCCATCCATTGGCCGGCGCGTGCAGTGCTGGTGTGCTCCCTGCTGGTGACGGTGCTTGAGTCCGGGCAGATGCTCAGAAAGCGGGCTAGTGAAGATCTGCCCAATGTCAGCAACGGTCTCCGTCTGGTGGAATTTGCAAAGACGCATCCCGGCATCTACGCCATGGGCGACCTTGGAGGCGCTGCCGGCTATCTGCTTCCGTATCCGGTGGTGCAGACGGAAGGCCTGGTGATGGATCGAGCTTTTCTTGAGAAGATTCGTCGGCAGGAAGATTTGATCTCTGTGTTGCGCAGCTATGGCGTGCGCTACTATGTTTCCTCCGTCGACTTCAAATCAGATGGGCCCTGTTTTGATGCCATCGAGCCGAGTCGCGCCGGCGCCAGCTCCGCGCACATGCGTGCTACGTTCTGCGGAGAGCCGCTGCTCCAGTACGACGTCAGCTACTGGCGCACCCGCATCTACGATCTGGAGGCATTGCCGCACTGATCGGGCAACAGGCTCTCCCACGCTTTGGCATACTTCCAGCTCACGTAAGCAGAGTGATACAGGTGCAGCAGCAACCCTTCGCGCCCATCAAGAAAGCCGCCGCGCAGGAAATAGTTGTAAAAGAATGTCGCCAAGGGATCCACGATCACGCCTCGCAAAAATCCGAACAGGCTTCGCCCCGTGCGGCCGCGGCGTGTCGCAATCGTTGCCCCCAGTGTGCTGTAGCGCTGCATGTGGTCGAGATAGCTCGCCAGCGTTGGATAAGCATCGTGCAGCAGATCGCCGTCGATAGCCTTAACATTGCCGTGGAATTCGGCCGTCTCATGCACAGGCCTTTCATGGAAGGTCGCCTGACCGCGCCGGAAGAGCCGCAGCTTTCTGTCGGGGTAGTACCCTCCGCGACGTATCCAGCGGCCGAGGAAGAAATTCCGCCGCGATAACAAGTAAGCGGTGTTGCCAGGAGCCCCTTCAATGATCTGCCGGATGGATGTGGCTAGCTCCGGCGAAACCGTTTCATCGGCATCCAGCGAGAGAATCCACTCCGAGGTGCAAAGCGACAGAGCAAAGTTCTTTTGTGCAGCAAACCCGCGCCACGATTCCTGCACGAACCGCCCTCCGCGTTCTTCCACGATCGCGCGCGTTCTGTCGGTCGAGCCGCCGTCGACCACCACAATCTCGTCTGCCCAGGTCACGCTCGCCAGCGTGCATGGCAGGTTCGCCTCTTCATTCAGTGCGATGATGGCGACCGAGAGAGTAGCGCGAGTTGGCGTCTCCATTGCGTTAGCAGGTTAGTCCAGCGAAACAGCGCTGCCGTCGCCGGCGCTCACACCCAGATGCTGATTGATGGCGCGCTCGATCACCGCTTTCAGCGTCTCGCCGGTTTTGGGAAGCACAAAAGAGTTCCGCTCCTCGGACCAATCCAGCTTGAACGATGTCGAAAGCGCGGAGATCCAGATTTGCCGCACCGGCGTATTCGGGGTGATCACGAACTTGCCCGGCGGCTCTTCGAACACCACGTTAAGAACGCCATTCTGTTCCTCCGTTTCAAAGTCGCCGCTTTCTTCAGCCTGGATCAGGCTGCGTTTCAAAGTTTCCAGCGCGGCGTCGGAGTGCTTGCGGAAGGAGGCTTCATCGAGCATGGCGATAGTGTAGTGCAGTCCGGCCTTCGGTTCGGTTCGGCTCAGTTCAGCCGCTGCAGCCGCGCGATGAGCTTCTCGGCCAGGCTTTCGCCGCTTTCTGACCACAAGAGGCGGCTGGATACCGCGAGGTTATTCTGAATCGCCTGGGTGGCGTCAATCACCTTCTGCACATTCTGCTGAACATAGCGAGCGGTCTCCGGCTCCATCGCGACGTCCTCCTGCAGAAAAGCAGCATCGGTCCCAAAGTCGATGCGAATATGGCCATTTTGCTCGTAACTGGCCTCGTCGAATTCCGGTCCGAAGCCGGTCACTCGAATGACGCGCGGCTCCTGCCGCCACTTCGTGTCCAGTCCGCCGCCTGATTCAGGCGCCCACAGCTCCCAGTTCACCTCGAACTCATAAGCGTAGTCTTCGTGCAGCATCTCCATCGCATCGCCCACCGCCGCCTCGGGCTGGCTGGCCTCGCCGTCCTCTTCGTCATACACCCGCTGATACACCGGCGTTTCGTTCCAGGAGATCGGGTACACAGCCGCCGCTGTTACGGCAGAGGCGCCGCCTGCCGCCGCTAGCTGCCGGAGCACTCCAACGATGGCCGGCCCCAACGCCGCCAGGCGGAAGTTCGGAAACCACAGGCTTAGATACAGTTGATCTGCCACTCAAAGATTGTAGTCTTGGGGAAGCAGGTTGCCGTTTACGCCGGCCTTGCTGTCATGCACAAGCGCCCGCGCGCCGGGAACAGCGCGAGCGCGATAGGAGACATGCGCGAAGACAATGCGGATCACCATTGAGAGGTTGCGCACATGGATTCTGGTGCTGGCTGGGGTGCTCATCGCTGTCATCGCCGGTTTTTTCGTCCTGACGCGCTACAGGCTCATTCACGTCGGCCACGATCTTCCAGCGCGTCTCGGCGTCAACATCCAGCAGGATGCCAACGGGTTCACCTTCTCCCGGTCCCAGCGCGGTCGCACTCTCTTTACTCTCCATGCCTCCCGCCTGGTTCAGTACAAAGGCGGCGGGCGCGCCACACTGCACAATGTCAGCATCACGCTGTATGGCGCAGACGGCACCCGTAACGATCACGTTTACGGTAAGGACTTCGAATACGACCCGGCGCAGGGCGTTGCGCGTGCATTGGGGCAGGTTTATCTCGACGTGCAGGCCCCTGCCGGAACGCGCGGCACTGTGCCCCAGAACCGCACGGTTCACGCTGAAACCAGCGGACTCGTTTTCAATCAGAAGACCGGGGAGGCCAACACCGATGCGCCGGTCACGTTTTCCAACGCCAACGCCAAGGGCACGGCGGTGGGGGCCTCCTACGATGCAAGTGAAGGGCTCCTAATCCTGAAGAAGAACGTTTATTTTACGGCGCAATTGACCAGGGGACCGCTGGAGCTCTCGGCCGATCACGCCGAATTCAACCGCGAAACTCGACAACTCGCCATGTTGAAGGACGACGTCAAATATGCCGGCGAGCATAGCTCCTCGGGGGAGGCGCTCGTGCACTTTCGGGCTGATGGCACTGTGGAGAAGGTGAATGCCAGCGGCCATGTGAACATGCAGGACGATCGAGGGCGCCAGCTTCATGCCTCGGCTGTAGAGGTACTGATGGATGCGCACGGCAACACACAGCAGGCCACGCTCGATGGCGGATTGATCTTTTCCGCGGTAGAAGGGCCGCATTCGATCCATGGCGACGCGAATACCGGCATGCTCCAGCTCGGCCCCGACGGGGAACTGAAGCGTGTTGAGATGCACAATGCCGTCACGGTCGTGGATCAGGAGATAGGTCCCGCGAATGATCCTCACGGTTCCATTACGCGCGAGGTAAAGGGCTCGACGGTAGTCATCGACCTCGTGCCTAACCTACAGGGACACGCCGAGGCGCAGAAGCTGATGGCCTCCGGCAACGCTGTGCTCACCGAGCATACCATCTACTCTGATTCGCCCCCGCAAAATACCGTCATGAAGGGCGACGTGATCCAGGCCTCGCTGCGCCAGGGCCGCGCTCTGGACACGCTGCACGCCCAGGGAAATACCTTCCTGACAAATACAAATCCCAGCGGTGTGAGCCAGACCAGCACGGGAGATACGCTGGATATCACATTTGCTCAGGAACCGGCGAAGGAGCCGAAGCGCAAGCCGGATGAGATTCCGCCCAGTCTGGTGGAGCGCGCCACCCAACGCGGACATGTCTCGATTGTGCAGATCAAGCCCGGCGCTACCGACCAGGGAAAGCCATGGCGCAGCCAGGCGACTGCCGAAATCGCCACGCTGGACGGGCCGCGCCAGATTTTCCACCTCGAGGGTTCGCCACGTCTGAATGACGAAGAGGCGGAGATGACGGCGAAGAGCATCGATTTCTACCGTCTCAGCGGAGCGGTCACGGCGGACCACGATGTGAAAGTGACATTCCGTCAGGGAGCGAGCGCGCAGGCGCCCGTGCATGCTGTAGCGGAGAAAGTCTTCTTCGATCACGACCGCGACGAAGCTATCCTGTACGGCGGTGCGCAGGATGCCCGCCTCTGGCAGGCATCGAATTCGGTGGCAGCGCCCACCCTCGTTCTCGACCGGCACGACCAGATGCTGATTGCTCCGGAAAAGCGTGGACAAGGACGCGTGCACTGCGTATTCGCCGATCCCGGGTCGAAAGCTACCGGCAGCGAGGCTGTCATTCGACTTGACGCCGATGCGCTCGAGTATTCAGGAGGGGAGCGACGGGCCAGCTTCGAGGGCAACGTGGTCGCGCAGCAGGCCAGCGGACGCATGCGGGCCGATAAGGCCGATCTCTTTATGACCGCAGGCGGAGCGAACGCAGCTCAGCGGGTTCCGAATCCTCGCGGCTCGCTCGACCACATGGTTGCGGAAGGCAAGGTTCAGGTGCTTGAGGGATCACGTCAGGGCAGCGGCGACCGTCTTGTCTATACAGCTTCGGACGGAAAATTTGTTCTGTATGGCCGCACAGGACAACTTGCCCGCCTGTCCGATCCGGAACACGGCACGGTAACAGGAAGTTCTTTGATTTTCACTAATCGCGGTGATAGCGTCGAGGTGGATGGCGGGAATGCCCGCGCCGTTACAGACACGCAGGTTCCCAGGTAACGGCAGGACAAAGGACGTTGCAGAAGCTCCATACCGACGAGATCACCAAGTCCTACAAGGGACGACAGGTTGTGCGGGGTGTAAATCTTCAGATCACCCAGGGTGAAGTCGTTGGCCTTCTCGGCCCCAACGGCGCTGGAAAAACCACCAGCTTCTATATGATCGTCGGGCTGATCGCGCCCGATTCGGGTCGCGTCCTGATTGATGGCGAGGATATCTCGCGCGTGCCCATGTACTTGCGCGCTCGCCAGTACGGCATCAGCTATCTGCCGCAGGAAGCGTCGGTATTCCGCAAGCTGACGCGTGGAAGAGAACCTGACGGCGATCCTGGAAACGCTGCCACTCGTTCGAACGAGCGCCGCGAGCGGCTGGAGCGGCTGCTGGAGCAGTTGGGTCTGGAGACGGTGCGTCGCAAGCCGCGGCTACATGCTCTCGGGCGGTGAGCGGCGGCGCGTGGAGATCGCCCGCTCGCTGGTGATCGACCCGAATTTCCTGCTGCTGGACGAGCCCTTCTCGGGCATCGATCCGATTCAGGTGCTGGACCTGCAGGCGCATCATCTTCGATCTGAAGCGATCGGGCATCGGCATTCTGGTGACCGATCATAACGTGCGCGAGACGCTGCGGTGACGGATCGCGCGTACATCATCAATGACGGCCGCATCTTCCGCGCGGGGAGTCCGGAGGCGCTGGGCAAGGATCCGGAAGTCAAGCGCGTGTACCTGGGCGAATCGTTCTCCCTCAATTAGCCGGTCACCCAGTCCTCCCCCGTTTATGTGATTACCGGCGATGCCCGGCTTACGATGGAATGGGTGCATTCCGGGACAACGGCCCTGTAAGCTATGGGCGGATCACGCAATACCAGAGTAGGTGTCAATGGCGCTTCTTCAACCCAAGCTGAGCCTCAAAGTGGCTCAACGCCAGATTCTGACCCCTGGCCTCATGCAGATGGTCAGCGTACTGGCGCTGAACAAGCTCGAGTTGAAGGAGATGATCCAGTCGGAGATGGCAGAGAATCCGGTCCTCGATGAAATCGAGGAAAGCGTTCCGCTGCTCGATGACGTGGAGGGGCGCCAGGCAGAGCGGGATCGTCCTGCTGAAGAGGTGGCCGCTGCCGCCGAGACCCCTAAAGAAGAGAAGGATCCCTTCGCCGAGATCGACTTCGGCTCTTATTTTCAGGACTACCTTGATCCTGGCTTCCGTACCCCGAACAGCTTCGAACTCAGCGACAAGCCTTCGTTCGAAAACTTTCTTTCCCAGCCGGATACGCTGACCGACCATCTGAATTGGCAGCTCGGCTCGCTCAATATCGCGCGTGCCGCCCGCGAGGCTGCTGAGTACATCGTCGGCAATCTGAACGAAGATGGTTACCTGCTGGCCACAGATGAAGAACTGCTCGTCGGCTTTGTCCAGCAAGCTGATAGCGCGGAGACTCGAGAGGCCGCCGGCAAATTGCTGGCGGAAGCGTTGGAACTCGTCCGCTCACTCGACCCCAGCGGCATCGCCACGCGCGATCTGCGCGCATGCCTCAGCCTGCAGGTTCGCCAGCAGGAGAGGGAGTTCAATTTGATCTTCGGCGAGGCCGATGCTTCGATCGAAGATGAGCCGGGCGTTACTGCCCGCCGGACCCTCTTCCGCACCGCCCTGCAGGTCATTGAGGAGGCTCTGCCGCTGTTGCAGAAGCGGGATCTCACCGCACTGGCTCGCGCCGTCTCCGCTCAGCAGGATCTGGTGCAGCAGGCTGTCGATCTCATCCGAGGCCTCGATCCGCGTCCCGGCCAGCGCTACAACCGAACCGAGGCCCGGCTTATCGAGCCAGATGTCGTCTTTGTCAAGCGCGGCGATGAATTCGTCGTGGTCATGAACGAGGAGGACATGCCGACCCTGCGGCTGAATCAGGGCTATCGCCGGCTATTGGCGCAGACCAATACCGAGCGCGAAGTGAAAGATTACGTCAAGGAGCGGTATCGTTCTGCTCTGCAGCTCATCCGTAATATCGAGCAGCGAAAGAGCACCATTCTGCGTACCTGCGAAGCCATCGTCCGTCGCCAGCCGGAGTTCCTGGAGCACGGCGTAGACGCCCTGCGTCCGATGATGATCAAAGACGTGGCCGAGGAGATTGGCGTTCATCCCTCCACCGTCAGCCGCGCGGTTTCCAACAAGTACGTACACACGCCCCAGGGTGTCTTCGAGCTGCGTTACTTCTTCTCGGAGGCTGCCGGTGGCCCGGAGGGCGCCACCACCCCCCTCATGCTTCTCAAGCGCAAGGTAAAGAAGCTGATCGATGAAGAAGATCCCAAAAAGCCGCTGACCGACGACTTTATCGCCAGCGTGCTCCAGTCCCAGGGCATTCAGGTTACCCGCCGAACGGTCGCTAAGTATCGTGAAGACATGAGGATTCCCAGCACGCATCAGCGGCGCGTTCGGGTTTAGGCCAGAGGCCGCCGGTCCTGTTCGCCGCGCAGGTAGGCGGGCGGCACCCTCCGAATTGGAGTTCCATGTTCGCTCGTGACTCGTAATGTCCGCATTCGCGCACTTGAGGTATACACCGCGTCTCTTGGTGTAGGATCATCTCCCCTCACGGGATTTGCATCTTGTTAGCTAGGAGGATTGCTTATGCAGGTGGAGTACACCGGACGCCAGATCGCGATCACCCCCTCACTGCGTCGACTGGCTGAGGAGAGCCTCGATCGGGTCAGCAAAGTCGTTGGCACGGGCGCCAGCGCTCACGTGATTCTCACTGAAGAGAAATACCGGCATACCGCAGAAGTAACCGTGCAGACCAGATTCCAGACGATTATCGGCTTATGTGAATCGCCCGTCATCGAAACCGCGCTCCGCGACGCTCTGGCCAAAGCGGAGTTCCAGGCGCTCAAGCACAAAGCGAAATTTCGCAGTCGTACTCGAGAGCCGAAGGATGGCAAAGCCGCGCACGAGCCTGAGCTTGCCCGTCCGCGCAACAATCCTATGTCGGTGGCCGCGCTGCCGGATGTTCCGGAACCAATCCTACCGGCGTCCAAGACTCCTGGCGCCCGGCCGGTAAACGGAACCGCCAATGGCCGCAAACCGGCGCCCGTAAAGGTGCACAGCCCTTCGCACGGGCGCCATATCGCCGAGCCTCATGTCGTTCATTGCGATGACTGCCTGGCCGAACAATCGATGAGCCTCGATGAAGCGGTCAAGGAATCCGAGCTGCGCGACAAGGATGTCTTCGTTTTTCGCGACCCGGCGGGAGAGTTGCAGGTCCTTCATCGCCGTCGTGACGGCGTGATGGAGCTGATCGCCTTACCATATTGACTCAATCACCGCGGGCGGCTCTCAGTGCTCGCCCGCGGTGCCCATTCCGGTCCGTTCGCCGCACGGATCTCACATCAATTCTTCCAGATCCAAACTCGTGACGAGCCGAAATGCTTTAGCATTGTGGCCATGCCGCGCAAAGCCGCACCCCCAGCGAGCCCGCGTCTGGCGCTCACCACGAAGCACGACAGTACACATGCGCCGCACGACGGCTTGCCTCGCGAGCTGGTCATCATCACCGGGCTCTCGGGGTCCGGTAAGGCTTCGGCCCTGAAAGCCTTTGAAGATCTCGGATACTACTCCGTCGACAACCTGCCGCTGGATCTGCTGCCCGCCTTCGCGGACCTCGTCCGCCAGTCCGCTGAGATCCAGCGAGCTGCTCTGGTTGTCGACGTTCGCGAAGGCCAGCGTCTGGATCAGTTTCCCGACCTGATCAGCAAGTTGCGCAAGGTCCTTCCGACACGAGTCTTCTTCCTGGAAGCTTCGGACGCCGTACTCCTCCGCCGTTTCTCGGAAACCCGGCGTCCCCATCCCCTGGGCCGCACCGAGACCGTGGTCAATGCCATCGACGCCGAGAGACGCCTGCTCGATCCCATCCGCCAGGTCGCGGACGAAACCGTGGACACCTCGCAGCATAATGTTCACGAGCTACGTGCCTTTGTCCTCAGCAAATTCGGACGGGGAAGTGACACATCCGCGAAGAACCTGATGGTCTCCTTCGTCAGCTTCGGCTACCGCAACGGCGTGCCACTTGAGGCCGATCTGGTTTTCGACGTGAGATTTCTGCCCAATCCGCACTTCGTCCCTGAGTTTCGGCCGCTGACCGGCAAACACCCGAAGGTCGCGCAATTTATCCGGCAATTCCCGCAGACCGCCGAGTTCCTTGATAAGACCACCGATCTGCTTCTCTTTCTGCTGCCTCACTACATCAAGGAAGGGAAGAGCTATCTGACGGTGGCATTTGGCTGCACCGGAGGCCAGCACCGCTCGGTCATGATTGCCGAGGAATTACGCAAACGGCTCGCCCGGGCTGGATACCGGGTGAAGAATACCCACCGTGATATGCCGCGTTCCTGAGCGACCATACGGACGCCAGTGAATACAATAGCCCCATGTACCCGCAACAACTGACCCGGTCTGGTCCATCTCAAGACTTCAGGATCTTCGCTTTGGAGACTGGTCGGTGAGCGGGTTTCGTCGTATAGGACGGTTGCTGTTTTATGTTCGCCGATATGCTGTGCAGGGTATCGCCGCCATCGTGTTGCTTGCCGCGGTTGGCCTGCTCGATGCTTTTCGCGTCCTGCTGATTGGTCCGATCTTCAACACGGTCTTGAACCCGAAATCGCCCAGCCACGATCTGACGCTCTTCGGCGGTCGCGTTCCGATCAACCTGCAGCAATTTGTCCCCTCACATTTTCATAATCCCTGGAGCGTGGTCGCTTACGCGCTAATTGTTTCCACGATCCTCAAAGGCATTTGCGACTATGCCGGCACATATCTGATCAACTACGCAGGATTCGGCATGATCACGGACATGCGGGACGACCTCTATCAGGCCATCCTGCGCCGCTCCGTACAGTTCTTCCAGCGTCACGCTACCGGCACCATACTTTCAACGATCATCAACGACATCGAGCGCGTGCAGTTCGCGATGTCGTCGATTCTCTCAGAGTTCCTGCAGCAGTTCTTCACACTGATCTTTACGGCGTGGTTCGCCGTCATCCTTGGCGGCAAACTGTCTTGGGTGCTGCTGATCTTCGTGCCCGTTGTCATCAGTTCCGCGCGACGGGTCGGCCGAAGCGTCCGCCATACAACACGCCATGGCCAGGACAAACTAGCTGAGATCCAGAACATCCTGCATGAGACCATCACGGGCAACCGCATCGTGAAGGCGTTCACGATGGAGCTCTGGGAGACGAAGCGCTTCAAGGAGGCGGCCCGCCGTCTCTTCCGTGCAAATCTCAACACGGTACGCGCGCAGGCGATCAGCTCGCCGCTCATGGACATCATTGGCGCCGTGGCCATTACGCTTTTGCTGCTGCTCGGCCGCAATCAGATTGGCAAAGGAACGCTCAGCGTCGGTACGTTCTTCGCATTCATCGTCGCGGTATTCAAGCTCTACGATCCGGTGCGGAAATTCGCTCTTTTCTACAACAACTTCCAGCAGGCGCTTGGCGCCTCCGGCAACATTTTTGAATTCATGGATGAGCAGGACTCCGTCCGCGACCGCTCGCACGCAAAGGCGCTGAAGGCGTTCCGCAACGAAATTCGCTTCGACAACGTCCGCTTCTCCTATGCATCGGAAGAGGGTGAAAAGGAAGTTCTCTCCGGCATCAATCTCACGGTGCCTCGCGGTGAAGTGGTAGCCTTTGTCGGCCCCAGCGGCGCCGGCAAGACGACGCTGGTCAACCTGATTCCACGCTTCTTCGATGTCACCGGCGGCCGCCTGCTGGTGGACGGTCAGGATGTTCGCGACCTGAAGACCGACGCCCTCCGCAGACTCATCGGCAATGTCACGCAGGAGACAATCCTCTTCAACGACACGGTGCGCAACAACATCGCCTATGGGCGTCCGGACGTGCCGCTCGAGAAGGTACAGGAAGCCGCCCGCGTCGCGCTCGCGCACGACTTTATCTCCGCCATGCCCGAGGGGTACGACACCGACATCGGCGAGAAGGGTTTCCGCCTCTCCGGCGGCGAGCGCCAGCGGCTGGCCATTGCGCGCGCGCTGCTCAAGAATGCGCCCATCCTCATCCTGGATGAGGCCACATCCTCGCTCGATACGGAGAGCGAATCGTTGGTGCAGGCGGCGCTTTCAAACCTGATGCTCGGCCGCACAGTATTCGTGATTGCCCATCGCCTCTCCACTGTGCGGCGCGCCACGCGCATCGCCGTTGTAGAGTCAGGACAGATCACCGCGGTTGGCTCGCATGACGAACTGCTGCGCAGCTCGCCCATGTATCAACGGCTGTATCAACTGCAATTCGCCGATGACGCCGACGGCTCTACCGAACCCGCCATGGCCGCAGGAGGCAAGCTTTGAGCGGCCAGCCGGTCTTTTCCCAGCCGATTTACTCTATGACCGGTTTCAGCCGTCACCGTGAGCGCGTGAATGAGTCGCTGGCCTGGACTTTGACGCTCAAGGCAGTCAATCACCGCTTTCTTGATCTGCACATGCGGGTGCCGGCCGGCTCTGAATCTCTGGAGATGCAGCTTCGCAGGGAGTTGAAATCCGTCATCTCGCGCGGCCATGTTGAAGTCACCTTGACGATCGAGCGCGCCACACTACATCAGATCGAAATGGACCACGGCCTTGTTACCAGCTATATCGCGGCCTTTCGCTCCGCGGCCGCGGAGCACCGCCTTCGTGAAGCTCCCAGCCTGCAGACCATCATGCAGTTGCCTGGCGTCTTTCGCACGAGCGCGCAGGGAGGAAATGGCGTCGGGAACACGGAAGAGCGCATCGCCGAGATGGACCAGGTCGAAGCCTCGGTGATGACGGCACTGCCCCAGGCCATTGCTGCACTGCGGGCCATGCGTGCGCAAGAAGGCGCTGCGCTGGCCGAGGACCTGAGCGGCATCGCGGATCGCATCTGCGCTTCGGTTGACCGCGTATCGGAGCTCCACGGACCGATGCAATCGGCGCATTTTGAGCGCACCAGTGCGCGGATCGCAACCTTGCTTGGCGGGGCCGCCGATCGCGAACGCCTGTTGCAGGAGGCCGCTCTGCTCGCCGATCGCAGCGACGTGAGCGAAGAGCTAGCGCGCCTGCGAGCGCACGTCGACCACTTCCGCCAGATGCTTGCGGGCGGCGGAGAACTCGGCAAGAAGCTAGACTTTCTGCTGCAGGAGATGAACCGGGAAGCCAACACCATGCTGTCGAAGACCGCCGGCATCGCCGGGGCGGGCATGCAGGTCACCGAGATCGGCCTCGGCCTGAAATCCGAAATCGAGAAGGCGCGCGAGCAGGTCCAGAACCTCGAATGATGCCTCCTGTTGCCTCCCACAAAAGCTGTAGCTCGGTAAGGCTTCTTCGTTGGCCTTCGCCGGCACTCATGCGAAAATCGACCTAAGGAGCACGCTTGGCTGGCATCCTCTTCATCATCTCCGCTCCCTCCGGTTCAGGAAAGTCCACCCTGGTCAATCAACTGCGGTCCGATGTGAGCGGCCTGGACTTCTCTGTCAGCTACACGACGCGCGAACCGCGCGGCTCCGAACAACAGGGTCGTGAATATCACTACGTGGATCGTGCCACCTTTGAGCGCATGCGCGGGAACGGGGAGTTTCTCGAGTGCGCCGACGTCTTCGGCAATCTCTACGGCACCGCCCGCCATGCGCTCACCGATGCCAGGGCGCACGGTCACGATCTGCTGCTCGACATCGATGTCCAGGGTGCCGCGCAGGTCCGCCGCGAGATGCCGGAGTCCGTCAACATATTCGTTATGCCTCCTACTCCGGAGATCCTGGCCACCCGCCTCCGCAATCGCAGCCGCGCCGAAGGCAGCATCTCGGAAGAGGTCATCCACCGCCGCCTCGCCAAGGCGCGTATTGAGATTGAGAACTACGACGAATACGGCTATATTCTCGTCAACGATGTGCTCGACCACGCCGTCGAAGAGCTGGAGGCCATCGTTGCAAGTGAGCGATTTCATCGTGGGCAACCGGCGAGCGAAGCAGGCGACATCCAGCGTCTGCTGGCCATCGCGGACCGTTGCCGTCGCGGTCATGCTATGGGCCGGGTTATTCCGGTGTTGACGTCGTTCGGTGTCACAGAGGCGGCGCGCACTCGCTGAAATGCAGCAAAAGCTTTCGGAGGGTACTCAGTATGGAGATCAAGCAGGGATTCGATAGCAACTACCGCTATGTTCTGGTGGCCGCTCGTCGCGCTCGCCAGTTGCAGAACGGATCGCAGCCGCTGGTCAGCACCCATTCCTCCAAGGCCTGCCGCGTGGCCCAGGACGAAGTGGACGCCGGATTGGTCGGCTATCAGGACAAGGCAAAGCCGCAAATTGCCGAGCTGCCGCCCAATAACTTTGCGCGGTAGGGCCTGCCATTGTGACCTTCTCGTGGCGCGGTAAAATCAAAGCTCTATGAAGGTCACGGTCGGGGTCTCCGGTGGGGTCGCCGCCTATAAGGCGGCGGAACTTGTGCGCGCTCTCCAGGCGAAGGCCTTGGATGTGCACGTGGTCATGACCGAAGCGGCTGCCCGCTTTGTACAGCCACTCACATTCGCCGCTCTCACCGGCCACAAGGTGATCACCGGACTCTGGGGCACCGAAGAGACGGAACCCAACGTCGACTCCGCCATCGAGCACATTGCCGTGGCCCAGTCGACCGATCTCCTGGTCGTCGCTCCTGCCACCGCCGATCTGATTGCTCGCTTTGCCCATGGCATCGCCGACGACTTCCTGACTACCCTGTACCTCGCGACTCCTGCGCCCGTCGTGGTTGCGCCCGCAATGAACAGCCAGATGTGGGCACATTCCGCAGTACAGGCAAACCTCCGTATACTGGCAGACCGAAACGCGCGTATCGTGCCGCCAGGAACCGGGGACCTCGCATGCGGCATGGTCGGGCCCGGCCGTCTCGCGGAAGTGGACGCAATTGTTCAAGCAGTACTTGAACAATTAGACCGCCGCGTCGATCCCGCACGCCACGATCTCGCAGGCGAAACTATTCTGGTCACTGCTGGCGGGACGCGCGAAGCTATCGATCCCGTGCGCTACATCGGAAATCGCTCCAGCGGAAAAATGGGCTACGCCCTCGCCGAGGCGGCAGTCGCTCGTGGCGCCCATGTCATGCTTGTCTCCGGCATCACGCCACTTTCGCCTCCTGGCGGCGTTGATTTCATCCAGGTCACCAGCTCCGACGAGATGCGTGCGGCTGTGCTCAGCCGGCTCGGCGATGCGACCATCGTGATCAAGGCCGCCGCGGTATCCGATTACCGCCCCAAAGAGCTGGCAGCGCAGAAGATCAAGCGTCGTGAGGCGATCCAGCTTGAGCTCGAGCCCACCGCGGACATCCTCGCCGAAGTCGCCGCCACCCGACAGGCGGGAACCCTCGTCGTCGGCTTCGCGGCGGAGACGGAAGATCATCTCCAGCACGGGCGTGACAAGCTGCTTCGCAAGGGAGCCGACGCGATCGTGCTCAATGACGTAGCGCGTCCCGGCGTTGGATTCGATTCCGAGCGCAACGCCGCCACTTTCCTGACACAGCACACCGCGATCGAGCTACCCGAGATGACGAAACGCGACCTTGCCGGCCGTATTCTCGACGAGATCCGCGCCCTCCGTCGTCCCACGTCCATTCTGGATGAGACGACTTCTCTCGGCGCAGGACCACGGCCGTCGCGATGATGGATGCACTCCAGGAACTCGCGGCTCGCCTCGAGTTCTACCGCGACCTCGGCATTTACGATTTCTACCGCCGCGCCTGCTTGCCGCCTGCCACAGTCGCGGATATACCCGCCACAGCTCAATCTTCAGCGCCCGATCTCGTGCAGCCATCCGCAGCCGAGCCGGTACCCATCGAGGAGACCCCCATTCCACGTCGCACCATGGTTAGTGACCAGCCTGTTTCATCGCTCGTCTCCTTTGGGCCTGTCCTTGCTCCGCAGCACCGCGCTATCGCGCTCGAAGCGGTACGTGAGCTCATCGGCGATTGCCAGCGCTGCCGGCTGGCCAAGGGCCGTAACAAGCTTGTCTTCGCCGATGGCGATCCCAACGCTCAACTGATGTTCGTAGGCGAAGGCCCGGGGGCAGATGAAGACGCGCAGGGACTGCCTTTCGTTGGCCGCGCGGGGCAGTTGCTGAACAACATGATTTCCGCCATGGGCCTCAAGCGCGAGCAGGTCTACATCGCCAATATCGTCAAGTGCCGTCCTCCGCAGAACCGGAAGCCAGAGCCGGACGAAGCGACCACCTGTATGCCGTTCCTCGAACGCCAGATCGAGATCGTTCGCCCGCGCGTGCTCGTCGCTCTCGGCGCAACCGCTGCCACATATCTGCTCGGCATGCGTGGTTCCATCGGCAGCATGCGCGGCCGTATCCACGACTATCGCGGCATCCAGACCGTCGTGACCTATCACCCCGCGTTTCTCCTCCGCGATCCCGCGCAGAAGAAGGAAACTTGGAAGGACCTGCAGATGGCGATGGCGGCGCTTGGGCTGAAGCCGCCCTCACGCCCGCCACAGCCCTGAAGCGTTACCAGGGGAGCGCTTCGCCCAGGTGAAAATAGCCTCCGGTTGGGCCATCAACCGGCAGCAGCGCCAATTGCACGCTCGTCTTCGCTCCCTCCGGAATTTCCATCGGAGCCGCATCCGTCCCCCATCTCCGTCTTCACCCAGCCGGGATGTGCCGAGTTCACCTTGATCTTCGTATCTCGCAACTCCGCCGCCAGATGGATGGTGAAAGCATTCAGCGCGGCTTTCGATGCGTCGTAGGCCAAAGTCTTAAAGCCATAGATTCCGGAGCTTGGGTCGGCATGCAGTCCCAATGAGCCGAGGATGCTCGAAAGGTTGACGATGCGTCCTTCCGGTGCCTTTCTGATCAGCGGCAGCAGCACCTGTGTGAGCTCAATCGTGCCGAAGAAGTTGGTATCGAAGGTCTCGCGCAGTACCGTTCCGCTTACAGAGCTGGTGTTATTTGGAGCTCCAAGGCCTTCTTTCATCACGCCGGCATTGTTGATGAGGATGTCCAGCTTGCCGAACTTCTTCTCGAAAAACCCGTAGGCCTCCTGGTAATCGGCCGGTCGCGTGATATCGAATCGGATCGCTTCCACGTCCGCGCCCTCGCCGCGCAGCTTCTCCGCGACCGACTTGCCCTTCTCCAGGTTGCGTGAGCCGATCACAACCGTTACGCCCTGCTTCCCCAGCTGACGCGCCGTCTCCAGCCCGATTCCGCGGTTGCCCCCAGTAATGAATGCAACCTTCTTGTCCTTCGCCATCTCCGTCTCCTCCAGTGTGGTCTTAAAGATGTTCCAGCCAGCTGGGCGATTCAATCCGTTCATGCACATCTTCCGGCCTGATACCCTCGGCCCAGGACACCCATCTTCACGATGCCAGCATTCTGCGATGTCGCTGTGCCCGTACCGCTCGATGCGAACTTTACCTATCGTGTTGATGCGTCGCAGCCGCCGCCGATCGGCGGGCGCGTCATCGTACCGTTTCGCAACGAAAAACTCATCGGCGTCGTGACCCGTCTTCATGATGAGCCGCCGCCAGTCGACGCCAAAAGCATCGAGCGCATTCTTGACGAGGAAGCAATCATCTCGCCGCAGTTGCTCGACCTGGCCCACTGGATCAGCCAGTACTATCTCGCGCCGCTCGGCGAAGTTCTGCGCACCATGCTGCCGCTGGTTGCCGAGGTGCGCAAGCACGTCGTCTACCGCATCAGCGACGCCGGCATCCGGGCGCTGCAGGAAGGAGCGGAACAGGGAAGCACACGCCGTACGCGCCGCACTCCCGAGGAGCAGTCAGCTGAATACGCCGTGCTCAACCAACTGCTAAGTGGCGAGCCCACCCGCCGCGCCATGCTGATGCGCGCCACCGGCGCAAGCCGCGAACTGATCGAAGGCATGGTGCGCAAAAAATGGATTGCACGCGAGGCCGTCGCTGCGCCGCGCGATGCGCGCCGCCTGGAGCGTCATGCAGTGCTTGTCGATGTGGAGCGTCTGCCGAAGCTGAATGAAAATCAACAGGCCGTTCTGGCCGCGCTGGCCGGCGGCGACGGAACGCTGCCGGTTGCAGTGTTGCGCGGGCTACCGGTACCCTCCGGCACACTCGGCACACTTGTCCGGCGCGAGCTCGTTCGCATTGAGGAACGGCCGGCTGCGTTTCACCTCAGCGGACTGAAGGCGCAGTCCTTCGAGCTGAACTCGCACAGCAAATGGCGTTCCTAGCCATCGCGCAGCAGGTCGAGAGCGGCGGCTTCCGCGCGAATCTGCTCCATGGAGTCACCGGCTCCGGCAAGACCGCCGTGTATATGGCCGCGATGCAACGCGCACGGCTTCGATCGCTCCGCGATTCTGCTGGTTCCGGAAATCGGCCTCACCCCCGCGATGGCGGCGCAACTCCACCACGCCTTTGGCGACAAAGTCGCGCTGCTGCACTCCGCGCTCACGCCGGAGAGCGCGCCGAGCAGTGGTATCGCATCCGCGGGGCGAAGCGCGGATCGTCGTCGGTACCCGCTCCGCCATCTTCGCGCCCGCGATGAATCTGGGCCTCATCATCGTCGACGAAGAGCACGACCGGTCTTACAAGCAGGAGGAGAATCCGCGCTACCACGCCCGCGATGTCGCTGTGATGCGCGCCAAGATCAGCGGAGCGCACCGTCGTTCTTGGCTCAGCCACTCCGTCGCTCGAGTCCTGGCGCAATGCGGAGACGGGCAAATACGCCTTGATCGAGATGAAGGAGCGGGTCAATCAGCGGCCACTGCCGGTGGTGGACCTGGTCGATATGCGGCACGAGTTTCAGGAAACCGGAAAAGAGAGCATCTTTTCCCGCGCCGTCTGATCGCGCGAAACCGAAGCAACGCCATCGATCGCGGAGAGCAGGCCATTATCCTGCTCAACCGCCGCGGCTATTCCTTTGCGGTGCTGTGCCGGGCCTGCGGCGAAAAGCTGCAATGCGAGAACTGCGCCATCGCTCTCACCCATCACAAGCCCATCTCCTCGGAGAGACATTGCAAGCGCACGTCGGGCCAGCGGCTGAATGCCACTATTGCGGATACGTCACGACTGTGCCCAAAGCTGTGCCCAAATGTGAAAGCGAACATCTCTTTTACCTGGGTGCCGGTTCGCAGCAGGGCGAAGAGCGCCTGCAGGAGCTATTTCCGCACGCGCGGATCGGGCGCATGGACCGCGACACCGTCCGCAACCGCTTCGATATGGAACATCTGCTCAGCGCCTGCACTCTGGCGAAATCAATCTGCTGGTGGGCACGCAGATGATCGCCAAGGGCCACGATATCCATGGCGTTACCTTCGTCGGTGTTGTGGGCGCAGACCATGCTCTCGGTCTGCCCGATTTCCGCGCCGCGGAACGTGTCTTTCAGTTGCTCACGCAGGTTTCCGGCCGCGCGGGACGCGGCGATCTGCCCGGCAACGTCCTGGTCCAGAGCTATTACCCGGAACACTATGCCATCCAATGCGCGGAGGCGCATGACTTCAGAGGCTTCGTGGCAAAGGAGATGCAATACCGCAAATGGATGCACTATCCGCCCTATGGTGTGATGGCGAATATTATCATCCATAGCCAGCGTATGGAAGAGGCTGCAGGATGGGCAACAGCCTGGGTAAATGGTTTCAGTCTGCGGAACTGCCAGGCTTCGCGTGCTAGGTCCCGCAGCCGCGCCTATCGTCCGGATCAAACGCATCTATCGCTTTCATCTTCTGCTCAAAGCCGAGCGGCGCGATGCGCTCTCTCGCGCGTTGCGAGGAGCGCGGGACTATGCGGAGAAGGCCGGTATTCCGCGGGCGGCCATCGCCTTCGACATGGACGCAATCAGCCTGATGTGATTTCGGTAGTCATCCGGCATTCTGGTCCGAAGTGGAAGAAACCGCAGTTCCTTGCTTACCCACAGATCTTGACGTGGGCGACCAGAGGGAGCGAACCGGACAGATCGCGCCACAGGCGCTTCCGCTCGTGCGGCCAGCACTCAGTCGATGAGGTGGAGTTCTTTGCCGGGCTTAAATCGCACCGCCTTGCCCGGCGTGATTGTCACCTCTGCGCCAGTCCGTGGATTGCGGCCGATGCCGGTCTTGCGCGGACGCACGTTGAACACGCCAAAGCCCCGCAGTTCAATGCGCTCTCCGGCGGTCAGGGCCCGTTTCAGGCTCTCAAAAATGGTGTCGACCGCTGCCTCGGCTTTGTTGCGAGGAAGTCCGGTCCGTTCGATCACCCGGTGCACAATGTCTTGCTTGATCAAGGCATTCTCCAGAGCACTGCTTCGGAATTAGCGCCCGGCCGCCGCGAAGCGGGGTTCCGAGCGTTGTCATCTTTGATAGTGCACTATTAAGATGCAGATTCAAACCTCGACTGATCTGCAATTTAGGTCATAGGCACCCGGTTGGGCAAGGAGCAGGATGGCCATCAAGAGCGACCGCTGGATCCGCCAGCAGGCAATCGAACACAAGATGATCGCCCCTTTCAGGAGAAACAGGTCCGCGAAGGCGTCATCTCCTACGGACTCTCCTCCTACGGCTACGACCTCCGCGTCTCCGACGAGTTCAAGATCTTCACCAACGTCAACTCCGCCATCATCGACCCCAAGGCCTTCGACGAGCGCTCCTTCGTCAGCGTGCAGGCGCCCAGCGTCATCGTTCCGCCCAACTCCTTCGCGCTCGCGCGTTCGGTCGAGTACTTCAAGATTCCCGCGCGACGTGCTCACCATCTGCGTCGGCAAATCCACCTACGCGCGCTGCGGCATCATCGTCAATGTCACCCCGTTCGAGCCGGAGTGGGAAGGCTTTGTCACGCTCGAAATCTCCAACACCACGCCCCTGCCCGCGCGCATCTACGCCAACGAAGGCCTCTGCCAGATCCTCTTCTTCCAGTCCGATCGAGGTCTGCGAAATCAGCTACGCCGATCGCAAGGGAAAGTACCAGAACCAGCAAGGCATCGTCCTTCCCAAGCTATAACGTACAACGAAGGTAACCATACTTTTACATTCAAAAGTTTGACATGGTGACTTCAGGGCGCGTCATATGGTTACTAGAAATACGCAGATCTGGGGAAACGGGTGCAAAATGCGGGTCTTCTCGCGATTTGCACCCTAATTTTTTGCTTATCAGCCTCCGACCAGTTCCCCGCACTCTGCTGGTCAACACACCTTTTGCATCTCACCACAACGACCCACTGTGGTTTAAACAGTGCAGTTCGAAGCACCGCTCTTTATTTTCAAACGCCGCTTGAAATTTTCTGGAGAAAATAATGAATAAGTTTTTTGCTGCCCTCGTTGTTGTAGGGCTTGGATTCGTGGGATCAAACGTCACCGCCTCTGCAGCTTCCAGTAAAACGGACCTTGACGGGCGGCTCGACGCCGCAGCCCACATCATCAACGAAATCATGGCGACGCCTGATAAGGCGATTCCCAACCAAATCACCGAAAAAGCCACCTGCATCGGCGTTGTACCAAGCATGAAAAAGGCAGCCTTCGTGGTCGGCGGCCAGTACGGCCAGGGAGTGGTTACGTGCCGTACAGACCATGGTTGGAGCGCTCCGGTCTTTTTCCGCATTGCCGGTGGCAGCTTTGGTTTCCAAATCGGCGGGCAGGCAACGGATCTGGTGCTGGTCGCGGTGAACGACAAGGGCTTTCAGGCTCTGCTGAAAAACAAGGTCAAGCTGGGCGGCGATGCTTCAGCCGCTGCCGGCCCCGTTGGCCGCAATGCGCAGGCGGGCACTGACTGGAAGCTGAACGCTGAACTCCTGACCTACTCCCGCGCAAAGGGGCTGTTTGCAGGCGTCGACCTCAGCGGCGATGAGGTCTCGCAGAACGTCGAAGACACTACCACCTTCTACAACGGAGCCAACAACTCCTTCGAATCCATTCTGAAGGGCAATGTCGCCGTGCCTCCTTCAGCCAAGCCGTTCGTGCGCACGGTCGCTAAGTATTTCCACTCGGTTCAGGATTAGGCGCAACTCATCTACAGAGGCCCGCTCCCCGCAGCGGGCCTCGTTTTATGCGCGATCCATCACCTCCCGAAAATCGGGATATATTTCCTCTGGATCGTTTTCACAAAGAAGGTCAGGTTCGCATTTCCACTTGACGCGGCTTTTCCGTTAAGAAAAGCTACTCCTCACGATCTGATGGAAAATAGAGTAGTTGTGAAAACGATCTAGTGCGTCAGAGGCTCGAGTTCATCATCGTGTGGCTGCTGGTGCGCGGCCTGGGGGCGCTGCCGCGACGCTGGTCGCGCAATGTAGGCGCCGCTCTTGGGGCGCTCGCCTATGCGTTTACCGGTCGGCTCCGCCGTACGGGCGATCGCAATCTGCAGATCGCATATCCGGCCAGCAATCCTGCGTGGCGCAAAACAATCGTACGCCGGCTCTATCGCAATATGGGCTTCCATCTTGCTGAGTTCTGCCTCATGCCACGTTACAAGCGTGAGGGCACTCGCCCCTTCCTGCGATATGAGGGACTCGAACACTACCTTGCCGCGCGCGATGCCGGCCGCGGTGTCCTCGTCGTCACTGGACACCTCGGCTTGTGGGAACTCTCCAGCTTCTATCACTCGCTGATGGGTTATCCCATGAGCATGGTGATCCGGCGCCTCGACAATCCGCGAGTCGACCGGCTCGTCAACAGTATTCGCTGCCTGCACGGCAATACCGTGCTGCACAAAGATGATTTCGCGCGTGGCCTGCTGGGAGCCATGCGCCGTGGCGAAACCGTCGGTATCCTGATGGACACCAACATGACGCCGCCGCAGGGTGTATTCGTCAACTTCTTCGGTGTGCCGGCATGCACTGCTTCCGGACTCGCCCGCCTCGCCATGCGAACTGACGCGGCCATCCTGCCCGGCTTTCTTACCTGGCGTGAAGACGAAAAGAAGTATGTGCTCGAATTTGGCGAATCGCTTCGCTTTGTGCGAACCGGGAGTGAAGAACAGGACATCGTGAGCAACACACAGATTTGCACGACGGCCATCGAAAGCTGGATACGGCGTTTCCCGGATCAATGGCTTTGGGTGCACCGGCGCTGGAAGACCCGGCCTGCAGGCGAACCGCCGCTCTATAGTTGACTTGCATGCAACTCAAGGAACTGGCAGACCGGATCGGCGCGGAGCTTCGCAGTCACGACCCTTCAATGGAAGTTCAGGGCGTCTCTTCGCCGTCGCGGGCCGATGGCCGTCATCTCGTATTCGCAGAGAATAATGCTTCGTTGTTGGAATCGACGGCCAGCCGTGCCGGAGCGGTCATCACCAGCGCGAAACTGGCTGAACAGCTGGCGCAGGCAATTCAAAAGCCGCTACTGTTGGTGGCTGAACCCAGACTGGCATTCGCGCGCGCGGCCAAAGTGTTATGCGCGTCCAGCCATAGGGAGGGGATCGATCCCACTGCTTCCATTGCCGCCACTGCCACCCTCGGAAAAGGCATCTGGATCGGACCGTGGGCCGTGATCGAAAGCGATGTCGTTATCGGCAACGACACGATGATTGAAAGCGGCGCCATCATAGGCTCCGGCTCTCGCATCGGCAGAGATTGCCGTCTATATCCACGCGTCGTGCTATACCCCGAAACGGAGCTCGGCAACCGCGTCATCGTGCATGCTGGCGCGGTGCTGGGAGCAGATGGCTTCGGCTATGTCCGCGACAACGCCAGCGGAGAGTACACGCAGTTCCCACAGCAGGGCCGCCTTGTCATTGAAGACGACGTCGAAATCGGCGCAAACACTACGATCGATCGAGGTGCACTCGAGGAGACACGCATTGCACGCGGTACAAAGCTGGATAACCTGGTGCACGTAGGCCACAACGTCTCCATCGGCCGCAATGTCGTCATCGCCGCGCAGACCGGCGTTTCCGGCAGCAGTACCATCGGCAACAATGCGATCGTCGGGGGCCAGGTAGGCATTGCGGATCACGTCGAGATCGGTCCTGGAGCGATTCTCGGAGCCCAAGCGGGCATACCGTCCCGTAAGCGCATCCACGGGCCGGGTATCGTCTTCTGGGGCACCCCGGCGCGCCCGATCAAGGACTACCTCAAGGAACTGGCCACTCTGTCACGCCTCGTGCGGCGGCAGAAGTAGACCCGGCAGCGTCTCAATCTTATGGCGATCGTTGTGGTTGGCGGCCATTCGCGAAGCGTAGGAAAGACATCAGCGGTGTGCGCCATCATTCGGCGCCTGCCATATCTCCATTGGACCGCCTTCAAGATCACCCAGTTCGGGCATGGATTCTGTACAGCGAACGGCGAGCCCTGTGACTGTCAGACAGACGAGCACACCGTCGCGATCAGCGAGGAGCGCGGCTCCGCGCATACGACGGACTCCGCCCGCTATCTCGCCGCCGGTTCTGTGCGCTCATTCTGGGTGCGTACGCGCATCGGGAACCTTGCCGCCATTATGCCGCGCCTGCGCAAGGAGCTTGCCTCGGCGGAAAACGCCATCATCGAATCCAACAGCATCCTCGGTTTTCTCCGGCCGGACCTTTACCTGAGTGTGCTCGATCACGCAACGGCAGACTTCAAGGACTCGGCACGCCTCTTTCTCGACCGTGCAGATGCGCTATTGATTCGCACAGACTCCGAGGGGCTTGTTCCGCAATGGCGCGGCGTTTCGCCGCTGCTCGCCGAAGGCACACCGCGCTTTCCGATTGCTGCGCCCGAGTACATGAGCGATGCGGTCATCGAGTTCATCGAAAACCGCCTCGCCCGCATCCAGAGCAGCGCCAGGCAAGCCGATCTATAGTCGAGCGTCACTGCTTGGTCAATTGCCAGTGGTCTCCTGTCTGCGTCAGAACAGCCGTATCCGCTTGCGGTCCAGCGAGTGCTGTCGCAACGCCGGGAAATGCAGTCTTCATTTCCTGTCCGTTAGCCCAGGTGGCAGCATCGCCCATCTGGTAGTGATAGCTCACCTGCGCGGTCTTGTTGCCGGTGCTGTCTGTGCCGTTGGTCACGTTGTCGATCGAAGTCACGTCACGATGCCCATAGCAGAAGTTTCCATATCCCGGCTGCGTTGGATCGGCGGTCCATGCCCCGCGGCCTTTGTCCGATACGTCGTAGTTATTCACCTGCTTGGACGCGACGATCATTACTTTTTTCTCGCCGGTGGTGCGGCTCAGCAGGCCGGCATCGGTCAGAGCGTCGTAACCCTGGGTTTTTGCATCGTCGGAAGTAGCTTCCTGTACTGGGAACTTCTTCGCCTCAGGCCACAGGCAAGCTGGATGCGCCTTGTAGTAGTCGTTGATGGCTGCTTTGTAACTGGAGTTCGATTCCGTCTTGTTATTGCAGCCGGCGGCAATCAGCAGCAGGCAGAACAGGGAAGAGCAAATTGCGGTAACTCGCTTCATCGGAGAAAAGTCCTTTCATCGAGATAGGATGCAAATCGTAACCGAATAAAAGAGAAAGGCCTGCCACCAATGACAGGCCAAGAATTGATATTGAGGGCAAACCTGCCGGCGCGGAATGCATCGCGCCTCCCCGCCGAATCAAGCTAGGTCAGAAGCTGAACCGCGCTTGTAGTTGCACCGTTCTGCTGCCGAGTGCTTTGCCGGCTACACCGAAGCTGGAGTTCGGGCTCACCGTCCCGTCAGGAGAAACAGATCCGATCGTCGTGTTAATGCTCGATACGTCAAGGTTTGTCTTGTTGAACAGGTTGTACGCATCGGCGCGGAACTCCACCCGTGCGCTTTCACCCAGAACCGGCATCCTGGGCAAACCGAACGCTTTGGTCAGACTGCCGTCAAGATCCTGGTAGCCAGGGCCATTCAAGCTATTTCGTTGGATACCCGGTTCCGGAAGCGGGCTGACCGCAGGGAATGACGGACCGTCGCTAAACCGGGGGCCAATGAAGTATTTTGTCGCATCGGCACCATAATTGGGATTGATAGGCTGTTCGAAGGTCTTATTGTTTGTCTTCTTCCCAAATCCAGCGACTGTAGTGGACGGACGAAGTTGACCGTAGCCACTCCCGTTGTAGTACACACCACCCGAGGTTGTCGCCTGGTAGACGGGATTGAAGGGAAATCCGCTGTGAACGTTGAAGATACCGCTGACAGTCCATCCACCCGCGACCTTTTCCAGCCAGCCGTGGGATCCTCTGAAGAGGATGGGCTGCCATAGGCCAAACACCTTAAAGGCATTGGCAACGTTGTAGTCGGACCGGCCATAAGCCGCATGGGAATTGAAGGGATATGGGTCCTCGGAATACGGGCCCGAGTTCTCATCCATCGCCTTGGTCCAGGCATATTGAGCTTCAACCTGGAAAGTATGTGAAAAGTTATGCCGAAGGGTCGTGATCAGGGCGTTGTAGTTGCCTGATCCAGTATTCGCGTAATAGTCGATGTTATTCGCAAAGGGGCTAAGCGCCATTCCGTGATACGCAGCAATGACGTTGTAGTTGGACTGCACATAAAGATGCCGCGACTGGCTGCCCTGATAGCCGATGGTGGCAACCAGGTCGTAGGGTAACTGATACTCCGTGTCCAGCGAATAATGGTAGTTAGAAATTGTGTTTGGATTGGGTTCGAAACCCGTCACCGTGATAGGTACGCCGTTGGTGGGCAAGTTATTCGGCCCAAAGCGTGTAATGGTTGCGGGATTCGGGGTATAGCCGAAGATGGAATTGATACTCGTCGCCGTCTGATAAAGAATGCCGGGCACATTTGTCGTCGGAGTGGAGCAACAGAAGTTTGCCTGCACTGCATTCGGCGGGTTCCCGTTTCCATTCGCTGTAATCGCGATCTCGTTCTGGTTGTAGTTGATGCCGAAGCCGCCGCGAAGCACGAGCTTGCCGTTTGCCTGGATGGGCTGCCAAGCGAACCCCAGCTGCGGACCAAAGTCCGTCTTCTGCGGAGAGTAGAGATGCCCGCCGACGCGAACGTTGAGGAGCGCCAGGTTGTTTAGTCCGCGCACCACGCCCAGGTTGTCCTGCTTGGAATAGAATGCGTCGAAATATGACCAGCGCAGACCGGCGTTGATGGTCAGATTCGGGCGCAACTTGTAGTCGTCCTGCACAAAGACGCCCCAGATATTCACCCGGTCGTCCTGCCGGTTGGCGAACGGAATACCGGTTGCTGCATCAAACTGGCCAGTTTCGCTGTAAGGCGCGTCGTTCGCAAAATCCCAGAGATTGCGGAATGTGAACGATGGCCGCGCTGCATACACGGGATTGTTCAGGTAATAGAGCCGGGTCAGATCTCCGCCGACCTTGATACTGTGCCGTCCCGCAATCTTGGTCAGTACGTCGTTGTAATCGTAGGTCCACTGATTCAGGTTGCTGGGCCCAGGCGCGCCGAGATATTGGAAGGACGCCGTACCAAACGCGCACGCCGATCCGCCGCAAGACGAGTCGTTCACGTTTCCGATGTTGTCCTGAGGCAGTCCGAATGGCGCCTGCGGATTCGTAACAACTTCATTCCACCGCCAGCCGGCAGCATTGGCTCGGGCCTGGTTCAGCAGCGTGGGAGAAAAAGTGTGATTCCAGATCACCGAGAACGCATCGTTGACCTGCTCGTGGTGCCAGAAATTGGCAGACCTGACGGGGCCGTTGTAGTTCGTCGTCGTGGAGGGCACCCAGTAAATCGCGAAGCTGATGTGGTCCTTAGAACTGGCATCAGCGTCGAGTCGGCCGTTATATTGCGACTGAGAAACTGTAGTTGGATTTACCGTATTGAAGAATGCAAGGTCGGGAATTCCATCCAGCCCGCTGCCGATTCCAGGCGCACTCGCTGAGCCTCCATATGTCGGGTCTTGCTTGCCCAGGCCAATCTTCAAGGGCGAACCGACATCAAGGCCTTGAGGCGTCGTTCTGCACTGCACGCCTTCCACCAGCCCGATATCTCCGCAGGTCCTCTGAATCAAACCGTTGGTAGCAACGCCTTCCCCTTTGTAGGTGGTGTATTTGGAGGCGATGCTGCCTGACGAAGCGGCCGACGACAGGAACTGTGGTGTCTCATACCATCCCTGTGACGTTGCGCTGGAAGAGAAAGGGCTCGTCTCATAGTTGAAGAAGAAGAAGACCTTATTCTTCCAGATGGGACCGCCGACGCTACCGCCGTAATTATTGAACCGGGATTCGTCTCGATTCACGCCTCGGTCGGACGCGCTGCCGGCGTGGTTCGATCCGGTGCCGTTCCACCTTTGATAGGCATTCAGACCAGGGCGCGACGCTTTAAAGAATAAGCTCCCATGGAAATTGTTGGTGCCGCTCTTTGAAGTGACTTGAATCTGTCCTCCGCTGAAACGTCCAGATTCAGCGTCGTAGCTGTTGGAAACGACCTTGACGTTAGCCACCGAGTCTTCACTCGGCGTGATGATCGAGGTGCCGCCCCATACCGCGCTCACCGTGCTGATGCCGTCAATCGTGATCCCATTGGTTTCATATTGACCGCCCCGGGCTTGTATCTGCGGGCCATTCTCCGTCTGAAAGATTCCGGCAGCCGAGCTGCCGCTTCCTCCTGGTCCCTGGTTTCCGGGATTGTTGTTTGTCCCTCCTCCGCCGCCCTGGGCGCCGTCCCCAAAGACGCCAGGCGCCAATTGTGCAAGTTGAAAGACATCACGGTTGTACGAGGGCAGATGCTGAATCTGGTTGCTGCTGATCGTCTGACTCACGGTTGCCGTATCGGTATCGAGCAGCGGCGCTTGCGAACCGGAGACGATAACCTGCTGGGTCGTGCCGCCCAACTGCAGTTTGATGTTCAGCGCATTCGGCTGCTCCGGGATGAGTACGACCTCTACGATGTTGGTGGTTTGGAATCCCTGCGCTTCAGCCTTCAGACTGAAGTGGTCCGGTGCCAAACCATTGAAGGTGTAAATGCCGTTTGCGTCGGAAGTCGCCGTCATCACCTGGTTGGTCCCCGTATCGGTGAGCGTAACGGTGGCTTTCGGGACGACGGCCCCGGAAGGATCGGTAACGGTTCCGCGTAAGGAAGCGCGGTACTGCGCGTGGCCTGCACTGGCAAGCATCGCAATGCCTACCAGCACGGTGCCAGTGCGTGTAGCACTGGCAAGGAGGAGCGCCATCTGCCGGCTCAGCTTGCTGGCCCGGCTCAAATCCAGCTTCATATGCCTCCAAAAAACACACTGCTGCTTTCTTTGAGCTATCTATTCGGTTGTGATTCTTTGCACTTGCCGGTGGTTGGCCTAACGACGTTTTCGTATCGAGTTCCGTCCCACCCGCTGGTCAGTCTTCGAAAGATCACCCTGAAGCTCTAGCTGCGCCGAAAATTCGCAATTCTGGGCACAATTTGAGGGTGGGGAGGAGGGCAGTCTCGGCCCCCCACGCGATTCGGAAGGGCGGGCGTCGCCCACCGCGACCGCACCTTCTCAAGACCACGGCTGATTTCGTGATACGAAACTCAACTGGAGGCCCCGGCCGATTCGTAAGCGGCGCCTATCGCCCTCCGCGCACCTTTAGCAGGCCCTCTTCCTGCAACTGCTCGAGCAAAGCAATCACGTCCTTCGTCAGCTCATCCCGGTCGGCTGCATACTCCAGCATCAGTTCGCCACAGAGGTCGTCAACGCGAATGGGCGATCTCAGGCGTCGCCATACCGCGCTTCCACTCTCCCCCAGTCCGTAGCAACGCCCCCGGCCGACATTCATGAGCACCACTTCACGGTCCACCTCGGTGGCTACCTGAGTCTCGCTCCAGCACACAATGCTTTCAGATGTAATCGGAGATTCGCGGTACATACTATGGCTGGTCCTCCGGCCCGGGCGTTCTCTCGTCCACGCCTCGCATATGATACTGACACTTCACAGTAGATGCCGCGCACTCCCCAATCCGTCTTCGCCTCTGGCGCCGTGACCCCGGAGCTGCGTCTGATGCTCGACTGTCTGAATGCGACAGCCAATGCTGAACCGCGCGAACCAGCCGTCAACTGGAGCTGCTTCCTTGCGCTGTGCAGGCATCATCGCGTCGTCCCCCTGGTATCCCGCAAGCTTTCCGCTGCTCCCTCGCCTGTGCCGGAGTCCACGCTCGCCGCACTGAAGACCCATGCCTCGAGGAATGCAGTCAGCACATTTCGATATCTTACCGAGACGCATCGCCTGTGCAACGTTCTGGAGCGGGCGGGAATTGCAGTCCGCGTGCTCAAGGGCGTCCCGCTATCACAGGCTATTTATGGGGATCCCGCGCTCCGCGACGTAGGCGACATCGACCTGCTGATCGCGCCGGGCGCTGAGGAAGCGGCAGACGGCATCCTGCTGGCCGAAGGATTTCATCGCAGCGAGCCGGCAGCCCGCCTCACGCCTCGCCGCCGCCGCTCATGGCAGAAGCACGGCAAGGACTACACCTATTCCGAAGACCACAACGGCTTCGAAATCGATCTCCACTGGCGGCTCTTTCGCAACCCGCACATGCCCGGCAATTCGCTCGCCGGCCGGGCAGAGCAGAGTGTCGAAATCCACCTCGGCGAAATGTCCTTCTCGGTTCTGCCGCTCGATCGGACCTTTCTTTACCTCTGTGTACACGGAGCGCTCGACGGCTGGTTCCGCTTCAAGTCGCTGGTCGATGTCGCCTGCATGTGGCGGGACTTCTCCCCGGATCAGCGAAGCGTCATCGCTGATCGCGCCGGCCATGCGCTTGTACTGGCAGAGATGGTTGCCGCCCTTCGCTTCGCGCAGGAAGTTCATCTTCTCGACGTGGATGAGCTGACGGCTTCTTTGCGGCTACAGGCAGAAAGCCGGGAAGTGCGCTGGATTCTCGACTACGCCCGAAGCCAGCATCTGGCGCAGCAGTTCCAGCCCACTCCCACAGGCGTGGGAAGCTGGGCTCTCAAGCGATACGAGCTTGGCCTGCGCCGAGGCGTCGCATACCGGATGAATATCATCCGGCGCATTTTCTTTCGTCCACGCACCTGGGAACGCGTCGATTTGCCCGACGTACTCTTCCCGCTGTACGCGATTATTAGTCCCCTGGAGTGGTTGGCCTTCCATCGTCGAAGTTCGCTCGCAAGAGTGACAGGCGCGGGCCGCAGCCGATGGAATCGCTGGCGCGCATTGTCTGTCTCGGACCGGTTGCTCGCCGCGGAAGCACTTGCGACGCTCTGCGCTGCACGCTCCGCACTGGCGTTGCTGCCGGCTCGATGGATCTTCCGTTGGCTGGAGCGGCCGCTCCGAAAAACGCGCGCGCAGGAAATGCGCGAAGTGCCCGAGCGTATTCGCTGGGCCGTGCTCACTGTCGCCCGTTACGGTCCGCTCTCCTTTGTCTGCTTTCCACAGGCATTGGCCGCCCATGCCATGCTGCGTCGTCGCGGCATCGGCAGCATCATGCACTACGGCGTGCGCCGGTCTGCGGATCGCCAGATGCGCGCCCATACGTGGCTGGAAGTAGAGCACCGCATGCTGCTCGGCGGCGAGAGCGCAACACTCTTCGCGCCCATCCACTCCGCCGGCAGCACGGAACTGTAAGCGCTACTTGCTACTGGCCAGATGCGCCTCCAGCGCGGCCAGGTTCGTTTCCATCGCATCGAAACCCCACGGCCGGCGCATGCGCGTCACTCGCACACCTTCCAGGGCCTTTCCGCATCCCAAAAAGTACTCTTCCGTCTTGTGAATCGCGCGTACCAGCCAACCCTGGTAGGTAAAATCCAGCATCGCCTGCATGGCCTGTGCCGGAGTCAGACGTTCAAAGCTGACTTCTCCACCCGGCTCCGCTCGCTCAAGCAGGATCAGCTCACGCAGCCCGATTTCCGTTTGCTGCTCATCGAGCGTATAGCGGTACTTCTCGTCGGCGGAAAAGACGCGAGCGAGCCCGCCGCTCGGCTCCCCCATCGCATCGAGCGTTGCGCTCCACAGTTTCAGCCAGGGAGCAACGGTCAGCACGCGCCGGTCTTTGGGCGCCCCTGGATCAACCACGCAGATGTCATCGGCAAGAACCCGGTACCCCACCCGTGCCAAAAAAGCCGCCAGAGAAGACTTGCCGGCTCCTGAGGAACCGAGGAAAGCAATAGCGCCGTCCTTTGTTGCAACAGCGCTGGCATGCAGCGGCAGCAATCCCCTCTGATGACAGAGCACGGCGAAGACGCTTCCCATCAGGTAGGAGCGAACATCCAGCTCTGGAGCGCCCTGCTCCGGAGCGATAACCACCTCAATCCCGTCATGGACGTAATACGTTGCGACTCCGTCAAGCCGCAGCAGAAACTCTGTATCGTTGGCTTCAAAACTGCGCTCCATGGCCAACGACGCGCTGAGCTTGGAAGGTGTCTCCCCCACCCGCACAAACACCGGCGGTACCGCGCTATTCGGTGTGGCTGCTGGCAGTTCCGGCAGTAACAACTCGGTTACGTAGACAAGCGGACCGATCCGGTAATTGTTCAGGATTGCTCCCCTTATCCCCCGGAAGGTGCATTTCACTGCGTCGGAGGCTGTGCCCATACTGGTGAAGGTTATTCAAGCGGACACGACTGCGCATCTATCTTTGTTTCAAGTATCTGCGGCAGCGGTCGGTCGTGATCGCTGTTATAACCGGAACCAGAGTTTCATACAATATGAATTGACGTCGTTTCCCATTGCTCCGACAATAGGCGAAGGAGTGGTGTGGAAACGCGGGCCCGAATCGTGCGATATTTTGTCAGATAAGTAAAGGGATCGGTCAGCGATAGCATTTCGAAACAGCGACTGCGGGGAGACCCTGCATCGTAAGAGAAAAAGAACCGCCGTCTAGCCTTGGCTTTGCAGCAGTGTTTCATTGGAGGATGGATGACCATCGCCCCCAGTTTGAATGCCCAACACCCGGCATCGCCGACTCTCCCGCAGAAGCGGGAGTGGAGGAAGCCCGTGCTCGACATTCTGGATCTGGCGGATGCCCAGCATGGCACAAGTCACGTCCATGATGGACTCAACAAGCACAAATCCGGCTGAGCTTGCCGCTTCGTTTCTCCTTCCTTGGAACTTTTGTCCGTCTTTCGAGGGGGTATTCGCGAGAAACGTGCCCGAAAAATTGTCCTGTACGTCGTAATCAGTCCCATCCTTTGCTCTGTCGCTCCTGACAGATGTAGTACTGCCCATACAGTTATTGCGAATGAGCAGCTCTTTTCGCAGCCATATGCGCGCCATCGCCGGCTTCTGGTCATTCGGCAAGAGCGTCGGCCCTGACTCCTGCACGTCGATGCTGCGCGCCATGTCTCAAAATCGCGCAGACATCCTGCAGCCGGCTTCCGACGTGGTCCTGGGGTCCAGCGACTACCGCCCGGATCCGGGAATGGATGCCCGGCCCGCCTCGTCTCCTCCTGCCGCTTCGGCTGTTTTCTTCGTGGCGGATTTGCGAATCGACAATCACGACGACCTGGTACGCGACCTCGACCTCACACGCGACGTCTCCGATGATGAACTGCTGGAGCATGCCTGGGCTCGCTGGCAACTGGGCCTTCTCGATCGTTTGATCGGCGGCTTCGCGTTTGTATGCTGGGATCCGCAACTCCGGACTCTCTTTGCTGCACGCGACCACACCGGAGAGCGCCCTCTGCACTTCACTTGCTCCTCAGGTCCGGGAAACGGGTTCGCATTCGCGTCCACGCCCCCCGGTCTCTGCGTCCTGCCCTCCATTGGCCATCGCCTCAACCTGCCGCATATGGCGCATTTTCTCGCCGCGCTCTCAGCCTCGGGTACTGAGACCTTTTTCGAGGGGATCGAGGTCCTGCCGCCCGGCCATTGGATGAAGGTGTCCGCCTCCGGCATTGAGATTCGCAGGTACTGGCACCCCATCGACGCCCCCGAGATTCGATACCGCAACGATCACGATTACATCGATGACTTCCGTGAGCGTTTCGACTGCGCGGTCCGTGCGCGACTGGCGGGCGACGGCGACGTAGCCGCGCAGCTCAGCGGCGGTCTTGACAGCTCTTCCGTGACAGCTACAGCCGCGCGGCTCCTTGCAGCTCAGGGCCGTAACGTTGTGTCGTTTACCTCGGTGCCGATGCCTGCGTATGACGGCTCCGCCCTTTTCGGCCGGTTCGGCGACGAGGGAGCCATGGCCGCAGAGGTGGCAGCCTGCTATCCGAACATCCAGCATATTCGCGTCAATGCTGCTGGTCGCGATGTCGTCTCGTCGGCGAAGCTGGATGCGTGCCGCAGTGGCCAGCCCACATTCAATCCCACAAACCGCCTTTGGATCGACGCCATCCTCGACGGGGCGCGCGATCGCGGCCTGAGCATCTTGCTGCAGGGAACCTGCGGGAATGCCACCATCAGCTTTGGCGGTCTCATCGGCCTGTCCGATCTCGCCCGCAAAGGACGCTGGTTCCGACTTTTTCAAGTCGTCAGCATATTGCGCGCAGGCGGTCACACTTCCTGGCGCGGCGCGGCTGGCTGGTCTACAGGCTGGCTCGTTCCGCAGTGGCTGCGCCGCCTTTATCATCCGGGTCTGCGCGACTTCAATCTTGATTTCAGCGCCGTGCATCCAAGGCTCGCATCCGCGTATCGGCTCAGAGAAAAAGCGATCGAGGAATTTTATGGCGTGGAAACCACCACCCAATCTGTCCGTCGCAGCCTTTACGAGTACTACGATCCGGGCGTCTACAACGCTGTCGCCGCGGCCGGCTGGCAGGTGGAGCAGCGCGATCCCACGCAGGACAAGCGCATCTTCGAGTTCTGCTTCGGAATCCCTGTCGAGCAGTACCTGGTCGGTGGACAAAGCCGCTCACTCATTCGCCGCGCCATGCAGGGCCGCCTGCCGGAGTCCACGCTCCGCCGCACTACGCGAGGCTTGCAGGCTGCCGACTGGTATCTCACAGTGGCTGCGGCGCGCCCGCAGCTCTATGCCGAGCTCGCCCGCATCGAGCGCTCTCCACTTGCATCTCGTATCGTCGATACAGCGCGTCTGCGCAAGCTGCTCGACACCTGGCCCACGTCCGGCTATGGCACCTCCGAAGTCAGCGATGCCTGGCATCTCGCGCTCACACGGGGCATAGCGGCCGGCAGCTTCATCGCCCAATACGATCCCGATGCGCCGCGCGAAGACCAGACAGAAGAGCCCGGCACTTAGCCGGGCTCTTCGTCAACAATTCAGGGTCTAAACCGAGGTCGCTGCTCCGCAGTACTCGTTGAATGCGCGCGCCAGTTCCTGCGCGATCAACTGCGCTGTCGCGCCCTCAATCACGAAGCGCTGCATCAGGTACACCAGCTTGCCGTCGCGCAGAATGGCAATCGCCGGCGATGTCGGCGGCTGGCCTTCAAAGTAAGAGCGCGCCCGCTCCGTCGCCTCCCGGTCCTGTCCTGCAAACACCGTGATGCTCTGGTCCGGCTTCACGGCGTTCTGCATCGCCAGCCGAACGCCCGGGCGCATCTTGCCCGCCGCGCAGCCGCAGATGGAGTTCACCACCACCATCGTCGTTCCCGGCTTGGCCAGCGCTGCATCCACCTCGGCTGCCGTGCGCGTCTCCTGAATTCCCGCGCGCGTCAGCTCCTCGCGCATCGGGATCACCATAATCTCTGGGTACATGCCTGCTCCTTCGTATCTCTCGACGGCAGCTGCACGCCGTCTTTTTCTATTGTAGGGAGCGGCCGATCCAATTGCCAGCCGTCACCCCTTGACTATCTACAACCAAAGTGTAGATAGTCACACTATGGGAAAGCCAAGCGACCTCGTGCAGGGAACCCTCGACCTCCTGATCCTCAAGACCATCTCGCTCGAGCCAAAGCACGGCTGGGCCATCGCAAAACGTATCCAGCAGATCTCCGGCGAAGTGTTGCAGGTGCAGCAGGGGTCTCTCTATCCAGGGCTTCATCGGCTTGAGCAGCAGGGATGGATTCGCGCCAAGTGGGCAGAAACCGAAACCGGCCGCAACGCCAAGTTTTATTCGCTCACCGCCGCCGGACGCGCGCAGCTTGCCGCCGAGACTGAAAACTGGAACCGACTCTCCGGAGCGATCAACCTCGTGGTGCAGGAAAGCTAGAACGGAGAACACCACCATGCGCCTCCTCCATCGGCTCCGGATGATCAGCTTCACGCTCTTCCGCCGCAAGGCGGCAGGCGCGGAACTGGATGAAGAGCTCCGCTTTCATCTCGAGCAGCAGATTGCCGAGAACCGCCGCGCCGGCATGACCGAAGTCGAGGCCCGCCAGGCTGCTCTGCGTCTCTTCGGCAATCCCACAGTCATGCGCGAGCAGGTGCGCGACTCCTGGAGCTGGCAATGGCTCGAGTCCCTCGCGCGCGACACTCGACACGGTTTTCGACGCCTCATGCGCGCGCCCTCTTTCGCACTCACCGCGATTCTCGTTCTCGCGCTCGGCATCGGAGCAAACGTCGCATTGTTTTCGGTCGTGAATGCGGTCCTGCTCAAGCCTCTGCCAGTGGCACATCCCGATCGCCTGGTCCGCATCTACGAAGCCAACACCCGCCAACATTTTCAGGACAACGTCGTCGCCGGCGGATGCTTCGCTCGTTGGCAGCAGGAGTCCCGCAGCTTCGTACAGATGGCCATCATGCAGTCCACCACGTACAACCTGGCCGGCAACGGCGAAATGCCGGAGGTGGTGCAGGCTGAGCAGGCCTCGTGGAACACACTACCCATGCTCGGCGCGCCCGCTGCAATCGGGCGTCTCTTCTCGCGCGATGACGACCGTCCTGAGGCGAACGCCACTACGCTTCTGAGCTGGGGCCTCTGGAAGCGTCGCTACGGCGGCGACCCGTCCATCATCGGGCGAACTATTCTGATCGATCAGAAGCCATACACCGTCCTCGGGGTGCTGCCGGAGTGGTTTCGCTATCCCGATGCGCGCACGCAGGTCTGGGTGCCTGTCTATCACGAGCGCTCTCATGAGATGATGCAGCTCCTCGCTTCGCACAACTTCAATGTGCTGGGCGAGCTGCGGCCCGGCGTCACCGCGGAACATGCCGCTGCCGAACTTTCCACGATCCAGCGGCAGATTCGTCAGCAGAACCCCGATGGCCCGGTGAACGATGCTGTGAATCTTCGCCCCATCCTCGACGGCCAGGTGCGCGAGGTGAAGGTCGGGCTCTATGCGCTACTCGGTGCCACCGCGTGCCTGTTGCTCATAGCCTGCCTCAACATCGCGAACTTGCTCGTGGCCCGTTCTGCATCGCGCAGCCGGGAAACCGCAATTCGCACTGCGCTCGGCGGTAGCCGTGTGGTGCTCATTCGTTCGCAGGTCATGGAAAGCCTGTTGCTGTCACTTGCAGGCGGAGCTCTCGGCCTGGCATTCGCTTATGGCGCCGTGCAGTGGCTTGTCCATGTCCGTTCGGATCTGCCGCGCGCTGACACCATCCATATCGATTTGATCACCGGGCTCTTCACAGCCGGCTGCATTCTCCTCTGCGGCATGGTCGCCGGTCTCGTTCCCGCGCTCTCCGCGCGCAATCGCAACCTTGTTAGCGCTCTGCAGGAGACCTCCCGCTCCGCCAGCGCAGGGCGCAATCGCGCGCGCACCCGCCGTGCGCTTCTGACCGCAGAAGTCAGCCTGACCGTCGTCCTCCTCATCTCTGCCGGACTGCTGTTGAAGAGCTATAGTGCCATGCGCAACTCCGATCTTGGCTGCGCTACGCATGACGTGCTCACCATGTCACTCAGTCAACCCCGCCACATGAAAACCCCTGCGCAGCTTGCCGCGTTCTATCAGGTGCTGCTCGAACGGGTGCGGCAGACTCCCGGGGTCACCGCTGCAGCAGCCGCCAGCCGGCTGCCCGGACAGGATCGCTGGCGCGACGACGTCTTCACCATCCGCGAACATCCGCCGCTGCCCAAAGGCCAGGTCCTCGATGCCACCACGCGCTTCGTCGATCCCGGCTATTTCAAGGCCATGCACATTCCGCTGGTGGCCGGCCGCAGCTTCACGAATGATGAGCGCCTGGATCGTGCCGACAAGGTCATCATCAGCGAGTCATTGGCCCGGCAGAACTTCAAAGGTGAAGATCCGATCGGCAAGCATATCCTCGCCTCCATCTACAGCCCGGATGCGACGTCCTTCGAAATCATCGGCGTCGCCGCGGACACCCGCGATCTGCCCGCAACTGTGTATTCTCCAAAGTTCTACTTTCCACTCTTTTCCGGCCAGGAAAACTCCATCTATCTCGCCGTGCGTTCCGCAGGCGATCCCGCCTCCATGGCCGAACCCGTGAAGCGCGTCATAGCCTCTATCGACAGCAATCTCCCCGTCGCCGACATCATGACTATGGATGAAATCGTTGGACGTGCGTCGATGGAGACCAGCTTCGAGGCGACGCTGCTCGCTGTCTTCGCGGGCCTGTCGCTGTTCCTTGCCTCCGTCGGTCTCTTCGGAGTGCTTTCGTTCCTTGTCACCCAGCGCTCCACCGAGATCGGTGTGCGCATCGCGCTTGGCGCATCGCGAGCGGAAGTGCTCCGTCTGGTGTTGGTCGACGGACTCAAGCCGGCATTAGCCGGTCTGCTGCTTGGCCTGATTGCGGCTGCAGCGGTCACACAGTTTATGGAATCGCTGCTCGTGGATACCCATCCGCTCAATGCTCCGGTTTACCTCGCCGTAGCCGCCACGCTGCTTGTTGTCGCCGCCCTTGCGTGCCTGTTGCCCGCCTGGAATGCTTCGCGCGTCGACCCCATCCGGGCACTGCGGACAGAATGAGCGAGCATTCCTCCGGCTGACTCGTTCACTTGCTCCATACGATTCGTACACAAAAGTGTGAAATCGCCGACTCTCCCGCTGGTGTACCCTCGCCTCTGATGGAGTTCCAGCGCAACGTTCCACTCGCCGCATTCACCACCTTCGAGATCGGCGGCCCCGCCGCATGGTTTGCAGATGCCAGAACTGAAGCCGACATCGAAGCGGCCGTGGCATTTGCACATGCGCGCTCACTACGTTTCTTCGTTCTGGGTGGGGGCAGCAATGTGCTGATCTCCATGCGGGCTTCAACGGTCTCGTGCTGCGCATCGCGCTGCGTGGTATTGAGCGGCACGGAACTCTGCTCTCCGCAGCGGCGGGCGAGGACTGGGATGCTTTCGTCGCACGAGCGTCGATGCTGGCCTCGCCGGGGTGGAATGCCTGAGTGGCATCCCGGGTACCGTCGGCGGAACACCAGTCCAGAATGTCGGCGCCTACGGGCAGGAAGTTTCCCGCACCATTCGCAACGTACGCGTTTTCGATCGCAACGAGCAGAGCTGGCACGAACTCGCCAACAGTGATTGCGGGTTCGCCTATCGCCGCAGCCGCTTCAATCAAGGCGCTGATCGCGATCGCTTCATCGTCAGCCGTGTCACCTATGAGCTGGAGCAGAACGCGCCTGCGACCGTCAGATACGCCGATCTCCAGCGCTACTTCCAGGTACAGGGCATCACAGAACCTACGCTCGGCCAGGTGCGTTCTGCAGTGCTCGGTATTCGATTGGGCAAAGGAATGGTCATCACGCCGGATAATCCGGAGCGCCGCAGTGCAGGAAGCTTCTTCAAGAATCCAGTGATTGCAATTTCAGCGCTCGCGCGCGTCGCCTCCGCCGTTCATGTCCCGGAAACGGATGTGCCGCACTATCCCGCCGCCGAGGGAGAAGTGAAGCTGCCCGCCGCGTGGCTGCTGGAGCGCGCCGGCTTCGTCAAAGGATACCGTCAGGGTGCGGCAGGGGTGTCCACTCGCCACACCCTTGCGCTCACCAATCAAGGCGGCGCAACCGCCGCCGACGTCACCGCCTTGCGTGACACCATCCAGCGGCGGGTGTGCGAACTCTTCGGTATTACGCTCGAACCCGAGCCCGTCTGGGTAGCCTAGTCTTGCTTCAAAACCTTATGCAGCAGCGGTGCCAATGGCTCGCGCCGCGCCAGCCATTCCCGCGGAATCCCCTCGACTCCAGCGCTCATCGTCACAATCCCGCCTACGATGGCGCAGTTTGTACCCACATCGCCTGCGCCGTTCACCGTCTCCCATAGCGCCTCTTCGTACCGGTGCAGGGAACGCGCCGCGCACCACAGCGCAAACGGCACCGTGTCCTGCGCGGTCCCCTTGGCTCCATTGCCGATCGTCAATGCGGCCTCAATGGCCGGTGCGCTAGCCGGCACATCTATCGCGCGATCGATTCCGTCGCGCACTGCGCCCTCCGGCGTGCAACTGCGGACCGCTTCCAGCATGGCTCTTCCTTCCGGCATTTCGCGCTGTCGCCAGGCAACAGCCGTGGCCACCGCAATCGCAACCGCACCCGAGATCGCTTCGGGATGGCAGTGCGTAGCAATCGCGGAGAGCGCCGCGTTCTCCGCCACCTGGTGCAGGTCGTGCGCAAAATACGCGCCGACGGGCGCCACCCGCATCGCTGCGCCGTTGCCGAACGAGCCCTCCCCGTCGAACAGTTCCTGCGCCTCTTCAAACCAGTTTTCCGCGCCGAGCGTGGCGATCCGCATCAGCAGCGCGTTCATGGAGTGCCCGTATCCGCGTTCCGGATCGTAGTGCCGCGCGAAGCTCTCTGCGAGCCACTCTGGCTCGATCTTTCCGTGCCGCTCCAGGCACGCATAGACGGACACCGCCATGATCGTGTCATCGGTGTAGCGCCATGGAGCGGAAGGCAGGATGCGTCCCGCCCGCAGCGTTGGATCGAGATGTGACTTCTGGAAGCACTCGCCGAAGGTGTCGCCACACGAAAGCCCCTCCAGCGAAGCAAAGGCCCGAGCCAGACATGCTTCTCGCATATCCTGCTGCGGCTCGTCCTGTCCTGCCACGTCCACCGCTATCTCGCTCATTAGACGCACACCTCTAAATGAGTTAGCGACCGGCTTCGCTAAAGTCGTTTCATACCACCGAATCACGGGATGCAAGAGCAATTGGGTTCCAGACGGCTGTCTTGTATCCGGTCGTGTTCCCAGACGACGCGTCGACGTTCTGAATGTACGTCTGAAAGATGCGGCGTCGTCCCGCGCCGGCCGTATGCGGATCAGCCGAGCGACAGGAGCAGCCGCCCACGATCTTCGGCCAGCACCTCAGCTGCCGCGCCCTGCCGCACAATGCGTCCGGCTTCAATGCGCAGCACCTCGGCGCGCGGGCCGGAGCCCATGCGCCAGGCTTCCGCAACGTCATGCGTCACGTACACCACCGGTGTCGCGCTGACCTTGAGCCAGTGCTCCAGGTCGGTCAAGATTTGTGTCCTTCAGCTCCAGGTTCAGTCCGGCGAATGGCTCATCCAGCAGCAGCACGCTGGGACGCGGCGCCAGTGTGCGCGCCACTGCCGCGCGCTGTTGCTCGCCACCGGATAGGTGCGGCGGCCGCCGGTCCAGCAATGCATTCAGCCGGAAGAGTGCAGCCATCTCCTCCACTCGCCTCTTGCGCTCCTCGCGCGGCAGATCATGCAGACCGAACGCGATATTCTCCGCTACTGTCAGAGCAGGGAAGAGCGCCGGCCGCTGCGTCACCAGCCCGCAGCGACGGTCGCGCGGCCGTATCCACACGCCATCTGCGCTGTCCCACACCGTCCTGCCCAAGACGCGAATCTGTCCGCAGTCCGGCTTCAGGAGTCCTGCAATGCTGCGCAGCAGCGACGACTTGCCGGCGCCGGAAGGACCAACCAGCAACGCAAGCGATCGGCGCAGCACTGCTTCAGCCGCCAGCGTCAGGCCGCCGGCGTCATCGCTTTGGTGGTGCACTGCAAACTCCAGCCACGCTGTCGCGCCCTGTTGCGCAACGCTGCTCTGCGCACTCGCCGCGGCCTTTTCCACCTCAGGCACGGGCAGCCTCGCCACGCGCGCCAGCCCGCGCCACGCTGTACACAACAATCAGCGCCACCAGCGAGATCGCCACCAGCGCCACTGCCGTCCGGTTCGCCGGCCCATAATTGCCGTCCATCACCTGGTCGTAAAGGGCAATCGAAAGCGTGCGCGTCACTCCCGGAATGGAGCCTCCCAGCATCAGCACCACACCGAACTCGCCCACCGTATGGGCAAAAGACAGCACTGCCGCCGCCAATACAGAGCCCCGCGCCCCCGGCAGCAGGACATGCCGCAGCACGCGGCCCCGCGACGCTCCCAACAGCGCGGCACTCTCTAGTTGCGCGGTATCCACGGCACGAAAACCCGCAAGCACCGGCTGCACAGCAAATGGAAGGCTATAGAGTACCGACCCGATCACGAGTCCCCAGAACGTAAACGCCAGCGGATGCCCGACCACCCGCACGAACAGCCGTCCCACTGCGGTCGCCGGCCCCAGAAGCACCAGGAGATAAAACCCCAGCACTGTAGGCGGAAGCACCAGCGGCAGCCCCACCGCCGCTTCCGCCACCCGCGCCGTCCACCCGTGCGAGCGTGCCAGCCATTCGGAAAGCACCAACGCCAGCGGCAGCAGGATGGCGGTTGTCACCGCGGCCAGCCGCATTGTCAGAAACAGCGCCTGCCAGTCCATGCAAACAAAAGACTAGCTGTTTTCCGAAAAATCTGCGGCGTCATGCTCGTCGAGATGCGGACGCAGCTCTTTCTTTACATCGTCAGCACAACTCGGAACTCCGCTTTCCCGCTCATCATCCGATCGTAGGCCTCCGCCGCCTTCGCCAGCGGATACTTCTCGATCATCGGACGTACGCCGGTCATCTCGGCAAACCGCAGTGTGTCCTCAGAGTCCGTAGGAAGTCCCGCCGCCCAGCCATGGATGCGCCTCTTTCCCAGGATCAGCGCAACCGACGTTACTTCAATCGGATCAGTTGTCGCTCCAATGACCACCAGCGTGCCATTCGGCCCCAATCCGCCAATCAACGCCGACATCGCTTTTCCGCTTGGCGCTGTCGCCAGGATCGCACTCGCTCCGCCCAGTTTCTGCAACTCCGCGGCCGGATCGCCCGCCGCGCTGTCGATATAAATGTCTGCGCCCAGCTTCTTTGCCAGGGCGGCATTTGCAGTCCCGCGACCGATCGCAGCCACCCGGTGGCCAAACTTCTTAGCGAACTGGATGCCCAGGTGCCCAAGTCCGCCCACACCCTGAATGGCGACCAGATCACTGGGCAGCGCCCCCGCGTGCCGCAGCGCATTGAACGTGGTGATCCCTGCGCACATCAGCGGAGCGGCATCGGCCGGGTCCAGCGATTCCGGCATGTGTGCCACCGCTTCCACCGGCGCCACCATGTACTCCTGGTAGCCGCCGTCATAGCTGATGCCGCAGACCTTCACATTTGCGCAGTTCACAAAATCTCCGCGGCGGCACGATAGGCAGGTACCGTCCTGCCCGCCATGCCAGCCCACGCCAACACGCTCGCCCTTCTTCCATGTCGTCACGCCCTCTCCCACCGCGTCGATCACGCCCGCGATCTCGTGCCCGGGCACGCGCGGATAGGAGATTCCGGGGAAGAGCCCATCTTCGTAAACACGTCGCTGTGGCAGACCCCGCATGCCTGCACTCGAATCCTCACCTCGCCTCTTCCAGGTTCCGGAATATCCCGCTCAACGATCTCAAAATCCGCTCCAGCCTTCGGTACCTGCACCGCTTTCATCCGCGCCATAGTCGCTCCTTCACAATGGCTGAACTGCGCTTCTATCAACGTGCCGTCGCCTGTCCCCGCGTGATCCCTGATACCCTTGCCGTTCCTGCACTCAAGCGTAGCGGAGAGGAACTCACTCGTGCCGCAGCGCCTCCATCGGGTCAAGACGCGCTGCGCGCCGCGCCGGAATCCAGCTCGCCGCCAGTGCCACCGAAAGCAAAATGAAAATGCCGCCGATCATCGTTACAGGATCATCCGGTCGTATGCCATAGAGCATCGACCTCACCAGCCGGCAGAGTCCGAACGCCGCAACCGCCCCGACGGCAATGCCGGCGCCCGCCAGCCATGTGCTCTCCTTGAGAACCAGCGCGCGCACCTGCCACGGCTGCGCCCCCACCGCCAGTCGCACGCCGATCTCATTCGTGCGCTGCGCCACCGAATACGCTAAGACGCCGTAGATTCCAACCGACGCCAGCGCGAGCGCAAGCAAGCCAAAACCGGATGTCAAGGTCACGAATACCCGCTCCTGCTGCATGGCCGCATCGATCTGCTGATCCTGGGTCCTCACATTGCTCAACGGCAGATCCGGCGCGATCCGTTGGGCCACCTGCCGCAGCGTCGACACTAGCGTCTCGGGTTTCATCTGTGTGCGAATCTCGTAAGCCATGCCGCCGGCCGACGCCATCTGTACGAACGGTACGATGGCTTGCGGCGGTGGCGCGCTGCGTACGTCTGAGTAGCGCGTGTCCGCACAGACGTCGACAATCTCAATCCAAACTTTCTTATCGGTTCCGTCTGTAGACCCATTCATGGCGAATCGTTTCCCAAGCGGATTCCTATTGGGAAATGCCTTACGCGCGAGGCTCTGGTTGATTACGCCAACCTTCAGTGAGGTTGCGGTGTCCTTTGATTTGAAACCGCGGCCGGCCAGGATCGGAATTCCAAGCGTCTCGAAGAACTTGTTGCCAACGGAGTTATAGACGGCGTGCAGATTGGTTGTGTGCTGGTCTATGCCTTCAATTACGAAATCTTGGCCCCAGCGGCTGTTCGAGATGTACACGATTGCTGCCGGCGCGACGGACTCTACGCCCGGCACGGTGGCAAATGCCCCACGAGCCTGCGATGCAGTTCTACATCTTTGCCCGGTGGGTAGTGGTTGGGTTCAGGATTGATCTCCAGCAGGAGCAAATGATCTGTGCGGAAGCCCAGGTCGACAGCTTTCAACCCGATCAACGTGCGAACAAAAAGTCCCGCACTTATTACCAGCAATGTCGAGAGCGCAATCTGGAACGACACCAGCGCTCTGCTGCTCAGCCCCTTGCGCCGTCGGGTCACTGCCAGCGCGGCAGCCTTCAGCCCGGGTCCGAGGTCGGCATGAGCAGCCGAAAGAGCGGGAGCCAATCCGAAAAGTATTCCCGTCGAAATCGTGATCGTCGCCGTAAACGCAAACACGCCCCAATCGAAGTGAACCTGCACGCTCGACCGTCCCCAGGCGTCTTCAAGCATGCGCGGAATCGCATTGCGCCCTAGATACCCGAACAGCAACCCGAATGCGCCTCCGGCAATCGCAAGCAAAAGGCTCTCCACCAGCATCTGGCGCAAAATGCGCGTGCGTCCCGCTCCTAGTGCCAACCGCACGCTCATCTCACGCTGGCGCTTGGCTCCGCGCACCAGCATCAGATTCGCGATGTTCGCGCAAGCGAGGAGCAACACCAACCCCACCATCGTCATCAGCACCGCAAGCGGCTTACCGAATTGGGAGCGCTCCGCGAATAGCCCGCGGCTGCCATCACGCAGATCCAGATGTGGTACATCTTCGCCCTTCTTCACCGTAATGGTTCCGCGCACCGCTGCTGCCAGTTGCGTGTCGAGCGCGGCTTGTGCAGCTCGATCGTTCACACCCGGCTTCGCGCGCGCCATGATGTTTACCCACGACAGATCCGGGTCAAAGAGCGGCTGTACCTTGTTGCCGGGTATAGGTGAAACAATTGGCTGCATGCTCAGGGGGACTACCAGATCCGTTGCCCTCTGCACATCCTGTGCGGAGGTAAACTCCTTCCGGTTCACGCCAACGATAGTCAAAGGGACATCGTTGCGCGGATCGAGTTCGAGGTCGCGGACCGGACCGCGCTCGACGCTGCGGCCGAGGAGCTCGCCGCCGCCGGGCACGACCTGCTGCACCCGCCTCGGGAGGAGCCGTGGGGCCAGGTCGTCGCACGGCTGCTCTCGCCAGAGGGAGCGATCGTCGGGGTCTCCTTCGCACCGAGCCTGCATTGAGTACGGATCCACACATCGCCGTGTCACGCACGGCGCCCTAGACACGGGAGCCGTGGAGCCACGGTGCTAGGGGTGCGCTAAACGCAGTACCTCCGCTGATTTGATTTTCGCAGGGGGGGACGGCAGAACCGAGCGACTTGCGTCCGTGTTAACTGGAATCTCCCCGATCTGCGGTATAGAGCTTTCCTCTCGCATTGTCGATGTGCCCTCCATGGACACGGGATCAAGTCGGTCGCTTCGCTTCGCTCGCTTCGCGATTCCGCCGCTCCTGGGACTGGCCTTCGTCTCGCTTGTCGTGGAGGTCGTTTTGGTGGAGCTGGGACCGGGCTCCAGCGACGTGATGGTCAGGGACGCGTTGGTCACCACCGTCGCCTTCGCCGCCGCCGTTGCCACCCTACTTGCCGCTGTCACCCGCCCCGCCGGCATGCGAGCACCGTGGCTTGCGCTTGGCCTCGGTATTCTCAGCTACTCCTCGGCTCCTGCTCTTCTTCTTCGTTCTGAAGGCCCTGACGACGTTCCCCAGCCCCGCGGACCTCTCCTGGCTCGCCTTTTACCCTCGTTGTCGCAGCCATCGTTCTGCTTGCCCAGGCAGCGCCGTTCGGACCGGCTCGGTATCTCCCTGGACGCGACGATCATCGCCCTGGCGATTGCCGCGCTCGGCTACGAGCTGATCTTCAACCGACTGATCAACGCCAGTCTGGCCTCCGAGGTCGTCGGTGCCAACTCTCCTACTCGGTGCTGGACTTCGCGATCCTGGTGATGTTGGCCCTCGTCTGCTACCGGCCGAACGCGGGTGCAAGGCATACCTCGCGCTCGGGGCCGGCCTGCTCGTCGTCATGCTCGGCGACATCTTCGTCGTCAGCAGATCTCCAACGGGACCTACGTTCCGGGAACGCTGTTGGATGCCAGCTGGCCCGTCGGGTTGCTCCTGCTGGGCATCGCCGCTAGCCTCGGTACCCCCCTGGAGAGCGTGAGCGCGCTGCGCGGTCGGGCTCTCTACGCGGCGATCGTGGTTTCCTTTCCGTCTCTTCCGGACTCTTGATCCACGGAATGATGGGCGACCACGTCCCCATCGTGGTCATGCTCGCCGGAATAGTCCCCTGCCTGATCCTGCTTCGCCTGATCGCGGCGGTCGCCTATGACCGGTTGGCGCGAGACAACGAAGGGATCATCAGTGCCGCCGGAGAGGGCATCTTCCGCAATGACCTGGAGGGACGGGTCACCTTTGCGAACCCGGCGGCATTGGCGATGCTCGGCTACTCGGTGAAGGAGGTGCTCGGCCGGCGCTCCCACGAGCTGTTCCACCACACCCGCGCCAACGGCACGCCCTACGCCCGCGGAGTGCCCGGCGGAGAGTCATTGGCCGAAGGGGCGACCCACCGGGTCACCGACGAGCTCTTCTGGCGTAAAGACGGCAGCAGCCTCGCCGTCGACTACACCGGCCCCGATCCGCGAGGGCGGCCGGATCGTCGGCATGGTCACCGTCTTCGATGACGTCACCCGCCAGCGCCAGATGAAGGAGCAGCTGCGCCACCAGGCCGACCACGACAGCCTTACCGGCGTGTTCAACCGCCGCCGGTTCGACGAGGAGGTCTCGGCCAGCTCGAGTACGCCCAGCGCTACTCCCGGCCGGAGCTCTCTGATGATGGACCTCGACACCTTCAAGTTCGTCAACGATTCCTACGGGCACCCGTCGGCGACAAAGTTCTGCGTGACGTCGCCGGCACCTCAGCGCAACGGTCCGCGAGACCGACGTGGTGGCGCGGATCGGCGGCGATGAGTTCGTGGTCCTGCTGCGCGAGGCGACCGAGGCCGAGGCGCGCGGTCGCCCAGGGGCTGATCGCGGCGATCAGGACCGATCAGGGCCGACGTCGGCGCCAGCGTCGGCATCGCGCCGTTCGACGAAGCCGGTGAGAGGACGCCGGACGAGCTTCTCGTCGCGGCCGACTCGCGCTGTATGAGGCCAAGGAGGTGGGCGGCGGCACCCCGTCCTCTACACGGGCCAGAGCGGCCATGCCCTGACCTGGGTGGAGCGGATCCGCAGCGCCCTCGAGAGGGCCGGATGGTCGTCTACTGGCAGCCGATCGTCGAGCTGAAGAGCGGCGAGGTGGACCGCGAAGAGCTGTTGGTCAGGATGCTCGATGCCTACGGCGACACGATCCCGCCTGCCTCATTTCTGCCCGCCGCGGAGCGCTTTGGGCTGATCAACGAGATCGACTTGATGTGCTGACCAAGGCTGGGGCTGGTGAAGGGCAGGCCTGGGTGGCGATCAACCTATCGGTGCGCTCGCTCACCGACCCGCGGTACTTGTTCCTGGAACAGCCGTTGCGGAAGGGCCCGACCCGGGCCGCTTCGACTTCGAGATCACCGAGACCGCCGCGGTCGCCGACATGGGAGACGCGCAGGACTTCGCACGGCGGATCCGCGAGCTCGGCTGCAGCCTCTCGCTCGACGATTTTGGCACCGGCTTCAGCTCCTTCACCTACCTCAAGCACATCCCCGCTCAGTATCTGAAGATCGACATCGAGTTCATTCACGACTGAAAAGAACCCCGCCGACCAGCAGTTCGTCCAGGCGATCATCTCGATCGCGCGCGGGCTCGGCCAGAAGACGGTCGCCGAGGGAATCGAGGACGGCGAGACCCTGGCACGGTGCGCAGCTCGGGGTCGACTATGCCCAGGGCTTCTATCTCGGGCGGCCGGCGTTGACCGACGATGACGGAGCGTCGCTCCGCTCCGCTGCTGATGACCGCGACACGTCGGTCGTCCGTCGACGAGAAGCGATGAACTCGACATCCTGCGGCTCCGGTGTGTACTCGCGCGAGCTCGAACCAGCGGCTTGCATTCAGCCGTATCTGCGTCCATGATGGCCGCATCGGCAGCAGGGCTCTCTCGAGAGAGCCTGCGCGTAGGGGCTATGAGCTACGCGCTCGCAGGGTCAGCTCGGCGAGTTTCGCCGCGCCAAGGACCGCCATCATCAAGGCGGTGGTGACCCCGACGGTCGCCAACGGCAGCGCCACGCCGGTGGCAACAGGGGGTGCCTTCCCCAATCCACCGACGGAGATCGCCAGATAGACGATGCGGAGGCTGAGATCGATGGCTGTGATCATCGCCGTCGCCTGCCCCAGCTGACGACCAATCGCCCGCCAGGCGGCGACACTGCTGCGGCCATGTATGAGCCGCCACAGCTCCGGCAGCGGCGCGAGCAGCGCCGAGAAGATGAAGAACAGACCCCCCAGTCCGAGTCCCGGAAGCTCCTGCCGACATCTCAGTGCCCCTTCTCGTAGACGAGGGGCCGGCCCACGACCAGCTCGTCCCAGAGGGCGCGCAGCATGAAGAAGCCGTTGACGACACGGAGGACGAAGAAGCTCGGCATCGAGGCCAACGCACGCCTTGTTTCCCTTCGCTCGATCGCCTGCCAAAGCACCGGGACCATCACCACCGGGGCGTCCACCAGATAGGCGAGGAGGATCAACGGATCGACCGCGAGCGCCAATACCGGGATCAGCACGAGGTAGGCAAGCGAGGCGATCAGAGCGTCCCAGAAGGCGATCGCGATGGTCGAGCGCAGGAAACCGAGTCCCAACAGCGAGCGACCGTGCAAACGAACGTTTTGCAGCGAACCCGTGAGACCAGCGCCGCAGCTGCTTGCTCATGAAGGCGTAATCGTGTGGCTCGATCGGATAGGAGACCGCCGCCGGGCAGAAGCGCACTTTTCCTCCGGCCCGGTAGATCGTCCAGGTGAGGTCCATATCCTCGGCCATCGTCCGCGTTGACCACCGACCCCAGCGTCCGCAACTCATCGGTCCGGTAGATCGAGAAGCAGCCCGAAGAGATCAGTGGCTTGCCGTACTGATCCTGGACCCGCTTGAAGAAGCCAAAAGCCAGCATGTACTCGACGTAACGGCCACGCTCCCAGATGCTCTCGACCCTACGCGGTAGCACGGTGCCGCAGGCCGCCACCACGTCGCTGTCATCGAATGCCGGCAGTAGCAGCTCGATCGCATCCGGCGCCAGCGTCGTGTCGGCATCGAGTGCCATGACCATCGCGGTCTCGACGCGGTCCAGCGCGAACATCTGGGCACCAGCCTTCGAGCCGGTGTTTACGGGCGGGCGAAGCACGGTCGCGCCGAGGCCGTCAGCGATTGCGGCGGTCTCGTCGGTGGAGCAGTCATCGACCACGACGATCTCCGCAGGGACACGGTTGTTGCTGCAAAGAGCAGATCGTGTCGGCGATCCAGCTCGCCTCGTCGTAGGCGGGGATGATCACAGTCAGAGCGTTCTTCTCTGACCTAATGGCGGCTTGCGCAACTGGCATCACCGGCTTTAACGGCCTGGCGGGCTCCGCGTCAGGGGTTTTGACGGTCGATATGGACCTGACCAAAATCCGCGGCCGCGCGTTTGGACGTTGGAGCGCGAGAAGTCGCTCTCACGGGTCAAGGTTTCCACCCTCGGTTCCGATTGTTGGGGAGTGGTATCTGGACTGAGCCAGCGCGAGCGAAGGACCGTCCTTGCCGGCGGCCGCGCTCTTGCCTGCTCGCCGCCTTCACCATGCACGCCGTGATCGGGCTCGGCGGTTCCGGCACCGACACTCTCTTCAACACCTGGATCTACAACGCCCTGATTCTGCAGAGGGCCGTCGCTGTCGCTGCGGGCCGCACTGGTTCGCCGCGAGCGGCTTGCCGAAGTCGCCGCTCGGCGTCAACTGCTGCTCTACGCGGGCGGCGAAATCTATTACGCGGCGGTGCTCGCCGGGCGGCCTCGGTGCCGATCCCCTCGCCCGCCGACGGCGGCTACCTCGCCTTCTATCCGCTCGCCTACGCGGCGCTGATCGCGCTCCTGCGGCGGCAGTCGGCTCCTTTCCTGTCGCCCGCTGGCTGGACGGCGTGATCGTCGGCTCCGCGGTCGCCGCGCTGGCCGCGGCGCTGGCGCTCGGTCCGATCGTCGACGCCTCAAGCGAAGGCTCGACGCTTGCCGTCGCAACCAACCTCGCCTACCCGATCGCCGACCTGGCGCTGTTCTCTACGCTGGTGGCAACCGCCGCCGC
>CAWILE010000003.1:0-285276 GCA_963836835.1 uncultured Acidobacteriaceae bacterium | reverse complement strand
AACCAGGCGGCAATTTCTGTGGTCGCCGGCAACACCGCGAACGCAAACACGCCTGGCTATACGACAGAAACCCCCCAGTGGGGAACTGCAGATGTCGTCACGATAGGGGACCAGACGCAGGCAGCGGGTGTGCGGCTTCAAGGAGTCGCATCGCAGCGCGATCGTGTGCTCAACCAGCGAATCGATCAGCAGGTGCAGGATCAGTCTGCTACCGCAACGAGGCTTGCTGCGCTCAATGACCTGCAGTCACTCTTCTCTGGAGCCATTGCCGCTTCTGGAGGAAGTTCGGGTAGCGTAGCCGATATCGGACAACAGGTGACTGCATTTCTGCAGAGTTTTTCATCGCTTGCAGCCGATCCGTCCAATCCGAGTCTGCGAACCGGAGTTCTCACGGCGGCACAGGGACTCGCCGCGACATTCAATCAGGTCTCACGAAGCCTCGATCAGCAGCGCTCGGGCCTTGACGCAACGATCGCGTCTTCGGTAACGCAGGTAAATTCGTTGACGGCCGACATTGCCAATCTGAACGCGAAGATCAGCTCGACCAGTCCCACGGGGGATGCTGGTGCGCTTGAAGATCAGCGGCAGTATGATTTGCAGCAATTATCGCAGCTCATTGGTATTCATCAGATCACGAACGAAAACAACAGCCTCACCATTACCACCAGTTCCGGCTCTGTGCTGGTGGCGGGCGACCAGAACGCGTCTCTCGAAACCAGCCATTCCGGGGGTGTGACGCATCTGCTCATCGGCGGGGTGGACCAAACTGCGGCTCTCACCAATGCCGGCGGACAGATCGGAGGAGCGCTCGAGGCGCGCGATTTCGATATTCCAGATGCGCTCCAGTCCATTGATCAAATGGCCTGGGATATCGGTACGGCGGTCAATGCGCAACAGGCGAGCGGAGTGGATGCCAACGGCGCCAGCGGTTCGCCGATATTTGCGCTTGGGAGTGCCGTGACCGGAGCCGCTGGGGCAATTTCCGTTCTTCTTACCGATCCGGCCGGCATCGCCGCGAGTGCCTCCGGCGCAGGGTCGCAAGATGGCTCAAACGCGACGGCGATAGCGGCGCTGGCGTCAACGGCAAGTGTAAGCGGTCAAACGCCTGTTGCTTTCTACGCCGCACTTGTGGGAAATATCGGTGCGAAGGTGAGCGAGGCGACCACGGTGCAGGCATCGCAAAGCGCATCGCTCAGTCAGCTTCAGTCGCAGCAGAGTGCATTGTCGTCGGTAAACATGAACGATCAGGCGGTTCTGTTGCAGACATATGAGCAGTCTTATCAGGCGGCCTCCAAGGTGTTCACGATTTTGAATTCGGTCTTCAGCAGCGCGATCAATCTGGGCACGGAAACCGCCGTCTCGGCCTAAGCCCAACGGAGAAGCTTCATGAACGTTGATCCCAACTATCTCCAGCAGCTTTCGGTAGCGCTCTCACGCAGTTCAGCGCAACAACAGAGTCTGACGAGCCAGATTTCCAGCGGCCTGCGGCTGATTGCTCTTGGGGATGACCCAACGGCTGCGGCGCAGAACGTGCAACTTGCGGCCCAGATAGAATCGGATAGCACCTTTACGCAGACGGCCGCAACCACCACCGCCAGGATGCAGGTGGTGGACTCGACGTTGGGCTCCGTTGTGGACCAGATCAACAAAGCGATTTCCGTAGCTACGGCTGGCAATAACGGCACGAATAATGCGAGTGACCGAGCGAGCGTCGCTGCGGAACTCGGCAGCATACGCGACGAGATCCTTGGTCTGGCAAATACAAGCTATGCCGGGAAATATTTGTTCTCCGGCAGCCAGAACAGCGCGCCGCCCTTCTCGCTCGACAATTCGACGAGCCCGGCGACGGTCTCGTATTCAGGTGACACCGTCGTGAACCAGGTGAGCACACCCGGCGGTCAATCCATTGCGACGAACTTACCCGGACAACAGGTATTCATGGCAGCGGGCGGCGATCTGCTCGGCACGCTGAACTCTCTGATTGTCGGCTTCTCGACTGGCGCCACGGCTTCGGCCACGGCATTAACGTCCAAACTTGGAGATGCACTGTCTCAAGTGAGCCTTCAACGCGCATCGCTGGACGGATCGCTCAATCGCCTGCAGTCGGCTTCCACATACGCCTCGCAGGAACAGACACAATTGGTGGCAAACCAGACGAGTCTCTTGCAGGCGGATCTGCCGACTCTTGCGACAAAGATCTCGACCAACCAAGCGCAGCAGACCGCGCTGGAATCCGTGATCGTCGCCATCGAGCAGCAAGGTACGCTCTTCAATCGGATGTAGCGGCAAACTGGCTTCGATGCCGTACACCTCAGCCTGAAATCGCGCCTCTATAATGAGGCGGGGTGTCCACGGCAATGCCAAGCACGGTCCGGTTCCTGTGGAATGCGACACGTGGACATCGTCTGCGTCCCTGGCGCAGCGACTACCTTCGCTGGCGTATCGAGACGTATTCCGGTTGGAAAGCAGAGACCATCACGTCACGAGACTTCTTTCGATTTCTCTGGCAGGAAAAGTGGCAGTTGTTTCGATTCCTTCAGTGGGCAGGGAACCTGGACCAGAAGACGCAAAGATGAAGCGCTGGCGACTTTCCTCGCGCGTGGCGCCATTCTCATGTGTGTCTCAAACCCCCATTTAAGAGTCGCAAAACATCCGCTCTGCATCTACTCAACGAAGCATTCAGGCTTTGCCGCGTTTTTCTGCCGAATTCTTGCGCCAAAGCGTAGCCTTACCGGCAGGAGACGAGTAGTCGATGGCGGCAGCCGCAGCAACAGTTCCCATGACGGCATGGAAGCCACGTGTCAATCCGTGGGTGATTGCCGTCACTGTTGCGATGGCGGCCTTCATGGAGGTGCTGGATACTTCGATTGCAAACGTGGCTCTGCCGTATATTGCGGGCGGTTTGGGAGCCAGTCGTGATGAGAGCACCTGGGTCTTAACGACATATCTCGTAGCCAATGCAGTCGTCTTGCCCATGGGTAGCTGGGCTTCCACTGTCATCGGTCGCAAGAATTTTTTCCAACTCTGTATTGTGATCTTTACCGCAGCCTCTTTTTTATGCGGGCTTGCTCCCTCCCTTGGATTGTTGCTGTTCTTCCGCATAATCCAGGGTGCTGGAGGTGGTGGACTCCAACCAATGGCGCAGGCCATCATGGCGGACTCGTTCGAGCCCAGCAAGCGCGGCCTAGCGTTCTCGCTGTACGGTATTGTCGCCGTGTTGGCCCCGTCGATTGGTCCAACGGTTGGCGGCTGGCTCACCGACAACTACAGCTGGCACTGGATCTTCTACATCAACATTCCGATTGGAATACTCGCTCTCGTGCTGGTGCAGCGGTTAGTGGACGATCCGCCATATCTCAAACCTGACCGGGCCAATCTGTGGCGGTTGGACTATATCGGCGTGGCATTGCTGGTGATCTCCATGGGCGCGCTCGAAATCTTCCTGGACAAGGGCGAGGAGTGGGATTGGTTTGGATCGCCCTGGATCCGGTTCTATGCGATTACATTCGCGATCTCGATCATCGCACTCGTGTGGTGGGAGATGAAGGGTGCGAAGGAGCCGATCATGGTGATGCGGCTTTACAAATACCGAAATTTTGCCGTGTGCTCCTTCTTGATGCTGATTACGGGCGGCATCCTGAATGCGTCGACCGTGCTTCAGCCGCAGTTTACTCAGCAATTGCTTGGTTATACGGCTACGATTGCGGGTTTGGCGCTCTCTGGTGGTGGTGTTGTTTTGCTCTTCATGTTCCCGATTGCCGGGCAGGCGGTCTCGCGCTTTCCCGCGCGCAATATCATCGCCTTCGGCTTCATCCTCTATACCTGCGCGTTCTTCTACTCGGGCATTCGCCTGAATCTGGGAATGAGTTTTGGTTTTGCCACGTGGCTGCGCATTGTGCAGGTTGTTTCAATTCCCTTTGTGTTCATCTCGGTCACGACCGCTGCATATTTCGGTCTTCCGCGTGAGCTCAATAACCAGGTTTCGGGGCTTATCAACTTTGCCCGCAATATCGGTGGGTCGATCATGATCTCGCTTACCGGCGCGTTTGTGACCGAGAGCACGGCGTTTCACCAGGCCAATACGATTCATTCTTTGAGTCCGGGGAGTGCGCAGTATCAACAGACGCTGCAGTCGCTGACCGGAGCGGTGACAGGACGGCTGGGACCAGCGAATGCGCCGGGGGGAGCCGCGGAGCAGATTTACAACGCGGTCCGAGCCCAGACAGCGGCGCAGGGCTATGTGGATGTGTACTTTGCGCTGGCAGCCGCCTCGGCCATCATGATCTTGCTCACCTTCCTGTTGGACAAGAACAACCCGACGCGAGGGTGGTAAAACGGAAATTGCGGTGCATTAACAGGATGCCCGGAAGGCACTCTATGTTACTCTTGTGGAAGACACTTAGAGAGTGGATTCGATAGAGAGCAGAGAGAGGTAAGCGTGCTGGCAACAGAGAAGAAAACAGAGGTGATCTCCCGTTTCCGCAGCCATGAGTCAGATACCGGGAGTCCCGAAGTACAGATCGCGATTCTTAGCGAACGAATCGGCGAGCTGACAGAACATTTCAAGACCCCACAAGAAAGATCATGCGTCGCGCCGCGGTTTGTTGATGCTGGTGAGCAAGCGTCGTCGCCTTTCTGAATTATCTGAAGACGAATGACTCGGTTCGCTACCGCGACGTCATCGGCAAGCTGGGCATTCGCAAGTAAGTCTGAACCGACCTTGTCTTTTTTAGCGCACGCCTCCAGCGATAGCGTTGTGCAGTTCCGGCCATGGCATCTTCGGCTCGAAACTACGCAAGCATTCCGCACCCTTCCACTCGCCGCCACGGCTGAGATGAGGTCGCGCGCGAATCATAACCTGCACCGGCGGCTCCCCACCGGCGAGGCGTGCCTTTCTGGAGAAGGCTGCACGCTCTTTCGCATCGCACAGAAATCGAGGATTCCATGAAACAGGAAGTTTCCGTTGAGCTTGCCGGCGGCAAGCGACTGAATATTGAAACCGGCCGTATGGCCAAGCAGGCACCCGGCGCCGCGCTGGTGTCGCAGGGTGACAGCGTTGTGCTGGTCAGTGCCGTAGCTTCGCCGGAGCCGCGCGAGGGCATCGACTTCTTTCCCTTGACCGTCGACTACCGCGAATACACCTACGCCGGCGGGCGAATTCCCGGCGGTTTTATCAAGCGTGAAGGACGGCCCAGCGAGAAGGAAATCCTGACCTCGCGGCAGATTGACCGTCCTATCCGACCACTGTTTCCGGATAACTTCCGCAACGAAACCCAGGTGATCGCGCTGGTGTTCTCGGCAGACAAGGAAAATGATCCGGATGTGATTGCGATCAATGGCGCGGGCGCCGCACTGGCGCTATCCGATATTCCGTTCGGTGGTCCGATTGGCGCAGTGCGCGTCGGCCGCGTGAACGAGCAGTTTGTCATCAATCCCACCTATGCGGAGCGGCACGAAAGCGATCTCAACATCATGGTCGTTGGCACGAAGGACGGCATCGTGATGGTCGAGAGCGGCTCGAAACAGGTAAGCGAAGATATCGTTGTCGATGCCATCGATTTCGGCCATGCGGAGATCAAGAAGATCTGCGCTGCGATCGAAGAGCTGGTTGCCAAGGCAGGAAAGACGAAGCGCGAAGTTTCCGCAGATCGAAGTGGATCAGGCGTATGCCGCGGAGCTCGAGGCAAAAGTTGGTGAGAGGCTGAAGGATGCGCTCGACACCAAGAAGCATCCGAAGACCGAGAGCTATGCGCTGGTCAAGCAGATCAAGGACGAGTTGGCGAAGCAACTGCCGGCGGACGATCCAGAGGCAAAAAAGAAGCTCGGGAAGTATTACGAAGCACTGCGCGAGCGCATCTTCCGCGAGCAGGTGCTCCGCGATCGCATCCGGCCGGACCGCCGTGCGTTTGATGAAATTCGACAGATCTCCATCGAGACCAGCGTGCTTCCCAGAACGCACGGCTCCGCGCTGTTTACCCGCGGTGAAACGCAGGCGCTCGTCACGGTGACGCTGGGCACGACGGATGACCAGCAGCGTCTGGAAACCTACGAAGGCGAGCAGAAGAAGCGGCTAATGCTGCACTACAATTTCCCGCCGTTCTCTGTTGGCGAAACGGGACGTATGACCGGCGTAGGTCGCCGCGAAGTGGGCCACGGCGCACTGGCGGAGCGTGCCATCTCGACTGTGCTGCCCGCTGCAGAAGAGTCACCTTATACCTACCGCATCGTTTCGGACATCCTGGAGTCCAACGGTTCCTCTTCGATGGCCAGTGTTTGTGGCGCCAGCCTCGCGCTGATGGACGCAGGCGTCTCCCTCAAGGGGGCGGTCGCCGGTGTGGCGATGGGTCTGGTAAAGGAAGGCGAGCAGTACGCCATCCTGACGGACATTGCCGGCGCGGAAGATCACTATGGCGATATGGATTTCAAGGTCGCCGGAACCCGCAAGGGCATCACCGCTCTACAGATGGACATAAAGATCAGCGGCATCACGGGCCAGATCATGCGTGAGGCGCTGGAGCAGGCGCGGCACGGACGACTTTTCCTGCTTGACAAGATGGATGCAGAGCTTGCGACTCCCCGTGAAACTCGTTCTAAATTCGCGCCGCGTATCCATACTCTGCAGATTCCTACGGACAAGATTCGCGATCTGATCGGGCCGGGCGGCAAGGTCATTCGCGGCATCATCGATGCAACCGGCGTCAAGATCGATGTGGATGATACCGGCCGCGTGAACGTGGCATCGAGCGACGAGACGGGCCTGAGCAAGGCGCTCGCCATGATCAACGATCTGACTGCAGTTCCCGAGGTAGGGAAGACCTACCTGGGCAAGGTCGTCCGGCTGGCGGAGTTCGGAGCATTTGTGGAGCTCTTCCCAGGCACCGACGGTCTGTTGCACATCAGTGAGATCGCCGAGCATCGCGTAAAGGACGTGAAGGACGAACTGCGTGAAGGCGATCAGGTCATGGTTAAAGTCCTGGGCATTGAGGGCAATCGAATCAAGCTCTCCCGCAAGGCGCTCCTGAAGGAGCAGCGGCAAAAGCTTGGATTGCCTGAGACAGGCGCCGAGGGCGGTGGCGAAGGACAAGCACCGCGTGCGCCGCGTCAAGAGCGCGTCGAGCGTCAGCCAAGCTCCAACGCAAGCACGATCATGATCGAGGGCGGCGAGGACTTCGAGGAGCCGGCGGAGTTCGACGAGGAGAACGAGCCTAACTTCAACCGTGCCGACGATGCGCCGGCGCCCGCAAGTGCGGAACGCAACGGGGGCGGATCGGCAGATGCGAATCGTCGCCGCCGTCGCCGTGGCCGCGGTGGCCGCGGGGGACCTGCCGGCGGTGGTCGCCGATAACGATGGCTAAGGGCCGCGCTGATGCGTGGCCCTTATTTTTTATGCGCTACTTGCCACTGGCTGCATTTCTCGGATTGTCGCTTCTGTGGGGCTCGGAATGGTTGGTGACCGCGTGGTCTCCAGCACAGCCGAGACTGAGCTGGCTCGCTATCCAGTATGGGGTCTGCGCCTTGCTTCTTCTTCCTGCTGCGGTCAAGCGAGGGATCTGGTGCCGCAGCCGGAGCGTTCTTCTCAAGACAACTATTGCCGGGCTCGGCGTTCTGTGTGTACCTCAAATGCTGCTATTCGTGGGCGGGTCCAGGCTGCCGCCAACGGCCAGTCTCATCGCATTGGCGCTCACTCCAGTGTTCTTGGCAGTCAGCGGGCGCTTGGCAATCCCGACTTCCATTTGCGGTTTCGCTGGGGTGCTCTTCCTCAGCAACGCGAGTCTGAATTTCTCCACGTCGCAATGGCTGTGGCTGTCACTTCCTCTTGCTTCCGCCGGGGCGCTGGCGTGGTCGCTCAATACATTAGAGAATCAGTTGCAAAAAATATCAGTAACGGAGGGGTTGTTTAGCTCAGTGCTGTTCTCGGGGATAGTGTTATCGGTTAATTCACTTTTCCTGGAGCATGCGTCAATAGCCTGGAGCACACCGTCAGCATTTGGATTGATCATCAGCAGCATCGTTCCAACGACATGCGGTTATCTGTTCTTTTATTGGCTGCTCAGTAAAGCAGGCGCTGGATGTGTTTGCATGTTGCAGTGGACGCAATGTCTGGTAGCAGCCGCAGAGTGGACACTGCTGATGCGTGTCGCGCCGGAGTGGATGGCGATCGCCGGAGCGGCTCTGATTGTGGGTGCAGTGGGGGCCGCGTTCTCAAATCGGGACGACGCCGAGGGAGTATTATTCGAGATTACTCAAGCCTGCGGACCTGCAATCAGCGGTCCGCATCTTATATTTCCTGGAGTACACTGCTCGCGTGGCTGCGTCGATGTACATCGTCGTGGAAGGTGAAGACCCGGGTTACGACATCTTCGTAAACGGTCGCGCGCTGGCACGGAATGAAGATGCGTTGGAGAAACTGGCGCATCGCCTCGGGGTGCGTCCGATTCTCGATTTCTTCTCCGCGGATGAGAACTCGATGGCGCTCCTGCTTGAAGAGGGCGCAGGCGACCCTGAATGGGCGAAGACTCTGCCTCCTCCGCAATGGTTCGCGCCGGAAGACGGCCTCATCACCGTCTGCACGCTGATCGACTTTCTGCGCGATCATCCCCTTGCGCTGGGGAACGAGACGCAGGAAGTGTTACGGGAAACAGAGGAATTCGAGCGTGTTCTTCGCAAGACCGCGCAACGTCATCTGCGGTGGCAACTCGCCGTAAGCTGGCGATAGGCAATCGCCACAACGTCAGCGACAAGTTTGATCAGCTCTTCCAGATGCCCAGTACCCGTCGCAGGAAGACGAGTTCGCCCACATGATAGCTGGTGTGGTCTGCGGCCAATAACACTTCGCGCAGCAGAGTTTCTCCGTTCTTGCCCCACGGAATCGCTGCATATAGATTACTGTCTGGGGAACGGGCCAGTGTCTCAAAGCTCTTCATGTCCGCTTCAATGGCCATAACCGTCTTCTCCCATGACTCGTTTTCCTCCGGGCCTGCTTTCTTCGGCCAGTAGTCGCGGGGCCAGTCCAGCTCAACGTACTCGGAGTTAGTAGCGAACTGCAGTAGGTCACGAAGCGTGATCCGAATATGCTCCAAAAGCTGCCACGCCGAGTACGGTGCGCCTTTCGGCTGCTCACTAATACGGTCCTTGGGAAAATGCGCCACAGCATCGGACAAAGTTGCGTGCGCCTGTCCGCCTTTCAATAGTGCCACCAGTTGCTCTCTCAAAGCTGCATCATCGGTCTTGGCCATGTCTCGTCTCTCTCAGAAGATACGATGCAGCGATTCGATCGAAAGAAGCGCACGTTCAACTGAGCGAAGGGGTAAGGGCGACGCCTTGGACATCATTCGAAAGCTCGTCTTGCGTGCCCAGCCGGAAATACCGCGATGCTTCCAGGCAGAGCAGAACGTAGGCGGCATATTCATAGCGAGGCTGCACCATGGGATTGACCGCCGTCATGAGCAGGTAGAGGACCAGCAGGTACACCGTTGGGTGCTTCAGGCGGAGCTTGCCGCGTAAGAACATTCCCAGCAGCAGCGCGCTTAGAAGAAAGGTGTGCATGTGCATAAAGAACTGGTCGCGCCAGTCCGTGAAGTCCTCGTATGGATAGCCATTCAGAAAATAGGTTGGGGTGGCGAAGCGGCCCAGGCAATTCATCATGATTTTTGGTATCGCGACCAGGGGAAAGCCGAAGTTCGCCTGGATGTTGTCGAGCATGAGCACAGTATGCCCGGTTTCTGCCTGGGCCAGCAGTGAGGCGATAGCAAAAGGTGCAAGCCGGTAAACCAGGGCATAAGCAACGGTAAAAATCAGGACGGTGAGCGCAATGCCCCAGCGCGGGCGCCCGCGCACCGGCGAAATCCTGGACTCGAGGAGCACATAAATGAGGATGACAGCCATCTGTTGCCATCGCGCAAAGAGCGACAGAACGAGGGCCAGGCCCAGCCACCATAGCCGGAACTTCCTTGCGCATGTGTAGCGGATGAACACAACAATGCCGGCCAGCGCAAAAATTTCCTTGTTCAGCGTGATCAAGGCTGCCATCAGGAAGGGGTTGATCATCATGAGAAGCAGAAATGTTGCTCGATCAAACTCCGGCATCCCGCGCAGTACGATAAGGCAGAAAAGAAAAAGGAACGTGTTGAACACCGCTACATTCAAGTCCGTTCGAAGCGCCTCAGCTTCGAGCACGGGCCCGAAAAGATTCGAACCCGCGTCCGCTCCGGTTTGCTCCTGGTCCGCGAAGTTCGTCGTCCGTACACCGCTTGCCTGCCAGTAGGTGGGGGAATCGTTGGCGATCAAGGGTTCGATATAGAAGTTTGCAATCGGCGCTATCGACTCGAAGAAGATGCCAAAAGAAAGGACCAGGTAAACCACGAAGAGTCCCATCACTACCCACACCCGTACTGGGCGGGCCGTGAAGAGGCTGGGCTGAGCAATTGGCGGAAGCGATGGCATTCGGTGCTGCTTCGATTCTACCGTCTGGGCAGGAAGTTTCCGGTCGGTCAGGCGGAAGGCTTGCTGGCAAATATGTTTCCCAGCCTGCGAATTTCCGCGCCTACGCCGCGCAGCTTCTCCTCGATGCGCTCGTAACCGCGATCGATGTGATACACGCGGTCCAGAATTGTCTCACCTTCAGCTACCATCGCGGCGAGCACAAGTGACGCAGAGGCCCGCAGATCGGAGCACATAACCGCCGCGGAGGAGAGCGGAGTTTTCCCGCGAACGGTGGCTGTGCGCCCGTCCACTTTGATATTGGCGCCCATGCGCGCGAGTTCCTGCACGTGCATAAAGCGGTTTTCAAAAATATTCTCCACCACAACAGAGCTTCCATCCGCCTGGGTCGTCAACGCCATGTACTGTGCCTGCATGTCGGTGGGGAATCCCGGGTATTCCTCGGTAGAAATATCGGCGCCGCGCAGACTGCCTTCGCTGCGAACCCGGATGGAATCGCCTTCAATGTCGAGACGCGCGCCGCATTCCTGCAGCTTCGAAATGACAGAGCTGAGATGCGCAGGATTGCACTGGGTAACGCGGAGATCACCTCCGGTAATGGCGCCTGCTATGAGAAAGGTGCCCGCCTCAATACGGTCGGGATTGATGCGATGCCTAGTGCCATGGAGTTTCTCGACTCCCTGCACGCGGATGATGCTCGAGCCGGCTCCTTCGATCTTTGCCCCCATGGAGACGAGCATCGCCGCAAGGTCAGTCACTTCCGGCTCGCGCGCGCAATTTTCCATGACGGTTTCACCGTCGGCCAGGACAGCGGCCATCAGCAGATCCTCTGTGCCCGTCACCGTGATTTTGTCGAACAGGATGTGCGCGCCCTTCAGTCGGTCTGTACGCGCTTCCAGATAGCCATGCTCCTGCGTGATGGCGGCCCCCATGGCTTCCAGCCCTTTGATGTGCAAGTCGATCGGGCGTCCGCCGATAGCGCAGCCGCCGGGCATGGCGACCCGGGCGAGGCCGGTGCGCGCGATCAGTGGCCCCAGAACCAGCGAGGAAGCCCGCATGGTCTTGACGATTTCGTAATTCGCGACGGGATCAGAGAGTACCCGGCAGGATATGGAGGTGCGGTGCTGCGCTCGGCCATAACCCAGTTCGACCTCGGCGCCCATGGAAACCAGGAGCTTTCGCTCCGTCTCGATGTCGCGCACCTGCGGAATGTTCTCGAGGACGACTTCGTCTTCTGTAAGAATCGCGGCTGCCATGCAAGGCAGCGCAGAGTTTTTTGCGCCCGAGACGCGAATAGAACCAAGCAGCGGATTACCGCCGCGAATGACGAACTTTTCCATGAAACCGGGGACTCCTCGACTCGCGGACTCCTGATGTTTCTTCAGTGTACGGTTCGAGAGGGTCCCGTCAAAGAGGCACCAGGCACGAACGGACGGAAGTTGTAGCCAGCGTACCGGAGTAGTATCGGGCGACTATCGGTCAGGGGAACGGCGGCTCAGAGTTCGAGGATCGTGTCCTCGATGGCCAGCCGGACATTGCCGTCGGCCTTGGCCAGGCGGCGTACTGCCTCCGGCTTATCTACGCCCGCTTTCAGCATCACTAGCGCAATAGGCACACTCTTGCCGGCGGACTTGATGGTTTGGACCGCTGTCTCTCGGTCGATCTTGCAGGCACGCATCAGCACTCCAATGCCGCGCTCCACCAGCTTGGCATTGTGCATGTGCACGTTCACCATCATGTTTTCGTACACATACCCGAGGCGTGTCATGGCGCCGGTGGTGATCATGTTCGTGATCATCTTTTGCGCCGTAGCAGCCTTCATGCGCGTCGATCCGGAGATGACCTCAGGCCCTACTTCGGCCACGATCGCGACCTCGGCGGCGGCGGCAAGCGCAGTGTTCTGATTGCAGGTGATGGCCGCGGTATGAGCGCCGCGGCTCCGAGCGTATTCGACCGCGCCCACCACATACGGAGTCCGGCCTGAAGCGGAGAGGCCGATGACGACATCCTTCCGGGTTGGACGGCGACGAGCTATATCGCGCTGCCCCAGTTCCGGAGAGTCTTCGTTCACCTCGACCGCGGAAGCGACCGCTTTCGGACCCCCGGCAACGATGTACTGCACGGATTGCGGGGAAGTGGAGTAAGCAGGAGGACACTCCGAGGCGTCGAGTGCAGCGATTCGCCCGCTCGATCCCGCGGCGACATAGATGAGACGGCCGCCATCGCGTAATGCACGCGCCACCTCATCGATCACCAGGGCGATCTCAGGCAAAGCCTTCTTGACTGCAGCGGCTACCTTGTTGTCTTCATGATTGATAATCCGCGCAATTTCGAGCGCGGATTTGGTGTCAAAGCCCTGGGATGCAGAGTTGACGCTTTCAGTCATCAAGTCATGAATGTCCCGGTCAGATGCGGCGGGTGTATTGCTTTCTTCTGCGGTGTCGTTCATGCCTGTTGCGGAAATCAGAGTAGCCATGTTCGTCGGAAAACGTCCCTTACTTTTATTTTACCGCTCCCGTCAAACGTGGACATCCACGAAAATGCGGCGCGGGGTTACCGGAGTTGTGACCATCGCGTTGCCGCAAAACTCAGGTTCATCGGCCGTTTCCAGCGGAAATCTCTCGACGCAAAGCGTCATGAAACCGCGGACGGAGAGCACGAATAGCCTGATTCGACCGATCAGGCCAGGTGCGGTTTGTCAGAAGAACGATAGCCAGCCTCGCCTCCAGATCGATCCAGAGCGAAGTTCCGGTGAACCCAAGGTGGCCTATCGAATGCCTGAAAAAAAAGGTGCCCGAGGATGAGGGAGCCGAGGGCGTATCCCATCCGAGCGCCCGCGAGGTACCAGGAGGCCGACTTGCGACCTGCGTGAATTGTGCAATTGTCTGCGGAGTGAACAATTGCTCGCCCGATGGTGTCACGCCTCCTGCGAGAATGCATGCTGCAAAACGGAGAGGATCGGCGACGTCCGAGAAGAGGCCCGCATGTCCGCCGATCCCATCCATCACGGAAGCGTTTTCATCGTGCACTTCACCCTGGATCATGCGATGCCGAAAGCTGCGATCGACTTCTGTGGGAGGGATCAAGGCACGCAGAGTCTCATCAGGACAATAACGAGTCGTGGTCATTCCGAGAGGAACAAAGATCTCGCGCCTGCAGTAGGAATCGAGCCGCTCACCCGCGATGGCCTCGATGAGGTGACCGAGAATGATGAAGCCGATGTCCGAATATTCAGGCCGCGTTCCAGGATCCGCGGTGAGAGGCTGTTGCAATGCCGCAGCTATCAATGCGTTGCGACTGGGCGCCGATTCGAACAGGCGCACATAGCCGGGTAGTCCGGATGAATGATCCAGGAGCATGCGGACCGTAACAGAGCGCCGCCGCGAGTCCGCAGAACCCGCTTCGAATGCCGGCAGCCATTCCACTATCGGCGTGTCAAGGGGAAGCAGACCCCGGTCATATAGGAGCATCACGGCCGGAGTGGTTGCCAGCACCTTGGTCAGGCTCGCGAGATCGAAGATGGTACCTGGGACAACAGGTGACGAATCAACTTCGTAGGTGAAATGTCCGACGGCTCCCTCCGCCGGCCAGAGGGGGCGCTCCGCCCCGTCCACAAGGATCGAGAACACGCATCCTGGAAAAACATGGTCGCGTACCGCTTGGTTCAGCAGGGCTGCTGTCAACGGAAATCCGCACTGCATGGGACGCGACAATGCAACTCCGGTGGTGACTTGCGGGCTATCATGATGTTGCCATGCCGTTGGCTTCCAGACGTACCAAATCGCTATCCTGGACGAGGAAAATACGTCTATAAGAGCGAAGTGGGCACCCGAATGTCGAAACCGTCTCGTTGCGCAACGCACCTGACCTGCATCGCGCTGCTGCTACCGCCCTGTCTGTCCAGCGCGCAATCGGCTCCTCCAAATGCAGTCAATCAGGCACCCTCGGCCTCGCCGGCGACTGAGGGTGTGGGCAAGACTTATACCGTTCCCACCGGCACCAAGGTTCTCCTCTCACTGAAGAGTGGCGTGAATACGAAGACGGCTCGGCCCGGTGACGGAGTGTACCTGGTTTCTACCTTTCCGGTGATCGTTGGATCGCATGTGCTCATTCCTACCGGGGTGTATGTGCAAGGTGTGGTCGATATGGTGGAGCGTCCAGGGCGGGTCAAAGGGCGCGCCAAGCTGCTGATGCATTTCACCACCATGATCTTCCCGAACGGACAGGTGGTCGCCATTCCAGGGATGGTGAACAATCTGCCGGGCTCCGGCGGGGCATCCGTCAAAGGAGACGAGGGAACCATCGAGCAGGCAGGCAGCAAAGGCAAAGACGCCGGAGACATCGCTCGCGGTGGCGTGATCGGCGCGACTGGCGGCGTCATCGGCGGAGCAGCCACTGGCAATCCAGCGGAGGCGGCGGCGATTGGCGGACTCGCAGGGCTGGCCGGCGGCGTGATTTATACACTCCTGACGCGCGGCAACGAGATCATCATCCCGGAAGGCACCAGTCTGGAGATGGTGATGCAGCGGCCTCTGGTGCTCCAGGCCTCGCAACTGGACGGAATCAATGACGCGCGGGGAAATCCGCAGTACATTCCTAGAGGAGGGCAAGCGCAGCCGCTGGCTAAGCCTGCGCACATTGTCTGCCCGTCCGGTGGTCTTGGTTGCAGCTAATGGACTCGCAGGAAGGACAATCTTTCGGCCCCCACCCGCTGGATGCACAGTCGCGCCGCCGGCGGCGCCGGGCTGTCGTCGTCTGGACGCGCGACATTCTCGTCTCGCTCGCCGTCGCTTTTTTTGTCATTACCTTCCTCTATCAGCCCGTGCGCGTGGAAGGCACCAGCATGCTGCCTCGTCTGCATGACCAGGACCGCATCTTCATTAACAAGTTCGTCTACCACTTCGAAAACATCAGCCGGGGCGACGTAGTGGTCTTTTATTATCCGCGCGATCCTCAAAAGAGCTATATCAAGCGTGTCATCGCGCTGCCCGGCGATCGGCTCGAGATCGACGACGGCCGCGTCTACGTAAATGGCGTGCACATAGCCGAGCCTTATGTGCCGCAGCGTTTCCATGATTCGCGCTCTGTCTCGCCAGTGGTCTTGCCGCCGCATTGCTACTACGTGATGGGCGACCATCGCTCCATTTCCAGTGACAGCCGCGACTTTGGCCCGGTGGACCGCAGCTTCATCTACGGCAAGGCCGCCTTCGTATATTGGCCGACGGAGACGATGCACGTCGTTGAGTAAACACGCGGCGAGTTTTCGTTCGCGTCGCGCGGTCGATTCTGCCTTCCAAACCTGCTAACATCGATTGAATCCACCCTATGGAGCAGCGATGCAGGCCATCCTTGCGCTCGAAGACGGGCGCATCTTCCGCGGTGAGAGCCACGGCGCGGCGGGTGAGCGCGCGGGCGAGGTAGTTTTCAATACATCCCTTACCGGATATCAGGAAATCTTCACTGATCCGTCGTACGCGGGCCAGATCGTCGTCCTGACGAATCCGCAAATCGGCAATTACGGCACAAATTCCGCCGACGCCGAGGCGCAAAAACCCTACATTGAAGGGCTGGTCACGCGGGAGTTCTCGCCTATCAGTTCCAACTGGCGTTCCGAGCAAGTTGCAGACGAATACCTGGAACGGCACAGCGTACCAGCCATTTCGGAAATTGACACACGCGCCCTGGTGCGACACCTGCGCACCCACGGAGTGATGCGCGGGGTGATTTCGACCAAGGACACCACCGCGGATGCGCTGATAGCGAAGGCGAGGCGCAGCCCCGCATGGACGGCACGGACCTGGCGAGCATTGTGTCGACCAAAGATTCGTATATCTGGGGCCGCGAGCACGCGGGAAACACCATTGTGTGCGCCGCTCTTCCCGCGGAGGAGAACCTTCATGTTGTAGCTTACGATTATGGAATTAAGCACAATATTCTTCGGATGTTGATCTGCGAGGGATGTCGGGTCACGGTTGTCCCGGCGCAGACCTCCGCGGAAGACGTTCTTTCGCTGAAGCCGGACGGCATCTTCCTCTCGAATGGCCCGGGCGATCCCGAGCCGCTCCGTTACGCACAGGACAGCATCCGGAAACTGGCAGGCAAGAAGCCGATTTTCGGCATCTGTCTCGGCCATCAACTGATCGGCCTCGCGCTGGGCGGAAAAAGCTACAAGCTGAAGTTCGGTCATCACGGCGGCAATCATCCGGTTCAGCAGACGGAAACCGGGAAGATCGAGATCACCGCCCACAATCACAACTTCGCGATCGACCCGGATTCGCTCAGGGAGAGTGAGGTCGATCTGACACACGTGGACCTGAACGACAACACGCTCGAAGGCCTTCGCCATCGTTCTCTGCCGTTGTTCAGCGTGCAGTATCACCCCGAAGCAAGCCCCGGGCCGCACGATTCGCACTATCTCTTCCGCGACTTTCGCAAGATGATGGAGGAGTTCAAGCGGTGAGCGCCTTACTTGCGCCTGCAGCCGTTGCGGCTCTGGTTGTTTGCGGTTCTTTGGCTCTGCGAGCTCAGGTTGGCGGCTCGGGAACAGGACTGCGCTACGGGCTGCCGGACAAACCTACGCTTAGTTACGTTTCGCGATGCCTGCGCTCAACGCCGCCGTCGCCCGTGGAGCTGTATTCGCGCGGTGGATGGTACGTGACGGACGATCTTCGACAGCAGTTTCAGGAGCGGCGGGGCGATATCGAAGGGGTTGCGATGGTGTGGAAGCTCAAGAGCCTGCCGCGCGCGGTGTACCAGTGGAATCACGACGGAGAATTCAATCGGGACGTGGTCGCCTGTTTGAACACCGGCGGCATAGTCGTGCGCTCCGAGAGCCGGTACACGCCGGGCGATTCCGAGCCGGACCAGCGTTGGATTTACGTACACACACTCGCTGCGTTGAGTCATACCGGAGAAATTGAGGGCGCAGGCCGCTTTACGGACCGCGAAGGGCGTCCGATAGGGCGTCCGCATTTGACTTCTGAGGACCAGGACTTCATCGCGGGCGAGCGCATATACCGCAAATGGACGGATTTTGATTTCGCCGGCCTGGTCGGCGCACCAGGAAATTGAGAGAGACATGCCGCGCAGAAATGACATTCAGAAGATCCTTGTGATCGGCTCCGGCCCGATCGTGATCGGCCAGTCCGCGGAGTTTGATTATTCCGGCACCCAGGCGGTGAAGGCGCTCCGCGCCGACGACTATGAAGTGGTGTTGGTGAACTCAAATCCGGCGACGATCATGACTGATCCCGAGCTGGCGGATCGCACCTACATCGAGCCGCTAACCCGCGAGTATGTGGAAGAGATCATTCGCCAGGAGGCGGCGATGATGACCGGCGCTGACGGTCAGCGGAAAGGGAAGTTCGCGCTTCTGCCGACGGTCGGCGGTCAGACGGCCCTGAATCTCGCGGTTGACCTCGCCGACGCCGGAGTTCTGGAGAAGTATGACGTCGAGCTGATCGGCGCCAAACTCGATGCGATCAAGAAAGCTGAAGATCGTCTGCTTTTCAAGGACGCGATGCAGAAGATCGGACTCGACATGCCGCGCTCCTCGCTCGTCAACAATTTGCGCGACGGATTGGACTTCTCGGCAAAGATCGGTTTTCCGGTTGTGATTCGTCCGTCGTTCACGCTCGGCGGCTCGGGCGGCGGCATCGCCTACAACCGCGAGGAACTGATGGAGATCCTCTCCCGCGGTCTCGACCTCTCCCCCGTGCACGAATGCCTGATTGAAGAGTCGGTGCTCGGGTGGAAGGAATACGAGCTTGAGGTAATGCGCGATCTCGCGGACAACGTCATTATCATTTGCTCGATTGAGAACATGGACCCGATGGGCGTTCATACCGGCGATTCCATCACGGTCGCGCCTGCGCAGACGCTTACCGATCGCGAGTACCAGGCCATGCGTGACGCGGCGATGCGCGTGATTCGCGAGATCGGCGTCGAGACCGGCGGATCGAATGTGCAGTTCGCGGTGAATCCGCAGACTGGCCGGATGATCGTCATCGAGATGAACCCGCGCGTCTCCCGCTCGTCGGCGCTTGCTTCGAAGGCGACCGGATTTCCCATTGCGAAGATCGCGGCAAGGTTGGCCGTCGGCTACACCCTGGATGAGATCCCGAACGACATCACACGCAAGACGCCCGCCTGTTTCGAACCGACGATCGACTACGTGGTCGTGAAGGTGCCGAAATGGCAGTTCGAAAAATTCCCGGGAGCCGATGAAACACTTGGCCCGCAGATGAAGTCGGTCGGCGAGGTGATGGCCATTGGACGCACCTTCAAAGAAGCGATGATGAAGGCACTGCGCTCGCTCGAGACGGGCAAACGCGTCGGGTCCGAGACAATAGAACCCCGCCGGCTGATGCAGCGGCTGGTTACGCCGCAGCCACAGCGTCTGGACTACATCAGATATGCATTCCGGACCGGCATGAGTATCCGCGACGTCGCGCGGGTTACAGCCATCGATCCCTGGTTCCTCTATCAACTAAAAGAAATCACTGACACGATAGCGCGTCTCGGCGAGGCGGGGCGGGAGGCAGTTGACACTGGACTGCTGCGCAAGGCGAAACGTATGGGAATTTCCGATGCGCGCATTGCTGACGTCTGGCATCTGGACGCATCCTCCGGCGCGGACGAGGTACGCACTCTTCGCCAGAATGCAGGCATCAAGCCAGTCTTTAAGCTGGTGGATACCTGTGCGGCGGAGTTTGAGAGCGAGACACCCTATCTGTATTCCAGTTACGACGAAGAGGATGAGGCCCCCCCGACCTCGCGGCCGAAGATCATCATTCTCGGCTCAGGACCAAACCGAATCGGGCAGGGGATTGAGTTTGACTACTGCTGCTGCCATGCCGCCTTTGCACTGAAGGACGCCGGCTACGAGACCGTGATGGTGAACTGCAATCCGGAAACTGTCTCGACCGACTACGACACCAGCGACCGACTCTACTTTGAACCGCTGACTCTGGAAGATGTTCTGGCCATCTATGAGCGAGAGCGATCGTCAGGTGCTGATGTCGGCATGATCGTGCAGTTCGGCGGGCAGACGCCGCTCAATCTTGCATTACCGCTCAAGCAGGCAGGGGTGAAGATCATCGGCACTTCGCCCGAATCGATCGATCTGGCAGAGGACCGCAAGCAGTTCGGCGCGTTGCTGGAGCGCTTGAATATTCCTCAGCCTCCGGGTGCGATGGCGACCAGCGTCGACGAGGCCCTGGCAGGCGCCGAGCGCGTCGGCTATCCGGTGCTGGTGCGGCCCAGCTACGTGCTCGGGGGGCGCGCCATGGTGATCGCCTACGATGCCGACGCGGTGCGGCGCTATATGGCCGAGGCGGTCGAATACTCGCAGGCACGTCCGGTGCTGATTGATCATTTCCTCGAAGCCGCGGTTGAGGTTGACGTCGATGCCCTCTGCGACGGCAAGGATGTTGTGATCGCGGGAATCATGCAGCACATTGAGGAGGCCGGCATTCATTCCGGAGACTCCTCTTGCGTCCTTCCCGCCGTGGACTTGCCGAAAGAAACGATCGAGATATTGCGTGACTATACGCGGCAGCTTGCGCTCGCGCTGAACGTACGTGGCCTGGTGAATCTGCAGTTTGCTATCCAGCGCAGCCGCCAGAAGGGGGAGCGCGATCGCGTCTTCGTGATCGAGGTGAACCCGCGTGCATCTCGCACCGTGCCCTATGTTTCCAAAGCGACCGGCGTACCGCTGGCAAAGATCGCATCGCTCATCATGATCGGCAAGACGCTCCGTGAATTGTTGCCGGAAGCGGTTCGAGAGGGAAGTGATCTCGATACCGGGTTGCATTTCTATGTCAAGTCGCCGGTCTTTCCCTGGAACAAGTTTCCCGGAGTGGACACAGTGCTCGGTCCGGAGATGCGTTCTACCGGCGAAGTAATGGGCGTCGCAGACAATTTTGGCGAAGCATTCGCAAAGGCCCAACTCTCCGCAGGGCAGCGGCTTCCCTTGCGCGGCACCGTCTTCTTCAGCGTGAACGATCGAGACAAAGACGGCCTGGTTGCATTGGCACGTGAATACGTCCACCTTGGCTTCCGGCTTGTGGCGACGCATGGTACAGCGGATGTGCTAGAGCGGGCCGGCCTGAACGTTGAACGTGTCTACAAGGTGAAGGAAGGTCGTCCTAACGTCGTGGATCTGATCAAGGGTGACAATATTCAGCTCATCATCAATACCCCGCAAGGTCAGGATACTTTTTTTGACGAGAAGGCCATCCGCCGTGCAGCGGTGCAACAGCGGATTCCGACTATCACGACCATGGCGGCCGCGCGTGCGGCCGCTGAAGGAATCGCTGCTCTGCAACGGGAAATTGTCCGAGTGGATGCGCTTCAGCAACTCCACGCAGCGCGTGCGCTGGCGGAGCGATAAAGGCAACGGGCATGCTGCTTGAGGGTGTTTTCGCGGCCATTCCGACTCCTTTCCAGCGGAACGGGCGTCCTGAGTGGCATCATCTGGAGCGCAACGTAGAGCGCTACGGCCGCTCACCGCTTGCAGGGCTTGTCGTGCTCGGGTCTACCGGCGAGGCCGTGATGCTGAACGACGAGGAGTCGCGGGAGGCCATGCGCGTGGTGCGGGACGCCGCAGCGGATGACTGCGTTTTGATTGCCGGAGTGGGCCACGAGAGCCTGCATGAAACGCTCCGGCGCATTGAGCACGCGGCGTCCCTGGATTATGACGCTGCCCTCGTTCGTACACCCTGTTTCTACCGGCCGCAGATGCGTCCTGCGGAGATGCTCAACTACTACCGCATGGTGGCGGACGCGTCGCCACTGCCGATACTGCTCTACAACATCCCGGGCTACACAGCTTACGAACTACCGGTTGAGGTGGTCCGCGAGCTTACCGGTCACCCGAATATTCTCGGCATTAAGGATTCAAGCGGGAAACCGGAGCGGGTCGCCGCCATCGTAAAGGCCTCCGAAAATGCTCCACGCCGCAAAGTCACGGTGACAACAACGTTTGCCGCAGTGACGAATCGGATGTTGAGTGCGCAGGCGAATGCCGTTGGTCTCGCGGCAGTGTTGATGCCTACCGATGCCGTCGTCTCCGGCATCGGCTATGCGGCGCCGCCTCCGATGCACGTGAAGACTCGAACGCGCGAAGTCGGATTCCAGGTACTCTGCGGCTCGGCCCAGACACTGCTGGAATCGCTGGACGCCGGCGCGGCCGGCGGCGTACTGGCTATGGCGTCCTTCGCGCCGCAGGCCAGCGCTGAGATCTTTATGGCATGGAAGGACCGTGATGCGGCCGTCTCGGCGGAGAAGCAGCAGCGCGTTGTTGCGGCTGCCGATCTGATTTGCGGACGTTTCGGCGTGCCGGGTGTGAAGCATGCCTGTGATGTAAACGGGTACTATGGCGGCTTTCCACGCCTGCCGCTGCTTCCGCTTACCGTGGGCGAGCGTGCGCTCGTGGAGGAGTCGCTTGCCAATATCCGCCAGTAAACGGAATGAAAATGCAGTTCAGGCAGGCTGAGAGCCCACTCAGGCTTGAGCCTACGCAGTTAACACCTGCCCTGTGAGTTGGGTCGACAACGCTGTCCTATACTTGAAAGATGGCGGTCGGTGCGGGAGAATGCGTGTCGGCCTGGCAGGAATCTGACGTTGTGAAAGGGAATTCCGCTCGATGGCAACAGGCGACGTAGCCCTGAAAGCAGAGCAGCCCCGCGCTGCGGCCGACCGACTCGGCAATGTAGTCAACGACTTCAGCATCCAGGTAGCCACCGTGAACGGCTCCGGATCGCAATCCGCGAATAATGTTCTCCTGAAGAGCATCTTTGGGATGGGTATTCCCATCAGCGGCAAGAATCTTTTTCCGTCGAACATCGCCGGATTGCCCACCTGGTACACCATCCGCGCCAGCAAGCATGGATACATCGCGCGCAAGAAAGAGATCGACATCCTGGTCGCGATGAACGCGGAGACCGCGAAGGACGACATTCTTTCGCTGCCCGCCGATGGCGTCGCGATCTACGAGGAGTCCGCAAACCTGAAGCAGTACCGCGGCGACGTGGTCTGCTATCCCGTGCCGTTCGACAAGATCACGGCGGCGGTCTGTCCTGAGGCAAAGCTCCGCAAGCTGGTGAAGAACATGGTCTATGTCGGCGTGATTGCCCAGTTGCTCGACATGGACATGACTACTGTGGAAGCTGCTCTTCGCCGGCAGTTTGCCAAGAAGCAGAAGGCTGCGGACCTGAACTGGGCGGCAGTGCAGGCCGGCTACGATTACGCAAAGACGTCGCTCGTCAAGCAAGACCCTTTTCGCGTCGAGCGGATGCAAGCGAACGAGGGCAAGATCGTCATTGAGGGCAATGCCGCGACGGCGCTGGGCTGCATGTTTGCCGGCGTCACGGTGGTGACGTGGTATCCGATCACTCCGTCCTCCTCCGTAGTCGAAAACCTGATCGACCTGCTGAAGAAGTATCGCGTGGAGGCCAGCGGCAAAGCGACCTTTGCAGTTGTCCAGGCTGAGGACGAATTGGCCGCAGTGGGTATGGTGCTTGGAGCTGGATGGACAGGCGCGCGCGCCATGACCGCAACCTCCGGTCCGGGCATTTCGCTGATGGCGGAATTCACCGGCCTAGGGTACTTCGCGGAAATTCCTGCGGTGATCTTCGATATTCAGCGTGTTGGCCCATCGACCGGCATGCCGACCCGCACTGCGCAGGGCGACATTCTTTCCGTCGCGTTTCTGTCGCACGGCGATACGCGCCACGTCATGCTGCTGCCCGGCTCGGTGAAAGAGTGCTTCGACATGAGCATTGAGGCGTTCGATCTGGCGGAGCAGTTGCAGACGCCGGTCTTTATGCTTTCCGATCTCGATCTCGGGATGAACAACTGGATGGCTGAGCCCTTCACCTATCCCGAGAAGCCGATGCAGCGCGGCAAGGTGCTAAGCGCGGAAGACCTGACGCGTTTGGGCGGCTTTGCTCGTTATAAGGATGTGGATGGTGACGGCGTCGGTTATCGTACGCTTCCCGGCAATGACCATCCGCAGGCCGCGTTCTTCACCCGCGGCAGTGGGCATAACGAGCGCGCGCTCTACACCGAGCGCCCGGATGAATACCAGCAGCAGATGGAGCGGCTGACGCGGAAGTTCGAGAATGCGCGCACGATGGTGCCTGCGCCGGTGATCGTGGCGAACGGCACATCGAAGGTCGGCTTGATTGCCTACGGCACAAGCGACTTCGCCGTGACAGAAAGCCGCGAACAACTGAAGGCGGAGTACAAGCTGGAAACGGACTACCTCCGCATTCGCGCCTATCCCTTTACCAGAGATATCCATGAGTTCGTTGCTGGCCACGATCGCGTGTACATCATCGAACAAAACCGCGACGCTCAGATGCTGAGCCTGCTGAAGCTGGATCTGCCGGCAGAGGATGCGACCAAACTGCGCAGCGTGCGCCACTACAATGGCCTGCCGATCGATGCGCGCAGCGTAACCGACGAGCTGGTCATGCAGGAGGGAATCTAATTTCATGGCGACGACACCAGCGACTCCGACACCGAGGCCTGCCGTCAAGACGAATCGCCTTGGCCTGCCAATCCTCGAATACCGCGGCGGCAAGACGAACCTGTGCGCCGGCTGCGGCCACAATGCGATCTCGGAACGCATTATCGACGCATTTTTCGAGATGGGTGTGAAGCCGGAGCGCGTCCTGAAGCTCTCCGGCATTGGATGTTCATCGAAGAGCCCGGCGTTCTTCATGAGCCGATCTCACGGCTTCAACAGCGTGCATGGCCGTATGCCCGCCGTTGCTACCGGCGCGCTGCTCGGCAATCACACCATGAAGGCGATCGGCGTTTCCGGCGATGGGGATACCGTTTCGATCGGCATGGGGCAGTTTGTCCATCTGCTGCGGCGTAATTTGCCCATTATTTACGTCATCGAGAACAACGGCGTCTATGGACTGACGAAAGGCCAGTTCTCGGCAACCGCAGATCTCGGTTCCAAGCTCAAGACAGGCGTGATCAATGATCTTCCGCCCATCGATACCTGCAATCTGGCCATTGAGCTGGGCGCGACCTTTGTGGGCCGGTCTTTCTCCGGCGACAAGAAGCAGTTGTTGGCCATGATGAAGGCAGCCATTGCGCACAAGGGCACCGTACTGCTGGATGTGATCTCGCCCTGCGTGACCTTCAACGACCATGAAGGCTCGACGAAGAGTTACAAATACATGCAGGAGCACGAAGAGGCGATCTCCGAAGTTGGCTTTGTGCCTCACTTTGAAGACATTGCGGTCGACTACGACGCCGGTTCCACTTATGACGTCGAGTTGCATGACGGATCGCATCTGCGACTGCGCAAGCTGCACGATGACTATGATCCGACCGACCGCATCCAGGCGGTTAGCGCCTTGATGGAGTCCCAGAGCAAGGGCGAGGTGCTGACTGGCGTCTTCTACATCGATACCCAGAAGCCGAGCTTTACCGATCTGCTGAATCTTGTGGACGAACCGCTGGGGACGCTTCCGCAGTCCCGCGTGCGGCCGCCCAAATCTGTTCTGGACGATGTCATGCAGCGGATGCGTTGACTATTCGTTCCAGGCATAAACTGAGCCCGCCGGACCCGGTCCGCGCGGGCTCTTCTTATGCAGAAGCCTGTATGCTCGACATGAATCCGTATGCTCAATCGCCGCAAGATTGCTGTTGTTCTGCCCGCATATAACGCCGAAAAGACCGTCGAACGCACCGTTGCGGAGATTCCGCGCGAAATCGTGGACGACGTCATCCTGACCGATGATGCAAGCTGGGACGACACGGCGGAGGTCGCGACCAGGCTTGGTCTTCACGTTGTCCGGCATGACAGAAATCGCGGCTACGGGGCGAATCAAAAGACATGCTACGAGCGGGCTTTATCGCGGGGCGCCGACATTATCGTCATGCTGCATCCCGACTATCAGTACACTCCATTGTTGGTGACAGCGATGGCTTCCATGATTGCCTACGACCAGTACGATTGCGTGCTGGCCTCGCGCATCCTCGGGAACGGCGCACTCAAGGGCGGAATGCCGTTATACAAGTACATCTCCAATCGCTTTCTGACGCTGGCGCAGAATCTGCTGATGGGCCAGAAGCTTTCCGGAGTATCACACCGGCTATCGCGCGTGGAGCCGCGCTGTGATTGAGCGGTTGCCCCTGCTGAGCTGTTCCGACGACTTTGTTTTCGACAATCAGATGATTGTGCAGGCGGTGCACTTTGGATTTAGGATCGGCGAAATCTCCTGCCCTACCCGATACTTCGATGAAGCATCGTCGATCAATTTCCGGCGCAGTGTTGTTTATGGCCTCGGCGTACTGTCGACAGCGACGGGTTTCCTGCTGAAGAAATGGAAGTTGGCGCAGCCGGGCTTCCTTGAGGATCGGGAAGACCGGCGGCTTGCACAGGGCGGGCAAGCCACCCTGAGTTCCGATTAGCTGCCGGTCTCGCCCGAGTGCTCTTCCCGCGCCCCAGGGCCGGGGAAATCGGTGTCGTTGTCTTTTACCTCAGCGTCGGAGGTGCGATGGCCCAGTTGGCCGGCAATGGAGGGGCGGCTGGCGGTAGCACGTGGCGACTCTTCTTCGACGACACCCTTGTGCTCGTCGCTATCGGGATGTTTGGTCATGGTTTCCTTGGATGATAGGAGAGTCCGCTTGAGGGTCACGATGCCGGTACCCCCTGTGGTACGGCTGGCCCGATAGCAAGTTATTTGTATTCTGCGTTTTACGGGCGGCGTGGACGGCAAATATGTTCAAATAAAGGACTTAGCCGCTAAAAATTCCAACCAGCAGGTTAGAGGCTTTCATTTCAGTAAAACGTTACTGCCTCAGTGTCAAATCGAAACTGCGTTAACGACGGTACGCAGTCGGCTTGGGATTGATGCGGATGCCGAGGCCATTGAGCTTGCTCCGCGCTTCGGCTGCTTCGGGCGTCTGCGGATAGCGCTGGATGAGGGAGCGCAGCTCCTGCGCGCCCGCATCCTTCTGCTGTGACTCGAGAAGAGATTCACCTTTGCGCAGTTGTGCTGCCGGGGCCTTTGGATTGCCGGCGAACTGCTCGAGCACGGTGTCGTATTGCTTGACCGCATCGGAGTATTTCCCCTGGCGATAAGCGATCTCTCCCATGTAGAAGTGCGCGTTTCCGGCCAGATCATCCTGCGGATAGTACTTGATGACATCACCGAATTCGGAATTGGAGAGCTCGTATTTTGCCGAGTTGTAGTCGCGCAGCGCAGCCTGATAGGTCTGCTGCAATGGCGGGGCCGGCGCGCCGCCTGCCTGAGCAGAACCCGGCAGTGGTGCACCGCCGGAATTTTCAGCCATCCCGGGCCCGGCTGGAGCCGGCGCGCCGGAGGCGGGTGGTGGATTCTGCACATTCTGCAGCTGCGCCTGCATCGATTGCAGCGTCGCGTCCAGCTTGCCGATGCGGGTCTTCAGTTCATCGACCGAGTCATTCAGAGCCTGCATCTGCCCGGAGAGCTGCTGGCTTTCGTTCTGTGAACTCATGGCCTGCTGCATCGCATTGACCTGGGTTGTCATTTTGCCGATGCTGTCGACGTTTTGCTGCACCATGTGGAGCAGGACGCCCATGCGCTCGTCATTGGATTGTTTCATTTGCGAGACCAGATCCTGAAGCTGAGAGACCTGGGTCTGTAACTCAATGATTTCTTTAGCTACTGCGTGGGCGCGTGGGGGCAGGGCAGTCGCGGTCAACAGCAGGAATGCAGCGGCGGGAAGAAGCGATTTACGCATGTATTGCCTCGAAAGAGCCATTCACTCTGCTTTCATTTTAGACGTTCCGCGGCAACGAAACGGGCAGCATGACGGCTCTGGTCATGCTGCCCGTTGATCACTCTGGCACTGGAACTGTTTTGGTACTACCAGGGTTATCGGTCGACAGAAAATCCGGCGCGCCGGTTCTGCTGATAGCACTGCTCGTTGGCCTCGGTGCAGAATTGCTTTTCCTTGCCGTAGGAGACCGTGCGGATACGGTCCGGGTTTACCCCGGCAGAGATTAGCGCCTGCTTGGCCGCGTTGGCGCGGTTTTCGCCCAGGGCAAGATTGTACTCCGTGGAGCCACGAGCGTCGCAATAGCCGCCGATCACGATCTTCAGCTTGGGATGCGATGCCAGGAATGCGGCGTCCTTCGACACGACCGTCAGCCCCTGCGGGTTGATGTCGTAGCTGTCGTAGTCGTAGAAGACGTCATTCACGTTGCTGTGGAAGGTGGCGTCATCCACGGTCTCACCACTGAGATCGCCGGTTGTAGAAGCGCCGCCCACGGTTACGTGGGCCGTCGCGTCCGTGGAGCCGCCCAAGCCGCGCGCGACCAGGTGATAGTCGGTCGTTTCGGTGGGCGAAACCGTCTGAGTGCCGGAAGAGGGGACCGCGCCAATGCCATCGATGGAGACGTCGGTCGCGTCGGTGGTCTTCCAGGAGAGGATGACCTTATCCCCGGGACTGATATTGTTCGGCGTCGCTGTAATGGTCGCGGTGGGCGCTGCACCGGTCTCCGCGGGCGGAGGTGGCGGGGGCGGCGGTGGAGCATGCTTTTTACCGCACCCGGCCAATGCCGCGATGGCAAGGACGGCCAGGCAAGAGGCGGCGCGGCGACGCATATTCCAGGTACGAACAGGGTTCACAGTCTTCTCTCCTCAGTCACAGACTTTAAGACCATTTTCGGTAATACTGTGGTCCGCACAGATTGTCTCGCTGTGGCTTTTCTTGAAGAAAAAGCCACGAAAAGCAGTCATTGTCTGGCCTACACCAATACCGAAAATGTTTAAGCGCGGCTCCAGCAGCAGAACCGCGGAATATGGATCAGCATCCGCACCGGCAGGATTGCAAGTGAAGCAGGGGGGATGCGCGAATTGTCCCATGCGATTACTTCCAACTCCAATCTGGCATGGTGTTGTTTCCGTCGTGCGTCAGTTGATGTTGCTGCGTTCCGTCGGCCAACATCGACCATATCTCGGAGTGACCGCCGAGCTGCCGCTCAAAGACAATGTGCCGCCCGTCCGGTGCCCAGGAGGGAAAGTCATTGCGTCCGGCGTCGTGGGTCAACTGCACCCAACGCTTGCTCGCGATATCCATCACGTAGATGTCCTGATTGCCGGGCGCTCCCGGACCATACTTGCGGTCCCAGGCGAAGACGAGGAACTGGCCGTTCGGCGACCAGGAGGGCGATGTGGCGTAACCGCCGTCTGTAAGCCGCTGGACGTTCGCGCCATCCGATTCCATGGTGTAGATCTGCGGCAGGCCGGTGCGCCCGCTGACCCATGCAATCTGATTGTTGGTCTTCGGATTCCAGCATGGAGACACATCGGGGCCGCGGAAGGTCGTGGCGCGATGCGCGCCGCCGCCGTTTGCATCGGAGATCCAGATTTCCGGGTCGCCGGATTTATCGGAGGAATAGGCGAGATGCGCGCCATCCGCGGACCAGGAGGGAGAAATGGTAGTGCCGCCGGGCGAGGGAAAGCTGACCATCCGGCCAAGAACAAGCGAGTACATGCGGATGGTCCAGCCGGTTCGTCCGAGGGAGGCGAATGCGACCCGGCTGTTGTCCGGGGAGACCTTCGGCGAGAGCGAGACTTCACCGAGGTGCGACACTGCATGCTCACCCTGCCCGTCGTAGTCCATGGCCCAGATCTCCTTCACGCCGGAGCGAGAGGAGACGTAGTAAATCTTCGTTTCCGCGATGCCATTCACACCGCCGCCGAGGCGAAGGATGATCTCGTCGGCAAACTTGTGGGCGATGAGGCGGGCGTTGTCCTGCGTCGCGACCTCCCCGTACTGCTTGCCGACGATCGCGGGCGCGCCGGCTTCTTTGACGTCCACGAGGAACCCGCCCACGTTCAGACGCCCGCCCTGCACGGCGAGCGAACCAAGCGCGAGCATAGCGGCGTTTGCCGGCGCCGATGACCACTGGCCGAGATTGACTTCCGCAGGCGTGGCCGGCGTTGCAGCGGGGTTCATGCTCTTCGGAACCATGTCGAAGAAGCCGGCGTTCGCTAAGTCGTTATAGAGCGTGTTATCGAAGGTCGCCTTGAGCACCGGAGTCTGCGGATCGGCAGACGCGGATTTGAAGTCGGCCGACGCCATGCGGATTTTCTCAACTCCAAGATTGGATCCGGTCCTCACCCAGTCCTGGGCTTGTGCGCGGGAAGCGAAGGTGATCAGCAGCAACGAGGAGAAGGCGAAATACAGTGAGGAGCGAAGGCGGTGCATCGTCCGGGTTGTTTTCACGTGGGGGGTGATCTCCATCATTTACCTGTGAATTCACAATAATATGACACCTGCAACGTTGCGCCGCTATACCCAGAAGGGAGTGGACCGTAACTGTCAACACGCTGGACCGCCCGCATACACGATTGATCGAGCGAGGCGGAGCCACTGGATTCGCCGACGTGGATATCGGAGGGGTTTCCATCGCGGTTGATAGTGAAATAGATATAGGCCTTGGCGCCACTCGGCGTTGAAGAATCCACTTCCTGCTTCAACCAGTTTTCCTGCGTCTTCCGCTGGATGATCGCGACGTAATAGGGATAGCGAAAGCCGCCGCCTCCGGTGACCGAAACCGGAGCCGCGGGAGCCTCGGTCTGCGACTGTGACATGGACTTGGGCATGCTTGTGGCCTGTTGTTCGCCGAAGTTCGCGCGATCCTTTGGCTGCTGCTGTTGCTGCGGATGCTTCTGCTGCTGCTTCGCGGTGGTTTCTTTTTTCGGCGGCGGTTCCTTCTTCGCGGGCTGTTTGACGGGAATCGGAATCGCTTTCAGATCGGGCGCGGGAACGGTCTGCTCTTTTTCAATGGCAGGCGCGGGACTCGGATTTTCTGTAGCCAGGACGTTGTCGGTCGGCTTCTCGACGGAGGGCAGGGGAATCGCGGGTGCGTTAGATACGAGATTGGCTTGAATAGCGCCCTCGTAGTTCTGTCCCCACTCATTCCCGCGAATGCGGCCATGCAGCCAGACGGAGACGGCGAGCGCGCCGATGACAGCCAGATGCAGCCCGAAGGACTCCGCGAAGGGCACACCGAAGGGGGCACGCCGTTCGTATCGCTCCTCGACATCCATCAGCATCCGGACTTTCTACTCCTATTTCTTGCCGGGTGAACCGGTCAGCGGCTGGGTCACAATCGAAACGTTGGTGATGCCGGCCTGCTTGACGGCATCCATCACCGAGGCGAATGCGCCGAAGGGGACGCGCTCGTCAGCGCGAAGGTAGATGATCTGTTTCGACGGATCCTGATCCGGATGATGCAGAGCCTGCGGAATTTCGCTGACGTTGATGGGGTGGTCTCCGAGGAAGACGCGCTGATCGCGATCGATGGTGATGACCTCGTGCTGCTCGGTGGCCTCGCGGACAGTGCGCGTCTTGGGCACCGCGACATCGATGCCTGACTGCAGCACCGGAGCGGTGAGCATGAAGATGACGAGCAGAACGAGCACCACATCCACCAGCGGGGTGATGTTGATGTCGGCCAGCGACGATCGGGTGCGTCCGTCTGCGCTAGTAAACGCCACGGCCGGGCTCCATGGCCTCACGCTGGCCCGCGCGCTCGCGTTCGAGCGGGTCCTGCTGCGGCCGTAGATTGATCTCTTCCATACTGTTGAGCAGCTCGCGGGCGAAGTCGTCCATGCGTGAGCCGAACTCGCGGATACGCGCGGAGAACTGGTTGTAAGCGACGACCGCCGGGACTGCAACTACGAGACCTGCCGCGGTGGTGATGAGCGCTTCCGAGACACCCGGCGCAACGGCGCGCAGGGTTGCCGCGCCAGCGGTTCCCAGGCCGTGGAAGGCATCTACGATGCCCATGATGGTGCCGAAGAGGCCGATGAAGGGCGAGATCGCTCCGATGGTCGCCAGCCAGGTCAAGCGCTGCTCCATGAAGGTGAGCGCTTCGCTCGAGGCCGACTGGGCGGTACGTTCGAGCGCGGTGATATTGCGTGGCGGACCATAGCCGCCGGTCTGTCGGCGATAGGTTTCGTATACCTCGTCGAAGACGTTGACCAGTGGGCTCGGCTTGTACTGTTCGGAGATCGCGCCGATTTCCTGGAGTCGCGCGGCCTTACGGAACGCGCGAAGGAATGCGCGGCTTTGAGCTCTTGCGCGGCGAAAGCCGATCCACTTGCCGAGGATGATGGCCCACGAAAAGAGACTGGCAAGGGCGAGCAATCCCAGAACGGTGAGCGCGACAGGACCGCTGGCTCGCAGCATCTCCAGAATGGCGTTGGTGCTGGTGTGTGGCGGCGGTACGGGCACTCCCTGATCGTCGGCCTGGAAGAGCAGGAAGATCGCGAAAAGAATCGGTTGGGCTATCATCTGCGGCTCTAGGAAAGGGTAGCAGGAAGCTACTCCAGCGGATAGAGATGGCCAAGTGACGAAAGGGCTACTCCGTCTTCCGCAGTGGGGGCGGGCGCCCTCGGGCGGGGCAGATCGGGTGTCTGCTATGCTCGGCCACAGACGAGCCTATGCTGCTGGAATTGCGAGCGGAGAACTACGCAGTGATCGATCAAGCAGTGGTGGCTCTTCGGCCCGGGCTGAACCTCCTCACCGGTGAAACCGGGGCGGGGAAATCGATCCTCGTGGATGCTCTGGCGCTTCTCATGGGAGGCAAGGCATCAAGCGATGTGGTGCGGCATGGGGCGGAGAAATCTGTCCTGTCGTGCATCTTTGAATCTACGGCGGAGGCCGAGCGGATCCTGGAGCAGCACGGAATCGATGCGGGCGACGGCGAGATCCTGTTAAGACGTGAGATCGCAGCATCCGGCAAAGGCCGTGCTTTTGTAAACAACCAGCCGGCCACCGTAGCGGTCCTGAAGTCGCTCGCGCCCGAACTTGCGCTGATCCACGCCCAGTCCGAGACGCTGGCAGGCTTCGATGGGGCACAGCAGCGGCTCTTGCTCGACCGCTTCGCGGGCATTTCTACCGATCAAACGGCGGCCGCTTACGCGGCATGGCGTGAGTGCATGGAAAAACTGCAGTCGCTCGAAAAGGACGAGCAGGAGAGGCTGCAGATGGTCGATCTGTGGCGGTTTCAATCGCGGGAGATTGACGCGGCCGGCTTGCGCGACGATGAAGATGTTCTGCTCGAGACGGAAAAGCGCGTATTGAGCAACGCGGAGAAGCTTTATGCCGCCGCGATAGGAGCTTTCGAGCAGCTCTACGAGGGGAATGCATCGGCGGAGGCTTCTCTTCGCGCGGCCGAGCGGCACCTCGTGGAGCTTGCACGCTACGAGCCGCGCTTTGCCGATGCAGCGCACCAGTTGGCATCGGCGCGAGCCACGGTGGAGGATGTGGCGGAGACGGCGCGCGGTTTCGGCGAGGGTATTCAGGCTTCACCCGAGCGGCTGGCCGAAATCGAGGACCGGCTCGCGCTGTTGGACAGGCTCAAACGGAAGTACGGTGGCCGCATCAGTAAGGTGATCGCCCATGGAAAAGAGATTGCTGCCCGGCTGAACGAGCTTGAGAATCGCGACGCCGTGCTGACTGCCTTGCGGCAGTCGCTGGTAGCGACGGGCGCCGCGTACCGGCGCGAAGCCGAGGCCTTGACCGTCCTGCGGGCAGCCGCGGCCCGGAAGCTGGGGTCGCTGGCCGAGCGGCAGATCAACGATCTGGCGATGAAAGCGCGTTTTCGAATCGAGGTGGCCGCCGAGCAGGAAGAAGCGCACTGGTCGATTCATGGCTGGGATTCGATTCGCTGCAATATTGCGACGAATCCGGGCGAGCCGCTGAAGCCTCTGGACGAGATTGCCTCCGGCGGAGAGATGAGCCGGATATTGCTGGCATTGAAAGTAAGTGTCGAGGAAGGAGCGGCACGCTCCGGCAAAGGTAAGCAGAAGATGCTGCTGCCGCGAACGCTGGTCTTCGACGAGATCGACATCGGGATCGGTGGACGTGCAGCAGAAGCTGTGGGAAAGAAGCTGAAGGCGCTGAGCCGGTCGCAGCAGGTCTTGTGCGTGACCCACCTGCCGCAGATTGCCGCCTTTGCCAGCCAGCATCTTGCGGTGGAGAAGCACGAGGCGAAAGGGCGGACGCGCACCTCGGTGCGGAGCCTGGAGCCTGCCGAGCGGGTGGAGGAAGTGGCGCGCATGCTGAGCGGCGCAAAGCGCTCGGAAACTTCACTTCGGCATGCTGAACAAATGCTGGCCGAGGCCGCCTCAGGCTGAGGGAATCAGCACTGCAAATGGTGCAAAGTTCCACTGACAAGCCCTTGCCGCCCCGGTATACTACGAGATGTGACTTCCTACACTGTCGAGCCACCTGTTACTGAACCAATTGCCGCCAATCTGAATGATGCAAAGCGCGTGATGCTGCTGAAACCGCGAGGCTTCTGCGCAGGCGTGGTGCGGGCGGTGGATATTGTTCGCATTGCACTTGAGACCTTCGGCGCGCCCATCTATGTCCGCAAGGAGATCGTTCACAACAGCTTTGTGGTGAACGAGTTGGCGGAAAAGGGGGCGATTTTCGTGGACGAGATCGACGATGTGCCCGAGGGAATGCGCGTGATCTATTCGGCGCATGGCGTTTCGCCTGCCGTGCGTCAGCGATCGAAGGAGCGTGGCCTGAAGGTGATTGATGCGACTTGCCCTCTTGTCACGAAGGTACATGTCGAGGCGGTAAAGTTTGCCAAGCAGGGCTACTCACTTGTGCTCATTGGACATCGTGACCACGACGAAATTGAAGGAACTCTGGGTGAAGCTCCGGATGTGACCCAGGTGGTCTCCTCTGCCGAGGAGGTCGGGTCGCTTGAAGTTCCTGACCCGAACCGGGTTGCCTACCTGACACAAACCACACTCAGCCTCGATGAAGCGCGCGATATCATCCAAGCGCTTAAGGAGAAGTTTCCGAATATCGTTGGACCGCACTCGCAGGACATCTGCTACGCAACGGAGAATCGGCAGGTGGCGGTAAAGAACGTCGCACACGCGGCGGATCTGGTGCTGGTGGTGGGGTCGAATAACAGTTCGAACTCCAATCGGCTCGTTGAGGTCTCTCGAAACCTCAACACGGTGGCTCATTTGATCGACAACTCGACGGCCATTCAGCCGGAGTGGCTGAAGGGAGTCTCGACGGTCGCGGTGACGGCAGGAGCGTCCGCGCCGGAGATTCTGGTCTCCGAGGTGGTCGCGTATCTGAAGGAAAACGGCTTCGCGACGGTGGAAGAGGTGGAAGTAATGCCGGAGAATGTGCGCTTCGGGCTTCCGGCGGAGATCGTGCAGGCGATAGGGCCAGCGGGAATCGCCGCCCGGTAGCAACGAAAGAGATGGCATGAATCGATCTGTGGATGAGAACCCGCCAAGGGCTTCTGTGGAAGAGATGCAGCCGCCCGCAATGCAGCCGAAGTTCGGGCGCATCGACGCCAGCTTGGTCCAGGTAGAGGAAGCGATTGAAGCTTCCAAGGAACATATCTTCCGGATGCAGCAAGAGGACGGCCACTGGGTGGGCGAACTCGAAGCCGACGGCATGCTGGAAGCGGACTATATTTTCCTGCACGTTCTGCTGGAAACAAGTGATCCCAAGGTGCGCGGGCGAATGCAGCGCGCTCTGACGGAGATGCTGCGCTACCAGAATGCCGATGGGAGCTGGAGCATTTATCCGGGCGGCCCCGGCAATATCAGCCTGGCGGTGAAGTGCTACTTCGCGTGCAAGCTGATGGGCATTTCCGCCGACGAGCCACTGATGGTGAAGGCGCGCGCCTGGATCCTGGCTCACGGTGGAGTGGTGAAGTGCAACACATTCACCAAGATTTATCTCTGCGCTCTCGGCCAGTACGACTACGACGCTGTCCCGGCGATACCGCCGGAGATCGTTCTGGCGCCGCGGTGGTTCTACTTCAATATCTACGAAATATCCTCGTGGTCGCGGGCCATCCTCGTTCCGCTCTCGATCGCTTACGCCAAGAAGCCATTCAAGAAGATTCCGGCGGAGCGAAGCATCGATGAGCTGTTTGTCGGCGGGCGCGACAAGCGCGAGCCTGAAGCTGCCGTGGAACCGCGAAAGGTTGTGAGCTGGCGGAATTTCTTCCTGGTGCTCGATCGCATGGTGCACTGGGCAGAGCGGGTGCACATCCGGCCGCTGCGCACTATTGCGCTGCGCAAGGCGGAGAAGTGGATGCTGGCGCGGTTTGAGATGTCCGATGGCCTGGGCGCGATCTATCCAGCCATGATGAACGCGATCATTGCGCTTCGAGTGCTCGGGTATTCCGAGGACGATCCGCACTTTATCCGCGCGATGGATGAGTTCGAGAAGCTTGGCATCGACGAACCCGAGGGGACGCCTGATTGCCCGAGCCGACTTTCCGCATGCAGCCCTGCGTGTCGCCGGTCTGGGATACCGCGCAGATGGTCTATGCGCTGGGCGAAGCCGGCGTTTCGACGCACCGATCCGCGACTTCTGAAAGCGGCTGACTGGATGCTGTCAAAAGAGGTGCGGCACAAGGGCGACTGGGCGGTGAAGGTGCACAACGCGCAGCCCGGTGGCTGGTACTTCGAGTTCAACAACGAGTTCTATCCGGATACGGACGATTCCGCGCAGGTGCTGCTGGCGCTAAACAAGGTCGATAACCCGCGGGAGCGCTACCAGTACGAAGTCTCGCCGGCGCGCGATCGACTGGATTTTCGCGATGCAGTGTAAGAATGGCGGCTGGGCGAGCTTCGACAAAGACAACACCAAGATGATCTTCCAGCACATCCCGTTCGCCGACCACAACGCGATGCTGGATCCGCCCACGGTTGACATCACAGGACGCATCCTGGAGATGCTGGCAACGTACGGCTACACGCGCCGCGACAAACGCATTGAGCGGGCCATGCAGTTCATCCTCAAGGAGCAGGAGCCGGACGGAAGCTGGTTTGGCCGCTGGGGTGTGAATTACATCTACGGCACCTTCCTGGTCTTGCGGGGGCTCGAGGCGATCGGGAGTGTGGAATCACGAGCCCCAGATTCAGCAGGCGGCGGAGTGGATCCGGATGGTGCAGAATGCGGATGGCGGCTGGGGCGAAAGCTGCCACAGCTATGACGACCCCACAACCCGGGGCGTTGGACCGAGCACGCCATCGCAGACGGCCTGGGCCATTCTGGGGCTGCTCTCGGCAGGGGACACGCGGAGCGACTCGGTGGCGAAGGGAGTTCGCTGGCTGCTCGAGCGGCAGCGCGCCGATGGATCGTGGGACGAGAGCATGGGCGAAGGCAAGACACGGGAAGCCATCATTACGGGGACGGGTTTTCCGCGTGTTTTCTATCTCGCGTATCACACTTACCGTGATGTCTTTCCGCTGCTGGCGCTGACGAACTATCGCCGGGCAATGAGCGCGCCGGCCCAATAGCGCGCGCGACCATACGGCGCGCCAGCAACGCACTGATAGTTGGGCGCTGAAGGAGAATGTAACGATGGCAGTGCCGATTTCACAAGCATGGACGGTTGCGACCTACGTGCTGAAGCAGCGGATCAAAGGGCGGAAGCGCTATCCACTCGTCCTGATGCTGGAGCCACTGTTCCGCTGCAACCTGGCGTGCGCCGGCTGCGGCAAGATCCAGTATCCGGCGCACATCCTGAAGGCGGAGCTTTCACCCGAGGAGTGCTTCCGGGCAGTCGAAGAATGCGGCACGCCGATGGTGGCGATTCCTGGCGGGGAGCCGCTGCTGCATCCCCAGATGCCGGAGATTGTCGCGGGCCTGGTGGCGCGCAAGAAGTATGTCTACATGTGCACCAACGCGCTTCTGCTGAAGGAGAAGCTGCACCTGTTCAAGCCCAGCAAGTATCTCTCCTTCTCTGTGCATGTAGATGGGCAGAAGGAGCACCACGACTTTTCCGTGTGCCGCGAAGGCGGTCACGACATTGCGATGGAAGGCGTCCGCGCCGCGGTGGCAGCGGGCTTTCGCGTGACGACCAACACGACGCTGTTCGACGGCGCCGATCCGAACAGCGTGCGCGCGCATTTTGATGAACTGATGTCCGCGGGCGTGGAGAGCATGATGGTCTCGCCGGGCTATACCTACGACAAGGCGCCGGACCAGAAGCATTTTCTCGGGCGCGCGCGATCGAGAAAGCTCTTCCGCGCCATTCTTTCCAATCGCAAGAAGACGTGGCGGTTTAACGCGTCGCCCCTCTTCATGGAGTTTCTGATGGGAAAGAAGGACCTGCGCTGCACACCGTGGGGCATGCCTACCTTCTCGATTTTCGGATGGCAGAAGCCGTGCTATCTGCTGCAGGACGGCTATGCCGACACATTTCCAGAGTTGATGGAATCGGTGGAGTGGTCGAACTACGGCACAGAGAGCGGCAATCCGAAGTGCGCGAACTGCATGGTGCACTCCGGATATGAAGCCTCGGGGGTGAACTATACCTTCGGGTCGCTGAGGGGCCTGCTCGATACGGCGAAGGCTATCTTCTTCGATCGCTATGCGGATCCAGGCGCGCAAAGGCTGCTGAATGAGTGGCGTCCCGCGCACGAGGCGCCGCTGGTGCAGATTGGCGCGGCAACGCAGAGCAGGTCCGAGCTGCAGGAAGTTTCCGGAGACTAATCCATGTCCACCGAAACCCAGGAAGCACGCCAAGATCGAGCAGTTGCAGCACGCATCGCCCGATGAGATTGAAGTTGCCGCAGGCCGCGAGCGCGAGGAGCTGCAGGGATGGGTGCCGGAGATGGCGTCGGAGGCCGAGGTTCGCGAGGCGCTTGAGAAGGCCTTCGACTATCGTGGCGACGTCACGATCACGAGGAAGGATGGCAGTATCGTCGAGGGTACGTCTTCGACCGCCGCGGCGGCGCGACGCTCGCCTTTTCCGTCGTGCGGGTGCTGCTGCCGGGAACGTCCAGAAGACTTCTATTCCATATAGCGAGATTGCAGCTCTGGCCTTTACCGGACGTGATACCGCGGCAGGCAAGAGCTTTGAAGCCTGGGTAAAGAAGTACTGGGAAAAGAAGGCGGCTGGAGAGAAGGAAATCGGGATCGAGCCGGAGAAGCTGGACTGAGATCTCTGCCGCTCGCACGATTTTCCGCAAGGTTCTCGCCGGATCACCCATGAACGTTTTCCTGACAGGAGCAACGGGGTTCGTGGGCAGTCACGTCGCTCGCGCATTTGCCGAACAGGGCGCGCGCCTGCGCATGCTGGTGCGTTCGCAGAGCCGCCTGGACAACCTGGAAGGCCTCTCCGGGGAAAGTGTCATCGGGGACCTGCGCAATCCGGATTCCTTTCGCGATGCGCTTGCTGATTGTGAGGTGCTGGTCCACGTCGCCGCCGATTATCGGCTGTGGGTGCGTGATCCCCAGGCCATGTACGCCGCCAATGTGGATGGGACTCGGAACCTGCTCATGATGGCTCGCGAACTCGGCGTGGCGAAGGTGGTCTATACATCGAGTGTGGCGACGATGGGCTTTCGCGAGGATGGCACGATCGTGGATGAGAATACGCCCGTCTCGCTGCAAGACATGATCGGCCATTACAAGCGCTCGAAGTTTCTCGCCGAACAGGAGGCGATCGCCGCTGCTCGCGATGGCCAGAAGGTTTTCGTGCTGAATCCGACTACGCCGATCGGCGCGAACGATATCAAGCCCACGCCGACCGGACAGATTGTTGTCGACTTCCTGAACCGGCGCTTTCCTGCCTATGTGGAGACGGGGCTGAATCTGGTGGATGTCGCCGAGGTAGCACGTATGCATGTGGCGGCATTGGAGCGCGCGCGGCCTGGGGAGCGCTACATCCTCGGCGGCGAAAACCTCTCTCTGAAACAGATATTGGATAAAATGTCTGCCATCACCGGCATCCCGTCTCCGACGATGAAGGTGCCGCATGCAGTGGCGATGGGATTTGCATTCTTCGACGAGACGGTGACCGGCAGACTTCGCCGCAAGGAACCGCGCGCCACTGTGGAGGCGGTAAGGATGGGGAGGAAGAAGATGTTTGCCTCTTCTGCAAAGGCCGAGCGTGAGCTGGGGTTTCGAGTTCTGCCGGTGTACTCGGCGCTTCGGACGGCCATTGACTGGTTTCGAGCGCACGGATATGCGCCTGCGGCATGAGCCACCGGATAGGCATCATCGCAGCGCTCCCGGCCGAATTGAGTCCCCTGGTCCGTGGTTGGTCTCGCCTATCGGATGATGCGTTCATGACTGAGCGAAGCGGCGTGACGGTGGTCGCGGTCGCCGGGGGCATGGGAAGTGCGCGTGCAGAGAAGGCCATGTCCATTGCAGAGGCGGGCGGCCCGCTGCACGCGCTCGTATCAGCCGGCTGGGCGGGCGGCGCAAGCTGCGGCGTTCAGCCGGGCACTGCATATGAAGTCGGGGAGGTTGTCGATGCTGCTTCGGGTGAGCGATATGTCACCGCAGCGGCGACAAGCCCGATCACACTGGCAACGCTGGATCGTGTCGCCGGGCGAGCGGAGAAGCGGCGCCTCGCGGAAGCGTATGGAGTGTCTCTGGTCGATATGGAAGCGGCTACGCTGGCGAAACTGGCACGGCGGCGGGGCATTCCTTTTCATAGCTGGAAGGCCGTCTCAGACGTTGCATCCGAGGATCTTCCGGATTTTAACCGTTTTCTGGACAGCAACAAGCAGTTGCGCACAGGGCAGTTGGCCGCATACGCTTTGATACATCCTCGCTATATGGCACCGCTTGTGCGGATGGGAAAAAACGCAAAGAGTGGCGCAGAGGCCCTGGCACAGGCTCTTCGCTGCTGGATCGACGAAGGGAGATATGCAGACAGCCACAGTTGAGAAAGAGATAGTTCAGCCGTTGAAGATTCCAGAGACCATGCAGGCGGCCGTCTACCGGGGCGTGAACGACGTCCGGGTGGAATCGGTCCCCGTGCCACGCATTGGTGCGGGAGAAGTGCTGCTTCGAGTGACAACCTGCGGTGTGTGCGGTACCGATCTCAAGAAGATACACACGGGTTCGCATTCAGCGCCGCGCATCTTTGGTCACGAGATGGCGGGTGTCGTGGCAGCGGTGGGCGAGGGAGTGCGTGGCTTCGAAGTAGGCGACCATGCGACAGTGTTCCACCATGTTCCGTGCGGTGATTGCTACTACTGCCGGAAAAGTACGTTTGCCCAGTGTCCCGCGTATAAAGCGGTGGGCTGTACAGCCGGGTTTGAGCCCTCGGGCGGCGGCTTTGCCGAGTATGTGCGCGTTATGGACTGGATTGTCCGCCGCGGCCTGGTGAAGCTGCCGAAGGGCACCCCGTTCGAGCAGGCGGCCTTTGTCGAGCCTTTGAACACTACGCTGAAAGGCGTTCGCCGGCTGAACCTGCAACCTGATGAGACCGTGCTTGTGATCGGCCAGGGACCGATCGGCATCCTGCTGGCGTCGCTGGCGATGCGGACAGGCGCCAAAGTCGTGACCTCCGATCTTTATCCGCAGCGCCATGCACTCGCTCGCAGCTATGGCCTGGTTCATCCCATCGACGCGAGCAAAGATGATGTGGTCAAGCGCATCCGCGAGGAAAGTGAAGGACGCGGCGCGGACGCCGTTCTGCTGGCAGTGGGAGGAAATGCCTTGATCCCAACCGCGATCGAGGCAGCGCGTCCGGGCGGGCGGATCATGCTGTTTGCGCAGACGCAGCATGGACAAGCCACGTTTGATCCCGCAGTGGTGTGCGTGGATGAGAAGACCCTGATGGGTTCGTACAGCTCTTCAGCAGAGATTCAGGATGAAGGTGTACGAACTGTGGTGGATGGCTATACGCAGGGCTATGACCTGACAAAGCTGATTTCGCACCGCTTTCCTCTTTCGCGGGCGGCGGAGGCAATTGCTTTTGCATCGGAGCCGCATGCGGACTCCATGAAGATCATGATTGAGCCCGGAAGCTGATCGTTGGCTCAATTTGAGAAAATAGGACGATGTCGACAGGTATGCAGGCAGCCGTACTCTACGGCAAGGAAGATGTCCGGATCGAGGACGTAGAGCGGCCTCTGCCCGGCGCGGGCGAGATCGTTGTCCGCGTGCGGGCTGCCCTCACCTGCGGAACAGACTTGAAGACCTATCGCCGCGGCTATCACGCGAAGATGTTGAGGATGCCGGCGCTTTTTGGCCACGAGTTGGCAGGCGTAGTGGCCACGGTGGGCCAGGGAGTGACTGGGTTCCGGCCCGGAATGCGTGTAGTTGCTCTCAATTCTGCCCCCTGCGATCACTGTTACTGGTGTCGGAAAGGCCAGCAGAATCTCTGTGACGATCTATTGTTCAACAACGGCGCCTATGCGGAATGGATCCGCATTCCGGCACGTATCGTCGAGAAGAATACGCTGGAGATTCCGGCGAACGTAACCGACGAACATGCGGCGCTGACCGAACCGCTGGCCTGCGTATTGCGTGGCCTGGAAGAGAGTCGCGCGCAGCGCGGAGACACGATGGCGGTGATCGGCGCCGGGCCCATCGGCCTCATGATGATCCACGCCGCGGCGCTGGCCGGCGTTCAGGTCATCGCTGTGGTCAAGCACGACCAGCAAGTGACAGCGGCGAAGCGGCTGGGAGCACAACACGTCGTCCAGACAACGCAGGTGAGGGATTCGGTCGCGGCTGTCCGCGCATTGACACCCCATCGCCGTGGCGTCGACATAGCGATTGAAGCTGTGGCGCTGCCGCTTACCTGGCAGTGGGCTGTGGACATGGTGCGCCGCGGCGGGCTGGTGAATTTCTTTGGCGGGCCGGCCAAGGGTACCCGCGTCGATCTGGATACCAATCATCTGCACTATAACGATATCGAGCTCAAGGCCAGCTTTCATCACACGCCGGCCGTTTGCCGACGGGCGCTGGCGCTCATCGCCAATCCGTCTTTCGATGCCGATGCGTTCATCACCGGTCATGCGCCTCTGCGCGATCTTGTCTCGGTATTCCAGGGAATGATGCGCCGCACTAATGAAATCAAGACGGTGATTCTCCCATGACCTCGGCGCAAAGTACAGCGACAGATACACATACGCTGATCGAGCAGGGATGGCGGTCTCTTCCAGATTCCTATCGCATTCCGGAGAATGCTCCGTCACTCGAAGAGGCGCGGCGCTATTGCCGCGAGCTGGCTGAGTCGCACTATGAGAATTTCCATGTCGCCTCATGGTTCCTGCCACAACGCCTGCGTCCGCACTTCCACAGCATCTACGCGTATTGCCGCATCTCCGACGATCTGGGAGATGAAGTAAACGACCACGGGCAGGCAACCGCCCTGCTCGATCTGTGGCGAGAGGAACTGGATGCCTGCTACCGCGGCGAGGCCCGGCACCCTGTCTTCATCGCGCTCCGGGAAACAATTCGTGTCTGCGACATTCCGAAAGAGCCGTTCGCGGATCTGCTGGTTGCATTTCAGCAGGACCAGACAGTAAGCCGCTATGCGAGCATGAACGATGTTCTCGCCTATTGCCGCTACTCCGCGAATCCGGTTGGCCGACTGGTGCTGTATGCCTGCGGTTATCGCGATGTCGAGCGGTTCGCGCTTTCCGACGAGACCTGCACCGCATTGCAACTGGCCAACTTCTGGCAGGACGTCTACGAGGACTACCTGCGTGGCCGTATCTATATACCGCAGGATGCGATGGCGGCGGTGGGTGTAGACGAGGCGACCATCGCAAGCAGGATTGCGACACCAGCCTTTCGCGCGCTGATGCAGAAGCAGGTGGCTTATGCCCGGGATATGTTCGGGCGGGGAGCAGCATTGATCGGGATCGTGGATCGCGAACTCGCGGTCGATCTGGATCTGTTCACTCGCGGCGGCCTGGAGATTCTGCGCGCCATAGAAACGCGCGGGTACGATGTGCTTTCCGGGCGGCCGACAATATCGAAGCCGCGCAAGGCGATGTTGCTGATGCGCGCGCTGGCCGGACGCTTTGTGCCGGGGATGCGGCCGGCGGGAACGCCGGCTTGACCGAGCCGCATGCGATCGAGGCGGCCTACGCCGCCTGCCGCGCGATTGCCCGGCGTGAGGCGCGAAACTTTTACTATTCATTTGTCGCATTGCCCGCACCGAAACGGGATGCCATGTGCGCTATCTATGCATTCATGCGCCATGCTGACGATATCTCGGACGATGAATCGAAGGATCGCGAGACGCGGCGCGCGGAGCTGGAGCGCTGGACCGCCGGGTGGCGGGATGGCACGGTAGAAGACGATCCGGTATTCATCGCAGTGCGTGATACGCAACGGCGCTTCGACATACCAGACACTCTGCTGGAGCAATTGGTTTACGGTACGTCGATGGACCTGCAGTCCGGTGAAGATCGCCTGGACAGCGAGGGCGTTCATACGTTCGCTACGTTTGCAGAGCTCTACCAGTACTGCTACTACGTTGCGTCGGTGGTTGGTCTGGTTTGTATTCGCATCTTCGGCTATAGCGATCCGCGTGCTGAAACGCTGGCAGAGGAAACCGGTATCGCCTTCCAACTCACAAACATTCTGCGCGACGTGCGAGAGGATGCCGCACGCTCGCGGGTATATATCCCGGCTGATGATTTGCGAGGGGCGGGCACTACCTCGGCAGCCATTGCCGGCGTGAAGTCTGGCGCGGAGCTCACGGATCAGCAGCGCCGCGCATTGGCCGGAGTCGCCCGCCGGGCGCGCGCGTATTATCAATCGGCCGATCGGCTGCTGCCCATGATTTCCGCGGACAGCCGGCCGGCGCTGCGTGTTCTGGTGAGGATCTATTCCGAGCTCCTTGCCAGAATCGAGAGTCGTCGCTTCGACGTCTTCACGCATCGGGTCCAGGTTCCGACTTGGCGAAAGATATGGATCCTGTCCGGCGGCATGCTGTGGATGTTCGTGCTGCGGCTTCGAGGCGCCGCGCGATGAGCGGGCGTATCGCCATCGTGGGCGGCGGCGTCGCCGGGCTGGCAGCAGCATGCACACTGGCGCAGGATGGTTACGCAGTCGATCTCATCGAGCGGCGGCCATATGTCGGAGGGCGGGCGTCTTCCTACTTTCATCCCGGCGCGGGTGAGGTGATCGACAACTGCCAGCACATCGTACTTGGCTGCTGCACCAATATTCTGGATATGCTGCGTCGCGCGAATGCAGGCGATGCGATGCACTGGTCGAGCGGGATCACCTTTCTCGAGCCCGGTGGACGACGCTCGGAACTGAAGCCCGCGCCGCTTCCCGCACCTCTGCACAGCCTGCCGTCTTTCCTTCGTGCAAGAGCGCTCGGGCTTCGGGACAAGATTGCAATTGCGCAGGCTATTCGGGCGTTCCTCAGGGGTAGTCGGCCGGACGATGACCGCGAGAGCTTTGCTGACTGGCTCAAGAGCACGCGGCAGACGGCGCGCGCAATCGAGCATTTCTGGAAGCCGGTGTTGTTCAGCGCGCTCAATGAAGATCCCGATCGTATCTCGGTGCGTTATGCGGCGAAGGTCTTTCGCGAGGCGTTTCTGTTTTCGGCGGAGGCGGGACGTATGGGGGTGCCCCGGATGCCGCTAAGTGAGATGTATGGGCGGGTCGCGGCTGCGATCGAGCGTGCCGGTGGGAAGGTGCGGCTGCGGACTTCCGCCGATGGGTTGTGCCGTGATGCGGGGTCGGGGCAATGGCGGATTCGGATTGGCGAGCAGTCCGAGAGCTTCGATGCTGTGGTGCTTGCACTGTCGTTTGAGGGACTCAAGAAGCTGCTTCCAGCGCTGCCGGATGAGGCTCCGCGTGCGCGCCTTGAGGGACTTCTTGCGGGCTTCAGCCACTCGCCGCTTACCGGAATCCATCTGTGGTTTGACCGGGAGATCACAGAGCTGGAGCATGCGGTGCTTCTCGATACCACAGTCCAGTGGCTCTATAACACCTCGCGAATCCAGCCGGAGCGCCAGTCCGAGCGCGAGGGATATCTAGTCGAACTGGTGGTCAGCGCATCCAAGTCGCTGGTGCCGATGGAACGGCAGGCGATCATCGATCTTGCGATGCGGGAACTGACGCTGTTCTTTCCCGCGATGCAGCAGGCGAAGTTGCTGAAGGCGGCGGTCGTGAAAGAAGTGCGCGCTACATACTCCATCGTGCCCGGGCTGGATGCGCTGCGACCGGGGCCGCAGAGCGGTTGGCCGGGGCTGGTGCTGGCGGGGGACTGGACGGCCACAGGCTGGCCATCCACGATGGAAAGTGCGGCGCGCAGCGGATACATTGCAGCCGAGGCAGTGACGAACGCACTTGGCATGGCGAGGCAGTACCTTGTGCCGGACCTGCCGCGACGGGGCCTCATGCGTATGTTGCCGTAGCACGGATTTACGGATCAGCGGTCGGATTACGAATCAAGGAGTGGCCATGGACTTTCAGCCGATTGAAGACTACGGCGTGATCGGGAATATGCGATCGATCGCGCTGGTGGGGACGCACGGTTCGATCGACTTCTTCTGCTTTCCGCGCTTCGATTCGCCGACCGTGTTTGCGGCATTGCTCGATCCGCAGAAGGGCGGCTTCTTCTGCATTCAGCCTGAACTGGATGGAGAAAATAGCAAGCAGCTGTACCTGCCCGACACAAATGTGCTGGTGACGCGGTTTCTCTCCGAGACCGGCATCGCCGAAATTACTGACTTTATGCCGATTCTGGGCGACGATGTCCCCAACCAGCTTATCCGCTTGGCGTGTGTGATCCAGGGCGAGATCAAATTTAAGCTGGAGTGCTTCCCGGGGTTCGATTATGCGCGGTGCGGACACAGCGTAGAGCACCGGGGCGACGCTGTGGTCTTTCGTCCGGACGACGGCGCAGACATTCTGCCGATGGTGCTCCAGGCGTCGATTCCCCTCGAGGTCAAAGAGGACCGAGTCGCGATGACCTTCTCCATGAAGACCGGCGGGCAACGATTCTTCCTCTTCAGTGAAGACTGCGCGGAGATGGAGACGTCGCTGGATGAGAAGCTGATGAAGCAGCGATTCGAGGAGACGGTCGGCTTCTGGCGGAAGTGGTCAGGCAGATCCCACTACAGCGGCCGCTGGCGAGAGACGGTCAATCGTTCGGCCTTAACGCTCAAGCTGATGCAGGACCATGAATTCGGCTCGTTCGTAGCCGCACCGACTTTCGGTCTTCCCGAACATCCCGGTGGTGAGCGCAACTGGGACTACCGATACACGTGGTTGCGCGATGCCTCCTTTGGTTTGTACGCAATGATGCGCCTCGGGTATGTAGAGGAAGCGCAGCAGTTCCAGAAATGGCTCTCATCTTTGCTGGACTACGATTCCGAACACGGACCACTTCAGGTCCTTTACGGTATCGACGGCAGACACGAGGTTCCCGAATTCACTCTTGATCATTTGCGTGGATACAAAGACTCCCGTCCGGTGCGTATTGGCAACGCGGCCTACCGTCAACTGCAGTTGGACATATATGGCGAGATGATGGACTCCGTATATCTGGCCAATAAGTATGGTGAGGCGACCAGTCATGATGGCTGGCTCTCGCTGAAGCGCATATTGGAATGGCTCAGCAAGAACTGGAAGCGGCCTGACGACGGCATCTGGGAGATTCGTGGCGAGCGTCAGCATTTCCTCCATTCAAGGCTGATGTGTTGGGTGGCATTCGACCGCGCGATCCGGCTCGCGGAAAAACGGTCGCTTCCTGGGCCGCTCGATTGGATGTATGCCACCCGGGACGATATAGCGAATGACATCCACGACAACTTCTGGAGCGAAGAGCGCAAAGCCTTCATACAGCGTCTCGGATCGACGGACCTGGATTCAGCGGTGCTCCTGATGCCGCTGATGCGCTTCATCAGCCCGAGGGACCCTCGCTGGCTCTCCACTTTGAAGGCGATCGAGGACGAGTTGACGGTAGACACCCTGGTTTACCGTTACCGGGCTGAGAGCGGCATCGATGGGCTTGCCGGAGGTGAAGGCGCCTTTACTGCGTGTTCGTTCTGGTTCATCGAATGCCTGGCCCGCGCCGGAGAATTGGACAAGGCGCGGCTGCTGTTCGAAAAGATGCTGGGTTATGCGAACCACCTCGGCCTGTATTCCGAGGAACTGGGGCGCAGCGGCCAGCACCTGGGGAACTATCCCCAGGCTCTGACGCACCTGGCGCTGATCAGCGCGGCGACTTACCTGGACCGTGCCCTATCAGGCGATCTGCCGACGTGGAGATAGCGGAAGCAGCCTCCCGCATGCATGCGGTCGGCATTCCGAGTTCCTGCGTGGCGAAGTCACGTTACCGGTACCCCTCCCCCTCCCCCTCCCGGCGCGAGAGGACCAGGTCGAAGTCAATTGTTTTCTATGGTATGGACCCTCTCCCGAGGGCTAAAGTCTTCATCTTAAAGGGGTTACCGGTAGAGTCGTCATTCCATTAAAGTTAGCGGACGGAAAGTCGCCGGGTTTGCTATGCAGACTGAAAAAGCCACCGCTAAGGTGGCTTTTTCTCTCTGCTTCTCTATTTCCATTGTAGCGAATTGAGGGGAATCGTTTGGCAGGTCTTTCGTGGATTTCTGAACGAAGGTAACTGCGATGGAGACGAAGCCGGGGTTATCCGCGCTGTACTCGTGGAGGGTGCGCGTCGACGTAACCCACGCACCGGCTTCTACCAATCTGCGAAAACCGCGTGGGACGTGGCCGCGGTTCGCGCAGGAGACGGCACACGGCCAGACCGCGAGGTGGAAAAGCTGCTGCGAAGAGACTTATGAACAATAGTTCATCGGGGTCATGTCATACATCTAATCTCGAAAGGCGTGAGCCTCGACTGAGGATGCTGGATGTCGTCACCGCGTACATGTGTCGCTGTGCAGCGTTCCCAAGATGCAAGGGAGAGGCGAATATGGAAACTCGTCAGCTGGGGAGCGAACTGAAGGTTTCAGCTCTGGGACTGGGCTGCATGGGATTGAGTTATGGACTCGGCCCGGCTGTAGAAAAGAAGACGGGGATCGCCCTGATTCGCGCGGCTTTTGAACGCGGGGTGACGTTCTTCGATACAGCCGAAGCGTATGGCCCGTATCTCAATGAGGAACTTGTGGGGGAGGCGCTGGAACCCTTCCGCGACCAGGTTGTGATTGCTACGAAGTTTGGCTTCAAAGAAGGCAAGCCGACCAGTGGGATGGACAGCCGCCCAGAAAACATCAGAGCTCACGTGGAGTCCGCTCTGAAACGTCTGAGGACGGATCGCATCGATCTGCTTTATCAGCACCGCGTCGATCCTAATGTAGCGATTGAAGACGTGGCGGGCACCGTGAAGGAACTTATTGCCGCAGGCAAGGTCAAGCACTTCGGCATGTCTGAAGCGGGTGCTCAGATCATTCGAAGGGCCCATGCCGTTCAGTCGGTGACCGCTCTGCAGAGCGAATACTCTCTGTGGTGGCGGGAGCCTGAGGAGCAGATTCTGCCGACCGTTGAAGAGCTTGGAATCGGATTCGTGCCATTCAGTCCACTGGGAAAGGGCTTCCTCACGGGAACCATCAACGAGAACACCCAGTTCGACAGCACGGATTTCCGCAATATCGTTCCGCGCTTTTCTGCCGAAGCGCGCAAGGCCAATCAGAGGCTGGTCGATGTACTGGGAGAGATCGCCGACAGCAAGGGTGTGACTCGCGCTCAGATTGCGCTCGCATGGCTACTCGCCCAGAAACCCTGGATTGTCCCCATCCCAGGAACGACGAAGTTACATCGACTGGAGGAAAACGTCGGAGCTGCGACCGTGGAATTGTCAACGAACGATCTGCGAAGCATCGGGGATGCGCTCGCGGAGATCGAGATTCAAGGCGCCCGGTATCCTGCACAGTTCCAGGTAGCGATCAACCGCTAGCAGAGACCAGCATTTATCTGGCGGTTAGAGTGGGCGAGTTGAAATCACGCTATCTGTCGTCATCGAGGCGGCGAGCTTCGGCGATGCGGTTCATGGTGTCGATGCGGCGAGCTACCACGAAGAAGGCGATGAAAAGTCCGAGGGCCGGGATGGCGAGCACCGGGATGGCGAGGCGAAGCGCGGCGCGGATTTGCGGGGAGGAGCCGGCGGTGGTGTCGCGGCACATGCTGCAGCCCTGCGCGTGAGCGGCGGGCACGATCAGGAGCACGATCGCGAGGCAAAGCATGATCCACGCGTGAGCGCGGTGTAGATGCCGCGCGGAAAATGCAGGTCCTTCGCTTCGCCACCTCAGCCTGCGAAAAGCGCGCAAGCGGGGGACCGCCGTTTGCTGAGGATGGCGAGCGGCTTGGAAAGTGCCTTGCATTGTGACGATATCGCGCTGCTTACTGGCAGAACACGAGCAGGCTGAAGAGGAAGATCCAGAAGACGCCCATGGAGTGCCAGTACCATGCGGTGCAGTCGACGACGACCTGACGCATTTCCATGCGGTGCAGCAGGGTAAGCGCTCCGAGTGCGGCGACGAGCGCAAGCACGCCGAGGACGAGGTGCGCGCCGTGCGCGCCGGTGATGAGGTAGAAGAAGTGGCTGCTGGGATTGGAGGCGAAGAAGAATCCCTGCGAGGCGAGGTCTTTCCATGCCATCCACTGGCCGAGGAGAAATGCGATGCCGAGCGCGACGGTGGCGGCGAGCCAGGGAGCGGCGCGACGCGCGGCGGGGCGTCCCATGCCGAGCCATTCTTCCATCACGTCGACTTCGTGGAAGAGCTGGCGGCGCGCCATCTCCATGGTGACGGAGGAGAGGATGAGGATGGCAGTGTTGAGGTAGAGGATGGGCGGAATGTTGAGTCGCTGCCAGTCGAGGATGTAGGCTCCGTGGCCGTCGAAATGTCCGGAGGACTGGCGGAAGAAAAAGGCCGTGACTAGGGCCATGAAAAACATGAGGTCGCCGGCGAGGGCAGAGAAGATGCCCATGCGGTAACGAGTGAGGAGCGCGCGCGGACCGCGGCCGTGGCGGTGGTCCCAGTTTTCGTCGCCCCCTCCGCCACCGGTGGGGCGGCGATCGACAGGTGGCCTTCCGCCAAATCCAGTGTCTTTCCGCTCCCTTTCGTTATCAACGACCGACCTGGTGAAGGTGGCAGGCATGGGGTGGCTCCGTGCGGTAACAGCTTACTCTACTCCTCTTGGGATGCCGTCTCCCACTGTGGAGTGAAATCCGCGCCTGTGGTTCGGTTTTGATACTCGTAGGGGCCGCGCTGGATGGCGTTTATGGCCGTCGCGGGAGCCCATTCGAGAGTGGTGGCCTGCCAGGGATTCTCGGCGGCGGGCGTGCCGCGGCGTGCGCTGCGGACCAGGTTGATGAGGAAAAGAAGCTGCGCTGCGCCGAGGAAGAAGGCAGCCCAGGTGATGCCGCGCTCCATAGGAAGCAGCGAGGCGAGCGACGAGGTGCTGCCGGTGACCTGCGCGTAGTGGCGTGGGCGGCCGGCGAGGCCTTCGAGGTGCATGGGGAAGAAGGTGCCGTATGCGCCGATGAGCGAAAGCCAGAAATGCCAGCGGCCGAGGCGCTCGCTCATGAGGCGGCCGGTGATGAGCGGGAACCAGTAGTAGACGCCGGCGAAGACAGCGAAGACGGCGGCCATGCCCATGACGAGGTGGAAGTGCGCCACGACGAAGAAGGTGTTGTGGAGGTACTGATCGAGTGCGGGCAGAGCGAGGATGGGGCCGGTGACGCCGCCGGCGATGAAGAGCGAGAGGAAGCCGAGGGCGAAGAGCATCGGCGTGGAGCGCTGGAGGCCGCCACCCCACAGTGTCCCGAGCCAGCTGAAGACCTTCGCGGTGGAAGGGACGGCGATGGCCATGCTGGTGAGCGCGAACGCGGTGCCCGCGTATGGGTTCATACCGCTGACGAACATATGGTGTCCCCAGACGAGGAAGCCGAGCAGGCCGATGAGGACGGTGGTGGCGACCATGGTGGGATAGCTGACGATGTTGCGGCGGCTGAAGTTGGCGATGAGGCCGGAGACGAGGCCCATGGCGGGGAGGATGGCGATGTAGACCTCCGGGTGGCCGAAGAACCAGAAGAGATGGAGCCACAGGAGAGGCGAGCCGTCGCCTCGGGAGATGACCTGGCCGCTGATCCAGTCGCCGTTGGGGATGAAGAACGCGGTGCCGCGGTGACGGTCGCAGAGGAGCAGCACGATGGCGGCGAAGAGGACGAGGAAAGCGAGCAAGATGAGGATGGAGTTGACGAACCAGGACCAGACAGTGAGGGGCATGCGCCCGAGCGTCATGCCGGGAGCGCGCTCGGTGACCACCGTGACGAGAACGTTGATGGCGCTGAACCAGGAGCCGATGCAGAAGAGCCCGATGCTGATGAGCCAGACATCCATGCCGCCACCCTGACCGGGGCCGGCGGCGGGAATGGCGCTGAGCGGAGGGTAGTTGGTCCAGCCGGCGATGGGGCCGCCGGCGGGAAGAAAGAAGGCGGAGAGTAGCACGGCGAGGGCGAGGGCGACGATCCAGAAGCCGAGTGCGTTGAGCCAGGGAAGTGCCATTCGGCGCGCGCCGATCTGGCTGGGAAGGACGATGCTGACGAATCCGCTCTGCGGGGCGGTGGTGAGAACGAAGAAGACCATCAGGGTGCCGTGGATGGTGACGAGCGAGAGGTATTCCTCGGGCAGCATGGGGCCGTGAAAGGGCCAGCGGATGCCGGGCCATGCGAGCTGCGTACGCATGGCGAGCGAGAGCAGCGCGCCGGCGGTGACGGCGACGAGCGCGAGCAGCAGGTAGCGGATGCCGATGACGCGGTCGTCTGTGGTGAAAACGCGACGGAGTGCAGCGTTCATCGGGCGGCTTTCTTTGCGCGCTGGGCGAGCCATGCGTCGTAATCGAGTTGGGAGACGACGCGCATGTGCGCCTGCATGCGGGTGTGGCCGGAGCCGCAGATCTGCGAGCAGAGGATGGGGTAGGTGCCTTCGCGGACCGGGGTGAAGTGGATGTGGAAGGCGGAGCCGGGAACGGCGTTCTGCTTGAGGCGCATCTCTGGAACGAAGAAGCCGTGGATCACGTCGAGAGAGCGGAGCTGCAGGTCGACTTCGCGATTGACGGGAAGGACGAGTTCGCTGGCTACGATGTCGTCGGCGGCGTGGGCGTCGGTGGGATCCATGCCGATGGGGTTGCCGAGAGCGGCGTTGATTAACTCCGGTGTAGAACTGCCGTATGTTGCATCTGTGCCTGGATAGTGAAAGTACCACTGGAACTGTGCGCCGACGACTTCGACGCGCATGGCGGCTGGAGCGGCGCCTTCAAAGCGCTCGTGCGCCCATAGGTGCTCGGCGGTGACGGCCATCCCGATGTAGATGAGGACGAAGAACAGGAGCGGGGGAAATTCGGCGCGCCAGGGCGAAGGCGAACGGTCGGTGCGGCGAGGGCGAAAGAAGAGCCAGAGGAGGAGGACGTTGGCGAGGAGAAAGGCGGCGGCCATCGCGGCGATGTCCCAGCGCATGAGGCGGTCGACGGCGACGCCGTGCGCGGCGGCGTTGGGCGGCATCCAGCTCCAGCCGCGCAGGCTGAGTCCAAGGTCCACAGCGCCGCGCAGCATGGCTCAGCTCTGGTGGCGCGCCTCACGCACCATGTCGACGAAGTAGCGATGGACGCGGCGGTCGGCGGAGAGCTCGGGATGGAAGGTCGCGGCAAGCAGATGGCCCTGGCGGACGAGGACAGGGAAGCCCTCGCGCTCCGCGAGGATCTGAACTTCGCTGCCAACCTGCTGAATGCGCGGCGCGCGGATGTAAACCATCTCAAGCGGCTTTGAACCCAGAGCAGTGGGGGCTTGCTCGATGGAGCTGTCGATCTGGCGGCCGTAGGCGTTGCGCTCGACGGTGGCGTCAAGGACGCCGAGCGAGGGCTGCGGCGGGTGCGTGACGTTCGACGCGAGCAAAATGCAACCGGCGCAGGTACCAAATGTGGGCGTGGATGCGGTGAAGTCGCGGAGCGAGTCGAGAAAGCCGTCGCGCTCGAGGAACTTGAGGAAGGTGGTGGACTCGCCGCCCGGGATGATGAGGCCCTGAAGGCCGGCGAGCTCTTGAGGCTTACGAACGAAGACGGGCTCGGCGCCGCTCTCGCGCAGGGCGTCGGCGTGCGCGTCGTAGTCGCCCTGGATGGCGAGCACGCCGATGCGCGGGTTCGCTACTGCCTCATGCGGTTTCTTCTCTGCCAACTGTGGCGGTCTTTCCTCTACCAGCCCCGCGTCTGCAGAAGCTGGCTTTCTTCGATGGCGGCGACGGCGAGGCCCTTCATGGCGCCGATGACCTGCTCGCTGGCTTCGGCGAGCGTCTTCGGATCGTTGTAGTGCGTGGTGGCGATGACGATGGCTTTGGCGCGAGACTCGGCTTCGGCGCGTTCTGCGGGATTGCGGAGCTCGCCATTTGCGGCGTACTCAACATCGAGCGGTGTAGCGCGCTCCTTCATGAAGATGCCAGAGCCGACGAAGACGGACTCAGCGCCGAGCTGCATCATGAGGGCGGCGTCGGCCGGGGTAGCGATGCCGCCGGCGGAGAAGTTGGGCACGGGGAGCTTGCCGGTCTTCGCGACCATGCGAACGAGTTCGTAGGGCGCCTTGTGCCCCTTGGCGGCGACGTAGAGCTCCTGCTCGCTGAGGACGGTGAGCGCCTTCATCTCCTGCACGATCTGGCGCATGTGCTTGACGGCGTGGACGACGTCGCCGGTGCCGGCCTCGCCCTTGGTGCGGATCATAGCTGCGCCTTCGGCGATGCGGCGGAGCGCTTCGCCGAGGTCGCGCGCGCCGCAGACGAAGGGCGTCTTGAAGGCGTGCTTGTCGATGTGGTGCGCCTCGTCGGCGGGGGTGAGAACTTCCGATTCGTCGATGAAGTCGACGCCGAGCTCCTGAAGGATCTGCGCTTCGGCGAAGTGGCCTATGCGGGCCTTGGCCATGACGGGGATGGAGACGGCGTTGATGATCTCCTTGATGAGCTTGGGGTTCGCCATGCGGGCGACGCCGCCCTCAGCGCGGATCATGGCGGGCACGCGCTCGAGCGCCATCACGGCAACGGCGCCGGCTTCCTCGGCGATCTTCGCCTGCTCGACGCTCATGACGTCCATGATGACGCCGCCCTTCAGCATTTCGGCGAGGCCGACCTTGAGGCGAAGGCCATGCTCGTTGGTCTTGTGGCCGTTGTGCTCTTTCATGTGCGTAACCCCTTGGGCGCGGGCGGTGCGCAGCCGCTGCCAACACCTCAGTTTAGCAGTTTGCGGAGGGGTCTTTGTGCGTGCCCGTCAGCTTTCGGAATCACGGTCGGTCTGGATCATATCGGGGATGGGCTGCGAGAGAAGAGCTTCGGCAGACGCGCGATCTTCCTCGCGCACCTGGAGCCGGATGCCGCCTATTGAATTGGAATAGAACCAATCCATGCGCACGATGTTTTCGTCGCGAAGATAACTGAGAATGCCGGCCGAATCCAAGACACCCTTTGCGAGCTGGGCATCGGTGAGGTCGCGATATTGCCGGACCGTGATCAGTTTCTGGAAATCGAGGTCGGGCGATGGATCGGGGAGTTCAGGAGGCTCAAGCCCGCGACGCTCGAACTCTGCGCGGAGAGCGCGCTGTGCCTCGTCGGTGAGCGAGTCGTAGGTGAGGCTGATTTCGAGCAGCTCCTGGTCGCTCGCGGATCGATAAGTCTGGGCTAGTTCGCTTTCCTTGGGCAGGTCCATAGTCCGCATCCATAGTGGCCCGACAGAGCGTTCCTGTCGAGGGGAAGCGGACGGCTCGCCGACGATTGTGTGTTCGTGGTACAAGCTTAGCCAGCGCGAGGGGCGCATCCAGTCCGCGGAAAGGGCCGTGCCCACCCACTGCAGTTTGAGAACCGAGAGCGAATTTTCTTTCCTGCCTGACGGGTGCGGACTCCGGGCACATGCGAGAGGAGATTCGTTATGTCCGATGCTGTTCCGCTGCCTCCCCGTCCTGATCTCGATCAATACAAGAAACTGGCGCGCGAGTTGCATCGAGTTGGCGATGTCCGCTCATGGGTCGTGCGATGGCTGGAACGGCTGGAACGGCTGGCACGCTTGCAGGGCAGTGAGTTGAACGCGGATCCAGCCACGCGCATCACAGAGGAAGCGAATGCGATGGAGCGCCGGTGGATCGCGCTACGAAGGCAGCCTGGCGGTGAAGGCACATCGCTGGCAGATGCGCAGTTCTTTCTGGCGCGGGAGCACGGATTCCCTGGCTGGCCGAAGTTTGCGGAACATGTGAGATCTCTTGAGGACGCACGGTCCGGCGTGGCGTATTTCGAAGCGGCCGTGGATGCGATTGTGAGTGGCGAGGACGAAAGGCTCGCGGCGCTGCTGCGGAGCGATCCATTGCTGGTGAAGGCGCGCTCGCTGCGCGAGCACCGCTCGACGCTGCTGCACTACTGCGCAGCGAATGGCGTGGAGGACTACCGGCAGAAAACCCCCGCAAACATTGTGACGATTGCTCGGCTGCTACTGGATGCAGGCGCGGATGTGAATGCGGAGTCCGAGGCGTATGGAGGTAAATCTACGACGCTGATGCTGGCTGCGACGAGTGTGCATCCGGAGCGTGCGGGTGTGCAGAGTGCGTTGCTGGAGCTTCTGCTGGAGCGCGGCGCTGCGATGGACGTCGGCGCGAGCAGCGATGTAGTGGTATGCCTGCGGAATGGCCGCGGCAGGGCAGCGGAGTTTTTGGCGAGCCGAGGCGCGCGGCTGGACCTGGAGAGCACTGCGGGGGTTGGGCGGCTGGATGCAGTGGCTTCGTTCTTTGGCGAAGATGGTGAGCTGCGCGCGCCGGCGACGCGAAGGCAACTTGTAGCAGGGTTCGGTTGGGCTTGTGGGCTCGGACGCGTAGAGGTGGTGCAGTTTTTGCTGCAACACGGAGTTGGGGCGGCTGAAGCGCTGAATGCTGAAGGCGAGACCGGGCTGCACTATGCAGCGCTCGACGGACAGATGACGGTAGTCCGGTTGTTGCTGGAGCGCGGCGCGAACGTCCATGCAGTTGAAAGCCACTTTCATGGAACGCCGCTGGACTGGGTGCTGCACGGCTGGAGCCATCGTGCGCCGGAGGATAATGCACGGCGCTATTACGAGACGGTGGTTGCTCTGGTGAGAGCCGGCGCCGTGAAACGCGAGATCGAAACGAACGACCCGCGGATGGCCGATGCGCTACGGGGCGAATATGTGGGTTCATCCGGAGCGTGAGCGAGCTAGTCAACCCCTGGATCGGCGGAGGAGTTCCGGCGTGACTTCGATGAAGATGCTGGTGGCGGAGGCGAGCACGGCGCCGCTGGTGTCGCGCAGCTCGGCGGAACAGCGATGCTTTCTTCCGCTTTTGCTGGCGGTGTCGCTCTCGGAGCGGCCTTCGAGGAGGAGGCCGGTTTCGAGAGGGACGGGAAGGTGATAGTCGATGGAGATGTGGCGCGTCATCGCGGTGATATTGCGGTGACGATTGGCCTTGCTCATGGCTTCGTCGAGCAGGGTGGCGATGATGCCGCCGTGCGCGTGGCCGGGCGGGCCCTGGAATTGCGCGGCGAGATTCACGCGGCAGACGACGCGGTCCTGTTCGTCGATGAAGAACTTCAGGTGGAGTCCTACGGGGTTGGCTTCGCCGCATCCGAAGCAGCCATTCAGGGTGCCGTGAGGGAGCGGAATCCAGCGTGGGTCCGGTGGATCGGTCATACGCTCTGACGAGGAAGGATGAGTGGCCACTGCGCTATACTCGCACCCAGATATGGCGGTAGAAAAGACGTTCTTCCTTGAGACCTTCGGCTGCCAGATGAATGTCTACCCAACGACAAACCCCTATATAATCAATTAGTTAGTGTTTCAGAATCCGTTGAATGTAGCGGGTTTTGTAGCAACTGACCTTAAATTTGTGTAGCGGGGAACCCGCGAAAGGGCGTGACGGATGGCTGTCTACAAGCGTGGGAAGACGTGGTGGTTTCACTTCATTTTTGAAGGTCGCAGGATTGCGGAGAGCGCCAGAACGACTTCCAAGACTGTCGCTCGTGCAGCGGAGGCGCAACGTCGCCGCGAGCTGGAAGAGGGCATCGATCAAGTCGCCGCAAAGCGCAAAGATCGCGTGCGCACAGTTGCCGATGTCGCCGCTGTCTATCTGAAGGAATATCGGCTCAAGCATCGTTCCGTCACCTTTGTGGAGTACGCGCTTCGCCACCTCTGCGAGCACTTAGGCTCGATGATGATCGCCCAGATCAATGTCGCCGCGGTGACGGATTACCAGACGACGCGACTCAAGGAGAAAGCCGCGGGCAAGACCATCAACGATGAGGTCATGATTTTGCTCCGCATGCTCACCGACCGCGGTGATCTCTTGCGCGCCGACCTGCGTCGTAAGAAGATGCTTAAACTGCAAGTGAGCGATCAACCCGGCAAAGCCTTTGACGTTGATGAGAAGGATCGTCTCCTACAAGCCGCCGAGGCCGCGCGGTCACCGTTGATCCTTCCTGCTCTTACGCTGGCGATGAATGCGGGAATGCGTGATGCCGAAATCAAGACCACGCGATGGTCGCAGATCGACTTCTCGAAGCGCGTCCTCACCGTCGGCAGGAGCAAGACGGCAGCCGGTGAAGGTCGTACCATTCCCCTGAACAGCGAGGCCATCTCCGCGTTGATGAAGCACGCGAAATGGTACGTCAATAAGTTTGGCGAGCTGAAGCCGGACTGGTACGTCTTCCCATTTGGCACGCGCGGCTCTCTCGACCCGAGTCGGTCGATCACTTCGCTAAAAACCTCTTGGGGCACCGTTCGTAAGGCAGCAGACGTGAAGGGACGCTGGCATGACAACCGCCACACCCTCATCACCGAGTTGGCTGAAAGTGGCGCAGGTGACGAGACCATCATGGCGATCGCTGGTCATGTCTCGCGGAAGATGCTGGCTCGCTACAGCCATATCAGAACCGAAGCCAAGCGCACCGCACTCGAAGAGGTGGTAGCGAACCGCGAGAAGGCGCGGGCACTGCGCAGGCAGGCCGAAGAGGATGTGCCAACGAAAGCAGCCCACGCGGTCGTGAACTGAAGAAGCGACCTTGAGGTCGCGACTGAGACCCGCCGCGATCACCGCCGCGATCACCGTGACACGAAAAAAGCCAACGCGCAAACGTTGGCTTTTCGCGGAAAGGAGTTCCATTGTGATGCCCGGACAGACATCACCCGACCAGCATTCCACACCAGCCAAGCGAACGCACTAGCACCATCGGGCCACAGCGACTTCAAGTGCTGCAATCAGCGACTGTGACATTAAGCGTGTCAGCGGCGCATCTGCGAGTCGTGCGTTTTGGTATGAGGCTCAGCCCTGTCCGATGTCCTGCGGTCGCTCACAGGGCAACGTGGCGCGACGGTGAGCGCGTCTAACGGCGATGGGGGGCGAAGGCAGAGCGACAACTGGGAGGCTCCCGAACAACCTGACCAGACCTCTGCCGCGCCCGCCTACAACAGCGCATGCCAACCGTCAGCGGCATGCTCAACGGCGATTCCACTTTCTTCAATGGTGCGTGGCCGCTAGAACGCGCTCGTCACGGATGCGGATCAACTATGAGCGGCCTTGAACCATGCTGCTGCGGTCTAGCTCGTGGCGGGCCATCTGATCGCTCACAGGGCAACGTGGCGCGATGCGGCGCGGGTCTACGCTGGGCAGCGTGCCCACGAATAGACGAGAAGCTACCGCCAGAACGCGATGACCAGCCCGCCAGAGACGATCAACGTACCGCCGACCAGAACCGAAGGCGTGGGAGCGGTGCGGAAGATGAGGTAGTTCGTGATCTGGAACACGACGAACAGCATGGCAACATACATGCCGGTGACTGTGGCGAACTCCACCGGAGCGAGGTTCAGAGAGGTTCCATAGCCGGTCAGCAGCGCCGCGCCGAGGAAGAAGAAGGCCACCCGGAGGTGCAGGGACGGGTGATGGAGGGCGATGCGTATGACTGCGTCCCCCGCCGCCTCGAGGATGGTGGCCGTGAGCACAAAGAGAAAAACCCGCATGCTGCCATGCTTGCAGGCGTTCTAAGCAGGCGCAAGCACTATGCTCGGCCCTCAGATAGCATCCAGAGCGCGGAGACACTACGCCGACTGCTCGCGTATCTCGGCGCTACTCCTGAGCAGCTTGCCGACTTCGACAGCAGCCACCGACGGCGTCCATTGGATCGTTCAGAAGGAGTCCCTTGGATCGAGTGCTCGAGGAAGCTGCAAAGACAGAAGATGGTAAGTGGAGGGTCTCAGTGGCCATTCCACAACCGAGCGGCAAATTGAGCGAGGCTCAGGTGAAGGTCCTTCGATTCAGAATTGAAAGCTCGCGAGCGCGGCGGCCACCCGATGACTCTTCGTGAAATTGTGAAGCGGACTCCTTGAATAGCTGGTGGCCCACGGACACTTGACGCCGTCTTGTAGGTGCTGCTGGCAGCCGCCGCGCCGGGTGTTTCACTTAGGCCGAAAGGTTAGCCCCGTTGCAGGTTCTCCCTGCACACCATGCCCGGCGCGACTCTTATGCGCTAGCCAGTTCCCCGGCTTGCGCAACTAACTTGTGCAACTCCAGCAGCAACGCCTTGGACTCGACATCCTGCTCGTCGCCTTCGAGTAGGGCTGGATCGTCCTCCGCGTCGCCGTCGAGGTCATCGCCCAGTAGGCACTTGACGTGCATCTGAATGGCCTTCTGATGGCGGCGTATTTCCCTCAGGCGATGCTGCACCTCATCATCGGAGACAGATCAGCGACTTGACGCTGGAGATGGTAGCGCTCTCGTTCATCGGAAAGGTCACCACGCTGATCTCCCAGAGCCGCAGTTCCTTCAGCTGCCGCACGTCGCCGTCCATCGAGGACTGTAGCGTCTCGATAGCCGATGGACATCCCCTTGATGACGCCCGCCTTCATGAACGTGTACGCCTTCTGTGCGGTTGGGTCCTGCGAGCAGCAGCGTGCCATCGACCTGCAACCCCAGCGGAGTATCTGTGACCTCGCGCGGTGCCGATTGGATTCGACGGCTCATGCTGCCACAGCAACGGAAAACTCTTCGCGCGCAGCCAACGTTCTCGAAAATGCACCCGGCATGATCTGGTCGCCACCGAGGTCGACGTTGTTGTACGCGGCACCGAGACCAGTGAAGGTGCCGGTCTCATCGACGCTCTTGATCTTGAGGCTGAACCGCTTCCGTTCCATTGCTCTCCTCCGGTGTTAAGGCACATCGTTCAGGGCGTCGCCGACAGGTTCGAACGGCGACGCCCATTCACTACAAGGGCTGTGGCGGCCCTACGGTGAAGTCGTGAAGGTTCCCGGTGACGAATGAGGCCGGCGCGCTTGGTGATGAGTGCGAGCCGCTTCTCGGCGCGGATCGCGACGAGATTTCTTGTGAAGTAGTCACGATGTTCGGTACGAGATTTCCACGGTCATCTCCATGCGGTCGCGGATCTCTGCGGCCACTGGATTGCCCGACTACCAACCAAGAACGTCCCCGGCTGCGATCGACTGGTCGTTGGCACGATGTCGAGGCCGAACACTCGCGGTCGTGGTCAGGGACTGCGGGTCGCCGAGCAGGTATCGGCCAAGGCTGTCCTTGGTCAGTGCCAGTCCCACCAGTCATTGATGTTCACGACGACGAAGCTCGGGTCGATTTCCTTCGCAGCGTTGATCTGGCGCGATTGCGGCTGCGCCGAGTCACGTCGATGCGGTCCAGCCCGCTGCAGCCGGAGGCAGGTAGCGAAGCATTGAATGACGTCGCCTGATTGAAGCAGCCCGTGCAGATTCTCGCCGGTATTGTCACCGCTGAGAGTAGCTGCAATTCCTCTTCGAAATTGACGTAATAAGGCAGCGACGATCTGGATGTAGCCGAGAAGCTCGGTGAAGTCATCGAGCACCTGCCGGGTTGCCGGAATCCACGTCGCGAGCGTCCGGACCTTCTCGCTGACCGACTGAGAAGGTGACGCTGTTCTCCGGCTTCACCGACCTTCCGCCACCGGGATGCAATCGACATCGGGCTGGTCACCTTCACGAAGTCCACGACCTGCATGCGAGGTGGGCCTGCGCAGATAAGCAGTCGCGGACCTTCAGATTCTGCCGCGCTTCCGGCGTGATGCCCGGATGCGGTCAATCTGCAGTACGCCACTGGTGGACGCGCCGACAGGGTTGAGCGTATCGCTGCCTGCGGAGCCGCTGGTGATGCCGCTGATGATCGCTCTTGCGATTCATCAGGTCTGCGACCTCTGCTGCCCTTCAGGTTCAGGACTGCGCGGCCACGGCGGTCACGCAGGATGCGATGGACGTCCTCGTTCTCGGTGATGCTCTTCACCAACGTGGACGGCGCTCCGAAGGACGAATCGCCATAGATGCGCCCGTGGCCATCTTTACCTCGATTGCGTCTACGGGCCTGAATCCAAGCGTTGACAGCTTGCTTTCGAGGGCAGCTCAGCGATCATCGTCGCGGAGGCTGTCGAAGTGGGTCTTAAATTCAGGTCAGCGGCCCTTTAGCGGGCATGATCATAGACGCTCCTTAGTTACATGAATTGGGATTTTGGGATTTGTCCCGAGTGCCAAGGAGCGGCTCGGAGCGGCGGTGATGCGACGAATCTCGCAGGGCGCGAGTGCCATGACTGCGCGGCTCGCGGGAGCTTCGGAAACGCCTGCGCACATTATGTACCATTCCACGGATACAAACTCAGATATTTCGTCGGCGCGGGCTGCATCTTTTGCTGTATACCAGTCGCCGGGTTGTAGCTCCTCGCCAGTGCGCTCGCTGTGGGCCATCGAGACCGCTTCGTCGAACACGAGGAGTCTCACGACCTCGTTCTCTATCTCCGCAAGCTCGGTCTCCAGTGCCGCGATCCGTTTGCGCAGGGCGTCAAATTTTTCACGCGTCGGCATCGCAGGTTCAGTTGACACTGACGCACCCCTTCTGCGGCGGGGGCACCATGCCGTGCGCCTGAAGGGCGCGGTGGTCAGCATCGACGAGCGCGGTGAGCAGCCTGATGCGCTGATCCATCCCCTGAAGAGCTTCCCTTGCGCCGTCCTGCACTGCCTTCAGGTTCACGAGTTCGGCTGCCAGTACTCCGACGGCTTCGCGGAAGTCCTCCGGCGTGTGTCACTTCCGTTTCATCTGTCATGTGTATCTCCTTGGAAAATCCTGTTTCACTGAAAAAATCTTGAAAACTCGCGCTTGTCTATACGCCGCTTTCAAATGTGTTCAACTTTGCCCGTCCCAACGATTTCGTCCGCCCCTTCCCGGCCCGGCCCTTGCGGTCCATCTGGATGCGTCTGGGTCGACGTCTGGGGGCGCGCTAGGGGCGTCCCTGAGCGGTCGGGCATGCTGTGAGTTCTCCCAAGCGCCCTGACGCGTCAGGGCGTCACCTGCGTAATAGCATCGTAACCCCTCGCGCTTGCGCGGGCCTCGAGGCTGTCCCAAGCGAGCTGCGCCTCCGCACTCATTGCACGTTTCCATGCCGCAGCCGCAGCGCCTGTGTACTTGGTCGGGTCGGTCGGGTCTCGCGCCGCAGTCGCGGCAGTAACGCAATCTCTTCATCGGTGCTGTCATGCATGTGTCTACCTTTCTTCCTTGCCGCTTCGCTTGCCCGTCGCAATCGCGAGCATCCGTTCAATGCGGGCAGTCCGTGCTTCCTTGCGTCGCTTCTTGACGAGCAGTTGGCGCTTCTCGGTATTGCTCCCGCTGGCGCTCCTTTGCGATGTCGCTGCGGTCCGCTTGCAAGGCCATGCAGTGCTGTCTCCTCGTGGTCATCATGTTTGGCGTCCATCGTGAGTACGTCGGCCTTCGAAGCAACAGGCCATATACACCAGCCATCCGTGACCGTGAATCCTTCATCCTGTAGCGCACGCTCGAACGCTCGCCGTGATGCTGGTATAGGTCGTACGTGCTCCTTGCACCACCGGGCACAGTCGAGGTGCAAGCGCGACGACGGTAGTCCATAGCTGCGATCACGGAATACGCAACGCGTCAAGCATCCACAGGCTGAGTAGTGCTTCGCTGTCCTGTTCGGGATCAGCCTGCGGCTGTAGTCTCTGCTCTTGAGCAAGGCGATGATTGCATGCCTTATGTGCACGCAGTTGCTTCCAGCAGGGGCATAGCCGCGTCCCCGGGTCGGATGACAAGCTCTTCGCCATCGAGCAAGAATTGCCCGCCGTTCGCCTCGACGATGAGAACCAACTCCGTCGCTAGGGTATTCACAGTCGCACCTCTGGCACGCTTCGCGCTGTACTCGCTTCGTCGTGAAGGTGGCCAACTTCTCTAATAGAAGAAATTTGGACATCTTCGATATTTAAAGGAGAAAGATTGGCCCTCTTCGTAGATTGGACATCTTCGAAGGTGTCCACCGATGCCGAAGGTGTCCAAGTTTTTGTGTGAGGACTCCTTTGGCCCACTTCGGGCAATGACCAAACCCAAGCACCTGCCATCGCGCCCTTTCGACTGATGACACCGAGCGTGTCCTTTGCGCGCCGCAGCGTCCGATACGAGATCGCAGCCGCCTCCGCCTGCCGCTTAACCTCCTGTTGCTCCAGACTCCCACCGCTGAGAACATCTCGCAGCCACGCGACCGCTTCTGTCTTCGCGCTGCGGTCTTCACCCGATGCGGGCGCTTCCAACAACTGCTCCGCTGTTATCTCGCACTTGCCGGTCCAGGTGAATCGGCCTTCCGCGTCGATGCTGTACCCGCGAGTAGGGCCATACGCACCGATGTTGCTCTTGATGTGCACCAGCGCGCGAGCCGGTAGGATCGTCCGGCAATTGCACCGGCCAACAGCTCGGAGCGCACCGCGCCTGTCAGGTCGATGGAGCCGAGGCCGCGATGAATTGCCTTTCCGCCACTTTGCTTTGAAAGATGACGTAACAGAAGGGCGGCGCAGTTGTGGCGCTCTGCCACCTTCGCCAGTCCGTCCATTATGGGACGCGTTTCGTTCGACCGATGGAGGTCAACGCCGGAGCCGAGGTATGACTGAATAGGATCAATGATGACGACCTTGGCGTTCGTCTCCCGCAGCGCAGCGTCGATGATGGCTATGTCGGAAAGGCTCACCGCCCCTTGCTCCTCCCCTCCATCTGCCGACCATACGGAGCCACGCAGGAGATGAAAACGCTTTGGGTCGCCACGCAGCGAATCGAAGCGGGGCCTGACGACATGAGCAGCCGAGTTTTCGACGCTGAGGTAGAGAACATCCAACGGCTCACACGGCTCGCCGTCAGGCGTCCGTCCTGTCGTAAAACCAGCCGCAATTGCAAGGGCGATGAAGGTCTTACCAGCGGCGGGATCGCCCGAGAGCATGGTCAACATCCCTCGGGCCATGTACAGCGGCCACAACCAATCAACTTCACGGGCTGCTATGTCGGCGAGGCGGATCAGATCGGGCCGCCGCACTACTGGATTGGGGCTGCTTCCCTTCGGTGCATCGGGCGCGTTCGGATACCGCTTGGGGATGTCGTGGGCGATGCCGCACACCTTCTCCTCCGGGCAGCGGCGGATCGCACTTCGCCGTGTTCTCGGCGAGCAACGCTGCCGTGATGGCCTCGACAGACATCCCGCGCTTGTGCAGCGTCCCGGCAAGGGACACGAGGCGATCAGTCCGACCGCCTTTGCCGATGGCCTTGCCCGTTGCAGGAGCTGGAGCGGCGTGTGTGTTGGTCTTGCCGACGATGAGAGATAGCAGCCACTCAGGAACGGGCGCAAGCGGCTTGTCGGGCGCAGCGCATTCGTATGACGTGCCCGAGATGTGCCGTGACGGCGGCGCGACAACGTAGCCATCTGCGCCCCTGATGTCGAGGCCGAGACCAAGCTTGCCAGCAGAGTTCCGAACGTCGAGGCCAGCGGGATACTGAAGATAGATGTGACGCCCGCGACCAGTGGTGACTGAAAACGAATCAGGCAGATGCCATCTCTTGGCCTCCCACTCCGACAACGTTTCGCGTCCCTCGCGGGCCATCGGCATCCAGAACGAGCAATGCCGCTCTCCGCCCCAGTGGCGATGCCGATATTTGCATCGGGCCAAAGAGTCCACCAGCCGCGAATCGTCTCCACATCCCGGCTTGCATCCTTGAGGCCGTGTGCCGTGCGCGGATGCTTGGCTGGACTGGCACAGCGAGCGCGACCACACGAGCAGCCCGTCTTGGTCGGCGAATGGAGCGGCATGACAAGCCATCCGCGTGCGGCGTAGTCCAGCGCGGCGCGCTGAAGCCTGCTCACCGCACCCCCTTCAGCGCGGACGAAGGCACGCCGTCGCCACCGGTCGGTAGGCTGGCGATCCAGGCCTCCACGTCGGCGATTTGATAGCGGACACCGGAACCAAATTTTCTAAATTTTGGGCCTCGCCCAAGCACGCGCCAGTTTTGCAGCGTTTTTCGTGGGATGCCGTACACTGCATCGACTCCCGCGTCAGATAGAAATTCTTTGCCGGAGAGAATGGCAGTAGCCTGCTTTTTAAGCCCGCCAGCGCCCTGCGATGAACTAGATCGACTCACAATGCCCTCACTGCCTTAACAATGAGGGCTGCGGAGGCAAGATGAAACTGCAAAGAATCTGCAAAGAATCTGCAAGTCTGCAAAAAAACTGCAAATCGGCGTGTGCTACTCGCGGAAGAGTTCTTCGGGCGTAGTCCCGAGCGCTTTCGCTACCGCTACTCGGGTTTCCTTTCCAACCGGCTCTACCTGCCAAAACGGATCTGACTGTTCGCTCGCTCATGCGAATCATCTTCAGCAGCTCAGCAGCTCTTCTTTGTCCATAAAAGCCTTGACCCGGTCAGCCGCGGAAACGTTCTTTCCGCTGTGTTCAACTGAGCGCGGTTCATCTTCTGCCTGCTGCCAGTCGCCAGAGGAACTCCGCTTCGAGCGCGTCTCGCTGTAGCGTTGAGAACTCAAGCGAATAAACCATGCTATCGATTCGGGTTCGCATGATTTCGCGGAAGTCGCGATCAGGCAGTCCTAATTTTCCATATTCCTCGGCCTCTGCCCGGAGGACGATGCGGGTCGCCTCCATGTCGGCTTCCCGCATGTCGATGAAGGCTTGCGGCGTACCCCAATAGCCTCGAAGCTCAATCGCGGATCGGGCGCGCTTTCGAAGCAGGTCATACTCGACCAACGCTCTCGCGACCCTTTGCCGTGCTTCAATCGAAAGCTGGTTCTCCGGGTCATCGGGTGTTTAGCCTCGGCAGTGGCAGTTTTGGCATCGCTACCTCACGCGGTCGACGATAGCGAATGTAGCGGGTTTTGTAGCGAGCTTCCACGGAAAAGCAGGGTAAAATGGGGTTTCGTGGGGTAGTAATCCATCTTGACACCTCCCTGTAAGTCTCTGATTTATGTGTTATTTGTAGGCAAAACATGAAGACGTTCTTCCTTGAGACCTTCGGCTGCCAGATGAATGTCCATGACTCGGAGAAGGTCATCGGGACATTGCGAGCAGCAGGGCTACTCTCAAGTGGATGCCGAAGAGGCGGCCGACCTCATCCTGTACAACACCTGCTCGATCCGCGACAAGGCGGAGCAGAAGGTCTTCCATCGGCTCAACGATACGAAGCAGCTGCTGAAGCAGGGCAAGCGATTCGGCGTGCTGGGCTGCGTGGCGCAGCAGGAGGGCGAAGCGATCTTCGAGCGGGCGCCGTATGTCTCGCTGGTGTCGGGATCGGCATCGTATCGGCGGCTGCCGGAGATGCTGGCGCGGCTGGAGGCGGGCGAGCGGCGCGTGGCCGGGCTCGATGATCGGCAGACCGAAGAGACATTCGAGACGGAGTTCACCGCGCGATCGAATCCGCATCGCGGATACATCACGATCATTGAGGGCTGCGACAAGTTCTGCGCGTATTGCGTGGTGCCGTATACACGCGGCAAGGAGCGGAGCCGGACTTTCACGTCTGTGCTGGCCGAAGCGAGGCGGATGGCGGAGGGCGGCTACACGGAGATCCAACTGCTGGGGCAGAACGTGAACAGCTATCGCGATCCGGAAGGGAAGCGGAGCTTCGCGGAGCTGCTGGCGGCGGTGGGCGAGATTCCGGGCATCCGGCGTGTGCGCTTTACAACCTCGCATCCGCGCGACTTTACCAAAGACATTGTGGACGCGATTGAAGCGGTACCGGCGCTGTGCGATCATGTGCACCTGCCGGTGCAGAGCGGCGCGACGACGACGCTGAAGCGCATGCAGCGCGAGTACACGCGCGAGGAATACCTGGAGCGGATCGGTTGGATCAAGCGCTCGGGCCGGCCGATCAGCATGACAACGGACATTATTGTCGGCTTCCCGGGCGAGACGGTGAAGGAGTTCGAAGAGACGCTGAGCCTGCTCGAAGAGGTCCAGTACGACGGCGTGTTTGCGTTTAAGTATTCGCCGCGGCCCAATACGCCGGCGCTGGTGATGATTGACGCGATTCCGGATCAGGAGAAGAGCAAGCGGCTGCAGGCGCTGCTGGATCGGCAGCGGGAGTGGCAGAGGACCAATTACAGCAAGCGCATAGGGAATGTTATGGAAGCGGCGGTTGAAGGACATAATGCGCAGCGCGGGCAGGTGACGGGGCGCACTTCGGAGAACATTCCGCTGAACTTTACGCCTGCGGGTCCGATTCTGCCGGCGCCGGGCAGTTATGCGATGGTGGAAGTAACTCAGAGTTTTCCAAATAGCCTCGCGGGTCGCGCGGTCTGAACGGGACGTCTAATCTATCGGGATACAGGAGGGGCAATGGACATCGAGATGAAGATCCGCGGACTGGTGATGGATCCGAGCACACATGCCCCCATCGTGATCCTGAAGGACCTGGAGAGCGATACCGTGCTGCCGATCTGGGTAGGTCTGTACGAGGCGAACGCGATTGCGCTCGAGATTGAGAAGGCGACAACGCCGCGGCCGCAGACACATGACCTGCTGCGCAACGTGGTGACGGGGCTGAATGCGGTGGTGGATCGCGTGGTGGTGACGGAGCTGCGTAACGACACCTTCTACGCGGTGGTGTGGATGCACCAGGACGGCGAAGCAGTGACGATCGACGCGAGGCCTTCCGACGCGATTGCGCTGGCGCTGCGCTGCGACTGCCCGATCTACGTGAGCGAGGAAGTACTGCGCATCGCGAAGCTGGCGCCGGGAGCGAGCGACACGTCGCCCGAAGAGCTGCGCCGCTGGCTGGAAGGGCTGAACGACGAGGACCTTGGGCGTTACAAAATGTAGGCGCCGTTACAAGATGTAGCCGGAGTGCCGCATTCGTTCACCCCAATCTGCAAAACGCGTAGATTTGGGACCCCGGCGCAGGCGGCGGTGGATGAAAACCGTTTAGGCTACAGAGACCGATGAGCCTCGGCCGTATCTCCAAGCTGTTTGCGGCACAGAACGCGACGCAGGTGGTGTCGCTGCTGGCGCAACTGGTGCTGCCGCCGATCTTTCTGCACAGCTATGGCGTGGGGCTGTATGGAGAGTGGCTGGCGTTGAGCGCCGCGCTCGGCTATCTATCGACGGTCAACTACGGGATCCAGACCTACACGAATATGCAGATGACCATCCACTACAACCGTGGTGAGGTGGAGGAATGCGTGCAGCTGCAATCGGGCGGGGTGTTTATCCTGCTGGTGTTATTTGTGTCGCTGGCGGTGCTGCTTTGCGGCATTTTCCTTGTGCCGCTGGATGGGTGGCTGCACCTGACACTGCCGCTGCGCGAGGCGCAGACGATTCTGTACCTGCTGAGTCTGCAGATTCTTATCGGCATGGTCATGGGATTTCTCACCGGCAACTACATGGTGATCGGCCAGGCGCATCGCGGGACGAATTTCAGCAATCTCAATCTCCTGGTTGGCACGGCGGTGGCGGCGCTGATGGCTCTGTGGAGGCTGCCGCTGGTGTGGATTGCGGCAGTGCAGTTGCTGGCCTCCGTGCTGCTGACGGTCGGTATCTATTTCGATTTTTCGCGCCTGGCGCCGGTGCTCAGGCCGACGCTGCGGTATTGGCGGAAGGCTTCGCTGGGCCGGATCCTGAAGCCCAGCGGGCATTATGCTCTGCTGTATTCGTCGAACATTCTTGGATACCAGTTGCCGGTGATTGTGATTCAGCGGGTGCTGGGGCCGGTGGCGGTGGTGACCTTCTCGGTGACGCGGACGATTTATTCAATGAGCCGCCGGCTGCCCTCGCTGGTGACGAACTCGATCGGGCCGGAAGTGACGATCACGTATGGCGAGCGCAACTGGAATAAGCTGCGCCAGCTTTATGAGTTGTCTGAGCGGCTGGTGCTGCTGCTGATTCCGCCGGTCTCGTTTGGGGCGATGTTGTTTACGCCGTTTTTGCTGGCCGTGTGGCTGCGCAAGGGATCGCTGTACGACCCGTGGGTGTGTCTGCTGTTCGGCATCACGATCGCGATCCAGAGCATGAAGGAGCACAAGTACCAGTTTCAGTTCTCCACCAATCAGGTGCGTGAGCTTTCCTACATGACGCTGATCGCTTATGGGGCGATGCTGGTGGTGTCGATACCGGCGATGATCTGGTTTGGGCTGCCGGGCATGGTGATGACGTGGGCGGCGGCGGAGCTGGGACAACTGATCTATCTGCTGCAGTTGAACCGGCGGCTGTTCGGGCGCGAGGTCGCGTTGAGTTACCGGCTGGTGGGTGTATTGATGTTGTTTCTGGCCGTGGGAAGCGCGGCCGCGGTGTGGCCGGTATTTCATCTTGCCGCGATGAGCCTTCCGCGACAGGCGATCATCGCGAGCGCATGCACGCTGCTGACGCTGGCGATTTCTTATTGGATCTTCGGCGTGGATGCGGTGCGCATGATGCTGTGGCAGCGCCTGCGACCCGGCAGGTTCGTGGCGGGGAACGCTTCGCGATGACGGAGAACGCTGCGCGCCAAGCGCAAAGCAGGCTGACGCCGCGGCAGCGATGGATCTTTTTTCTGGCGCTCGTGCTGGTGACGAGTCACTTCTCGCTGGCATACATCGCAGGCACTAAGCCATTCCTGGTGCTGCGTGCCTTCGCCGCCGGGGAGGAGTCGCAGCCCTTCCAGGAGCGGGCGTTGACAGCGTGGATGCTGCGGGGCGCGAACCGCTTCGACAGCGCACAGTTGGAATCAATGCTCCACCGTCTGCTGCCGGCGATGGGCGCTGAGTTCAACGAGACCATGCTGACGCTGCTGATTGTGGCGTGGTGTTCGATGGCGGCGTCGATTCTGCTGACGCGTGCGTCGCTCGTAAAGCTGACGGGGGACGCGGTGTTCAGCGCGTGGGCGGCATTCCTGGTGCCGTACATGGCGTATTTCACCTACATCCTGAACTTCGGGCCGCATTTTCTGCTGCCCTACGATCTGCCGTCGCTGTTCTTCTTCTGCGCAGGATTTTATCTGCTGCTGATGCGACGGCCGCTGATGCTGGTTCCGCTGGTTGCGATTGCGACGCTCAATCGCGAGACGGCGCTGTTCCTGGTGACTTTCTATCTGCTGCTGGAGTGGCCGCGGCGGGAGGATCACGAGCGGCGCGGCGCGGTCGTGGCTTATGCGGCGGCGATGCTGGCGGCGTGGGTGGCGATGCGGCTAGTGGTGCTGCATCTGTATGGGCGCAATCCGACGATCGCGCACTCGCGGCTTGCGGACGTGAAGCTGTGGCAGAACCTTGGATTCCTGGTGAAGCCGCAGCATTGGCCGGCGCTGGCGAGCATTTTTGGATTTACCTGGCCGCTGGTGATTGCGTGGCGGCGGGAGATGGAGCCGCGTTCCTTGCAGCGGGGACTGATCGCGGTGGCGATGTGGCTTGCGCTGATGCTAGTGGTGGGCGTGCTGATTGAGATACGCATCTTCGGCGAGCTGATCAGCTACATGAGCCTGGCGCTGGGCGTGATTTTGTATCGCCGGTTGCAGATCATAAGGAAGACGGCGAAAGCGGTTTCGTGATCGTCAGGCGCGTGCTGACGTTGCGGCGGCGATGGATGGCGCGTCGGTAAGCGAACCGAGAAGCGCACCGATGGCTGCGTCGTACAGCGGGGAGCCGTCGTTGCGGCCGAGCGCGGCAGCGGTGGTGCGCGCAGCGGCTGCGAGGGCGCGGCGCAAATCTTCCTGGCAGTAAAGAGACTCGAGCGCTTCGGCGAGCGCGTCGGAGTCGCGCGGAGGAACGACGATGCCGTCGCGGCCGGGCGTGAGCAGCTCGGAGGAGCCGCAGTGCGTGGTGGCGATCGGAGGAACCTGGTTGGCCATGGCCTCGAAGAGCGCCATGCCGAATCCGTCATCGACGGAAGGAAGCACGAAGATGTCGCAGCGCTGGTAGAAATCGTTCATATCCGGCACGTAGCGGACGAACTCGACATTCGAGAGGCGGGCCAGGCGTTGGCGTAGCGTAGGGAAGCGCGTGAAATCGGAATCAGAGCGGATGAGAAGGCGTGCATTGGGGAGTGCGAGCTTCTCCCATGCCTCGAGCAGATAGAGATAGCCCTTGCGCACGGGGTCGCCGCCAACGACGCCGACGGTAAAAACATCGTGGCGCTCCGGATGGGTTGCGGCAGGGAAAGCACAGCGGCCGAAGAGCGGCGCCTTGATGATTTTTCCGCGCATCGACTCGGGGAAGGTGGCCCGGGTGTACTCGGAAGGCGCGAGGATGCGCTCGGCCATCTGGTATTCGGCGAGCTCGACGCTCGCGAAACCAATTGGGCTGCGGATGGGAAGGAATGCCAAGCTTTGCTGATTCCTCGAGAACCATTTGCTGCTGCAAATCGACGTGCGGGCAGGCGCGATCGAGCACGAAGCGCGCGCCGCGGCGCTTTGCCACGCGAGCGGTGGTGAATGCCGCCGATGCCCAGCCGATGAATAGATCGTCTGGACGAATGACCGCGGCGACGGAGTGATCGTAAAGCCACGAGTCGGCGTGGAGCATGTTATGTGTGACGGGGAAATGCAGGAAGTGCATCGCGGTCTGCAGGGGAGACGGAACGAGCGTGAGCGCGACGGAAGGATCAAGGCGTCGGAAGTAGCGGCGCGTGACCGAGGTGTAGATGCGGACGCGTGAGCCATGCTTCACCAGCGCGTTGGCGAGCATGGCGGAATGAAACGGACGCGTGGTGGAGACAGTTACCTGCACGGCTGATCTATCCGGCAGGTTAGCATGGCGCTAAGGCCAGTGCGGTTCTGAATGGTCATTCACAGAGCGAGCGCGTAAAGGACCTGGGCCTCCACATCAGAGGGATTGTCGGCAGCCAGCTGGCGCATAGCTGCCCCATAGCACCGCGTTTTCTCCTTACTCTCTTTCAAGCACGAAATGGGTGGCATACTCCGAAGTTTTGCGCTCGACAACAGAAAATCCAAACGCCCTTAGATCGAGTCCGTCGAGGAGCCGTTCTCCTTGGCCAAGGAGAACTGGCGCCAATGCGAGGTGAACGGAATCTACGAGTCCGGCTTCGAGATACTGCCGCACGGTGGAGGCGCCGCCTCCAATCTTGACGTCTTTGTCGCCTGCGGCTTTCTTCGCGCGCGTCAAGGCTTCATGGATTCCGCCGGTGACGAAGTAGAAGGTGGTCCCACCTTCCATTATGAGCGGCTCACGCTCGTAGTGGGTGAGGACGAAGGTCGGCGCGTGGTAAGGCGGATCGTCTCCCCACCATCCTTTCCACGAATCGTCCGGCCATGGCCCGCGCACGGGACCGAACATATTTCGGCCGAGAATGAAGGCGCCAAAGTTCGCCATCGCCCGCTGGGCAAATTCTTCGTCGAGGTCGACAGATCCACCGTCCTTACCCTGCATGGAACAGAAAGTCTTCGTGTGAAAGAACCACTCGAAGATCTCGGTCCCGCGTTTGCCCAATGGATCGTTCAGGCTCTGCTCGATGCCGGCGCTGAGGCCGTCCAACGAAATACCAAACCCTGCGACACGAACTTTCGACATCCCGTTGCTTTCCTCCTAATACTCTGAAGCCTGAGAGAAGTATTTCATTGTTTGCTTTTCGCGGTGGGCGACCGGCATCGTCAACCTGTGCGGCTGGATCATTCAGCCTATGGCCGGTATCAGAGAGTGAGTTTAGGATGGCAGGGGCATCAGATCACAATCCGGGACGAGGTAGCAAAGGCGTGAGAGAAAGTAGCAGCGGACGGTGGGTAAGCGGTTTCATGAAGAGAGCAGTATCAGCAATCGGCGGTTGCGTGCTGCTGGCGCTGTGGGTTGGTGCAGCTCGCGCGCAGGAGCGCCCGCCGGCAGTGCCGCTGATTGCGCATGACCCTTATTTCAGCATCTGGTCGACGGACGACAAGCTGACCGATGGGCCGACGCGCCACTGGACCGGGAAGGCGCAGCCACTGGAGGGTCTGATCCGAGTAGACGGCAAGAGCTATCGCTACATGGGCGATCGACCGGAGGAGACGCCAGCGCTTGCGCAGAAGAGCCTGCAGATCGCGGCGACGCACACGGTGTACACATTCAGCGGTGCGGGCATTTCGCTGATCTTGACGTTCTTCACGCCGGCATTTCCGCAGGATCTGGATTTGTTGTCGCGGCCGGTTACATATCTGACGTGGAAGGTGGCGAGCGAGGACGGCAAGCCGCACGACGTGTCGCTGCTGCTGGATGCGAGCCCGCTGCTGGCGGTGGATGTCGAAAACGAATCCGCAACGTGGGGGCGACTGCGCACGCCGTCTTTGGACACAATGCAGTTTGGATCGCGCGATCAGCGCGTGCTGAACCGTTCGGGTGACGATCTGCGCATTGACTGGGGATATTTCCGGCTGTGCGTGCCGCGGCAGGCTGGTGCGGAAACGGCACTGGTGCCGAACGCGGTGGGGTCGTTCCTGAAGAATGGAACGCTGCCGGCGAGTGATGACGCCGCGATGCCGCAAACGCCGCGCGACCATGCAGCGCATGCGGCGGTGGTGTTTTCGCTGGGCAACGTCAGCGGCACGGCGGTGGAGCGGCATGTGCTGCTGAGCTACACCGAGGGCTACGCGATCGAGCTGATGGAGCGCAAGCTTCGGCCTTACTGGCAACGCAACAACATGCCGGTTGCCGAGATGCTGGAGACCGCAGAGCATGAGTACGCGGAGCTGGAGAAGCGCGGGGCGAAGTACGATGCGGAACTCCAGAACGACCTGGTGAAGGCAGGCGGCGAGGACTACGCGAAGCTGGCGATCCTGGCTTATCAGCAGACGCTGGCGGCGCACAAGCTGGTGGCTGACTGCGACGGCACGCCGCTCTGTTTTCCGAAGGAGAACTTCTAGAATGGCTGCTATCGATACTGTGGACGTGACCTATCCGTCGTCGCCGTTCTTCCTCCTGTTTAATCCACGGCTACTGGAAGCGCAGCTGGAGCCGGTGATGGACTACGCGGCTCTCCGCGCTGGAAGTTTCCGTTTGCGCCGCATGACCTGGGGACGGTATCCGCTGGCGAATGGACAGGAATACGGCGGCGGGGAACGCACGGAAGAAAACCAGATGCCGGTGGAGGAGAGCGGCAAATCTGCTGATGATGGCCGGCACTGGACGGAGGCGGAGGGCCACGGCCGACATTAGCGCAGAAGTACTGGCCGCAGCTGACGAAATGGGCTGAATACGTGAGGACGAAGGGCTGGACCCGGAGAACCAGTTGAGTACGGACGATTTTGCCGGGCATCTGGCGCATAATGCGAACCTCTCCATCAAGGCGATCGACGCACTGGGCGCATATGGAGAGATGGCCGAGTGCACGGGCAAGCATGACGTGGCGCGCGCACTACGAGCAGGCCGCGCAGGAGATGGCGGCGAAGTGGCAGACGATGGCGAAGGACGGCGACCATTACAAGCTGGCGTTTGATGTGCCGGGATCGTGGAGCCAGAAGTACAACCTGGTGTGGGACAAGCTGCTGAAGCTGGATCTGTTTCCGGCGAATGTGCGCCAGACGGAGATCGCGTTCTATCTGAAACACCTGAACCGTTATGGACTTCCGCTGGATAACCGCAAGGATTACACGAAGCTGGACTGGGAGCTGTGGACGGCGACGCTAGCGGACACGCAGGATGAGTTTCAGCTATTCATGACGCCGCTGGTCCGATGGGCGAACGAGACGCCGAGCCGGGTGCCGCTGACCGACTGGTATGACACGAAGACTGGCAGACAGGAAGGTTTCCAGGCGCGGTCGGTGGTGGGTGGCCTGTACGTCAAGGCGTATGCCGACCCAGCGCTGTCCAAGAAGTGGCGAGCCATGGATGTGCCGTAAAGTAGCGCCGGCGTTTTTTCTCAGATTGATCTGAAACATTTCCGCCGCGGGCTGCACCATGCAATAGAACAGCTTGCTGCGCGGCACGGCGGTTGCGTATGCGGAGGACTGCACACACTGGCATCTGGCGGTCGTCGCTGGCCGGCAGCGCCGGGCGGATATTGGCTGCCAAGCCTGTCCGCCCGGTAGAGGCTGTTCGCAGATTTGAACGGCGCGGCTTCGGGGGAATACCGGGGCCGCGATTTTTTATGCGGCGAACGGCCTGGAATGCGTCGGATTAGGGGATCAGAGCCGGCTGGGCTTGTAGCGTACAGAATACCCGTTATCGGACATAGCCTCCCAGGCTCACTCCCGGCCCGCGACGACGTCGTTTCGACCCCGGATAAACCGGCGGCGGACACGGTTTCAGAGAGTAAGTCGCAGGTGGAATGACTTCGGTTGGGTGAGCGAAGCATATCCCCGACGAGAGAGGCTGCATCCATGCCCGGAGTCCTTGATACCAGTCCACGGGAGAGCTGGGTCAACGTAATCACAGCGGTTCATGAACCACGTGCCGCTTTCTATGCTGCTTCCAATTCGAATGGCAGCGTCAGCGTCTGACGTCCAGACCGAAGCGGTGAGTCCATAATGACTGTCATTCATGAGGGCTATGGCCTCCGCATCATCCTTCACCTTCATCAACGGCGCCACCGGCCCAAACGTTTCTTCTGTCATCACCTGCATTCCATGATCGACGTTCACAAGAACCTGCGGAGCCAGATAAGGAGTGCCCTGCCTGCTGTTGGGGAATAGTGAAATATCCACCAAAGGCTGCGCTCCCTTGTGTATTGCCTGTTCCACCTTTGCCCGAATGGAGTCTGCAGCCCGCTCATTGATTACAGGGCCTAGAGTTGTCGCAGGATTTAAAGGGTTGTCCAACACATATTTCTTCGTAAGCTCCACGAAGCCCTCAAGAAATCTCTCCCAAAGATCCTGATGAACGTAGATCCGTTCGACCGCACAGCAGGATTGCCCCGAATTGAAAAACACACCGTCTACCAGGTTCTCTACCGTTTGCTCCAGGAATGCGTCGGGGCGAACGTATGCCGGATCCTTTCCACCTAGCTCCAGGCCTGTGCCGATAAATCGCTCTCCTCTCGCCCGCTGTATGTTGTTTCCACCAGCCACCGAACCGGTGAACGCTACAAAATCGACGCGCGGATCGCGAATGATCCGTTCCACCTGATCATGACCCAGGTGCAGGAACTGGAAAATGCCCTCAGGCAAGCCGGCCGCGCGGAACGCTTCAGCATATCTTTCGGCTACGAGCGGGGTTTGCGGCGCAGGCTTAAGCATGACACTATTGCCCGCCATGATTGCCGGAATGACAACATTCACGGAGCATAAGTAAGGATAGTTCCAGGGCATGAGAGCGAAAACGACACCTACAGGCTGGTTGCGGATGAAACGGCGAAAGTTATCTTTTGGCTCAATTTCATAGTCCGCGAGCTCTGCTTCGGCGATATCAATCATGTAAAGCGCCCGCTCCTGAAAGCCGTTACGAATTTCCATCGGGCTATAACGAATCGGGCGGCCCATCTGCCAGGTAAGCTCGGTGCCAAGCTGAGCGGCGCGTTCTACCAGCGAGGCCACAGCTCGCCTGCAGATAGCGGCACGTTCGGAGATCGGGACCAGCTTCCACTCATGCTGACTTTTCCTGGCCCTTGTCAGATGGGCTTCAATTTCCAGGCCGGATGCGAGTGGACGCTCTACATAGACAGAGCCATCGACAGGACTGACTGTCCGGATTCCGGAGACATTGGCGGCGTTCTGCGACATGATCACTCGGGAGTTACGTAAGCAGCGGCAATACCGCCGTCAACCAGGAATTCAGTGCCGGTCACAAAGGAAGACTCGTCCGATGCCAGAAACAATGCGGCCCGCGCAATCTCTACCGCCTCACCGAAACGGCCGATGGGAATATGAACAAGCCGCCGGTGTCGCTTCTGTTCCGTGTTGAGGAACTTCATCAGCAGCTCGGTTCTGAGCGGCCCTGGACATAAAGCGTTAATGCGGATGTTCTCCCGGGCATGAACCACTGCGAGTTCACGCGTTAACGCCAGCACGGCACCCTTGCTTGCCGTATAAGCGATCTGTGGAGTCGCCGCGCCGAGGAGCGCCACAAAAGACGCTGTATTCACGATGGAGCCGCCGCCCGCTCGACGTAACGCGGGGATGCCATACTTGCATCCGAAGAACACCCCCTTGGCGTTGATGTTCATCGTGATGTCCCAGACCTTTTCTTCAGTCGAAATCGCATCATCATCCTGAGCATGCATGATGCCGGCATTGTTGAATAGAACATTCAGCTTGCCAAACTGTTCTTCGGCGACTGCGATCATGCGCTCACAATCCGCTGCCTGGGAGACGTCGGCCCGAACGTAAGCGGCACTTCCCTTCTGCCGCTGTATCATCGCTACCGTCTCGCGGCCGCCTTTATCATCAACGTCGGCTGCGACTACACTGGCGCCCTCGGCTGCAAACAACAATGCAGCCTCCCGACCGATGCCGCTGGAGGCGCCTGTAATCAGAGCCACCTTATTTTCGAGTCTCACGATTCCTTGCCCCCGTCAGATCCTTTCGAAATACCGCCTGCGTTCCCAATCCGTCACCGCACCGTTGAAAGCATTTTGTTCCGTTTCAAAGAAATGCGTATAGTGCGTCAACACATCTTCCCCAAATGCTCTCCGTGTGAAGTCGCTCTTGGCGAAATGTCGGACAGCTTCATCCAGCGTTCTGGGAACCCGGTGTGCATCGGTTGCACCATAAAGATCTCCTGAGATGCTTTGCGGAGGCTCGATCTTTTCTTTAATCCCATCGAGTCCTGAGGCTAAAGCCGCGGCGAAGGCGAGGTAAGGATTGCAATCTGCGCCCGGGATTCGACACTCGATGTGCAGACTTTGATCCCGGCCGACGATGCGAAATCCGGCAGTGCGGTTGTCGTAACTCCAGGCGATGCGGGTTGGCGCCCACGAGCCTTCGACATACCGCTTATAAGAATTTACGGTCGGCGCATAGAACACCATCACCTCCGGTACATGGTGGATCCAGCCGCCCAGGAACCAACGAAATATGTTCGAGCACTTTACCGGGCCACATGACTCATCACCGACAAAAGCATTGACGCCATCCCGCCACAGACTGAGATGAATATGACAACTGGATCCGGCGGCGCCGGCGGCAACTTTCGCCATAAAGGTCACGCTCAATCCCATCTGTTCAGCCACTTCCTTCAGGCACTGTTTGTATACGATGTGGCGGTCCGCCATCTCCAGGGCTTCTGCATGGACGATATTGAGTTCGTGTTGACCAATACCCCATTCGCCCTTGGAGCTTTCAACGGGAACGCCGGAAAGCTTGAGATGTTGCCGCACCGCAGCCGTGTAGTTCTCGTTCCGCGTTCCCTGGAGGATGTGATAGTCCTCCGAATACCAGCCCGCCCTTTCCAGGCCGGCATAGTCTTTCAAAGCGGCATCGCGATAGCTGTTCAGGAACAGGTAGTACTCCAATTCCGAGGCGACAACGCTCGCGAGCGACAACTCTCGAACTCGCTCCAATTGTCGCTGCAGGATCGAGCGGGGTGCGACGGCAATGAGTTCCCCAGTTTTTTCGCTTCTGGCATCACACAAGACCAGCGCCGTCTTCTCCAACCAGCTTGTCATACGGAGAGTGCTCAGGTCAGGCGCCAGAAGCAGATCGCCATAGCCACTCTGCCAACTGGTGAACCGATATCCGCTGACGGGCGCCATTTCCATATCGTTTGCCAGCAGGTAGTCACAGACATGCGTGCCGTGGTCGCTCACGCTTTGGAGGAAGGCCTCGGCGTCAAATCGTTTTCCAATCAGGCGGCCACAGTGATCCGTAAAGGCAACGATCACGGTTCGAATCTGGTCGCGCCGAACCAGGCTTTCCAGTTCATGTATTCCGAGCATCCCAGAGACTCGAGACGTGCCACTCAGTTGAACGCCAGACATGTTTGCATGCCTTTCTATTCTTGAATGCGACACAGAGTACGCTATTCCCCTATTGAACGGCTTTGCCTGCAGCTTGCGGTTCTGTACCGACAAATATCCTGCAGCGCAGGCGATAAAGAATGTAACCGATCGCAAGCAAGAGGACGAAAAACAAGGAAACCAGAGGGTTGTAGTAGACCAGGCTGCCCAGAGCAATTGACGCGCTGAACAATGTCCACGCAGGCATATATGGATATCCGATGGCGCGGAATGCCCGCGGCAGATCGGGCTCGCGCTGACGTAGCCGAATGAGCGAAACCATGCTGATGATGTACATGAGCAGCGCGCCGAGTGCCGAAACAGTCACGATGTTTGCCGTAAGCGGCTGTCCGCCAAAATGAATTATGTTGTCACTGAAAATGGCCGCAAGGCCAATTACGCCTCCAGCGAGGATAGCAACCCATGGCGTATCAAATCGGGGGTGAATCGCGGCCAGAAACCTGGGCAGAAACCCGGCACGCGCCAATGCAAATATCTGGCGTGAATACCCGAGGATGATGCCGTGAAATGAGGCGATGAGGCCGAAGAGGCCCAGCCAAACCAGCATGTGCAACCAACCGCTGCGAGCGCCGACGATCAGCTTCATGGCCTGCGGCAGCGGGTCATTGATGTTAGCCAACATGCGCCAATCTCCAACCGAGCCGGCGAAAAACATCACGCCGAGCGCGAGCAGCAGCAGGGTTCCGATGCCGGAAAGATAAGCGACAGGTATGGAGCGCTTCGGGTCTCGAACCTCCTCCGCGGCCATCGCCACACCCTCAATGGCCAGGAAAAACCAGATGGCAAACGGAACGGCAGCAAACATTCCTCCGATTAGATGTGGAGAAAAGTGATCACTGCCACCCCATCCATGGCTCAGGAAGTTATGGAGATGCGAACCGGGAGATACGACCGTCATGAAGACAAGCAATTCGGCAATGGCGAGCACGGTAACAATCACTTCGAAGGTGGCGGCAACCTGGACACCTAAGATATTGAGCAGCATGAATACCAGATAAGCCAGCACGGCTGCCGACCGCGGAGATAAAGAAGGAAACTGCACATTGAGATATGCGCCGATGGCAAGCGCGATAGCCGGGGGCGCAAACACGAACTCGATCAGCGTGGCCGCACCGGCCAGGTAAGCACCTGACGGGCCGAGTGCCCGCTGTGCATAGGCAAAGGGGCCGCCCGCGTGCGGTATGGATGTGGTCAGCTCAGTGAATGAAAAGATGAAGGCGGTGTACATTGCTGCGATGAACAATGTTGTTATCAAGAAGCCGAGCGTACCCGCATGCGCCCAGCCGTAGCTCCATCCGAAATATTCGCCCGATATAACGAGGCCGACAGCGATCGCCCACAGTTGTATGGTCCCCAGCGTGGCCTTCAGGTGGCTGCCCTCGTCCAAGCGTCACTCCTTCAGCGTCACAGTCGTTTGCGTGTCCCTAACAGGATTTGACCAGGATAGGCAAATCGGCGCCATTCCAGTAGCGAAATTCGGCAAAATGCTGCATCGCAAGCCAGCGCCGATTGATGGCCGCGGGGGCCTGCACCTGGAAATCAAAAGCTCATTCACCAACTTCGATGATGCCGCGATGGATCGCAGTCGTAGCAGCTTCGGTGCGGTCAGAGACTTCGAGTTTGTCGATGATGCTGTTGACGTGATTGCGTACCGTGTTGTCGCTGATACCTAGTATCCGGCCAATTTCCTTGTTGGTCAGGCCCTTGGCGAGCAGCTTGAGTATTTCGAGTTCGCGCGCCGAAAGATCGGTGCGCATCATGCGTTCGGCAAGACGAGTCGCAATGTGGCCGGGAACATATCGCTTTCCCGAATGAACGGTTACGATGGCTTCCACCATCCTTTTAAGCGAGGTGTCTTTCAAGAGGTAACCCTGTGCTCCGGCCTGGAAGGCGCGATAGATATCCTCGTCAGTCTCAAAACTGGTAAGCACGATCGCTCGCGCGCGGCTGCGCGAGCGCGCCATCGCATGCAGCGTATCGATCCCGCTCATTCCGGGCATCCGTAGATCGAGCAGCAGCACGTCGGGATCTCGTGTGCGCATCGTCTCCATAGCCTCTTCGCCGCTCGAGGACACGCCGAGCACCTCAAGCTCCGGCTGTGTACCCAGCATGCTGGTCAAGCCGGCGCGCACCACCGGGTGATCGTCCACGATGAGGATCTTAATGGGAGACTTTGAAGGGTGTGACATGACGGCAAGACTCCTTCAGGTAACTGATCAGGATTTTCGGCCAGGAGGACCACGTGACCGGCGGGGGAATGGGCGCGGTGACATAAATGGATGTTCCCTGTCCGGGCGTGCTGGTCATTTCGAATTGTGCTGCAATGCGGTCGGCGCGCTTTCGCATCCCGGGTACGCCGAAGCCATGCATCTCTCCTCCGGGCGTGAAGCCATCGCCATCATCTCGAATGCCCAGCCTCACGATGTCCTTCGTATATTCGAGTGAGAGAGTGATGCTGGACGGATGCGCATGCTGGATTGCGTTGGCGATAGCTTCCTGGACCGATACGGTAGAGCGTGCAGGAGATGCGCGGCGGCACGCTACGCGCTTCGCCATGGGAGGCGGTTCGTACCTGCACTGCGCCGCCCTCCGCCACGCGCTGTACGCACGCGGCCAAGCCGGCTAGCAGGTCTTCGGATTCGAGAGCATCCGGTCGAAGCGTTGCGATGCTGCGACGAGCCTCGATGTGGCTGTGATGCACGAGATCGCTGGCGAGATCGAGCTGCTGGTGGGTGGCCCGCATTTCGCCGGGAATGCCGCTGCGGATGGCCTCTAATTGAAAACCGATGCCTGCGAAACTCTGCGCCAGGGTGTCGTGAATCTCATGTGCCATGCGCTCGCGCTCTTCCAGCACGGCTCGCAGCCGCCAGCGCTCGACACGGCCGTAGAGGAAGATACCAGCAAGCGCGAACAGCAGCAGTGCGAATGCCGCGGCGATGAGGTGTCGGGCGCTCCACCATGGCGGCCCTGCGAGCACATCGACGTCGTCGGCTGAACGCAAGAGCAGCACGAACGGTGTTGCGTTCCGGGTGAATGCGGGGTCCACCATGACGACGCCGCGCATGCGGAGCAGGCTGTTGAGCTTGAGCTTGCTGAACAAATAGTCGGCGCGCCCGCGGGTTATGATCGCGCCAAAAGACTGAGGCCCGGCATCGAACGTGAAGACCAGAGTATTCCCGGGGCCGTAGGCCTTGCTGCGCAGGCGCCCTTCCACTTCCATGAACATTGCATCAAACGCTCCGGTTGCCGCTTGAGAGGCGGACACCATCACCGGCGGGACAGGTGTGCCCTCCCATAGCACGCGGACTTTTGCATGCTCAAGCGTGGAACTGAAGTCGTTCTGCCGCACTGTTCCGGTGACTTCGACCTGATCGCCGAGTTTGAGCAGAGGCGAAGATGCCGGCTGCGGAACTGAGACTCCGCCGGTGGAATCCTGCACGACCAGCGGCGCAGTAAGCACAACACTTCCCCGTATCGTTGCGATGGCCGCGGTTGCAAAGCTGGTGAGTCGCAGGCTGCTGATGGATTGTGTATGAGAGCTTGCGTGGAAGATGAAGGGTTCGGAGCGAGGAGTGGGAGCGGAAAATTGCTGGGTCGCGCCGGCTGCACTCGCGGGGTGTGGATTCGTTGCGGAACGAGTGGCTGCATCGCGCTGCGCCACCATGGCTGCGAGGTCCTGCCGGTTTGCAGGACGGATAACGACGTTGCGCCACACGCCGCCGGATGCATAGGAACGAAGGCCGGCGCGGCCGGCACGAATGCAATCGGGATCAGAGACTGTAGAGACCGTGGCAGCCCTAGGATCGGAAGGAATTGTAACCGCGGCTGCTATTTGACAGCCATAGGCCAAGAGTTTCAAGTGATACCAGCGAAGCGCGATGATTTGACCGGCTGCCGGATTCAACGGAGTTAATGCTTCCGTCCAGCCATACTCGGCGCGACCGAGCACCAGGTTATTGTCGTAGCTTCTAAGACCTGCGTAGTAGCCGTAGTAGGCGTCCACACCTTCTTCTTCGTCGCTGGAACGGAGGATCAGGCCGGCGTCTCCACCGCCGCCCAGGAGCATCAGATCGGCCTCAATCGAATAGTTGTTCCAGTGCGGCGAGCCGGTCAGTAATTTGGCGCCGCGCTCATCTGAGCTGTTGCGAAGGCTGTCGCCGTTTACCTCCCAAGTCCCGCCAAATGTCTGCCAATCGTCTGCGTGTTTCTGCGTAAGTGCATCGCTATCCGGCAATCCCTTTGTCGGACTGATCAGATACGCACGAATGCCAAGTGCGGCGGCTATGGCAAGACCGCCTGCAAGAAGGGCGACGAGCGTGTGGCGACGGTTCAGGCGGAGGATGTTCAACTTCTCCTCCAGTTCCTGTGCGGCCCGGGCCGGAAGTCAGTGGAACTCCATTGCTGTACCTGGGGCGAGCGCACATTCTCCCGTGTCACCAGCATCGGCGCCATTTCAATTTGCGGAGACACGGTCTTCCCTGCCTGCAGATCGCGGATGACGTTGATCGCGCAGGCCCCCATCCCCGGCATATTTTCGAGAACCAGCGAATCCAGATTGGGAGAGGTGAACTCAACCGGGTCGGGATCGAATCCGACTACTTTGACGCCGCTGTACTCCGGATTGCTGCCAATGGTGGAGAGCACCCCCTCGGTTGTGGAGGCGCTCAACGTGAGAATCGCATCCAGATGCGGCGCCGCCTTCAGCGTCTCTTCTCCTACCTGCTGCTCATGCGGTACGTTGAATGAGCCCACTCGCTTGTCGATGACGTGGATGTCTGGATAGGACTGAACGAGCAGCGCCTCAAAGCTGCGCGCGCGCTGAAGTATTCCCGCGATATCGGGATTGATTCCGAGTATCGCGACAGTCCCTTTGCCATGCAGAATCGCGGCAACACGGCGCGCGGCGATCCGGCCTGCTTCCTCTTCGTCGTTCAGAACATAGACCAGCTTGCCGGACGGCGGAGTCTGCAGCGGAGACCCGAGGATGACCACGGGAATGCCGTGGGCGACTGCTCGCCGAACAGGCGTGATAAGCGCCAGTGACTGGTCAGGGGCAATCACGATACCTTGAAGCGCGCCTCGGGCGACAAGACGATCAATGAGCGCGATCTGCCCGCTCACATCATCTTGTCGCGTCGGTGCATTCCAATAAATTCGGATTCCGTCCGTGTAGCCTGCGGCTTCGACCCCGGTGTGAAGCGATTCCCAAACAATTCTTCCTGTGGTGCGCGGGATGACAGCGATGCGCTCACGCGTTTGTCTGTGGCATCCACAAATGACTATGCAGGGGAACGCTATCGGCATGAGCAACCGATAGATTCGTCCGCGAACTGGCCGTTTGAGCATGAGTGATGCGCCTGAGTCTACGGTCTAGATTCCCTGCTCACAAGCCTTCCCGGGGGTGGATGGTCCATTTGGACTACTCGACGAATAGTCGCATCGGCTCATGCGTAAGCCGATCACGGTCGGTAGTCTCACTTCGGTTGTTTATCCGAGGTCCCGCTGCGCGCTTTCAAGGACGCAGACCGAAAGGGCTACAGCCTTTCACTCACCGGACCGGCTGTGTACGTTTTTTGGAGGCAAAAATGAAACCGCTTGCAGCATCCTTTCGACTACTCCTTCTCCTACTGCTGGCCACCAGCCCGCTATACGCGCAGTTCTCCGGCAGCGTGCAGGGCACCGTGCAGGATACGTCGAACGCGTTCATCGCCCAAGCCGTTGTCTCGCTCACTAACAGCGATACCAATGTCTCCCAGCAAGCGACGACGGACGCCTCAGGAGTCTACCGGTTTGCCAGTCTTGCTCCCGGTCCATATGTTCTGACTGCGACCGCTGCGGGCTTTTCGCCGGCGCAGGTGAGCTTCACACTCACTACCGCGGAGACACGGAACATTCCGGTCCAACTCTCGATTGCAAAGGGCGCGACGAGTGTAACGGTCACCTCGCAGGCTCCTCTGCTCGACACTTCCGACAGCCGCAATGAGCAGACCCTGGACACGCAGGCCCTGCAAAATCTACCGCTTTTTGCGCGCAATCCAACGGCTCTGATGGGATTGACTCCTGGCGTTACTGGCCTGGGCACCGGCACCTCGACGAACTTCAATCCGGAAAATACCATCGACGCCAGTGCAAACGGGCGCGGACAGAACGGCAACCAGTACATCGTGGATGGCCTGGATGTCACGAGCAGCATTCGTCCTGGTGTCTTGAACCTGACCCCGAATGTCGATGCGGTCTCAGAAGTCAGTGTGCAGACGAATACATACAACGTCGACTTTGGCCGGGCGAGCTCGATCCAGACCGTGATGACGACCAAGTCCGGTACCGACCAATATCACGGCTTTGCGAGCGAGTACTACAACTACCAGGGATTGAATGCGCGCGGCGAGTTTGGAGTGCCCCAGCCGCAGAAGGAGAATCCCTACCACACAAACAACATGTCATTCGGGGTGGGCGGTCCCATTGTGCCGAATCACAAGCTGTTCTTCTTTTTCTCGATCGAACCGTATCTGTCGCTGATTTCCAATGGAAACCAGGTTCAGACCTATGAAGACCCCGCTTTCCTGGGCTTCGCTCAGGCTGTGCGGCCGAACTCGCCGGAAGTGGCGCTGATGGCGAAGTACAAGCCTAGCGGTGCGACTACCACAGGTATTGCCGCGAGGGCGATCGACGCCTTCGGTCCCCAGAACCTGGCCGCAAATACGGGATGCAATACTCCGAGCACCGACAACATTCCTTGCAATACACCGGTCTTCGACCACGGGAATTTCAACTCGTCCAGCTTCAACAACGCGAAGCAGTGGAACCTGCGTATCGACAAATACTTCAGCAAAGACAGGATCTACGGGAATTTCATCCGCAACACGATCAATTCCGGCGCACCGGCGGTGCGTCCCGCCTTCGCAACGACCAGCTCCGACTATGGCGCATCGCTACAGGTCAACGAGACGCACACCTTCTCGCCCAGCGTGTTGAATGAAGCATTCTTTGGATACAACCGCATCGAAGGATTTGCTAACAAGACGGGTACCTTTACTGTCCCAATCGTGAGCGTGAGTCAGCTTGGCGTCGGATTCGGAAACGGCTTTGCTCAGGGTGATTTCATCCAGCACAGCTATCACTGGCGCGATGTGCTGACGAAGATTCACGGCGGCCACAGTTTCAAGTTCGGGTATGAAGGCTGGCACGGCGACGATCTCGCGCTCTTTGCCGGTGCGTATGGAATTCCGAGTCTCTCTTACAACAACATGATCGACCTCATCAACGACAAGCCCTATACCGAGAACGGCCTGTCCTACAACATCGTGACCGGCAAGCCGCAACCGGGGAACTATCAGTACGCCATGACGACAGCAGGGGCGTTTGCGGAAGACACCTGGAAGATGACACCGAAGCTGACGCTGAACTACGGACTCCGTTATGACAACTTCGGCAACGCGTATCCCACCGGAGGCACATCGTTGGCGAACTTCCATCTGCCTTCCGGTGCGAACCTGCAGGAGCAGGTAACGAACGGATTCATGCGCGTCCAGGGACATGTCTATAGTAACTCCATGAACTGGGTTTTCAGCCCGCGTGCCGGCGTGGCCTACGATCCATTCGGTGATGGCAAGTGGGTGATCCGCGGCGGCTTCGGACTCTTCCATGATTTCGTGACGCTGGGCAACAGCGAAAATGGCCTGAAGGGCAATCCGCCGGGCTTTGTTGTGCCGACGTTCAAGAATGACGGTTCGACTGCTCCACCGATCTTCGGCTACGGCACACAGAACAAATACCCCTATGGCTTCCCTTACCCCGCATTTGTCGGCACGCCGCTGGATGCGAAGGGCGGCGTTGTGGGCTCCAACATCAGCGTGGGCGGTGTGGATGTAAACATGTCCTCGCCTCGTACGCTCAACTGGTCGGCCACGGTCGAGCGCGAGGTGACCAACGAGATGGTCGTGAGCGCCGGCTATGTCGGATCGCACTCCGGAAACCTGGTCACTGGAGGCGGCAATCTCACGGCGACGTCATACGGCGTGGACGTCAATCTTTACCCTGGCGATCTGGTTCAGCACATCCAGTGCACCGAGACACCAGATACGAACTCCTGCACCGGCGTGCAGACTCGGCTGAACAGCAGTTTTGGCTCGATCACGTATGCCACCAACGGCGCACGCGCCAACTACAACGCATTCATCGCTGCGATCAAGGGCCGATTTGCGCAGCGCGGACTGCTTACAGCTTCCTATACCCGCTCGGATTCTCAGGATGACTGGCAGGCGTATCCGGGCGTCTACCCCTACGACCGCTATTACGGGCCTTCTGTGTGGAATGCGCCCAATCGCTTTTCGCTCGGCTGGAGCTATGAGCTTCCCGGCGTGAACCAGGGGCATGGGCTGGTGGGCCGCATCGCTTCCGGATGGAACCTTTCCGGTACGACGATTCTCCAGTCAGGCAATCCATTCACCGTGTACACGGGCGCAGCCTTCCACGCGCAGTTGGTCGATCCTTCGAAGCCGGCAACGGGCTCCAATATTGCGCTGGCGCCGGATAGCGGTGATTTCAATGCAGACGGGAATAACTTTGATTTTCCGAGCGTCTCGAATTACAAACAGCCGACCAGCCGCGATGCGTATAAGAACGGCATCTTTACCCATTGCGCAGGCGGCAATCTGAGCAATTGCGGACAGTTCTCGCTGCCGGCGATCGGATCGGAAGGCAATGAGAAATCGAATCAGTTCCAGAATCCGGGCTTTGCACAGAACGACTTCGCGCTGAAAAAGACTACGAACATTGCAGAGCGATTCAATCTGGAGCTGCGTGGGGACTTCATCAACGCATTCAACCGCCCAAATCTCAACGGCGTTGACAGCAATGCTCAGGACGGCACGAACTTCGGCACCTCAACTTCGACGCAGACGCCACGCGTCATCGTTCTGGGCGCTAAGTTTGCTTTCTGAGGGCAAATTGCAAAAAGGGGGCATGCGATATCTCCGCATGCCCCATCCCTTCTATTTCTCATGTTTTTGTGGCCAAAGGAATCTATGCGCCGTGTGGTTCGGGTTCTGCTGTTGTTTCTCTGCACTGCTCTTGTGTGCCCGTTGCGCTCGCCGGCAGAGACGCTGTCGCTCAGCAATCGTTCCACGGTCGCGAGTTTTAATGACCGGGGACTTACATCGGTCAAAGATATCCCCTCCGGCGCGACCGTGCAGTTTGCCGCAGACCGATGGTCATTGACACTGGAAGACTCCACCGTGCGGAGCGACGATGCCCGCCCCGAAATCCATCAAGCCAGCCGCGACGAGATCGACTATGTCTACCAGCTCAGCGGTTATCGGGTAGAGGCCGTTTACCGCATCGCTCCAAGCTGGCATTTTGTCACCAAGCAGCTCAAAGTGCTCCGAGCTCCGTTGAAGGAGTTCACGTTGCATCGCATGCTCCCCATCGACCTAGATTTGGCAGATCCGGTCAGCTCAGCATATGCCCCATCCACTTACGATCCGCAGGTCGGGTGGGATATCGCGGAGAGCAGGAAGAAGCTCCCCGGCCAGGACTACGGAGCATTTCTTCGTCTGCCGCAAGATCGCGGAGTCATCTTTGCGGTAGAGAATCCCTATCTCGAGGTCGATCGAAACGGACAATCCGTACGCATCGGCTACGCCCCGGAGATGCGCTGGAATGCAGGATGGGGTGAATTTGCAAGCGATGTTGCCTGTATCGGCGTTTACCAGCTCAGCGGCCGCCGCATGCCGAGAGAGATGACTCTTGAGTGGAAGTTGCCAGGCCCCGCGACGCCCGTCGACGGCATGGATCGCGCGGAGATTGCTGCCTACACGGACTGCGTGCGCGCCTTTCTTATCGATCCGGCTCCGGCGCCAACCAGTGTGGAAGTGGGATGGACGCTGAACGACTACCAGATCGACGTCGGCACTCCGAAAGGTGTGGCGGAGTACAAACGCATCATTGACACAGCGTCACAGTTGGGTGTCCGCACGCTGCTCTATGCTCCAGCGAACTCGAAGCTATCGGATCGCACCAAGAGCGCGGACTCGTGGAGCTGGGAATATGTTTTGTGGATGGGATTGGGTGAAAAGATTCGCACCGGAGACTGGGATCCCACGGAGGATACGGTTCCCGCGGATATTCGTGACATGATCGCCTATGGGAAGAGCAGGCACGTGGGTCTGCTTGCTTATGTCTATCCCTCGATACCGTTTAGCCATGATCATTCCTGGTTAGTCGAAGGCAAGCGAGAAAAGTTCACTTATGCCACGTTGGCGTCGCGCAGCTTTCAGGACGATCTCATTCGCAACCTTATCGCTTTTCAACGGCGCACGGGCATCGCGGGGTATTCCTTCGATTACACGTGGCTCAATCTTTCCGGCAGCAGCAGTTACGCCCAGTGGTTCGGCTGGCGGCGCGTGATGGAGTCTTTGCGGCGCGCCGTGCCGGAGATTGTGATCGATGGCCGTCAGTCCTATCAGATGTATGGACCGTGGAGCTGGCTTTCGGGGAGTTATCCGCATCCCACCGGTACCGATGAGCAGCCAGAGAGCTTTACGCCATATCCCGATCTGCATTTCGACCGCGTCTCCGCGGACCGAGCCCGCTTCGTGAATTACTGGTATCGGAACTATCAGTTCGCGCCGGCCGAGGTTGTTCCGGGTTACGCCACGCACCAGACAGAGCGCTCGATGAATATTCCTCCGGACGCGGAGACGGGCGGGCATCCGCAGGAAGTGCGGATGATGTATACGAGATATCGTCCGCGGGATTGGGACTATCTCGGGTTTCGTTACTCCTTTTTGTCTTCGATCGCGACAGGCGGTTGGAACAATGTCGTGGATATGATTCCGGCGCGTGATCCGGAAGAGGCAAAGCACTTCTCCGCCGCCGACAAGACCTGGATTCGCGGCTGGCTCGACTGGACCCGGCAAAACAAGGAATTCGTGCGGCATACACGGTCCATCCTGCAACCGCCAGCGATGGGCCATGTCGATGGGACTTCGATGATCGTCGCGGACCGCGGATATTCTTCGTGTTCAACCCGAACTACCGCTCGCTGCCGGCGACGCTGCATCTGGATGACACGATCGGGCTCACACGTGGAGATACATTTCTGCTGCGAGAGCTCTATCCGCACAAGGGCCGCATTTGCGGAAAGCCTGGCGCGGGAGTATGGAGACGCGGCGACCCGGTGCAGCTAACGCTGGACGGAACGAGCGCGACCGTGTTTGAAATAACACCGGCGCACGCGATATCAGAACCGATGGTGCTCAACGCTATCTCTGATGGCTTCTCCTCGCCGTCCGCCAGCCTCACGAACGGCACGCTTGTTCTGACGCATGCCGCCGGCGAACCGGGTTCGCAGCAGGATATTGGTGTTCTGCTTCCGGACGCAGTTTCTGTCCGGAAGATGACCATCAATGGAGAAGCCGTGCAGCCAGTGCAGGCTGGGCGTTACGTCAGCGCGAAGGTGCGCTTCGCCGGCACGCCGTTCCGGCAAGCGCAGGAGATTACGCTGTCCACCGATGCGGAAGGCAAGCTTCAGGGAAGCTTTCTTGTCCCGCAGGGGGTCTTCGCTCAACTGGAAGCGCGGAAGAAAGCGTGGCCGATTCCCTGGACGAAAGAGGATTACGCGACAACCTGGCTTGCGCCCGAACGCCTGCTGCTATTTATCCAGATTGCAGAGCCCGACGATGCGATGAAGACTGCGGCGACTCTTGATGGGCGGCCGCTCGCGCTGAGCCGTGCCTATACTTCAACGCGGGTGCATGGCCCGTCGTTCGTAGGATTCTATGCAGATCTTTCGAAGACCGCCCCAGATGTGCAGCACTCGTTCACACTGGAGCTGCCGCATCTGAAGCCGGGCCGGTTTCAGGGTGTGTTCTTCGATAATGTGCAGCCTCGGCTCACGCAGGCGCTGTCACGATAGTGCAATGTGACCGGGCTGGAGTTGGGGCGAAGACTAGATTGGTCCTATGAGTGTTTGGGACAACTCAGCAATGTATGTTGCGCGTCAACGCGGCACTGTTTCTATGGTGCGCTGCGGAAGGCCGACCGCAATGCCGAAATCCTGGCGGTGCTGAAGCGCCTGATAGCTGCGCACAAAGCGCAGTCCGAGGTGCAGAAGAGGCGCTACAAGTTCGAGGTCGTTTCCGATCCCGGCGATGCGTCGACGCGCCGCTAGAGAATTGAGCGCAATTTCCTGCCCGCGCCGATGCGCCACAGAAACACGGGTAGCGCCTCCCAAGAGATTAAGTTGGTGAGGCTCGCAGAGCCGAGGGTGAACTCACTTGACAGCCTCACATGCGAATGCAAGGATCGTGTACGTTACCGCACGTCACCATCCGATCTTGTCTGAGACATGTCTGGAAAGCCCGCTTCACCTCCATTCCGGCTCCAACTTCCGCCGGCTCCCCCGGAAGAAAAGGGTGCGGTCAAAGCATGGCGTCAACCGGTGGCGTTCCGCACCTACATGCCGCATCCGGCAGATCGCAATCCGCTCTTCCTCGAGAAGCGCGTCTATCAGGGAAGCAGCGGCCGCGTCTATCCGCTGCCCGTATTCGATCGCATTGAGACCGAGCCGCACGACCGGCTTCTGGAATGCGATCCACATCGAAAATGAGTACGTCCGCGGTTCATGATCCTGCCCGAACTCGGCGGCCGCATTCATGTGGGCCTCGACAAGACCAACGGCTATGACTTCTTTTACCGCCAGAACGTCATCAAGCCCGCGCTCGTCGGACTCGCCGGGCCGTGGATCTCCGGAGGCGTCGAGTTCAACTGGCCGCAGCATCATCGCCCCGCCACTTTCATGCCCGTCGCCTCGCACGATCGAGCGCGATCCCGACGGAACGGTGACGGTCTGGTGCAGCGATCACGATCCCATGACGCACATGAAAGGCATGCACGGCCTCTGCCTTCGTCCCGGCAAGGCGTGATCTGGAACTGAACGTGCGCCTGTATAACCGGACCACCGATACGCAGACCTTCCTCTGGTGGGCAAACGTGGCAGCCCGCGTCCACGAGCACTACCAGTCCTTCTTCCCTCCCGATGTGCGCTACGTCGCCGATCATGCCAGGCGGGCGATCACCGCATTCCCGTTGAGCCACGGCAAATACTACGGCGTCGATTACGGGAAACGCGCCCGCGATGGCGTGCCTGCAGAAGAACAGCCCCGTCAGTTCATCCCCGACGGCTCCTATCCGCCCAATGATCTGAGCTGGTATGCCAACATTCCGGTGCCGACCAGCTACATGATCGCGGCATCGAAAGAGGACTTTTTTGGCGGCTACGATCACCGCGCCAGGCGGGCCTCGCTCACGTCGCCAACCACCACATCGCGCCCGGCAAGAAACAATGGACGTGGGGCAATCACGAGTTCGGCTATGCATGGGACCGCAGCCTGACCGACAGCGATGGCCCCTATATCGAGTTGATGGCCGGTGTGTATACCGATAATCAGCCGGACTTCTCCTTCCTTGCGCCGGGAGAGACAAAGACTTTTCAGCCAATTCTGGTATCCGCTTAAGCGTATCGGTCCGCCACAGGCCGCAAACCTGACATGCGCGCTCAGCCTGACTGTGAAGGATCGCCAGGTACGCATCAGTGTGCAGTCCACTACGAACCTGCATAACGTCACCGTAACGTTGGCATATAGAGGTTCAATCGCAGGCCGGTGGATGTGGGATATTTTCATCGGCAAGCCGCTGATTCTGGAACATACGATTTCCGGTGCAGCCACAGAGTCTGATTTGGCTGTGAGCATCGAGCAAAATGGCGCTTCCCTGCTCCGCTACGCGCCAGGAGAGGTAGTTCCGGCACCGGTACCTCAAGTCGCCACCGAGCCGCCCGCACCCTCGGCAATCGCGAGCATTGAAGAGCTTTACATCACGGGCCTCCATCTTGCTCAGTACAGGCACGCCACTCGACGGCCGGAGATCTACTGGCGGGAGGCGCTGCGCCGCGATCCGCTCGATGCACGCACGAATACGGCACTTGGCGAGTGGCATATGCGGCGTGGTGAATTCAGCACGGCCGAAACATTGCTGCGCAAAGCTATTGGCCGGCTTACCATGCTCAACCCGAACCCGGCAGATGGACAAGCATTCTATCTGCTCGGACTTACACTACGTTTTTTAGAGCGACACAAGGAAAGCTACGACGCGTTCTCGAAGACGACCTGGAACGCAGGATGGAAGGCGGCGGCATGCTATGCACTGGCGCAGGCAGACGCCGCAGCCGGTCGTTGGGAAGTGGCGTTTGAGCACTTGCGCCGCAGTCTTGCCTGCGATGCTGAGAACCTGAATGCGCGCAACCTGACCGTGCTTGCCCTTCGAGCTCTTGATCGAAACGACGACGCAACCGCAGTGCTCGCCAAGACACGCGGCTTAGATCCACTGGATCATTGGAGCCGCCACCTGGCGCTGGGCGAGGCACCGGCAGACAAACGCGCTCTGCTTGACCTGGTGTGGGACTACGCGCATTGCGGCCAGATCGCAACAGCCCTCGAGTTGCTGCACACCGCCGATACCACGTGCAGAGATGGCAGCGCGCCGCTTCTGCTTTATACGCTTGGCTTTTTCCTGCATCGGATGCGCCGCAAGGAAGAGGGCGACCAGGCGTGGCAATCAGGAGCGGCGGCTTCGCCGGATTATTGTTTTCCGCATCGGCTGGAAGAAATGCTCGTTCTTCAAGCTGTCGTCGAAGCGGTATCAGCGGATGCGCGCGCGCCATATTATCTCGGCAATTTGCTCTACGATCGGCGCCGGTATAGAGACGCCATTGAGCTTTGGCAGCAAGCTGCATCGCTCGATCTCGGTTTCCCTACGGTTCATCGCAATCTCGGCATTGCGCTATTCAATGTTCGTCATGATGCGTCCGCCGCAGTGATTGCTTTCGATCACGCTCATGCCGCCGACTCGCAGGATGGCCGGATTCTGTATGAGCGCGACCAGCTTTGGAAGCGCACCGGCGTTGCGCCTGAGCGCCGGCTTGCAGAGCTGCTGCACCATGGCGAGCTGGTAGCCATGCGCGACGATCTTTCTCTGGAGCTGATAGCGCTCTATAACCAAACGGGCCAGCCAGAGCTCGCGCTCCGCGAACTGCTTGCACGCAATTTCCAGCCATGGGAGGGCGGCGAGGGGCTGGCGCTCAGTCAGTTTGTGCGCGCCCGGCTGCTACTGGCGCGGCGCGCCACTGCAGAGAATAAAGCCGCGGAAGCAATCTCGCATCTTGAAGCCGCCTTGCATCCTCCGCAATCGCTCGGCGAAGCACGACATCTGCTCGCCAACAAGAGCGATATCGAATACGCTCTCGGCGTGGCGCATGCTGCCGCCGGCGACCTCCCGGAAGCAGAGCGATGGTGGCATCGCGCAGCGCGCGACAGAGGCGATTTCCAGCAGATGAGCGTGCTCAGCATCTCCGACATGACGTACTGGCGGGGCGCCGCGCTCGAAGAACTGCATCTGCATGAACAGGCACAGCAGGTGTTCCAGGAGATCGCCGCCTACGCCGATGCACTTGAACAGCAGGAGCCGAAGATCGACTATTTCGCGACTTCCCTTCCGACCATGTTGCTCTTCCATGAAGATCTCGCTCATCGTAACCGAGTGCTTTCCGCCTTTCTGCGGGCGCAGGCTGCCTACGGTCGCGATGGCGCGAAAGCTGCCATTCCAATGCTGCATGCTGTCCTTGCGCTAGACAGCAACCATGCCGGAGCATCGGACCTGCTTCAGGAAGCGGAGCTTGCGCCGAGCCAGACACAGAGTCCGGCAAGGACACGATAGCTGTGCATTCCGCGCCGTCTGCTGCTGCGTCTTTCGAGCCTCACGCGCAGCATCTTCGCATGGGATATCTCGTCTGGATCGCCGCCGTCGCCGCGCTGGGCGGCTTTCTCTTTGGTTACGACTGGGTGGTGATCGGGGGCGCCAAGCCTTTCTATGAGACGTACTTCCATCTCACGACCGACACGCTCATCGGCTGGGCCAATAGTTGCGCGCTGGTGGGTTGTCTAGCCGGGTCGCTGCTCTCCGGAATGCTGAGCGACCGGCTAGGGCGCAAGCGATCACTGCTGCTCGCCGGTGCATTGTTTGCTGTCTCTTCCGTGCTCACGGGCTGGGCTTTTTCCTTTTCTGCGTTCGCTGTATGGCGCATTACGGGCGGTCTGGCGATTGGTCTCGCGTCCAACATTTCACCGATGTACATAGCCGAAATCAGCCCGGCACAATGGCGCGGCCGCTTTGTCAGCCTCAACCAACTTGCGATCGTCTGCGGGATTCTGGGCGCACAGATCTTCGACTGGCAGATCGGCACGCGCGGCGCCACGCTCTTCAGCGGCTCACTTTCGGCCACGGCCTGGGACGCGCAGTACGGGTGGCGCTGGATGTTTACCGCAGTCGCTGTGCCGGCAGTGCTGCTGTTTGTTCTTGCCGGAACCATTCCGGAGAGTCCACGGTGGCTGGTCTCCCGCGAACGAGTGACAGATGCGGAAACGGTCCTTGCCGGCATGGGCGGCCGCGACTACGCGCGCGAGATGGTGCGCACGATTGCAGGACACCTGCAGCAAGATCGCGCACAGGCGAATGGCTGGCGTGAGCTGGGCTCCCCCGGCATCCGGCGATTGGTGCTCATCGGCATCGGACTCGCGGTGCTGCAGCAATGGAGCGGAATCAACATCCTCTTCAACTACGCGGAAGAGGTCTATCGCAGCGCCGGCTATACCGTGAGCGACATTTTGTTCAACATCGTGATCACGGGCGCAATCAATCTTGTCTTCACACTGCTGGCGATGCTCCTTGTCGATCGCATTGGACGCCGCTTTCTGATGCTGCTTGGCTGCGCCAGTGTAGGAGTGGTCCACATTGCGCTTGCTGTCGTGTACCACCTGCATTTGCGTGGACTGCCCATCCTCCTGCTGACGCTCTGCGCGATTGGCTGTTATGCCATGACACTCGCCCCGGTGACGTGGGTACTGATCACAGAAATATTCCCCAACCGGGTTCGGGCACGCGGCGTATCCATCGCAGTGTCCGCTCTTTGGGCTTCGTCCTTCCTGCTCACGTTTTCATTTCCTGCTCTCACGGGCGCATTTGGACAATCGGGCGCGTTTGTCGTTTACGGCGTTACGTGCCTAGTGGGCTGGATCTACGTGCGCGCCCTGGTTCCGGAGACGAAGGGACGCAGCCTGGAGCAGATTGAAGATGAGATTGAAGGTGGGGCCGGCATTTGATGCGTTAGCCGCTCTGCGCCTCAAGAACAGCAGCGGCGCGCACTTTGCTTCGCACACGGTCGGCAAAGAGCGGCAGATTGCTGCGAAAGACTGTATGCGGCGCCAGGCGCGTCGCCCGCTCGGGACGCACTCGCTCGACCAGGTAGCGCAGTAAGATCTCGAATGCTGTCTTGCCCTGCGCGAAGGGCCGCTGGTATAGCGTTGCAAGGATACGTCCGCTTTCGAGCAGCGGGATCAGCTCCGGAAACAGATCCGTGCACAACACCTGCACCTTCCCCAGCAGTTGCTGCTCCTCAAGGACCCGGAGCACCGGCAGGCTGTTCGCCGTACTCACGTAAATGCCGCGAACGTCGGGATGGCGCTTCAGCAGATTGCGCGTCTGCCGCAGCGCTTCCTGCGCGCTTTCATGCGATTCCACCACCGGCAGGAGCGACAAATGCGGAGCCAGCAGCGCCAGGTTGGCCGCGAAACCGCGCAGCTTCTCTGCGTGGTCCAGCACATGCAGCTCTCCCGTGATCATGGCCACGGAAGCCGAACGGTGCATCGTACGGCCGAGCAACTCGGCAGCAAGCGCGCCGCTCACGTATGCGTCCACGGACACCGCAGCCATCCGTTCGCTGTGCGGCGCATCTGTCGCGACGCACACCATTGCCGTCCCGGAGCGGCTGAGGCGGTTAATCGCCGGCTCGAACTTCCTGGGATCTCCGGGGGTGAAGATCATGCCGTCAAAGCGGCCCTCAGGGATCGACTCGAGAAGCGCCAGATCACCCTCACCCATTCGTGGATACGTTCGGTAGTCGAGATCCATCTCTACGCCAAAGACAGCATCCGCCGCCGACCGCACGCCTTCCAGCAATGGTGTGAAGAACGAATGGATCTGTTCCGGCAGATAGACGGCGATGCTCAGCCGCCGGTTCAGCTTCAGGTTGCGCGCGGCAATGTTGGGTCGATAGTTGAGCTTCTGGGCCATCGCCAGCACGCGTGCCCGCGTCTTCGGGTTCACACCCGGGCGGTTGTGAAAGGCGCGGTCCACAGTAGCGATGGAAATCCCGAGCGTCCGGGCGACGTCCTTGATGCCTGCCGGCTTCTTTTTGTCCATGCACTGTGCATCCTAGCGCAGCCTTTCGTTTTTGCTGTCATAGAGAGCGGATTCTTGTCCGTGTTGACGGTTAAGACGAGCGAAATACGCTGTTTCCGGCGGGCCCTGACTGGAAATCGGATATCAGAGCCTTTTGCTGAGAGGAAAATCGGGGCGCTCCTGCTTGACAGAACTTCGTTGCGCGCCATGAACTCAGTTCGTTTTAACTGATTACCGGGAACGTACCCTAAAATGTTCTTAGAGGCCTAACCCCCACGCATGACACGAGCAGGCGCACTTGTCCCTCAGGCCCACGGCTCATCCAACTCATCCTGGTGCTTGCGTTGTGGTTCGGTTTGCCCCTGACGCTGCTGGCGCAGATGGATCAAGGCACCGTCACCGGAATCGTGACCGACACCACCGGAGCAGTCGTGCCGAACGCACAGGTGACGCTTACGGAGAACGATACCGGCCTGGTGCTCAGGAGCACGACAAACAAGCAAGGAGGTTACGTCTTCTCGCCGGTAAAAATCGGCAACTATACCGTGACGGCGTCAGCCCAGGGATTCTCCACCGCTTCCCTTCCCGGGCTGGTTCTGAACGTGAATCAGCGGCTTTCGGCCGACATCAAATTGCAGGCCGGGAACGTAGCTCAAACCGTGACAGTGAACTCCGGCGTGGCACAACTCCTCGAGACGCAGCAGTCTTCGACCGGACAGGTCGTCAGTTCACAGGTGATCAATGACACTCCGTTGAATGGCCGCAATTACGTCTTTATTGCGCAACTGACGGCCGGGGTAACGCAAGGCAATGGGGCGCGCGGCGAAGGCAAAGGCGACTTCAACGCAAACGGCCAGCGCGCGGAGCAGAACAATTTTGTGCTGGATGGCGTCGACAATAACTCGAACGCGGTGGACTTTCTGAATGGCGCAAGCTTTGTGGTGAAGCCTCCGCCAGACGCGCTGGCAGAGTTCAAAGTGCAGACCAGCAACTATGACGCACAGTTCGGTCACTCTGCGGGCGGCGTCATCAACGCGTCGATCAAGAGCGGCTCTAACGGACTGCACGGCAATCTGTGGGAGTACTGGCGCAATGATGCGCTGGATGCCGTGGACTACTTCGCCAAGACCAAACCGAAATATCGGCAAAACCAGTTCGGAGGCACCATCGGCGGTCCTATCGTGAAGGGCCATCTCTTTTTCTTCGGCGACGTGGAGGCCAACCGCATCATCTTTGGCGAGACCGACACCTTTACCGTCCCCACGGCTCGAATGCGGCAGGGCAATTTCACCGAGTTACTGGATCCGAGTCTTACCGGCAGTAGTCAGCCCACGCTGCTCTATCAGCCTGGATCGAACGGCTCGGCGCCGCTGGCATGCAATGGCCGGCAAAATGTGTTCTGCCCGAGCCAGATCAATTCCATCGCGCAAGGCATTCTCAACCTCTACCCGCTGCCCAACGCGAACGGCGGCAAGACTTACAACAACTACATCGTTAACCGGAACAACCTGGACAATACCGTGCAATGGGATGGCCGCATCGACTGGAATGCGACGCAGCACGACCAAGCCTTCTTCCGGATGAGCTATTACAACGAGCGCGGCGACTATGCTCCGCCGCTCGGTCCGACTCTCGACGGCGGCGGCTATGGGTCCGATGGACCGACCATCAATATGGGCGAAAATTACGCTTTGAGCGAAACTCACGAGTTCACGCAAACGCTGGCGGACGAGTTCCGCTTCGGCTACAACTGGGGCCACTTCCAGTTCCTGCAGCCCAGCTCAGAACAAAACATCGCGACCACCGTGGGTCTAGGTGGCATTCCCTTCCAGAAACACAACGGCGGTCTGCCAAGCACCAGCATCACCGGTATCAGCAGTTTCGGCTCGCCGGGCTTCTATCCTGCCATCGAGTACGAGAACGTCTTCCAGATCCTGGATAACGTAACTAAGGTCGCGAGCAATCACACTCTGAAAGCCGGCATTGCATTCCAGCATGTGCGCTTCTCCACAACGGCGCCTATCAACCCACATGGCGGCTACAACTACACCGGCTTCTATACGTCGATCCCCGGGCAGAGCTTCACTGGCTCGGGCGTGGCGGACTTCCTGGCGGATCAGCAGAGAAGCGCCGGGCTATCCAACTACTTCAACATCGATAACGTGCGCGGGTACAACTCCGGCTATTTTCAAGATGACTGGAAGATCCTGCCGCGGCTAACGCTGAATCTGGGCATCCGCTACGACTGGTACCAGCCGACGCAGGAGCGCCATGACAACCAGGCGAACTGGTATCCAACAGCCATTAACGGACCGGGCTCCGGCACGGCTAATTATGTGCTGATCGATAGCAAACGCAACGTGGCGCTCGCGCCTACCTTCCTGGACCTGATCGCCAAGAACAACATCAACCTGTTGTACACCGGCAATCGCTCACTCATAAACTCGCAAGATACCAACTTCAGCCCACGGGTGGGCTTCGCCTATAGTCCCACGGACCGGTTCGTGGTGCGTGCCGGCTTCGGCATCTTCTTTGGCGGCCTGGAGAGCATCGGCGGCGCGCCGAATCCGGGCTTCAACTATCCCTTCTCCTTTTCCTCCGGCTTCACTGCGCCGGCCTGCGACGCCACCACGAATACCTGTCCTACCGACGGCCTGACTTTGGCAACGGGCTTTCAGGATGCGATCAATCAGGGATTGCAAAACTTCCTCAGTACACCGGGCCTGGTCGGATCGCAGACGCAGTTCCGCTCCTCCTACAGCGAGCAATACAATCTTTCGACACAATATGCCTTTTCGCCTACGCTCAGCCTCACTACCGGCTTTGTAGGGAATGTCTCGCGCCGGCTGACCGCGTTTCCGGATCAGAATGCGCCGATTGGACTCGTGGGTCCACAGGACAATTCCCAGAACATCCGGCCATTCCCGGGATTCGGCGGCTCACAATTTGTCGCGTACGAAGGCGTGGGCAGCTACAACTCCGGTCAGGTGACGCTGGAGAAACGAAACGCGAACGGGCTCTACTTCCTCGCCACCTACACTTACAGCCACGCGCTGGATGACACCGCTACGCCACTCAACGGAGGCGCAAATACCTACCGCAGCGCGCTGGTCGTGCCCATCGGCTATGAATACACCAACTCCGACTGGGATGTGCGGCACCGTGTCACGCTCAACGCAAGCTATCAACTGCCGTTCGGCAAAGGACGCCAGTACCTGAACCATGGCGGATTTCTCAATGAGGTAGCAGGAGGATGGGCCGCGGATCTGGTGTTCGTGGCGCAGACCGGCAATCCATTTACAGTGAGCCGAACAATAGCCGGGCGAATGGAGCGAATGCGGCACGGGCAATCCTGCTACACGATCCGTACGCCACCGGCGGCTCAGCCGATCCCTCGAATGGAGGAACGCAGTGCGCCACCAAAACCAAGAACATCAACGACTGGTTTAATCCCTGTGCCTTCGGAAACCCGCGGCCCAGCAGCGACATCCCCAATACGCAGACCGACTCCGATCCGGTCGGTCACCCACTCGACACGCTGAGCGCGGTGCTTCCCTACCTGGGCACAGCACGCAACCAGATCTACGGACCCGGCTATAACCGGATCAACATGAGCGTGTTTAAGAACTTCACTACCTTCGAGAGCCAGTACCTGCAGGTGCGCGCGGACATCTTCAACCTGTTCAACACGCCGGCCTTCGGTCAACCGGGTAACGGTGGCGCAAACGACAACTCCACCGGCGCGCCGATCACCAATACTCGCTCGCTGGGGGCATTTACTCCTAACCCACGCTTTTTCCAACTCGCGGCGAAGTACTACTTCTAGATATGTTCTGATGCGCTTTGCACTCTTTCCCTGGCCCCATCTACTACGATCATGTGGGGCACCTTTTGTTCAGGCTTTCACACCAAACAAACACTTCCGGCACGGGAATACAGAATGAGCGCTCGTCTCTTCTCACTCACATTTCTCTTCTGCTGTCTGGCCATCGGCGCGCTTGCACAGTCTGTCTCGGTCACGATTGATCCAGCGAGCCTGGGGCGCACCTTTGACGGCCTCGGCGCCGTCAGCGCCGGCGCATCATCGCGCCTGCTCTATGATTACCCGGAGCCTTATCGCTCCCAGGTGCTCGACTTCCTCTTCCGGCCGCATTACGGCGCCTCCCTGCAACACCTGAAGGTGGAGATCGGCGGTGACGTCAACTCCACGGACGGCTCCGAGCCGAGTCATATGCGCACGCCGAACGATAAAAACTTTACCCGCGGTTACGAATGGTGGCTCATGCAGGAGGCGCACCGTCGCAACCCAAAAATACTGCTCGACACACTCGCCTGGGGCGCGCCTGGTTGGATCGGGCGTGGCGGAACGGGAAAACCATCGCTCTACACGCCGGCGATGGCCCACTATGTCGCGGTTTTTCTCAATGGTGGTCAATCGCAACATCACCTGAATATCCCCTACACCGGCATCTGGAACGAGACTCCCTTTGATGCGCAGTACGTAAAGACGCTGCGCGGCACGCTGGATAAGGAGCGCCCCGGCACAAAGATCGTTTGCTGTGACGAGTACCCACACGAAGGCCTGGGGCAGTGGAACATTCTGGACGCCATGCGGAAAGATTCGGCGCTCGACAAGGCGGTTAACGTCATCAGCGTCCATTATCCGCGCGAGAAAGGAAAGCTCACCACGCCGGCCGATGCAACCAGCTTCGGCAAGCCGATCTGGTCGAGTGAGGATCAGCCGGAATCGAGCGCATCCAATATTCTTTCGCGTGATTGGGCCATTGGAGGTCGTAGCCTTGCGCACCTCTACAACGAAAATTATCTCCTTGGCCACTTCACCAAGACGGAGATCTGGAGTCCCGTCACCTCGTATTACGACATCCTGGCTGCGCCGAACTCCGGCCTGATGTACGCAAATACGCCCTGGTCCGGCCATTACAATGTGCAGGGGGCTATCTGGGCTACGGCGCACACGACACAGTTCGCTGAGCCCGGCTGGCGCTATCTGGACAACGCCTGCGGCCAGTTCCCCTCCGGCAGCTACGTCACGCTCGCCGCTCCTAACCGTCATGACTGGAGCATGGTGGTAGAAACCATCAGCAGCAAACAACCCACCACCATTCAGGCAACCATCAAAGGGTCGCTCGGCAGGGGCATGCTGCACGTCTGGGAAACCAACGGAAAGCGCACCTTCGAGCACGTCGGCGACATCACCCCGCGTGACGGCAGCTTCACTTACAACTTCGACCCGGACTCGCTCTACACCATCACCACCACTACCGGTCAGCACAAGGGCACAGCTGTCCCGCCACCGGACAAGCCCTTTCCTTTTCCCTACCACGAGTCATTTGAGAAAACACCGCTGCTGCGCTCGCCTGCATTTCTCGCCGATCAGGACGGAGCGTTCGAGGTCCATAACTGCACAGGCAGGCAAGGAGAGTGCCTCGAGCAGGTCATCACCCAGAAGCCTATCCCCTGGGGACCACTTCCTGACCCATGGACACTCACCGGCGATATTCACTGGACCGATTACCGGGAGAGCGCGGACTTCCGCGTGCCAAGCGGCGGCATCGCCACCCTGATTGGCCGTATCGATTCTGCCGACGTCTTTCAGGACGAGAAGGCGCGATATCCAAGTAGTTATGTCCTGCGCGTGGAAGCAGACGGCCGTTGGATGCTGCTCGCCATTGCCTACAAGAAGCCTGCTAAGGAATTGGCAACCGGTCAGACGGCGCTGGGCTCTTCGCGCTGGCACAGAATGGAACTGACCTTCCAAGGCAGCAACATCCGCGCCTCCGTCGATGGAAAGACGGTCGCCAATCTCCAGGACCAGACACACACTCACGGCATGGTCGGCATCGGTTCGGGCTGGGACCACACTTCTTTCGATAATTTCGCGGTGGAGCAGGCGAAGTAGGGGCTCGGTTGGCGTACGTCCATGGAGTCGTGCTCTGGCGCACTACAATCTCAGCAGCGGCAAGGCACATACCACCGCTCGCGAGATTCATAAATTCATGCCTTGTTTGGCGTTTTTTCTGAAATGCTGCCGGTACCTGCTTGTTGCCACAATGCTCGGCGCTGCCTGGCTCCCTGCTGGCGCCGCGCAGATGTCCATGGCAGACGCGGTAAAGCTCCAGGATGCTCTCGCAGCTTATGATCAGGGTCGCGCCCAAGACGCGCGGCCGCTTCTCGAAGAGCTCGTCCGCCGGCACCCGGCGAACTTCGATATCACCGAGACGTTGGGATTGATCTACGCCGAAGCCGGCAATCTTGATCAGGCGTTGCCGCTGCTCACGCATGCGGCACGGATCCAGCCGCGCTCGGCCATTGCGCGCAGCAATCTCGGCGCCGCATACCTGAAACTCAACCAGCTGCAGAAGGCCATTCCCGAGCTTGAGGCCGCGGCACAGCTTCAGCCGCACGACCAGCAGACACAAACGACCCTGGCACACGCATACATGGAGGCGCGCGAACCGGCTCGCGCTGCGCGAGCCTTCGCTGCGGCTGCGGCGTTGGGCCCTCTGGATGCGGACACGGCGCACGACCGAGTGCTCGCGCTTCTCGAGAGCAACGACGCGGCGGGAGCCAAGCGTGTCCTCGAAGCAGTCCCGGAAACCAGCCGCAGCGATGCAACAAAAGAGCTCTACGGCGAAACGGAGGAACAACTCGGAAACTACCGCCAGGCGGAACAGCACTTCTCGCAGGCAGCGCACCTCAACCCCAGCGAGGCGAATATCTATGCGTGGGTCGTGGAACTACTACGGCACTTTTCCTGGCAGCCCGCAGTGAAGGTTGCCGAGTATGGCATCCAGCAATATCCCGCGAGCACACGGCTGAAGGCGGTGCGCGGCATAGCCTTTTATGCCGATAATCGTTATCGGGAAGCGGCTGAAGTCTTCTCAGCGCTGCTGGTCGCCGACCCGGGCAACGCAACGTGGGCCAACATGCTGGGCCGCAACTGCGCGCTCATAGCGAATGTCACGTTGCCAGCCTGCGACAACCTGCAGAGTTTTGCTGAACAACATCCGCAAAACGCCGCAGCCGCCACGTATGCCGCGACGGCGCTGCTCCATCAGCCTGCCGACAAGCGCGACAGTCCCAAGGCACGCGCGTTGCTCGATAGGGCCGTCAAGGCCGATCCCCATCTCGCCGACGCCTGGTACCAGCTTGGCGTGCTGGAGCAGGAGGAATCGCACTGGCAGGAGAGCACGGTCCCACTCAAAAAAGTGATTGCGCTCAAGCCCACCCTGGCAGAAGCGCATTATCGACTGGCGCGCGCATACTCACACCTTGGCCGCCATGAGGATGCGGCCAGAGAAATAGCCCTGCAACAGCGCTACGCAAAAGAGCAGAAGGAAAGCGTGGACGCGCGTCTGAAAGAAGTCGCCACGTTCCTTACCACGACGCGGTAGATCATTACGGCAGCCTTCATCAGCCCTTAGAGGGACTTCATCGAATGCCGGTTTCAAAAGAGTTCAATAGATATCGCGCTGGTAGCGGCGTTGCTCCTTGAGCACCTGCACATAGTCTTCAGCGGATTCCTGAGACATACCGCCTTGCGTTTCTATGATGCTGTGAAGGGTGCGATCCACATCTTTTGCCATCCGTGCAGCATCACCGCAGACATATAGAAAGGCCCCCTCGTCAAGCCATCTCCAGAGCTGCGAAGCATTCTTTCTCATCAGGTCCTGAACATATATCTTGTGTTCCTGATCGCGTGAGAACGCTGTATCGAGGATAAGATGGCCGGCGGAGCGCATGCTCTCAAGCTCATCGCGATATAGGAAATCTGTCGAGGCGCTGCGTTCTCCGAAGAAGAGCCAGTTCCGTCCAGTTGCGCCGGTAGTGCGGCGCTCATGCAGAAAAGCGCGAAAAGGCGCAATGCCGGTGCCCGGACCGACCATGATCACGGGAGTGGCTGGATCCTGCGGCAGGCGGAAGTTGTTGTTTGGCTGGATGTAAATCGGCAGCCTGTCACCGGGCTCGATGCGGTCCGCGAGCAGAGTGGAACACACTCCGCCGCGCTCCCGATCGTGCGTCCGGTAGCGCACCACTGAAACCGTCGTATGAATCCGTCCCGCATGCGCTGTCGGGCTCGACGAGATGGAATAGAGGCGAGGCACAAGCCTCGGTAGTAGCTTCACCAGGTCCTGAGGCTCCTGCAGTGCGCCGGGATATTGCGTTAACAGATCCGCCACATCGCGTCCGTGGAGATACTGGTCGAGTTCCACCTGCTGGTCAGGTGCTAGCAGCGCTCTGAGCAGCGTGCTTTGGGTAAGCGCAGCATATTCCGAAACCATCTTGCGCGTGATGCGGGTAATGGCGAAGTGCCGAAGAAGCCCCTCGCGCAACGTTGCCTTCCCTATCTTGGGAATCTCCAGAACTTCACTGCCGCTAAAGGGCGACAAGCCCAGAATCGTGTCGACAAGGGCGGGACAGTTCTGCGGTATGATCCCGCAGGCGTCGCCTGTCTCATAACGTAAGGCCGCGTTTTCGAATGCGAAATCCAGGTGGATAGTCAATTTGCCGGAAGAAGGATGCGTGAGTTTTCGCTTCTCCAGCAAAGGAGAGAGATAGGGATGTTCTCGGGTATGCGTTTGCACTGCAGGGAGTACCGGAGTTTGCGGAACTGGGGGTGTTGGTTGATCTATCGTCGGTGTTGCGGTTGAGCTTTCGGCCATCCCTGACCGCGATGCAAGCTCACGAAGCTTTCTGCCAACCTCCTGCTTCCAGCCAACATAAGGAGAGTCCAGATCCACATCACTGTCGATCCGGGGCACGACGCAGGTGGCGCCCAGCCCGGTTAATTTCGCATCCAGATCCTTGCCGAACTGGCAAAAGTGCTCATAGTGCGAATCACCGAGCGCAAATATGGCGTAGGAGAGATCACCGAGCAGCGGAAAACGCTGCACGCATAACTGCTGGAAGAAGGGCTGCACGCAATCGGGCGCCTCGCCTTCCCCGTAGGTCGAGACAATGAAAAGCGCGTATCTTTCTGCTGCGAGTGTGGCCGGCACGTAGCCTTCAAGAGAGTTCAGCGATACGAGATAGCCTGCCGACCTCAGCTCTTTTGATAGCTTGCGCGCAAGTCCTTCCGCCGTTCCGGTCTGCGAGCCATAAAGAATCGCGATGGTGAATGCTGGTGCAGCATCCGCGACGGAGTTTGCCGGAGCATAGGAATAAAGACCCGCGAGATAGCCATTGAGCCAGACACGTTGTGCGTGGCTGAAGGGTGCTTCCTCCGGAATGGCGGGGGCTAGGAATTCAGGCATACGCTTGCTCCTCGACTGCCAGCAGCTCTTTCATTTGTTGAATGGAATGCCTTCTGGTGAATTCGAGAAACGACTCCTCACCGATCCGGCTTTGCAAAAAAGATTGGAAGAGTCTTTCCAGCAGCGGTAATACGTCAGCAAAGCGCACCGCCGAGGCAAGCTCGCGGCCCAGCCCCTGATGCTCATCAGAGCCGCCGCCAATGAACACCTGGTAGCCCTCTTCTCCGCCGACCTTTGCACCCAGGAGTCCGATATCTCCTATGTAGTGCTGCGCGCACGAATGAGGACAGCCGGTGACATGAAGGTTTACCGGCTGTGCTATCTTGAATCGCTCGTCGAGAAACGCGGCAAGCGCCATCGCGTGAGCCTTTGTATTGGTCGCGGAATATCTGCAGCCGGTATTGCCGGTGCAAGCAACGGCCCCGGCGGAAAAAGTCGCAGCAGAATCGCTCAATCCCGCGTCCGCGATTGCCCGGCGCGTTGCTTCGATCCTGCCGGTCGGAATATTCGGAAGGATCAGATTCTGCCACGCAGTAAGCCGGATTTCGCCCGAACCATAGGTGTCTGCGATATCTGCCACGGCGCGCATCTGTTCGGCGCTCATCCTACCTACAGGTACGGCGACCCCGATATATACCAGACCGGGCTGCTGTTGCGTATGAACGCCTAAATGACCATGTCTGTTTATCTGCGGGCGCGGCTCACATTCTGCAAGCGGAAAGCGCATGAGGGGAAAGGCGAGACGCTTCTCCGTCTCATCAAGGAACTTCTCGGCACCCCAGCGATCGATCAGATATTTGAGACGCGCCTTCTTGCGATCCGTGCGATCGCCGTGATCGTTGAATACCCGGATCATGGCGGCGGCAACTGCAACCGTCTGGTCAGGGGTCAACAGGATGCCGCAGTCGCTCGCGAATTGACGATGGCCTGTGATGCCGCAGAGTTTCACGCGGAAGTAGACGCCTTCTGGAGGGCCGTGTCCTTTCGCAACCTGCGTTGCAACAAAGGCAATATCATTTGTATCCGCAACCACGCCGACTGCACCGCCACTGTCGAATGCGACGTTGAACTTGCGGGGCAAGCCGTAGAGATCGCGCGAATTGAGAATATAGAGATTCAGCGCCTGCGCAAGCGGCGCGACGTCAAAGAGCTCCTGCGGATCGAGGCCACTGGTCGGCGTTGCCGTTAGGTTGCGGATATTGTCCGCGCCTGAGCCGCGGGAGCTCATGCCGAGGTTCTGCACTTCCATCAGTACGCGGACAATGTCTCTGGGTTGAAACTCACGAAGCTGGATGTTGCCTCGGGTGGTGATGTGCGCTTCGCCCGCGCCCCAGTCCTTCGCCATTCTGGCAAGTCCACGCAGCTGATATGAGCGGAGAACGCAGCCCGGCGTTCGCAGCCGGAGCATGAAGGAATTCTGTGCCGGAGCGACGTAGAAGAGTCCATGAAACTTGAAGCGAAATATATCGCCGTCCTCAGGAGCACGGTTCACATCTGCGTGAGCAAGCAGCTTGTCCCACAGATCAAGCGGATTCCCCTCGTATTTCCAGCGCTCCTCCCTGCAGAGCTCATCGATCGGCGTTCCAAACCAGGTATCTTCCTTCATCGCGACGGATGACATGGATCCGCCGCCGTACGATCCAGGCGCCTCAGAAGGAACATTCGAGGCGGGCTTGCGCACAAAGAACCTATCGCCGCGCTTCGCCACTGCCAGCAGAAAGCCGGCGAGATATTCCTTCTGTTCCGGCGTGAACGTCTCTTGCATCTCCTGCGGGATGATGCTCTCCGATACGGCCATCTCCGATATTCCTCCTGAACGGAAATGACTTCGGTACGTAGACCGGTCGTCACTCCGTCACCCTGCGAATCAAGTACAGACGAGACAGCGCCTGCTTGTTCGCGATGAGAATGATCTGAGTTTGGTGTCAGGCGCTCCCCTGGCAGGGGTTATGAATCGATCGCGCCGAACAGCACAAAAGATGCAGATCGATGGCACGGAGCGAAGTGCCGGGCAGCTGGAGTCGAAAGCAGGCGTTCAGAATTGAACCGTGGCTTCCGCGAATCTCCGCTGCTGTGACTCAAGAATACTGAGGGATGAGCGCAGCGACAAGAGGTCTCTATGTCCTTTCCGATGATTTGCAGCGAATGCTTGAATCCCTCATGAGCTTGTGCTATTTCTGTGCCAGCGGTACTTCGCGGCACCCTGCCACGTGCCAGCCTCGATCCGAATCGATCCTTGCTCAACGCCGAGCGACCTGGAACTGCCTGATTGAATCTCGCGCGGACTCGTACCTTCACGTGCGCGCGTTGTTGCGTCCAAAGACGTGATTGCCAACTTCAATTCGAACCCATGCGCAGCCCCCAGGACAGCCCACATTTCTCGCAGCGCGTCGCTGAATTCCGGTAAATAATAAAAAATGGCATTTGGCAGCTTCAACGGATTACGCGTTCTTTCCCTGGAGAATCGGCGTGCGACGGAAATCGCGAAGCTGATCCGGACCTACGGCGGAGACCCGACAGTTGCCAGCGCCATGCGTGAGGTTCCGCTCGAATCCAATCATGAGGCGTTCGAATTCGCAGAACGCCTTCTTCAGGGAGATTTCGACCTGGTCATTTTTATGACCGGTATTGGTGTCCGTCGATTGATGGAGATCGTCGAGACTCGCTATGATCGCGCTCGCATTATCGCCTCGCTGCGGCGGGCGAAGCTGGCGACGCGCGGTCCCAAAGCCAGCGCGGCGGTGCGAGAACTGGGCTTGCCGGTCGCGGTTGCAGCCCCGGAACCCTGCACCTGGCGCGAGACTATCGACGCTCTGGATAATGCCTTCGGCCCCTCTCTCGAAGGGCTGCACGCCGCGGTGCAGGAGTACGGCGCCGTCAATATCCAATTGCTGGAAGCGCTCAGTCAGCACCACGTGCAGTGGATGCGCGTGCCGGTCTATCAATGGGCGCTTCCAGATGATCTTGAGCCCTTACAGAGTGCGATTCGATCGATCATCGCAGGAGAGATCGAGATCACTATCTTTCTCACAGCCGTTCAGGTGACCCATCTCTTTCTGGTTGCAGAACAGATGGAGTTAACCGATGCGCTGCGTGCTGCCATGCGCCAGGCGGTCGTGCTTTCCATTGGGCCAAGCACCTCAGCAGAGTTGGCGCGGCATGGCATCGAAGCGGATTTTGTCCCCTCGCATCCAAAGATGGGCTTCTTGATGAACGAGGCGTCGGAGTGCGCGTTCAGACTTCTTGAAGAGAAGCGCGGACCCGTGTCGCGTGGCATTACGCCTGGCCGAGTCCAGGCTGCGGCCAGGGCCAGCTCACCTTTCAAGAGTCGCAACGCACAGGTTGTTCCGCAGCCTTCTTCTGTTACGCACAGTATTGTCACATCCGACACGGATGGAGCGGCTTCGCCCGATACACGCCAACTGAACGCGATTCAGTTAATGCATGACATCGGCCGCAGAATGGCCGCATCCGACCCGCTGCATGCGGTGCTGAATCAGATCGTCAGCTTTATACCGACGCTGCTCAGTTGCGATTCGTGCTTTGTCTATGTGCTTGAAGGAAGCCAGCTTGTGCTTCGCGCTTCCAAGAATCCCCATCCCGATGTCATCGATCAGCTTGGGCTGAAAATCGGGCAGGGTATCACTGGTTGGGTCGCAGAGCATCGGGAGCCGGTCTTCATCGATTCCGGCGCGCTACGCGATCCGCGATTCCAATTTTTCAAGGACCTGCCCGAAGACTCTTTTGAAGCATTTCTTTCGGTTCCGATCGTGGCCCGGGGCAATCTCGTCGGCGTCATCAACGTGCAGCATCGCCAACCCCATCACTACACGCCGTGGGAGGTGCAAACGATCTCCACGGTGGGATTTCTGGTCGGCGGAGAGATTGAGATGGCGCGCCTGGAGAGCGAGAAGAGTGCGCTCTCGGGCCAGCTCGAATCCCGCAAGCTGATTGAACGCGCGAAGGGGCTTCTGCAGCGCGACCACAACGTGGAAGAAGAAGAGGCGTATCGAATGATGCAGAAGGAGAGCCGCCAGCGTCGCAAGAGCATGCGCGAGATTGCAGAAGCCGTCATCTTGATGGATGAGCTTCGCCGGGCCGCGGCCGTCAAACAACCGTGACTTCTGCGACCTGGCTCGTGAGTCCGTCCCCGACCGCCGCTGATTCAGAGCAGGCTGGCAGCTATAACGCTGCGGTGGAAGATCTCTCCACGCGCACCGCACATTGTTTATAGTTCGGCTCTCGTGAGATTGGGTCGAAGATATCCTGCGTTACCTCGTTGATGTTCCATTCGGCAAAGTGAAACGGTACGAACACCTGCCCGGGCGCAACCACCTCTGTCACTCGCAGCTCCACGCGACGCACACGGCCGCGTGTTGAAACAACATCGACGAGGTCATGCGGACCAAGCATCAACCGCTCTGCGTCCGCCGGATTCATCTCGAGCCAGGCTCGCGGTGACATTTTCTCCAGGATCGGGATGGCTCCGGTCTTTGTTCGCGTATGCCAGTGTTCAACGGTTCTGCCGGTATTCAACACAAGAGGAAAATGCTGCGACGGTTGTTCGGGGAACGGCTCCCAGTCGGCGCAGACGAACTGCGCCTTTCCATCCGTAGTTTCAAATTCGCCGGTGGTGTACAGTCGCCGTGCTGCCTGGGGTGGCGACTCTGTGTTCTTTGAAAATGGCCATTGAATGCCGTCCGCTTCTTCCAGCGCTTCGTAGCTCATGCCGGAGTAGTCGCAAAGCCTTCCCTCGGAGACGCGCTTCCATTCTTGGAATGCATCGCGCGGTTCCTTCCATCCTGCAAAGAGTTCGTCGCGGCAGCCAAGCTCCAATGCAAGGCGAAGGAAAATCTCGAAATCGCTCCGCGCCTCTCCCGGTGCTGCAACGGCTGCATTCACCTTGCTTACGCGGCGTTCGGAGTTGGTGTAAGTTCCTTCTTTCTCTCCCCAGGCCGCCGCCGGCAAGACAAGATCCGCGAGTTCCGTAGTTGGCGTGGGATGAAAACAATCCTGGACTACCAGGAATTCCAACTCGCCAAGCGCTTGTTTCAGTACTTCAATGTTCGGGAATGAGACAAGCGGATTGGTCGCGATGATCCATAAAGCTCGAATTCTCTTCTTCAATACTGCATCGACAATGTCGGGGTATGCGAGACCACGCTCGACGGGGATCCGCTCCGCAGCGATTCCCCAGATGGTTGCAAGTTCTTCGCGGTGCCTCACGTTATCGAATTTTCGGTAACCAGGAAGGCTGGAGGTGAAGCCGGCCTCGCGCGTTCCCATGGCATTGCATTGGCCGGTGATGGAGAATGGCGATCCGCCAACCCGGCCGACATTTCCCGTCAGCAGCGCAAGGTTATTGATTGCGCTTACCGTGTCAGTGCCCTTCGAGCTGTGATTCACGCCCATGGTCCAGCCGATGAAACCGGCTCTCGCATTTCCATAGAGGTGAGCGACCTTCTGGATCAGCTCCTGGCTGAGACCAGTGATGCTTGCGACGTACTCCGGATCGTACCGATGCACGGATCGGCATAGTTCGTCGAAGCCATTTGTATGTTGACGGATATATTCGCGATCCAACAGCCCATCGCGAATGAGAATGTGAGCAATGCCATTGATGAGCGCAAGATCAGAGCGCGGTCTGACTGGCAGGAAGATGTCTGCCATCATGGCCGTTTTGGTCACGCGCGGATCGGCCACAATCAGAGTCCTCGCACGGTTCCCATCCAGGTGCTGGCACAAGATCGGATGATTCTCTGCGATATTGGCGCCTATCAGCAGGATCACATCGGCGGTCGCCAGATCCTCATATGCGCCCGGCGGCCCGTCGCTACCAAACGAGCGCTTGTAGCCGGCGACCGCGGTCGACATGCAGAGCGTCGTGTTGCCGTCGTAATTTGAGGTGCCAAGCCCGAGCTGAACCAGCTTTCCAAGCGTGTAAAACTCTTCTGTAACCAGTTGGCCTGTGCTGATTACGCCGACCGCCTGTGGTCCGTATTGCTGGGCGACGCGCCGAAACTCCCCGGCCATGGCTTGCATCGCCTCATCCCAGGAGACCTGCGACAGCGCACCCTGACGGCGCAACAGGGGATGGACTGCGCGATTTTCAGCGCTCAGGGCATAGTGTTCCGCCAGCCCTTTCGGGCACAACTTCCCGCGATTCACAGGATGGTCTGGATTGCCCCGCGCAGTCACCGCCTTACCATCGCGAATACCAAGCATCATCCCGCAGCCGACCGAACAATAGCCGCAGGTGGTCTTCACCCATCTATCGGCAATTTTCCTTGCAGATATGTGCCCGACTGCGGGATCCCTGCCGAACGCATACCTCCCGGGCGCGATGTCGAGTCCTAAAAACCGGCGAAGCTTCATGCCGCCCGACTCTCCCGCAGGTATGGAGCGGCCATATTTTTTGGCACCACGCTTACAAAGAACAGATAGCGTCCCGCCAGTTCAATCGCGATAGAAGCAGCAAGGCATAGCAGGCGTGCCGACAGGTAGTTATCGAGGACGACCAGTGCGGTAGCGACTGCCGCGAGACTGCAAAGGCGGCCCGCGAAGAGTGGTAGAAAACGAAAACGCAACAATTCGCCCGCCGCTCTTAACTCAAATTGTCGCGAGTGCAGTAACCATGTGAGCTTGACTGATTGCTGGATGATTAGAACCGCAGCAACACCGGCAGCGATATGTGCCAGCGCGTCCCCGGCGGCGGGCACAACGATTGAGGAAACAAGCGTCCCCGTAAACGCCGCGCCGAGATAGAACTCAAGGAAACTATGTCGGGTATTCCACATCGGGCGAGCGACAACGCAGTAAAGTCGGGCGCTCGCGTAGATGGCGACAAGTCCGAAGGCGGCAGCAATTATTCCAGAAGCTGCACTCGCCCTCGAGCCTACCCACAAGAGGGCTGCATAGAGAATTGCCGCGCCCGCAAACAGTGAAAAGAAGAGCACTTCACGGCTCAGCCAGGAACGTCGCCACATGCTGAGTGCGCGAAAGGCGTAAATGGGCCTGCCGAGATGGAGAGTCGATGCTCCAAGTGCACAGAGCGCGATCAGCACCACTCCTGCCGCGTGCACGCGTGCGATGGTGAAGCCTGCAAGGGACTGCGACGCGGACATCGCGATAATGGCCCCGACCGACATCTGAGTGAAGACAGTCATCAGGATCAGTGTCCAGTGCGGATGCTCGGGTTCTACACGCCAGGTATCCACACGACCCATGTCTCGCGGAAGCCTATGCCGCATTGTGATTTTGGTGGTCGAGATACTGTCATCGGCATTGGGCAGTCCGGGCGCATTGGCTTGTGCGGCATACTCGCGGCGCCACGCCGCTGTATTCACGATCTCGATACGTATGGCATCTTCCGGACATGCGGCCACGCACGCTGGCGCATCCCCATCGGAAAGCCGCGTATGGCACATGTCACACTTCCCGACAACTCCGCGCTCGGGATTGTATTGCGGCACGCCATAGGAGCAATTCCATGTGCAGTACTGGCAGCCGATACAACGTTCAGCGCTGTGCAGCACGATGCCGGTCGACGGATCCTTCGTGTAAGCATTGACCGGACAGCCGGTCATGCAGGTGGGTTCGAGACAGTGATTGCATCCCATCGAGAGATAGTGCCGCATGGTATCCGGATAGACGCCACCCTCAATCTCGCCTACACGGCGCCACTGGATGTCAGCAGGGTTGCCGTTCTGCTCGTTACACGCCACCACGCAGCACTTGCAGCCAATGCACTGCGTCATGTCCAGATGAAAGCGATATTGTTCGCCGGGAAGCGGCAGCCGGTCCGGCATGAGCGAAACAGACGACAGTCTCTTCTGCGTATCGCCAGAAACAGGGGTCAGCAGAAACTGGTCTCCACCCCTTTCCGCGCGGATGAGCAGGGGTAACTCATCATCCCTCCACGTCTCGAGTCGAAGCGCACATGTGCGAACGGCAAGGCGAGTTGGATCGGCAAAGCGATCTGGAAATTGCGAAGACATGGTCACCAGGAGCAGTTAGCTCCGGATGATTCAGGCTCGATCGTGGAGATCCGGCCAGCACAGACGAGGTGCCGGCAAAGGAAGGTAGGGCGATAATACTTCAGCCTCCCGGTTCGCACAAGAGGATCCCGGCGGCTATCTGCACGCTGCCTCAGCGATAACTGCGAGCGTCTCGCAATTCTTCGCATTCTCCTTGCGTCCTATCGCGCACTTAGATAATTTCGACTTAACAGCTTCCTGTTGCGCCCGCACCTCGCCTGTGCCGGCCGGCCCCTCTCGCCACGATCCGTGCGAGCCTCATTTGAAAACTTGGACCGTGCCTTCAGCGCGCGGGAAACTTGTCGGCTTTCCGCCTTGCTTCCACGACCTGACGACGCACTACCGCTCTATCCATCCATCGAGATTGGAGAAGAAAAACCATTGAGGACGCACAAGGTCGAACAGCTCGTCATAGCTACTTTGGGATTCTTTTGGTGCTTTCTTATGTGGTTCTCTACTGCCGCATTCAGCCCAAGCATTGCGGCGCATTATCACTTGAGCATCAAGTCGATGGGGCTGCTGGCGAGTTCAGCGATCTGGATGGCGCCCGTTGGCCGCATACTTGCCGGATGGGCATCCGACCGCTTCGGTGCGCCACGTACTTTCGCCTGTATCCTTGCCTGCTGTGGAGTCGTGTCCATGGTTTCCGCATACACGACAAGCTACAAGCTGCTCTTTATCGAGCGAGTGATCGTCGCAATCGCCGGCGTGTCGTTCGTAGTTGGCATTCAGCATGTGGCGCAATGGTTCGATTCTCATGAGATAGGCACAGCGGAAGGCCTCTACGCCGGCACGGGAAACGTGGGCGCCGGCTTCGGCGCGCTCTTTCTGCCGCGGATCTTCGGAATTCACTATCAAAGCGCATTCCTCTGGCTGGGCGCGGTTGCTATCTTGATCGCATTTTTGTATCTGCTGCGTGGAGATGCGGCTAAAACGGCGGAGCAGCGTGACTTGGTGCGTGCCCGCACCAGCTTGCGTGACATCATGTTCGTATGGAGTCGCTACATGGCTATCGCGCTGATGCTCGCCTACGCCATGTCCTTCGGCCTGGAAATCGCTATGAATGCGTGGCTCCCTGGATACTTCACGCGCGGCTTTCACGATGCGATACTTGCCCTCGGCTTTACTGGTGTCGCTGGCACGCAAATAGCTGCGGGAACTTTCGCCGCCGTACAATCTTTCACCGCCTCTCTCTTTCGGCCCTTTTCCGGATTCATGTCTGATCTCTTTCAGCGGAAAAAGTGGACGCCTCTTCCCTTCATCGCCCGCAGCCTGCCCTACGCGCCACGTCTGCACTGGCTGGGTAGCGCGCTGATTTTGATCATCCTGGGCATGGCTGGCCTCACCGTTGCAGGCCTGGCAGGCTCCCTGCATCTTTCCGTGGCGATACTGGTAGCGATCGGCATTTTCATTTCCTGCGGCACAGGCGGCACGTTTGCGCTGGTAACACTGCTATTTCCTGATCGCCCAGGCGCCGCGGCCGGATTTGTAGGCGGCGTCTCGACTGCGGCCGGCATCATTTATCCGCTGGTCTTCTCGGCCGGCGCGAATGTCCACACCGGATACATGTCCGTCGCGCTTTATTTCTTTGTGCCGTTTGTCTTGTTTTATTTCTGGGCGGCACGCTATGAACGCCACCCCGAAGAACATGGTCTGGTACGGCGGCCCTTTGCTCCTGAAGAGGCATGACAGCACAAGGTCGGCCAATCGTCGCGAATATGAGGTTCACCATGAATATTGCCAATACACCTGCAGAATCTCCTCGCTACGAGCCCTGGTACAAATACGGCATCGCTGTCCTTCTGGTCGAGATGGCGATTGCCATTGCGGTTAGCGGGTACTCGCTTTACATGACCTTCCATGGGCTGGGTGGTTTTCCCGGAAAGCATTGACGCACTCCTCGCGTTGAATCGAAAGCCGTCCCGGAGAGGGCGGGTCGCCGACCGCATCCTTGCGCTATCCTGTGCGCTGTGCGGCTTCTGAAATTAGTCTTGTCGTGTTGCATCGTCTCCGTCTCTGCCTTTGCCCAGGCCCAGAATGCCGATCAGCTTCTCCGGGATGCGATTCAGGCGCAGCAGCAAGGCGATCTGACGACCGCCATCCGCGACTACAAACAGCTCCTTCAGTTGCAGCCCGGTCTGACAGAGGCACGCGTCAATCTGGGGGCAGCTCTGGCCGATAGCGGACGCTTCGACGATGCCATCGCACAATATCGGCTTGCGCTCCCCGGCGTCGCGGACAAAAGTGCGGTGCGGCTCAATATCGCACTGGCTTACTACAAGAAGGGCGATCTGGACTCCGCAGCGCATGAACTCACCGAGCTTCATATCCAGGAGCCGCAAAACGCACAGATCGCGATTCTTCTCGGAGACAGCGAGGTTCGTATGGGCCACGGCAAGGAAGCGCTCGCCCTGCTGCAGCCCATGGAGAGCGCAAATGCCGCGAATCCTGATTTTGAATACGTATTGGGCACGGCATTGCTGCAAGCGGGCGAGCGACGCGCAGCCGCGGAAAAGCTTGAAGCACTCGCAAAGGAAACCCAGAATGCCGACGCATACCTTCTTGCCGGATCTACTCTTCTCGATCTGAATGATTTCGAACGTGCGCGCAATGATCTTGAAGCAGCGCTTCGGCTCAAGCCGGATCTTCCCCACCTCTACACATCGGTCGGAATGGCAAGGGACGAGACCGGCGATGCAGCGGCAGCCGAACCAGCGTTTCGCGAGGCTCTGCTGCGCGATCCGAACGACTTTCAGGCAAATCTGTATCTCGGTTCGATTCTTTATAAACGCAGAGCGATGGAGGAGGCTCGGCCCTATCTGGAGAAAGCGCTTCAGCTCGATCCTTCCTCCTCTATGGCGCGGTATGAACTGGCCATCTGGAACAGCAAATCCGGCAAGTATGCAGAAGCGGCGAAAGATCTGGAGCAGGTGACACGTACCGATCCTGACTGGCTCGAGCCTCACATCGAGTTGGCAAACGTCTACTATCGCCTCCATCGACCCGAGGATGGCGCGAAGGAGCGTGCGATCGTGGACAGGCTTACCGCGCAGCAACAGCGAAAAGGGCCGACCGTTCCCTGACGAGTTTCGTCAATTGGGATACGGTTCGTTGTCCTTTACGATGCGTATCTGATGATCTGTGAAGCGCAGCAGCCCATTTGGGAGAGCGACCTGGGGCATGTGGCAGCTCGCACATTTCGTCTTTGCAACTGGACATGCCTTGGGATGGGGCGCACTACCGGCGGCCGGGGATGTTCCGTGACACGCAAGACATTTTGAGTCGTAGTAGGTAATCTCCCGCACCACGTTCTGGTGCGGATCATGGCACGCCACGCAACTGATGCGGGGATCGGCTCCATTGAAGCAACGGCTGTTCGCCAATCGATACGGCTGAAATCGCACGTCCGCCTGCCCGTGCCAGTGTGCGCGCACCACGGTCTCCCATGTGCGATGGCATTGTCCGCAGAAGTTGGAGATGTCCTCGGTCTGCATCTTTCCCAGCGATGGAGGCACCGGCGCGGTCGCGCTGCCCGCCAGCATGCCGGCAGCATGCGCCGCCGCTCCCAGATGGCAACGTTCGCAAGCCAGCCCTGGGTGCAGTGTTTCGCGTTGAAGCTGATGATCGTGGAGAGCATTCGTTGCATGGCAGTTGAAGCATGCACGGGCTTCGTCCATTTCGATCGGCCGTCCCACTGCTTCGTCCAGCGTCTTGGGAATCAGCCGCTCATCCCCGGTCGTAATCTGCAGCCCCTCGATCGATGGATAGAAACTGACTCGGCTCTCGTACAGCTTGCCCTCTCGCTCCAGCACCCAGGTCTGCGCCTGTGCGCCCATCGCCCACACAATCGGAACGGAGATGGCGCGAGTTCCATCTGTGACTGAATACACACTTTGGCTGCCTTTGGTGCTCACCGAATACGTGTAGCCGTCTTTGCGGAACGACAGATGCGGATGCGCGGCCAGCACCGCGTTATGCCCGGACCGCTCCATGGCATGGGCCATCGGAGTGCTCATCTGCGAAACCGCCTCATCTTCATGGCAGGTTGCACAGTTTCCCGCGTCTTTTTTCCGGGCTTCTGCGTGCAAAGCCAGAGAAAGCACAAGCAGGCAGACGACGAAGACATTACGGGGCCGCAACAGATGAAGCTCCTTGCTGCGAGATCGCAAGACAAATCAGCCGCTCCCGCCGGGCATCTTCACTGCGCCCCAGCTTCGCATACGCTTTGACTAGCGCCAGATGTGCCTCCAGGTTTCCTGGTTCGCTTCGCAGGGCGCTCTCCAGATGCGGCAGCCCTCCGGCCAGATCGCCCGTTTCGACCAGCGCTTTTCCGTAGACAAGCTGGCCCATCGGCAGTGAAGGATCGTCAGTCACCGCGCTCTTCGCGTCATCCATTGATCCTGTGTAATTCCCTTCCAGCTCCCGTGCCCACGCAATCATCGCATGTGCGCCGGCATTTGCAGGCGATACCTTCAACTCTTCACTGAACTGCTGCACCGCCTCCTCCGGCTTTGTCGGAAAGAGAAGATACCCGTAGAAGTAGTGCACGTTCGCCAGCCTCGGATGCTGCGCGAAGATCGCCTGAAAAGCGCTTTGCCCACCATCACCTCTCTGAAGCATGGTGTCGATAGCTGCTTGCCCTACCGTGGAAAGCAGCGCGTTCTCTTCGCCGGGTGTCTGATCGGGTAGAGCATCAATGCGCAATCCCGCCCGTCCCAAGGCGATCGCGATTTCCTCGCTCTCGATGCCGTGAGTGACCAGCAGCTTCAGCTTGCCGATCGCCTCCTCAAACCGCTTCGCGTGCATCAGCAGTAGCGCTTCGTGGTAATAGATGATCTGCGCGTTTTTTGGCTGGCTCGCGGCCCCCCGCGCCTCCGCTTGCTCCAGGTCTCCAAGCGCATTCGAGAACTGGCTGAGATGAAATTCGCATAGGCCGCGCAGCGCCATAGCCGGCCCCGCATTCGGCGTGAGTGCGAGGTAGTGCGTGAGAGCCTCCGATGCGGGCCCATAGGCATTCGTGTCATATTGCAGAATGCCGAGATACCACCAGCCATCGGTCCAGTTGGGATTTTGGCTGGTTGCCTTTCGATAAAGTTCGATGGCCTGGGGAACGTCTCCCTGGCTGCGCGCCGCATTGGCGCTCGCAGCCAGCGAATCGAAGTCATCGGCTTGCGAAAGTGCGCAGCAGGGCAGAACGACGCTCATCGCAAGAGCGATGGCACAGCTTCTAGCAGCTGCTTGGCGCGCCGATCCGGCTAGCCGGCGCACCGGTGAGGTCAAATTGTTCCGGCTCGCCTGTCTGCCGGCAGTGGTCCCGAGATGTCTCAAAGCGCCCAACTTCGCCCTGTTCGACGAGAAGCCGATACTAACGCTCTCAGCGTCAGGCTACACCTTCCCGGCAAGTAGTCCCTCTGATGCCGACCGCAGGGCCTCGCTATTGACAGGCATATTGTTCGGGGAGTAATAACGTTATTCCAGAGAGCGATAACGATACCAACTCTCCGGGATATTCTTTCATCGTGAGGCGGCCAAGACCACCTTCGCCAACGCCCGGACGCACCCGCGTCCGCAGTCGGTTGATGTGCGCTTCCGCCCTAGCCCCCCTATCCAGCAAGAGACCGTTACGACAAAGAGTTTCGGGATAGAGCATCAGAAAACGTTTTTGGGAGGACCTGTATGACCCGTCAAATCCGCGGCTCGCAGCAATCGCTGTCCGGGCTCTGCATGCAACTCGCTTCGTTTCTCGCCGTTCTGCTGCTCTTTGCAGCGACAGGCAGCGCTCAACAGCTCACCGGCACACTCAGCGGCACCGCATTTGATACCACCGGGGCGGCCGTTCCCAACGCCAGCGTTACTCTCAAGAACCAGGCCAGCGGCGACGTCCGCACGGCTGTCACCGACGGCCGCGGCCACTTCGTCATCACCGCCGTCCAGCCCGCCACGTACTCGCTCAATATCTCCTCGCCCGGATTCAGGACCTGGCAGGAAAACGACATCGTCATGAACCAGGGCGATGCCCGGGATGTCCCGAACATCAGGCTGACGATCGGGGGCAACACCACCAGTGTTGAAGTCATCGGCGGCGGCGCGGCTGTCGTGCCTACTGACACTCCGGAGATCAGCACTGCGCTCAATCAGCAGATGATCAATGATTTCCCACTGCAGGGACGCGATGCCGGCGAGTTGCTGAAAGTCATGCCGGGCATGGCCATCAACACTGGCACGCATGTGGGACCACAGTTCAGCGATAAGCTCGTCGGTTCGAACAACGGTCCCGTGGGTCAGTATTCCTCCAATGGAACCCAGCCCAACGGCACGATGGCATACATGCTGGACGGCGCCAACCTTGTCGATCCTGGCAATTTCGGCACGCAAATCGCGAACATCAATCAGGACATGGTCGGCCAGGTGAAGATGCTGATGTCGAACTATAGCGCCGAGTACGCGAAAGGGCCTTCCATCTTCCAGGCATTCAGTAAGAGCGGCGGCCGAGACTTCCACGGCGAGTTGTATCTCTATACCCACAACTCGGTGCTGGATTCGGTCGACGCCTTCAGCAAGAGCCAGGGGTTGAACAATGCGGCCGAAAGCTACTACTACATGGGCGGCAACGTGGGCGGACCTGTGTTGTTGCCGAAGGTAGGGTTTAACCGTAATCGCAACAGGCTCTTCTTCTGGGGCGGTTACGAATACATGAAGCAGCAGCCTGCGGCAGTGCCGATCAATTACAACGTCCCCAATGCCGCGCAGCTCAGCGGTGACTTCAGCAACACAGGCATCCCCGCCGATGCGGTCACTCTCTGGCCCAAGTTCTACGGGCAATTGACTCAGAACACGCCGGCAGGTGGCTCACCGACAGGCTTTCCAGTGTCGGATACCGATCCGAACATCAAGGGAATTCTTGCGCTCTACCCCAAAACGAACCAGGCACCTTCCGTGGCGAATGGATATACCAACTATCATTACGTCAATACCTCGCCACAGAATCGGTGGGAGGCGACCGGGAAGCTGGACTATGCGATCAGCGACAACACCAAGCTGACCGGCTCCTATACATACCAGAAAGAGGCGGATCTGGCCCCGATCTCAATCTGGTGGGCGACGCCGAATACACTTCCCTACCCAAGTCCCGGCGCTTCAAATACGGTCACGTACATCATCCTGACCAACCTGACCCACGTCTTCAATCCCACAACGACAAACGAGACTGTTTTTACCTGGTCTCACTTCACCAACCCGTATTCGCTCTCCGATCCGTCAGCGGTTTCGCGGACCAAGAATAATTTCAAAGTGCCCGGCCTCTTCGGCAACACGACCGACCAGATTCCGAACTTTAATCCGGACGACTGCTGCAGCGAGCAGATGGCCAGCCTGAACTACTACCCGATGTCGACAGGCACATTTGGCGGCGTCAAGCAGGTGCCTGCTGTCTACGACAACTTCACCAAGGTGCTGGGGAACCACACGGTGAAGGTGGGCTTCTATTGGGACGACAGCCGCAACAGTCAGAACAGCAATTCGCCGGACAACGGTAGTTTCAGTTTCGAGACTTACGGTCAGAACTCGACCACGAACCTTGTTGCCGATGTCATGCTGGGGCACATTAATAACTACCAGCAGCAGAACAAGCTAGTGCCCACGAATACTCATTACCACCAGGTCTCGTTTTATGCTCAGGACTCCTGGCGCGGCAGCCCGCGGCTGACCATGAACTACGGCGTCCGGTTTGATCATATCGGCCAGTGGTATGGCATCGACTCGGGACCGGGTTTCCAGGTATGGAATCAGGCGAACTATAATCACGATCCAACCGCATCGAATGCCGGGATACTATGGCACGCCAAGGATTCGAGCGTTCCCATCTCAGGCTTTAAGACGCCGATGTTCTACATCGCGCCGCGCGTAGGGTTTGCCTATGACATCTTTGGCACTGGCAAAACCGTCTTTCGCGGTGGCTTTGCAGTCTATCGGTACCAGGCGACCAGCGAAACCGCCAGCGCCTTTAGCGGACCCTTCGGATCGTTTACCTATAGGAGTAATACTCCGTTTGATGGATACGCGAGTGTTGCTGGACTCACACCGCCTTCCTCCGTTTCCCAAAACGGATCGGCCATTAACGTGATGCAAATGAATGATGACCGCGCTCCGTTCACGAATGACTGGAATGCCACCATCTCCCAAGCGCTACCCCATCGCAGCCTGGTGGAGGTCTCGTATGTGGGCAACCGCAGCGCGAACGAATATATGGACGGGAGCAATAGTAACCTGTTCAACCTGAATAACAACGTGCGGGGAGTCTTCTTCGGAGCGGATCCAACGCTGGGCAGAGCCGTTTCGCCGGCGCCGCCTTCCTGTCCTGGAAACGGCGCGACTGACTGGTCGCTCTACTGCCAGAACGATCCCGGTGACTATACTCCCAGCTTTAACGCGACCAACTACAAACCTCTCAAGACGTATCAAAACGTCTTTCTGCTCACACATGCACCGTACTCGAATTACAACGCGCTGCAGGTCTCATTCACAAAGCAGAGCGGGCCGGTTACGTTCCTGGCAAATTACACCTTCTCCAAGGTGCTGGGCATCCGTGACGGTGGATCGAACAATGGCGCCGGAAACGGCGCAGCTAACGACCCGTTTGTCTTACGGAACAACTACGGGCCTCTGGATTACGATCACACCCACATCCTGAACCTGACCTACAACTGGAACCTGCCTAGTCCCCTCCACGGCGACGGTTTCGCGTCCCACTTTGCTGCTGGCGCTGTCAACGGCTGGCAACTCTCCGGTTACACCGCCTTCCAGAGCGGTGCACCGATTCAATCTATTCTGGGGACCTCGCTCAATGCCCAGTTCCCGAGCGGACTGACGGTACCCACCGTGCTGCATCCCGATCTGCCGGACAAAAGCTATGTGCTGCCGAACGGGCTGCATGCTACGTCCGTCAGCCCGTCGGTTTGGTTTGGCACGGATGCTGTGAAGGCACTCATTCCAAAAATCACCTGCAATCCCACCGCCCACCTGCACCAGGGACAGCGGTTCAATCCCAATTGCTTTGCTCCACCAGCCTATGGGCAGCAGGGCGCGAATGTGCTGCCTTATATCCACAACACGAACTACTGGAACAGTGATCTGGGCATCTACAAGAACTTCCACATCACGGAGAGCCGGTTCATCCAGATTCGTGCCTCGGCGACCAACTGGCTAAACCATCCGTTACGCCAATTCGGACTGGCGGGCCAAAGCGATGGGCAACTCAGCTTTGTTCAGACGTCGAATGCTAGCTGCACGGGATGCGAAGGGCTTACTGTCACGTCGCTTTCGCAGACGAACACCAACAAGTTGACGACTGGAACGCCTGCTTTGAAAACAGGTTCCCGGTTTGTCACGCTGGCAGCCAAGTTCTACTTCTGATCAGGGTTCCACTACAATCCACACGGGGCGGTTTGCGCCGCCCCGGTGACGCTTTCACACGATGCTATTGCGCCGTATTCCCTTCTCCATTGCGCTGCTGTTCTTCCTCTCAGCCTTCCTCCAACTCCGGGCCCAGGAACAGCCATCGCCAATTCACTTCGACCTGAAGAAAATCCCCTTTCGCCTGGAGCAGGACGAGACTCCTGGAAAGAATGCGCCTGAGGCCATGGCAGGAGGCGTCGCGGTGCTTGACTACAACGGCGATGGCCGCGCGGACATCTTCTTCACCAACGGAGCAAATATTGCCACGCTCAAAAAGGACGATCCGAAGTACAGAGACAGGCTCTTCCGCAACGACGGAAACGGCGTCTTCACGGACGTGACCGAAAAAGCCGGCCTTGCGGGAACCGGTTACGATATCGGCGTCGCCGCCGGTGATTACGACAACGACGGCCATCCGGACCTGTTCGTCACCGGCGTATACAAGAACACCCTCTACCACAACAACGGCGACGGCACCTTCACCGACGTCACGACGAAAGCTGGCCTCGATCACTCCAACGATCCGCAATACGGTCCACTATGGGGACTTACTGCAGCCTGGGTGGATGTGAATGGCGACGGCCTGCTCGATCTTTTTGTCGTCAATTACATGCAATGGAAGTACACCGATCACGCACTATGCTCGTATCGCGGCCTTGCCGACTACTGTCATCCTCGCTTCTACAAGCCGCAGCCCGATCAGTTGTTTTTGAACAAGGGGAACGGCGTCTTCGAGGATGTGTCGACCGCCTGGGGAATCCGCGAGCATGCGGGAAAAGGGATGGGCGTCGGCGTTGCCGACTATGACCTCGACGGGACGGCCGGACTTATTTGTCACCAACGATGCGTCTTATAACTTTCTCTTCCACAACATGGGGAATAAGTTCAAGGAGGTAGCCTTCGATGCCGGGGTGGCGCTGACGGAGGACGGCAGCTTCATCTCCGGCATGGGGCTGGACTTTCGTGACTATGACAATGACGGTTACCCCGACATTGCATACGTGGCGCTGAACAATCAGACCTTTCCGCTGCTGAAAAATACCGGCAAAGGTGAATTCCAGGAGGTCACCACGCCGAGCGGCATGCGTGATGCCAGCATCCGCATTGGCCGGCTATTGGTGTCGGATTCTATGACTTCGATAACGATGGCTGGAAAGATCTCTTCGTCACCCGCGGCCACGTGGAATCGATGCCGCTTCCCGGTGCGGGAGATCGATGAGTACAACACCGCCTTCCGCAATCCAGGAAGCAGTGGTAAGTGGCGGGCATTGACTGCCGAAGCTGGATTGGATGCGGCGCCCAGTGCGCGCCATCGCGGCTGCGCCTTCGGGGACTTTGACGGCGACGGACGTGTTGATGTGGTCGCGACTGCTCTCGGCGCCGACGCCGAGTTATGGATGAACCGAAGCCCGCACCCCGGCCACTGGCTGGATATCTCGCTCCGTGGCACGCGGAGCAATCGTGATGGCATTGGGGCGCGAATCAAAGTCGTCTCGGCAAGCCACACCCAGTACAACCACATGACTACGAGCGTCGGCTACGCTTCTTCGAGCGATGGACCCGTTCACTTCGGACTCGGTTCGGATGCGATTGCGAAGACGATTGAAATTCACTGGCCATCCGGCGCCATTCAGGTGCTCACCGACACGCACGCGGACCAGGTGCTCCATGTCACCGAACCGCGCACCTAGAGCAAAACTTCATCGGGGTCTCTATCGTGTATCGATTTCTGCGCGCTTTCTCGTTCCTTCTGCTGCTCCTTTGCGCAGCGCCCCTCTCTCTTCAGGCACAAACGGCTGTCTCCATTGATCCCATACCCGAGCCGCTGCGATCAGATGCGTTCCAGATTGCGGTTGGCCGCCGGCATAGTCCCGTCTTTCAGGCGGTCGGCGGCTACTATCTGCTGAGCTTTACGCTGACGGGCCCGGCGCGGATTACCATCGCCGCGAAGGATCCCGGCTTCTGGGGCAAGGGCGTGGAGGTGCAGCCCATGCGATTCGGCATCCGGCCGCATCGCTCCGGAAACAGAATCACCTTCAATATCCCGGGACCAGGCAAGTACGTCATCACCCGTCCCGGCGATCATTTCGCGGGTGCGACGATGTTATTTCTATTTGCAAATGTTCCGGAAAAGCCGGTATCTGCCGCGGAGCCCGGCCTGCACTACTATGCTCCCGGCATCCACCACGAAAACATCGACGCACACGATGGTGATCGCATCTACCTGGCGCCCGGCGCGGTCGTCTTTGGATCGCTCAATATCTGGCAAGTACAGAATGTGCACGTCTTTGGACGCGGCACCATCGTGTATGACGGGCCGCAGAATCCAAACGACGATGAGGGCTGGATGCACAAGCCCAACTGGCATTGCATCGTAATGGACAATGCCCGCAGCATTGAAATTGACGGCATCACCTGCATCGTTCGCAGCCGCACCTGGCAGATCCAGATGCGGAATTCCCGCAATATCGGCTACTACAACATCAAAGTGATCGGCGGCAGCCGCAACAACGCGAACCAGGACGGAATGGACTGGCTCGGTGGCGGCGACACTACCGTGGCCAACAGTTTCTTTCGCGCCGCGGACGACGATTTCGCCTTTGAAGGTAACTGGGATGGTTACAGTGACGAAGCAATGGAGCGGCCCGGTCAGGATGTTTCCAACATCACTATTCGTGATTCCGTCGTCTCCACCAGCATCTCCAATACGATGCGGGTAAACTGGCCGCACAAGCACTTCAACAGCTATCACGTGCAGATGACCAACATGGACATCCTGCACACCGGCTTCGGCGCCTGCGGCGTGCCGTTCGCCATGTTTGAGCTATGGGCCGATCCCGGTGGAAGCGGATCGCACACCGGCTATCTTTTTCAGAATATCCGGCTGGACGATTGGTACTCTCTGGCGGGGATATATCAACCCAATCCGGCAGTCCGCGACATTCAGTTCCGCGATGTCTGGGCGCTGAACTCACCGGCCATGGTGCCATCTGTGTTCGCGGGTGACATCGGCGATGTCTCCTTCCACAACGTGGACCTCTATGGAGACGCAGCTTCCTCAGTTGCTGACGTGCCTTTGACCTTGTCCGGCGGCGCGATCCCTCCCACCTTTGCCCCGGGGCCGGTCGACGCCAGTTTCACGTATCCATCCGGCTTGCTGCGGCCGCATAGCTTTATCCGTTTCGAAGCGCAGGGCAGCCCTGCCTTTCACTATCAATGGTTCTTCGGGGACGGAACCTCAGCTACGGGCGCACAGGTCCGCCATATCTTTCCCGATTCTCAAGGAACTCTGCTTGACGGCTCCGGCCGCTTTCGCGTGCTGCTGCATGCCACAGATGACAGAGGAAACCAGTCCTGGAGCTCTCGCCCGATCATCGTTGCAAACAGCGAAGCAGAAGCAGTGACCCCTCAAGGTCCACTCGCACCGGAATGGTTCAAATCCGAAACGCCGGACGGTGGCCAGAGGTACGACGGATACATCCGCGTTCCCACGGACGGAGGCTATAGCTTCACGCTTCTCACCAGCCGTGCGGCGAGGATGACGGTCGACGGCCGCTGGGATTTTCCTAGCGCCGCAAGGCAGCCGCAGGTATGCGGTTCAGCCGGCGATGCTGTTCAACCCATACGACTCAGCGCAGCGCTCCAAAAAGGGATACATCGTGTCTCTATTTCTCTTGAACCTGGCATCGAAAACGCCGTCGCCCATGCCTCGTCCAGCGGCCCTCTTCTTTATTGGGAAGGACCCGGTTTGAAATCGGAACTAGTGCCGCCTTCAGCAATCTCTCATGATGTCCGATGAGTGAAAGCATTGCATGCAGTAATGGCGACTAAGTTGCCGTAAAATTGAAGAGATATGCTGGCTGGTTGATCGTAGTGCAATTGGTTCAAAGCATTCTACATCTGCAATTCGCAGCTTCAGCAACTCTCGAAAATGTAATCGAACGACGATCCGGCAAGGTTGGAACTTTGTCGCATCAGGTTCTGTCTCTGTGTTCTGCAATCGAAGGATGTACGTGTTACCGTGCAGTGAGCAAATAAAGCTCTGACATCGCTGAAGGAACTTTTCACGCGCCGGCGTTATGAAAACAGTTCTCCTTTTTCTGCTCGCCTCTTTCCCGGTTCTTCATGCGCAGACCAAGCCGTACAAATATTTCCGCATCGGCAATCCTGCGAACATCCACGCGAAAACCGAACCTGGATTTGCTCTGATCGGCGGCGGCAAGGATCTCGATCCCGCTTTTCAGTGGCTGTGTCAACGTTCCGGCGGCGGAGACTTTCTTGTACTTCGCGCCACAGGCACGGACGCCTACAACCCCTACATCCGATCGCTCTGCAGGGTGAACTCGGTTGCAACTCTGGTTATTCCCGACACACAGGCAGCCAACGATCCCTTCGTTGCCAAAGCCATCGCAGATGCTGAAGCCGTGTTCATTTCCGGCGGCGACCAGGCAAATTACATCAATTTCTGGAAAGGCACTCCTGTGCAGAAGGCGCTGAACGCCGCGATTCAGCGCGGTGTTCCGATCGGAGGAACGAGTGCCGGGCTCGCCGTCCAGGGTGAGTACATTTATTCAGCGCAAAACGATCCTCCGGACGGACCTGATCTCGCTTCCAAACCTGCGCTTGCCAATCCCTTCCAGCACCAGATCGTCATCGTCCATGGCTTTCTTGATGATCCTGCTTTGGCGGCAACAATCACAGACAGCCACTTTGTTACTCGCGACCGCATGGGTCGCCTGCTGGTCTTTCTCGCGCGCATCGCGGCCGGCCATTCCAGACACATCAAAGCGCTCGGCATCGACGAGCAGACCGCAGTGCTGCTGGAGCCCGATGGTCGCTCGACGATCGTCGGCAAAGGCGCTGCCTACTTTCTTGAAGCTCACAGCGCGGCCTCGCGCCTCCAGGTAGATGTGCCACTGTCCTTATCCAACGTCTCTGTGCAGAAGATCACGGCTGGCGGCGCCTTCAACCTGCGTGCCTGGAAAGGCGAAGCGCAACCGTACACTCTGGACGTAGCCGCGGGCGTCATCCACTCAAGCCGGCCCGATGGCTCTGTTTACTGAGAGAGCTCGATCGTTTCGCGGCTCTCATTTGTATTCCCCTCACTGCAGCATAGCCCGTCAAAAAATTTGTGGTGAAACCGATTGCGAGCGAATACACTCGCGCGGAACTTTCTCGTCCGGCGGCCGGAGGCTCATGCCATATCCAACTCGGTATGAAACTCCGCTGGTAGATTCAGGCTGGCGCTCGACGATACTTGGCCTCGTGATTGGGCAATGAAAAGGCCGAAGCGTAATGCTTCGGCCTTTTTACTGAATGCGGCCTTTAGGTCAGAACTCGTAGCGAACCGCGAACCGACCGTAAAAGGCGCGCTGGAAAGTGGTCGGGCTCCGAAAGGTTGGATCCGCACCCGTCTGGAAGCCAGTATCGATGTTCTGGTTCTTGGTGTTGGAGAACTGCGAGTTCGTGACGTTGAAACCATCGAATGCCAGCTTTAACTGAACTTCTCACCGAAGACAAAGGGTAATCGGATGGGTTCGAGTTGCAGCGTCGTAGTAGTGTTGCCAGCGCTGCCGCGGCCACCGAACGGAATCTCGCCCGTGTTTTGGTAGACAGGATGCGAGAGCAGTCGCGATACCGGCGTGCCGGTCTGGCCACGCACACCGGTGCCGCCAGTCAGCCTACGGAACATCCCGTTCGGCATCGTGTACGAGCCGTAGAGATTTCCTACGTTGCGACGGTCGGTGTTGAGGTAGCCCGGCTGGAACTGATCACCAAGTAGACCGATAACGCCCTGGGTAAAGTCAAACAGCGAGCTGATGCCGGGGTCAGACTGGCCGTTGTCATTGCGGAAGAGTCCTTCGTAGTTGCCGTACAGCTTTGCGAAGCGGTAGTTCGCACGTATCAGGAAGTCTCTGGCTGAAGTTCTTGTTCAACTCCGACTTCCAAAGACTGGTAACGACGCACCGGTGTCGCAAATCCGTCGGGCTTGCCGTCGGGTACAGTCAGACCGGCGGTGTCGGGGTTCTGAGCCGCAGGCCGCACCTAGATCGTTTCCCAGGCTGTCCTCCTGGGTGCCATAGTCATCGACGCAATCCGCCGGAGGCGGACCGGCCGATTGTACTTCTCCTCCTTCTCGTTGACGAAGTAGTCGGCGCGTGGACTCGGGTTGCCGATCAGGTAAATCTGGTTCGGCAGGCCCGCGTTCGCACCTTCAGGAGAGACGCCCTGCATGTCTTCCACGATGCGAAGCAGACGACGATCAGAGTAACGAGATCCAGCACAATACCACTGCGACATCGCGCTGATCGCCGATCAGATACTCCTCTTCGAAGTTCAGCCTGGTCCCGGAGTGAATCAGTTCAAGAGCCCCTGCCGACGCGGAGCAACAATGCGGGCCCGCAAACTCGAAGATTGCCTATCGCGAATGCCGCTCAGCAAGTGCCCCGCATCGAGGCTAGGTGTTATCGTGCCGTCCGAGTTCGTGACCAGATTGGCGCCATCAGAAGGTGCCGCCCAGCGTGCCTGTCACGTCCAATTCCTGGTTCAACTCGCGAATAGCGGCATCGGTGGGAAGACCCTGGGTGTAACGGCCCCAGTTGAAGTAAACCTTGGTCTTGCGATCGGCGAACGGATCGATGTTGATGCCAAGACGGGGAGACCAGTTGTCATTGAATACATACTGCTGGTTCGGTCCGTTCAGCTGCTCTTCTTCCCAACGGAGTCCAGCATTTAATGTGATGCGACGACCGACAGCGAATGAGTCGTTGGCATACAGCGAGAGGTAGCCCTCATTCGAAGTATTGTTGGGCGGGTTGAAGAGGCCGCGAACCTGACGCAGGTAAACCTGCACTCGCCCGACCGTGGGGTCGGAGCTGTTGTAAAAGGGGCAGAGCGATGTCGGGCAATTGGAAGAAGCTGTCGCCAGATAGAAGGCTCCGGTCGTGGACGCGCCTGCCAGTTGATCGTTTCCGCCAACGTTCTGGATCGGCATTCCATCTGCGTTGGTGGTTGGAAAGTTAAATCGACCACCTGAATATTCCTTAAAGACTGCGTACGTTGCCCGGTTAAAACCGACACCGACAGAGAAGGTATGCGAGCCAAATCGATGCATGTTCGCGACCTTCTGGACGTCCAGAGTTACGCCATACGATTTGTTCTCTGGATTCTGGAAGAACCCAAGACCCTGGAGAGTCTGTGGAGCGCCCGTGCGATCGCTGATGTTGAAGACATTTGCGAAGCCCGCCTCAGTGAAGTTGCTCGACTTGTAGGTGCCGGCAATGTTGAGCTGTGTGGTGGGATTGAGCGACGAAGATAGATGGAGAACAGTGGCCCGGCTACCGTAATTCCAGGTACTGAAAGAGCTCTGTGAACCGAGGTTTAGGTTCGGATAGGCGTTGACGAACGCATCGTTGAAGCTGTAGTTGTTGTGCGCCGGATCACCGAATGCAGACGCATCCAGCGTGGTCCCGTCTGTGATTTTCAGACTCAGCTTGCCGGCCCAACTCCGTGTCGTGGCTGATGAGTCGAATGGACCATGGCTATATAGAGGCGAAAAATTCGGTGTCAGGAAGTTCACCGTATTGAGCGACGGATTGAAAGAACCGAAAAAGAAGAGGCGATCATGTTGTCCCTTGATCGGAATGAATCCGCCCACTTCGATGCTCGCATCGTATGCGGGCTGGGAAAAGATCTTTCCACGCTGGAATGAGGAAAGATCACCCTGCCGGTAACTATCCGCGTACCGATAGCCAGCTCCGGTGGCTTCAGGCGCCATGTATGCTGCGAGAGCGCCATGCAGCTTGTCGCCGCCAGTCTTGGTCACGATCTGCAGAACGCCGCCGTTCACGCCGCCGTACTTCGGCTCATAGGCTGCGGTCTTTACCTGAACCTCCTGAATGAAGGACAGGTTGATACCTGTGCCCAGCGAACCGTAGGTCGGGCTGAAGACACCCAGGCCGCCGTAACCGGAGTCATTGAGCACGACGCCATCCACCAGGTAGAGATTCTCAAGACCGGTCGCGCCCCCGACGGAGGGGTTCGAGGTGCCCGTACCGCCGCCATCGACAACTCCCGGTGACACATAGAAGAGCGAGCCGATATTACGGGCAATGGGGACCTGCTGGTAGAAAGTCGCGGTGAGATTGGTGCTGACCGCGGTCGAACTGGGGTCGATGCTGACGGTCGTGGCGTTCACTTCAACCGTTTCGGCAACGTTGCCGGTGGCGAGTGAGAAGTCCACGCTCTGGGTTCTGTTGATAACGACTTCGAGGTCCTTCGCGGTCTGCTTTTGGAAGCCGGCCTTCTCCACCTCAACGGTGTACATTCCCGGCGTAAGGTCCGACGCGGTAAAGTGCCCGGCACTGTCAGTAGTCACTACCCGATGGTCGGCAGCGCCGGTGATGGTGACTTTTGCATCGGGGATGATGGCTCCCGATTTATCGGTGATGACACCACCCAGACCGCCGCGCGTCGCTGAGAGCTGCTGGCCATGGAGCAGGGTGGGCGCGCTGATGCTTGCTGTAAGCGCTAGGGCAGACAGCAAGAGGCATTTTCTGCAGGACTTTCGCATACACTTCCTCCCAAAGGAAACTTCATCGCCGCGAGCAGTACTGTGACCGCTTCGCATCGGCATTTTGAGGTAACAATTGATTCGGTGTAATTCGTCCCTGATTCCCGTGGATCCGAATCCTATAAGGCGCGTATATACCCTCAACTCGAGGATGGACAACGCTAAACTGATGAACTTACAACTAATTGTGATGAGTTGGCAGGGAATTCTGGGTGGCCTGCTCTTCTGCCGCTTTCGCCGCGTTAAAATTACCCGATTCCCGATAGGCCGTGGCCAGCAGAGGATAGGCTTCCCGGCCTGGATAGCCTGCAGCAAGGGACTGCCGCAAGTAGTAGACGGCCAAAGCGCGGTCTTGCTGGCTGAGGGCGCACTGCCCGCGCCGAAACGCATCCAGCGGATTGTTCATCCCATGAAAGGAAGGAGCTACCACGGTCCAAAGCGGAGGCCGGGGAGCGGCGATGTTGAGGTTCAGCGCCTGCGAAACGTGCGCGCCGCTTGCTGGATCCGTCACCTGAATCACCAGGCGATAAGGTCCGGCGGATAACTGATCCGTGGATAGGTCTTTTCCAATCAGCAGATTGCCAAAGTGGTCGAATCCTTTTTTGTCGACAACCTGTTCCGTCTCCTGCTTTCCCGGGCGGCCGAGTTGGCCCAGGGTGTAGAGGACACTCAGACTTCCCTCCGGTTGCGATGACGCGGAGGGAGCAGGTCCCCAGATCTGATACATGACGCGCAGCGGCGACCCGTGCGGCACGGTGGCGTTCTCGCTCCCAAGCGGTGCAAACTGCACGCCCGCCAGCGTAAACGGCAGCATGCCCGCTGGATCGCCATTTGGCTTGTCCAGGGTCAGAAACATCGGTGTGCTGATGTTGAGCGGGCTTTCAAACGGCGGCACAATGACAGCACGCGATTGCGTAAATGCCTGCTGCGTAACCCGGTTGGTCACTGTGAGCTGGAGCGTGTAGCTGCCTGGCGCGGCTGCAAGGCGGCCTTCGAGAGCGAATCGGCGCTCCCGCCGCTCCGCAACGTCGGCCGACGTCAGATAATTCTTCAGATTCTGGTTATCGCGATAAATGAGCTTTCCATCGCGGTTCTTCAACGCCGCCTCCACTTCGACGTTGTAGTAAAAGCGGCCATCTTCTCCCTGAGCAACGAAAAAGTCCTGCGGATTGAAGAGCTGGAAGAGGTAAGAAATGCTGGCAAGCGCGTCACCATCGCGCGTCGCCATCACGCCCAGATCGCTGAAAGATTGTCCCAGAACAATCCTGTGACTCACGCTCTCATGCATCGCGCGCCGTTCATCGAGCAGCTCGATGTTCTCCGGCAGGTTGCGGTAATTGCGGATGCGGTTCAGCAGAGTCTCCGATTCATAACTCGGCGAATCAATACTTCCCGGTTCGCCCGGTAGGAGCGTCAGCGCGATATGCGCGACCTCCGCTCCCAGATCTTCCTTGATGATCTTGAGCGCGATTGCTTCATCGTTGACTGCGTTTGTGCTCTGCACCAGCCTTTCCGGCTTGTCGAGCATCGGCGAGTAGAGCTTGTAGTCCTCGCTGAGGCTGCGCTGATAGAACACGACATAAAAATAAGGCGGCAGAGCGTGATTGGGACTCGGGCTCTGGTAAAACCAAATCTCCAACGGTGTCAGATACTGGCTGGAACGGTACGGAGTGAGCTGCTGTGGAGGACCGAGAGTGATGTAGACCATCCCACGGTCGGTACGCCAGCCATCATGACGGCCCGGAGAGCCAAAGTGATCGTTCGCGTAGGCTAGCCGGCGGTAGTATTCGTCTCGAAACTCATTTGTTGGAGAGTTCGCGTCGGGATTGCGCACTTCCCAGAAGTTCTTGATGAATGCTTCGCGATCCGCGTCCGTCTTGAGCGAGAGAAAGGCATCTCTCTCCGCATTGGTGATGATGTATGGCACTTCTTCGTGCAGCCATGCGGCATATTTGGGCTGGAGTGACGTCTTGCCGAAAGCCTGCAGCCCCGCAACGCATGAAAGCACTACCAGGCACAGCAGAAGGCGGCGGGCGCATCGTTTGAATTGCATAGAAACGTCATGCAACCGTAGGCGTGTTTCACTATCGGTTCCGCCTCATCCTACAACGAACCGGTGGTCTTACCCCAGCAGTTCACTTCCCTTTCCCATGCGACGCTTCTGAACCAGCCGCTGATTGTTCCCTGGGAATGGCAGAAAGGCAGATGATCCGATCGAGCAGGCTGCTCTTCTCACCGCAATCTGCGCTGGTTGGGCGGCGCGACACTCATTTCTGGCGCGGCGAGGGCCGCACCGCTATAGTGATGCTGTCTCGATGATCGGAACTCCATCACTGCCATGGTCGTCACGACGCCGAATCACGCAGTGGAGACCCGCCGCGCCTGTTTGTTGCGCCACGTCCCGGCAACTAAGCTTCCGGAGGAACGAAAGTGTACGGATGGAACTCGATGAGCCCAGGTGAAACACGGCCGTCGTCCTTTCTCAAGCAGCCCATTCCGATTTCGATCATTGTGCTCTGCGCGGCGATATTCCATATACCGCTTTTGATCATGCGTATTCCGGCGAACACCTACGATGCCTACTTTCATATGTCCATGGCATCGCATTATGCGCATCATTGGTTCGATCCGTGGAACGCGAAACAGCTCGGAGGATTCTCCCAGACAACCTATCCCCCTCTGACCCACCAGTGGATCGCGCTTCTATCGAAGCTATTCGGTCTTGAGAACGCCTACATGATGGTCCAGGGCGCCGTAATCCTGCTGCTGCCGCTCGCTGTGTTTCGCTTTTCGCGTCTCTGGGTCGATGAGCGGTCATCGAGCTATGCAGCCTTCTGCTCTGCCTTCACCGGCTCGCTGTGCGCTCTCGTCTACCAGGATGGACAGATCGGCACCATCTCCTCAACCACGCTCTTCCTGCTCGCTCTCCCCAGCTTGTACCACTACGTGCTTCATGGGCGACGGCGCGACCTTTCCTTCGGATTGGTGCTATGGTGCACTGCCTCCGCGGCCCATCATGCGACCTTGATCTTCGGCACTGCATTCTTCGTGGCGCCACTGGCATGGCGCGCGCTTGCCGAATTTCAAAACCAGTATCCCGGGGAATCGATTCGAAAGCCCCTGACCAGGCTTGCGATAGCCGCGGTGACCGCAGTGACCGGCATCGTCATCGTTCTCTTTCCCTATATCGCCAGCCTGCGCAAGAACCCAATCACTCAGGTCCCCATTCCTCATCAGAGCCGGGCAAACTTCATTTTGAGTCCCTTCTGGGGATTTCATTATTGGATTATTCCCTTTGGCATCTTCATTCTCGCGTTGCCATACATCCTGCTCAAGGGAACCCAGCGCCGGTATCTCCCGTTGTTCCTCGGCTTCTATTTCGCTCTTCTCTTTGGTCTCGGCGGAACCACACCCGTGCCGCGCTGGATTCTCGGCCGCGCATTCCAGGTCCTCACGTTTGAACGATTCACCCTCTGGGCTGTGCTGCTTGCGTTGCCCTTCGCGGGAATGCTGATCTCCGAGTTATTGGACCGATACGGCACAAAGGCAGCGATTGGGGTAAGCCTGGCGCTCTTCCTCAATGCTTCCGTCGCCCTCGCAGAGGACGCCTTTGTTCATCTCAGAGATGCACCCATCGACATCTCCTCGGTCGTTCAATTTCTGAATACGAACGGCCACGATAAGTATCGGTATATCACCCTGGGCTTTGGCCGAGCCATCTCTCATATCGATTGTTATACGAATGCCGGCACGGTTGACGGTGAATACAACTCGGCGCGCACGCTGCCGGAGATGACCAGCTACGGAGCCGCTGAATTCACCAGCTCCAAATATTTCGGTCGCCGCGGCATCGCTGCTTTGTCGGCAATGTTGCGCCACGCGAATCACTACGGTCTCAAGTACATTTTCGTCCGCGATGCCTACTACGATTCGCTGCTGACCTTCGCCGGATGGCGACCGATCGCCGATCTCAACGGCGGACGAATCCAGGTATGGACAACGGTGGGGATAGAGCCGGCTAAGCCCATCCTGTCTCCCTATCGTTCTCCCGCATGGCAGGGCATTTTATGGGGCACCATCCCGTTCGGCATGAGTCTACTCGCCATTGCGATGACCCTCCTTAGGCTTCGCACGAGCAGCGCGGAAAATAATCAGGATCGTGTCCAGACGACTGCCGGCGCAGACGGGCTCATCGCGGATCCCGTCCATCGCATTGCACTCGTTACTGCTTTTCCACCCGGCAGAGGTGATTTGTCAGAGTATGGCTTTCAGCTCGCGAGAGTTCTGCAGGATTCCTATGGTCTGTATCCTGCAGTCTTCGCCGATCTTCACAACGATCGTCCCGAAGAACTCGCAGGTTATAACGTAAGACGCTGTTGGCGGTTCAACTCGATCCTCAGCTTTGCCAGACTTGTAGTGGCGATTCGGCACGCGCAGCCGGATGTCGTTTGGTTCAACATCGGCTTGTCGACCATGGCGAACAAGCCAGTCGCTGCGCTTGCCGCCTCCACAATACCGCCATTGCTTCGGCTTCTCGGTTTCAATACCCACGTAACGCTCCATGCTTTTTCGGAAAACGTGGACTTTCAGGACGCAGGCATTCCCTTCCCGGCCCTGTACAGGATGGGTGCGAGACTTGCGACACGACTGCTGCTGCTGACCGACGGCGTTCATGTTTTGCTGCCGTCTTACAAACAGAAGATGGCCGCAACCTTCGGGTCAGTGGGACACAAGGTCTCTGTTCACTCCCACGGCATCTTCGATTTTCGGCCGGACCATGCAGCAGTGGAACGCATGCCCGGGGTGGTGCTGGCCTTCGGATCATGGGGCACTTATAAGCGCCTGGAAGCATTGGTCGAGGCCTTCAAGATTGTTCGGAGCCAAATGCCTGCGCAGCTATGGATCGCGGGCGGAGATCATCCAAAGGCCCGCGGGTATCTTGAGGAGTGCGGGGCAACGTATCGTGACATCGCGGATCTGTCATTCCTGGGTTACATCGAGGAACAGTACGTTGCGGATCTGTTCAAGACCGCCTCCATGGCTGTGTTGCCATATACCTCGTCGGCCGGCTCCAGCGGTGTGATACATCTCGCCTGCGAATATGATGTGCCGGTTCTGGCGTCGGACATTCCCGATCTACGCGAACTTGCGGAGTTTGAAGATCTCTGGCTGGAGTTCTATCCACCAGATGCGATCGATGCACTTGCAGAACAAATGCTGCGCGTCTTGCGTAATCCGCAGCTTCGGACCGAGATAGCGCAGCACAATCGTGAAGCCGTCCAGAAGGTCTCGCTCAGGCACATAGTCGGAGACTACCTGCGAGTATTCGCCGAAACCACGCGCAGCCGATCGCGCATCAACCAGGAGCGCCCGGGACTTGCACCCGATACCACATCGTCATCGCGAGCACTTTGAAGATCCTCGATCCTGAAACTGCATGCCCGCCTCTGCCCCTCTCCGGTCAAGGAGAGGACATCGCCTATTCAGTCGTTACCGCAACCCTGAATGAAGCGGAAAATATCCGGGAGCTGGTGGATGCCATCAGCGTGCAGCTTCGCGCGATGAACAGGCCCTTCGAAATTATCGTTGTCGACGACAATTCAGCGGACGGCACCGCGGCTCTGGTGCGCGAATGCTGCGCGAGCAATCCTCACGTAAAGCTCATCGTGCGGCCGGATGCGCAAGGAATCGGATCCGCCTATCTCTGCGGCATCGAGCATTCCAAAGGCGCTGTCGTGTGCACGATGGATGCGGACTTCTCTCACCCGCCCGAGATGCTGCCGCAACTTCTTGGGGCAGCGGATCGCGACCTCTTTGTGCTCGGATCCAGATTTCTTCGCCGTGGAGATCTCGACACCTTGTGGTACCGATGGGCGCCCACCAGGACTGTAAATCTCTGGCACAGTCTAGTGCTTCGTTCCGGAGTCCGCGACCACACCAATGGATACATGGCAATTCGGAGGGAGGCTCTCAATCGCCTCCTGGCCTTGGGAACCGCGATCGGCATTCGGCCATTCGATCGCATCCTGTACTGTCTTGCTTTGGTGGCGCTGGCTCGCAAGGCCGGACAGCCACTTATCGAGCTGCCTGCCAAATATGTCTTTCGTCGCCGGGGAGAGACGAAGATCAAATTTGCGCGCGGAGTGCGGCTCTTCTTCTACGAGTGGGGAGACTCTTTACTTTTGGCTTTGAAACTCTAGGCGCCTCGATGGCCCGCGGCAAAACGGTAACAGCAGCGAGCTTCGGACGGCCGGAGCGGCCCAGCGCTTCACGCACTGCCTCCGCGATAAAGTCGATCTCACTCTCGGTGAGTAAAGGCCCGGAGGGTAGATTCAGCCCTCGTTCCGAAAGTTCATAGCTCACCGGAGTATCGACCTTGCAGCCGGCAAATGGCGGCAAACTGGACATGGGATGGAAGAAGGGTCGAGTGTCGATTCCCCGCATCTGCAATTTGCGCATCAGGTCGTCACGTACCGTTTGCGATGGGGCGAGGATCGAATACATCCAGAAGATACTCTGCGCAGATTCGCTACCGGACGGATGCAGACGGAGTTCCGGAAGCCCGGCGAGCCGCTCCGCATATAGATTTGCGATCCTTTTCTTGCGAAGAAGAATTTCGCTGAGTCGCCTGAGCTGAGAACGTCCCATGGCGGCCTGAAGGCCAGTCATGCGGTAGTTGAATCCGAGTTCTGGATGATAGTACCGGCGATCGGCTGCCATCGAATGACCACGCAGGGAATGCATTCTTGCTGCCAGATCCATGTCGTTGGTCGTGACCATGCCGCCTTCGCCGGTGGTGATGACTTTATTTCCGAAGAAAGAGAAACACCCAAAGGCCCCAAAAGCGCCGGCCTTGACGTTGTCTCTCGAGGCGCCGCACGACTGCGCGACGTCTTCCACGATCAGGGCGCCGGGCGCCGCTTTTGCCACTCCGTCACAATCCGCAGGATTTCCGTAAAGATGGACAGCCACAACAGCGCGGGTGCGTGGGCTGACGCAGCGACGAACACTTTCTGGCGACAGATTCCAATCCTCAGCCGATACATCCGCAAATACCGGCGTGGCGCCACATGCAACCACCATAGACGCAGTGGCCACAAAGGTCAGATCCGGAACGATAACCTCGTCGCCCGGCCCTATTCCAGCCGCCTTCAGGCCAAGATGCAGCGCAGTCGTGCCGCTGGAGCAGGAGATCGCCTGCTGGACTCCGATGGCGGAGGCAAATTCTCTTTCGAAGCTCAGAACATCAGGACCAGAAGACGAGACCCACCCTGTCAGGGCGACCCGCTTTACTTCCTCCGCGTCTTCGGCGGATATCCAGGGAGCATAGACCGGCACCTCGCGAACGATCATCTTTGTCCCTGCTCCTGAGCAATCAAGGATATCCTTGTTTTCGTCATTTTCAATCTCAATCTGATTCCTCAGCACGATGCGTTTCCCAATTGCGAAGCCGATGGTCGGAGAAGCCGAAGCCGCAGCAGTGGCACGAGCAATTATGGCAAATGAAGTCTCCCGGGGAGACTCCATCGCAGCCTTTGAGAATGGCTTCGCAGAGCTTATGGGAGGTGGCGAGGCGATCTCCGCTGTTAATGGAACTGCCGCGCTTGAACTCGCGGTTCGGAGCATCGGCCTTGCTGGAGAGCACGTCGTTACTGGAGCAATGAGTTGCCAGGCCACGGCTAATGCTTTGCTTTCAGCAGGATGCACGATCGATTTCGCGGACCATGATCCAGATACATGGCAGGTAAGCCTCGCGTCGATTCGCAACGCCATACACGAGCGCACGAGGGCCATTGTCGTCGCTCACCTTTATGGCGCGACGCCGGACATGGCGCAGCTTACGGAGTTTTGCCGGAACAACAAGCTGCTGCTTGTTGAAGATTGTTCTCAATCCTTTGCAGCGCGCTGGCAAGGTACATTAGCGGGTACCTTTGGAGATATCTCGACCTTCTCTTTTTACGGCAACAAATTGATCACGACCGGCGAGGGCGGAATGGTTTGGGCGCGCTCTCCCGAGTTGGCCGCGCGTGCGCGCCTGCTGCGCAATCATGGCCAGGACAGACCATTCCACCACGTCGCCTATGGCCTCAACTGGAAGATGCCCAATTTACTGGCGGCGCTCGGAGTAGAACAACTCCGGCGCATCCCTGAACTGATCGCGGCGCGGCGTGAGCGCTACGCTCTTCTTTACAGTCGTTTCGCTACCAGAGGCGATATAGCGCTGCCGGTATCTCCGGCGGAACTACTCGCAGTGCCATTCTGCTTCCCATTGGTGCTTCCCGGGCGTGATCGGGACGTGGTGATCACTGATCTTGCGAATCTAGGCATTGAAACCCGCCCGCTCTTCGCCCCCCAATGCCTGCAGCCATACTGGTCCTCGCTGGGCCGTGAGTCGCCTCCCGCTCTGCCGGTTGCAGAGAAGCTTTCGGCCAGCGGTTTCTATCTCTCTACATCTCCGCATTTGTCCTTATCGGAGTGCGATTTCATCGCAGCCTCCGTGATCAGCGTTCTAGACGGAAGAGAGATCGGTGCAGCGGTTTATGCGTAAGGTGCTGCTCGTCGTGTTCTTTCTGTCGCTATGCGCGGTTGCCTTGGCTGTTATTCTCGACCCTTCTCTGGGCTCATATGCCGTGGCGGTCACAGGATGGTTTCAACGCAAAGGCGACGCTGGAATCATGCTGTATGGTGCGCTCGACATCGTCGCGACGGTCCTGCTGTTTCCAGGAACTCCGTTTACGCTTGGCGCGGGATTTCTCTATGGAACCGTGCTCGGCTCAGCAATTGTCTCAATCGCAAGTACCGCCGCGGCATCCATTGCGTTTCTGCTTGCGCGATATGTTGCAGGCGATTGGCTTGCCCGCCGCCCAAAGAAGTATGCCGTCCTTCGTTCCCTGGATCAGAGCATAGCTGACCATGGATTCAAAATGGTGCTGTTAATGCGATTGCAGCCCGTCTTCATACCCTTTGCCTATCTCAACATGGGCCTCGGATTGACCAGCGTTCGGCTGCGAGATTACGTTGCCGGTTCCTGGCTCGGGATGCTTCCTGGAACAATCCTTTACGTCTACGCGGGATCGTTGCTGAATGTTGCATACTTCGGCCACTTCAACTTTCGTTCCATACTGAGTCATCCATCAAGCCGGATGCACACCCTTTCTCTGCTGCTTGGTGGCGCGGCCTTCTTTGCGCTCTGTTTGCTGATTTCACGCATCGCCCGCTCCAGTCTGCAACGCATGCAACAGCCCGCAATCGACACGGAACCCAGTCTGCTACGCTCGCGGAACTATTTGCAGCCTATTGAAGACGACCCGGCGATGAAGAAAAGTTGAACCCATTCCATAAGCAGCCACACCCTCTTCTCGTCTACTGCACACGGAATGCCTTCCATGGCACGCTGCCGTATTCCCCCATATCCGCAGTGCCGGCCATCCGATCGCCTGTCGCAGTGCCTTGAAAAGTCCAATGCACCTCATATCCGCTGGTCTGCATTGTGCCCTTCAACTTTATGTGATTAGCTTGCACCTTTCCGCTCAGAGCAGATCTGTAGATCTCGCCATAGAGTGCGCCCGCGATCTCATCCCTCGTTTGTTTCAGTTCGAACCGCTGCGTCCCAGTTCCGCATAAGTAGTCAACGAGGACCACCCATGTACCGCTCAACTGTGCGGTTTCTCCCATTGGAACTACCGGGTTCTGGTAACTGCGCGGCTTTGACAATCCCTCGTAGATTGCGTCAGCCACAATCTCTGCTTCTCCCGGCGCCATCATGTACGGCATGATGGTCGTGGAACTGGCCATGTGATCGGGTCTCGTCCCTATGCTCTCGCCCACTAAGATTCGCGGCGTGCCTGCATCCAATTGCGCTTCCAGTTCCTTGCCCGTGATCTTCAGCGCATCTGCATTCCAATGGAGCCGCAACTGCGGACTGCGATTCGAGAGATCCTCAGGCTGAAGTATCTCTGTCGCTACAGAGGGAAGGCTCTTCACGCGGTTGGCAATGATATCCAGCCAGCTCTGCCACTCCTTCCACTCAGCCTCATGATCGCGCTTGTACCACTGCCTCACGGCGGCAAGCATGCCCATGATCTCTTCCTTGCCGACCTTGTAACCACGCCCGTAATTGTGGTGCGGCGCCGCTTGAAACCACACTGCCTGAATCAGATCGGGTCTTCCAAGCAGAACGCCCGCAGCCTGCGGGCCACGCATGCACTTACCTCCTGAATAACCGACGAGCGTCGCGCCCGCTTGCAGGTGGATATTCGGCGACAAAGGCTCTTCCGCTGCCGCATCTACAAATACCGGCACCTCCTTTGCGGCAGCAATGCGACAGATATTCGCAATCGATAGCGGCCCCTTTGCGGCTGCCGGACTCGACATCACGTAGACCATCGCAACCTGCGCCGTCAGTGAGTTCTCGAGTTGTTCCGCTGTCTCAACTTCGACAACTTCAGCTCCCGTCGTTCGAACTCCAAAGTCGTAAGGATTGCGCGAGTGTTTCGGAATGATCACCTTTGCCTTCTCGCGAACATAAGGAAGAGCCTGGCACTTTTCAATGTCTGCACCTGCAATGCAGGCCACAGTGGCCAACGCGATGGCCGCCTCGCAGCCGGTGGTCACGACGGCACTGGGCGCGCCCATCAGGGAAGCAATCTCCTTTCCGACGGCTGCCATCAGCTCGTCCAGTTCAACAAAGTAAAACGACGCCTCATACATGGCGCGTTTTACTTCCGGAAGCGAGCAGGATCCCGTGATGATGGTGTATGTGCCGCGCGCATTCAGGATCGGTCGCACGCCGATCTCGGTGAACAGGTTCTGCTTTTCATGTCCATTGATCTGCGGGAAGCCTGCCGGAGCCTGAAAGCCCTCGCCGCCTGCGGCAGACAGAGGCAGTGCAGCCGCCGCGGGGATCGCAGTAGTGGCAAGACCGAAGGCGGAAAGCGCCCCCGATGCCTGCAGCATCCTGCGACGTGTGATCTGTGTTTGTTGGCCGAACGGCCGCATAGTTCTCCCTTTCACCAAATGTTGGACTACACGCAGGCCTGCATGAGCGCCATCAGCGTTCAGATATAAGCAATCACATCGATCTCGACGAGGGAGTTGCCTGGAACGCCGCCTGCCGGAGCCACGGTTGTGCGCACCGGCGGCGTATCGCCGAATCGTCCTTTGAATGCCTCATTCATGCCTGCATAGTCCTTCAGGTCGTTCAGAAAAACACTTACCTTCAGCACCTTGTCCATGGATGAACCGGCTGACTTCAGATTCTGCTCAATCTCGTCCAGCACAGCCTTGGTCGCCACCTGAATCGTTCCCGGCTTGTGATAGCCCACTCCGGCAAGAAACACCAGGTTTCCATAGGACACTGCGGCATTGAAGAGCGGGGGCGCCTCACCGGCTTTCCGGTTCGCGCCATATCCGTACGCTTTCTTTTCCAGCTTCGCGGGCTTTTGTGCGACTGCTTCCGCCGCCGCCATAGTTGCCGCGCCCGCCGCAATCGCCGCGCCTTTCAGCATTGACCGCCGTGTCTGCTTTCCCATTCCATCTCCTCGCTTCTTTTGAAATGCACTAGCTGACAGCATGAGGCATGCGTGCTTTCATCAAAACGCCGCGCAGCCTCGTTGCCACGATATCTTCCTCTCCTTCTTGCAGCATCCATGTGGAGAGAACGATGGAGTTCGATGTGCCGGTAAGCCCTCGACCATCCGTTCCGGTGGCGGGATTCAATTCAATCGAAGGCGTGCCCTTACGCAATTCTTCGGCAACCTGCAGCGGCGTGACTCCAAGCTGCTTTGGGTCGATATCGATGATGAGGTGCGGCACGCGATTGGCGATCGGAGGTGTGAAGACGCGGGTCTTCACAGACGGTACCGATGCGAGCGCCTGCTGTATCACCGCTGTGCGTCGTAGATACTCGGCTTCCAGCTTTTCGTCGCTTTGCTCGAGCAACCAGTCGACCGCCGCCACCATGCCAACGATCTGTTCCTTGGCCACCTTCATGCCGCGTCCGACAGCATCGCTGTTCGGATTGTCATTCTGTGCGGCAAGGTCTATCAGATCCTTGCGGCCCAGCAGCAGCCCTGCGTTTTGCGGCCCGCGAATGCCCTTGCCGCCGGAAAAGCACACGAGGTCAAAGCCCATGCCGGTATAGTTCCAGAGATTGCTGATGGGCGGAACATCCGCAGCCGCATCCAGGTGACATGGCACGCCATGCTCATGTGCAATGCGCAGCCACTCTTCGCGGCCGATCTCGCCGCTCTCGGCTGCGTTGAAGAAGTTCGTCATCATAGTTCGGTCGCTGAGCGAACGGCGGTAGTCGTCAGCAGTGACAACTTCCCGGATCGTCACGTTGCATAGCTGCATGGCATGGTCATATTCGTAGCGATGCGCCTTCTGCACCACCACTTCGTTCTTATGCCCTGGAACCTTGGCCGGGATTGCCTCCGGCGGCAGCGCGTTCGCCTTCGCAATGCAGGCCGCGGTCGCCAGCGTAAGCGCCGCGGACGCTCCGGAAGTGACAAGCGCCGCCTCGCAGCGAAGCCGGCGCGCAAGATACTCGCCCGCAGCCGTTTGCAGATCCTTCAGCCTCACTGGACGATAGGCCGCCCGATCGACAGCCCGGCGCACAGAAGCGGGCATAACAGCCGCCGTCAGGAAGGTATAGGTGCCCGCTGCATTGATGATTGGCTGCACGCCCAGCTTCGCGTAATAATCCTCGACGGCTGGTTCCGTTGTCGCGGACGCCCGGAGGGGCATCGCCGCGCCCACGGCAGCAGCCGGGCCATATCCCAGAAATTTGCGGCGGGAGATTGCCATGCCATTCTCGCCGTCTGCCGCCATCTTCTCTTCCGTGCAAAGAGCGCGCCGCTTCAATCTCTTCGCCTCGCTTCCCGTAAGCACTCAAATCCTGCCGAACTTCTCTACCGCTTCCACAATCGAGCGATACTTCTCGATGAACGGATACATCGAATGCTCGGAATTGTCGAGCGCCTGCGCCTTGATCAGCACGTCGGCCGCGTTCGCCTTCGGAACGACAACCACTCCGTCCTGGTCTGCGACGATAACATCTCCCGCTTCGACAGACACACCATCGCACACGATCGGTATATTCGCTCCGGCAAAACGGTAGTGCCCTACGGATGTGGAAGGCACAGGCCCGAGCGCATACACGGGAAACTGGACTCGCTTCAACTGCGGAATATCGCGGACACCGCCGTCAATCACCGCTCCGGCGTAGCCGCGCGCCGACATCGCAGTTCCCATCAGGCCGCCCATCCCGGCGATATCAGCGCCACCTTCCACGGTCATTACATAAACGGACCCGCTCCCGCCGCTATCAATCGCCTTGAGCATTCCGGTAAGCGCGTTGGAATCGTGATTCTCTTCCGGCTTGAGCAGGACCGTAACAGCCGTGCCCGCAAACTTGGTAGGAAAGATCGCCTGCATGCGATGCGACATGTACCGTTTTTCATGAAGAAGCTGCTCGGTCGCGTCGGAAACTGACGCGGCCTCCACGTGACGATACGCATCCAGCATCTGCTGCGGATGCGCCTTGTAGTCAGCCGCCGTCATCGGAGTGTCGGCCCAGCTCGCCACGCCGATGACGCTTGCGGCCGCAATGCAGATGGTCAGCAGAAGTCCTGTCCTTCGTCTGTTTCTCACCGAATTCCTCGCTTCATCTCAAAGATGGACTGCGATAAGTTCAGCGGTAGCAGTCTACAATGCAACGCGCAAAATGGACGGCATCGGTTCCGGGTTCAGTCACTCCGGCCGGTTTCAACCTGCAGCGGTTTTTCAGGATGAACGAATAGCCAACTCACCGCTGCAAGTACGGCGAGCAGCGCTGCCAGGCCAAACGAACTCGTCCAGCCGGCGCGCTGCGCAATCCACGGCGTGAGCGATGCCGTCACGGCCCCGCCGATTTGGGCGCCCATATTCATGATGCTCGAAAAGAGTCCGGAGGACTGTCCCGCCAGATCAACCGACACCGACCAGAACGAACTCTGCGAGAGATAGAGAGCGCCCGCCCCGGCGGCAAGGATCAGGCCGGCCGCGCCGGCACTGGCTGCCTGCGAGCCCAGTACGAGAAACACCGCGGTTCCCAGGAGCGAGACCGAAGCCAGGCCGCAGCGGCCTGCGCGAAGCCCCCAGCGAAGGGTGATCCAGTCGCTGAGGACGCCGCCGGCTAGACAACAGATCGTCATCGAAAGGAACGGCAGCATGGTAAACAGTGCGCTTGTCTTCAGATTCAGCCCGCGCACCTTCGTCAGATAAAGAAAAAACCAGCTAAAGAAAATCCATGCAATATAACCAAAGCTGAAGTAAGCGACCATGAGTGCGGCCAGATCGCGCCTCTGAAAAAGCCTTGCAAAAGAAATGCGTCTCCTTGCTGGGGATTCTTGCTCGGAGTTTGCAATCTGGTGCAGCTCAGAGGGGGAGCCGGCCGTCAGGTCCCGGATCTCCGCCAGCTCCTGATCACGCACATAGGGATGGTCGCCGGGAAAGTCGCGCGACAGGCACCACCACACAATGCCTACCGCGATACCAACGCCGGCACTGAACCAGAACGCAGCCCGCCACCCATGATGCGCGATCAGCCAGTTTAAGAGCGGCGGTGTAAGCCCGCTGCCCGCGCCTACACCGGCAAAGATCAATCCGTTGATGAACCCGCGCTCGCGAAAGGGAACCCACTGTGCCACAAATTGATTTGCCGCCGGGTAGATCACCGCCTCGCCCGCTCCCAGCAGAAATCGAATACCAATCAGCCAGCCCACGGCATAAGCAATGGTCGACGGGAGCGCCGCAGTGCATGCCGTTGTCACGCCCCACCAGATCGCCCCCATCGTCAAAGTCCGCCGCGGTCCCCATCGCGTGGCCAGCCACCCCGCCGGCACCTGGCAGATCGCGTATCCGATCAGGAACGCGCTGAAAACGCCGCCCAGCCTCTGGTTGTTAAGGCCATACTCACGGCTGAGTTGAAGACCCGCGATCGCGATATTGGTGCGATCCAGGAACGCCACCCCGCTGAGGACGAACAGCCAGAACGCAAGAAGATAACGCACGCGGAACCAGCGTGGCGATCTGGTGATCGCGATTCCTCCCTCATGGCGAGATGCTTGCAGGCTTGTACGGCTCACTTCGATCTCCGTCCACGGATGTTCTCACATGCTATGAGGAAGGTCGGTTTCGCGCCAGTTCTATGCTTGTCGAGAGCAATGCGGCCGCAGAATTCAGTTACACTGCTGATGCTTCACACAGCCGTCGATACGGTTGCAATCACAGTCTGCGGATAAATATCGTTCAAAGCACTAAGGACCCTACATGCCCCTGGTTGGCCGGCTTAGTCTTCCTGTTGCGTCGCTCATTTTCGGCAGCATGCTTTCTACCGCAGCAGCAATCGCGCAGCAGCCGCTCAGATTGCCAATTCCTCTTCCGCCCTTGCCCACGCTGCCGCCGCTCTCTTCGCTTCCCTACAGCCCTTACAAATACGACCTCATTCTCGCCGGCGGGCATGTATTGGATCCGAAGAACCATCGCGACGGCGTCATGGATATCGCCATCAAGAACGGCAGGATCATAGATGTGGCGCCGCATATCCCAACCACAGACACAATCAAAGTCGTCCAGCTTCACGGCCTCTATCTCACTCCCGGCCTGGTCGACATGCATGTGCATGTGTACGCCGGAACAGGGGAAAAGGGCTCTTACGCCGGTGACAATAGCGTCTATCCGGACGGCTTTACCTTTCGCAATGGAGTGACCACCGTCGTCGATGCCGGCAGCTCCGGATGGCGCAATTTTGAAGACTTCAAGCAGCGCATCATCGACCGCTCCGATACGCGGGTGCTCGCCTTTCTCAACATCGTGGGCGCGGGCATGCGCGGTCCCTTGTATGAAAACAACAATGACGATATGGACGGCCATGCCACCGCCACCATGCTGGAGAAGTATCCCGACATCCTGGTGGGCATAAAGAGCGCCCATTATTCCGGCCGCGGCTGGAAGCCATTCGAGCAGGCGGTGCTCGCGGGCAATCTGGCAAATCGGCCCGTGATGATCGACTTCGGCGCGAACGGTACCGAGCGCCCGTTGCTCACATTGCTGTCGCAGATTTTGCGCTCGGGTGATATCTATACGCACATGTACTCAGGTCTTCGCGGCGAACAGGATCCCCAGACAAAAGGACCGAGCCAGGCCATGCTTGTGGGCCGCAAACGCGGAATCTATTTTGATGTCGGCCATGGTGGCGGCAGCTTCAACTGGTCCGTCGCCACGCCGCTCATGCAAGATGGGTTTCAACCGGATTCCATCTCTACTGATCTGCACATCACCAGTATGAATGCCGGCATGAAGGACATATTGAACGTGGCGGATAAAATGTTGTCCCTTGGACAGAACGTGCCACAGGTATTCGAAGAGATGACCGAAGCGCCTGCCCATGAGATTCGCCACGACGAGTTAGGCAACCTCTCCGTAGGAGCCCCGGGAGATATCGCGGTGTTCAGTGTGGAGCGCGGTAAGTTTGGCTTTGTCGATATGTATAACCGTCGTAAAGATGGCGATCGTAAGCTGGTCTGCCAGCTCACAGTCCGCGCCGGCAGAGTTGTATATGACCTGAACGGAATCAGCTCCGACCCGTGGAACGGTCCCGCGACGAGCGATTACCGGCTGGCGGGTCACTGGACGACATTGACCACGCGATGAGAAGAAGATGGATTATCCTCCGCCCCCGGCGCCGCCAGTCCACCAGATGTAGCGTGCGGAATGCACACAGATTGCGCGATCACGAATGCAGCAGCAGTAGCTCCTCATCTCCTCTGAATGGATTCCTTGGTGGGCGCCTCGATAGATCGGAATGACCCGCGATACCAGGCATTGCTGCCCGGACACAATCTCCGGTTTCCGGAGATTGCGTCCGCCGCCCCCGCGCGTATCGTGGTCTGCACAACACCGGCCCAGGTCAAGCAGGCGCTGCAGGATACGATTTCGCAGGGGCTGCGCCCAACGGTGCGCTCAGGCGGCCACTGCTATGAGAACTTCACCGTGAACAATCCCGGCGGCGTGCTGCTCGATTTATCGTTGCTTGATTCTGAAGCGCGGGATCCGGGGCCACCATACCGCGTTTTGCCGGGTGCCGTCCTCGGAGATATCTATCAATCTCTCTATAAACGAAACGGAGTTACATTACCCGGGGGCACGTGTTATACCGTCGGCGCCGGCGGACATATCGCCGGTGGAGGCTACGGCGTACTATCGCGTCTGTTCGGTCTCAGCTCCGATTGGTTGTCGGCCATCGACATTCTCACCGTGGATTCGTTAGGCCACGTCACGGAGCGTCACATCGATCGCAAGCACGATGCCGATCTCTTCCGTGCGTGCCGCGGCGCGGGCACAGCAGGATTCGGCATCATCACCGCGTTCTACTTCGAACAATTGCCCCAGGCTCCGAGCGAGGTTATCCAGACTTTCATTCAGTTTCCCTGGGAGACGATGAGTGAGGACACGTTTGTTTCGCTCTTGATGAGCTATGGAGACTACTGGGCGACTCGCGGACGCAATCCTGATACCTGGGGCCTGTTCACGATCCTGGATATCGGCGCGCGAGGGCCCGAGGGTCACCTCGGTATGTACCTGCAGTTCTGCCAGCCTGACGGCGCCGCCAAGGACCTTTCCGTATTGCACGAGTTTCTGGCAAGGTTCGATAAGTACCAGCCGGCCTCCCGTACACGAGGTATGGAGAGTAGCTCTGCAAGGCGCGCTGCCCACCCGGGCAATGTTGACTTCGAGCGCATAAGCTGGCTGGCTGCGGCTACCGGCGACCGCAGTGGAGGCAGAGGAGAGCGCGCAAAATATAAGTCCGCCTATATGAAGCGCAACTTCGTGCCCGCGGAAGCCCAAACCATTTATCGCTTCTATTCCGGAAACAGCATGACGGCTCGATCCTCGGTGATCGCCGTCGATTCTTACGGAGGCGCTGTAAACCGGTCCGGCCTTGCCGATGAAACCGCAATCGCCCAGCGCAGCTCCATCATGAAGCTGCAGTGGCAATGTTATTGGCACAACCCGTCACAGGACGCACAACACCTGCGCGAGCTCGATGCGTTCTACACCGCACTCTACAGTGGCGCGCACGTTGACGCCGGCCACCAGGGAACTCCCTGGGGCGACGCTTACGAGGGCTGCTATATGAACTATCCGGATATCGATATGCTGCGCTACCCGTTCTGGCCTGAGCTTTATTACGGGCAGAATGGACTCTATCCGTTCTTGCAGCAGGTAAAGCACACTTACGACCCGAATAATATATTTCATCACTCCATGAGTATCCGCCCTTTGTGAGTTAGGCATGGACGCAAAAACGTATATCTCCGCTCCTGTGAGTCGAAGGCGATTCCTTGCTGGAGCCGCGGCCTCGACACTCGCCCCGTCGATCCTTTCGCGTCCTGCCCTGTCCGCTTTCTTCTCGCAGGCCTTTCTCCATTTGACGGATCCCACATCGCAAACGGGCTACGTGCACACCTATGCCCTGACTGTCGATACGTGCCGGCTCGTCGGCAGCACCCCCATTGCCGCGCTTGCCGCGTCTGCCTCCCATCCCACGCTTCCCGTGCTCTATGTTGCGCGCGACAGCAGCCCGTGGGAGCATCTGCCGCGCGGCGTTGTCGAAACGTACGCCGTCGAATACAGTGCGCGCCCATTACGGCTCCTGGCGCAGACGCCGATGTCTCTCTCGGCCATCGGGCCGCGATCGCTCGCAGCTTCGAACTGCGGCAAGCATCTACTCGTCTCCGCAGCCATGGGAGGAGCGTGGAATGCCTTCAGCCTTGGCATGGACGGCATACCCATGTCGCCTGCAATTGCCCGCAAGGAAACAGGCGCCTTGCTCAATTCACGAACAGCTTCGCTGCCAGCACCTCACGGGCTGGCATTCTCGCCGCAACGACCATATGCAATCGCCACCGATCCCGCATGCGAGCGCATAACACTTCTGCAACCGTCGGCTGACGGAATCGCCGTGCTTGCACGCTGCGTTGCGCCTCTCGGACTCTCCCATTCTTCGCCGGCCTGGACCATCGACGGCGCGCATATCGTCGCGGCAAACGCTCGCACTTCTTCCCTGTCCGTCTATGCCGTCCGCGCGATGCCGAAGAATCAAGACGGTGTTGGCATCCATCTGCTGAACACCACCGGGCCCGCAACGCCGATTGAGGCGCTCCTCGCGCATCCGTCCGAGCCTGGAGCCTTGACGTTGCGAACAGAGAAACAAGGCAGCCGCGTGGAGTTCTGGGCGCTCCGCGGCACTCACCTTCGGGTCGAGCAGGACGCCTGGATACCACACGCCGCACGCTCGCTCGTACATCACGCCGGAACGCTATGGCTGGCATCTGAAGATCGTGTGATCCGGATGCGGTGCACCGATCTGCGCAACATAGACTCCTGGGATACGCCTCGAATCCCTGTTGGAGTGCAGGCCATCATTACTCGAAGCGGCAGTGCGTAACAGATAAGAGTCTTCCGCCGCGTTCTTGCAATTATCACCGCCGCCTTTCTTTCAGCAGGGCGTCAAATTCAGACCGCGACATCTTGAGCCGATCCGGATGTGCATCGATCCACTTTGCGAATGCGTCATACTTGGCCGCTGTCCATCCTCCTTCGAATTCGCCGCCGTTCTTTCCCGTCCGATTCAATTCGAAATTGAATGCGTCCTGCAGATTCGTAAACTCCGCCGAACTGATCGCCTCCTCCGCCAGAATCGCCGGAATGAAAATCACCCCATCGCTCTTGGCCAGCACCAGGTCTCCCGGCACTACGACAGCGCGGCCGATGCGGACCGGAGCATTGATCGCCGTTAGCGTCATATCTGCCCATGCCGACGGATCATATCCGCGATAGACACCATTCAGGTTCGCGATCTCGCGGTTCTCTTCCTGGTCTCGGATACCGGCGTCAAAGACAAAGCCGGAGTGCGTATGAGCTGCAATGCCACTGCCCAGGTTCGACCCGATTAGCGTTCCTTCGACGATCTTCCCGAAGCCGTCCGCGACATACACATCTCCTTGCCGTAGCTCGGCAATCGGCCAACTATTCGTGCCGCTTTGGCGGTGCTCTTTCTCTCCTTCAGTCTTGATGGCATCAGCCATGTCCGGCCGCGATGGCATATATTGCGCTGTCAATGCCCGCCCCGCAAACGGCTTCTCGATGTGCAACGCCTTCCAGCCGCCCTCGAACTGGCAGTGATAGCCGCGCTCTTCAAGAAAATCCCACACGTCTTCAATGGAAACATCCAGCGCCCTTTGGAGTAAGTCATCCGGAACCTTTGGCCGGCCGTCCGTGGAGCGCTCGCCTTTCCATTCCTTGGTGTAGAAGAGGATCTGTTCCTTCGTAGTCGCAACTTGAGATAGCGCTGCTGGAGCCGTGCTTGCCATCCACCAGGCAAGCAGAACGACGATCACGAACTTTCTCAATTCCGGCTCTCCTTTCTTTCATTTTCCTGCCGGCGGTCTACGGGTGAAATCCGGGAGACCGTTTCAGTGCTTCACAGCGATCGCGGAGATTTCGATCTTCGCTCCGCCAATCAGCCCGGCCACCTGCACGGTTGCGCGCGCGGGTTTCGGATCCGGCATAAGACGTTTGTAGACTTCATTCATCTTTTCGACATCATTGAGATCGGTCACATAGACGGTCACAGAAACGATGTCCGTCATCTGGAAGCCGGCTTCTTTCACCACCTTCTCTACGGCGGCAATAGCGTTTGTCGTCTGCAGCGTAATATCGGTGCCGGTCACCTTGCCATGCGCATCCGGTCCCTGCTGGCCGGCGACATAGAGCGTATTGCCGGCAATGTACCCTTCGCTGAAAGGCATGCCTTTCTGGAATCGGATCGCGCGATGCTGCGCGAAGCAACTGCATGACATCGAGAGGGCGACAAGCCCGGCCAGACAAACAGACAGCGCCATTCTGTGTGAGTGTTCTTTCATGCCTCTGCATCTCCTGCTTTGTTGGAATATAGGTCCGGGCAACGGTTCCGTTGCGTCTTCATCATAAGGTCAGGCCGCGCTCATGACTACCGGTGGACCGGTACTCGCAACTTCTGGACCGGCATTCGCAACTTCCTTGTGCTTGTCTTAATCTCGGAATCAATGAATGATCCTGAGCAGACAATCCCCGTTGGCTTGATCGGCTATGGCTATGCCGGAAAGACCTTTCATGCGCCATTGATTCGATCCGTTCCCGGGCTCGCGCTCACGCATATCGCCTCCAGCAAGCCCGATGTTGTGCGGGCCGAAGTGCCGGACGCCGCAGTCTGCAGTGCGACGGAACTGGCGGTTCATCCTGGTGTCGATCTGGTCGTGATCGCGACTCCAAACGAGAGTCATTTCCCGCTGGGAGCCATGGCCCTGCAAGCCGGCAAACACGTCGTGATCGACAAGCCCTTCACCGTCACGCTGGACGAGGCACGCGGCCTCCGTCGCCTTGCGGAGCAGCATGGCGGCCTGCTTTCCGTCTTCCACAATCGTCGCTGGGATAGCGAGATCCTGGCCAGCAGAGCGGTCCTTGATTCGGGCGTGTTGGGCAGGGTGTCGCACTACGAATGCCACATGGATCGATTTCGCCCCGCCGTGCGTCAGCGCTGGCGCGAGGACCCGGGACCTGGAGCAGGACTATGGTTCGATCTCGGGCCGCACATGATCGATCAGGCTCTCTTTCTTTTCGGATTGCCGACCTCTGTGAACGCAAGCTTCGGCATATTGCGGGACGGCGGCAAGACGGACGACTGGGCTCACGTCCAGCTCAATTACGCTGCGAAACGGCTGCGCGTCATCCTGCATTCTTCGCTCCTCGTAGCCGGCGGCGGCCCGCGTTCAGCGCTGCATGGCACGCAGGCAAGCTGGTTAAAGTTCGGGGCCGATGTGCAGGAGCCGCAGCTTGTCGCAGGCATGCTCCCGAACGATCCTGCTTTCGGCATCGATCCCGAACCCGGTCTGCTGATCCATGGCGGAACTGGCGCACGCGAACAGATCCCGGCTCCTAAAGGAGATCAGCGGCAGTACTATGTCGACATCCACGACGCCATTCAAAACCACCTCTCGCCTGCGATCACAGCGAAAGACGCAATCGCCGTGATGGCGATTCTGGAAACTTCATTCCGGTCCGCCGCCGAAGGCCGCGTGCTGCCCTTGCCGCTCACTCAGGAAGAGATCGCCGAATGGGAGGATGCACCGGGATAATTCGTAAACCTATCTCAATTCCCTTTTCAGCGTTGGACCAGTGCGGAGGTCTTGGATAGTCTCATCGAGGCACGCTTGCATAATCATGTTTTAATCTCATTGCTGAAAGGTGTGTCGCGTGCAGAAACCGAAGCTATTAGCCAGTCGGGTCACACTCGCCGATGTAGCTCGACTCAGTGGCTTCTCCGTTTCTACCGTGTCCATCGTATTGAATGAGGCGCCGCTTTCCCGTTACGTCGCGAGTGCGACCAAGGAACGTGTTCGTAAGGCCGCAAGTCAACTCGGCTATCGCCCGAATGCCTTCGCCCGCTCCCTGCGGAACCGCCGCAGCCATACCATCGGCGTCATGGTATCGGATATCTCGGATCCATTTTGCACTCTCATCCTCCAGGGCATTGAGAAAGCGCTGTATACCACTTCGTATCTGCCCATCATCATGATCGCGTACAACCAGCGCGGACAGTTCGAAAGCCACATGAAGATGATGCTCGAACGTCGCGTGGAAGGACTGATCGTGATTGCGAACTGGCTCTTCGGTGAGTTCGATTCGCTTGCCGACTTTGTGAAAGACCAGACACCGACCATCGGTGTGGGACGCGACCTCACCGCGAGCGGCGTGCGGTCCCTGCAGGTGGACAACGAAGCCGGCGGGTACGCGGCTGCGCAACACCTGTACGAGCTCGGTCACCGGGAGATCGCGGTGCTGCGCGGCCCCTCCGAACTTTCCGATAGCGAGCGCCGCTGGCAGGGAATCCAGCGCTTCGCTTCTGATGCGGGCCTTTCGCTCGCTCCGCGCCGCGTCCGCCAACTCGCGCCGGCCCTCGAACCAATCTCCGGATTCCAGGAAGGCTATCGACTCACCGCCGCGATGCTCGAGGAAAAGGTGAAGTTCACCGCGGTGCTGGCCTTCGACGATCTGACCGCGCTGGGAGCAATCCGCGCGCTGCACCAGGCTGTACGCCGCGTTCCCCAGGATTGCTCCGTGATCGGTTTCGATGATGTGCCGCACGCCGCCGTCTGCACGCCCGGGCTTACCACCATCCGACAACCGATGGAGCAGATGGGCAGCCTCGCAGCCGAATGGGTCCTGAACTCGCTCGATGCCCCCAAGGCACAGCAGACCACAGGCAAACGTCCAGACCGCTCCGATACAGGGCCCTCTGATACTTTGCAGCTTTTGCAGCCGGAGTTGATTGTCCGCGATTCCACGGCAAAGTGCCCCCAATGATTGCAAATCACCCCTCCGCGCTTCCAGTAGATCTGCCCCCATTGGACTAGTTCTTGCCCCTGGCCGCCGGCGAAGTTCGCCGCACTCAACATCACGCTGGCGTGAGTTCACGTCAGCGGCTAACCTCGTAGCGATCTCTGAGTCAATCTTCCCAACGGGACCCGGGCAATGTGCATACGCAGGCTGACGCCGCTTTCGATGCTTTGTGTCTGGCTGAGCTTGTCGTCGGCAGTTTGGAGTCAGGCTATCGCCGGACCAGAGCCGTTGAAACCACGGACGATCTTCGGAGTGGTGATCAATAGCTTGACCAGCCAACCGGTCTCGCACGCTCTGGTGCAGTTTGGACCTCGCGCGGCGCTCACCGATACCGAGGGCCATTTCGTTCTCACGGAAGTCAATGGCTATGGCGTTCCTTCTGCCACCAAGCCAGGCTACTTCCCTGAGGACCTCACTCCGGCAGTCATGTCGTCGCCTCCCGCTGACGGGCAATCCGAATCGGTAGAGATCAGGCTTGTCCCCGAAGCAATCGTATCCGGCCATGTGACAGAATCCGGCGGCGAACCCCTCGAAGGTATTTCGGTCTCCTTGCGAATGCTCGCCGTGAGCAACGGACTCGATTATTGGCAAACGCGCAGCTCCGCCACAACGAATGCGGAAGGAGAGTTCCGCATCGCAGAACTGCCGGCCGGTGAGTATGCCATCCAAACCATGTTCAAGCAGGACGGGCCACCCGAGGGAGAAGCTGTCGCAGGATATGTTCCGGTGGCCTATCCCGTCCTTGGAGCGAATGGAGCGGGCGCTCTCAAGATACATGCCGGCGATCACCTGGAGGTTGATCTGAGCACTCACCTAGAGCCGCTCTACCCGGTTCCAATCGCCATGAGCGGTGCACCTGAGCATCGCTGGGGCAATTTCAGCGTCCGCACGGTAGATGGAGTGGAGATCAATCCATTGCTGCGGCGCAATCCGGAGACCGGTGAATTCCGCATCCTCCTGCCTTCCGGCACCTTTGAATTGCGCGTGGAGGGCTTCGAAACGGCGCCCAATAGCGGAAATCAACTCGGCGAAACCGGTGCCGATCCGGTTCGCCTCTTCGCGAGCAGATCACTGACAGTAACGGAAGGGAAAGCCAATCATCTGCAACTGTCACTGGAACCTATGGCCTCCGTCCGTGTGGAGACCGCCGAAGAGAAGGTTGCGACAACGCCAAACCCGCAGGAAGCAAACCAATTTGTCTCTCGTCCGGCGGATGGGCAGGCGGCACAAGGACCACCATCCGTAGGAATCGGTCTTGTGTCCACTGAATCCGATAGCTACCCAACCGCATACTACGCAGAGCGTCCGGGCGATCCGATGCATTTAAATCGGGGTGCGGCAGACGGACCAATGCTGATTCGCAATCTCCCGCCCGGCAAATATATGTTGCAGGCACAGACGCAGCCGCCATGGTATGTCGCGTCCGCCTTTTGCGGAGGCACAGACCTGACCCGTGAACCGCTCGTCATTACTGGCAGCGCCGCTGGCTGTGCGATCAGCGTTGTGCTCCGCGATAACCCATCTTCATTGAAGGTCTCCGTGTCGGAAGGAAGCGGCGCCGCTACGGCCTTTATCTATGCCGTCCCGCTGAACAATCTGACGCGCGATGTGCAGACGTTCACGACATCCTCCGACGGCAAGGCATCCTTGGACGGCCTGCCCCCAGGACAGTACCTGTTGCTGGCAATGCGCCACTCGGAGCAATTGGCGTTTCGCGATCCCGAAAGCCTCCGCCGCTATGAGACGGTGGGAAAACGCGTCGACCTTGCGCAGGGCGCGGGCGCGGATGTGCAACTGGACATCGTTGACGAGGAGCCCCAGTTGCGATGAGCCGCCGCCAACCGCATCTCTCTACCCGCCTGGCGCCGTTCTCCTTGTTGCTCGCGGCCTTGTTGCTTGCGGCCTTGTTGCTTGCGGCCTGTTGCATCTCTCCGGTGCTGGCACAGCCTGCCGCCACCTCACCCGCTGTTCCAGACCAGGCGGCGCAGCGATACCGCATCAGCGGGCGCCTTGTTGCTGCGCGTAGCGGGACCGCGCTCTCCCGATGCTTCGTGGAAATTACGGAGATCAACCGCGGGCTTGAGTCACACACACTCCTGACCGATGAAGATGGCCGCTTCTCCTTCGATCATCTTCAGCCCGCCAAGTACCGGCTGACCGCAGGCAAGCAAGGCTTTCTTACTCAGGCCTATGAGCAGCACGACAACTACTCGACAGCCATCGCCGTCGGCCCCGGTCTCGTCTCCGAAGGCCTGCTGTTCGAGCTCACGCCGGGCGCGATCCTTTCCGGCACCGTGACGGACGATGCGGGCGAGCCCGTGCGCCAGGCGCAAGTCAAACTCTTTCGCGATCAGGACACCGATGGCATTCGCAGCACGCAGGCACAGTCCGCCGCTCTGACCGATGATCGGGGAGCTTACGAAATTGCAGACATCCAACCCGGCGCATACTTCCTGTCTGTCTCTGGCCGCCCCTGGTATGCAATACAACAGCACGCGGCTCCAGGCGCCGCTCCGGATGCTGCCGCCCTGGATGTCGCCTACCCCACTACCTACTACCCCGACGTGACCGATAGCGACGCAGCGACACCCATCCCCTTCAAAGGTGGAGACCGGCTGCAGGCCGACTTCATCCTTCATGCGGAACATGCGATGCACCTGCACATTCCCATGTCGGAAGCCGCGATGAAGAGCGGCTATGGCGTCTCGATGAGCCATTCGGTCTTCGGCCAACCGGAAGATGTGCCCGTCGCGCTGACACCGGATGGGTCGGGTGCAGTGGAGATCGATGGCCTGCTTCCCGGACACTACGACGTTGCCCTGACGGCAACAGCGGGCAATCATCAGACAACCTCTCATTTTTCCGCTGACGTCGGTCAAGGTTCCGCACAAATAGAAGACGCGGAAAACAACAACGAAGTGACGGTGACCGGAAAAGTGATCTCGAGTGCGGGCGATCTGCCGCGAGATTCGGGTATGGCGCTGGTCGTCAGCAACTCCCATCGCGGCTTCTTCGGCCGCGTGAATGACGCAGGCGAGTTCACGATCAGCGTGCCGCCCGGCGCCTATGAAGTGCTCGGCCAGATCAACCGCCATTACCTCGCAACCGTCTCCGCCACCGGAGCCCCGCTCACCGGTCGCGTTCTTACCGTGAGAGCCGGCGCAACACCGCATCTGCAGATATTGGTCGGAAACAGCTATGGCCAGATCGATGGCGCCGTGATGCACAATGGCCGTCCCGCGAGCGCTGCAATGGTCTTGCTGGTCCCCGATCACTCGCGCGAAAATCACATTCTCTTTCGCCGCGACCAAAGCGATTCTGATGGCACATTCACGCTCGCCGGAATTCTTCCCGGCCATTATCGTCTGGTCGCGATCGAGCGCGGGTGGGAACTCGAGTGGGCAAACCCGCAGGTGCTCGCGCCGTTCCTGCTCGAGAGCAGGTCGGTGGATGTGCGCGGCGGCGACCACCTCCACGGGACAATCGAGTTGCAGCCGCGCTGACGGACGCCATCCAGTTTCTTTTTCCCCGCGTGCGCCCGCACGAATGCGCAAACAGAAACGCCACCCCGAAGGATGGCGTTGTTTCGAATTCGTGCCCGGATTAAAGCGTGGATTCGATCTCAAAGCCCCAGGCCTCAAGCAAGGCCTCAGGGATATATTTGGAGTTCTTGTTTCGCCGCGCCCACTCCCGAAGACGGGTCGACCGCACGTACTGGTCGGGGGTCAGCTTGAACTCCTTCACGACTTGCTCAAATGATGTAACGGTGGGCACCACCGGGCCAATCGGCTCCGGTTTACCCCAGTTCGGATTTCCGCGACGCTTCGCCATGCGTTGTCATTCCTCAACGTGGAGAGTAATTGGGATCTCGACTCGGCCATACTACTGGCCGCGGCACTCTACGGGGTTTGTGCCATAACTCTTCGATCCTCAATGAGGATACCCCATTTTTAACGAAATATCAATGTCAGCTAAGGACTTACCGTCCTTTCGCCTCAGGAGTAACCTCCATCGATATAACCACTTTGCCAATATATCCGCCATATGCCGCCACGCCTGCCTCTTGCATCAAATCTGATGCAGTTCCGATTTGGGCTACAACAGAAAATCCTCCCGCTACAACCTGAGTGCGATTCTTCCCCAACCGATTGTGGAGGAACCTCCTTAGATAAGAGGAACCATCAAAGGCAACACGGCGCTTTGAGACCGCCAAGGGTTTTTAGCATGGACGCGACCTATCGTTTTCGCTTTCTCATCTATCTCGTTGCTTTCATGCTGTTCATGTCCCTCTGCTTTGTCTACGCGGAGCCCCTCCCCTCGCATAGTCCGCTTCTCTTCCAGGTCACGCCGCAGCACTCCGGTTTCCTCTCCGCCGTTCCCCAGCAGCCCTCCTTCGATCCCGACGCGCTTCGCGCCGCATCGCCGCTCGTTGCACCCGCGATCATGCAGCAATTGCAGAACACATCCCACGTCCGCCGCAGCCTCTTTCACCGCAGCCGGCGAACCGCAGCGCCCCTTTTTCCATCGCGTCTCCCCATGGGTCCATGGAATGCCTCCTCCGCGTGGCACATCGTCGAGGACGGCCCCGCTACCCGTTAAGCGGCAAACCGGATTCAGCCTTTCCTGAATAGCTCCGCTGCACAACCCCTCGCGCTTCCATCCCTTCTTACCCTGCAACGACCCGTGAACCGGGCATGCTCCGGCAGAATCGCTGTTTCGGAGCGGAAGGGATTTCCAGCATGAGCGTATTCAAGTACTGGACGGTTTTTTCGATCGGCGTGGCGGCAGGAGCCGCCGTTGCCCTGGCCTATGCGCCACGGACGGGGGAAAAGACCCGCAAACAGTGGAAGCGGAAGTTCGACGACACCGGCGATTATCTCCGGGATACCGCGGACGACTTCAGCAAGCATGCAACCAAGGTCTACTCCCGAGCCCGCGACGTTGCCGATGACGTGGCATCGCAGGCCGACACTATCGCCAGGAAGGTTTCAAAGCACGCCAACAAAGTCGCCGGCTCGCTCTAATCTCAGCGGCAAACGCAGCCTACCGCTGTTTGTCGTTACGATATCTCCATGGCCGACACGGCAAAGCAGGCGCGCTTCCTGGCAGAGGATCGCGCCTTCGTTGCTCTCGTGGATGGCGCCTTTTCCGACGCCGCCCGCCGCAGTGGTCCGCATCTGCTCTGTCGCGCCGGCTGCACCCAATGCTGCATCGGCGCATTCGCCATCGGTTCGGCGGACGCTCTGCGGCTTCGTCAGGGACTGGCTGAGCTCGACCGCGACCACCCCGAACGCGCGCACCGCGTGCGTCATCGCGCCACGGACTCATGGTCCAGGCTCGCGCCCGACTTCCCCGGCGATCCCACGTCCGGCGCTCTCACAGTCAACGAGCACGGGGAGCCATCTGGCGGCTTTGATGACTTCGCCGATGATGAGCCCTGCCCGGCGCTGGATCCCGAATTCGGTACATGCGATCTCTACAGCGCGCGGCCACATACCTGCCGCGCCTTCGGTCCGCCGGTCGCCACTGGTGAGGGCTACGGCGTCTGCGAGCTCTGCTTTCAGCATGCGACCCCGCGGGAGATCGCAGCCGCAGCCCTCCACGAGCCGCCCGCCGCCGCGAACGAGGCTCTCGATGGTCTGGCAGTCGAAGCCGGCGCCTCGTCCGGGCCCACCATCATCGCCTTCGTTCTCAGCCATCCCTAAGCTCCGGTCCAAAATGGAACGGGCCGTAGCCATATCCGTGAAGGATTTACATATGGCCGCCCATTGCGATTCGCCCACGCCGAAAGCGCCGCTGATGGAAGGACTTGCCGCCCTCCTTTGAACTTTTTCCAGCCCCCGGTCCTCATGATCCGGCCCATCGATGACCGCCGAAACCCCGCCTCGATGGTCCAAATCCAGCATTCGATTCTTATAAATAGCCACATTGAATCAACCGTTCGATTACCTCTGCGGCCGGCTGGTGACCACATGGGTACCATTTCATCGTTGGCAAGTTCTTAGGAGTGGTTGTACTTTTGGGATCATCGCAGCAGGGCCCCTTAACGCTGCGAAGTCCAACGAGGCGAGTAAAAAGTGAAGCTCGACGAGAGATCAATTTACCCGAATTTGAAGCTGACGATTTATAAGACTGGGATCCGCCAGAACCGCCTTGCCAAGATGGTTGGCATTCATGAGGCGTATCTCAGCCGGATCGTAAACGGCAGCCGGGAACCCGGAGACGCCTTGCGCCAGGCCATCGCCGACGCGCTGCACTCCGAGGTCGCTTGGTTGTTCGAGCGGGAGAAGGTCGTGGCCTTCCCCACTCTTATCCGTGAAGATCGCGCTGCTTCGTAACCTCTGACGTACCGGATGCCTTTGTTCGTTCCTTGGTCCCTGTTGTGCGGGTCTCCTGTCGTAATTGCGGTCTCTGGGAAGGCAGCATGAGAGTTCCCACTCCCCCTCTCCTGCTCGTATCACTGCACTCCTTCTGTAGCTCCTGATCTGCCTTGTTTCTGCCTTTGTCTGTCTTGGTTCCCCGGTGTGAGTTCGCGTTTGTCCTGCTCACGCGCAACCCATATTTCTGCCTTATGGAAAGCAAAGCAAATGGGAGCCCCTCTCGGGCTCCCATTTCTCTTTCACATCTTCAACGGGCCGTTCGCCCTCATACCGTGGCGGCCGCTTTTTCCTCGTAGACCTTGCTGTGTCCGGCGCCGCGCGCCAGGTGCCGCCGCAGCCGCTTCGCCGTATACGCGGCTCCAAATGCAAAGCGCATCACCGGCCCAAACGACAGTGCCGACGAGACCCCAATAAAGTACAGCCCCCGCACGCTGCTTTCGAATCGACCAGAGAGTTCCGGCATGTGGTTTACTGCGCGAATCTCGCGCCGCAGCGACTCGGGCAGAAACGGCAGCCGCTGCAGGTCGACGTGATAGCCGGTAGCCGCAATCACCTGGTCCACTTCGATCTGAGTCAGCCCCCCCTGGTCTCTCACGAAATCCAGCGCCACGCGACCATCGCGAACACGCGCTCCCTTCGGCGTAATGCCCGAGAGCGCCTCCACCTTGCCCTCCACGCGTTCTCGCATCGGCCACCCCGCAGAGGGCCCCAGAATGCGCGCCAGCCCCCGCAAGCGCAATTTTGTCGGCAGAAAACGGTAGCAGTGCGGCAGGTCCGTCAGCATCCTCATCTTCCATCCCGGTCCGATGCCGCTGCTCGGCTCGCGCAGTTTGGCCAGGAAGGGCCGCTTGCCGGCTACCCCCTTGCTGTGAAATCGCAGCGGACGCCGGCTTGCGATCGTCACCTTCGCGCCCGCCTCATGCAGCAGCGCGGCCAGATCGATTGCCGAAGCTCCCCCACCCACGATCGCCACCTCCTTGCCGGCGAACTCCGCCGGGCGAGGCACCTGCGAAGAATGACGCAGCACCTCTTTCGGAAGGCTGTTCAGCACCGGCGGAACGTACGCATAATGCGTGATCCCCACCGCCAGAACCACCTTGCGTGCTGCAAACGTCTCGCCCGTATCGAGCGTCAGCAGAAAGCCGCCGTCGCCGCGATCCAGCCGCGTCAGTAGCGCATCTTCCACCTGCGGTACGACGCGCCGCTGAAACTCCTGCCCATAGCCCGCGAACGTCGAAAGATGCACCGGCACTTGTTTCGCGCCGTAAGCAATCGAATTCTCCGCGCAGTACTGTTCCAGCGTGTACTTGCCTTGTGGATCGGAGAGGTTGCTGGCAAATCCGTCGCTCTTCAGCAGCATGCCCGCCGGCATCTGCTCCCGCCAGGTCTCCATTACCTTGCCCACAATGCGAAACGGCACCCCGGCGCTCTTCAGATGAGCGGCAAGGGAGAGCCCATATGGCCCGGTACCTACAATGGCGATTTCGGTGCGATGCATCTTGCTGGATTGTCCTTGAAGTCCGGTCTTGGGTAGTGACCGGGATACGCCCAGTGTGACTCGGAAACAATGAAAAAGTACTGTAAATTGCGCAAACAGTGGTAACGCAGGTTCCCGGCGTAGGTTACATTCGTCGGGAAACCCTACGAAAACAGACATGGATTATTTCCCCCGCCCGGCGCATCATGGAAGCACCTTCGCTGGCTGGGCCCCCGCTGAACTGTGGTACTTGTCCGTTTTGTTCTGCCGGAATCGCTATGTGTGATTGCTCGGAATCTGGGGCGCAGCCTCACGTACTGCTGCTCACCACCCAACCTTGGCCTGTGGGTGCCCGCTTGGGCCTCGCCCTGCGCGCTGCCGGCTTTCGCGTCAGCATCTGGGGCCCGCGGAGACATGCGCTACTGCTTACCGGCGCTGTCGACCGGCGCTATCTTTACCGCGTCTCCCAGCCGGTTCGCTCCATGGAAGCCGCCGTCCTCGACGCCGCTCCGGATCTCATCATTCCCTGTGACGAGCCCGCCACCATTCACCTGCAGCAGCTCGCCGACCGCGCTCTCACCCGGCCGGGCCTTGCCTCTGTGCTCTCGCTCATCGAGCGCTCCCTCTGCCCGCCCGACGCCTTAAAGCGCCTTACCCAGCGAACCTATGTGCTCGACGCAGCCGCCGCCGGCGGCGCGCCGGTCCCGCTCAATGCCTGCATCGGAAGCCTCGAAGAGCTGCGAAACTGGCTCAGCATCAACGGCTTCCCCGCCTATCTCAAAGCCGATGCAACCTTCGGCGGCCTCGGCGTCCGGCGCATTTGCGACTACGAGGAAGCCGAGTCCGCTTACCACGCGCTCGCCGCTGCACCCGGGCTCGGGCGCGCCATCCGCCGCATGGCCCTCTGCCACGACCCCACACTGATCGAGCCGTCTCTCCGCCGTCGCCGCGCCGCCATTAGCGTCCAGCGTGCCGTCCCCGGCGGAGACGTGAACAGCGCCATCTTCTGCTGGCGCGGACAGGTGCTCGCCAGTCTCACCATGCAGGTGATCAGCGTCGGTTACGAATTCGGCCCGTCCACCGTCCTCCGCCGCATCTCGAATCCACAGATGGACCGCACCGCCGAGATCCTCGCCGCACGGCTCAATCTCTCCGGCTTCTACGGTCTGGACTTCATCCTCGAAGAGCAGACCGACATCCCCTGGCTGCTCGAATTAAACTGCCGCGCCACCCAGATCCCCCATCTCGCCCTTGGACTGGGCCACGACTTGCCGGCCGCCGCCTTCGCCGCCGTCACCGGCTTCCCGCTCCGCCCCCGCCCCGCGGTCACGGCCGAGCAGACCATCGCTCTCTTCCCCCAGGAATGGGAGCGCGATCCCGCAAGCCCCTACGTCCGCGAGGCCTACCACGATGTTCCCTGGGAAGCGCCGCGCCTCGTCCGCTCCTACATGCAGCCGCCCACCGACCTGCGCCGGCTGCTCTCGCGGAGTCACTGGCGAAATCGCAAACGCCAGGCCGCCCGCGTGGAAGCTCTGCTGGCGCCGGAAGCCTCGCTGGCGCCGGAAGCCGCAATTCCGCCAACGTTAAAGTGATACTTGAGAGATAGCCGCGGCTACTGCAGCCCTAGCCCGCCATCCACGGCCAGCACCTGTCCGGTAATAAAACGCGGGCAGCTCGCAAAAAAAAGCACCGCGGCTGCGACGTCTTCCGGCGTGCCGTTGCGCTGCATCGGTGTCTTCACCGCGAAGTGTTCATAGGCCGGGTCCACCTCGCCATTTACGATCATGCCCGGCGCCACGCAGTTCACCGTGATCTCCGGCGCCCACGCCTTCGCCATCGTCTTGGTCAGCATGTGCAGCGCCGCCTTCGACACGCAGTAGTGCCCATGCGTCGACCAGGGATGCTGGCCGCCCAGCGAGCCGATGTTGATGATCCGCCCATGCCGCTGCTTCAACTCTGCATGCGCCGCCTGAGCCATCAGGAACGGCCCGCGCGTGTTCGTGTTCTGCATAGTGTCCCACTGCTCCGGCGTAATCGCCTCGAGCGGCAGGGTCTCAAACCTGCCGGCATTGTTCACCAGCAGATCGAGCCCGCCCAGTTCACGAACCGCCGCATCCACGGCGCGCCTCACAGACGCTGGATCGCTCACATCGCACTCGACCGCGACGGCTTTCACCCCATACTCACCGATCACGTCCACCGTCGCCTGTGCTTCTGCCTCGGAGTTGCGATAGGTGATTGCCACACTCGCGCCCGCCTGCGCCAGCGAGAGCGCCAGGCTCCGCCCGATGCGCTTCGCCGCTCCGGTCACCAGCGCGTTCTTCCCTTCCAGTGATTGCATAAGGCTGATTCTAGAGCGAACCATCCAACGATTCGCCTGGCCCGCATCCACGATACGCGGCTTTTCTTGACGCAACGCCGCGCCCGTCTTGCCTGCCACGCAGGCATTCTGGAAGGCTCGCTCTACCGGCCACCCGTCACCGGACTCATCGCCACGCCCACCCGCGAATCCGCGCATCCGTAATACAGGAACCAGCGATCGCGGAACCACACCAGCCCTTCGGCGAATGTCGTTCCCGCCGCATATTGCCCGCTCTGCTCCCAGGACAACTGCGGCTCGAAGAACGGCGTCTCCGTCCGCGCCAGCAGCTTTGCCGGATCATGCGCGTCGAACAGTGCCTGCCCCACCGAATATGTCCCCGGAGCCAGCGCAGGATCATGCCCGGTACCGTCCGCATTCTTTCCGTTGAACAGGAGCACGATGCCATCTTTCGTCAGCACCGGCGGCGCCCCCACTTCCGGCAACCCGCTGTCGAACTTCCCCGCACGCGCCTGCATCAGCACCTTCGGCTCGCCCTTCTTGTCGGTGACCGGTGTCCAATGCACCAGGTCATCCGACGTAGCCAGGTGAATCTCGCCCTCGCCCCAGTACATCCAGTAATGCCGGTCGATCTTTGTCGCGATGCAGCGCTCTTTCGTCACACACTCAGTGACGATTCCCGCCGACTTGTACTTCAACCCGGCCCACTTCCTCATGCCGAATGCCGGCCCGCGCTTGGTCCACCTATGCAGATCGCGCGAGGTCGCGATGCCCACGCGATATGTCGCGCGGTTCCACTGCGTGTACGTGATCACATAAGTGCCATCGGGACCCTCCACGATGCGCGGATCTTCCGTCCCTCCCGGCCACTCCCGCGCCTGCTCGCTGTCCTTCGCCGGATAGAAAACCGGCGCAGCCTCCCGCGTAAAGCGCAGCCCGTCCTCGCTCACCGCTAGCCCCAGCCGCGAGGTGTGCATCCCGATCTGCATCGTGCCGCTGTCGTCTTCCGCGCGGTACAGCATATACACCTTGCCGTCTCGTACCACCGCCGCCGGGTTAAACGTATGCAGCGCTTCCCAGCGCACCGGTTTTTTCAGGATGGGATCGGTAAAAACCGGCTCCGGCCGCGCCGTAATCACCGGCTGCGCGTTCTCCGGACGCGAGAACGGCCCCAGCATCCACGCTGCAGGTTTCAGAGAAGCAGGCGCCGCCAGAAGCCACAGTAACGAAAGCACAATCCGCCGCATGGCAGCCCACTCTATCAGTCCGCAAGTTCTCCGTCTTGACGCCTTCCGCCGCTGGGACTACTCTCAATTCAGAGGCGAACAAATGGCGAAGCTACAGGCCAACTCGCTCCCCCTCTTCCCCGATACTGAGCCGCTGCCCTTCACCGGCATCGCCCGCATGGCCGCCGCCGCACCGGACGTCGACCAAGGCCATCTGGTCGAGTTCCGCTCCCTCCCCGTCCGTTCCCTGCTCAACCGCGTCGTCTCCAGGCGCAATCTGCGCTTCACCTGGGCCATCAATCCCTACCGCGGATGCGAATTCGCCTGCCGCTACTGCTACGCCCGCTACACCCACGAGTTCATGGAGCTGCGCGACCCCGCCGACTTCGAGCACAAGATCTTCGTAAAGGACAACGCCGCATGGCTGCTCCGCCAGGAGCTGCGCCAGGTCCGCCCGGGCGAGGAGATCGCCATCGGCACCGCCACCGATCCTTATCAGCCCGTCGAGCGCCGCCTCCGCGTCACCCAGAGCATCCTCGCGGTGCTCGCCGAACAGAGCGGCCTTCACATCGGCATCGTCACCAAGTCTGCGCTTATCGCACGGGACCTGCGCTACCTCTGCGAAATCTCCCGCACCAACGAGCTCACCATCCACATGACCATCACGACGCCCGATGCCGAGCTTGCCCGTCTGCTCGAGCCCCGCGCGCCGCGACCGGACATCCGCTTCGCCACCGTGCGCCGCCTGCGCGAGGCCGGCCTCCGCGTCGGCATCATGTGCGCACCGCTGCTGCCCGGCATCACCGACACCGGACCCGCGCTCAACCGCATGGCCGAGCTCGCCCGGCAGCATCGCGCCTGCTTCCTCCATGCGAATCCGCTCTTCCTCAAGCCCTGCTCGAAGGAGACCTATCTCGCCTTCATCCGCGAGCACTTCCCCGCGCTCGAGCCGATGTACCGCACCCGCTACCAGAACGCTGCCTTCGTGCCCAAAGCCTACGCCGAGCGCTGCCGCGATCTTCTCCGCGCCGCCTGCAAAAAGCACGGCCTCGGCCAGCGCACGCGCGATGAACTCCTCACCCGCGACATCGGTATCCCGCCGTCGATGCGTGAATCGGAGCCGCAGCTCTTCCCCGTCTCCGCGCTCGCTGCCGTGCCGCGCAAACCGCCGCAGCGGTATGGAACCGCTGAGGCCTGAGCGCGCGTGTCAACGCTTGAATTCGATTGGCATCAGTCGTTCGGCCACGGAAGCGGATTCGCTTCTTCTATCAAGATCGCTATCTGATCCCCGGGCTTAAAGTCCAGATGAAAGGCGACGTCTTTGACGCGGAAATAGTGCGGACGAAGCGGATCGAGATTGGTCCCGAATTCCAGAACAATCCGCTCGCCAATGCGCGGAATGAACTCTACTTCATAATCCTTGCCGTTCCCGGCTTCGTCTACGACTCGCACGCTATACATGCGAAGGAGTGTAGCAACACACACGTCGGCGCCATATCATGCGGTCGCGGACAGCTTAGCCGGCAGGCACAATCAGCGGGTGATGATCACTTCGTACAAATTGTCTTTCGCCAGGAAGAACTTGCAGTTCGCGTAGCGTTCGAAGGTCTTCTCGATGTTGCGATTCGTGAACGAGCGCTTGATCGTAAAACGCGCACTCTCCTGCATGTCGATCGCGTCCGTCTCGCTCAGGTGATAGCGGCAGAACGCTGTGTTGTCGCCTGTCTGCTTATTGTGAAACAGCGCTAGAACCTTGCCGCCCGGCTTCATGCAGCTATGCAGGCGGTCCACCGTCGGCTGCACCACCGCATCCGGCAGATAGTCGAGTGTCGTCCACAGCAGCACGGCATCGAATTCGCGCCCCGTGAAGCCGAGGTTGTGTTCGAGAAATCCTTCCACGTCGAACACCGGATCGCCGCCGTCCGCCGGCTTTTTCATCCACTCCGGCTTCTGCGCTTCCGGCACCAGATCCGCCATGTAAACACTGTGGCCGGCATTGGTCAGCAGGTTGATGTTGGTAGGCGACGTCGGGCCGATGTCCAGAACGTACAGACCGCTCTCGGTCAATAGCTGCTTCTTCAAATTAGCCCAGCCGCTGGAGTGGCGCGCGATGCGCGGCCCGGTCAGCACTGTCGGCGAGCTTGACTGCGTTTCATCCCTGGATTTCTGGAACGGGTTCTTGAACACTGAAAATCGACGTCCCCCTGCGCCTCTGCTGCGACTGGTTTACTTCTGCTGCGACTGCTGCGACTGCTGCGCCTTGGCTGCGTTCTGCACCAGGTCGACCTTGCCCTTGAAGTTCGCGTTCTCTTCAATCGAAAGCCGCGCCGCGGTCAGGTCGCCGGTCAGCGTCGAGCCCTGGCGCAGCTCCACCTTGCCGGATGCGCGCACATCGCCCTGCAGCGTCCCCACCACCACCACGTCGCGCGCCGATACATTCGCCGATACCTTCGCGTTCTGACCGATCGTCAGGCGGCTGTCATTGAGCGTGATCGTTCCTTCCACCACCCCGTCCACGATCAGATCCTCGCTGCCGTTCACCTCGCCCCGGATCTGCACCGACTTCCCGATTACCGCCGCGCCGGACTCGCCTGCCGCCATAGCTCGCATCTCCTCAAATAAAGGCCTCACCGCATTGCTCGCGGCGTTCGTTCTTGAGCGAACTATACGCAACCCTCATCGGCATCGCAACTCTTCGCGCACTCTTTGGCTCTAAGGAGAAGAGAAAACTATCGCGTGCTGCTACCCTTGGCTGAAATCGCTGCATGCTCGCGACGAGGCGGTCGATGCAGATGCGGCCATTCTTTCCGAGGAGATGTTGCTTGCACGGATTCGCCCTGTTTCGCCGCATTCACATACTTCTGCCCGCGCTTCTCATTGTCATTTGCGTACGGCGCATCCATGCGCAGGCTCCTCCCGAAGATCCAATTGTTCTCGTCCGCGCGGCATCGTGGAACGAGCTGCACTCGTCAAACCATCAGCACCCCTTCCGCTTCCGGCTGCGTAAGCAGGATGAGACCGGCGTCACCACCAAGGACATCGTCGAAACCAAAGACGGCGATATCGCGCGGCTCGTCGCCGTCAACGATCAGCCGCTCACTCCCGATCGCGCAAAGGCAGAGCGGACGCGGCTCGACAACCTTCTCGCGCATCCGGAGTTGCAGACGCGCCGCCACAAAAAGGAGCAGGAGGACAGCAATCGCTCCAACGAGATGGTTCGCCTCCTCCCCGATGCCTTCATCTACACCTATCAAGACATCGTCCAGGGACCCAGCGGTCCTGCATGGCGGTTCACCTTCTCCCCGAATGACAAATTCATTCCGCCCGATCGCGAAGCCCAGGTCTACCACGGCATGGCCGGCGAGCTATGGATCGACTGCCGCGAGAAGCGCCTCGCGCGACTCGATGCTCACCTCATCTCCGACGTCAACTTCGGCTGGGGCGTCATCGGCCGCCTCTACAAAGGCGGCACGATCCTGGTGAAGCAGGAGGATGTCGGCGAAAACCACTGGGAGAACATCCAGCTCAAGCTCAATCTCACCGGCAAGATCCTCATGTTGCACAGCGTCACCTTTCAGACCACCGAGGACAGCACCGGCTTCAAGCCGGTCAGCAATACGCTCACCTACCAGGACGCCATCCGCATGCTCGAAAGCGAAGGCGAATAGGTAGACCTTCGTCCCACTCCCGGAAATACTGCGAACTCGCCCCACACCGCGTGCGTACCACCAGAAGAGTTGGGATACGCATGGCGGCTCGCAACAAAAAAGCGCGCGGAAGGTGGCGACTCGGAATAATCCGTGAAGTTTTTGCGGCCCTGATCTTGGAAATTCTCTGAACCCGAAGCGCGCCGCCTGCGTAGCCCTTAGAGACAATCGAGGGTCCGCATGCTTCTCGCACATCTCCGCCAGGCGCTGCTTCGCCTTCTTCACGCTCCCCTCTTCACCATCATCGCGGTGCTCACGCTCACGCTCGGCATCGGCGCCAATACCGCCATCTTCAGCGTCGTGCAGGGGGTGCTTCTGCATCCCGCCGGCGTCGAGGATCCCGCGGCCCTCGCCGCCTTCCACGCGCGCTACACGCAGCTCAACCTGCCCAGCATCGGCGTCTCCGCGCCCGATCAGGCCGACGCCGCGTCGCTGCACTCGCTCGTCTCCTCCTCCGCCATGTACGAAGAGCAAAGCTTCAACGCGCAGCAGGACGGCCGCACCGTGCACCTGCTCGCCGCGCAAGTCACCTGGCCCTGGTTCCAGACCTTCGGCGCACAACCCATCCTCGGACGCACCTTCACCTCGGAAGATGATCAGAAGGGCGCGAGCCGGGTCGCTATGCTCAGCTACAGCGCGTGGCAGCGCCTCTTTGGCGGCCAGCATGATGCCGTCGGCAAATCACTCGTCCTCGACGGCCAGCCTTACAAAATCATCGGCGTCATGCGCAGCGACTTCGACTGGCCGCGCAGCCGCGACCTCTGGGTGCCCCTCGGCCTCCCGCCCGCTTCCTACGGCCCCGGCGAGCGCTACAACGAGTTCTATTCCAGCGTCGTCCGCCTGCGCCCCGGCGTCTCGATCGCGCAGTTCAATGCCGCCATCGATCAGAAGCATCTCGAGCAGATTCACCGCGAAGGCACCGGCAGCTTTGGCAAGAGCGCCGGCTGGAGCATGTTCGCCGAGCCCTGGACCAACAACGCCGCGGGCGATCTGCGCAAGCCGCTCCTCGCGCTCTTCGCCGTTGTCGGCGGCGTGCTGCTCATCGCCTGTCTCAATGTCGCTGGGCTCTTCCTCGCTCGCGCCTCCGCGCGCTCCCGCGAGCTCGCGCTCCGAGTCGCACTCGGAGCATCGCGCTCGCAGATCGCATCGCTCTTCATCACCGAGGTCCTGCTGCTTGCCGGCTTCGCCACGCTGCTCGGCATCTTCGCCGGCCCGCTGCTCGGCCGCCTCATCCTCCGCGCCATCCCGCACGACCTCGCCGCAGGCTTCACCATCCATACCGATCTGCGTCTGGTGCTCGCCGCTGCAGCCATCGGCCTGCTCTCCGCCCTCTGCGCCGGCATGGCGCCGGTGTGGAGCATCGTGCGCCAGCGCCGCTCGCTCCGTCTTACGGATGGTCTCCGCACATCCACCGGCGCTTCGGGTAAGCAGCGCCTGCGCGCCATTCTCGTCGCCGGCGAGATGGCGGTCGCCTTCCTGCTCGTCGCCGGCACCGGCATCTTCCTCTCCAGCCTCTTCCGTCTTCAGCAGGTCGATCCTGGCTTCCGTCCCGCAGGCGTGATGACCGGCTCCGTAACCCTGACAAGCACGCAATACCGCGACAACGAAGCACGCCGCAGCGTCTTCGTCGACGACGTGCTCTCGCGCCTGCATCAGCAACCCGGCGTCAGCGCAGCAGCCGCCATCTTCCCGCTTCCCTTCGGCACGTCGGTCAAGCCCTCCGGCAGCTTCAATATCCAGGATCAACCGATCGCTCCCAACGAGCCTGGCCCCCATGCCGACAAGCGCTGGGCCACCTCCGGCCTCCTCGCCGCCATGCAGATACCGCTGCTGCGCGGCCGCTGGTTCTCAGAAAGCGACACTGCCCGCACACAGCAGGTCGCCGTCATCGACGACACACTCGCCCGCGCTTACTGGCCCCATCAGGATCCCATCGGCAAGTACATCCGCTTCGGGTCGCGCGACCAATGGGCCGAGATCATCGGCATCGTCGCGCACACCCGCCGCGACTCACTCGAGATGGACGAGAACAAGGGCGTCATCTACAAGCCCTTCGTCCAGGAGCCCGCGAATGAAGTGACCTTCGTCGCACGCTCCACCGCAGACGCCGAGAACCTCCGCATGCCCATGACCAGCGCGGTCCACGACGCCGACGGCGCCGAAGCCCTCTACGACATCACACCGCTCAGCACGCTGGTCGACGCCTCGCTCGCGCCCCGCCACTTGCTCGTCTGGTTGCTCTCACTCTTCGGCGGGCTCGCGCTCTTCCTCGCCGCCATCGGTATCTACGGCCTGCTCAGCTTTCTCGCCTCGCAGCGCACAGTCGAGGTTGGCGTCCGCATGGCGCTCGGCGCAAATCGCGTCGACATCGCCTATCTCATCGCGCGCCGCATCCTCCCGCTGCTCGCCGCAGGACTGGCTGCCGGCATCGTGCTCTTCGTGATCGCGCAGCGCACGCTCACGCATTTCTTCGCCGCGCTCTCCGGTGGCAGCGTCGCTTCCATAGCCGGAGCAACCATCATCCTGCTCACCGCCGCCATGATCGCCGCGCTCCTGCCCGCACTCCGCGCAGCACGACTCCAGCCCGCAGTCGCGCTGCGCAATGAGTGAAACAGCGTTTTCGGTTCAATCCGCCGCGAAGCGGCGCACAAGCATCACTGCTTCGTGTGCCCGATCGCAAACCGCATCCCGCTGCGGAACGTAAACGGCAGCGACGGATACCCGATCGGCCCGATGTGCTGATCGCTCACCAGGTTGTCGAGCTGCGTGTACACCGCAAGCCACGGCTTGAACTGGTAGCTGCCGCCCACATCGATCTTCGCGTACGCATAGTCCAGGTTCAAGTTGGGCAGCAGCAGCGAGTTGTCTCCCGTCACGCTCGCTCCAGACAGAAAAGTCGAATCGTCGCTCCGGCTCGCAAAGCTCCCCTGTACCTGCAGAAACCACTTTGGAGTCGTGTAGGTCACGCCGGCAAAGCCCACATGCGGCGGCCGTCGGAAGGGCCGCGCCCCCACCAGCGGCGATGAGGACCCGATCGGCACCCCCGGAAACAGCGGGTTCTCCACCGGCTTCAGCGCGCTCGACGCAAAGGAGCTGTCGGTCACCGCGTCGGTATATGTGTAACCGCCGCGAGCAAAAATATGCGAGGTGATCGCCGCCTGTATCTCCCCCTCCGCGCCCTGCGCGCGGAACGAGAGCGAGTTCACATCCGTCCCGAAGGCGAAAGCCTGGTTCAGCGCGTTCACCACTACCAACGGAACACCAAGGGCCAGCAGATCGTTCGGGCTCACAAACTCGATCTGATTCTTGAATGTGTTGTGGAAATAATTCGCGTTCAGCAGCAGCCGCTGGTTGAAGAACGTCTGCTCAAGTCCGCCGTCGTAGCTGCGCGACTCTTGTCCGCCGATCGGCGCAATGTGGTACTGCTTCACGATCGGCCCAAAGCCGTTCTCGAGCAGCGTGTCGCGCAGCGACCCAAGCTGCGAGAACAAATCCGGTTCCTGCACGCCTTTGGCGAAGTTGAACTTCAGCTTTGTGCCGTGCGCAATGCCCGCGCCGGGGCGCACCGGGAAATACGCCACGCCGATCCGCGGCTGCCCCACCGTCCCGAACAGCTCGTTCTTCTCGATGTTTCCGCTCAGCGCATAAAACAGCCGGTTCTTGAAATCGCCGGCAAATTGCGCAAAGTAGTCGTAGTTTTCCCGCTCCAGCGTATCGTTCGTCGGGAACAGCGGATCGAAGTTGTGATACGCGCCCCGCTCGTCGAGGTAGCGGAACCCCAGCAGCCCCGTCAGGTGCGGTGTGAAGCGAAAGTCGCTCTGGAAGTACAGCTCGTCGCGATTGTTCACGGTGTCGCTGTGCAGCGGATAATCATCCTCGTAATTCATCGCCGCGCGCCCGGTCACGTTGTAGCCGTTCGCCCCCCGGATCGTCACCGGCAGCCCGTAGTACGTCGTAAAGCCGCCGGCGGTGATCGGCTTGCCCACCGGATACCACTGCGCAAGCTGCTCCCCCTTTCGCGCCAGCCCATAGCGCACCAGGTTGTGCCATCGCTCGGTCGTCTGGTTCTCGATCGTGCCGGAGAGATAGATATTCTGGTCGCTCTGCTTCACGTCGTTCGTCAGTGCGTTGAAGTTGTACGCGCCCGGCGCTCCCACGGCGGCATTGGCATTCCGCGCCGTCACCCGCAGCGTCGTCGCGCTGTTGATCGAGTAGCCCAGGTTCGCCGTTTCCGTATTCAGGTGGTACTCGTCATTCGGCAGCGCATTCGACGAGCGCAGCGCATCGAAGCCGCCGTAATAGTCCAGCTTGTGCCACGTGCCGCCCAGTTGCACCGCATTGCGATACGTATGGAAGTTTCCCGCGTCGCCCTCATACAAGAGCGAAGGAAACGACGTAGTCCCGCGCGGCGTCTCCAGGCTCACCACACCCGCTGCCGCATCCGACCCATACAGCGTGCTGTTCGCGCCGCGATAGATTTCAAAGTTCTTGATGCCCGTCGTCGCGAGCCCGCTGTAATCAAACACGCCGCCGATATTTTCGATCGGCACGCCATCCAGCACCACCCGGTTCGCCGCCGAGTTGCCGCCGCGCACAAACAGCGACGTCACGCCGCCATACATCCCCTGCTGCACCAGGAATGTTCCCGGCGACTGCCGCATCGCGTCCACAATGATCGCGCGATTGCGAAAGTCCGGCTGTGGTACGGAGGTGATTGCGCCGCTCACCTGGGCCTGCGGCGTCGGCGTGCCGGTTGCCGTCACCACTACCTGCTGATTCACGCGCGCCGGCGTCAGCACCACATTCTGCAGCTTCGACTCCAGAACGCCTGCATAGAAGCCCGGCGTCGAAATCTCCCGGAAGGTCTGGCTCACCACCACGATGTAGAAGTGCCCGGCCTGTCCGGTTCGCAACGCATAGGTGCCGTCGGCTGCGCTGCGGCCGCTCGTCACAATCTTGCCGCCCTGGATCAGCGCCAGCTCCGCGCCGGACACAGGCGCGCCCAGCGCATCGGTCACGCGGCCATGCACCTCCGCCCCAAATGCAGACGAAACTCCGCTTAGAAAAAGCAATCCGGCAACACATCGGCGCAGGCTGCGCCGAATCCATAGAGACATGTCAGGCTCTCCTTCGTTCCCCTCGGAACGCGGTTCATACAACGCACGCCGGGACCGGTCTCCTGACTCGCGCGTCCAGCTCATCGCCGCCTGCCTGTCCCCCTTCCCGGATCCTGAATCCAGTGGGTGGTTCATAGCAGTCAGGCGCCGCTCGCTCCTTTTCTACAGAACGATGGAACAGCGGCAAACGCGCATACAGTTGCGGGGCAGTGGCGGCATTTCACCGCCTTCCCGTCATCCCAGGTGTCTTCGCTAATGTTGTCGCGAGCGGCACAGCAAGCGCTCGCAGCTTTTTGTGTGTGCTGCACCAGAGTGTATACCGTTCCGCGGTCACATCCGGGGCGCTTTTTCGTCACTCGGCAAGATGCGCGGTTCCGGCTCATCGAAGCTAGTCCCAATTGCCGCTTTCCAACCATCCGTAAAACTCGTAATCTTCTTTTCACTCCGTCATGAGCTCCGCTACCCGCACCGTATCTGCCCCGGACCATCTGGTTTCCTCGGTCTCCACTGCCAAGCGCTACCTCGCCGTCGATCTGCTCCGCGGTCTCACCATCGCGTTCATGATCCTGGTCAACGACAATGGCGACGAGCACGTTGCCTTCTGGCCGCTCAAGCACGCTGCGTGGAACGGCTTCACGCCCACCGACCTCGTCTTTCCCACCTTCCTCTTCCTGGTCGGCGCCTCCATCGTCTTCTCTACGGAGTCGCGCCTCTCCCGCGGCGTCGCCCGCGCATCGCTCTTCGCCCATACCGTCCGCCGGGCCATCATCATCTTTGCCCTCGGACTGGTCATCAACGGAGCGCCTTTCTTTCATATCTCCACGCTGCGCTTCTACGGTGTGCTTCCGCGCATCGCGCTCTGCTACTTGATTGTCGGCACGCTCTATATCTTCATCCGCCGCCCGCAAGGCTCCGCCGCGGGACAGCCCACCGTCGGCGACAAGGTCGGCCTGCTCATCGCCTGCCTCGCCGGCTATTACATCCTGATGCGCTTCGTCCCCGTGCCCGGCTTCGGCCTTCCCGGCCGTGACATCCCGCTACTCGATCACGACGCCAACATCGTTGCCTGGCTCGACCGCCAGATCTTCTCCGCTCGCCATCTCTACGAAGGCACGCGTGATCCGGAAGGTTTGCTCTCCACCATCCCGGCCATCGGCACTACGCTCATCGGCGTTCTCGCCGGCCTCTTCCTCCGCTCGCCCCGCTCCGATTCGCAAAAAGCTCTCGGCCTCACTGTTGCCGGCCTCATCAGCGTGGTCCTCGGCGCCATCTGGAACCCCTGGTTCCCCATCAACAAAAAGCTCTGGACCTCCAGCTTCGTTCTCTTCGCTGCCGGCTGGTCGCTGCTGATTCTCGCCGCCTTCTGGTATCTGGTGCAGGTGCGCAATCAGAAGCGCGGCACATGGCCGCTGCTCGTCTTCGGCACCAACGCCATCACCGCGTACGTCATCTCGGAAGTGATGGCCGCTTGCCTGTCCAACGTGCATGTCGGCCCTCACATGAACGTGCTCTCCTGGACCTATCACCAGATCGCCAGGGTCGTCACCTGGCCTCCGCTCGGCTCACTCGCTTACTCGCTCTTCTATGTGCTGGTCTGCTGGCTGATCGTGCTGCCGCTCTATCGCAAGAGGATCTTCATCAAGATTTGAGACGGCAGTCCCTCATCACGGCTCTGCTCGTCCGTTCAGGTGGCCGCACGCCGCTCCGGCGTAGTCGGCCACCCAAACCATCCTCCACGTCGAAGACCGCTGGCTCGCCGTCCACGCGCAGGAGACACTCGTCTCATCGCAGGGCCATGAATCTGCCGCTGTCACAAAATCGTGAATGGTTCTGCTTCCGCCTGCTGCTGCGGCGCGCCATGCATCCACCCGCGCCATCGCTGGCCGATGTTGTCCGACGCCCGAAACAGGTGTCCCGCCGTCAGCGGTCCTGCAACGCGATGGTGCCCTACCGCCGCCAGCCCTAGCGAAGCGATACAGCCACACTGCGAGCAGTCCGGATCGCCGCCGAACTGGCAGGGAGTCACCCGCGTCTTCAGATCGGCGGAGATCGTATGCGTCGTCCGCGCAAAGACGCACTCCTTGGGGCTCCGCGGCGGTTTCGCAATCTCCCGGATCACCGCCCCCGCCATATCCAGTTTCGGATACGAAGGCCGGAGCCGCAGCAACTCCTCCATCACTGCAACGCGCTGCGCCGCCGTCAGCAGCTCTGGGCCCACAGCTCCGCGCTGCGGTGTGAACAGGCTGAACCACACTTTCGCGATCTCTGGCCGCGGCGTCCAGAAGCGCAAAAACTCCTCCAGGTATCCCGGACGTGTCGCGATATTTCCCGTAATCGTGCAGTGGATCGTCACCCGGGTTCCTGCAATCGTCTTCAGGATTCGCTCATACGTCGCCGGCTTCCGCCGCTCATCGTGCTCCGGCTGCAGCCCGTCGATCGACACCACAACATTCAGCCGCTCGAACCGCGCCCACTCCGGCGGAATGCGGCGGAACGCGCTCGTCACTACCTGCGTGTGAACGCCGCGCTCCTCCATCTCAGGAATGATCTGCTCCAGTTCGCGATAGCGCACCAGCGGATCCCCGCCCACCAGCGATACGTGCAGCGGCTGGTAATCGTCCACCAGCGCCACCACGCGCCGCACCAGCTCATCGCCGCGAAAATCCGAGAGCTGGCGAAGCTGCCGCTCGCCGCCCAGGTGCGCCTCGTCAAAGGCATAACAACCCGGACAGCGCAGCGGGCATTCCTTCGTGATTTCAATCGAAAGCGAGGGACGTCGGCCGGAAAGAATCCCCTGCCACGCCTGCAATACTTCGGAAGTTTTCATCGTTGCCTCATTCCGGCATCCGCCACATGCGAAGCTGCTGACGAATGGTTCGCGTTCACAAGCAGGAATCTGCGGCGCGGCTCAGATTCGCGAAATGCCGTCGCACCCGTTCAGCAAACCAACGAAAATAATCAGATCCGCATTGGGCAACAACTAGCTTCGCGGCTCGCGGTCGCCTTCTCGCGAGAATGCTGCCCGGGCGCGAGCTTCTGGCCCCGCCCGTACATGCGTCGGGCAAAGCCGTGTTCCGCCGCTGCGGCCTGTTGTATATCGGGTGCCATCCATCGCGGCCGCAGGATGGTCCCATTCATCGTCAGGACGACCATCGCCGCAAACAGCAGCAAAGCCAGCACCGTGAACTCGACATCCGATCCGCCGCGCAGAAAGTGGTCCCAATCGCAGAAATATTCCGTGAGCGGCATGGCCAGGAGCAACACCCCGGTGAGCAGCACCAGCAGCCGGCTTAGCAGCTCCGGCGTCCATCGCCGGTTCCACAGGTTGCAGATGGCTTCCAACTCGGGCCCTCACATTCTCTTGTAGCAGCGTGGCAACAGGATCGTTGCCTGACATTTCAGCCTGACACATTCAGCAGGGCATGTCGAGAAGCTCCGGGAAACCCTGCAGGCACGCGATTTCACGTCTTCTTAAGCCTCACGCGTCACAACATGTGCTCATTACATACTTCTTACGCGGCTTTAACCTGCCTGCAAATGTTGGCTGTCATCCTAATCACAAGATGACTTTGTGCAGGTGCCTCGTATGAGGATGCTCGTCCAGAAGCTGAAGATCATGAGGCGGAACGGGTCCTTTGCCCTCAAGACGATGCTGAACCGCACGACGCTCAGCCGCGCCTGGAAACTGACCGGTCACGTCATCACCGAATAGCCCTCGCCCCGCAACTCCCTTTCTCTCTCATGTTTCAATTGAGAGAAAAGGAAAGTCACAGTGCCTCTCAACTGCGGAATCGTTGGCCTGCCCAACGTCGGAAAATCCACCATCTTCAACGCGCTCACCTCGGCCAAAGCCCAGGCGGCGAACTATCCCTTCTGCACCATCGATCCCAACACCGGCGTCGTCACCGTGCCCGATGAGCGGCTCTACCAGATCGCCGCCCTCATCAAGCCCAAATCCCTCGTCCCCACCTCCATGGAGTTCGTCGACATCGCCGGCCTGGTCGCGGCGCGAGCAAGGGCGAAGGCCTCGGCAACCAGTTCCTCGGCCACATCCGCGCCACCGACGCCATCTGCCACGTCGTCCGCTGCTTCGACGATCCCGAGGTCGTTCACGTCGCCGGCAATGTCGATCCCCTCCACGACATCGACATCATCAACACCGAGCTCCTGCTCGCCGATCTCGAGACCGTCGAGAAGCGCCACACCAAGGCGAGAAGCCCGCAAAGCCGCAGCGATCCGCAAAGCCAAGGCCGAGCTCGCCGTGCTGCAGAAGCTGCTCGACCGCGCTCAACGCAGGCAAGCCCGCGCGCACCGCCGATCTCACCGCCGACGAGCGCACCTCGCCGCGAGCTCTTCCTCATCACCGCTAAGCCGCAGCTCTACGTCGCCAACGTCGACGAGGCCGGCACTCACGATGGCAACGCGTACACCGCCGCGGTCGAGAAACGCGCCGCGGAAGAAGGCGCGCAGGTCGTTCGCATCTGCGGCACGCTCGAAGCCGAGATCGCCCAGCTCGAGCCAGCCGAGCGCGACGAGTTTCTCGAGAACATGGGCCTCGAGGAGCCCGGCCTCAACCGCCTCATCCACGCCGCCTATCGCCTGCTCGACCTCATCACCTACTTCACCGCCGGCGTGAAGGAGGTCCGCGCCTGGACCATCAACCGCGGCACCAAGGCTCCCGGAGCCGCAGGCGTCATCCACTCCGACTTCGAGAAGGGCTTCATCAAGGCCGATTGCTACGCCTCCGCCGACCTCTTCAAATACGGCAGCGAGCAGGCCGTCAAGGAAGCCGGCCTCCTCCGCTCCGAAGGCAAGGAGTATGTCGTCAAGGACGGCGACATCCTCTTCTTCAAGTTCAACGTCTAAGGGCTACGGTAGCGACCCGTGGCTCCGCAGAAACTCATACTCCTCCAGGTTTCCGCTCTTCTTCAGCATCGCCTTCACCTCGTCCGGCGATAGGTGCTTGCCCAGCGGCGCGCTGCTGTCGGCAACGGCATAGGCCGTCACCGCTGTCACCGTCGCGCCCTGCGTCAGGTCTCCACGCACCACCGAGTCGAACGTATCGGACGCCTGGTGATGCAGCTTGTCGTACTTATCCGTGTCATTCCACAGCACCAGCGAAGGCACGCCCAGCACGTCGAAGCCTGCATGATCCGTCTCAAAAATAAACTCGGTGTCAGGATTTGTCCCATCCGCTCCCAGCCCTGCCAGCAGCGGGCTCAGCGAAGTCACCGCCGGCTTCTCATCTTCGCGCGCCATCAGGTACCAGCCCTTCGCCGGCTCCGCTCCCGTATCTGTAATCACCACAGCGTCAATCTTCGGCATCTCCGCTTCGTGCTGCCGCGCATATGCGGTCGAGCCCAGCAGCCCCTGCTCCTCGCCGCCAAACAGGATGAAGCGCATCGTCCTTCGCGGCGGCCGCTTCAGCGCCTCGACGGCGCGCGCCACCTCGAGCACAGTCGCCGCCCCGGTGCCGTTGTCCTGTGCCCCCGTCCCCGGATTCCATGAATCCAGGTGCGCGCCCACCACCACCACCTCGTCCGGCGTCTCTCTTCCACGAATCTCTGCAATCACATTCGGCACCTTCACCTCTTTGCGAATGCGATTGCTGAAGGAAAACTCCACCTTCACCGGTCCGTGCTCCAGCAGCCGCTTCATCAGCAACTCGTCCTCCCGGCCCACCTGCGCCTCCGGCACAGGCTCCACTGCCCCCGAGAAGTTCAGCGACGTCAGGCTTTCTGTTCCGTTCTCTCCGCCGCCTATCAGGATGGCCGCCGGCCCGAGCGCCCGCAGATGCTCAAGTCCGGTAAATTCCGCATTCAGCTTCGGCTTCTCTCCAAAGCTCGCATCATCCAGTAAAGCCACTGCGCCTTTTAGCTTCTCCTTCTGCGCATCCAGATCGTCCGGCGCAATGCTCTTCACATACACCACATCGCCCTTCACCCCGCCCTGCGGCGTCGACGGGCTCCAGCCTACCGAGTAAATGTGCAGCGTATGCTCCACCGGGCTCACCAGTCGCCCCACCGCTGGTCCCTCCGGCTCCCACGTCTCCGGTATCGTCCACTCTTCCGTGTGCACGTTCTCAAGTCCCAGTGACCGGAACTCCTGCTGCGCCCACTCCGCGGCACGCATGTAATTCGCCGATCCCGTCAGGCGCGGGCCGATCAGGTCCGCAAGATGCCGGTCATATTCATACGCCTGGCTGTCCAGCATGCTATTGCCGATCAATTGCTGGATCGCAACGCGCGCCTCCGCTGAAACCGGCAACGTCGCGGCCGGCTGATCGCTCGCGCAAAATGCCGGGATGCTCACCGCGAACACACTCGCCAGCAGGAATGAATCTCGAATGATTCGTCTCATGAACTCACTTCTTTCCCTTCGCGTGGACAAAGCTGCAGTATCCTCTGTCCGCCTTCTCTCAGGCAACACTCTTGCGCCAAAACGTTTCCTGGACTTTGCCGGCCGTCCCCCAATGGCAAAAAGCCATCAACCCCGGCACAATTTGCATGTAGCATTCCCCGCGAGAGGACATTACTGATGCACGTAAGAGGATTTTTTCTGACGGCCCTAACCATGATCGCTATGTTCGCGTTGGCAGCGCCTGCCGCCAAAGCACAGACCATCACCTGCTCCTCCGACGACGGCGGGCGAAATTACTGCCCGGCAAACACCGACGGCGCCGATGTCCGTATGGTGCGTCAGCGCAGCGACACGCGCTGCACACAGGGCTACAGCTGGGGCTACGACCGCCGCGGCATTTGGGTCGACCGTGGCTGCCGCGCCGACTTCATCGTCGACTACCGGCACGAACGCCATGACGACGGACACGATTCTGATGGTCGAGGCCACGGAGGCGGGCAGACCATCACCTGCTCCTCAGACGACGGCGGCCGAAATTACTGCCCGGCAAACACCGACGGCGCCGATGTCCGCATGGTGCGTCAGCGCAGCGACGCGCGCTGCACACAGGGCTACAGCTGGGGCTACGACCGCCGCGGCATTTGGGTCGACCGTGGCTGCCGCGCCGACTTCATCGTCGACTACCGGCACGAACGCCATGACGACGGACACGATTCTGATGGTCGAGGCTACGGAGGCGGGCAGACCATCACCTGCTCCTCCGACGACGGCAAGCGAAATTACTGCCCCGCCGACACCCGCCACGGTGTCCGCATGGTGCGCCAGCGCAGCGACGCCCGCTGCACGCAGGATTATAGCTGGGGCTACGGCCACCGCGGCATCTGGGTCGATCGCGGCTGCCGCGCCGATTTCGTCACCCGCTGACAAACCAAAAGGCCGGGGCAACCCGGCCTTCTCTGGTCGAGTACAACTCACCTCCGAAGATAAGCGTCCGTCCCGCTGATCCAGTCCGCGCGCGGCGGGCAGAACACATCCAGATCCACTGTGTCCTCCATCGCCTCTGCACTGTGCGGAACATTCGACGGGATCACCAGGATCTCTCCCGCGCGCACCGTGACTTCCCGGTCCGGTAACGAAAATTTCAACGCGCCCTCGAGGATGTACGTGATCTGCTCATTCTCATGGCTGTGCAGCGGCACCACGCAGCCGGAACGAAGCACAATTCTCGCCAGCATGCCCTTCTCGCCAAAGACAAACTGCCGGTCCAGTAGCGGATTCACGCGCTCCATCGGCATCTCTGCCAGGCGAATGTGCTGCACATCCGATGTTCCTTCCTTCTCCGCTCCGCTCATCTGCTCATCCCGTCCTTTCGCGAGCGCCGATTATAGCAATCCATAATGCAGGTCTGACCGGAAGGGCGCGCCGCCATATACTGCATCCCATGGAGACTGGACTTCGCAACCGCGTCGCCATCGTTGCCGCCTCAAGCAAGGGCATCGGCCGCGCCACCGCGCTGGCTCTCGCCGCCGAAGGCGCCCACCTCGCTCTCTGCGCCCGAAATCGCGATGCACTGGAAGCGACTGCGGAAGAAGCAAGACAGCATGGCGTCTCTGTCTACACCGATACCTTCGACGTCGGCGACGATCTCCGCGTCCGGCAATTCGTCGAGGCCACGCATCGTCAGCTCGGACGAATCGATATCTGCGTCACCAATGCCGGCGGTCCCCCGGCCAGGCCCTTCCTCAAAACAGCAATGCCCGAATGGGATGAGGCCTATCGGCTGAACCTCCGCAGCATCGTCTCTTTCGCGCATGCAGTATTGCCTTACATGCAGCAGGCACGCTGGGGCCGCATCGTGACCATTACATCCATCACGGTGAAACAGCCCGTGCCGGAGCTCGTGCTTTCGAACTCGATACGCGCCGGTGTTATGGGACTGGTTCGGTCCCTCGCCACGCAATTCGGCCCCGACAACATCACCGTCAATAACGTGGGACCCGGCTTTACCGCGACAGATCGCATGAAAGATCTCGCCGAAGCCAATGCCCGCGCGGCGGGCGTCAGCTCGTCCGATTACGCAGCGCAGGTCGCAAAAGACATCCCGCTGCGCCGCCTCGCGAAACCGGAAGAAGTTGCCGACGCTATCGTGTGGCTTGCGTCGGAACGCGCCTCCTATGTCACCGGACAAACCGTCCTGGTGGACGGCGGCGTCTATCGCGGTCTTTAGAAAAATGTGGTGACCCTGGCAGGAGTCGAACCTGCGACCTGCGGTTTAGGAAACCGTCGCTCTATCCGTCTGAGCTACAGGGCCGTCTCTGAACGCACAACTGCGCCTAGTTTACTGCACGTCTGAACGCGGGAATAGAGTACAACGATGGTATGAGCCCATTCTCGCGCAGGCGCCTCCTCCAGTCCGGTTCTCTTGCATCCGCAGCCATTGCCGCTCGTCCCCTGTGGACCTTCGCCGCCGAGCCCCTCCCCGCATCTCCGCTCACAGAGTTCAGCTACGGTGACGTATTGCTTTCGAGCGACCTGCACGAATCGCAGCTCATGACCACGCACGCCATCCTTATGTCTATCAGCGACGACAGCCTGCTCAAGCCGCTCCGCCAGATGTCCGGCATGCCCGCGCCCGGCGATGACCTCGGCGGCTGGTATCACTACGATCCCGACTACGACTACCGGAAGAACTTCGACGACGGATTCGCCCCCGCCTGCACCTTCGGCCAATGGGTCTCCGCGCTCGCCCGCGCCTACGCCATCACCGGCGACGAAGCCACGCGCCAGAAGGTCCTTCGCCTCAACCGCGCTTACGCCCAGACCATCTCCGCCGACTTCTACATCAAGAACCGCTTCCCCGCTTACTGCTACGACAAAATCCTGCTCGGACTGCTCGACTCGCACACCTGGGTCCACGATCCCGACGCGCTCTCCATCCTCGACCACACCACCGACGTCGCCCTCCCGCATCTGCCCGGTCATGCCGTCGAGATGGGGGTCCACTGGCGCAAAGACGTCCCCCAGGACAACGAGTCGTGGACATGGGACGAGTCCTACACCATGCCGGAAAATCTCTTCCTCGCTTCCGAGCGCGGCGCGGGCCGCCGCTACTACGACCTCGGCCTCCAATACCTGCACAACGACGGCTGGTTCGACCCGCTCTCGCGCAACGAAAACGTCTTCAACGGACGCCACGCCTATAGCCACGTCAATTCACTCAGCTCCGCGATGATGGCCTACATGGTCGCCGGCAGCGACAAGCATCTCCGCGCCGCGAAGAACGCCTTCGCCATGCTGCAGGCGCAGAGCTACGCCACCGGCGGCTGGGGTCCGGACGAAAAACTCCGCGCGCCCGGAAGCCCCGACGTCTACAACAGCCTCAGCAACACCCATCACAGCTTCGAAACTCCCTGCGGCTCCTATGCGCACTTCAAGATCACGCGCTATCTCCTCCGCGTCACCGGCGACGCGCGCTACGGCGACAGCATGGAGCGCGTCATGTACAACACTGTGCTCGGCGCAAAGCCTCTCCAGGAAAACGGCGACAACTTCTACTACTCCGATTACAACTACAACGGGAAACGTTTCTATCATCAGCCCGGCCGCTGGGCCTGCTGCTCCGGCACGCTCCCCCAGGTCGCCACCGACTACCGCATCAATATCTACCTCCGCGGGCCAAATGCCGTGTACGTCAACCTCTACGTGCCCTCTACGCTGCGCTGGACGGACAACGGCGCCGCGCTTTCGCTCACCCAGCAGGGCGAATATCCCTACGAAGATCACGTCACCTTCACGGTGACAACCTCCCGCCCCACCGACGTCGCCCTCCACTTCCGCATCCCCGAGTGGGCCGAGGGCGCTTCCCTCTCCGTAAACGGCAAGCGCCAGTCTGGCCCGGTCACTCCCGGACAATTCGCCGCCATCCGCCGCGAATGGAAATCCGGCGACCGCATCGAACTCGAGCTGCCGCTCCGTCTCCGCCTGGAGCCCATCGACCCGCAGCACCCCGGCACGGTCGCGCTGCTCCGCGGGCCGCTCGTCCTCATGGCCGTTAAACAGCAGCAGGACGCACCGGCTCCGCGCCTCACGCGCGAACACCTGCTCGCCGCGGCGCGCGTCAGCCAGCGCCAGTGGCAGGCGAACTCTGCATCCAGCTCAGTCACCCTCGTGCCGTTCACCTCGCTCGGCGACCGGCCTTACTCCACCTATCTCAATCTCGCGTGATTGGCTGGAACAGTTTCGATATTGGTGCAGGCCCCATTGGTGCACAGCCCAGAACCGCTCGCGTGGTTCTTTTGCCTTAAGAAAAGCCGCACCGGGAGTTTCTCCACCGATCTCGGTTTTACCGAAAATGCGATCGCGGTTTTACCGAAAATGCTTTAGCGATGGCTCCGGCGTCACGACGCGCTCTTCGTCGTCCGCCGGTGCGTCACGCCTTGGCTCTTCGCAGTTTTCCCGCCTTTGCTTTTTTCAATCTTTTGGTGCAGCAGTTCCTTTGCCCGCTCCAGCACCCGCAGACGGCTCGCGCTCAGGTTCTTCCCTGCGCGGTTCACATAAAAGGTCAGCATCCGCATCCCGGATGCGGGTCCCTTCGGCGACACCCGTTTCGAAGCCAGGCTCTGCGCAATCGTCTTCGCGTCTTTCTTGAATAAGCCTTCCTGCGGATAGGTTGCCTCCGTATTCACGCCGGCGGACCACTTTCTCTTGCCTCGTGAACTCCTGTGCGAAGCACTCTGCGAGCTGGCCCTCGTGCTTCTCGAACTCCTCGTGCTTCTCGATCTCTTGGTGCTCCTCGATCTCCCTGCGCTTTTCGCGGTCCCGCTTCCGGTGGGCTTCGATGTTCGTTGCCTCATCCATTTTTTCCCTCCTTTCGCTATTTGCCTCTTTCTTTTATGGGATGCGCACCTGCCGTCGATCTTGCACAGGACAATCCTGTGCACAGGGCAACGTCGCACAATTTGCAACCGTCCAACTGTATATTGCACGTTCTCGTTGGCTGTTGCGCCTTCCTCGCGCAGACTATTGCAGCCACCCACGCTTAATCGCCCAACCGAGATCAATCACCCCGGAGCTCATATGAAATTTACTTCCGAAAATCTGAAGACGCTTCACGGCCTTTACATCGATCACCTCAAGAAGGCTCTCGACATGGAACAGAAGATCACCAAGGCCCTTCCGACCATGATCGAGAAATCGAACACGCCGGAGCTGGCCAATGCGTTCCGCAGCCATCTGAAAGAGACCGAGGGACACGTCTCTAAGCTCGAACAGATTCTCCAGCGCCAAACCGGCTCCGCAAAAGCCGAAACCTGTAAGGTCATTTCCGCGCTTGTCACCGAGGCGGAAGATGGCATCAAGGATGCCAAGGACCCCATGGTCCTCGACGTCACTCTCATCGCAGCCGCCCAGGAAGTGGAACATCACGAGATGGCCGTCTACGGCACCCTGCGTACTTGGGCTGAAACTATGGGCCATAGCGGTGACGTGCCCATCCTCGAATCCATTCTGAAAGAGGAGAAGGCCGCCGACGAGAAACTGACACGCATCGCCTCGGAAGCCAACGCGCGCGCCGCGGCGTAGACCATAACGACTGGGGCGGCCACAGCAGTGGGCGCCCCGCCTCACTTCCGGCCTCTCGTCCGGACAACATCGCGTCCCTGCCATCCTGAACGAAGCGAAGGTTCTGCATTCCATCTCTGTGTCATCCTGAACGGAGTGAGGGCGGCTTTTGCCCTCCTGCATGTAGAGCGCGCATGAACAACCGCACCGACGTCCTCATCCTCGGCGCAGGCGTTGCCGGACTCGCCGCGGCACGCGAGCTCGCCGGCGCCGGACGCCGCGTCACCATACTCGAAGCGCGGGATCGTATCGGCGGACGCATCTTCACCCTGCATCCGGCCGAAGCCGGGATCGCCATCGAGCTTGGCGTGGAATTCGTACACGGCCGGCCGCCGGAACTGCTCCACGCTCTCGAAAATGCGCATATGGAACTGCAGGCGATCGCCGGTACGGACGCCTGCTTTCGCAACGGCAAACTCGACAGGTGTCCCCCAGCCGAGTCAACCCGTCTGCTCGATCAGCTTGCGGATGTCGCGCGCCGCGAAGGCGACATGAGTTTCGACGCCTGTCTTCTGCGCCTCCGGCCCAGCCCCGAAGAGGCCGGGCAGGCCCGCTCCTTTGTCGAAGGCTTCAACGCAGCCGACGCGCGCCGCATCGGCATCGTCGCGCTCGCGCGCCAGCAGCAAGCCGAAGAACAGATACACGGCGAGCGATCCTCGCGCCCGCTCACCGGCTACGATACTCTGCCCCGCCATCTCGCGCAGCAGGCAAAAGAGGCCGGCGCGTGCATCCTTCTCAGCACTCCTGTCATATCGCTTGAGTGGAAGCCCGGCTCCGTCATCGCCCGCACCGCATCGGGCGAATCGTTCCCCGCAGCGAAGACCATCATCACGCTCCCGCTCGGCGTGTTGCGCGCGCGCGGCCTTGCCTTTCATCCCGGGCCCGCCGCCATCCTCGCCGCCGCCCGCCAGATGGAACCCGGCTCCGTCCGCCGTCTGGTCCTGCTCTTTCGCACCGCATTCTGGAAAGACAGCATGCCGCGCATGCGCTTCCTCTTCGCGCCCGGCCTCACCCCGCCCACCTATTGGACCCAGCATCCGCGCGACCTTCCGCTGCTCGTCGCCTGGCTCGGCGGCCCCGCGGCGGACGCTATCCGCGACCCAAACCAACTCCCCGCACACGCCCTCCGCTCGCTCGAGCAGATCCTTTCGCTCCCGCCAAATATGCTCGATGGCGAATTACGTAACTCATGGCAGCACGATTGGCAGAGCGACCCATACACGCTGGGAGCTTACAGCTACGCACCCGTCGGCGCAGCAGACTGCTCCGCCGCGATGTCCATCCCGGTCAACAGCACCCTCTACTTCGCCGGCGAGCACACCGACACCACCGGCCACTGGGGCACCGTCCACGGCGCCATGCGCTCCGGCCTCCGCGCCGCGAAGCAAGTGCTCGAGGCTGACCGCCAGGCTGGTGCCCGCTGAGTGCATCACGACGGAATACGAGTAGCGCCACAGCTCCCTGCCGTGCATCGTGCGCGGCAGGCTGGTGTCCGTCGTTGCCTTGGGTGTCCGATCTTGACCACCCGATTCGCAGGCAGGTTCTCGCGAGATCTAGGGAGTGTCTTGTTGCATCGTCAGGATGAATTCGCTGCCCACGCCTAAGTGCACACTTGGCTCGGCGCTGGTCAGCAGCGCACTGCACTGCGGCCCGGCTTCGGGAGTCAGTTTTGTCCCCTTGGCCCCCACAACGATTCCAGGACGGACGGTGTTTGGCGGCCCACCGGGATTCAGGTTTTCGTCGAGTTGCAGTCCCATGTCGGCGGCCGTGTCGGAGATCTGTCGCCCCCCGCCTCTCATCTCCGTAGGCATTGAATCGTGCAGCGCCTTTCGTTCGTCCGGCGGCCCCACCAGCCCGATCGTCCGCAGCGATAGCTGCTTTTTCTTCTGTCCCGCGCAGTCTCCCTGATCGAACATGAGGGCGAGTTCGCTGCTGCCTTTTCCACTGGACGCGTGCAGCACCTTCCCATAGAGCCACGCGCCTTGCGGCCAATCTGCAACCCGGTCCGCTCCATTCATGCACGACCTTCAGAGTTATTGGTTGCCCCGGCTTCGCATGCTGGGAATCAATCGAGCCAAGCATTTGCGCCTCGATGGTTACGTTTGTTGGCAGGTCGCCCGACTGATCCGCATATCGGTCGCATGGAGCGCGTTGCGTCGCATTGCTTCCGGCAGCGGCGACAGAGACTCCTGGCCTTCCCGAGCCATTCCCGCCCGGCATCTCGAACCGTATCAGGCCATCGCGATAGTCCATGTGGATCGTGGTCCCGCGGAGCATATCGAATCCGATAAGTCCGGCTATTTCGAATCCCGCGTTCTCGTTGATTGCCGACGGCTCGAACTCCAGAATCTGCGCCCGGTTGTCGAACGCAACATTCGCTAGCTGAAAATCAAAGTGGTCGCGGTAGAGTTGCACCGTCCCCCCTCCGACCGTCTGTTCAGCATTCGTAAAATTCATTTTTGTCGAGGAGACCAGGTGAGCGACCTCCGATGTCATCGTGGTCATCCCCATGCCTGAATCCACCGCAAACAAACGCCGCTGCCTGTTATTCAGCATGACGGGAACAAGCAGAAACTGCTGCCGATGGTAGATCGGCGAATAGCTCGACATCTCCGGAGCGATATAGCGATCGGGCGGCAAGCTGCTCTCTCCCTGGGAGGGCAGCGGGGGAAGTGGAGCAACTGTGAGCTTCCCCGCCGGATAATCCAACGAGACCAGGTACGGCGCAAAGACATCGGTGCCGATAAAGCCATCTCCCTTGTTGGGAAACGGCGTGTCGCTCACGCCTGCCAGGCAGTCGTGAAATTCCAATGGGCCGGCATGAAGAGTGTCGATACGCACCGTATTCGGTGGATCGTTCGGCATATGTTCAAAGCCGTTCTCATCCGCCAGTGCACGGCTGATGTACACCCCTGAGGCAGCCGTATCCACGATCAGCTTCGCGTTCTTCTTCGCCAGCTGAACATCAAGCTGGTATCCGCTGACGTGCTTCGGGTCCTGATACATAGCGCTCAGCGGCAATGCAATCGCCGTGGTGATCGGGCTGCTTTTGCACGTTCGCGAGTTTTCCGTGAGCCGCCCCAGCAAATCGTCCGCCGTTCCCTGGGCCAGCGCCTTCTGATCTGCAGGCAGGTTCATCGTGGACATCGCTTTCTCTATGCCTTCCAGATCGTGTGCCGCGGAATCGATGTGCAGCCACGCTCGCTTGATGTCCGGGTCTGCAGGATCGATGTCATAAGCCGTCTGCAGTTCCTTGCGCTCCGACGCATACATCGAATCGATGCGCAGGATCCGGCTGCGAACCAGATGTGCCCGCGCGTAACAGGCGTCTGTTTTTTCGGCTGTGTGCAGCGTTTCGAGTGCCAGCCAGGGTTGGCCCTTGCGATATTCGACCTCCGCCAGCGCGGTAAGCGCCGCTGCGGATGTCGGGCTATTCGCGATACCACGGTTCGCCTGCTCCACGGCGTCGCTCACCCGGTCCTCGTGTAACAGCGTGCGCACCACCGCGGCGGACAGGGCTGCATCGTTTGGTTTCTCGGAGAGCGCCCTCGCATAGAGCGATTCGGCGGCTGCGTATTGTCCATGGGCATATGCCTCGTCTGCCGGAGACGTCTCTGTGTGGGTAACTGCAGCGCACCCGTGGTCCTGCGCTCGCGCCGAAACGACAACAACGGACAGCAAGGCTCCGGCCCAAAATCCTGAACGCAAGAGCCTCTTGACCCGCATGACAGCGCTCCTAAAGGAAATGCATATTGACTCTACTGCAAGCAAGCGGCGGGACAAGCCGGAGTGGGCTTTTCCAACTCCCCCGGCATCTATGGCTAACGTCGAATGGATCGGCCTTTTCAGCCCTCGGTAACCCGCTAAATAAAACAAATAGAGGCATTTATACGGGGGCCTCCTATGCCGGAGCGGTGGGGCAGGGAGTATGCGGCTGCCTATCTCCGGTTGAGCTGCACGGTATCATGGAGTCAACCCTATGCCGGATATTCAGCGCAGAAAATCAGTCACCGTTTCGATCGGCGATGTCCGCGTCGGCTCCTCCGTCCCCGTCGTCGTTCAGTCGATGACCAACACCGACACTGCCGACATCCAGAGCACCGTGCAGCAGATCGCCGCGCTCGCCCGCGCCGGCTCGGAGCTCGTCCGCATCACCGTCAACAATGACGACGCCGCCAAGGCCGTCCCCTATATCGTCGACGGCATCCGCGAAAAGGGCTGGACCACGCCCATCATCGGCGACTTCCACTACAACGGCCACCTGCTGCTGACGAAATATCCGGCCTGCGCCCAGGCGCTCTCCAAGTACCGCATCAACCCCGGCAACGTCTCCATCGGCCGCAAGGACGACGACAACTTCCGCACCATGGTCGAAGTCGCCGTCAAGCACCAGAAGCCGGTGCGCATCGGCGTCAACTGGGGCTCGCTCGATCAGGCGCTGCTCACCCGCATGATGGATGAGAACTCCAGGCTCGCCGAGCCGCTCGACGCGCGCGACGTGATGATGGAAGCGATGGTCCGCTCCGCCCTCGACAACGCTGCCGCCGCCGAGCGCTACGGCCTGCGCCGCGACCAGATCATCCTCTCCGCCAAGGTCTCCGGAGTGCGCGACCTCATCGACGTCTACACCTCGCTCGCCGCGCGCTGCGACCACGCCCTGCACCTCGGCCTCACCGAAGCAGGCATGGGCATGAAGGGCACCGTCGCCTCCACCGCCGGCCTCGCGCCGCTGCTCCTCGCCGGCATCGGCGACACCATCCGGGTCTCGCTCACCCCCGCGCCCGGCGGCGACCGCAGCGAAGAAGTCCGCTGCGCGCAGCAAATCCTGCAGGCGCTCTCCATCCGTTCCTTTGCCCCGCAGGTCACCGCCTGCCCCGGCTGCGGACGCACCACCAGCACCTACTTCCAGGAACTCGCGCAGCAGGTACAGAACTACCTCACGGAATCCATGCCCGAATGGAAGAAGCAGTACCCCGGCGTGGAGGAGATGAAGCTCGCCGTCATGGGCTGCATCGTCAATGGCCCCGGCGAAAGCAAGCACGCCAACATCGGCATCTCCCTCCCCGGCACCTTCGAAGAGCCCAAGGCCCCCGTCTACATCGACGGCAAACTCGCCGTCACCCTCAAAGGCGACACCATCATCGCGGACTTCAAGCGCATCCTCGACGACTACGTAGCCAGCCACTATGGCAGTGGCAAATCCAGGGAACCCGCCCTCACCGCACACTGAAGCAGACAACGAATCGGATGCCCTGCTCCGGCCGAAGGCCGGGCTGCGGGTAGTTCCCTGCCGGGTGCCCCATGTCCCTGGTGTTGGGACATGGGATTCATCCATGACCGGGTGCCCCATCCTGAGCAGAGCGAAGGGTGGGATACCACCTCAATGGGATCGCAGCCGCGCGAATCTGTACCTACGATATGTACGTGAAAGCGACCGTCGGGCTCCTGCTGTTGTCCACAACTTCACTCCACGCTGCTCCCCGCGTGTGCCATCCAGTGTCGGAAGCCGCCCGCTACACCGGCAAGGATGTCTGCATCGCCGCCCACGTCTACAACATCGCCCAGCTCCGCGACGGCACCCGATTCCTCGACACCTGCAGCCCCGAAACCAGCGATGAAAACTGCCGCTTCACCATCGCCAGCCTGCCCCAGGATCGCCGCGAAGCCGGCAACCTCGAATCACTTCGCGACACGGACATCGAACTCCGCGGCACCATCCACAGCGTGAACCAGCGCAGCCTCATCTACCTCAGCAATGCCCGCCAGCTTCACGGTGGCGCAGAGAAGTTCCGCCCCAACCCCGCGCTCCTCCACGGTTTCAACGCAGAGGACGGCAAAGCCCCCGTGCGCGACCCCGCGCTCAGCGGCAATCGCCACTTCAGCGTCTTCCGCGCCACGCATTAAAAACGAATCGGCGCAGCGGCCCCCACGCCTAACGCAGCGGCTCAAGGTTCTCGCGCAGCTCGGCCAGCGGATAAAACGTCCCCCGCCACAACACACCACCGCGCCTCAGCGTCAGCACCGTTGAGCGCGCCATCGCATACAGAAACACCAGCGCCGCCACCGGAAACGCCGCCAGCCACAGCACCGTCCCTGCATCGCTCGGTTCGGCAAACTGCCGGTGCCGCCAGTAAAGCGCAGCCAGCGCCGCAAGCGACGCCGCGCTCGGCCACAACCACGCCCGCCACCACACCAGCCCCATCACAGCTCCCGCAAACGGCAGCAGGCATAGCACGGCAAGTGCTGCCGATCCCGCGGCGGCCAGCCCGACACGGAATCGGAACGCCGCGAATACGTTCTTCGTCAGGTTACGTATCACGCCCTGCGCGCCATGAGCCCAGCGGATGCGCACCAGTCCCCGTCCCACAGCCACGCACGACCGGAAGCCCGCCTGCTTGATCACCACGCCCATCCGCAGGTCTTCAATCACCTCCATGCGCAGCCGCTCCCATCCGCCCACCGCGTCATACACCGGCCGCCGCATCAGGTTGAACGCCCCCACACCCACCGCATCGCGCGCCTTCGCATCCGCCACGCGCCACATCCGCGGCCCCCAGATCGACAAGACATACAGGAACGGCAGCATCATCTGCTCGCCTGCCGATCGAGCCACCACCGTCGGCACCACCACCATGTGGTCCACTCCCGCGCGCTCTGCATACGCTACCGCCCGCGCCAGCCCGTCCCCCGCGAAGACCACATCCGCATCGGTGAATAGCAGCCACTCCCCCGTCGCCCGCGCAACGCCGCGCGCCATCGCATGCGGCTTGCCCAGCCACCCTGCCGGCAACTCCCGCACATGCTCCACCACATACTCCACACCCTCTTCACGCGGAGCACGCTTGAGTGAATCCATCACGCCCCCGGTCTCATCCGTCGAGCGGTCATCCACCGCGATCACTTGCAGCGCCACATCCCTCGAAGCGAGCAGCGATTTCAATCCCTCCGCCACCGCGGCGCCCTCATTCCGCGCCGGCACAATCACGCTCAGCGGCACATTCGCCCGCCCCGCATCTTCCTCCAGCAGATCCGGCAGCCGCGCCATCCCGCGCAGCCACGCAATCGTCCGCACGCTCCACAACACGGCGACACCGCATCCCAGCGCGAGTCCAGCCCACCGCAGCATCACGCCGTCGCTCCCTCATCTTCCGGCAGCAGCGGAGCAAACCTTGATCCCGCAAACAGAATCGCCGCCGAGATCACCAGCGTCACCAGCGTGAGCGCCAGCCCGATCCGCAGCCCATGCCGGTCCGAAATCGCGCCGATCAGCCGTGGCGAAGGCGCATCTCCCAGCGCGTGAATCAACAGCAGGTTCAGCGCAATCGCAAACGACCGCACCACCGCCGACACTGAATTCACAATCGCCGTATTCAGCGGCCCCGTGTTCAGGAAGAGAAAAAACTCCGCCAGCAAAATCGATGGCACCAGCAGCGTGCGCGGCCCGAAGAACACCATCAGCGCCGCAGGAAACGTCAGCACCGCGCTCCACGCCGATACCAGGTACAGCGCGCGATGATTCGTGCGCAGCCAGCGCTGCGCCACCCAGCCTCCCACCGCCGTCCCCAGAATGCCGTCCAACACCGTCACCCCGCCCAGCACCTGGTTCGCCTGCGCCAGCGAGTAGCCCTCGATGCGCGAGAGAAACGTCGGCAGCCACACCGAGATGCCGCCCATCGTAAACACCAGCATCGCCATCCCCAGCGTCGCGCTCCAGTACGCCGGATTCCGGAATACGCCCGCAATCGTCGCGCGGTTCGGCGTCGCCTTCAGCCGGTCCGCCGCGCCCCGCTCCGGCTCACGCACAAAGAAAAGAATCAGCACCGCAATCACCAGCCCCGGCGCCGCGCTCACCAGGAATGGCATCCGCCATCCAAATCGCGATCCAAGCTCCCCTGCAATCAGGTACCCCAGCGCCGCGCCCACCGGAATGCTGAGATAGAAAATGCTCAGCACTTTATTTCGTATCCGCTCTGGATACATGTCTGCGATCATCACCGGCGCGAACACTGTGAACGTCGCCTCGCCAATCCCCACTACCGCATGCCGGAAATAGAGCTGCGCGTAGGTATGCACGGTCGCTGTCAGTAGCGTGGCCACGCTCCACACCACCGCGCCCGCCACCACCAGCGGCTTGCGCGGCGCCCGGTCGCCCAGCCATCCGGTCAGCGGAGCGGCCAGCATATATGTAATGAAGAACGCGTACGTCAGCGCGCCCATGCGCTCATCCGTCGCATGGAACTCGTGCTGCACCAGCGGCTGCACACCCGGCAGCACATAGCGATCGATGAAGTTGAAAAGGTTCAGAGCCGTCAACAGCCCAAGCGCCCATGCGGCATGTCGATACGGTGGGCGCTCGTCGTCGGGCATCTATCGGTCCGGATCAGATAACTGTCAGCGCGCCGCTTCTGGCCGCGGCCACCGCGCCGTTACCACCGTGCTAAGTCCACCGCGCGGGCGGAAGTCGCCCTTCACCTCAGCCCATTCCGGTTCGCACGCCCGCACCACGTCCTCCAGCACCTGGTTCACCACATTCTCCTGAAAAATTCCCAGGTTGCGGTAGCAGAACAGGTATTCCTTGAACGACTTCAGTTCCAGGCAGCGCTCGCGCGGCATGTAGCGCAGCGTCACCACGCCGGCATCGGGCAGTCCCGTCTTCGGACACACCGAGGTGAACTCCGGGTTATCGATGACAATTTCGTAGCCGCGAAACTGGTTCTCCCAGGTCTCAATCTCGGGAAAGCGCGTAGCCAGCCCGGCCCGCGCATGTTCATCGGTGTATCGCGGTGCAGTGGTCGTCATGCCTGTATTGTACCCATCCGGTACCTCGCGCATCTTTCTGACTCCAAGGGCAAACAATCCGCGTCTTATATACTTACCGACGGTTTGGAACGAATGGCGAAACCCTCAAATGGCAGAGCCAGACTGATTGTTTTATGGTCGCTCGCCGCAGTTCTGCTGGTGATAGTTTTCTTCCTCGTGCGCAGGCTCACCCGCGAGGAGTTGCCGCTGCGCGTCGCCAGGGCGACCGTGCAGGACCTCATCACCACCGACAGCACCAACGGAAAGGTTGAGCCGCAGCACAATTTTGAAGCGCACGCGCCCGCGCCTGCTACGGTGAAGCAGCTTTACGTCAAGGCTGGCGACCGGGTCTCCAAAGGCAAGCTCATGCTCTCCCTCGACGATGCCGGTGCCGTCGCACAAAGCGTTGGTGCACTCGCCGCATTGCGCGGTGCCGAGGCGAACTATCAGGCCGCGCAGCAGGGCGGCCCTGCGGAGGAACGCTACTCGCTGGCCGGCGAAATCACCAAGGCAAAGATCGACCGCGATCAGGCGCAGCACGATCTGGCCACGCTCCATCAACTCGCCGCGGAAGGCGCTGCCGCTCCCGGCGAAATCGCTTCCGCGCAGCAGCGGCTGGAGGGCGCCAGCTCCGTGCTCGCAACCCTCCAGAAGCGTCAGTCCGGGCGCTACTCCCCTGCCGATATGGCCCACGCGAAAGCAACTCTGGATCAGGCGCAGGCCGCCTACTCCGCCGCCAACATCGTCGTTGCCGACTCGAATGTGCGCGCGCCCTTCGCCGGAACCGTCTACTCTCTTCCCGTTTCCGTCTTCGAATACGTCGCGCCCGGCGCTATGCTGCTGCAAATGGCGGACCTTACCAAGCTTCAGGTCCGCGCATATTTTGACGAACCCGAACTCGGCGCGCTCCACGTTGGCCAGCCCGCAACCATCGTCTGGGACGCGCTGCCCGAATCGTATTTGGCATGGGCGAATCCTTACCATGCCTTCCACCATCATTAACTACACCACTCGCAATGTAGGCGAGGTGCTTCTCAGCGTGGACGATGCCGATGGCAAGCTGCTGCCCAACACCAACGTCAAGGTAACCGTGACCGAGCAAAGCCTGGATCACGTCCTCACCATTCCGCGCGAAGGTCTGCACAGCGAGGGCGGCAAGGACTACGTCTACGTTCTGCGCGGCAGCAAGCTCCGCCGTCAGGAGGTCACAAAAGGGGCGCTCAACCTGACCCAGGTCCAGATCCTCAGCGGACTCGCGGAAAACGCCACCATCGCCTTGAGCACCACCAACGGCGAGCCCCTGGCAGAAGGCGTCCCGGTACACGTCGACCGCCAATAGCGGAATCGATTCAGCATAGAAGTCCATCAATTAGTCATGCGTATCGCCCCGTTAGCACTCGCGTTTTTTCTGACGCCCGCTGCCCTCGCCGCGCTCTCCCCCGCCAGCCGCACCGACGTCGTTCACTATCTGCGTCAGGGACGAGCCGACGACGCTTATGCGCTGCTCCAGCCCGCGCTCCAGGCCAACGGTCAGGATGCCGAAGCGCAGCAGCTTCTCTGTCGTCTCTCCCTCCAGTTGGAGCGCTGGGATGAAGCCGTCTCCGCCTGCGAAAGGGCCGTCGCCCTCGATGGCAGCAGCAGCGACAATCACCTCTGGTATGGGCGCGCTCTCGGCGAAAAAGCAGACCGCGTCTCCTTCATCAGGGCCTATGGCCTCGCGAAACACGTCAAGACAGAGTTCGAGACCGCCGTCGCCGCCGATCCCCGCAACGCGGAAGCCCTTTCCGCCCTCGGCGAGTACTACGCAGAAGCTCCCGCCATCGTAGGCGGCGGCAGCGATAAGGCGGAAGCAGTCGCCCGCAGGCTCGACGATATCGACCGTGCCCGCGCCGAAGAGCTCCGTGGCCGCATCGCCGCCGGCAACAGGGACGCCGCCGCCGCCGAGCAGCACTTCCGCGACGCCGTTGCCTCCTCGCACTCCGCCAATTACTGGATGGTCCTCGGCTCCTACTACCAGAAGCAGCACGACATCCCGCGTATGCAGCAAGCCATCCGCTCCGGCCTTGAAGCCGACGGCGCGCGCGGCGAGCCGCTGGTCGATGCGGCGCACCTGCTCCTCCGCGCCGATCAGGACCCCCAGACGGCCATCCGTCTGCTGCGCGAATACCTCGATTCACCGGAGAAGTCCGAAGACGAGCCCGCCTTCCGCATCCATCTCCTGCTCGCTCAACTCCTCAGCCGGCAGGGTGATGCAACGGGTGCTGCCCGGGAGATTCAGGCCGCAGGCGCCATCGCCAGCATCTATCATCCAACCAGGCAGGTTGCCACCAATACCGGCCGCTGATTCGACAGCAGGTTTAGCGTTTTCGCTGTAGCTGTATGTCAGGAGCGCGATCGCTCAACGTGGTTTCTTCAGTGAAACCGGGGTCTCCGCCGGCAGGTCTTCGTCGGCGGGTGGAGGAAAAAACACACTTCGCGTCAGTTGGCTGTACAAAGCAACAGTGAAAACGCTCTAGCAGTACTACAGGACATTGCCTTTGCCACACGTGCCTCTTTGCTCGCGAGTCGCCGCATCCATCTTTGTCACCGCCATCCTCGCCGCGACGGCAGCGCAACCCGCCAGAGCGCAGATCTCCTTCTACACCGCCGTCGATCTCGCGCTGCGAAACTCGCACGAGGTCAAGATAGCCGCTGCCGATGTCGACCGCGCCGCCGCCGGACTGCGGCAATCCAAGGACGCCTATATGCCCACCATGGCCGTCGGCTCCAGCCTCGGTTACTCCTATGGATTCCCTGTCGGCCAGCCCACCGTCGTCAATGCCACGGCAAATTCTCTCGTGCTCTCTTTCTCGCAGCCGGACATGATCCGCTCCGCCCACGCTTCATTGGTGGCCGCCCGCGCCAGCCTCCGCGACACCCGCGAGAAGATCGTCGCCCAGACTGCGCTCGCCTACATCGAGCTCGATACCGACCAGCGTGAGCTCCAGGCCCTCGATCAGCAGCACAGCTTCGGCGAGCGCCTGGTCGAGATCGAGCGCCAGCGCAACGCCGCCGGCCTCTCCAGCTCCATGAACGTCACTCAGGCCGAGCTCACCAACGCCCAGCTCGAGCTCCGCCGCCTTCATCTCCAGAACCACATCGGCCTTCTCCGGTTGCGCCTCGCGAACCTCACCGGCCTCACTGACGACTCGGTCATCCCCGAACCGGCCTCCATTCCGTCCCCGCCGGCCACGCCTTCCCCAGCCGACTTAAGTCTGGGTCTCACCGGGCAGAACGCCGCCATCGCGTCCACCCAAGCCGAGGCAAAATCCAAGCAATACATCGCCTTCGGCGACAGCCGTCACATATGGCGTCCCGAGATATCCTTCGGCATCCAGTACAGCCGCTTCGCTGAGTTCAACAACTACGCCGAGTACTATCTGCGCTTTCAGCACAACAACTTCGATGTCGGCATTAACCTCATGCTGCCGGTCTTCGACGCTCAGTCGCGCGACCGCGCACGCGCCTCCGCCGCCGATGCCGTCCATGCCCGCGAGCAGGCCAGCCTCTTCGCGCTCCAGTTGGGCGAGCAGAATCGCGAGCTCTCCGGCAGCCTCGCCGAGCTCGTGGCACAGCAGAAAATCGCCCGGCTGCAGAGTGACTATGCGCAGGAAAATGTCGATGCCGTGCTTACCCAGCTCCAGAGCGGCACCGGTAACCCAAACGTCACCGCGTTGACTCCCCGCGACGAGCAGGAAGCGAGGATCGAAGAGCGCCGCCGCTACGTAGACAAGCTGGATGCCGATTTCCAGCTCATGCAAGCCCGTATTCAGCTCCAGAGATCTCTCGGCACCGTGGAAGAATGGGCCATACAGGCCCCTCATCCCTAATGATTTATAGGCCCTTCATACGCTGCAAACTGCACACTTTTCAGTGCAAGTATTTACTGAAAACGGGCTCTGCCGCTGGTACACTAGAGGTTATCCAATATGCCACTGAAAACGCTATTCCTGAACCCCCCTTCGTTTGAGAATTTTGATGGCGGCGCCAGCTCTCGCTGGCCCGCGACGCGTGAGATTGAGTCTTACTGGTACCCGGTCTGGCTCGCCTATCCGGCCGGCCTGCTCGAAGGCTCCCGAATGCTCGACGCTCCGCCGCATCACGTCTCCGCGGAAGAGACCATCGAGATTGCGAAGGGCTATGAGTTCCTGGTGCTGTTCACCAGCACTCCGGGCTGGACCGGAGACCAGAACTGGCCGAAGCCATCAAGCGCGCCAACCCGTCTATCAAGATCGCCTTCGTCGGCCCGCCGGTCACCACCTCGCCCGACCGCGCGCTCAATGAGTGCAGCGCTATCGACTTCGTTTGCCGCCGCGAGTTCGACTTCTCCGTCGTCGAGTTTGCCAACGGCAAGCCGCTTGACGAAATTCTCGGCATCAGCTATCGCAAGAACGGCAACGATCGCGCACAATCCCGATCGTCCGCAGGTAGAGAACCTCGATGAGATGCCCTGGGTCACCGACGTCTACAAGCGCGACATGGACGTCACCCGCTACAACGTCCCCTTCCTGCTGCATCCCTATGTCTCGCTCTACTCCACGCGCGGCTGCCCTGCGCAGTGCACCTTCTGCCTCTGGCCGCAAACGCTGAGCGGCCACGCCTGGCGCAAGCGCTCCACCGACGATGTCGCCGCCGAAATGGCGCAGGCCAAGGAGAACTTCCCCGAGGTGAAGGAATTCTTCTTCGACGACGACACCTTCAACATCCAGAAGGCGCGCACCGTCGAGCTCTGCGAAAAGCTCAAGCCGCTCGGCATCACCTGGTCCTGCACCTCGCGCGTCACCACCGACCGCGAAACGCTGAAGGCCATGAGGGACGCCGGCTGCCGCCTGCTGATCGTCGGCTTTGAATCCGGCGATCCGCAGATCCTCAAGAACATCAAGAAGGGCGCCACGGTCGAGCGGGCGCGCGATTTCGCCAGCGACTGCCACGACCTCGGCCTTACCATCCATGGCGACTTCATCCTCGGCCTGCCCGGCGAGACCAAGGAGTCCATCCGCAACACCATCAACTTCGCCAAGGCCCTCGACTGTCGAGACCATCCAGGTCTCGATCGCCCATGCCTATCCCGGCACCGAGTTCTATGACTTCGCCGAGAAGAACGGCTTCATCATCAACAACGGAGCATGGCCGATGACGGCGGCCACCAGATGGCCCACATCGAGTATCCCGGCCTGCCCAAGGAGTACGTGCTCGAGATGGTCCACCGCTTCTACGACGAATACTACTTCCGCCCCAAGGCGGCATGGCGCGTCGTGTGGAAGGCAATCGTCAACCGCGATGTGCCGCGCCTCTATCAGGAAGCAAAGAGCTTCCTCAAGCTGCGCGCGCAGCGCAACAAGATCGTCAGGGATACGAAACTACAGCAGGCCGCGAAGACCGGTCCGGTCGTGAACGCCGGGGCCTGATCGCCGAGCTATACCTTCATGAGAGGCGGCGCCAGACGCCTCGCCAGACACCTTCCGGGGCCCCTGGACCTGATTCACTCAGGTGCAGGTTGGCAAATAGACGCTGACGTCGCATCCGCGAACAGCACTCCTTGTCGCGGATGCGATAGAACAACTGGATTTGTGGCACGGTGATGACCCTACGCCGATACATCATCCTCGCGATCGTCACACTCACCTCGGCGCTCGGGGACACCTTCCTCGATATCGGGATGAAGCAGATCGGCCCGGTATCCGTGCACCACCTCGGCGCACTCATCGTCGCGCTGAAGATCCCCTGGGTCCTCGCCGGCGTCGTCCTGCTGATTGGCTTCTTCGCCTCGTATCTCACCGCGCTCTCCTGGGCCGACGTCACCTTCGTGCTCCCCGCCACCTCGTTTGCTTACGTCGTCGTCGCGCTGCTGTCGCGCTTCTGGCTGCACGAACAGATCACGCCCGCGCGCTGGCTCGGTATCTTCTGCATCGTCGCCGGCGTCGGCTTCGTCACCCGCGGTCCCGCGTATACCGAGCACGCTGCCGAAGGCTCCGAATCCGCGGACGAAGTTCCCGCCGTCTCCATCTGCAGCCCGGTTGCCCGCCAGGGGGCCAAGCAATGAATCCGGAAGTCTCCGGCCTCGCGCTTGCCGCCATGCTCGCGGTCAACGTCGTCACCGCCACCACCGGCGACATTCTCATCGCCTCCGCCTTCCGTCAGATCGGCGACCTCGATCTCGTCATTGCCCGCGGCGGTCGGCTGGCTGCGGCCGGCGTTCTATTCCGCAACTTTCGCTTCCTCGCCGGCTTCGCCGCCATGGCCGTCAGCTTCTTCTCGCTGCTCTTCACTCTCAGCCACGCCGATGTCAGCCTGGTCGCGCCCGCCGCCGGTTCCCTCACCTTCATCACCAACGCCATCGCCGCCCGCATCTTCCTCAAAGAGCGCGTCGACCGTCGCCGCTGGGTCGCCGCCCTCTTCGTGTGCTGCGGCGTTGCCCTCCTCAAGCACTAACCGCGCTCACCCGTCATCCCGGCCCGAAGTGCAAACCAGCCGGGTCCCCCAATCTGCGCGCCGTCTTCGCAAATTGGTGGAACGCGCATCGCGCTGTGTCACGTCGACGCGAAGCTTGCCAGCTTCTCTTCTAGAGAAAGATTGAGCTGTCAGGCCAGGAAGTCGATCCCGACCGCAACTTCATCAGCCACTTTGTAAGTCCGTCATTTGCCAGCCATTGTTTGTTGGCCTTCATGCCCTCGTCGACGAAAAAAGCGATGTCCGTGAAATGCAGCCGTGAAAGGCCGAAAATTGCAGAGAGCTGGATGACTGGATGCGAATTGGAAACGCGATCTCGCAATTCATCGATGAGCGCTCCTTTCACATCCGCCGCGGGCTCCTCGACATAATGGATGACATTGGCCCACCAATTCATCATTTCCCTCGCTTCGAGCTTGTCGGCGATTGCCCTCTGGCTTAACCCGAGGCTCTGCACGATTGCGATCCGGTCATCATGATTTTCCGCATGTACCAGAGCCAGGGCAGCATCCTTCTGCACGTTATGTAATGCGTCTCTCAGGATTTCGGGCGCGAGCGAAGAAATGTTCGCGAGGAATCGCAGGAGAAACTGACGCCTGGTTTCGGGGTGTATATCGTTCCGGATCAGATCGTAAGCAAACCGGCCCAGGTGGCCGTCCTTCTTCTCGAGCGTATGTTTCAAGGACCGGATGACCTCAGTCCACTCTCTGTCTTGCGGATCGGGAAATACCGTTGTAGATCTCACCTCGCCGCAAATCGTTGCCACCCAAAGCCGATACATCTCTTCCGAAATCGGCTCGCGTGTTCCAAAATCCACTGGCTTGGAGCATCGGTCAGCGATTTCCTCGACAGATGTACAGTCCCAGAACCTTCTCCCGTCTACAAATATGGCGTCCGAGGAGACCTGCATGCCGCTGTCGCCGAGGCTGAAGGAGATGCGCCAGCCGGGAAAATCCCGCGCCATAATGCTCAGCGACTCAATCAAGGCGCTCCCGATGTACTTGGGTTGACACTCTACGACGGATAGCCTGTCGTGTTCGTTGTACATGTCATCGACAATGAAGAAATCAGGGTTTTCAACGACAGCATCGCTAAACGACGGCCCTTGATCCCAATCGACGGAAAGATCCGCCTCGCCCAACGGTCCGGCTGATCCGAAGTCCCTGAGCACCTGGAGGACGTGATTCCTGAAGTTGTAGAACTCTTTCCAGGTAAAAAGTGGTGGCTGTTCGTAGTCAACGCCAGGAATGTCGAAGTAGCTCATAATTCGCAAATCTGTCATCTCTGTCTGTCTATTTCGAATTTCAATCTGTCTATTTCGAATTTCAATGCCGACCCAACAATAAATCGGGCCACACCCGTCCGCGGCTCTTTCATTAGCTCGACAGAAAACTTCAATCCCGAATCGGCACCCGCCTGAGTAATCCACAAGAAATGTGCCAGTTAATTCCCCTCAATTCGCTACAATAAAAATAGAGATCAGAAAAAGCCACCTGCCGGGTGGCTTTTCCCTTTTCCGCAATCGACAGAAGCCACTATCGCCGGGTGCCCCATCCTACGCCTAGGCGGCTAGGCGCACCCGCCCCTGTTGCCCGTGCCGAACCGATACTGGCGTTAAGGTTCGGGCAGGGCTTACCCGCTTTTGGTTGGTATGGAGGTGTGATCGGCTTCCTCCCTACTCTGACCACTATTACATCCTTGGGATCTTCGGGGCGAGCTGGATACTTCATTGCCTTGATGTGTGCATTGTTGAGTTCGTCGACCAATCTAGTAGCTGCTGCTCGCAGCCATTCAGCTCTCTGAGTTGTGTTTCAAGACGGCTCGATCGGACATCGACATTTATTTCTCCTGCAATGCCCACGACAACACGGGCCACGCTGAGGAGTTCCAGGAATAGAACAGCTGAGCGTGGTTTTTCGGGAAACGTTATAAATGCGCGTGTCCGGGATCTGTACCAAACCATTCTGTCGTCTAGATATTCAAGGATCACGAAGACCATTCACCTGCACAGTCGGCAATAACCACCGCTGTCCAGAAATGGAGGCAGGTATGGAGCGCATCGATCTGCTTCTGGAGACAGGCAATTAGTGATCTTAGTGCGAACTCATCCATTGAAATTTCCCGCGACAACGAGCAAAAGACTGCTAAATTCCAGCTTATTGGTGAAATTGCGCTTCCCGGAATTCATCCGCAAGAATCAGGCATTTAACAACGACGGCATTACCAGGGTGCCTTCACTCCACAAGAAATGTGCCAGTTAATTCCCGTCAATTTACTATTCTGAAAGTAGAGATCAGAAAAAGCCACCCGCCCGGTGGCTTTTTCCTTTTCCGCAATAGACAGAAGCCACCATCGCGGTGGCTTTTTTTCGTTTCCATGCAGTCCGCTAACTTCAATCATTGGACATCTTTAGCACTTAAGTCCTTTAGACACCGCACTTAGCTATCGGCACGCCTTCTAAACCCTAGCAGCCAAAGCACTTGTACCGTGCTCTGCCGCACCGGGGGGGAGGGGGGTGGGGGGGTCACGTAATCTGCCCAGGGCAGGAGCTCAGGAGACAACTGAGATGTATCCGGAATGCCGACATGTTAGACCGTCTGGTGCGGGCTGCCGCGCAGCTGCCCTCGGCGACAGCAACTGGTGTTACTTCCACGCCCGCATGCATGCGCGTCAGGCCCGTCAGGCCGAACGGGATGCGCGTGTCGCCGCCAGCCGCGTCTGCCCGACGGCCGCTTCGCCACGCTTCCGGCTCCATCGCTTTCCCTCCTGGACCGCGGGCCGGGCCGCACATCCGGCGCCGAAGTGCAGCAGCACGACTCGCCGTCCCAACCGGAACGAAGTCATGCAATCGGATCTGCCCCTGGGCAGACGGAAGCAGCAGCCATCGAAACTCTCGACTACGGCGCGTATCCCGTCACCACCCCGGCCCGCGAAGATGCACCGTTCGACATCCCGCCCATCGGGGACGCAGCCTCCATCCAGCTTGCGCCTATCGAAACCGCGCAGGCGCTTGCCGCCAATCGCATCGAGCCGAAACGCGCCGGCCTTCTTCTCTATACCCTGCAGGTCGCCTCGACCAACGCGAAGAACGTCAACATCCCGGCGGGATCGACAGTTCGCTCCATCACCTACAGCGACGAAGGCCTCCCCCTCGGCCCGCAGGAGTTCGGCTGGGATGTTGAGGACATAGAAGAAGAGATCGCGCGAAAGGCTGGGGAGGAAGAGGACAATTAAGAAATCGGAGCCCCATCCTGGAGCGAACCGGGTCCCCCAGCCTGCGCGGTTTTCGCAGGTTGGGGTGGAAGTGAAGGACCTGCCGGGTGCCTTACATCTCGAAGAGATGTGGGTAGGTGCAAACTGCACTCCATTCGCTCCACGTATTGTCATCCTGAGCGAACCGGGCTCCCCGGCCTGCGCGGTTTTCGCAGGTTGGGGTGGAACCGGTGGAAGCGAAGGACCTGCGGTCCCCCGCCGAAGGTTCACGTGAGCGGCCAAAGGAAGCGAATCACACAAGCCGCGCCGCAGGCGCCTTCGCCCGGACGGCCAGTCCTCACTTCGCCGTCTCCACAAAGTGGTCCTTCTCCACCACCGTATACTCCTTCGCAGCCGGGTCGGCGATCTTGTACATCGTCCCCTCTAGCTGCTTCCCGTGAACCGCGAGTACGACATAGTTGAAGACCGGAAACGCCGGATCCTGATACTTGTCCTGCGGCCCGCGGAGGAACACCGGATAGGGCTTGGCTCCGCCGCCGCCCGTGATGATGTGCGTAATTCCGTTGAACTCGAACCGTTCGTAATTGTGGATGTGACCATTCACGACCAGAAACTTCTGTCGCGCCGTCACCGCCCGCGCCTCGAGATACCGCCGCAACGCCACCGACTCCGGTGCGGGTATATTCGCGATGAACTCGCTCTGCGTGTCCGCAATCAGCGGAACATGCATCGAGAAGATGACGAAGTCCGCCTGCGCCGGAACATGATCAAGCTGCGATCGCAGCCAGTCCGCCTGCGGCCCTGCCGGCCAGAGCATCTCCGTTGAATTCAGCGTGATGATAAAGACGTTTCCCAGCAGAACGGAATAAAACCGGTTTCCTTTGAGCTGCGGAAACACCGCCGCAAAGTTCGCTCGACCCTTGTGCGCGTCTGTCCGCACTTCATGATTTCCCACCGTGGGATACACCCGCGGATTGTGCGCCCACGATGCTGCTTCCTTCTCGAAGACATTCCAGTCGCGCCGCTGGCTGCCGTGGAACGGTACATCGCCGGTGATCACCATCGCATCGGCCTGCTCCGTCCCGACCTTCTCTGCCAGCCATTTCCGCGCGCGGGGATTCGTGTCCTGGGTGTTCGATGGGTCGGTGAATCGCGTGTCCCCGTAAACCAGGATCCGCAGCGGCTGCTGCGCGCTCACCCCCTGAACCACAAACGTCGGTTGGTCAGGATGGCGGAGCGACGTCTCCTGCGCTCCCGCGCCGGGCAACGCGAACGACACGGCGAGCGAAACCAGGAACAGCGGCGTAAGCAGCGAAGCCAGAATCTGCCGGACACGCATTTGCGAAGCCAGAATCTGCCGGACACGCATTTGCGGAGCCGGAATCTGCCGGACACGCATTTGCGGAGCCGGAATCTGGCGAGCCCGGATTGGCCAGGCCATGATTCGCTGGCCCAGCGCAGGCGCAAATGGGACCAACGTTGTGACCCACCGCACCGCCGGGCTCACAGGCCCCCGCCGACGAAGTGCACGATCTCCAGCCGGTCTCCGCTCCGCACCAGCGTGGCGGCCCACTCGGTCCGGGGCACAATCTCCCCATTGCGCTCCACCGCAATGCGATCGCCTTTCATCTCAAGCGCCGCAATCAGCGCCTCGAGCGTCGCCGCCTCAGCATCCAGCCCCACGTCGCGCCGCTGACCGTTGAGCACAATCTCCATGCCCCGAGACTATCAGCCACCGCCGCAAGTAGCCTCACCGCTGGAACATCCACCTCCGCACGCGCTCTCGCACTCGGTTATAGAGCGGCTCGTTGAGAGGGCAGCCGTAGTACACGTCGCGGTTCGCCGCCATCAGCAGGCGCATCGCCTCCATCCGCGGATCCGCGCTGTCGATCGACGGCAGCATGGCCGTCTCATGCATGTACTCATCGGCCAGGTACTCAATGGCGTGCCCCAGCAGCTCCAGGGCAAAGCCAGCCTCGGGAAGAATCCGCCGGCTCGCCGAGCGCGACCCTACCCCGGTTGCCGCCGCGTGAGCCGGCGTGCGCACCACCTGCGCCCCCGCTCCAGAAGAGATGACGCCGGAAAACGACGGCAAATCCGCGTGCGCACCGCGTACCGCCGCAAGGTCGGAAATTGTGGGATGGGCTGCCATGGAACCTCCGCAAGAGCCTTATCGGCAGCTTGCCGTCGATTCTTTTGCAAGGTTCTTTGCTTTTTCTGCGATCAGTTCTGCTGTGGGAATTACGTGTCCGAAACGGAACAGAGGCGCACTCGGCTTCGTGCTTCTTCGCATCAAGCTTCGCTGGAAACAAGTGACTTAACTGCGCTTGCTTGACTGTGTTGCATCATCACCCTAATCTCGAAGGAGACGCCGCGCGGAACAGATGATACGGCCTCCCCGAGTAAGGACCGCATGCAGACAAGCCATTACTTCTGGAACTACCTCCCCCTGCTCCTGCAGATACTGGTCGCTGTCGGCCTGGGGGCGGCCATGGTCTCCGGCTCGTTCCTCATCGGCAAGCACCGCCGCACCATCTCCAAGCTCGAAACCTATGAATGCGGCATCGTCTCGGAAGGCAATGCCCGCGGACGCTTCTCCGTCCGCTTCTACATGGTAGCGATGCTCTTCATCCTCTTCGACGTGGAGATTGTCTTCATGCTGCCCTGGGCGGTGATCTACCGCGAGCTCGGCCATCTCACCGGCTCGCGCTATTTCGGCTTCTGGGAAATGATCGTGTATCTCGGCTTCGTGGCCGTCGGCTTGTTCTACATCATCAAGAAGGGCGTCCTCGACTGGGCAGCCGACCGGGGGGACCTCTAGTTCATGCAGGATGGATACGACAAAGCCGCAATCCTTGCCGAGCATGGCGCGAATCCCGCGATCGCCGCACTCGGAAGCGCGCTCCCCGAAGCCCTGCTCGATGCAAGGTTCGATCGCGGCGAGCTCACACTGAAGATCGCCCGCGATCACATTCGCGCCGCTGCTTCGCTGGTGCGGAAGGCAGGCTACAACTTCCTCGAAGACGTCACGTGCGTGGACTAGTATCCGGGCGAGCCTCGCTTCCAGATTATCTACCACATCCTTTCCCACAGCCTGAAAGCGCGGGTGCGTCTCGCCGTTCCGGTCGAAAGCATCGATCCGGAGATCGACAGCATCACGCCCATCTGGCCGTCGGCCGATTTCTATGAGCGCGAAGTCTGGGACCTCTTCGGCATCCGCTTTGCCGGCCATCCCAACCTGCGCCGCATCATGATGCCTGACGAGTGGGACGGCCATCCGCTCCGTAAGGACTACCCGGTGGAGGGCTATCGCTGATGCCGGCCGCACCTGAAACTCCCGTTGCCGAAGTAACCAACGCAAAGACCGAGAGCTCGACCTTCGCCGGACCCAACGAGCCCACGCCCGTCATGCCCTACGCGGCAGACTTCGCCATCGCGCCGCTGCTCGAACCCCGCCTTGAAGAAGGCGCGAACGACCGCACCATGGTCCTGAACATGGGCCCGCAGCATCCGTCCACTCACGGCGTGCTGCGCCTGGTGCTCGAGATCGACGGCGAAACCGTGCTGCGCGTCGTGCCGGATATCGGCTTCCTGCACACCGGCATTGAGAAGACCTGCGAGGCCAAGTTCTATCAGCAGGTCGTTCCCATGACCGACCGCATCGACTATCTCTGCCCGATGACAAACAATCTCTGTTACTGCCTCGCGGTCGAGAAGCTGCTGGAGCTGGAGATTCCGCCACGCGCAGTGTACTGCGCGTGCTGCTCAACGAGCTCACGCGCATCCAGTCGCACCTTGTGTGGCTGGGCACGCATGCCATGGACATCGGCGCGCTGACCGTCTTCCTCTATTCCTTCCGCGAGCGCGAAGAGCTGCTGAAGATTTTCGAGCATGTCTCCGGCCAGCGCATGATGGGCTCCTACTTCCGCATTGGCGGCGTTTCCATGGAGCCGCCTGTCGATTTCTACGAGCGGGTTCAGAAGCTGCTCAACATCATGCCGGCGAAGATCGATGAGTATCGAGAACCTGCTCACCGGCAATCCCATCTGGATCAACCGGACCAAAGGCGTCGGCCATCTCTCTGCAGAGGATGCCATCGCGCTCGGCGTTACCGGTCCGCCGCTGCGGGCCTCGGGCGTAGACTGGGACCTGCGCCGCGACATGCCCTACTCCGGCTACGAGAAGTTCCAGTTCAAAGTGCCGATCTCGAACGATTGTGATGTCTGGGCCCGCTACGTCATTCGCATGGAGGAGATGCGCGAGTCGGTGAAGATCTGCCAGCAGGCGCTTGACGGCATGCCCGAAGGCCCCATCAAGGCTGACGCGCCGAAGGTGGTTCTGCCCGACCGCGAAAAGATGAAGACGCAGATGGAATCGCTCATCTATCACTTCAAGATCGTGACCGAAGGCTTTTCCGTCCCCGCCGGCGAGGTTTACCAGGCCATCGAATCGCCGCGCGGCGAGATGGGCTACTACGTCGTCAGCGACGGCACGGCGAAGCCGTATCGCGTGCACATGCGCAATCCGTCCTTCGCCACGCTTCAGGCCGTCGACAAGATGTGCGCCGGCCGTTTGCTGGCCGACGTCGTCGCCGTCATCGGCTCCATCGATATTGTGCTGGGGGAGATCGACCGGTGAGCGCAGCGTGGCCGAGAGGATCCATCGCGATCTCGCGCGCGAGCTTTGGACCTCCTTCGTCTCGCTCGTCCGCAGTTACACCGCTGCGCACGGACTGAACGGAACTCGACAGGCAGTTCTCGAAGTCGGCGACGAAAGTCTGTTGGTGCGCGCAGGCGAGCGTCTTCTCACCGTGCACTTCGACGGCGGCCACGGCACATGGCAGCGCGAATCGGGTGCGGTCACGGAATTCATGCTTGATGAGCACGGCCGGCTCATCGTGAACGGCATAGCGGAAGAAATGGACATAGTGGCCGAGCGGCTGGCGCGGGAGATCATGCGATGAGCTCAATACCGAACACCATCTTTTCTCCGGAGCTGGCGGCGCGCTTCGATCAGCTGGTCACCCTCTACCCGGTGCGGCGCTCCGCCCTCATCCCCATGCTGCTCTATGCGCAGGACGAGGTTGGCTATCGTCAACGACGAAGTGATCGCCGAGATCGCCGAGCGCATCGGCATCACCGAGCTCGATGTGCGCAACGTCATCAGCTACTACTCGCTGCTGCACACCAAGCCTCACGGCAAGTATCACGTGCAGGTATGCACCAATATCTCCTGCATGCTGCGCGGTGGCAACGAGATGCTTGCGCATTGCAAGGAAAGGCTCGGCATCGGCAATCAGCGAGACCACGCCCGATGGGCTGTTCTCGCTCGAAGAAGTCGAATGCATCGGCGCATGCAGCTGGGCTCCAGCCGTGCAGGTGAACTACGACTTTCACGACAATCTGACGCCGGAAAAGATGGACGCCGTTCTCGAAGACTGCCGGCAGAAAGCGAGCAACAGCTAAATGCCCGAGCTCGTCTCCCATCCCGAGGAAGTCAAGTTCATCTCCCGTCGCTTTGGCCAGGGCGCTGCCGACATCGACAAGTACATCGAGCTTGGTGGCTATGCATCGCTCCGCAAATGTCATCGAACAAGGGCCCGAGTGGGTCATCACCGAGATGAAGGCCTCAGGTCTGCGCGGACGCGGCGGTGCCGGCTTCCCTACCGGCATGAAGTGGTCCTTTGTGCCCAAGCAGAGCGAGAAGCCGAAATACGTCCTCGTCAACGGTGACGAAAGCGAGCCGGGCACCTGCAAAGACCATCTTATCTTCCTGCACGATCCGCACTCCGTTATTGAAGGCACCATGATCGCCGGACTAGCCATCGGCGCGAAGATGGGCTTCATCTATCTGCGCGGCGAGTACCGGTATCTGCTCAAGATCATGGAGCGGCTCTTGCACGATGCGTACGCGCACGGCTTCCTCGGCAAGAACATCTTCGGCACAGGCTTCGACTTCGACATCCTCTCCCACACCGGCGCGGGCGCCTACGAAGTCGGCGAAGAGTCCGCCCTCATGGAGTCGCTCGAAGGCAAGCGCGGCGTCCCTCGCATCAAGCCTCCCTTCCCCGCGGTTGTCGGTCTTTACGGCGGCCCCACCGTCATCAACAACGCGGAAACCATCGCCAGCGTGCCCTTCATCTTCCAAATGGGTGGCGCGGCCTACGCCAAGCTCGGCACGGAGCGCAATGGCGGCACGCGCCTCTTCGGCATCAGCGGCCATGTCGAATCGCCCCGGCGTCTATGAGCTGCCCATGGGCTACAACCTTAAGAAGATGATCTATGAGGTTGGCGGCGGAATACCGAACGGGAAGAAGCTGAAGGCGGTCGTTCCGGGCGGTGCATCGTGCCCGATTCTCCGAGCCGACGAGATCGATGTTGGCATGGACTTCGACCAGATGGGCAAAGCCGGCACCATGCTCGGTTCCGGGGGCGTCGTCGTGCTCGACGAGACCGTCTCCATCGTTGAGTTCGCCCTGCGCACGATCAAGTTCTACCAGCACGAGAGCTGCGGCTGGTGCATCCCCTGCCGCGAAGGCACCGACTGGCTCAAGAAGACGATGACCCGCTTCTATGCGGGCGGCGGCATACGAAGGACATCGATAACATTCGCTACCTCGCCGAAAACATGCTGGGCCGCACCTTCTGCCCGCTCGGCGATGCGGCGGCGATGCCGACGATCGGGTTCTTCAAGAAGTTCCGAGATGAGTTCGAAGAGCACATCAAGGCACATCCGGCAGCGCCGGAGACGCAAGCTCTGGTTGAGTTGGTCGGCGTCTAACGCAACGAAAGAGAGTTCATGGCTGACGTAACTTTCACTGTCGATGGCAAGAAGCTCACCGCGCCCGCGGGCACGCTGCTGATCGAGGCCTGCCGCGCCGCCGGCATCGAAGTCCCCGCATTCTGCTACTATCCCGGCCTCTCGCTGCAGGCCGCCTGCCGCATGTGCCTGGTCCGCATCGAAAAGGTGCCCAAGCTGCAGACCGCCTGCACTACCCCTGTAGCCGAAGGCATGATCGTGCAGACCGAGACGCCGGAGATCACGCAGGCGCGCAAGGCCACGGTCGAGCTGCTGCTCGGCAATCATCCGCTCGACTGCCCGGTCTGCGATGCCGGCGGCGAGTGCGAACTGCAGGACATGACCTTCAAGTACGGTGCGCCGAATCGCGCTACGTCGAGATCAAGCAGCACCGCGAAGAGCAGCAGTGGTCGCCCGTCGTCTACTTCGACCGCCCGCGCTGCATCCTCTGCTATCGCTGCGTGCGTGTCTGCGGCGAAGGCATGGATGTCTGGGCGCTTGGCGTGCAGAACCGCGGCGTCACCAGCGTGATTGCACCTAACGGCCAGGACCATCTGGACTGCGAAGAGTGCGGCATGTGCATCGACGTCTGCCCCGTCGGCGCGCTCACCTCCGGCACCTATCGCTACAAGACCCGCCCGTGGGAGATGAATCACGTCGCCACCGTCTGCACCCATTGCGGTGACGGCTGCAAGACCACCCTGGGTGTGCGCAGCGTCGACGATGGCTGGAGATTATGCGCGGCGACAACCGCGACAAGAGCGGCATCAACGGCGATTTCCTCTGCATCAAGGGCCGTTATGCATTCGATTTCGCAATCACCCAGACCGCCTGACCAAACCGCTCGTCCGCCAGGCAGATGGCAAGTTCGCCGAAGTGAGCTGGGAGCAGGCGCTCGACTTCGCCGCCGCAAAGCTGCGCGAGATTCGCGAAACCAGCGGCGGCCAGTCGCGATCGGCGTCATCGGCTCCAACCGCACCACCAACGAAGAGAACTACCTGCTGCAGAAGTTCGCGCGCACAGTGCTCGGCACCAACAACATCGATCACCACCGCACCGCGGATTACGTTAGCTTTGTGCGCGCCCTCGCCGGTCAGCCGGATCGCGCCGCTTCCCTGCGCGACACCGCAACTGCTCCCGCCATCCTGCTGCTCGGCAATGATCCTACCGAACAGCACCCGGCCCTGGCCTGGAACCTGCGCACCAATGTGCGCCTGAACACGGCACGGCTCTACGTTGTGAACGCCAATCGGCATCAAGCTGCGGCGGCAGGCCAAGGCCTTCCTCCACATCCCGGAAGACGCTACGCCGATTCCGTCCGCTTTCTCGCCGGCAACGACGGCGACTTTGCCGGCATCGAAGGCGCAGCAGAGTTCCGCGATGCACTACGCGCCGAGCCGAATCTCCTGATCGTCTTCGGCTCCGAGTACCGCGGCCGCGACATTGAGGCGCTGGTCGACTTCGGACTGTCACTGCCGGAAACTCGCCTCGCCTGTCTCGGCGACTACGCCAATTCCCGCGGCGCAGCCGATATGGGCGTTTTGCCCGACCTGCTGCCCGGATATCGTCCGGTCAGCGAGCCCGGCGCATTCGCCGAAGAATACGGCAACCTGCCGCAGGCTCCAGGCAGGACCTGCTCGAGATGTTCGACGCAGCCGAGCGCGGCGAACTGGCGCGCTCTATGTCGTTGGCTCCAACCCGGTCGCGCGTTACGGCATCGATCCCGATTCGCTCAAGAACACCTTCCTCATCGTGCAGGACATGTTCCTGACAGAGACGGCGCAGCTGGCCGATCGTCGTCTTGCCCACTGCCAATCTCTATGAGAAGGCGGGCACCGTCACCAACACCTATGGCGATTTGCAGCTGGTGAAAAAAGCTGGTGACCGCGCCGGCGTGCGCACCGATTTCGAACTCATTGTCCGCCTGGCCGACCGCATGGGCGCCGATCCGCAGAAGCTGGTTCCCTTCGGCCGCGGAGTCCGCGCCGATATGGGTCAGTCGCGCGGCGCGCAGTCCGGCGAAGCCGACCGCCACGCGGTATGGCTGGCATCCGCCAGATCGAGCCGAAGCTCAGCCCGTTCGATCCTTTCGCCATGCTCGACGAAATCCAGCGGCTGGTGCCCGGATACGATGTCTCGCGCCTGGATCTGCTGGCCGCCAATGACGTGCGCACGAGACTTGTTTCCATTGCAACCCGCCCGGCCCGCGCCGCGATCTGGTTCTGCCGGCGCGAGGACACGCTCTTTACCTCGGGTACGCTGGGCCGTTACAGCGATATACTCCAGGAAGTCCACGAACAGCACCGCAAATCCCGCAGAAACAGCGGCGGATTGAGGCCATGAAGTAGCCACTGGAAGTTGAGATTGAAGAACGCTTCACAGCCGCTTGTGGCCTGTAACCATTGTTGACGCAGCTCTTCCGTGAAGAACAAGTGCTCCCGCGGAAGTCGATTGAGTACACCGTGTTGTGAAAACGATCTAGAAAGAGAGCTTGCTTGAGTCCGCTGCTGACATTTTTTTTGTTGAGCGTCGCTGAAGATTGTCGTGGTACTGATCGTTCTGCTCACCTGCGTCGCGTACACCGTTCTGCTGGAACGCAAGGTCGTAGGGCGCATCCAGAACCGCTGGGGCCCCAGCCGCGTCGGGCCTTTTGGCCTGCTGCAGCCGCTCGCCGATGGCCTCAAGCTCTTCCTCAAGGAAGACCTCATGCCGACCACGGTCTACCGGCCGCTCTACATCCTCGCGCCGATCATCGCGCTGGCCTGCGCGCTGATCTCCATCGCGGTAGTTCCCTTTGGGGCAAACATCCCGATCCACGTTAACGGCGTCCGCTTCGATCTCTTCCAGATCTCCGATCTCAATATCGGCCTGCTGGTCATCCTCGGCATTACCTCCGTAGGCGTCTACGGCATCGCGCTCTCCGGCTGGTCCTCGAACAACAAGTATTCGCTGCTCGGCGCGCTGCGCGCCAGCGCCCAGATGATCAGCTATGAGCTCGCTCTTGGACTCTCGCTGGTTGGCGTTGTGCTGCGCGCCGGCTCGCTGAGCCTGCGCGACATCGTGGACGTGCAGGCGACGCACGGCCTCGTCTCGTGGAACGTCTTCGGCGGATTGCAGTTTGTCGCCTTCTTCATCTACCTGATGGCGGCATATGCCGAAACCAACCGCGCTCCTTTCGATCTGCCCGAAGCGGAAAGCGAGCTCACCGGCGGATATCACACCGAGTACAGCTCGATGAAGTTCGCCATGTTCTTCATGGCCGAGTACGCCAACATGATCACGGTCGGCTGCGTGGCCACGCTGCTCTTCTTCGGCGGATGGACCAGCCCGTTCGGCAATCTGCTGCCCGCGCCCAGCAACATCGTCATCCAGGCGTTGCTGCCGGTCTTCTGGTTCGTCCTCAAAGTCTTCTTCTTCTCTTTCTCTACATCTGGGTACGCGGCACGCTGCCGCGTTTCCGCTATGACCAACTCATGGGCTTTGGCTGGAAGTTTCTGGTGCCGCTGGCGATTGCCAATTCATCGTCGCGGCCTGTGATGGCTTTCGCGCCACGGTGATTTACCATGAGACTTCTGCTAGTTGCGGTTTTCCCATCTGGTGAACGGCTTTCTAGCATGTATCTAGTTCTGTTCTTCATCTTCGGCGTGCTGTGTGTCGCGGGCGCATTCAATCTGCTGCTGCAGCGCCATCCGATCAACAGCGCGCTCTCGCTGATTGTGGTGATGACTTCGCTGGCCGTGCTCTACCTGCTGCTGGGCGCGGAGTTTCTGGCCGCCGCGCAGGTCATCGTCTACTCCGGCGCCATCATGGTGCTCTTTACCTTTGTCATCATGCTGCTCAACGCAGGCGAAGAAGAGCGCACCCATGGCAGCAAGGCCGCCTATATCGTCGGCTTCCCCGGAGCCGCCGCCCTGCTCGGCCTGCTGACCTATATCTTTCTCTCACTCCGCACACCTCTGGGCAACGCGCAACTCGGGGCGGCTACCTGGTGACTACCCACGACCTCAGCCGCGTCCTCTTCCGCGATCTGCTGCTTCCCTTTGAAGTCACCTCCGTCCTGATTCTCGTTGCCATCCTCGGCGCAGTCGCACTGGCCAGAAAGGAGCACTAAACATGATGGTTCCCATTGCCTACTATCTCGTGCTGAGCGCCATCCTCTTCTCCATCGGCGTCGCTGCCTTTCTGATCAAGCGCAACATCATCACCGTCTTCATGTCGATTGAGTTGATGCTCAACGCGGTCAACCTGACCTTTGTCGCCTTCGCGCACCAGTGGCATCGCGTGAGCGGACAGATCTTCGTCTTCTTCGTGATGGTCGTGGCCGCTGCCGAAGCCGCTGTGGGACTGGCCATCATCATCGCCGTCTTCCGCACCCGGAACACTCTCAACGTTGACCAAGTGAATTTGATGAAACTATGAACGGTTCCCTCCATCTCTGGCTGATTCCGCTCCTGCCGCTTCGTCGGCTTTCTGCTGAATGGCCTGCTTGGCCGTCGCTTCCCGAAAGCGCTCGTCACCACCATCGCGCTGCATCTTCACCGCGGCTCCGCTCCTGCTGGTGCTGCGCATCGCGCTGCATTCTCCGCGCTTTACGCTCCCCTACATTGAGCGGCACGCCGCCTGGATCGCGACGCCCGCTTCCACGCGGACTTCGCCTTCGCCCTCGATCAGCTCACGCTGGTCATGCTGCTTGTCGTCACCGGCGTCGGCTTCCTGATCCACATCTACTCCGTCGGTTACATGGCGCACGAAGAGGGTTACTGGCGGTTCTTCGCCTACCTCAACCTCTTCATGTTCTTCATGCTCACGCTGGTGCTGGCGGAGAACTTCCTGCTCATGTTCGTCGGCTGGGAGGGCGTGGGGCTCGCCTCTTACCTGCTGATCGGCTTCTACTTCAAGAAGCACTCCGCTGCGAAGGCGGGCAAAAAGGCCTTCGTCGTCAACCGCGTCGGCGACTTCGGCTTCCTGCTGGCGATGTTTCTGCTCATCGCCCACTTCGGCACGCTCAGCTTCAGCGGAATCTCCAGCCAGCTCGCCCAGCATCCCGAGTGGCAGGGCGGATTCCTCACCGCCATCGCGCTGCTGCTGGTCCTGGGTGCAACCGGCAAATCGGCGCAGATTCCGCTCTACGTCTGGCTGCCGGACGCCATGGAAGGCCCCACGCCGGTCTCGGCTCTGATCCACGCCGCCACCATGGTCACCGCCGGCGTCTACATGATCGTCCGTACGCACGCCATCTTCGATCGCTCGCCCTTGCCCTCATGGTTGTCGCCATCATCGGCGCGGCCACCGCGTTCTTCGCCGCGACCGTCGGCCTGGTGCAGACCGATATCAAGCGCGTGCTCGCCTACTCCACGGTCTCGCAGCTTGGCTACATGTTTCTCGCCTGCGGAGCGGCGGCTTACTCCGCCGCCATCTTCCATCTGCTCACCCACGCCTTCTTCAAGGCGCTGCTCTTTCTCGCCGCCGGATCGGTCATCCACGCCCTAGGCGGCGAACAGGACATGCGCGTCATGGGCGGTTTGCGCAAAGTACATACCAGTCACCTTCTGGACCATGACCATGGCCGTCTTCGCCATCTCCGGCTTCCCGCCCTTCGCCGGCTTCTTCAGGAAAGACGAAATCCTCTACCGAGGTCTTTCTCTCACCGACGGCGGCCCATTCCTCTGGTTCGTTGGGCCTGGTCACCGCCGGCTTCACGTCGTTCTATATGTTCCGCCTCTGGTACCTGACCTTCTTCGGCCATCTCCGGCTGCAGCCGGCACATCAGGAAGGTCTGCCCGTCGCAATCGACGATGATCTGCTCGACTCTGAGCGCTCCACCAATGGCCACCATCACGGCGCTGCTCACCACCACCCGCACCACATTCATGAGAGCCCGTGTTCCATGCTCTTGCCGCTCATTCTGCTCGCCATTCTCTCCGTGGCCGGCGGCTGGATTGGCATTCCCCACGCACTCGGCGGCGGCGATCGCTTCGGCCACTTCCTCGAGCCCGTCACGCACGGCACCGGCACTCCGCCATCCTTCGAGCAGGTCTCAATCGCCATGCGCACCGGAGCGCCCCTCCCGGCGCTCGCGCCTGCGCCAAGGCCGGAGGAACCAGATACTGAACGTATACTCACCGGCTTCTCCGTTCTGGCCGCGCTCCTCGGATGGTTCTTCGCGGATACGCTTCTACCGACGCAAGCCTGAACTCCCGGCAAAGATCGCTGCACACTCCCGTGCGCTCTATAGCCTGATCCTGAACAAGTACTGGATCGATGAAATTTATGGCTTCCTGATCGTCAAGCCTTTACTCATCCTCTCGCGGTACGCGCTTTGGGGCGGATTCGATCGCGGACTTATCGGAGGAGGCGGCCATGTCCTTGCCGGCGTTGCCCAGGGCTCTGGTTCAATACTCCGCCGCATCCAATCCGGCAACATCCGCTCGTACGCCGGCTGGCTCGCTATCGGCGCAGCCGCCATCCTGCTGCTTGCCTACTTCGGCTTCGGCGCACATCTTCATGTGGGGATCCGCTAAGCCATGACTTCCATCGATCACAACATTCTCACTTGGATCCTGCTGCTGCCCGCTTTCGGTGCGGTCGTCACGGCTCTGCTGCCCAATCGCGGCAAGCTGGTGCAGATCTGGGCACTCATCATCGCGCTGGCCACTTTCGTGCTCACGCTGCACTTGCCCACGCACTTCGACTACAACCATCCCGGCTTCCAGTTTGAGATCAACCGCCTTTGGATTGCCTCGCCACCGATCCGGTATCACCTCGGCGTCGACGGCCTCTCCGTATGGCTTGTGGTCCTGACCGGATTCCTCGCGCCCATCGGCGTGCTCGCCTCCTGGCGAGCCATCGACACGCGCATCAAGGAGTTCTATTCGCTCTTCCTGCTTCAGCAGACCGCCATGCTCGGCGTCTTCCTCGCCCTCGATCTGTTGCTCTACTACGCCTTCTGGGAGCTCTCCCTTGTCCCCATGGCGATCCTCATCGCCATCTTCGGCCGAGATCACGGCAGCCGCGCCAGCTCCCGCGCCGCGATCAAGTTCTTCCTCTACACCTTTATCCCATCGGCGCTCTTTCTCGTCGGCATCCTCGCTCTGTATGCGCGCACCGGTACCTTCGATTTCGTCGAGATGAAAGCCCGCCTCACGCAGGGCGCTGTCTTCGGACCGGAAGCAATGTGGCTCATCTCGCTATCCTTCCTTGTCGCGTTCGCAGTCAAGGTCCCGGTCTTCCCGCTGCACGGATGGCTCGGCGATGTCTTCAGCGAAGCACCCACCGCCATGGCAATGATCGTCGCTGGCAAACTAGGCCTCTACTCGCTCATCCGCTTCCATCTCGGTCTCTTCCCTTTTGAGTCCCACCGCGTCGCGCACTGGATGATCCTGCTCGCATCCCTCGGCATCCTCTATGGCGCGCTTGTCGCTCTCGTGCAGAACGATCTGAAGCGGCTGCTCGCGTTCGGCACTGTCTCGAGCCTCAGCTTCTGCACCCTCGGCATTTACACCTTCGCCCTCAACGGACTCGACGGCGCTGTCTTCCATATCCTCAACGAATCCATCACCGGCGGCGCGCTGCTGGTGCTCTTCGGCGTCATGTACGAGCGCTACGGCACTTACGAAATCGAGCGCTATGGTGGCCTTGCTGCCCGGGTTCCCCGTCTCGCCACCGTCTTCCTTCTCAGCACGCTCGCGCTCATCGGCCTTCCCATCCTCAACGGCTTCGTCGGCGAGTTCCTCACCCTATCGAGTGGCTTCGCGGTCAGCCATCTTTGGGGCTCGCTCGGCACCATCGGCGTCATTCTCAGCGCTGCCTATATGCTCTGGATGGTGCAGCGCGTCTTCTATGGACCCGAATCGTCTCTCGTGCATCGCTCACCTGCGCGTGACCTCGTCGCCCGCGAACATCTCGCGCTCTGGCCCCTGGCCATTCTCATGGTCGTCATGGGCGTCTTCTCCCCCTACTGGATTCGCGCCATCGACCATGGCGTGCACGCCCTGAGCAACCCGCCGGCCGTCACGCACCCTGCCGCTGCCGCTCTGGTGCACGGGCGCCCACCCGTCGGAGAGGGCGAATAACATGCAACTCTCACGCATCCTCCCCGAAGTCATTCTCACCCTTGCCGGCATCCTCATCATGCTCGTCGATCCGCTGCTGCCGCGCGCTGCCAGCCGCAAACCCGTTGGCTGGTTCAGTGTGCTCGCGATGGTTTCCGCATTCGCCGCCAGCGTCTGGCAACTGACGCTCGCCCCCGGGACCGCCTACTTCGGCGTCGTGCAGACTGACGCTTTCAGCGTCTTTTTCCACCTGGTCATCTGCGGCTCCGTGCTCGTCGCGCTGCTCGCCGCCATCGATTCCGTGGGCCCGGAGACGCATGATATGGGCGAATTCTTTGCCCTTATCCTCTTCGGCACTGTTGGCATGCTGCTCATGACCTCTGCGGTTGAGCTGCTGCTCGTCTTCATCGGTCTCGAAATCTCTTCCATCTCCACCTACATCCTCGCCGGCTTCCGCAAGCGCAACGGCAAAAGCCCGGAAGCCGCGATCAAATACTTCCTGCTCGGCTCTTTTGCGACTGCCTTCTTCCTGTATGGCATTGCGCTCACCTTCGGTGCAACCGGCACCACGCGAATTGCCGCCGTTGCCGCCGCGCTCCCGCATTCCACCACTCCGATCCTCACCTGGATCGCTGTTGGCCTCATCCTCATCGGGCTCGGATTCAAAGTCTCTGCCGCGCCCTTCCACGTCTGGACACCTGATGTCTACGAGGGCGCGCCCTCGCCCGTCGTCGGGCTCATGTCCACCGCGCCCAAGGCCGCCGCTTTCGCTGTGCTGCTGCGCATCTTCTATGGCGCCTACCCCGCAATCCAGCAGCACTGGTGGAGCCTCTTTTGGATTCTCGCGGCCGTTTCCATGACGCTTGGCAATCTCGCCGCGATGCGCCAGCAGAGCGTCAAACGCATGCTTGCCTACTCGTCTATCGCGCATGCCGGTTATCTGCTGGTCGCGTTCACCAGCTTCTCCCCCGCCGGCATTGCGGCGGCGATCTTCTACGCGCTCTGCTATGTCGCGATGAACGTCGGCATCTTCGCAGTCATCAGCCACGTCGGCGGCTACGATGATCAGCTCTGGTCGATCACCGACTATCGCGGCCTCGGCTACCGCTCTCCCCTGCTCGCCGGAGCAATGGCCTTCTTCCTGCTCTCGCTCATAGGCATCCCCTTCACCGGTGGCTTCTTCGCCAAGTTCTACGTCTTCTCCGCCGCGCTCCAGAGCGGGATGTTCGCCCTTGCCATCATCGGCCTGGTCAACAGCGGCATCGCCTGCTTCTACTACCTCCGCCTGCTGACAGCCCTCTACGCGAAGCCCGCCGAGGGCTCGCCCGTGCTCACTGTGCCGCGCATGTCTCTCTCCCTCAGCCTGGCGATCCTGCTCTCCGCCTCGGCCACGCTGCTGCTTGGCGTTATCCCTCGCGCTTCGCTCGACCTCGCACAGCGCGGCGCCGCCGCCTTCTTCCCGGCGAATTCAGCCCAGGGAGCGCCAGCGGCGCTCGATAAGGGGCAATAGGGAAAGCCAATCGGGTCGGCTGAAAGCCCGTTCGCTAAGGACCGATCGGCAATACGATCCGCGCTGATCGCTGTCTCGCTTCGGCCGAAGGCCGGCTCACTCGCTCTTCAACCGCAAATCTCGCCGCTCAAAGATCCGTACCGCCGCCTCAAAGATCGCCGCACTCAACACCGCCGCTTCAATCGCTCCTTCCAGGAACACCAGCCGCGCATTGTTGGTTACAGCGCCGCCCAGCATGATCTGCAGCAAGCTCGTCTCGGCAATCTGCCATCCCGGCGGGAGCACTAGCGGCACACTGAGCACGACCAGACTCAGCACACCCGCCACCACCCCGGGCAAAGCTAACGACGCGAGCACCGCCAGCGATGCAGCGATCAGTCCCAGCGGCAGAATCGCAGCCAGCATCTGCCACAGCACATCCGCGGCTGCCTCCAGCAGCAATCCCGTCAGCGCTAGATCCAGCCCATAGAGCAGCAGCGGCACAAAGGCCGCCAGCCACAGCGCCCCGAGGTACTGTCGCCGGCTCACCGCGCGGGACAGCACTAACACGATGCGGCGCGACCGCTGCTCACTACCCAGCAGAGCTCCGCCGGCAAACGCAACCAGCGCCAACCCGTAGATGCTTTGCTGCTCCAACGCCGCCTCTACATCGTCCGGCGCCGGATGCATCCCGCCCATCAACAGGATCGCGGCCATACCCCAGGGCCACAGCACCAGCAGCAGCCACAGCCAACGATTCGCCCACAGAAGCTGCCATGCAATCAGCGCGCTCTTGCTCATGCACGCGGCTCCGCGCTTCCACTCGCCTCTGTACGCGTCCACTCGATGAACGCAGCTGTCAAATCACCCTCCACCGGCATGACGCTTACCAGTTCCGCTCCTTCCGCCCACGCTGCTTCCAGAAAGCTCCGCACGTCGTCCGCCGGAACCCGCCACGTGCCCGGCGCGTTCGGCTCATGCCATCGCATCCGGAATGCTTCGTTCGGCGCAAAACGCTGCAGCACAATCTCGGATTCCCCCTTTGCCCCCAACAGTGTTTCCAGACGTCCAAAGCGCAGAAGCCGGCCCTCATGCAGAAAAGCTATCCGGTCACTCACCTGCGCTACCTCATTCAGTTGATGCGAGCTCAGCAGGATGGCCGTGCCCTCGGCACGCAACTCTTTCAGTAGACTTCGAATGTCGAGCACGCCCTGCGGATCGAGTGCCGATGATGGCTCATCCAGGATCAGCACTTTCGGCCGATGGATCAGTGCCGTCGCCAAGGCCAGCCGCTGCTGCATGCCGCGTGAGAAGCGCCGCACGTCGCGGGTCCATTCCGTGAGCCCGACACGTCGCAACGCCCGCTCTATCACCTCTCGCACCGGGTTTACGTCGCTCAATCGCGCAGCAAAACGCAATGCATCCAATGCATTGCCGCCAAAGAAAACTGGAGCATCCGGAACGAAGCCAAGCTTTTGCCGCGCGACCGCATCCTGAAAGCTGCGGCCCAGGAGCGATCCAGTTCCCGAACTCGCCAGCAGAAATCCAGCCGCAATCTGCATCGCCGTCGTCTTGCCGGCTCCATTCGGTCCCACTAACCCGACAATCTCGCCCGGCTCAACCGCGAAGCTCACATCCGCAAGCGCCAGAGTTTTCCCATACTGCTTCGAGATGTGATCAAAGGCCAGCGCCGGTGACATATGAGCATCCTAGCCGGAGAGCGCGGCAACAAAGCAAAAGCCCCCGATTCGACCGGGGGCTTTCTGGTTGAGTGCAGGCTTCGCGCGCCTGCAGTCTCACATATGCGGCTGCACCTTCACGAAGATGATGACCAGCGTGAAAAGCGAGAGCGACTCGATGAAGGCGAGGCCTAGGGTGAGCAGCAGCAGGATGCCCGGCCGTGCTCCCGGATTGCGTGCCAGCGCCTCTGTGGCCGAGGCCGTTGCGCGTCCCTGACCCAGGCCGCAAAGGCCCGCCGCCAGTCCCATGCCGATGCCGGCAGCAATCGAGGTCAGGCCGATAGCCATGGCATTGCCGCCACCGGCGTCCTGAGCAAATGCCGGTGCGGCCAGGAACAGGACGCTCAGCATCGTGAAGAGGATTTGCAGTTTCCGCATTGTGTTTCTCCGTAGCTCCCGAAATGTACCGTCAGTGGGTGGTTGACGCTCACCGTGCTGGCGCCCTCACGCTCACGGCCGATGCAGGCAAGGCGGAGCGGCTCCCTGCCTGAAATGTCTTTGCAAAATCGCTAGTGCTCGTGTGCCACCGCCTGCGACAGGTAGATCAGCGTGAGCAGCATGAACACCACTGCCTGGATCACGGAAACTCCTGCATGCAGCGCAAGAAACGGTACCGATCCCACAATTGGAATCAGCGAGAAGAAGACCAGGATCACCATGTCGCTGGCGAACATATTCGCGTAAAGACGGACGGTGAGCGACAGGATACGCGCCAGGTGCGAGATGATCTCGATCGGCAGCATCAGCCACGAGATCCACCAGATCGGCCCCAGGAACTGCTTGACGTAGCCAGGCCCATTCGCCCGAATGCCTTGGTACTGGTAGTAGAGGAATGTCAGCGTGGCCAGGCCGAGCGGCACATATGGCTTCGATGTCGGCGTGATAAAGCCGGGAATCAACCCAATCAGATTGCAGAGCAGGATAAAGACGAATACGACCGTCACATACGGAACGAATCGCTCAAAGCCATGCCCCACAATCGATTCCGCCTGATCGCTCACCAGCCCGTGCAGCATCTCGGCAATGTGCTGCACCGGTCCCGGCTTGTCGACGCTGAGCGTGAGCCTCACCAGCACAAAGAACGCCAGCAGGATCAGAAAGACCACGATCTCCATCGAGAGCGTGTTGTCGATGGGCCGCTGGGGATACTTCGCGTGCAGATGGAAGAGCGCAAGTACGGCATTCGCCAGTCCGGCAAAGTAGTGGTTCAGGAAGGCTGTGAACGGGAGGTCAACTGGCATAGCGATGTCGTGAGGTTTCTCGAAAAGCCTTGGCTAAAATTTCTGGCAAGGTGGGCTAGAGTGTCCAGGCGCGCAGCAATCGAATGGACTCGATCGTCAGCGCCACCACGGCCAGCCCCAGGCCCGCGCAAAGCGCGTACACCGAGCCATCTAAACCCCTAAGGCTAACATAAAGAACGACTCCCGCGAGGATCAGGCGCAGGAAAAACCACACCAACACCCCCGCGACGGGCTTGCCTTCCCTGCCCTGGTCGAAACGGCTCAGGACCGCCAGCATCAGCCGCTTCGACTCATAGAGCCCCGTCGCCGCCACAGCCGCGCCCACCAGAAACAGCACCGCTGATTGCCATCCCGCCGCAGCCCACGCCACCACAATGCCCACGATGCCAAGGATCGCCACCCAGCGCAGCGCGTGGGTCAGAGTCGCCTTCAGGTCCTGCTGGGTAAAATCGCCGAACGCAGTTGTACCGGGTTCCGTCATCATCATTCCTTGGTTTGCGCCAGCACCACGCGGAAGATCTGCACAAAGCCCGCCGCCGCCCCCAGGATCAGCCCAGGGATATAAATCCAGTGCTGGTGCAGCCACTTGTCCAGCCCAACACCGATCAGCCAGCCCACGACGGTTGCAATCGGCAGCATCAGTGCGAGCTGAATAAGGCTCTCCACCTGCACCAGTGACTTCATCGCGCCCGAGTTGTCCAGCCGCGAACTTTCAGCCGCCGCTTCTTTCTTCCCGCAGTCGTCCGCCATGGCAGTTCCTGCGCTGTTATACATCATCCCGGCCCGGTCCTTCCTGCTGGCTATACTGACCTTTCAGCCATCATCTCCCGAGTGCCCGGAAGGAAAATACAGTGTTCGATTCAGAGTTTGAGCGCAGCCTCTTTGCGTTGCGGCAGGAAAAGCTGCAGCAGATCGCCGCGCTGGGCCACGCGGTCTATCCCAATCACTACCGCATTACGCACGAGGTCCCGGATGTAATCAGGGATTACATGGAGGCCAGTGCCGAGCAGCTCGAAGCCGAGCGCATCAACGTCTCCGTCGCCGGCCGCATCATGGCCATCCGCGCACAGGGCAAAGCTGGCTTCGCGCAGTTGCAGCAGGGCGGAAAGCGGCTCCAGATCTACGTACGCCTCGACGCAGTCGGCGAGCAGGCGTTTCATCTCTACAAGCTGCTCGATCTGGGCGACCACATAGGCGTCACCGGATATCTCTTCCGTACCCGGACCGGCGAGCTTACGGTTCACGTGGATACCATCACGTTTCTCACCAAGGCAATGCTCGCCCTGCCGGAGAAGTATCACGGCCTGGCCGATGTTGAGCTTCGCTACAGGCAGCGCTATCTCGATCTCTTCATGAACGCTGGCGTGCGCGATGTCTTCGTGAAGCGAGCGCAGGTGCTGCGCGCCATCCGCCGGTTCTTCGATGAGCGCGGCTTCCTCGAAGTCGAAACACCGATGATGCAGTCGATCGCCGGCGGCGCGCTGGCGCGTCCCTTCGTCACACATCACAACGCGCTCGACATCCCGCTCTTCCTCCGCATTGCGCCCGAGCTCTATCTCAAGCGCCTGGTCATCGGCGGCTTCGACCGTGTGTATGAGATCAACAGAAATTTCCGTAATGAAGGGGTCTCCACCCAGCACAACCCCGAGTTCACCATGCTCGAGTTCTACCAGGCCTACGCCAACTACCACGACCTGATGGACCTGACGGAAGAGCTGGTGAAGTTTGTGGCGATGGAAGTAAACAGCTCGCTGACGACCGAATTCAACGGTATGACAATCGATCTGTCGCAGTGGGGACGCTATTCGATGCGCGAAGCGATCATCAGATTTTGGCCTGAATGCCCCAATACGAGGCCATCTTTGTCTACTTTTTCAGACGTCGAAAAGCTGACGAGAGTATTGGACGAACTGATCGAATGCTTGCCTGAGACTGACCGGCGCGAGGATAGTTTGAGGCACATTTCTCAACGTCTGCAGGGTCTCATTGACGATCCGGGTTCGCCTGGATCCGAGCCATTAGGCAAACTCATTGCGGAAGTTTTCGAAACGCTGGCTGAACCTCACCTCATCCAGCCAACCATCATCTACGACTTCCCCCTAGCAGTCTCACCGCTCTCCAAGGTGAAGCCCGACGAGCCCGACTGGGTCGAGCGCTTTGAGTTCTACATTGGCGGTTTTGAATTGGGTAACGCCTTCAGCGAGCTCAACGACCCTGTCGACCAGGAGCGCCGCTTCGCCGGCCAGCTATCTCAGCGCCAGCACGGCGACGAGGAAGCCCACCAGATGGATGAGGACTACGTCCGCGCGCTCTCCTATGGGCTGCCGCCCACCGCGGGTGAAGGTGTGGGCATCGACCGTCTCACCATGATCCTGACCGGCGCAAGCTCTATCCGCGACGTGATCCTCTTCCCGCTGATGCGTCCCCAGCATGACAACGCCGCGCAGGAAGAAAAGCAGGAATAAACGCCAGAAGGTCGCCCACAGTGATAACCGTGAGCGACCAATGGAGCCAACCGAAGTAGCGCAGGTGCCTCACCGACCGCGAGCAGGGGTGGGGTCTTCCCGGTTCATCAGTCGGCGCGAAGCTACCTTCTGAACCGGGTCAGTCTCTACTTCATTTGGATCTACCGGCCCGCTTCGCCAGCGTTGCCAGCGTGACTTTGTCCAGCTCTGTCTCGAAGGCACGGTGACAGTCACGATATGCCTTCGCGATGGCGCCATGAATCTTCGAAGCTACAGCCCCGCTGCTCTTCGGAAGATTCAACTTGCCATTCGATTCCAGCGCGCGATGAACCTGGGCAAGTGTGATCGACTTGGCCGGTCGAGTCAGTCTTGATCCGCCGGAGGGCCCTTTCTGACTCACGATAAGATCGGCCTGTTGCAAGGAGGACAGAATCCTCCGGATCACGACAGGGTTAGTGTGAAGAATCTCGGCAAGATCGGCGGAGGTCTGTAGCGTGTCATTCTGCGAGAGAATGACCAGGATATGGACACCGGTCACGAAGCGAGTGTTGGCTGCCATAAGCGAAACGCTACCATAAAAAAGTGATCTTTCCCTCGTGACGAAAACGTCACGTTGGTTTGCAGTTAACACCGGAGGTCATCACTCCGGGAGTTCGGCATCTTATCCTTGCCAGTCCTCCCGGCCGCCTGCTCCGAACCATGAAATAGTTACCTACGAAAGGTACGATTTCCGTGAAATTGCTCTTTGTCGGGGACGTTTTCGGCAGCCCGGGTCGACGGGTTGTCCGCGAGCACCTCCCCCACCTCATCCGAGAACGCCAGATCGATCTCGTCATCGTGAATGCGGAAAACGCCGCTGGCGGCTTTGGCCTGACTCCATCCATTGCCGAAGACCTGTTTGACCTCGGCGCCCACGTCCTGACAACAGGCAACCATGTCTGGGACAAACGCGAGATCATTGATTATCTCGGCTCTGTGCCTCCGGAAAGCCATGAACGGCCCCGCCGTATCGTTCGTCCGGCTAACTTCCCGGCCGGCACTCCCGGCCACGGCCTTTACGAGGGAACTCTCCCCTCCGGCGTTCCTTATGCTGTCCTTAATCTTCAGGGACGCGTCTTTATGCAATCCAACGACGACCCATTCCGCACCGCCGATCGCCTGCTCGCCGGCGTCCGGGCCAAGGTGATTCTCGTGGACATCCACGCCGAGGCTACCTCGGAGAAAATGGCACTCGGTTGGTATCTTGATGGACGGGTTACCGCTGTGCTCGGAACGCACACTCATGTGCCCACCGCGGACGAGCGCGTGTTACCAAACGGTACGGCATACCAGACCGACGTCGGGATGAGCGGCCCCTACGACAGCGTCATTGGGGTGGAAAAGGACCTCGTCATCCAGCGTTTCCTCAACGGAATGCCCGGCAAATTCGAACCCGCGCGCGGCGACGCCCGGCTTTGCGCTCTGCTCATCGAGTGCGATGCCGCCACCGGTCGCGCGACAGGCGTGCAGCGCATGATGATGGGCGAATAGCAGGTCACCGGTTCTTCGTCACAAAAGATTCACCGAGCTGTGGTTGACTGTGCTTCTGCGGTGAGCATCTTCTTAGCTGAGCAGCCGCGAGATAGAACCGGAGCCGCCGCCCCAAGGAGATCACTTCGCAATGACGGATTATCGTGTACGCGCAGGCGACATCGAAGAAGATCAGGTCACCTCCCTGATCGAAAGCTACTCGGCGCAACTGCCCTCCAGCTTCTTTCTCGGCGCCGCCGGCGCTGCCATGCTGTTGGCTGTGATCGCAAAGCTTCGCGGGAAAAACCACGCCGCCCTCTTCTTCGGACAATGGGCGGCGCCGCTCCTGGTGATGGGTATTTACAACAAGATGGTGAAACAGCACGGCTCCGACGCCCTCTACGGCGACTCCGATTGATTGCGCCTGTAATTTCATAGTCATCCTGGGCAGAGAGAAGGATCGCAGTTCGGATCGCCCACAGTCCCGCGGGGAGCGGACCCAACGATCCGCGCCGAAGGCGCCTTTGCCCGGACGGCAAGTCCTGCTCTATGCTGGCCTTTCCGTGTCTGCCAGCCCGCCATCCCCAACCCTCGAAGCGGCACAAACGCCGCTGATGCGCCAGTACGCCGCTGCCAAGCGCCAGCATCCCGACGCCCTGCTCTTTTTCCGCATGGGCGACTTCTACGAGCTCTTTTTCGAAGACGCCAGAGTCGCCTGCGCGCGAACTGCAAATCACACTCACCGCACGGGATAAGGAACGCCCGGTGCCCATGTGCGGCGTGCCCTACCACGCCGCCGACAACTACCTCTCTCGCCTGCTGCGCAAGGGCTACCGGGTCGCCATCTGCGAACAGATGGAAGACCCCAAGCTCACCAAGAAGATCGTCCGCCGCGAGGTCACGCGGGTCCTCACCCCCGGCACCGCGATCGATCCCGCCCTGGCTCCGAACGCAACAATTACCTCGCGCGCCTCACACGTCCGGCCGGCGAACGCGCGGCCTTGGCCCTGCTCGATCTCTCCACCGGCGACTTCCGCACCACGGAGTTCACCGGGCCAAGCAGCTGGTCGCTCTGCGTCGACGAATTGACGAAGGCCGCAGCCGAGCGAGCTGCTGCTCGCCTCGGCACTTCGCCTCCCGCTCGATCCGCTGAAGTGGAAGCGGAGATCGACAGCATCCGCACCAAAACCCGCCTTGAGGAGTGGGTCTTCACCGCCGACTATGCCATTCCGCTCCTGGAACGGCAGCTCGGCGCGCACTCGCTCGACGGCTTCGGCCTGGCGGCCACGCGACTGCCGCCATCGCCGCCGGAGCCGTGGTGCACTATGCCCGCAGCACCCAGCAGATTGAACTGCGCACATCGACAGCATCCGCTATCTACGAGCGATCGGAGAACCTGCAACTGGACGCAGTCACGGTGCGCAACCTGGAGTTGATCGAGCCGCTCTTCTCCGGCGGCGCGACCGCGCAGCGACGCTCTTCCCCACCCTCGACTGCTGCATGACACCCGATGGGCAAGCGGCTGCTGCGCGCATCCCTGCTGCGTCCGCTGATCGACCGCGCCGAGATCGAAGCCCGGCTCGAAGCGGTCGCCGAGGCTGCACAGCCGATCTGTGCCGGCGCGAAGCAGTCTGCGCAGGCACTCTCCGGCGTGCTCGACCTGGAGCGCATGCTCTCCCGCATCTCGCTCGACAGCGCAGGACCCGCGCGATGCCGCTCGCACTGGCCGCTTCCCTCGCCCGCCTCCCCGGCCTGCATGCCGCCGCTCGAGCAGCTTGCCGCGCCCCTCGCTGGCAGACGCTGCGCCAGCCGGCTCGATCCTGCTCCAAGACCTGCACGAGACGCATCGAGAGCACGCTCGCTCCCCGATCCGCCCTCTCACTCTCGCCGACGGCGGCGCCATCGCGCGCCGGCGTCGATGCCGAACTGGACGAACTCGCGTACCCTCGGCCGCGAACGGCCGCCAATCCATCGCCGCCATCGAAGAGCGCGAGCGCAAGCGCACCGGCATCCATTCGCTTAAAGGTTCGCTTTAACAATGTCTTCGGCTATTACATCGAGGTCACGCAAGTCCAACCTCGCGTCGGTTCCCGCCGACTACGAACGCAAGCAGACCCTGGCCAACGCCGAGCGCTTCACCACCCCGGAGCTGAAGGAATACGAGACCAACGTCCTCACCGCGCACGAGCGATCGATCGAAATCGAGAAGCGCATCTTCGCCGAGCTGCGCAAGACCATCCTCGCAGTCCGCGGCACGCATTCGCCTCAGCAGCCGCGCGTTGCCGAGATCGATCTGCTGGCCAACTTCGCTCACCTGGCCTCCCTGCGCAACTACGTGCGCCCGCAGATTGCGACGAGTCCGCGTGCTGGAAACAGTCGGCGCGCGGCATCCCGTGGTCGAGTGCCGCTGGAGGAGACCGGCGCAGACCAGTTCGTTGCCCAACGACCTCTATGTCGAGCCGACGACGGGCCCAGCCTGCTGCTGATCACCGGCCCCAACATGGGCGGCAAGTCCACCTATCTGCGCCAGGCGGCGCTGTTGGTCATCATGGCGCAGATGGGCTGCTTCGTTCCCGCCGAAGCAGCATGCGGCTGGGCCTTGTCGACCGGATCTACACCCGCATCGGCGCCAGCGACAACGTCGCTCGCGGCCGCTCCACCTTCATGGTCGAAATGACCGAGACCGCGACCATCCTCAACACTGCCACGCAACAGCTCCCTCATTCTGCTCGATGAGATGGGCCGCGGCACCGCGACCTTCGACGGGCTCTCGCTCGCCTGGGCGACGCTCGAATATCTGCACGCGCAGGTCGGCGCGCGCACGCTCTTCGCCACCCACTACCATGAGCTCACTCTGCTGGCCGAGCAGCTGCCGCGCCTAAGAATCTCCGCGTCGCGGTGAAGGAGACACCCAAGGGCATCGTCTTTCTCCACGCCATCGAGCCAGGGGCGGCCAGCAAGAGCTACGGCATCGAAGTGGCGCGGCTCGCCGGGCTGCCGCTCTCGGTCATCGAACGCGCCCGCCAGGTGCTCGCGCCAGCACGAGCAATCCGAAAAGAGGAACGTCGCGCTCGAAGGAAACGGACGCGCCGCTGCAACTGACCATGTTCACGCCGCTCTCGCAGCGCATTCTGGACCGCCTGGACGAGACCGACACCAACTCGCTGACTCCTCTGCAGGCGCTGAATCTGCTCGAAGAGCTGAAGAATGAGATTCGTGCCGGGGGAAACCCTCAAGCTTCATCTGCAACCGAGCCGCTAACATAGAACGCGATGAACTTGCGGCACGCTGCAGGTCAGCTTTTGCTGGTGGGCCTGTAAGGCACTGCACTCGATGCCACCGAGCCCGCCTGGCTACGTCTCATCCGCCCCTCCGGCACCATTCTCTTTCGTCGCAACATCGAGAGCCGAGCAGATCCCACACTTCTCGAGAACGTTGAGACATCGTCAACGAAGGTCCCCTCTTCCGCGCCGTCGATGTCGAAGGCGGCCCGTCGACCGGCTGCGCGACCTGATCGCACCCATGCCTTCACCTTCGCGGTTGCTGCCACCACAAGCCCAGCCCCGTTCGACCGTCACGGCCATCTCATCGGCCAGGAACTCCGCCTGCTGGGCTTGAACGTCGCCTTCGCTCCCGTGCTCGATCTGCGAACCGCTGCTTCCGACCGGTCATGCGCACCCGTGTTGTCTCCGAAGACCCGAATCGGTCATCGCTTACGCCGGAAGCCTTCCTCACCGGCCTCAGCAAGGCAGGCGCATTGGGCTGCGGCAAGCACTTCCCCGGCCTGGGCGGCGGGCCGGTCGACTCGCACCATGCTACTCCGTCCATCGACCGCGCATGGAAGCAGCTCTGGGAAGAAGACCTGCTACCCTTCCGCAAACTGCATCGCGCATTGCCCTTCATCATGGTTTCGCACGCAACGTATCCGCAGGCCTACAGCAGGCCGGATACGCATCCGCTTCCCGCTTCCATCTCCCCATTCTGGATCGAGCGCACGCTGCGTCGCAGGATCGGCTTTCGCGGGCTCATCATCTCCGACGACATGGAGATGGGCGGCATCCTCAAACACGCGCCGATGGAAGAAGCCGCCATTGCCGCCATCGCTGCCGGCACGCAACTCATCGAAATCTGTAAGGACCCCGCGCTCGTCCTCACCGCATACGAAGCCCTGCTTGCTGAAGGGGAGCGCTCCCGCAGCTTCCGCAACATCGTCGAGCAGGCCGCCAGCACCGTCCGCAGCCAACGTCACCGGCTGCTGCGCCACTCCGGACTCACGCGCCTTCCCTCCACTGATGACGTTGCCACCATGCGCGAAGCCGTCCTTGAATTTACCGCGGGAGTCGCAGCGAAAACGCCGGAGAGCGCGTGAAGAAGCAATCCATGCTCGTCGCGGGCATCATGAGCGGCACCTCCGCCGACGGCATTGACGTGGCCCTCTGCCGTATCTCGCCTGTGCGACAGCGACCCCGCCTCGAATTCATCCGACATCGCGCCTTCCCGTATCCTGCTCCATTGCGAAAAGGCGTACTCGCCGCGATGGACGCAGCAAGTACCTCCGCCGCGGAGCTCGCTCGTCTCAACTGGCGGCTGGGCGAGGCCTACGCCGAAGCCGCGCAATCCGCCGCGCAAGGGTACGCGCTCGACCTGGTTGGCTGCCACGGCCAGACCATCTACCACCAGGGCATCCCCAAGCCATACGCCGGACGCAGCTTCGCCTGTACCTGGCAGCTTGGTGAGCCCGCGCTTATTGCCGCCGCCCTTCAAGCACCCGTCGTCTCCAACTTCCGCCCCTCCGACATGGTCGCCGGCGGCCAAGGCGCGCCGCTTGTTCCCCTGCTCGACGCCACTCTCTTCGCCGATGCAAAACGCGCGCGCGTGCTGCAGAATCTCGGCGGCATCGCCAATCTCACACTCGTCCCGCCCGGCGGTGCGCTCGACCAGATCCTTGCCTTCGACACCGGTCCCGCCAACATGGTCATCGATGCTCTCGCGCAGCGACTCTTCGGCAAGCCTTATGATCACAACGGCTCACTCGCCGCACAGGGCACGCCCGACGAAATCATCCTGACAGCGCTCCTCCGCGACGCCTACTACCGCCGCCAGCCGCCCAAGAGCGCGGGTCGCGAGCAATACGGTGAAGCCTTCGTCAACCGCCTACTCGTGCTTGCAAAACGCCATCGCCTCCCGCCGCACAACGTTCTCGCCACCGCCACCGCGCTCACCTCGCGCAGCATCGCACTCGCCTATGGACAATTCATCGCGCCTCGTATCGGCGATACAGCGGTGGACTACATCGTTGCCGGCGGCGGTGCGCGCAATGCCACTCTCATGCGCATGCTCTCCTCCAATCTCGCGCCCTTCGGCTGCCGCATGCAGACCACCGATGACCATGGCATCCCAACGCAGGCTAAGGAAGCGGTTGCCTTCGCCCTGCTCGCCTGGCACACCTGGCACCGACTGCCCGGCAATGTCACTGCCGCCACCGGCGCTACGCATCCTGCCATCCTCGGGCAAATTACCTATGTCTGAGGGATCTCCCCATCCCGGCCGGAACGGCGGAGCCGCGCAGTGGAGAGATCTGGCTTTCTCCCGCCGCTCACGATTTCGCCATCACCTCTGTATCCTTTTCGCCGCAACTTCCCTCCTCGCTACCGGCTGCGGCGGCAAACCCGACCCCGACATTGCCGTCATGCTCATCGAGTCCAGCCCCACCAGCCTCGACACCCGCGTCGGCGTTGACGCCCAGTCCGAGCGCATCGACATGCTCATCTTCGATTCGCTGGTGAAGAAAGATGAACACTACGAGTTGCAGCCGTGGCTCGCAAAAAGCTGGGACCGCCCCGACCCCCTCACCTATATCTTTCATCTGCGCTCCGGCGTGCGCTTTCACAATGGAAAGCCGCTTACTTCCGCCGACGTGAAGTGGTCCATCGACTCCGCGCATAACGGCACCGTCATCACAGCCAAATCCGGCACCTTCATCAACATCGACCACATCGACGCGCCCGACCCGCTCACATGCGTCGTTCACCTCAAGCGCCCCGATCCCTTCCTGCTCTGGAATCTTTCCGATGGCGCGCTCGGCATCGTGCCCGCAGGGAGCGGCAAGGATTTCTGGCGTCACCCGATCGGCACCGGCGCCTACAAATTCGTCTCCCAGCAGCAGGACAAGGACGTCATCCTCGATCGCAATGAAGATAGCTGGCAACCGCGGCCCGCTATCCCTCGCCTCCGCTTCAACGTCGTTCCGGATGACATCACCCGCGCCCTCGAATTGCAGAAAGGCTCAGCCGACGCAGAGATCAATGCGCTCGAGCCCGACACCATCGAGGCGCTTCGGAGCAATCGCGACCTGGATATCCAGAGCACGCCCGGAACCATCGTCAATTACGTCAACCTGAATCTCCGCGACCCCTATCTGCACGATGTGCACGTACGCCAGGCCGTCGCGCTCGCAATCAACCGCCAGCTCATCCTGAACACCATTTGGCGCGGGCAGGCACGCCTCGCTGACGATCTGCTCCCGCCCGGCCACTGGGCGCGTGCCGATGACATCGCGCGCTATCCCTACGATCCTGCAAGAGCGAACGCCATCCTTGACGCCGCCGGCTACAAGCGAAGTCAGGATGGTACGCGCTTTCATCTGGAGATGAAAATTTCAAACGCCAACAATCCCACGCGGCTCATGGCGCTCGTCATTCAGCAACAACTCCGCGCCGTCGGCATTGCGATGGATGTGCGCATCTACGAATTCGGCACCTTCTTTGCCGACGTGCAGAAGGGCGCCTTCTCCATGTACGCGCTGCGCTGGATCGGCGGCAACGAAAGTCCGGACATCTTCCGCCTCGCGTATTCCAGCGCCAGCCTGCCGCCGCACGGCGCCAATCGCGGCAATTACGTGAACCCCGAACTCGATGCGCTCATGGCCGACGCGGCAACATCCACTACCCAGCAACAGGCCCGCGCCGATTACGTAAAGGTCCAACAGATTGTCGCGCGCGATGTCCCCACTATCCCTCTCTGGTATCAGGACAATGTCGTCGTCCACACGCGTCGCCTCAGGAACATTGAAGTCTCTGCATCCGGCAGCTACGATTTCCTCAAGACCGCTACTCTCGCCCGCTGATATTGATTCCTCAGAACCGCACGCCCGGCTGCAGAAACGGATTGCTCTCCCGCTCCTCGCCCAGCGTGGTCTCTTCTCCATGCCCGGGCACAACAAGGGTGATCTCCGGCAAGGGCATCAGCCGCGTGTGAATGGAGCGCAGCAGGTCCCGGCTGTTGCCGCCCGGCAGATCGGTCCGGCCCACCGAGCCGGCAAACAGAGTATCGCCAGCCAGCAATAATTCCTGCTTTGGGAAATACAGGCAGATGCTCCCGGGGGTGTGTCCAGGGGTGTGGATGACGCCTGCTTCCAGCCCCGGAATGCCCGCCGCAAGGCCTTCCTCGGCGTTCTCGTCCAGGGTCGCCTTCTCCGGCGTGGCCACACCCAGCCATCCCGCCTGCACATCGAGCATGGCCACGAGCGGCAGGTCCTGCTGGTTGAAAAGCACCGGCGCGCCGGTAGCGCGTTTGAGCTGCGCAGCCCCGCCAATATGGTCGATATGCGCATGCGTGACGATGATTTGCTTCAACGTAAGCTGCCGCTTCGCCAGCCGCGCCAGGATGTCCGTCACCTCATCTCCGGGGTCCACCACGATCGCCTCGCGGGTCTCGAGGTTTGCCAGGATTGTGCAGTTGCAGCGCAGAGGACCGACGGGGAAAGTCTCACGGAACAGCTTCAGGGCCATGTACTGGATAGTAGACGGTTTCCGCCTCCGGACGGGCCCTCCAGGTAATAGCCGGGGATTACTGCGAGATTACTAATTGCAGGTCTGATTCACGGGATGCGGCGGGTTATAAACAGCAACACGCACAGGCTTCAATCCGAGTCGCTAAATGCTGATGCGTGTGCGGGAAGCGTGCAGAAGAGAGCTGGACTGTCGGGATTCGAACGGTACAGCCTTGCGGTCTTGCAGTGCTTTGCAGCCAAGGTTTGAGCCGTTTGTTGTCAGTGAGAGGACCGCATCATGCCGCTGGGACAGTCCGGAACACCGAGGTCGACGCGCGCGCCTGGCGCAGACCAAGCGGCTGGGCGCCCTCTTCGCACTACCCTGGAAGTTCTCCTTCTGGAAAGCACGGTTCTCTGGGCCGGAGCCACAGCGCTGCTGGGAGACGAAGGTCGTCTTTCCTACAGCGATCTCATGGTGCGCGCGCAGAACGTTGCCGCTCTCCTGCGCCGCAAAGGGATGCGTCACGGTGACCTCGTCGGCGTAGTCGGAATGCGCACTTTCAGCTCCATCTGCGGCATTCTCGGCGTGCTGCTCGCCGGCGGTGTTTATGTGCCCTTCGATATCTACGGGCAATCCACCGAAAAGCTGGCTCGCCAGATCGATGAGAGCGCGATACGGCTGCTGGTCACCGATCGCAGCGAGGAGGCCGGCATCGCTTTGCCGTGGGCACGCCGCCTGACCATCATCGACGCTGCAAGTGCGGAGCGCGAGTTCATGCCGCTCTTCCACGAGGTCAAGCTTCCGCATCGTCTGCCGGAAGACCCGGCCGCTGTCGTCTTCAATGCCGCCGGAAAGGGTGTCCTGGTTACGCATGCCGGCATCGTGCGACTCGTCACCTCGGGCGCCATCATGGACTTCCAAAGCTCGGACACGGTGCTGTTGCACGCGGGTGCCCAGGAGCACACCTTCCAGTTGGAGCTGTGGGGGCCGCTGCTCGCAGGCGGCACGGTAGCGCTCGCGCCGCATTACTGGCTGGGCTCAGACATGCCGGCGCACGACTACGCTCGCATGATCCGTCGCTATCGCGTCTCTGCGCTCTGCGTGCGCCCATCGCTCCTCGAAGAGCTCGGTGCAGATCCACTCGCCCCTCTGCAACAGGTGCGGCAGGCAGTCGTGGACGTCGCCGGCCTGGAGCCCGCGCTGCTGTCCCGTCTGGCAGGCCGCGAATGCGCCGTGCGCATCACCGGCGGCCTCGGCGCAGCGGAGACCACCAGCTTCGCGGTCAGCGTAGAGGTGAACAGCGAAGAAGCCGGCAGCGTGCAGCCGGTGCCCGGCAGCGAGGCCATCGTCATAACGCCGGCAGGCCAACAGGCGGCAACCGCCGCGCTCGGTACGCTGGCCGTCACTGGCGACGCTCTCGCCATTGGCTATCTCGGTCAACCCGACGCGACACTCGCCGCTTTCCCCGAACTGCAGCGAACGAACGGACAGCGTCTGCGCAGCTTTCGCTTGCCGGTGGAAGCTGCACAACTCGAGGATGGAAGCTTGCTCACCGGATCGGCAGCCGCTTCTGCTGTCGCCGAGCTCAAAACCCGCGAACGCCACAGAGGCACCGCCGAAGAAGTCGAATCGCTGCTCAGAAGTCATCCGCTGGTGCGTGAATGCGTTGCGCTTTCCACCACGCCGGACGAACGCGTCTCCTGTGTCTTCGCCACCCTCAAGCAGGGCGATGACCCCCGCGCCGAGCGCGCGCTGCGGGAGCATCTGGAAAGCCAGTTGCCGCGCGACGCGCAGCCCGCCGCTCTGATCATCGTGCCCCGCATTCCACTCAACCAGCACGGCGCACCCGACCGTACACGCCTTGCCGAGCAATGCGAGGCGGTGCTGCGGCGCTTCACGCCTTCGTCACCGCAAGAGGTAGTGCCCGAAAGGCAGGCCGAAGTCGTCCGCAGCATCTGGCAGCGCCTGCTCCATCGCATGCGGGTCGACCCCGACGAAGATTTTTTTGCCGGCGGCGGCACTTCCCTCCAGCGCATCCGCCTCTACGCCGAGCTCAACCAGCGATTTCCCGGCGCGTTCACCATGGCCGAGCTGCGCTCCCTCAACACCATCCGTAAGGTCATCGATCACCTCAACAGCGACGAAGCGCGCGACCGCATGCTTGCCTTTGAGCATCGTGGCGCCTGACTTTCGGGATCTCCGTTCGCTGACTCCTGCATAGTTCATTCCGCCCATCGCGCCGTGCGGTTCTGTCATGTACAAACAGAGCGCAGTGCATTCATGTCACGGGAGGCCGAATGGGGTCGAAGCGAGCGGGTTTCTGTGCTGTCTCTCTAATGCTGCTGATGGGAGGAGCACACCCTCAAATCCACGCCGCAACATCGTCCGCCCATGCATCCGCCGACGCGTCCGCGCGATGGAGTGAGGCGAAGGCCCGACAGTGGTACGCAGCACAGCCGTGGCTGGTTGGCTCAAACTTCCTGCCCGCCGACGCCATCAACCAGCTCGAGATGTGGCAACCCGCCAGCTTCGATCCCGAAGAAATTGATAAGGAACTCGGCTGGGCCGAGGGCCTGGGCATGAACACCATGCGCGTCTTCCTGCATGACCAGCTCTGGCAGCAGGACGCGCCCGGCTTTCAGAAGCGCATCGATACCTTTCTCGGCATCGCGGCGAAGCACCACATCAAGCCGCTCTTCGTGCTCTTTGACTCCTGCTGGGACCCCGATCCGCAACTCGGGCCGCAGCGGCCGCCGATTCCCGGCGTGCACAACTCCGGATGGGTGCAGAGCCCCGGCACGAAAGCGCTCGAAGACTCGGCAGAATATCCGCGGATCAAAGAGTTTGTCGAAGGTGTGATTGGCGCATTCGCTAACGACGATCGCATTCTCGCCTGGGACCTCTGGAACGAGCCGGATAACCAGGGAGGCGGCGATTACGAAAAACGCGAGCCGAAGCACAAGAAAGAGCTGGTCGCAAAGCTGCTGCCGCAGGTCTTTGCCTGGGCACGCGCCGCGCACCCCTCTCAGCCCCTCACCTCTGGCGTCTGGACCGGAGGGGGATGGGACGACTCCGAGAATCTGAATGCGGTCGAGCGCACACAGCTCGAAGAGTCGGACATCATCAGCTTTCACAACTACGGCTGGCCGGAGGACTTCGCCGCGCGAGTCCACCAGCTCGAGCGCTATCATCGTCCGCTTATCTGCACCGAGTACATGGCGCGCCCCATGGGCTCCACTTTCGACACGATTCTCCCGCTCGCGAAGCAGCTCCACGTCGCGATGATCAACTGGGGATTTGTGCAGGGCAAATCGCAGACCTGGATTCCATGGGACAGTTGGAAGCGCCCTTACGTGGATGAGCAGCCGCCGGTGTGGTTCCACGACGTGCTCTACGCCGATGGCCATCCCTACCGCGAACGCGAAGCCGATCTGCTGCGCGAACTGACCGGACGCGGCGCAAAGTAGCGGTGATCAGGCGGGGCGCCCGGCCTCCGCAATCACCGCGGCGGCGCCTTCGGCAAATACCTCTGGGACAGCCAGCAGGCTTATCACTAGCCGGTTCTGCTCCGCGAATCCAAAGAAGCTGCCCGGATGTATCGCGATGCCGTAAACCTCCAGCAGCCGGACTGCAAGTCCGTCGCCGGCGGCGAAAGACGGCGTGCGCAGCGCGGCGTACCATCCGCCCTCGCAGGCCACCCGCGAAACTGCGTGCTGCCCCGCCAAAGCCTGATCGAGCGCCGCGAGATTCTTCTGAACGCGCGCGCGAATCTGCCGCTGGATGTCATGCCGTCCAGCAATCCATCGTGGCATCGCCTGCTGCACCGGAGCATTCATTGACAGAAACGTATCCGCGATGATCTCCAGCCGCCGCATCGCTTCGCGCTGTTCAGCCTGCGGACCCAGCGAGACGATCCACGAAGCTTTCATTTGGGGCAGCGCGGCAATCTTGCTCAGTCCGCTCAGCACAAACGTCAGCGCACCGCCTGCGTGGCGTGCAAACGTCTCGGCCGCGCAGCCCGCCATGGGATAGTCCAGAAATACCTCATCCACAATCAGCGCCAGCCCACGCTCATGGCAAAGCGTGGAAAGCGCCGCACGTTCACTCGCGGTTGTGAAATGCCCCGTGGGATTATTCGGATGCACCACGAGAATCGCCCGCGTCCGGGGCGTGATCCGCTGTTCCAGCGTGTGCAGGTCCAGGCTCCAGCCGTGGCTCCCGCCCGGATCGTACAGCAGCGGATACGGCATCAGGGTTACGTCATCGATGGCCGCCAGCAAGTCGAAGAGCGGATAGCTCGGCTGCGCAATCAGCACCGCGTCGCCCGGATCGCACAGCAACCGAAACAGCCGGCTATACCCCTCACTCGTGCTCGTCGTGAGCACAATCTGCTCCGCATTCACAAAGGCGCCGTGGTCCGCGTAGTAGCCGCGGACCGCCTCGCGCGCATCGCGCATACCCCGCGGATCAGGATCGTAGTGACGCGCGCCCTCTGCTGAAAGACCAGCTAGCAGATCCGGATCGTAAGCAAAGCCGCATTGCGTCGGGTTCGAAGCTGTCAGATCCAGGATCGGCAATCCGCTCCGCCGACGCATCTCCAGCGCGCGCGACCACGCCGTCTCCTCACTCTCCCAGTCTGTTCGCTCTGCAAATCGCATCGGGCGCATTACGCTCCTGCAATTCATAATAGAGAAGTGACCACTCCCGCCTCTCCTACCGTCAGAGTTCCTAGTGCCGTCATCTTCGACTTTGGCCGTGTCCTCAGCATGCAGCCCGACGTGGACTCACACTCCGCGCTAGTCGACACCGCGGGCGTCCCCGACGAGGTCTTTGAGGAACACTACTGGGCCCACCGCCACGCCTATGACGCCGGCACGCTCAATGGCGAGACGTATTGGCAGAACGTCGCCCGTGGCGCGGGTTTCACGCTCACGCCCGAACGCCTCGCCGCATTCCATCATCATGACGCGCTGATGTGGGCGAACTTGAATGCACCCATGCTCGATTGGGCGCGTGCGCTGCAACAGATCGGCGTCAAGACCGCCATCCTCTCTAACATGGGGGACGTAAACCTCGCCTACATGCGTCGCCACTTCGACTGGCTATCCGGCTTCGCCTGCCTCACCTGGTCATGCGAGCTGCTGACAGCGAAGCCTGACCCAGCTATCTACAGGCACACGCTGGACAAGCTCGGCGTTGCGGCCCACGAGGCCATCTTCGTCGACGACATCCCGGCGAATATTGCCGCCGCCCGTGCGCTCGGCATCGACGCAATCCAGTTCACAACCGTCGAGCAGCTCCGCCTCGATCTCGAGGCCCGCGGCCTGACCGGCAAACTACCGCTGCCCACGCCGAGTGAGAGCAACTCTAGTCCCGCTGCGCAAAAATGACGATGTGAATCTCCCACACATCGGTCTTGTACAGCGGACGAAATCCGGTATAGCGAAGGGCACGGTCCAGAAGTGCCAGATCGAAGACATGATGGTGCATGCATCGCGCCTCGGCATTCCGCAGACAGCGCGCGCGAAACTCCTCCGGTGACCCGGCCGGCTTGTCTCTCTCCAGGTCATGCAGCGCCAGAATCTCTTCCAGATGCGTCATATCGCTCTCGCTCATATTGGCGGCGAGATCGGCTTCGAGATGAGAAAGCTCCGTCACGGTCCGGCGATGATCAAACGTGTGCAACCTGTTCGGCACCGCGATAAGCAAATGGCCATTCGGCCTCACCACCCGATGGAACTCCTGCAAAGCTCTCAGCGGATTCGCCACATGCTCCAGGATGTGAGAGGCAAGCAGAAACTCGTAAGAGCCATCTGCAATTGAGGCCAGGTCGGTGGCGTCGTGGATGTACTGCATTCCCGGCTCGGCGTCCGGCAGATATTGGAAGGTCTTGCCCGCTTCGCCGGTCGACCAGGTCGTGTTGGTCGCAAAGTTGCAGTTATCCAGGGAAGCTGCAATAGCATAGATGGGAGGAATGTATCCGTTTGCGGTAGCCGGGGAAAAGATCGTACTCGGACCGCCGATTTCCAGTCCGCGTTTCCCTTCAAGAGCCCGCTTGATGCGGAAATGGTTCCAGAGCCTGCGGGTCCGCCTGCGGACCTTGGCGACAATATCCGTCACCAGCGAAGTCTACCATCATGATGACTCTCGAATTGCGTTGCCTGCATCGCGGTTCTTGCGTCCGGCGCCTCCGGCACGGCATCCTTGATGAAGCACAGAAAGGCGCGCCGTACTCATGCCTCACCCTCCGTTCACCGACGTCCCCGGCGCCATCGCCGAGATCCAGGCCGGTCGCATGGTCGTAGTGGTTGACGATGAGGACCGCGAGAACGAAGGCGACCTGACTCTCGCCGCCGAATTCGTCACTCCCGGAGCGATCAATTTCATGGCTCGCTACGGGCGCGGACTGATCTGCCTGACTCTTACCGAAGAGCGCGCTGACTATCTTCGCCTGCCTCCGATGTCCCAGGAGAACACTTCGCGATTCGGCACTGCCTTTACCGAAAGCATCGAGGCCCGCGAAGGCGTCACCACCGGCATCTCCGCTGCCGACCGCGCTCACACCATCCGCGTCGCCATCGATTCCGCAAGCACTGCTTCCGATCTGGCACGCCCCGGTCACGTCTTCCCACTCCGTGCACGCAAGGGCGGTGTGCTCGTGCGCGCCGGTCAGACGGAAGCCTCCGTTGACCTCGCCCGCATGGCCGGCCTCATCCCTGCGGGCGTCATCTGCGAAATCATGAACGACGACGGCACCATGGCGCGCGTACCCGACCTCGAGGGCTTCTGCGCCGCGCATGGCCTCAAGATGCTCACTGTTGCGGAGATGATCCGCTACCGCCTGCGCCACGAACGCTATATCCATCGGGTGGCTCAGTCGCCCCTGCACACGCGTTACGGCGAGTTCACCATGATCGCCTATGAGAGCGAGGTCAACGGCGGCGAGAGCCACCTGGCACTGGTGCGCGGCCAGGTCGGCGCAGACTCCGACACTCCCACACTCGTCCGCGTCCACTCGCACTGCATCGCCGGTGACGTCTTTGGCGCCACGACATGCGACTGTCGTGACCTGCTGGAGCGCTCGCTCCAGCGCATCGCGCAGGCGGGACGCGGCGCAATCATCTACCTGCACAACAACAGCCCGGGCTTTGAGATCGACCGCCGCGAATCTCCGGCCCGCATCTTGCTGCATCGTGAGACGCGAGCTCGGGAAATGCATCCCGACCCGGCTCATGAGGAGCGCCATCAGCGCGTCCTGCGCCAGGTCGGCATTGGCGGCCAGATTCTCGCGGACCTCAATATCCGCAAGATCCGCCTGCTCACCAACACCCCCACGCACGTCCCCGCGCTCGAAGGCTTCGATCTCGAGATCGTTGAGCAGGTACCGATACTGCAGACGAAGAGAGTGAGCCAGTAGCGAGAGATCTATCCCGGGCTGGTGTCCAATTGCGGAAATGCAGTGATCCGCAGCTTCGCGGCGGCATATGGAACCAGCGTGATCTGTTCGGAAGCTTCGCTACTGCGCACCGGACTCTCCGGAATTTCGGCAGCAACGCCATCCAGAGCCCGCCATCCGACCAGTTTGCGGGCCCTCACCTGTAACTGCACCGGAGCTCCTTTCAATGCGAATGGAGATGATCCCACACGCAACTCGCGGGTTGCGATACCGGCAGGATCAGCATGGACGGCATAGTTCCACTGTGTAGATGGAAATACCTGCCAGTCCGCCGTCATTCCCCGGTCCCGCAGTTTCACCCAGCTTTCTCCGATCGGATACGAGAAGACGAGCGGCCCCCGCTCGATCGAGATGGAGTTCCGATATCCCTTCACAACCCGCGGCGTCATGCGAAACTCGACTTCGATGACGTCGCCCGGCTTCCAGGTTTGTTCCAGCTTTGCGAAGGAACCCTGCTGCGGTGCTGCCTGGGCTGCTCCGTTGACCCGCAAGCTGGTCCCATCCGCCCATGCCGGAATTCGCAGGCTCAGGGGAAAGCGGACCGGTTTCTCGGGCTGCAGTGTAATTCGCACCGTTCCTCGAAACGGATACTCGGTCTGCTGCTGCAGCCGCACTGGAACATCTCGGACTATTGTGTCGACCTGACACGGCGCATACGCGGCAGCCACCAGCCCGTCATCGGGTGAAGCCATCCACAGGCTCGCCGTGAACTTCGGCCAGCCCTGGTGGAAGTTCGCCGTACAGCAACCGAAGTTTGGCTCCAGACCGTAGAGATTCGATTCCGGTCCATCCGTGGTCCAGGGTTTGCTATGCAGACTGCACTCTACCTGATTGGGTTCCTGGTTGTATTGGTGTGCCCACATATCTTCCGTAAAGGTGCCGGGCAAAGCGTTAAATGCGATTTGTTCCAGCCGGTCGCCCAGGCCGGGTTCCCCGAGAATCGCCAGCGACTGCTCGAGTGAATACATCGTTTCCACTACAGTGCACAGTTCGCTGCCCTGTGAAGGATTGCGGCCGGCAAGATGCTCATCACACGAGAACATGCCATTGGGCAGACCATGATAGGTGTCGAGCGCGGCAAGCTGCTGATGAATAGCGCGTCGATCCGTCGCATCCTCTGAGACGAGAGACCACACAGGCGAGACTTTTATGGCTTGGCCATTATTGACGCCGTGCGTGGCCATCCCGATTTCGCTGAGTTCCTTCCCTTCCTCAAGAGCGATCGCTTGTGGGGTTATCCGCTCCTTGTACGGGAAGTTTGCGAACTGTGCCTGCCAATCGTATCCCTGTTGATGCAGGAGCCGTGCCAATTTGATGAGATCGGGATCGCCGGTGCGGTTATACAGCCACAGAACAACGAGTGCGTTGTCCTGCCAGCGAAATTTGCCCCAGCTGGTCAACGGCCGTGTCGGAAGGCTGCGGAGCTGGTATGCGAAATAACGGGAGAGCGCCGGAATGACGCGCGGATCGCCCGTTGCTTCCTCATACTGCGCCAGGGCTTTGACCATCACCATCCGCGGCCACCAGTCATTGTTGCTGGGCGGGCCGATCATGCCATCCGACGATTGATGCGTGAGCGTCCACTCGATAAATCGCTGCGCTTTGGCTTTGAGACGATCATCATCGAGCAGGTACGCAAGCGGGACTAAGCCATCGAGATAATAGGGTCCACGCTCCCACGATTCTCCTGTGCCGCCCAGCCAGCCGCTGTTGTTGCCGACATCCGGCCAGGTTTCATCCAGGTGACCGCTGAGGCCGTTGGCCTGAATCTTCATCTGATCCAGCAGCCATCCGCTGGGGCGAATCGCGCCAACAGGCAGCATATAGAAGGCATTTTCCGCGAGTGGAGCGCGATTCTTGATGACGGACGACGTGTTCGCACGGCGCTCCTTGGATTCCACAGCCGCGAAACCTGAACGACCTGCCGATAATGAAGCCAATGCAGTAATCCCGGCTTGTTTCAAAAAGCGCCGCCGGCTGGCGACATATCGAATCTTCCTGCTCATTTCTTTCTCCGATGTGCTCCCAGTGTCACCGCGGATGTTCATCGGGTCCATAGTTCACATGGTCTAGCGAAACGAGTGCTTGTCCCGATAACGATCAGGACGACTTCATTCCGATCAAAACTGTCGAGTTTTTCGATGAACCTGTTGAGGCGATTTCCAGATTATCTGGTGACGTCCAGTATCGCCTGATCTCCCCGCGTATCAGGCGGATACGAATCGGCGGAGCGCACCTGGCGTCGTATAGCTTCTCCAGCCGCTCACGTCATAAAGAAAAAGCCTTCACTCCGTCAGGGAGTGCCGGAGTGAAGGTGTCCAGATATTCGCACAACACTTTCAGAAGAGACTGCCAGGATTGATGTCGTTTACAGTAATTCGCGTGCCAGTCGCTGTGCCGTTCACAGGCGGTCCCAAGGAGTTGCCGTCGGGGTCGTAAGGGAAGATGGTGAAGGTACCGCTGTAGTAGTTGCCATCGCGGCTCAATCTCACGTCAACCACGATGGAATCAACGCCATTCACCGCACTTCCCGCGGCGTCGAAGCCGATGCCGCGGTGGTTGAGCTTGTAACGGCGCTCGCCTATCTGCTTCCACACCCCAAAACAGACGTTGCCAATGAGGGGCGACCGCCCTCCGGAATCCATGACCTCGGTGCCGTCGCTGTGCCATTGCTGGGTACCAGCATCAATGACGTTCACTCCCACCGACAACTTGAAGTGCCAGAAGCCCACGATGCTGGGTTCGCGATAGTGGTCGTCAGTGATCAGCGCAGCCCGGTAGAGCAGCGCCGGCTGGCCAAACCAAGTGCTGTGAAACGCTGTCTTTTGGTAGGTGCCGCACTGAGCCCTGGAGACGGGCGCGCACAGGACCGCAAGTAGCAGTGCCCCGAAGGCGCCTGCGAATGCTCTGAAGCTGGTTTTCATTTTGGATTCTCCTCACCGCCGGCATCGCCAGCCGGCACCGAGCTAATCTCTGCGCTGGCCGAGCAGTCAATGCAGTGGAGGTAATGCGGAGGTAATGATTTGGTGATCGGCTAAGTTGTGGACGGCAATCCGGTTGACGCCAAACGGGTTTTCATCGCTGCTATACTCTTCGGCGCGGGGTACGCTCCTGTGAGCGTGGGCATCTTTCAATTCGGCGAGTTTGAGCTGGATATCGAACGCTTTGAACTCTTCCGTACCGGCCGCAGCGTGAAGGTCGAGCGGATGCCAATGGAGTTGCTCATCCTGCTGGTGTCAAAGAATGGCCAGCTAGTCACCCGAGCGGAGATTGCTGAACGCCTATGGCCGGATGGCGTCTTTGTTGATACCGAGCATGGCATCAATAGCTTTATCCGAAAGATCCGCCGGGTGCTGCGGGATGATTCTGATCAGCCGCGATTCGTCCAGACGGTCACGGGGAAGGGCTATCGGTTCATAGCTCCGATCGCGAGGATGAATGAAACGCAGCACGCGACCGGTGCAGCTCCCGGCTCGTCTCCTCTGGTTCAGCATCTACACGATCAACCGTTTTCCACTGATCTTGTGGCTGCCACATCGGATGCCGTGAATGAGGGAGTCACGAAGACTCCGGTTGACGCATCGCGATCTGACAGAGAGACCGGCGAGCTCGCTCGCCTGGGATGGAAGAGGAGCTCGCGGATCGCCATACCGATGACTGCGGCCGTTGTTGCGATGGGGCTCGTAACTGGGGTCTGGTTGTACAGAGGAAGCGTTCGGCCATCCCCAATCCCTCCCCAGATCAGTTCTCTCGCGGTCCTGCCCCTGGATAATCTTTCCGGCGATCCCACTCAGGAGTATCTTGCCGACGGCATGACCGACGAACTAACGACGATGCTGGCTAAGGATTCGACTTTACGCATCGTTTCGCGAACCTCCGCCATGCAATACAAAGGTGCGCATCGCCCCTTGCGCGAGATTGCGCAGGCGTTAGGAGTTGATGGAATTATCGAGGGATCCGTCGCGCGCGCTGAAAGGCGAGGTGCACATGACGCTCCAATTGATCCAGTCACCCAGCGACACACATCTATGGGCGGAAAGCTACGATAGAGCCGCGAATGACGAGTTCACACTTCCGACCGAAGCTGCGCAGTCGATAGCGAGATATCTTCATCGCGCCACGCCAGCACCGAGCCCACAAAAGTATGTGAACCCAGCAGCCCACGATGCCTATCTGCGGGGAAGGTACTACTGGTTTGGCGATCAGGACAAGGAAGCGGCTGAGTACTTCAGGAAGGCAATCGCACTACAGCCCGACTACGCATTGGGCTGGGTTGGGCTCTCTGACTACTATGGCAAAGCTGTCGTAGAGGGTGAACTGACGCCCGGGGAGGCTAGCCCGCAAGCGGAATTCGCGGCAAGGAAGGCGTTGCATCTCGATAACTCGCTTGCGGACGCGCACCTTTCCATGGCCTGGGTTTGTCTGATGCGTTACGACTGGAACTGTGCGGACGCGGAATCGGCTCGGTCTGTCGCACTCAATCCAGATTCTGCTGCGGCACACCACTGTCGCGCCTGGATGCTCATCCCGCTGAACCGCATGGACGAGGCGATTCGTGAGAGGAAAAGAGCGATGGACATAGACCCCTTTTCCTGGCCTTGGGTATTGATTCGGACCTTCGATGAGGATCGGGATTTCGATGCAGCCATCAGTGAGGCCCACATGCGTCTGGGAGCCAATCCAACCAACGCAAGACTACATAGCGCACTCTCGCGATCTTACCTACACAAGGGGAAGGAGAGGGAGGCCGCTGAGGAGTTGGAGAAATCCCTAACGCTGGGGAATGAGACGGCTGAGGCTGCAGCGGTGCGTCAAGCATTTAGCCGAGGCGGCTATTCAGCAGTTTTGTATATGCAGTTAGATCAACTAAAAAGGCGTTCCAAAAAGGAATACGTGTCGCCAATGGTATTCGCTTCTGACTTCGGGGAGTTGCATCGCAAAGAAGACACCCTTCGTTATCTCGAATACGCTTATCGAGAACCCTCTCCGGCTCTCGCCTGGATACAATATTCCCCGGAATTCGATTTTCTTCACGGCGATAAACGATATCAAACGATCGTGAGGCGGCTGGGACTGGCTCCGACATTCTGATCGGATCGCATGCCTGGCAGCCCAAAGACGAGGTATCTGAAGCTGCACACGCCAAGTCATTCATCTGCCGCGCCTACGTCCCGTAAATTGGTCCTAATCAACGCGCTTTCGTAAGCGCCGCACAACTGTAATCACACTTCCCTGCTCTGTGCGCCCGCGCTTATCAACCTGACATTTGTTTCTGCATCGCCCGCTTCGCGGATGATCTGCTGCACCGCAATCGGTTCAGCGGGTAGCCGGAATCCCGCTATCTGCAACCCGATATGCCACAGGAACGCAGTATTGCTCCGCAGGTATCGCTTCCATAACCGGCGCGGATCTTGAAGCAGCCGGTGCAACCATTGCATTCCGATCGATTTGACCCACTGCGGAGCATCCTTGATGCGCCCGGTATGGAAATCGTAGGCGGCGCCCACGCCGAACATCAGGGTCGTTTCCAGCCGGTCTAGATAGCGGTGCATGAAACGCTCCTGCCGCGGTGTACTGATGCCGACCCAGATGATGTCTGGCTTGAGTCGGCGTATGCGCCCAATCAGCTCTCGCTCATCACCCAGCGTGAGGTCCCCATAGGGCGGGGTACATGTGCCGACAACACGCGCCCAGGGATACTGCTCTGCGAATCGACGGCGAAGTTCTTCGGCCACACCTTCCTTGCCGCCACAAAAAAAGTGCGTATACGAAGCGAACTCTTCGCGCCGAAAGATCTCTCGCATCAGATCGGGTCCGGCGACGCGCCGCATGTGTCTGTGGCCCTGCAAGCGGCCGACCCATACTGTGGGCGTGCCGTCCGGGAGCGTGATGAGCGATTGCGCATAGATCGCTGAAATCTGCGGATTGCGATGGGCTTCCATAATGCCATGCACATTTGCCATGCAAATGTATCCTTTACGCCTTGCGCCAAGTTCCGCAGAAATTCGCTGCACTGCCTGTTCCATATTCACTGGTTCAACGGAAACGTCGAGCACTTGTGCAGCGTGATGAGATAGAAAGCCCTTCATTGGACAGCAGTGCCTCCTGAAGTCGGTAAAGAATTGTGGAGAATCAGCGAGTCAGGGGAGGCTTTCGGCTGCAGGAGCGAGCGATAGAGCTGCAGATACTGTTCGCCGATGGTTGTGGCGGAAAGCTGAGGAAGCTCCACCGGGAGCTGCCGGCCTTGAATGAGTGCGCGTTGGAGCGCCTTTACGAATGCGCCTTCTGCGCCGGGGCCGAGTCGAATGTATTCGCAATGCTCTCCGCCCACTTCGCGGAATGCCGGGATGTCGGAACATATCACTCGGCATCCGGCGAGCAGCGCTTCCGCAACCGGAAGCCCAAAGCCTTCCACCGTTGAGGGCGCGACAAGAAGAGCGCAGTGTCGATAGCACCACTGCATTTCCTCCTCCGATATGCCGTGCATGAGGACGACGCGGTCCTCAAGGTGCATCCGCACAAGAAGTTGACGAAGTGCGCTCGTCTGCGGGCCCTGCATACCCACGATCACCAGCCGGAGCTCTGGACCATTTGGCATTACGTTTCGGAGATCATGAAAGACCCGCAGCAGCAGCGGTAGATTCTTATTCAGCCGATGCTGTGCGATGCAGAGCAGAAAAGGTTCGCCCTGCCACCCGAGGAATGGACTTCGGAACGACACGCGCTCTTCCGGCTCGACACAGTTGCTGATGACGAGCGATCTCCCGGCCGGAAAACGCGGATGGATGCTTTGCAATCGCCCGAGAGTGCTGGCCGACACGCATGCCACAACATCGGCAGCATGCAGGCACTGTTCCAGAACAATCTTGTTGAAGAAAACTTTGGGGAAGCCAAAATTTGCTGGGGCATCGTACGGATATAGATCGTGCAGCGTGACCACGATCGGGCAGCGATATGCGTGCCGGTGCACAGGCATTGGAAAAGCCAGATGAACAATGTCTGCCCCGAGCTCCGCGACGATGCGAGGCAGTTGAGCGTAATACCAGAAATTACGCGATGGCGAACTGTTGAGCAGCGGGCTTATGTGTAGACGCAAGCGCGGATCATCCATTCGCAGTGCATCACGGATCGAATGCTCCTGCCATGGCGCGGCGATCAGGGACACTTGTGCGATTTCGTCCCGCGTCAGAAGACACTTGGCCAGATTGGTGGCATGACGCTGTACGCCGGAAATAAACCGCGAGGATGACGTAAGCGCGATGGCGACTCTCATGCAACCCCCGCATTTAGGGAGTGCTCGACAAGAGAGCCGATGATGATGATGAACCACAGAGGAAGAGAAAGATCGAACGCCTCTGTATCGGCAAGTCCGCGCACGACAACCAGCAGAAGCATCCCGAGGAAAAAGACCCGCATCGGGCCATCGGTCAGACGACGGACCTGCCGCCAGACACTTCCGTACACGGCAGCAAGAAGGGCTACGCCGACTGCGCCATAGGCATAGAACTGCTGAAGCAATTCGTTATGCGCATGACGGGCTTCGAACGCCCCGAAGGGTGGAATCACCTTCCACACGGAGTGAAATCCGTGGCCTATCCAAGGCTTCTGCAGTGCCTCTGTGGCAATAAACAGCCAGATACCCAGCCTGCCCGTGAGCGTCTCCGACTGGTTGCCTGCATTGGAATAGATGACATAGTACTTCGCCATCAGACTTGAAAAGACGATTGGGACAAGACAAGCGGAAGCGGCCACGAGCAAGTTCGTCTTCCTGCGCATTCCTCGGTCGCGAAGAAGCATGTAGCTTTCAGCAGCCAGAAACGCGACGATGCTTGTCTTGCTGAGGCTGCGAAGTAGCGTGACCGCGAGGAAAGCCGCCTGCCCAATCCCACTCCCTTTCCTGTTGCGGACGAGATACTGTGCAAGAAAGAACGCGAATGCGCACGTCCATCCAATCTGATTCGGGCCGAGCAGTTCCTCATCACCAAGGCGGAGGTCAGACTGCATCGGCAGAACCCAGGCGAGCAGCGCGACTACGCAGCTTCCCCAGACATATCCGCGCATCAGTGACTCGGAGATCTCGGTGACCGGGCCGTCACGGAAGAGCAGGAGAACGATTGCGGTGTCCGCCGCCATCGCGCACCAGAAGGCCATCGCCGCAGCCAAGGAAGCGGTCACGCTCCACAAAAGGCTGATCCCGGAGAGAGCAAGGAAGTACAGCACCCAGCGAACACAGGGTAGATGCAACGTAGACCGAAACGTGCGCGGTGCTCCGACGGTCGCGAAAAACGTGAGGACCAGAAACAGATAATTCAACGCCAGGCTAGCCATGACGCCATCCTGCGGATCCTGGCGGAAAAGGCGAACAGCAAGCAGCGGAAGGATGAGCCGGAGAGAATAGTAGAGGCCCACGCATGCTGCGAACGGGCGCACCCCAATCGCTCGATCCTCTGGCGCATCCCACATAGCAACAGCTCGGGTTTGCGTGCTCATATCTCCTCCCACATGGCATCCGTCGCTGGAAGAGAGCCGCGGTCCTCGCTGCCCCCGCCCTTCCACTCGCCCACAAGCGGTACATAGAGACACAGCGTAATCACGGCGTAGCTGAGCCGCGCGTATGCGGGCCCGAAGGCACCGAGCTGCGGAGTGAGATACAGCATCAACAGGAACATCACCCCGCCGCCGGCCAGGTTCAGCGCGGTGACAATTCCGACACGCCGAAACGCATACAGCGCGTAAGTCGCCGTCACGCTCGTAGCGAAGATCGCCGTACCGGCCACGATGATGTGCAGCAGGGGCGTAGCGTCTGCAGCAATCTGCTTCCCTGCCAATATCCGCAGGATCGCCGGGCCGAAGAAAACAAGCACAGCAGATGCCGTCGCAACGAAGAGCAGATTACAGACCAACCCGGTCAGCACGGCGCTGCGTAAGTCGGACGACGCATGAGATGCGCGCCGCTCCGCGAGATATGGAAACAGAAAGTGCAGCCCTGACGCGGCGATTCCATAGATTGGCTGCGCCAGCTGTGTGCAAAGCGCATAGGACGCTACGACAACTGCGCCGCTTGAGAGACCGAGATACAGCCTGTCTGCCTGACTGAAGATGATTCCCGAGACTGCCAGCAGCCAACTGAAGCTGCCAAACGCAATTAACGACTTCAGCGCGGCGCGGTCCCACGCCGGCAGGAGCGATCCACCTCCTAAGAGTTTCTGTAGCTGGACATACTGCCACCATGTCCCAAACAAATTCAAAACCAGCGTTGCAGCAAGCATGGCCGCTACGCTGTGTGCGGCATAGGTCAGGCCGGCAGCCGCAACGAGAGATAGCAGTCGCGCGAGGGCACTGATGCGCACGGCTGCTCCATAGCGGGCAAATGCGCGCTGTGTGCTGATGCAGACGCTCTCCATCGCGCGGACCCAGAGAAGTGCAGCAGCGAGCTCGAGCGAACGCAGGCAGTCCTGCCGTAAAGCGCCACTGGTCGAGACAACGCGTGCCGCGGCATGCGAAGCAAGAATCCACATGAGTAGTCCCAGGACGGTCGCCAGCAGAAGATGGATCGTAACCATGCAGCGTACAGTTCGCAGCAGCTCTTCACGCGAAGTGCGTCCTCGATGGTGCGCGACCTGCTGAATATTGGCATCGCTGAACCCGCAAGCAATGATGCTGCCGATGGTGACCGCGGCCGTCGCCACGGTCCACACTCCATATTGCGCACTGCCCATATTCCGCAGGATGACTGGCGCTAACAGCAACATGCCCAAGGGGTACGCAACATAATCAAGCACTCCCCACGCCGCATTTGCCAGATGCTCCCTCATCGCGCTCCCCGGCCCCTGAAAAGCGGCTTGAAGTGGACAAACATCGTCTCGAGAATTGAACGGACAAGTTGCTTGCGCGGATCGGCGGAGCTCAGCAATGCCCAGCGGTAATGCATTAACAAGCCAGCGCAGCACATGCCTGTGGCAATACAGGTGAGGGCCAGAGCCAGCATGAGGCGTGGCGGAAAGTACTTCTTCTCCGGAATGCCGGGAGCATCAATCACGCTGACAACGGGCACATCCTTCGCCTCCTGGATGCGCGCCAGTTCACATTGCTGCGTGAGCAGTTCGAATACCGTCTCCTGCACCTGAACCTGGCGATATAGGTCCGCGTAGGGAACGGCAAGCCGCGGAAGTTGCCGCAAAGGCGGAGACATCTCACCGCTGCTGATCGAAGCGTCGTCAACCTGCCCATTTCTGAGCGGGGCCGACGACCCGCTCATTTTGACAAGCTGGCCCTGCAGTATCCGGATGCGTGCCTCCGCCGATCGCACCCGCACGTTGTCGTCTCCGTATATTTGTCGAAGTGAGGTGAGACTGGACTCCTCCACGATCATCTCCGCCTGAATTTTGGCAGCAGCTTCCACCATCGCGCGTGTCTGTTCCTTGATGTCGATCGTGGTGTGCGTGCTCGCGAATTCGCTCAACTGTTGTTGCGCGGATTCCAGGTCGGCCCTGACCTTTGCCAGCCGCTTTTCGATGAACACGCGCTCCTGGCGAGCCGACGACGTACTGGTTCGATTCACCAGAAGATTGAGCCCATCGAGATAGCCCTGCGCGAGATCGCGTGCGCGCCGCGGGTCCGTGTCGTCGACCGTGATAGTGATAATCCCGCTCTTCTTGTCGTCGGTGATATCGGTGTGATGTGCCAGATGTTTCGCCGCGTCGACGCGGTAACGCAGGTGATACGCGGCCAGCAGATCGAAGCGGTTGATCAGATTGCCGGCAACTGCGCCACTGCGCAGCAGGTCGACAAATAACGCCGAGGAACTGTTCATGCCGAAGAGGCTGGCCAGTGCACCGAGGCCGCCCAACCCGCCGAACGACCGTCCCGCCAGCGCCGCGAGCATGGCTGTGTTCATGCCGGAGCTGGGTGGCATGATGCGCGCCGTTGATTTGTATTGCTTGGGGATCGTAAATGCGATCACCAGGCTGACAACCAGGGAAAGGCTGATCACGCGCAGGAGCAGCCGGCGGCGCTGCCAGAGTACCGACACATTGACCACCCATGTGGGCGCAACAGTCAGATCAGGACCGATAACCGGCCGTCGATCGCTGTCCACGTGTTTGCTGTTGGCCACGCTGTGGCTCAAGGGACTCACAGCCCACCTACCACGGCGGCGGTCACCGCAACCGAAGAGCTGATCTGGGCAACTGTCAGCAGATTGCGCCAGAAGAGTGATTTGCCAATGATCTTCTGCGGAACGATGAGCGTGTCGCCGGGATCGAGACGATTGGAGAGGACATCGTGACCCCAGAAGCTCGGCTCACGGCCGACCACAGATCCGTTCGCGCGGATGATGAAGATCTCCTTCTTGTTTGCAATTTCCGTTGCCCCACCAGCGCGGCTCAGGTACCAGCCCGCTGTTTTTCCGGGGCTGTAGGTAATGGCCGATGAGTTATAGACCTGGCCGGTCACGAGGACAAAGCCCGGCTGCTTAGGCACGTGAAGAACATCGTTGGAGCGGACCTCGACATCGCTCGGAGTGTTTTCCCAACTGCTGATATCGGCCGTGATGTGAATCACCATGCGCCCGGTCGCGGGCTGGCTGCGTAGCCGGCCAAGTATCTCGTTCTGCTGCTGCGTGATCAATTGCAGCACTCCGCTCTGATCACCGGGACCGATGTTCGGGCTGATGCGTGCCGATGCAGAGCTGGTTTCGATCTGGCGGATGAGCTGCTCGCGGCTGCTCTCTTCGAGCTTGCGAACATCTTCACGGGTGAGCACTGCTCCAGCGGGATAACTGGTGTCGCGGAACCCGCCCGCGCGGCGCAGAACGGAACTGAGCCGCTCTCCGGGCTTGAAGCCGTAGCGGCCGGGATGCGCAATTTCCCCCTCGAGTGTCACCGAGGCCCCGATATCGTTCCAGCCCGCAAGCTGGTGCACCGTGAGAACATCGCCTGCTTTCAGCGGAACATCCGCACTTGTATCTTCCCCATTTACGGCGGACCCAATGTGAATAGGCACTCTTTCGCTGACGATTTTGGTCCCTTCGACTACGGAGTAGCTGGTCAGATCAGCGTCTGTCAGGAGCGCATCGCGCTTAAAGCCACCTGCCATGCGTACCAGCTGCGCCGCCGTCATGCCGCGAGAGAGTGCATAGCTGCCGGGCCGCAGCACTTCGCCGCCAATCGTCACCTTCGGCGCATCGGCCTCGTAACGACCGAAGACGCGGACGGTATCGAAAGGCTCCAACGTCGGATTGCTGTTGCCAATCAGCACATCCGGCACGTTGAACTCGATCGTCTCTGGGTGCAGGTCCGGCGGCAAGAGCCGCACAATCTCTCCGCGATCTGCCGGCTCGGGAAGCAGATCGCGATAGCTGTGCAGCAGGTCCGTCAAGTGCATGTTGTCCCGCCAGGGCATGCGTCCTGGCCGCACAACGTGACCTTCCATGTAGACCACCTTCTCGCTGTAGGGGAGCACGGCGGAAACGTGGACACGGTCACCGTCTTTGACCGGAAACTCACTAATGGCCGCCTGAATTGCCTGCGCGGAACTTCCGTCGGGCAGCTTCAGGCTCACAGTCTCGCGTTGATTATGCGCATCGATGCGATCGACTACGATATGGGACCACTCGGCGGCGACGGTCGCTCCGCCAGCGTCTTCCAGCGCCGCTGCGAGTGTCGTCTCATTCTTCAGCTCATAGATCGCCGGCCGCTTCACCGCGCCGTAAACAGCGATCTGCGGTCCCGCAGGGGGAACGATCAACGTATCGCCAGACTGCAGCTTGTCCTCCGCCTGCACGCCGCGGAGCAGAAAGTCGTATAGATCGACTTCACCCACCAGATGCGTGCCGCGATAGTGCCGCAGCACTCGCAGCGAGCCGAGGCTCGTCGGTCCTCCCGCCGCGTAGAGTGCGTTTAAGCAGGAGGAAAGCGAACTGATTTCGTAGGCCCCGGGGCGTTGCACATCGCCGACAACGTACACGCGAATCGTTCGCAGCCGAGCCATGCTGACCGCCACCTGCGCATTGCGATACTGCCGCTTGAGTGTCCCGGCGACCAGTTCTTCAACACGCTGCAGCGCGAGCCCGGCGACCTGAATCGGACCAGCCTCCGGCAGATTGACTCTGCCTTCGCGATCGACAGACCGGGTGTAGGTCTGCGAAAAACCGCCCCACAAAGTGATGGAAAGAACATCGCCCGGGCCAACCACGTAATCCGGCCCGGCCGGGACATCCAGAGACGTGCTGCGCGCAGTTGATGAGATCGAGCTGCGAGTATCATTCGAGCGCGAGAGAAACATATCCGACCCAAAACGCTTCAGTTGGCTGTTCTGTTCGGGTAATTGCGTGTACAGGTCGCGCAGAGCAAGCATGTTGTATGGCGCAGGCTGGCGCAGGACCTGTGGTTCATAGGGTAGGTTGTTCTGTGGACTTCGCCTTGGATTTCGCGGCACAAGACTGGCTCTGGGACTCGGCGATCTGTACAGACGATTGTTCGAACCGGACGGAAGACTGTAAAAAAGCTCCTGCCGGTTGTCTTCGTTCAATAACGGAGAGAACGGAGCTGTTGTATCGAGCCCATTGTCTCTGTAGCTGTCGGATACCGCACCTGCCGTCTCATAGCCGCGAGCACGAAGGAAGGTGGTGATGTTCGCCCGCAGCTCGGGACTCGACGCGATCTGGCTATAGAGCATCTGGTCGGTGACGGAATCCACCTGTACGTTTGTCCCCTGCTGCTGTGCCAGATCGGCTATCAGGGTTTTCAACTCCACGACTTCATCAGGATTTTGTTGAAGGATGTCAATGATGTCGCGAGCGGAAAGCGGTGCGGAGGTATTATCCGAGCCGCTTGCATCGCGTGGTTCCATCTGTTCGCTCTGCTCCGCATCCTCCGGCAAATTGAGCAGGGACGAATTCCGCGTCGTGTCGCCGTTGGCGCTCGCGCTGGACATCGAACTTGTATCGAGCTGGCTGCCCTCCGACGCACCCGAAGACGGTGCGGCGACCGGCGAAGGGAGTAACGGTGTTGCCTGCTGCGCGTGCAGCGAATCGCTCGCCGCGCATAGGAACATCGTTGCCGCGGCAACCAGAAGTCGTCCGCAAAACAGCCTGGGTCTCCAGCCGTTTGCGCAGTTCATCGCGTACTCCCGGGTGTAGAAAGGCGCCAGCGAACGGACTCGCGCAGGTAGTTGAATCCCTGCACCATGTGAAAGCGCAGACGGAAAGAGAGAAACCACACCTGCATCCGATAGCGGCGGACTCGCGCGGCAGTTGTCTCCCCTGCGACGGCGCGTATGACGGGCGGGGGAAGCCGCGTCGGCAGCACCGAACGCCAAATCGGCCGCTTCGCCCGAAATCCTGAGCATGCAAGCTCGTTCTGTAAAAGTAAGTAGAGCTTATTCCCAGGGAAGCTCATGAAGGCTGCGTTGTCTCCGTAGACATCCGCCCATCGCCGCGCGCCCGCCGGCAGGCAGTCCACTGTCCAACTGGTGAGCGCCCCCGGCGCAAACTCGCCGGTAACGCGTGTAATGAGCAGTGTCACTATTCCCAGAGCTGCCGCCGCGCTTGGATTGGTCCGGGCCACTGCGCGTAGGCCGCACCAGAACGTGGAGTCGCTGTAGTGGGCAACTACATGGCGACGAAACTCAACCCAGTGTGCGAGCCGGGAGAATTCACTACATATATGTTTGAAGAGGTGAATGCCCTGGCCGAGAAACAGATCGACCGGCGACAACACCGGCATGCGAATCCCGCGAAAGCAGACCTTGTGCGCCCGGGCAAGTGGCGAGATCTGCCGATCGTCCCGAGCCTCGATGTGAAGCTCTGCAGAACTGCAAACGCGGCTCTGGTAAACGCGCTCGAGCGATATACCGGGCTTCTCAAGCGTCTTGAATTCCCAACTGCGGCCACTGGCGGCATGCAGATAATACCCGCGATCTTCGAGGATCCTGCGCGCTCTGGATGCACTTTCTTCCGCAACCAGAAAGTCCAGATCTAACTGTGAGCGCAATTCGGGCTTGGGCACCGAATGCGGAAACAGCGAGAAGCCCTTCAGCGTCGCATAGCAAAGACCGGCTAGCTGGAACTCGCGATGCAGCTCTGCCGATTCAGCGATCATACCCGCCGTTCGCGTGATGTTGTCCGCGAGGCGTTGATGCAGTGACGCTAGAACCTCGGAAGGCAGCATGGCGGTCTGTTGCAGTTCAATGGCTCGATCGAGGAAGTACAAGGCGAGACCACTGGTATCCAGCCAATCCAATAGGCGAGACCACTGAGAGGAGCTCAGGTTGTCGAGGCTGGCGCAATCGCCATGTAGAGAATCGCACACTAGATGCAGGGCAGCTTCGCGTGCACGCAGTTCGTCGGTCGAGCGGGACAAGATCGAATTGGAGAGGGGCAAGCGCATGATCTTAATGGCTGTACATCTCCGGTTCGCCCAGACTTCCGGCAGGAGGCAAATGACGAAGAAAGGCGACGATGGACCAGATTTCGTCGTCGCTTAGCACATCTTTCGACCCCGGCATTCCGGTGGGCCGAATTCCGTAATCGATCACCCACTTCAACTGACCATCGGTGTAGGCCTGCACTTTCTTGCTGGAAAGGGGAGGCACCGGCGGTGACATTCGCTCCGCGAAGGGCACTCCGGTGTTCTGCGCGTCAAGACCATGGCAAGCCGCGCAATAATGAGAGAAAGCTTCTCTGCCATCGGCGATGGTTGCCGCGCTGGCCGGCAGCGGATTCCTCTGCGACTTGTTGCGCACAAAGATGTGGTGTTTGGCGGCATACATCGCGCTTGCCTCCAGCCTTCCCGGCGGATCTGCCTTGCAGCCCGCGAGCAGAATCGCGAGCGACAATGTGCCGTGAGCAATCACCCGTGGATGCATCGCCTACTCAACCACATGCAGAACGAACTTCATCCTGCCGTGGCCGCTCCCGCAGAAAACAGAGCACTGCCCGGTAAAGTCACCAACTTTTGTCGGGGTAAAGGGAGCCTCGGCTGTTTTATCTTTGCCAGCCTTGATGTCGACCCCCAGTTCTCGGAACCGCAGACCGTGGGGAACATCTGCGCTTTCCAGCACGATCACTACCGGTTGCCCGCGTTTCAACGTCACTTGGCCGGGCGTGAAGGCAAAGCGTTTTGCCGTGATCTCTACTCGTTCCGGCTGAACTGGAGAAGCGGCGTGGGGGACCGGCGAAGACAGCAATAGCGCCGGACAAATGGAGAGCAGGAATGATTTCATTCTCATGCGGGAGACCTCTGCAGCGAATGCTGATTCGAATCTAGTAATCCGCCCGCCGAAGTGTTGTCATGTCGCTGTAAGGCGATTGTCACTGCTTTGTTTACTTTCTCAGGACCGAGTTTCTCGGCAAAAGGCAGGCCGCAGTCAGGCCTGTGAAAAGTGACACGGAATTAACATTCAGCAGAAGATTCCGCGACACCTCGCTGCATGCGACCCGTTACTGTGCAGTTATGTCAGTTGCGAAGAAATCGGGCCTCATGACACGTACGCTGGCCCTCACTGCTCTCGTCACCGCCTCGTGCTGTGTTCCGATTCCCGCGAGAGCGCAGGACACCCCGCTTATCTCCGGTGGGGTAGCCTTTCAGACAAAGACAGACGGGGGCAACACCACGTATCAGCCGATCATTGAGCCGCTTTTGGCTGCGCCCATCGGCCCGCGCCTGCTCATCGAGTCGCGCGCCGCCATTCTGGAGACCTACAGCCCCAGGACGGACGGCAAAGGCGGCTATGACCATGCACATTTTGCGGCCCTGACTTATCTCCAGGGAGATATCGTTGTCACGCCGCATATCAACCTGGTTGCCGGCAGTTTTCTGCTTCCTTTTAACACCTATAACGAACGCCTCTCCCCTATCTGGATCGCGAACCTTCAGGATGGTCCGCTCATTCAGCCACTCGGGCTCATGTCGACAGGAACCGGCGTTGGAGGCATGGTGCGCGGCTCCGCAATTTCCCGGTCCAATTATTCGGTCAATTATGCGGCATATTTCTCCGCCCGCAGCGGGTCGGAGCAGTTCCACTCCGAACATTCATCCGGCGGTCGGGCAAGCCTGTTTCTGCCCCACCGGGGATTGGACGTCGGTCTTTCGTACGGCCGCCTGCTGCAGGACACTCATGAGAATTTTTACGGGGCATACCTGTGGTGGCAGCCTGTCAACACGGCCTTTCGCCTTCGATCCGAGTTTGCCCGGGGCCACCATGCCCAGGGGTACTGGGTCGAACTCGACTATCGGACGCAGGCCTTCGGCGGACTGGATAGCTTCATCGGTCGCTTCGAGCCGGTATTCCGCATGCAACAGACCTTTCGACGCGACACAATTGCGAGCGATGACTTGCCGCTGGTGAACACACAGCGCGCAGATTTTGGCCTCGACTATAACCTGCCGCATAACGTCCGTATTCTAACCAGTTATTCGCGGCAGTTCTCATCAACCGGAAACCGGAACATCTGGGGGACAGAAATCGTCTATCGGTTCCTCTTTCCTGCATGGAAGGGCAAACTGCAATGACTAGAAGCTCTATGCTGGTGGCCGCTCTAATGTTAGGAACTGCCTTTACTTCTCTCTATGCGTTCTCTCAATCCTCCGGCCGGGATGCTCAGGCAAAGGTTGCGGATAAGAAAAACGCGCCGCAAGCGGGATCAAGCCATCCAGCCGACGGCGAACGTATCTTTCAGCAAAATTGCTCGCGCTGTCATACAGCCCCAGAGGGCTTTTCGCCGCGCATTTCCGGCACCGTCCTGCGACACATGCGCATGCGCGCCTCACTCAGCCAAAAAGAAGAGCAGGAGTTACTGCGGTTTCTGAACCCATGACCCATCTGCCGGATTCACTTAATAAGTCGGCACCGCGTCCGGCTCATAGGGCCGCCCGAACTTATTCCGATGGCCCTTTTCCTTGATCTCAGCACGTATCTGGCCCAGGTCAGTCTCCGGCCCTGCGATATGCACGCGTTTCGTCTCCTGGTCCAGCGAACTCTGCGGCTGCCCTTCCACCCACATGTGCAGGTCATAGTCACCCGTGGGAACCGATGGAACATGGAAGGCTCCCGAGGCATCGACGATGCTGTAGAACGGCGTGTCCAGGGCAATCACCACTGCGCTCATTTGCGAATGAATATTGCAGAAGATATACGACACGCCGACGCGCGAGAACTGCACGCTCCGCGTGGAACCCGCCTCATATAGTCCCAGGTCAAATCGCTTTCCATCGAACAGCGAAAAAACATTGTGGAAGAACGGATCTTCATTGGGAAAGGCCACACTGCTGCCCACCGGAACGACCAGCAGATGCGGAATAAACGTCTTGTTCTTCTGCGTCAGCGTGAACTTGCCCGGCGGAACTTCAGGCGGGCCCGCTTTGCCTAACGGCTCAAGCCAGATCACTGCGGAACGTGCCACCTCCGGCTTAGGCGCAGGCGCTCCGGCCCCGACAAGCCGGGCGCTCACCTCGGTTGCATGGAGCGAGGATCCGGCCAGCATCCATACAAGGCACAAGCCGAGCGCAGAAGACATAGACCGCATCAGAATCGATACCCCGCCGCAATGCCAATCACATTACTGGTACTTGTCGGTCCCGTCAGGTAGTTACTCCAAAGCCGGCGATATTCCAGAGAGAAGATCAGATAACTGCTCGGGCTGTAAATGACATTCCCGAAAGCCGAGCGGTTCTTGAGCAGGCCGTGATAAATGGAGTATTCCGGGATGCGCGTACTTGCGCGTATTTCACTGTTGAACGGATCATCGATGCCGTAACCGCCATTGAACTCCAGCCGCTCACTGAGCTTCGCCTTCAATTGTGTCCAGCCACCCACATCATCCAGTGCTCGCGCAATTTCTGCCGTGCCCCGGGACAGGTAGACGTAGTCGACGTAACCCCCGCCGCCCAGACCACCCAACGCGGCGCCACGGTAGGCATTGGCCGTAAACGACAGATGCGGCGCAATCGGCAGACGAAGGTCCATGGCGCCGGCCCATGCATGAAACCGATCACCGTCAGTGTTTTCGTGCGGACTGAAATACCCGCTCAGTCCAATCTCCGGCCCTGATATGGCATCTCCGGAGGCGAATGCAACGCGGGCTTCCGCACCGGGCCAACGGCTTCGTTCTGCGGCAGAGATTTCGGAGCTGGCGTTCGCAGTGCCTGGCCATCGCGGATCGGCTGCATCAATCAGACCGCCCTGAAGCTTCAATAATCTTGTGCCGCTCAAGCCAATCTTCTGCGTCAATCCTATTTGCGGATTCCAGACCCACAGATTGCCGCTCCAGGAGAACAATGGCTGCGCGACCGCGACCAGCGAAGTTGGGGCGTTCGGCTCCAGAATGCTGCGATCCTGTTGCACCAACAGATCGGTGTTCTTCCAGTTCAGGCTGGCATGCGCAGTCCTCAGTCTGAGCAAACCGGAAGCACTGTAATTCGACTCAGCGTCGCGGGCAAAAAAGTCGACCCTGAGATCGCCACGACTCGTGGCTCCGAATAGATGCGGGCCGCGGGCATCCAGCCCGAGAACGGTCTGCCGCAACGAGAGTCCGGTACTCCCGCCTCCCGGGTACGTGTAGGTCGGAGCCACCGCAGAATCCACCGCACCCGTGTTCACGAATCCATTGAACAGTATCAGCCCGCTCACCTTCAGCGGATACTTGGATTCCGTTTCCACCTTCGTCTGCTCGTGGGTCGCGATCTGCGATTCCTGGATCGCCTGCCGCTCGCGGATCTCATCAAGCTGGCTTGACGAGGAGCTGCCGGTCTGCGTCATCGATGTCGTACCCGCGCCTGGCGACACCGCGGAGGCTTTGTGCTCAGCCAATTGCCTCTGCACCTCCGCGAGCTGCTCCTGCAATTGTTGCAATTGTTTCTGATAGACCGCGAGCTGCGTTTGCGTGTGCGCAACCGCATCCGTAAGCTGCTGGACCTTCTGCTCCAGGGCTTGGGACGACGCCGGTGCATTCTGCGCAATCGCTGTGTGTATCGTCAGGACAGACGACACGACTGCACTGAGAGTCGCACGTGGAACTGCGGCGCGCAGTATGCGGAACGATCTGAGAACCGCGCGGCGACAATGAATCGAACGGATCATGACATAAATTGCGGGCTTCGTGTACTGCTTGTCGACCGGCGTACGTCCGAAGGGGGCGTTGCGCGCGACACCGTCAGGCGAAAGATAGTTTCTCCCGGCCGGCTGCTGACAAGCTGTACGTTGCCATCATGCTCACGCGCCACAGTATAGGCAAGCGTCAATCCAAGACCCGTTCCTTTCTGCTTGCCGGACGTGACAAACGGATCGAAAAGGCTGTTGCGAATTCCATCCGCTACCCCGGGGCCGCTGTCGCTCACGGTAATGCTGGCCGTCGTTTCATCGGCTGTGATCGAGGCGCTCACCTCCCGCCGGCCGGTGCCATGCCTCGCAGACTGACATCCGTTCAGCAACAGGTTATAGACGGCACGCTCGATTTGTTTACTATCCACCGCCGCCGTAATATCCGCGCTGCCGGCTTCCACTCGCAGGTTGATCGACTCGGCGTCGGGATGAGTGCGCACCAGCGAAACCGCACGGTTAACCAGCGCCGGTATCGAGGTCGGAACACGTTGCAATCCCGTCCCGGTGCGGCTGAATATAAGCAACGCGTCCAGCATGTCGGTCGTGCCGTTCACTGCAAGCCGGATCTCGTCGAACAGTTCGGCCCGCTCGTTCGCTGGCAGAGTCGGCGATGCAAGGAACTCGGCATTCGCGTAAACCGCTGCCAGATAGTGCCGCAGATCATGCGACACCGAGCTCGCCATGCGTCCGATCGTGGCCAGGCGCTCCGATTCCAGCAGCGCGCGGCTCTTCTTCTGGATCTCATCGCGCATCTCGGCGAAGACACGGCTCAGGTAACGTACTTCCTGCGTTCCACCGGCAGGCAGTACATGTTGCGGGTCACCTTCGCCGAAGGCCCGCACACCGTCGGCCAGCATCTCCAATGGACGCGTTACCATCCGGGCCAGCAGCAGCATAAGGACAGAGCCAAGGGCGATCGCGAGAAAACTGACCAGCAGCACCAGCCGGTTGATCTCCTGCTCCGTGCGGTCCGTCTCCGCGAACGACTTTAGGACAATCAACCGCAACGAGGTTCCCGCTCCAGGTGTCATATCCTTGCTGGTCGCCAGGTAGCGCTCGTCGTGCAGCTTCACAATCCGTTCCCCACCAGGTTCCAGCGATCCCAGAACGCCCTGCAAACCGTCGCGCTTCTCGTTCTCCAGCGTGCTGACCAGGATGTGATTTCCCGCAGCAAATGCCGCATCCGCTCCGGCTCCGCGGCCCACCTCCGAAAGAAACGGCCGGTCGATCGCATAGCCGCTGATCACGTGTCCCAGCAACGATCCACTCGCGGGCGCGCCAAAATACAGCGGCTGTATCGAATATTCGTAGAGACGGTTTCCGCTGATCAGGTAATGCCTGGATCGTTCTGCAATCGCATGTTGCAGATCGGCTTTCAGTCGGTCTTCCGACTCGACATCACGCGCATTCGCGCTCAGGACGTGGCCTTCCGCATCGGCCAGGGCAAACAAGTCGTTCCCACTGGTTTTCCAGAAATCCACGGCATCATCGGTGATGGTCCTCGGATCGCTGGTCGTCATCAGCGCCTTAAGACTGGGAAGGCTGGCAAGCAACGAGCTTTCCTTGTCCAGCGCGATGCGCCTGCTCGCTTCGAGGTCCTGAAACGTATCATTCGAATGCTGCAGGTCTGCGGCCAGGCTCTCCTGCACATTGTGCTGTAGTCGATTCCGCACAACAAGTAGGCTGGACGCCGTGGTTCCGGCGATGATCGCCACCAGTGAGATCAGCAGGAGAACGCGGGTTCGAATTCCGGGTCCGTCTTTTCTGTTGAACACAAAATTCGTTCCCTCTTACGGTACAAACTTATAGCCGGCCCCGTAAATTGTTTGTAAGTGCCGTGGTTCAGCGGCATCCGGTTCCAGTTTCTGCCGTAGCTTCAGTATCTGGTTGTCGACCGTACGTGTGGTGGGGTAAGAGTTATAACCCCATACTTCGTTCAGCAGCTCTTCCCTGCTCAGTACCCGTTCGGCATTCTCGACAAAATACTTTAGCAACTTGAATTCATGTGCCGTCATGGTGATCGGTTTGCCCGCGCGCCGTGCGCTCATGCGGGAAAAATCTACTTCACAATCGCCGAAGCGGTAACTCACCATCGTCTTCGGTTTTTGGCGTCTCCGCAGAGCTGCCTGCACGCGCGCCATCAGCTCGCGCGGGCTGAACGGCTTCGTCACATAGTCATCGGCCCCAAGTTCCAGTAGCAGAACCTTATCCGCCACTTCGCTGATGGCGCTGACCACCACTACGGGGATTTCCGGCTGTTCCGCCTTCATCGTCTTGCAAAGGTCGCGGCCGAAGATGTTCGGCAGCAGCAGATCAAGCACCACGGTGGACGGCTTCAGATTGCGAAATGCCTCCAGTCCCGCCTGCCCGTCTCCGCACACTGTCACCGCATACCCCTGCTCGTGAAACATGCGCTGCAGCACCTTCTGCATGCGCGGATCGTCTTCGACCACAAGAATATGGATCCGCTGTGCGCCTGCAGGCGGTTCATGGATCGTGGATTCGGTCATAATGGATTCGCTTTGCAGCATACCTCTTCTCCCCTCCCTCGGTGGCTCTTTTCTCGATAACTGGCTGGCAAAGGTGTCCCTTAAACCATCCTGCCGGTTCACCGTCATCCCTGCCCCTCTCCAGCGCACAAACTCGGCTGCTTGCGGTTCGGCTCCGTCCGCTGCGGCACGATCAGCAGATGGAACAGGAGTGCGGTCAGCAGAGCAATGGCTGCAATGCCCAGCAGCACAGGCTTATATCCCAGGCGGGTGATCAAGGCTCCGGTTCCCGCTGTTGCGATCGATCCGGCAAGCGCATTGCAGAACAGCGTCATCGCCGCGGCCCCGCTGCGCTGCTCATCTGGTGTTTCATTCATCAGCAGGTTATAGAGTCCTGGGGTGCACATCCATTGCGCTGCCGCGAACGCCAGGTACAGCCCGATCGCCAGAGTGCTGCTCCATGCAACCGCCATGCAGCCCAGCGAGACTGCCGCCGCAATCTGCATCCCGACAATGCTGTGCATCAGGCTGGTTGCGCGAACGATCACCGGGGTCAGCAAGCCCATTCCTAACTGCACAATCTGGGTTACTGAAAAGATCAGGCCGATTCGCGAAAGAGGAATATGGAGCTCTCGTTGCAGGTACACGTTCGCAAATGGGGTGAAGGCGGCAAGCACCGCCGACCATATCGCCATCAGCGGCAGATAGCGACGCAGAAACGGATGGATTTGCAGCAGTCCCGCCCAGCGCCGCGCGGCGCTCGTTTGAACATCGTTTTCCGCTCGCTGAGACGGGAGACGAAGAAATGTGAGAGGCAGCAGAGCGGCCAGCGCAATGCCGCAGGCAGCAAGTAGGATCAGCAGCTTCACGCGGGCTGCCGGTAGAACTAAACCGGCTGCGCCAAGCCAGCGCGGGAGATAGCCGCACACGATTCCGCCCAGTACACTCGTCCCAATGCTCGCTGCAAATGTCAGGCTATAGGCAGCGGTGCGATTCTTCTCTCCCGTGAGCCTCGCGATGGCAGGCAGGTAGCAGACACCCCAGATGCACATCGCCAGTCCTGCCAGAAACGCGATCGCGATTTGCGCGGGCTCCCATATCCATAGCGCGCGCAATGCGTTCAGCAACGGTGCGGAGATGAAACAGAAAAACAGCAGCGATCGCAGCCCCAGCCGCTGCGCCAGCACGCCCGCCGGCAGCGTTCCCAGCAATGTGCCGAACGTCAGGGCTCCGCCAATCAGGCCAATGGCCCGTTCGTTGAAGTGATAATCCAGCAGATAAAGGTTGAAGAGAAAGAAATAGGTGGCAAACCCCGCGTCGAAGAAGAAAGCGGATGAGAAAAACACCCAATATCCGCGGCCGAGGTCTTGCGCCTCCAGCCATCGAGCCGGGCTTCGCCAGCCCCGACGCTGAGGCTCGGCAGTGGATCGTGGTTGCGCCAGAGCGACCATCAGCATCCCTCTTCCACCAGCGCGCGCAGACGAGCGACAGCCCAGTCGAGGTCGCTGTATCTCAGTTCATAGATTTCCGCTTGCAACAAATGTTCGATCGCCGCATATTGCTTCGCGAGCGAGTCGCGGCATCCATAGAGCGCCTGCCGCAGGTACATCCGTGCGACATCGGTTCGATAAGGCCGAAGTTCCGGCGGTCCATCGGCTCGCCGATTCAGAAACACAAGAAAATCTGCCCTCATATGCGGCGAGCGCGCGACGCCCGGCAGCCCCGCCGTCGATAGCTCTACCGACGGTTTGCCGTTTGCACGCGGTGTGATCTCCAGGCCATCTATCTCCGGAAAGAGCTGCGCGGCCGATGGCCGAAAGCGCACCTGGTGGCAATTGCCTGTGATCCTTCGCTGGAACGCATCGGAATGAACCAACAGGCTCGCGTCATCCGACACATAAGTCCAGCCGGAGCGGGCACACGCATAGGAAAGCGTGGATTTTCCAGCTCCGGAGTCGCCGCACAGTAAAACTCCTCTTTCTCCGAGCGCCACGCAGCCCCCATGGATAGGAGTGGCATAGCGCGTTGCTATCTGGCATCCGCTCGAGTGCTCCAGAAAAAAGTAGCGGAGATAAGAACGATGCCGGAGAGCGGCACGAGATAGCCTGATCTGCGTTTCGTTTCGCGCCAGATCGACGATCGAGTAGTTGTCAGGATCCGCGATGGAAACAACCAGCGGCGGCATTAGACAGTACCGTGGTTCCGGCGGGCACTCTGCCGTGCCATCGCCGTCCATCACATACACGTCGACGCGGATCGGCTCGGTTGCAAACTGCCGGTCGAAAATGCTCCAGACATCCTCGGCCTCCTTCATGATCTCGGCAGAGTTGGTGCGCAGTTCGGTGGGAAAGCCGAACGGATAGAACATCCGCCGAAGAGACAGACTGGGCCCTTCGAGTTCGTGCCGGTAGAAATCCGGCATTTCTGACGTCGCACAGGTCGCCTCGAGTTCTTCAATGGTCATCGTCACTGTTCAGGTCTCCGTAGGCCGCTAGAACACATATTTGACCGCGAACTGGATAATGCGTGGATTGCTCAGCGTGCCAGTGATCCTGCCGAACGAAGGACTCGCCACCGGGTGCAGCGCCGTCGGATCGCCATAACCGAGACTGCTGTTCGGGTTGGCAAACTGCGGAGTGTTGGTCACATTGAAGAATTCAGCACGAAAACGAAAGCTGCTTCTTTCCTTCACCGGAAACGTGCGCTCCAGCGCCAGGTCGACGTTATGCTGTCCCGGCCCGCGCACCAAACCCACGCCGCTGTTACCGAAGTCCTGATCGGCAAGGCTGGTGCCGAATGGCGCCTCCGGCGCACGTGTAAAGCCGCTTGGGTCAAGATAGTTCCCGATCACCCGCGAAAACAGCGAGCCATGTGTCGCCGGACTGCTGCCCGAGATCTGTGCCCTCGCCTCTCCCGGTAGATTGCCGTAGACCGAGCCTGCATTCGTATCCGTGATAGTGATCGGTCTCCCTGACTGGATCACGCCGATGCCCGAGAACTGCCAGTTGCCGAGCAGATACCGCGCCCCATCCGGCATCGTGCGAAACGGAGGCGTCTGCCAGGTGAAATTCGCCACGAATCGATGTGCACGATCATCGCCTGCCAGGCCATAGCCCTCCCGCAGGTTGTGCTGGTCGTTGGTCGGGAGTTGAAGCTCGAAAGTGTCCAGGCCCCCTTCGCCGTTCACTTCATCCAGATTCTTGGACCACGTATAACTCGCCTGAAACTGCAGATCACGCCGCATCCGCTTCGTAATGCGTGCCTGCAGCGAGTCAAATCTCGCGATGAACGTGGATACCGTAAACAGCGAGCCGGGGCTCACGCCGGCGAACGGCAGCCGTTGAATCACATTGTTCACCGAGTTGGTCGTCTCACCGTTCACCGGAGTGGATGGGCTGGCCAGCAGAGCCTGGTTGAACTCGATCTGCCCCGGCCGATGGTTGGAGACAGTGCCCACATATCCAACTTCGATCGCGTAGTCGTCCCCCGGCGCGTACTGCACGTTCAGGTTGTATTCCTGCGTTCGTCCGTCGAGCACGTTCGGGTCGGTGCCTTCGATAAATGGGACCGAGGTCGCCGTACGCGGCATAAAGATCGGATAGCTTGATTTGGGCAGAATCAACGGGACAAACGGGCTCTCCAGCGTCGCCGGTCCATTGGGAGTTCCGGAAACAATCTGCAGCGTCGCAAACGGAGCTTGGCTCAGCGTCTGCTCTGCCAGGTTGCCGGCGTGCTGATCGAAATACATGCCATACCCGCCGCGCAGCACGATCAGGGGCTTATCCCTCATCTGCCAGGCAAATCCAAGACGCGGCCCCACATCGCCGTACGGCGTCTGCCAGAATCCGGCATAAGGCGTTCGTACAACGCCTGCAGGAACCGGTGCCTGGAAATTCGAAGGCACCGTGTAGCCGCTGAACGTTCCCTCTGCGGGAACCGGTCCTTCTGCTATATTTGCGTCGAAATTTGTCAGGCGTCCGTGAATCTCCGTCGGTGCCCCGAAGATCTCGTAGCGCAGACCGGCGTTGATCGTGAACCGCGGGTTCACCTTGATATCGTCCTGCGCAAAGCCTGCAAAGTCCGTGTACCGATTATCCCGCCGGAAGATGCCGCCGCCGGCCATGCTCTCGGTCACGTTGCTCAGGCCGCTCGGGCTCCCATTCTGAGCGGCGCTCTGGCCGAGAAGAAAATCCGCGAACGTGCTGACGTCCAGCAGTCCGTTCGACTCGAAGGGGGCATCCTCATTCACCTGGTGGCGCTTGAACTCCAATCCGAAGCGTATGTTTTGCCGTCCGCGCGTCAGGGCAACCGTGTCCTGCCATACGAACGAGTTCGTCACCTGCCACAAGGCGGGGGTGCCTGCATCGCCGATGGTGAAGAGCCCATCGATGGTCAGCCCGGGAGCCGGCGAAGTAGGGTCTGCCGCTCCGGTGGGCGTGCCTTGCCCAATCGCGGTAGCCAGCAGTGGGTTCTGCACCGTCGAGACACCGTCGAATCGCATATAACCGAATCGCGCAATGTTCACCAGGTTCGGGTTAAAGGTGTGCGTGTCGGAAAGCACGAACATGGTGTTGCGGCCCAGTGCATCGGTGCCCCAGCCGGGCACGGTTGCCGCTGCGGGCGAGAATGGCTGGCTCGTCGAAGCCCGCGAATAAAAGAACCGCCCGGAGAGCGTGTTGGCCGCGGTCACGGCGTGATCGACGTTCATCGACGCCTGGTCTTCCCGGTAGTGCGCGGGAATCGCATAGGTCGATTGACCCACCGGCAACTGATCGGGATCCGTCGCCGGTACCGGTTGCTGAGGATCGGGCACCGCGAATTGCCCGCTCGGCAGCTTCGCATTCAGGATCGCAAGTGCCACTCCACTGATGTTTGACCCGTCGCACGCCACCTGTGCCCCGCCTGCGTGCGTCAGGTAGCCGGCAGCTGGCTGGCCCCCATTGCCCGGATGACCTGCCGGACAGAATTGCGCGCCCAGCTTTGCTGCAGATCGGTCGCCGGTCAGCATCGGCAGCGTCGTCGTCTGCTTGCCGCCCAGACCGTTCACCTCCACCAGCCCCTGATAATCGCTAAAAAAAAACGTCTTATTGCGGATCACAGGGCCGCCAATCGATCCACCAAACTGGTTCTGCTTCAGATCCGGTCGCGGCTGCCCGGCCCCTTTCAGGAAGAAGTCATTCGCGTTGAAGATGTTGTTACGCAAAAACTCCCATGCGCTGCCATGGAAGTCGTTCGCCCCGCTCTTGCTCACCAGGTCGACATTGGCTCCAGTGCCGCGCCCGTAAGCCGCATCGAAGTTCGCGGTCTGTACGCGAAACTCCTGGATCGAATCTGGCGCCGGAATCGCCGTGCCCACCTGCTCGTTGGAGTTGGCAGCCGAATTCTCCGCAAGATTGTTGGCGTCGATACCGTTGAACTGGATGTTGTTGGACGTCGGTGTCGCGCCGTTGGACGCGACATTCTGCGTGCCGCTTCCAAGCTGCGAGGCATCCGGCAGGTCCACGATCACACCCGGCGAGAGCCCGAGAATCTGCGTGTAGTTGCGATTTGAGAGCGGCAGAGCGTTGATCGCGGTTTCATCCACCAGGCCGCCCAGCGTGGAACTTTCTACATTCACAAGCGGAACGGTCCCATTCACTTGAACGCTCGTGCTGGCGCTCGCCACGGCAAGCGTTACAGAAAGCGAGCTGGTCTCGCTCACGGTTACCCGGATTGGCTCTGAGGTGCGAACGGCATATCCCTGTGCGGTAACAGAGACCGTGTAGCTCCCGGGTGGCAGCAGCGGCACCCGGAAGATGCCTTCCTGTGTCGTATTCGCTGCGCGCTTGAGGTGCGTCGCCTCGTCTTGAGTCTCCACCCTCGCGTTGGCCACGACCTTGCCCGCCGGATCATAGACGATGCCGGAGATCGCGCCTGTGCCCGGTGTCTGGCTGAATGCCGCGGTTCCTGACCAGAGACAGCCGGCCACGAAGAAGCGCAGAACACAATGCATCCGCTTGTCTCTCAAATGTCACCTTCAATGGAACGACTGCTTTCAGGCGAGTATGGAGACAGCAGCACGACAACTTGTTATCGATTTGTCATTCCTTTGTACGGATGTATACGGAGTACGCGGCAATCTGATATGCATGTTTGGTCGAGCTTCCTGATTCGAAAGCCTCTCTTTTGCAATCCCTGCCGCCTCTCGTCCCGCTAATGTACAATCATGCGTTTTCAGCATAATATGCCGGCTACGAATGCCACCCTGTGCGAGGGACTGCTTTGTCCGAGTTGCCGTCCATAAGTTGCCTTCAGGCCTTCGAGAGCGTCGCGCGGCACAAGAGCATCACCCGCGCCTCGGTCGAGCTGAATCTGACGCAAAGCGCCGTCAGCCGGCAGATCCACCAACTGGAATCTCTTCTCGACGTCTCTCTCTTTGAGCGGGTCCGCCAGCGCGTCGTCATTACAGACGCCGGCAAGTTGTTTCTCAATGACATCAGTAGGGTCATCACCGGACTGAAGGACGCCACCAGCCGGGTCATGGCCTGCGGCGGAAACACCGGGCTGCTCAATCTTGCTGTCCTGCCCACCTTCGCCACCCGCTGGCTCATGCCCCGGCTCTCCGACTTTCTGGAGAAGCATCCCGGCGTCACCATCAATCTGGCCACGCGCCTCGTGCCCTTCGATTTCGAGAGCGAGCCCTTCGACGCCGCGATTCACTATGGTTTGCCCAACTGGCCGGGCACATCGGCGCACCTCCTGATGCCCGAAGAGACAGTGCCCATCTGCAGCCCGAAGTATAAGAAGGACCATGGCATCCGCCGGCCGGCCGACCTCTCTCGCGCCGTCCTGCTCCACCAGACGTCACGGACCGACGCCTGGACGGAATGGTTCGAAATGATGGGAGCCGGCAGCACGCACGCGCTGCGTGGCCCGCGCTTCGAGCAGTTCACCATGATCGCCCAGGCAGCCATCTGCCATCTCGGCATTGCGCTCCTGCCCAAGCTCCTCATCGAGGAGGAATTGGCCTCCGGAAAGCTCGTCCTTCTCTTCGATCGGCCAATCCGCGGCACCAATTCCTATTACCTTGTGGTGCCCGAATCAAAGGCTTCATCCCTGCTTACGGCCGAGTTCAAGCAGTGGATTGTAAGTCAGGCCGCGATCTCCGCAAGTCATGTCAAAACAGCAGGTCATGAAAATCATGCATGAAGCTCGCCGTCGTCCTGTCCGTGAGAACGGCGGCAACGGTGTGCCTGTCTCCTCCGTGCAGCCCATCCCATACTGGCAGACTCTCTTTGGCGCGCTCGATGTTCGCCGATCCTCCCGCCGCCTTCGCTGCGTTTGATTTCTGCCTGCCGGGCGACTCCGGTTCGCGAAACATCCTGCGCGGCGACGGCTACTTTGAGCAGGATGCTGGACCCGCCAAGACCTTCCCCCATCAACGAACGATTTCGCGTTAAGGCGGGTATGGAGCTCTTCAACGTGACCAATAGTGTACGATTCGATGCGCAATCGGTTTCAGCCAACATCACTAACCCCAATGGATTTGGAAATGCAACCGCTACGCTCACGAACCCTCGCCTCGCTCAGTTCTACGGCCGTTTTGAATTCTAACCTTCGGTCAGTACTCACCGTTGCCCTTGCACTCTGTGCCTTCCCTGCTTTGGGTCAGGCGCAGAGCGCGGCCACGCCGCCGATGGGCTGGAACAGTTGGAATCACTTCGGGCGCGACGTCAGCGACGCAGACGTACGCGCCGCGGCGGATGCTCTGCTTTCCAGCGGCATGAAAGATGCCGGCTACGTATACGTCAATATTGATGACGGCTGGCAGGGCACTCGCGATGCCGAAGGTAATATCCGCGCCAACAGTAAATTTCCCGACATGAAAGCGCTCGCGGGCTACGTGCATGCGCGCGGCTTGAAGTTAGGAATCTACTCCTCGCCCGGGCCGCGGACCTGCGCCAATTTCGAAGGCAGCTACGGACACGAAGAGCAGGACGCGCGCACCTACGCCACCTGGGGCATCGACTATTTGAAATACGACCTCTGCGCCTTTCGCATCAACCTCGCGGAGGACGCTCCGGGACTCTCCGCCGAGCAGAAGGACGCAGTAAGGCGCGCCGCCAATGATCCAAGAGCGCAGTCGGCGCTTGCCTCGCGCTTGCTCAAGATCTACTCGCCCGAACAGATCGCAATGATGAAGGCCGCCTACCAGAAGATGCATCTCGCCTTGCAAAAGACCGGACGTCCCATCTTCTACAGCCTCTGCCAGTACGGCATCGCTGACGTATGGGAGTGGGGCGCCTCGCTCGGCGGAAACTCCTGGCGGACCACCGGCGACATTCGTGATTCCTATAGCTCCATGTCCGACATCGGCTTCGGCCAGCTCGGCATCGCGCAGTTCGCTGGTCCCGGCCACTGGAACGATCCCGACATGCTCGAGGTCGGCAACGGAGGCATGACTGCCGACGAATACCGCACCCACATGTCACTATGGGCACTCCTCTCTGCACCGTTGCTCGCCGGCAACGACCTGAGCAAGATGTCACCCGAAACGCTGAGCATTCTAACCAATCGCGACATTATCGCCCTGGACCAGGACCCGCTCGGCAAACAGGGCGAGCGCATCGCGGCATCGAATGCTACCGAGGTATGGATGAAGCCCCTCAAAGGAGGCGCTGTCGCGATCGGCTTGTTCAATCGTGGAGGAAAGGACGGGCCCGTCACACTCCGCTTCGCCGATGCCGGACTTCACGGCCCGGCAAAAGCCCGCGACTTGTGGGCCGCCCGGGACCTGGGAGACCTTCGCGGAAGCTACACCGCCACCGTGCCCCGTCACGGCGTCGTCATGTTAAAACTCAAGCCGTGAAGACTCGTCAATTGCGGCAATATTACGAGCATTGGATTGCAGAATTAAGATGTTCACCCATCCTTAAGGTCCGGGCCCGTATCTTATTCCCTGAATGAGCTTTCGTCGCTATCGGGCTATGCGGTTTACGACGTGCATCGCCCTGTGCTTTGCGCTGGCCCACACTTCCGCATACATCTTCGCCCAGGTGCCCCCTCCGACGTCACCTGCGATCACTCTGCCGGAGGCCATCCAGCGCGCGGAGAAGAATGAACCCAACTTCGCTGCGGCGCTCGGCGAGGCGAAGGCAACGGCGCTCGACCGCTCCATATCCCGCGCCGCGCTCCTGCCCAACGCCGTTTATCACAATCAGTTTCTCTACACCCAGGGCACAGGAGCGACAACGCCCGTCGTGGCAGGCAGCACCACCACACCCGCCCCCATCTTCATCGCCAACAACGCGGTTCACGAGTACATCAGCCAGGCCGCCGTCACAGAATCCATTGGTCTCGCAGGTTTCGCAAACGTGCGCCTCGCCGATGCGACCGCCGCCCGCGCCGCCGCGGAGTACGAAGTCGCCCGCCGTGGCCTGGTTGCGACCGTGGTCGGTCTCTATTACAGCCTCTCCGCCGCCGAGCACAAGGTCGCTGTCGCGCAGAGCGCACAGAACGAAGCCAACGACTTCACCACTCTTACCCAGAAGCGCGAATCAGCCCGCGAAGCCGCCCACGCTGACGTAGTGAAGTCACAATTGCAGCAGCAGCAGCGACAACGCGATCTGGCCGATGCCAGGCTTGCCGCAGACAGGGCCCGGCTGGAGCTTGGCGTGCTCCTCTTCCCTGATCCGCGAACTCCGTACATGATTGAAGAACCCGGCCGGCCACGATTGCTACCCTCGCGTGCCGATGTCGACGCACTCGCATCCAAACACAATCCGGAGCTCGCAAGCGCGATGGCAGCCGTTCGCATCAGTAACGCGGAAGTTCTGGGCGCCCGTGCCGCATTTCTCCCCGACCTGGTCCTCAACTTCAACTACGGCATCGACGCGGCGCAATTCGCCGTCAAAGGGCCGAACGGCGTCAACAACCTCGGCTACTCCGCAGCCGCAACCGTCGATATCCCCGTCTGGGACTGGCTGGCTACACCACATCGCGTCAAGCAATCGGAGATTCGCCGCGATGCCAGCTCGCGTGGCGCTCACCGCGACCCAGCGTCATCTCATTGCAGCTCTGGACGAAGCCTACGCAGAAGCCGAAGAGGCCCGCAGCCAACTGGCATCTCTCAACGACAGCGTAGACACGGCGCGGGAGAGCCTTCGGCTCACGCGGCTGCGCTATACCGCCGGCGACGGCACGGTGCTGGAAGTGGTGGACGCGCAGACCGCGCTGATCACCGCGGAAACTGCGCGGGAAGACGGCACGCTCCGCTACGAATCAGCCTTGGCGAATCTGCAGTCGCTCACTGGGACCCTGTAAGAATGAGGATCGATGGAATGAATCGCTTTGCTCGTATCTGCCGTCGTCGCATTGACCATCGTGGTTGCCGGCTGCGGAAAGTCCGAGACCGGCGCGCCGACGCCTGTCGTCTCCGTGCAGGCGGAGCATCCGCAGGTCAGCACAATTGCAGAACGCATATCGGCGGACGCTGTGCTTGCTCCGTTGGCGCAGGCCGCCATCTCTCCCAAAATCACCGCACCTGTCCGGAACTTCTACGTGCAGCGCGGCGCGCACGTCAAGGCCGGGCAACTCCTTGCCACTCTCGAAAACAGCGACCTGACCGCGGCCGCGCTGGACAACCAAGGAACTTACACGGCGGCGCAGGCACCTACGACCATGCAACCCAGGCGCAAGTGCCCGAAGAGTACCAGAAGGCGCGAGCTTGATTTGGACGCAGGCCAAGGCCAATCTCGATCTCAATCAAAGCATCGTGAACGCCGCAAGCAGCTCTTCGCCGAAGGCGCCATTCCTGGCCGCGATCTCGACACCGCCGAAGCCGCTCTCGTGCAGGCGCAGGCCGCCTATGATACGGCGAAGCAAACATCTGGAATCCGATGAAGAGCGTCAGCCACGAGGCCGCCCTGCAAGCCGCGCAAGGGCACCTCACTTCGGCCAAAGGCAAATATCTCGGCGCCGAGGCGCAGGTTTCGCTACTCGGAGATTCGCAGCCCTATCGCCGGCGTCATCACCGACCGGCCGCTCTTCGCGGGCGAGACCGCAGCCGCCGGTGCGACCCTGCTTACGGTGATGGATACCTCGAGCCTGCTTGCGAAGCTCCATCTCGCAGCTGCAGGCGCCAGCAACTGCAAGCTTGGCGATGCGGCCACGATCATCGTCCCCGGCCGGACGATCCGGTCGCGGCCAAAGTCTCGCTCGATCAGCTCCGGCGCTCGATCCCGGCAGCACCACAGTCGAAGTCTGGCTGCGGATCGAGAACAGGAATGGCGAGCTGAAAGTCGGGAACGTCCGGTACACGCTCTGATCACCGGCCAGACAGATGCTCAGGCGCTTACGGTTCCATCCTGCCGCAATCCTGACAGCGCAGGACGGCAGCAAGTCTGTGATGGTCATCGGCGCGGACGGCGCTGCACATAAATAGTCCGTGGACGTCGGCATCAGGATCAGGCGATCGCGTGCAAATCACCAGCGGGCTCTCGCCAGCGCGATATCGTCATCAACTCAGGCGCCTATGGGCTTGATGACGGCACGAAAGTGAACATTGGCGGCGCCGCCGGCGACGAAGATAAGCAAGAAGCCGGCGCGGGCAAGGAAGCGACGGCCAGTGATCACGCGCGCTCCGGATCGCAACAGTCACGAAACCGGAGACCCGGCTTCTGGCTGACTGCGCTATCCGCAGCACGATCTTCTTCTTCCTGGTTGTGCTCACGCTTCGCGGGCATCTATCTCGCCATGCAGGTGCCGATCTCAGTCTTCCCGGACAACAGACTTTCCCCGCGTCGTGATCGGCGTCGATAACGGTGTCATGCCGGTCGAGCAGATGCAGGTCACCATCACCAAGCCGATCGAAGACGCGATCAACAGCGTGCCCGGCTCTGGTGACCGTGCGGTCCACTACGAGCCGCGGATCGGCCGAAGTCAGCCTCTTCTTCGACTGGAATGTGGACATGTACCACACGCTGCAGCTGGTCGACGCAGCCTTGTCGCAAGGTGCAGCAGACGCTGCCCGCCACGGCGCGCATCACCACCAACCGACTTACCTTCGCGACCTTTCCCATCCTCGGCTACAGCCTCACGTCGCGACAGCGTACTCTCGCAGACCCAGCTGTGGGAGATTGCCACCTATGATCTGAAGCCGCCGCTGAACCGCGTCGACCGGCGTCAGCACGGTCACGGTGCAGGGCGGCAAAGTTCCGGAGTACCACGTCGTGCCCGACATGGCGCGCCTGCAGGCCTCCGGCGTCACCATCACCGATCTGGTGAATGCGCGTTCAGACATCGAACATCATCGACTCCCCCGGGCTCTACGAAGAGAACCATCAGCTGATCCTCGGCGCTGGTCGGCGCACAGGTGCACGATCTGCGGCGAACTCTGGCCGAGCTTGTCGTCAAGACGACGCCAGCTGGAGCGCCGGTCCGCGTCGCCGATGTGGCCGATGTAGAGCCGGCGACCATGCCGGTCTACACAGTGTGACGGCCAACGGCAAGCCGGCTGTGCTGCTCAACATCACGCGCCAGCCAGCCAGCAATACGGTGCCGTCGCCGATGCGGTTGCCGATGCAGTAGCGCAGCTGCGGCAAACGCTGCCTGCCGGGGTCAAGCTGGAGCCTTATTACGATCAGTCGCAGCTGGTCCGCGAGAGCATCGCCAGCGTTCGCGATGCCATCCTCATTGGCCTCATCCTCGCATGCATCATCCTCTTTCTCTTCCTGCGCGATTGGACTTCATCCCTCGTGGCAGGACTCGTCATTCCTGTCACCGTGGCGGTTACAGTTCTCTTTCTCTGGGTCATTGGCGAAAGTTTCAACCTGATGACGCTGGGCGGACTGGCGGCGGCCATCGGGCTGGTCATCGACGACGCCATCGTCGTGGTCGAAAACATCGTGCTCCATCGCGATTCCGGCGAAACCCGCGTCGAAGCAGTGCGCAAGGCGCTGCACGAGATCACCGCGCCCCTGATCGGATCGACCATCACGCCGGTTGTGGTCTTTCTGCCGCTGATCGCTGTCACCGGAGTAACCGGCAGCTTCTTCCGCGCGCTGGCCGATCACCATGACAGCCGCGCTGCTTACGTCGCTTTTGCTCGCGGTCACCTGGACGCCCGGACTCAGCCTGGCCCTCCTGCAGCGATCGCGGCGGAACGATGCCGCGAGCATCACGAAGAGCATGCGGAGCCCGACGCATGCGCCGCCGTATTCATCGCAGTGGCACGGACCGCGCCCTGGACTGGTCTCTTGCGCAAGCCGCTGATGCTCGCGGCATGCTGCGCCATCCTTGTCCTCGGCACCTGGTTTGGCTATCAAGCGCTTGGTTCCGATCTGCTGCCGGAGATGGATGAAGGCGGCTTCGTGCTCGACTACATCATGCCCGCCGGCAGCTCTCTGACCGAGACCAACCGCGTGCTTGCAGCATGTGGAGCGGATTCTGCGCAGCCACCCCGGAAGTGGAAATCACATCGCGCCGCACCGGGCTGCAGATGGGCCTCGCCGCCGTGACCGAAGCCAACACCGGCGACTTTACCGTAAAGCTGAAGAGCAAACGCGACCGCGGCATCGACGAAGTGATGGCCGATGTTCGTGCAGCAGATCAAAAAGACCGAGCCGGAACTGGATGTCGAGTTCACGCAGGTGCTGCAGGACATGATCGGCGATCTTTCCAACTCTCCGGAACCGATCCAGATCAAGTTCTTCTCCGACGATCGGGCGCTGCTGAACCAGCTAGGCCCGCAGGTCGGCAGACGCCATCAGCAAGATTCCCGGTGTCGTTGATGTGCAGAACGGCATCGACAACACCATCAGCGGCCCGGCAACAAACTTCCAAGTGGATCCCGTAGTTGCCGGCCGCCTCGGCTTTACTCCCACGGAAGTCGCGGCGGACGCAACCTCTATTCTCGACGGCGTGACGCCAACAGATCCCCTGATCGCCAACGGCCGCCCTTACACGATCCGCGTGCGCCTGCCGGAGACGACGCGCGCCTCGCTGGATGCAATCGAGAACACGGTCTTCAACAGCAGCACAGCGGCCACACGGCAACGCTGGGCTCACTGGCAGACATCGAGCAGCTGCCGCCGCAGAACGAAATTCGCCGCGAGAACCTGCAGCAGCAGATCGTCGTTACCGGGCGCCTCGAAGGCTCCGATCTTGGCACCGCTATGGCGCAGGTTCAGCAGACTGTGGCCGACTTGCATCTGCCATCCAACGTACGTGTCGAATACGGCGGCACGTATGAGGAGCAGCAGAAGTCCTTTCACGATCTGCTGCGTGTGCTGCTGCTCGCGCTGGCGCTGGTTTTCGGTGTGCTGCTGACCGAGTTCCGCAACTTCTCTGCGCCGATCGCCATTCTCACTCATCCGTGCTCTCGATTTCCGGCGTGGTTTTCGCGCTGCTTATCACCGGACACGACTTCAACGTCGCATCCTTTATGGGACTGATCATGGTCATCGGCATCGTGGCCAAGAACGGCATCCTGCTGCTGGACGCGGACGAGAAGTTCCGCGCCGAAGGCGTAGCCGCCGCGCGAAGCCATGATGCATGCGGCGCAGCGCCGGCTGCGGCCCATCCTGATGACGGCGATCGCAGCCGTTTGCGGCATGCTGCCGCTGGCGTTCGCGCTCGGCTCCGGCTCGCAGATGCTGCAGCCGCTGGCCATCGCGGTTATCGGCGGCCTGCTGATCTCCATGGTCCTCAGCCTGATCGTGACCCCGGCGATGTACTACCTCATGACTCGCTCCCACCACGCGGAGGCAGAAAAAACCGGCAAGGCTTTTCGCCCCGCCGGCTAGCCAGATAGCTCCTGTTTATTTCTGTCCAACCACCAGCACGGTGAACGTGTCCGGCAGAATAGCCGGCCGTGGATGAGGGTTCTGCGCGGTGGCGTCGGGGCGCGGGCCAAATTGCGCCGTCGCCAGGTAGATGCGGCCGCTGCTCGAATCGAATGTCATCGTACGTGCACCGCGCTGCGTGGTCACGGTTTGCACCACCGGGAAATTCGCTTTGCTGGCGTTCACCACCGTCAACGTGCCATCGCCATTCGATGAGAACGCCAGCTTCTTCTCCGCATCAAAGCCGGCGGCATCTGGTCCCTCGCCGATCTCAGGACTCGCCAGCACCTTTCCGCTGTCTGCGTCGACAACCGCCATCTTCTTCCCGTCGCACACGGAAAAGAGTTGCCGGCTCGACGTGTCTATCGCCAGCCCAGACGGCGAGTCGCAGATCGGCCACTCCGCCGTCACCTTGTGCGCACTGGCATCGAGACGAACGATCTCATTCTTGCTCTCAATATTGTCGTAGACGTTGCCCTTGCCGTCCGCTACCGGAAACTCGGGCTTGCCGGGCAGCGCAATGGTCGCCACCACCTTCTGCGTTTTCGTATCGATCACGGTGGCATTATTGCTGCGGCCGTTAAATGCCCATACCGTGCTGGTCACCGGCTCAAAGGCAATCCCATCCGGGTTCGTGCCTGCTGCAATCGAAGTCACCGTCTTCAGAGTCTTGCGGTCGAAGACAACAACCGCATTGGCGCGCCCATCGCTGATGTAGCCATACTTCCCCGCACGGTCCAGCGCAACTCCATGGACGCCCTGTAATCCCGTGATCGCGCCCGCGGGCTTGCCGCTGTCCGTGTCCAGCACCTCCACACGTGTGCCGTGGGTCACATACAGGCGATGCGCATCGGGGTCTGCGGTCAGATAATCCCACCCGCCTTCGCCGCCAATCTTCCACTGCGTAACAACGTTGAACGACGTCTGCGCCAGGAGCGCCGGCGGAAACGCCGCGGCACAAAGAATGGCGGGAATAAGCAAAGAGCGACGAGCACGTGCACTGCAGGAACCGATCATAGCTGTCTCCGGGGTCAGGCGCGGGTTGCGCCGGCCGCCCTAGTCTCCCATGCCACCATTAATTCAGGCTGAAGGAGAGCTATGCAGCGCCGGCTCGACAAGTATCGCATCGTCAGGCCGCGCCGCCAGCGGCAGACGAACGATCGCCGTCGTGCCCCGGTTCGGTTCGCTCTCCAGCACGATGCTTCCAGCCGCCCGATCCACAATCGCCTTGCAGATCGCCAGCCCCAGGCCGGTGCCGCCAGTGTTGCGGCTGCGCGACGGATCGCCCCGCGAAAAGCGCTCAAACACATGCGGCAGCAGGGCCGGATCGATGCCGTCGCCCTCGTCATCCACCCGCAGCTCCGCCCTCTCTGCCGACTCCTGCAGCCGCACCTTCACCACCGAATGAGGCGCGCTATGTTGCAGCGCATTCAGCACCAGGTTCGAGCACAGCAGCATGCACTCTTCCGGCGAAACGGGAATAAATACCTCCGACGGAGATTCCACCGAGAGCGCCACCAGCCGCACTTCGGCCATCGACTGAAATTGTTGTGTTGTCAATCGCACGCACGCCGCCATGTTCGCCATGCCGGCGACCGCGGTCTCCGGTCCTGGATGCTCCGCCCGAGCCAGCATGAGCATGCGCGCGACAATCTCCTCCATGCGCTCGCTGTCCGCCAGGCTCACCTGTACGCCCGCCTCATACTCCTCCGCCGTGCGCTGCCGCATCGTAAGCAGTTGCAGTGAGCTCTTCACTACCGCGACGGCTGTCTTCAATTCGTGCGCGGCATCGCTCACAAATCGTCTCTGCTGCGAGAAGGATGCCTCAAGCCGCTGCATCGCGGCCGCCAGCGCAGTTGCCAGCGACGCCAGCTCCACTGTCGCCATTGCGCTTTCGGGCGGCCGAAAATTCCATTGATGCGCCGAGATGCTCTCTGCTTCCGCCGCGAGCCGCCGCATCGGCGCCAGCCCGCGATGCAGCAGCCAGGCCATCAACACTCCTGTCACTACAAGCAGCACCAGGCTCGAGAGCGAGAAGAAGGCGATCGCCTTATTCACCTGCCGCCACAGCCGCACCGTCGGCGAGCCATACACCACCAGGATGTGCCGCGGCACACCGCCGCCCTTGTCGTTGGGATCCACCACCCGCAA